>NZ_KE150265.1 GCF_000411135.1 Actinotignum schaalii FB123-CNA-2 | reverse complement strand
CCTGAGTCGTGCAACTTTTTGAGGTTTTGGGGTTTTCTCGAGTGTTTGGCCTGGTCAGGGGCTTGTGGTTGGTGGTTTTGGGTCACTAAAAGGGTGGTGGTGTTTTAGCTAGACTGGGATCATGGCGCCATTCCTACGTAAAGTGAGAACCGCCTCTGGTGCCACGGCCGTGCAGATAGTGGAAAAACAAGGCCGGGTAAACCGGGTTATCAAACACCTCGGCTCGGCACACGACGAGGCCACACTGGCGGCATTACTCGAGAAAGGCCGCCAAGAACTGTCCCCGGGCCAGTTGAAACTCGACTTATTCGATAGTGGTAGCCCTGCTAGCCCACGCGCTTCTACCCTGGCTAAACGATCAACACTACTGTGGCAAGTCCTCCAGGACGCCTACCGGGTAGTGGGCTTCGAGCAGGCTATTAGAGACAACGTATTCGAGCAGTTGGTTTTAGCCAGAATTGTTGAACCGGCCTCGAAAGCCGACACGATCCGTATCCTCGACGAGCTCGGGGTTGAGCACGCGAGTTTGCGTACCATATTCACTACCCTGCGTCGTTGCGCGGATAAAGACTACCGATCCCAACTCGCCCGGGCGTGTTTCGACCACGCCACAAAATCCGGGGATTTATCACTGGTGTTGTATGACGTGACTACCTTGTATTTCGAAGCTGAACGCGAGGACGAGGACGGGGACGCGAATGAGGGATTACGTAAAGTCGGGTACTCGAAAGAAAGACGTGTTGATCCTCAAATCGTGGTGGGTTTGCTGGTAGACCGTGGCGGGTTTCCTTTGGAGATCGGTTGTTTTGAGGGTAACAAAGCCGAAACTAAAACCATTCTCCCAGTCGTGAAAGGCTTTCAAGCCCGTCACGGGTTAGATAGTTTCGTGGTGGTAGCAGATGCCGGAATGCTCAGCGCCAACAATCTCAAGGAATTAGACGCAGCCGGGTTCAGGTTCATAGTCGGGGCCAGGCAAACCAAAGCACCTTACGACCTGGAATCCCATTTCCACTGGCATGGCGCGTCTTTTACTGACGGGCAGATTATCGACACGGTCACGCCCAGGCATGCCAATACGAAAGTCAATGACAAGTTGAAGGAAGACGAGCCTGTGTGGGATGAGACTATGGTCAAGTCCTGGCGGGCTATCTGGCAGTACTCCGCAAGGCGAGCCCGCAGGGATGGACTCACCCTGGAAGCCCAACGCCGGCGTGCTATGGAGACGATAGAAGGCGTCAAGCCCGCGCGTAAACCCAGGTTCGTGAAAACCACTCGTAACGGTTGTAGTTTCGATGAGGTGGCCTTTGAACGCGCCCGGAGACTCGAAGGATTGAAAGGCTATGTCACTAATATCCCGGCCGTGGTAGCTCCGGCAACGCAAATCGTTGATTCCTACCACGAATTGTGGCACGTGGAACAGTCTTTCCGTATGTCTAAATCGGATTTACGAGCCAGGCCGATATTCCACCGGAAACGTGAAGCAATCGAAGCGCACCTGACCGTGGTGATGGCGGCTTTGGCTATCTCCCGTTATCTCTACCAGAAAACCGGGGTCACGACTAAAAAGCTCGTACGCGCGCTACGCCCGATCCAGGAACAAACCATCCTTTATCAAGGCCACGAAATTCGTTCCAGTGATCCCATCCCACCCCAAGCCCAAGAAATCCTAGAGAATCTGGGTCACTAAAGTTGCACGACTCAGG
>NZ_KE150264.1:23856-95615 GCF_000411135.1 Actinotignum schaalii FB123-CNA-2 | reverse complement strand
AGTTGATTCGAAAGGTACCCGCGATGGTCGCCTTTGTGCATGCCGACACGAGGATCACCGCGGGATACAGATACACCACACTAACGGACGCAACCAATGGATAAGACATGAAGAAATCAATAGCAGCGTTCGGGAGCGCCGCTCTTGCTGTTGCGCTCGCCGGGATAGGTTTGCTTCTACCCACCACTGTTAGTGGCTCCGATATGCAGTGGGGCCGTGGTATTAATTCCCTGACTGGCGGCGCGGTTAACTGCCAGGGCGGCGATACCTGTGTGGAGAAAGTGGGTGACGTCGCCCATGTGACCTATACAGTACAGACCACTCCCCTAGTTCTATCCTCTGACCATATTCAAACAACACGAGGCACCTCCATTTTCGTACCCTCCGTACTGGAAAATGTGAAATTCACTCTCACCAGTGTCCCGGATCGTGCCTGGGAGGTTGCGGAGAATTCTGATCTTCGCGTAACAACTACGATTCCCGTAAGAAGCGTGGAACAAGACATTCCCGTTATTGAGGTTACGCGCGATTCCTCCGGTTGGCTAGAAACGCCGGACAGCGGCGGAGTTATTTCCACCGATTTCACCGATCCAAACTTTGGGATATGGCGTACCCCGGCAAGCACCGCAAAGGCAGGTGAAGAACCATCGTATCTTGGCTATAGCGCGCCGGTAAAAAATATGGAGATGTACGACGAATACAGCTTCGGCATTAACGAGCCGGGTGTTTTCACGATCAAGGTCGAAGGAGATGTCACCGTCCAATCAGAGCTGACCGTTCTTCCTATCCGTGCAACTAACAAGCTCTGGAAGTGTAGTCAAGAACGCGGTGGGCCCGGCTCCTATGAGGAGGGATGCCAGAATCTCCAGGAATATCCATGGGCCCGTACGGGTGATTTACCCGCTTACTCACTGACCGATCCCGGCACCAATAAGTTCCTCCTCGGACACACTACCCCCGCAGGCCTGACCGGCTCACCCCAGTGCATCGTCACCGGAGAATCGGGCCGCACCGATCTTATCGGTACCGATATTGGAAGTTCTGCGTCGGTTTATGATCACTATTCCTCCACCTTCGCACTCCACTCAAATCCTGCGGTTACCTACTACCTGAGTGGCATCAACGAAGATGGCTGTGACCAGGCAGCGGCAGTCGTGAAGATTTGCGAGAAGACGACACCGGAGGACAAGAAGCCCGACAATCCCGGAACATCTGATACCGGTACCCCCGCCACGCCTAGCACCCAGCCCACCGCCCCGGG
The DNA here is from genome assembly GCF_000411135.1 of Actinotignum schaalii FB123-CNA-2. Lineage (GTDB taxonomy): Bacteria > Actinomycetota > Actinomycetes > Actinomycetales > Actinomycetaceae > Actinotignum > Actinotignum schaalii_A. The sequence goes on along the minus strand of NZ_KE150264.1, from coordinate 94,354 downwards.
AACCCCGGGCGGTCCGGAGACGCCCGGTAATCAGCCAAGCACACCGAGTACCCCGGGTAGTCAAACCCCAGACGCTCAGCCCAGCACTCCGGGTAGCCCCAACCCCGGAGCACCGGGAACTCCTGGCGCCACTACCCCCGGAATCCCCACCGGTGAGAACCCCGGCCAGAATCCCTCCGAAGGCCCGCAGGTAACGAAGAAGCGCACCCAGCCCCGGCTGCAGCGCACCGGTGCCTCGACCTCCTTCGGCCTTGCAGCCGCCGCGGCCTTGCTCCTCGTAGGCATTCCGGTGGCCACGCGCAGCCGAGCCAAGCACACGGTATAACACGCCATCACCGCAACGCGGGAGAAAGCCGGTCATCAGACCGAGCCTTCTCCCGCGTTTGCTTTCCGAGCACCATGGTTACCACCCGGTACATTCCTGAAATATATGTTGTAGTGGAGCCCCCGGCAGGACTCGAACCTGTGACCTGCTGTTTACAAGACAGCTGCTCTACCAACTGAGCTACGGAGGCAATTCTTGCCCAGCACACCTGCTGAACAAGGAACCAGAGTTTATCATGCCAGAATCCCCCCTCTGGAACAAATAGGGATCCCGAGAGCTGAGCCCCCAGCGGGGCGGCGCGAAGCGACCGCCCCGCTGCGGCGTCGTCGTACCACAAGGGCACGCGGCGCCTAGGGCACTACTTGAGGGCGTCGAGCGCGGCGGTGAGCTTACCGTCGGTCCAGTCCGCCACCTGCTTGCCGTTGAGGAGCACGGTGGGGGTGCCGGTGAAGCCGTCGGCGCTGAACTGCTGGAGCGACTGGCCCAGCAGCTCGGAATACATGGCGGGCTTGCCGTCCCCAACGGAAACGTCCGCGATCATCTGCTCGGCTTCGGCATCGGTGAGGCCGGCCTTCTTACCGAGTTCGGCCAGCTGCGCGGTTTGCGGCACCGGCACCTTTTCCTTCGCTTCGAAGAGCGGGGCCGTCATCGCGAAAATTTCGTTGTGGTAGGCCGCGAAAACATCGGGGCGATGCTCGGCCACCCACAGCGCGGAGGCCGAGGCGGTGTGCGAGAATTCGTACTGGGATTCCACCACGAGCGGGTGGTAAACCAGCGTAATCTCACCGTTCTTCGCGCGCTGGGTGAGCTCCTCCGCGTAGGCGGTTTCCAGACGGTTGCACCACACGCACAGGTAGTCGAAGTAAATATCAACAACCGGCTTGCCTTCGTTCACGGTGCCGGCCGCCAGCGAACTACCCACACTCACGCCCACATCCGGGGTCACGTTTTTCGGCAGCTGGGAGGTAACCTTCGGGGCGGGGCGTTCAGCCAACGGTGTGGCCGGAGCGCTCGGGTACGCGGCCGCGGAGCTTTCCTGCGTGGCCGGAGCGCCCGCATCATCCTTCTTATTCGAGAGGATGAACCAGACGGCCGCCGCGATAAGCGCCACCACCACAACAGCCGCCACAACCGCGAGCGCGCGATTGCGCCGCGCCCGCTTCTTTTCCTGTTCCTGGAGCCGGGCCGCCGCCGCGCGCGCGGTTTCACGCCGCTGCGCCGCGGAACTTTGCCGGTTATTCTTCTGAGTCTGTGCCATTCACTTTTCCTCGGTTACGACGACGCGCCTGCGGCCACCCGGCCACTGCGCCTTTCACCCTGACTTTAACATGTCAATTATCGCCGCTTTCCCTGGGAAAAGTGAGGGCCGGCCGGGTGACATTGCCCGCGCGGTCAGTTTGGTGGGCCGCGCTACCGGGCACGCCGGCCGTTTAGCGCCCCGCGCCGCCCACCAGATCCTTGACCATCGCTACCAGAGGTTCGCCGTAGTACCCGAAGCCGAGCGGGGTATCCGCGGGCACGCCCAGCATCCCACCAAGGGCCAGGAGCGCGATCCCGGCCGCGCCGGCCAGCAGCAGCACGGTCCAGAAAACTCGGTAGGGGCGCGTTGGGGCTAGGCGCGCAAAGACAACAGCACTGCCGCCCCGCGCTACCCGCCCGCTCGGGCCGAGCCAGGAGATTCCCACTCCAGCGAGAGCGGCCACCGCGCCCGCGCCCGGCCCGGAAAGCCCGCCCAGCCGCCCCGCCACGTAGCCGAGCGTGACCGCGAGGAGCCCGATGCCGTGCAACGGAATCACGCTGAGGGCACTTTCTGCGAAGGTGAGCGGAGCGCGCAGAATTTGCCCCAGGTGTTCGCCGCGGAACGGCCCGCCTTCTTCTGCACGACGCCGCAGCAGCCGCGCTGCGTTTCTCTCCGCAAACACCAAGCTCACCGTGACAAGCGCATAACCTACGTACCCGGCGATCTGCCAGGCAGCCACCACCGCGCACAGCAAGCCACCCAGGACGAAGCTGAGGATCGGGGTGCGCCGCGGCAGGCGGGCCCATAGCGGGAGCGGCGCGGGTTCCAGTGGCGCGACACCCTGATAAGAGGCGGCTTCCGGCCGGGATTCAACAGCAGCGGGACTGAAGGTGGCCGGCGTGGTGGGACCCGGCGCAGCTACGGGGTAGGGGGTGGTGGCCGGCCCAGCCTGCGGATAGGGAGCAGTGGCCGATCCGGCGTAAATGGGCTGGGGCCACATCTCCGGGAAAGCGCTGGGCACGCTATCGGTGGCGTTATAGCTCGGCGTCTGGTTATGACTCAGCGTTGGATTACTGCTCAGCTCGGGGTTGTGACCCAGTTCCGGGTTATAACCCAGCGCTGTGGTCTCTGCTTCCATCGCGGCCGCCCCGGGAAGGGCCGCCGGCACGGTTGCATCCATCTGGGCGGGCAAGGCGCGGGGTGCGGTAGCGGCGTCGTCGTACCATGAAACCGGATCCGCGAGGGCCGCGACCACCGCGTCAATCCCCCAGCGTTCTTCCACCGGCTCCGCGAGCGCGGCCCGCAGGGCGTAGGCGATACGCGGGGGTGCGCCGGTCACGTCCGCGTCCCCCTCCAGGACGCGACGCATAATATCCGCCGGGTTCGCGCCGGGATACGGGTCGTGACCGGTGGTGGCGAAAGCGATGACCGCGGCGAGCGCCCACAGGTCAGCGGCTTCGTCCGGGGCGTGGCCGCGCAGCACCCGCGGGTCGAGATATCCGGGGGTATGGGTGACCGCGCCGGACATAGTGAGTCGGCTATCACCGCCTGTTTGCGCGATGCCGAAATCAATGAGGACCGGGCCGTTCGCGCCGAGCATGACATTGGACGGTTTGAGATCGCGGTGCAGCACCCCGAGGCGATGCACGGACGTAACCGCGGCGTGGAGCTGGCGGGCAAGCGTCACTAATTCCGCCGGCGGGTAAGGACCGTCCACACGCACATCCTCCGCGAGAGTAGGACCTTCCACCAGCTGGGTGACGATAAAGGCATCCTCCTCATCCGTTTCGGCATCGAGTACCTCGGCAACATAGGGCCCGCGCACCCGCTGCAACATCGCAACTTCGCGCCGGAGGCGTTCGCGCCCGGCCGGCCCATCCACGGCCGCCGGGTGGAGGAGTTTCAGGGCTACGCGGGTGCCGGCACCATCCACCGCCTCGTAAACCGTGGACATGCCGCCGAAGCCAATGCGCCGCACCAGCCGATAGCCACCAATTTCCTCCCGCATACCTCAAAAATACCGAAGTGTGCCGGCCGGCGCATTTTTTACGCGGAGTTCGCCCTCGTATTCGAGTTCCTGACGTGGCATAATAGTTGATGAGCGTGTCAATGCCGACCGCTGTAACTGATGGAGAATTCCCATGGCTTCTGTGTCACTCGTCAACGCGACACTGTACTATCCCGATGCGCCTGCGCCAGCGGTTGACCACGTGAATCTCCATATCAACGACGGCGAATTTTTCGCGCTTACCGGCCCGGTCAGCTCCGGTAAATCCACGGTTTTACGCATGATTGCGGGGCTGGAGGATATGGACTACGGAGCGGTACTGCTGGACGGTGAAGATGTCACCGCGCTGCCGCCATCCATGCGCGACGTAGTGATCGTATTTCAGAATTACGCCCTATATCCGCATATGACGGTCGCGGATAATATGGGCTTCCACCTGAAAATAGCCGGGGCGGACCCCGATGATATTGCCGCGCGAGTGGCGCAAGCAGCAGATATTTTGGAGCTCACCGAGTTTCTGGACGCGAAACCCGCCCAGCTCACCCGCGCGGAACGCCAGCGGGTCTCCATGGGGCGCGCGGTGGTGCGCCGGCCGCGTATTTTCCTCATGGACGAACCGCTGAAAAATATGGATGTGGAAATTCGCGATGAGATTCGCGAACAGATTTCCGTACTTCAAGAACGCACCGGGATTACCACGGTGTACGTAACAAACGATCCGCGCGAAGCTTTCAGTTGCGCCCATCGGGTAGGCATCATGGTGGATGGTACGCTCCAGCAGGTGGGGACTCCCGCGGAAATTTTGGCGGACCTCACCCCGCCCGTGCGGGCCTTCCTGGAAGAAGCCGGGATGGTGGAAGCGGGGGCGCTGGTTGATGGCGCGCCGGGCTCTCGAGCTTTCGGCTACGATTAAGCCGCAGCTACTCCCGGAAAGGACACTCATGCGATCCTCGCTATCCATTATGGCGGCTAGCGTTGAACCTGATCTCCTCGATCTGCCGTGGAACGTGGCGCTCGAAGAGTGGCCGCGTGCTCTCATCGCTGCGCTCCCGCGCGGTATTTCCCGCCACACCGTGCGTTTCGTGCGGCTCTCCGGGCGGATCATCGCTATTAAAGAGATTTCCGAACTGGTGGCGGTGCGCGAATACGAACTGCTGCGCACCTTAAAGCGCCTCGGAGCACCCTCGGTGGAGCCGGTTGCGGTGGTCTCCAAACGCACCGACGCGGAAGGCAATGCCCTCAACGCCTGCCTCATCACCGAGCATCTTCCTTTCTCCCTGCCCTACCGCGCGATTTTCGGGCAGCAGCACCGGCGTGCCACCATCGCCCAGCTCATCGACGGGCTAGCCGTGCTCCTGGTACGGCTGCATCTTCTCGGGTTTTTCTGGGGTGATGTGTCACTCTCGAATACCCTGTTCCGCCGCGATGCGGGAACTTTCGCGGCCTATTTGGTGGACGCGGAAACCGGGGAGCTCTACAGCCCGATCACCCAGCGTAAACGCGAATACGATATCGATGTGGCCCGCACAAATATCATTGGCGAGCTCATGGATTTGCAGGCCGGCGGGGTGCTTCCCGAAGATTTTGACACCATCGGGGTGGGCGATACGTTCTCGGATCGCTACTTCGAACTGTGGGAAGAAATCACCGCGCAGGTGGCTATCGGCCCGGATGAAAAGTGGAAGGTGACCGAGCGGGTACGCCGCCTCAATGACCTGGGCTTTGACGTGGACGAGATCGCCATTGATTCCGGCCCGGACGAAGACCGGCTCCTCATCCAGCCGAAGATCGTGGAGGCCGGGCATTATTCCCGCAAGGTGTGGCGGCTGACCGGCCTAGATGTGGAAGAAAACCAGGCTCGGCGTATCCTCAACGATATTGACGAATACGCCGCCCTCCACAATAAGAGCGGCAAATCCGACATGATGATCGTCCACGATTGGCTCGTGGATGTCTATGAGCCGACCGTGGCCGCGATCCCGCCCGAACTTACCGCAAAGCTGGAGCCGGCCGAGCTCTTCCACGAAATCCTCGAGCACCGCTGGTTTATTTCCGAAGACCAGCAGCGTGATGTTCCGCAGGCCGAGGCCGTGGCCTCTTTCGTGGAGAAAGTGCTGCGCCACCGGCGTGACGAATCAACCTTCCTGGATGGAGAAACCGGGGAGATCCCCGCGGTTACCGCCACGCCGGAATAAGGCGCGCTTATTGCGCAGGTCGCGACCGCTGCGCCCGGTGCCGCGAGCTAGGCGCACCGGTGCCGCGCCTAGGCGCTAGGCCGCGCTGTTCTCCGTGAGCTCCTTGATGACCAGCTCAGCCAGCTGGATGGTATTGAGGGCCGCGCCCTTGCGCAGGTTATCGGCCACGCAGAAGAAGGCCAGCCCGCGCCCGCCCGGCACCGAAGGATCACGCCGGATGCGGCCCACGAAGCAGGCGTCCTTCCCGGCTGCATCCAGGGGATTAGGCAGATCAACCACCGCAACGCCGGGGGCTGCTTCGAGCAGCTGGATAGCGGCTGCGACGTCGACCTCCCTCTCAAACTCCGCGTTGACTGACATCCCGTGCGCGGTATATACCGGCACACGGACGCACGTTCCCGCCACCGCGAGATCCGGGATACCCAGAATTTTGCGTGATTCGTTGCGTAGTTTTTGTTCTTCGTCGGTTTCGCCGCTGCCATCCTCAGCGAGATTCCCGGCAAAGGCGACCGCGTTGAAAGCGATGGGCGCCCGGTAGACCTCAGGATTGGGCAACTCAATAGCGTGCCCGTCCAGGGCGAGGGCTTCCACATCCCCGCCCAGCGCGGCGCGCACCCCGGTGGTCAGCTCGTGCACGCCCCGCACCCCGGAACCGGACACCGCCTGGTAGGACGAAGCAATAAGGCGAGTAAGGCCGTACGCATCGTGCAGCGGTTTGAGAATCGGCATGGCAGCCATGGTGGTGCAATTCGGGTTGGCGATAATGCCCTTGGGGCGGCGCGCGATATCTTGCGGATTCACTTCGGAGACAACGAGCGGCACCTCCGGGTCGCGACGCCACGCGGAAGAATTATCAACGACGACGGCACCTGCCTCCACGAACTTCGGCGCGTAGGTGCGCGAGGCATCCCCACCGGCGGAAAATACCGCAATATCGATGCCGGCCAGGTCAGCGGTGGCAATATCTTCCACCACGATGTTTTCGCCCCGGAAAGGAAGTTCGGTGCCGGCTGAGCGCGCCGTCGCAAAGAAACGCACCCGATCCACCGGAACCTGGCGTTCTTCCAGCAGGGCGCGCATAACCCGCCCGACCTGCCCGGTTGCTCCCACTACTGCCAAGGTGATGCTCATCGACCTGTCCCTCCGTATACGATTGCTTCTTCGCTGGCGTCCAGCCCGAAGGCGGTGTGGACCGCGCGGGCGGCCGCGTCCAGCACATTCGGGTCCACCACCACGGAAATGCGGATCTCCGAGGTGCTGATCATATCCACATTGACGCCGTTGTCCCCCAGTGTCTTGAAAAGTTTGGAGGACACGCCACTATGGGAGCGCATTCCCGCACCCACGATGGAGAGGATACCGATTTCGGAGGTGACAGCGATGTCTTCAAAACCGAATTCGGTCTGGTTGGCGCGCAGCGCGGCGACGGCGAGATCCACCTGATCGCGGGGAACCGTGAAGGAAATATTGCTCAGGCCCACGCGGGTGAGCGCAGTGTTCTGCACGATCATGTCAATATTGCAGTCCGCTTCGGCCACGCAGGAGAAGATTTTCGCGGCGGATCCGGGAAGGTTGGGCACGCCGGTGACCGAAATTTTCCCTTGGTTGCGGTCGTGTGCCACTCCGACGACGACGGCGTCTTCATATCCGCCCTGTTTCGCGGTTTCTTCCACTATCCACGTCCCTTCGTTCTCGGAGAATGATGATCGTACGTGCAAGGCCACATTGAATTTCCGGGCGAATTCCACTGCCCGCAGGTGGAGCACTTTCGCTCCGTGTGCCGCTAATTCTAGCGTTTCTTCGTAGCTGAGTTCGCGGCGTTGGCTAGCAGCGGGAACGATCCGGGGGTCCGCGGAGAGAACACCATCCACATCCGTGTAGATTTCACACACGTCTGCGCCGAGGGCGGCAGCGAAGGCCACGGCGGTGGTGTCGGAGCCACCCCGCCCGAGGGTGGTCACGTCATTGGTATCGTTCACGCCTTGGAATCCGGCAATAATGGCGACGGCACCGTCTTGCACGGTCCGGAAAATACGTTCGGGAACGATCCCGGTGATGGAGGCATTGCCGTAACGGGCATCGGTGTGGAGGCCGGCTTGCTGGCCGGTGAATGCGCGGGCGACGACGCCTTCGTCATTGACGGCCATGGCGAGCAGGGCCATGGAAATGCGTTCCCCCGCGGTGAGGAGAATATCGAGCTCCCGCGCGGGCGGGTTATCGGTGACGTTGTGGGCGAGGTCCAAGAGATTATCGGTGGTATCTCCCATGGCGGAAACCACAACAACGACTTTGTTTCCGGCTTTGCTGGTCTGGGCAATTCGTTTCGCCACTCGTCTGAGTCCGGCAGGATCGGCGACTGAGGATCCCCCGAACTTCTGCACGATGAGTGCCACATTAACTCCTATTTTTCCGAGACGTATTAATGGTAACTGGAAGCGCGTAGCCACCCGCGGGGCTTTCCGATATTTTCAGGTGAGATTGTTCTCCTGCTTGGCTGCCTGATGGGGCGCCGCATTTGGGCTGGACGCTGTGCTTTACGGTGATCCCGGAGCTGAGCTGCTTAGTTGTGCTCGCCGTGCGTTTCCGCGACTGGGGCGGAAGGCGTGGTGCCCGGAACCACCGAGGGCATTCGTCCCGTGTCTGTCATACCCGTGCCGGGCATGTTTGTGGTGCCCGTGCCGGTGGTTTCCAGTGTGGTACTCGTGGTGACGGTTTCTGTGCCGGTGACACCCGCGGTGGTGATGCTGGTTTCTATGCCGGTAGTGGCCGCGGTGTTCGCGGTTGTGCCGCTGGTAATGCGGGTGCGGCCTTCGAAGGCACGCGAGAGTGTGATTTCGTCAGCGTATTCGAGGTCTCCGCCAACCGGGAGTCCGGAGGCGAGACGGGAGAGCGCGATACCGATGGGGGTGAGGAGACGAATGAGGTAGGCCGCTGTGGCATCGCCTTCAATATTGGGATCGGTGGCGATAATAACTTCGGTGACGCGGCCATCTTGGAGGCGGGTGAGGAGTTCGCGGATGCGCAGGTCTTCCGGGCCGATACCTTGGATAGGGTTAATGGATCCGCCCAGAACGTGGTAGCGCCCGCGGTATTCGCGGGTGCGTTCGATGACCATAATGTCTTTAGCTTCTTCGACGACGCAGATCACGGCATCACTACGCCGGGTATCTGAGCACAGTGAACAGATATCGGTTTCGGTGACGTTGCCGCAGATCTGGCAGAAGTGGACGCGTTCCTTGACCCGGAGCATGGCTTCCGCGAGCGCCCGCACTTCGGGTTCTTCTTGTTCGAGGAGGTGGAAGGCGATGCGTTGGGCGCTCTTCGGGCCGATGCCCGGCAGACGCCCGAGCTCATCAATGAGCTCTTGCACGGCGCCGTCATACACCCCCGCCACTACATTCCTCCTTGCGCGGTATCAATTTCTTCAACAATGGTTCCCGAGAGCATTTCCACCACAACGTGCAGCCCGACCACATTGCTCTGCTCGATTGTGGGATCGTCCAAGGAGACATCATCCTCCTCAGTAGGATACCCCACCCCCGGCTGTGGTGCGCCATTATGCGGGCTATTCGAGCCATTCGAGCCATTCGAGCCATTCGGACGGTACCCGCTGTTCGGACCGGCTTGCGCGGGGCTGGCCGACATAGTGGGAGTATTGACAGTGGGCTCGATGCCGGCGGCTGCGCTACCGCCGGGCGTGCTACCCACGGGTACTTTGCCACCCGCAGCTCCGTGGCGGAGCTGACGTAGGTGTTCCCGGGCGTCATAGGTAGGGATTTCCTGGGTGCGCTGCGGCGGACGCGGGATATGGAAATCTTGCGCGGACTCAGGTGCGGCTGGCTGCCCCGCGGCTGGCTGGCTGGCTCCCGATGCCGGGTTTCCCAGGGATACCGGTGTATCACCCGGGCCGGCGAAGGGTTGGGGCATGGGCATGTTCTGGAGATAGAACGGAATCTCCCGGCCGGAGTTAGCTACGCCGGCATTATCGCCCCCGGGGCGACTCGCGCCTGCACTAGCCCCGCCGGAACTCACCGGACCCGAACTAGCCGAACGGGGCGCGGCAGTTTGCCGGCTAGGCGGGTAGTATTCCGCGTCATCCGGATCGGAAAGCTCTTCGGGTTCGGGCCATTCATCATCCCCGACTGCTTTACCGGCACTGTTGGCAGTTTCCGGCCGCGCGGATGCAGCGCCAGAGCCCGGGGAAGCGGGAGTGGCCGCCGCGGTGGCGGCATTAGCTTTTGGGTGGGCACCACCGCCATCGGGACCGCTTGGGCGCGGCTGAGTTGCCGCTGGCGATTGGGTGGCTTCCGCCGCGGCCGCGTTGCCCGATTGCCCCGGAGCATCGGCCTTCTTTGCCGCGGCAGCAATGACCCGCACGGTGACGGGAACCGAGGTGAAATGCGAAAGATGTGCGCTCAAACGCTCCACATTCCGCGGATCTTGAAGGGCGCCGAGGACCTTCTCTGAAGAAAATTCCAGGGCGACCTGGCTTCCCCGCGAGCCGAGCACCCGAGTAGGCCCGGAGAAAATCGCTTGGGCGAAACGCCCGGAGGACGTCACCTCCGCCCACCTAGCTGTGAGCTCCGCAGCGTGATCCGGCTCCGATCCTTCCGGACTTGGAACCTGCTCAACGCTACCTTCGAGCGGTTGCCGCGCCGCTGGTTCACCGGCTGGCTGAACAGCCTGCTGAGCCGAGCGTTCTTCCACTCGTGGAGCATGCTGTTCCACGGGCCGCTCCACAGGCCGATCGGCAGCTGGCGACGCGGGTGATTCCGTGGCTTGTTGCGGAGCGGACGGGGCGGGAGCTGCGGCGTCGTTCTGCACCGAAACAGAAGTAGCAGGCTGCGGCGCGGAAACGGACGGAACGCTAGGAGACCCCGAAAGCACCGAGGCCCCGCGCTGCGCTGCGGCCGCTGCGGCTGCTGCCCGCGCCTTTTCCCGCGCAATATCCTGTGGCGATTTCCGCGCGTTTCCGCCACTTGCCGCGGGTCCAGTAACCGGCCGCGCCGCAGTACTCTCCCCCGCTGCGCCACCGAAAGAACTACCGGACAGCTCCGCTGCGCTACTGCCGGGAAGCAAAAGCCGAGCACAGAGCAATTCCAGCTGCAAACGCGGCGAGGTAGCGCCGACCATCGCGGAGAGAGCCTCGTTCGCACGCTCAGCGCTTTCGGTAGCGCGCGCCGCACCCAAGGCCTGCGCCTGGGTGCGCATAGCGGCCAGCTGATCCTGCGGTAATTCGCCCAGAGCATCCGCCGCGGCCTCCCCCGCCAAATCGATGACGATTAGATCGCGCAGGCGCTGGAGCAGATCTTCCACGAAACGGCGCGGTTCATGCCCGGCACCGATAAGTTCTTCGACGACGCCGAAGAGCTGGCTTCCCGAACTTTCGGCAATAGCGTTGACCGCGCGATCCAGCAAGCCACTATCCGTATAACCCAGCAGCGCGACAGCCTGAGAATAGGACAGCGTGGACGTTTCCGAACCGCCCATGAGCTGGTCCAGAACCGACAGGGAATCACGCACCGATCCCCCGCCTGCCCGCACCACCAATCCGAGCACCCCCGGTTCCGGGGTAATGCTTTCCTCCGCGCAGATCTGCGAGAGGTATTCCTCCATCCGCGCCGGGGAAACCAGGCGGAACGGATAATGATGAGTACGCGAGCGGATGGTACCGATAACTTTTTCCGGCTCCGTGGTGGCGAAAATGAACTTGATATGAGCCGGAGGTTCCTCCACAAGTTTGAGCAGAGCGTTAAAACCCTGAGTGGTGACCATATGGGCTTCGTCAATAATGAAAATCTTGTAGCGATCCCGGCTAGGGGCAAAAGCCGCGCGTTCAACCAGGTCACGGGCATCATCAACCCCGCCGTGGCTGGCCGCGTCCATTTCCACCACGTCCAGAGAACCGGGGCCATCCCCCGCCAGCTCCCGGCACGAGGCACATTCCCCGCACGGCGTATCCGTGGGCGCCTGCGCGCAATTCAAGCAGCGGGCGAGGATGCGCGCCGAGGTGGTTTTCCCGCACCCGCGCGGGCCAGAGAAGAGATAAGCGTGCACCGTACGCTCCCCGCGCAACGCAGCCATGAGGGGACGAGTTACCTGCTCCTGGCCGATAACATCTTGAAAACGCTCCGGGCGATACCGCCGATACAATGCCATGCTCACGAGTATCAGTCTACGGGGTACCTACGACACGAATCACGCGCGCGAAAAACCTGTGGATACACGGCGGATACAAGACGCCCCACGCACCCGCCAGAGCCCGCATACCCTTGCTGCCTTCCGGCCCTGGGGGAGTTTTGCAAGATGACGCCACGTGGGGAGTCAGGTGCCAGTCTAAACGAGTTCACGGGGAAAACAAAACACAGAGAGATCACCCGGCTTCGTTTTCACCATTTTTTGTGTCGGAGGCCCGCGGTACACTCTCTAGCGTGAGTGGGCGGTCCCCGCGATGGCGGGAGTATCGCCGTCGTCCACAACAACAGGGAGAATCAATGGCTTTCCTTACCGAAGATCTACTGGAAACACTGCGCTCGCGGGCGGCGGCGGTGGATGCCGCCAATGAATTCCCGCGTGAAGACTACGAAGATTTGAAGCAGGCCGGCTACTACGGCGCTTTCGTCCCGAAGGAATACGGCGGGGCCGGCTTGAGCCTGGTTGAAATTTGCGCGGAACAGACCCGTTTGGCGAAGTACGCTCCGGCCACCGCGCTGGGCATTAATATGCACCAGATTATTGTGGGGCTCGGCCGCCACCTGGTGCGCAACGGCGTGGCCGCTGGGGAAAAGATCCTGCGCGAAGCCGCGGCCGGTAAGCTCTTCGCTTTCGGCATTTCTGAACCTGGTAATGACCTGGTGCTTTTCGGTTCGCTCACCCGGGCCGAACGCGATGAGGCGGGGTACCGGCTGTACGGCACCAAGGTTTTCACGTCCCTCGCGCCCGCGTGGGATTACCTCATGACTTTCGGCGCGCTCAAGGATGACTCCGGGGTGCGTGACGTTTTCGGCCTGGTTGAACGGGGCGACGGCGGCTTCGCCATCAAGGATGATTGGAACACCCTCGGGATGCGGGCCACCCAATCCAATTCCACGGTTTTGGACGGCGCGCTACTTCGCGATGAAAACGTGCTGGGGATCGTGGCGCCGGGCCCGAATAAGGAACCGGTTGTTTACGGCATCTTCTCCAATTTTGAGATTCTCCTCGGTGCTACCTATCAGGGCATTGGCGAGCGCGCCATTGAGGTTGCGGTGGAACATGTTAAGAAGCGCCGCTCGGTCCTCCACAATGATGTTTACGCAAATGATCCCGATATTCGCTGGCGTATTGCCGAAGCCGCGCTCACAATGAACGCGGTGGGTCCGCAGCTACGCGAATTGGCCGCGCATATTGACAGCGGGGAGCTGGGCGGGGCGGATGAATACCCGCGTTTCTCCGCGGCCAAGAATGTGGCGGCGGAAGCGTCGCTGCGCACCGTGGAAGAATGCATCCGCGCCTGCGGAGGAAGCTCATACTACGCGGGTCATGAACTTTCGCGGCTCTACCGCGATGTGCTGGCCGGACTTTTCCAGCCTTCCGACCAGGAATCCCTCCACGGTTCCTGGGCAAGCCTGGTGCTCGGGCCCGTCACGCGTAAGGAGAACTAGCCCCAGAAATCAAGGAGTCTATGTATGAGTGAATCCGTACCCGAAGTTTCTTACAGCGCGAACGTGGATCGCACGCTGCTCGGTGAGCTTCCCTGGCAGCCCGCGCTTGAACATCTGGATTTGCTGGCTGCGCCGGTGGCGCAGGGGCTACAGACCATTGCACAGAGCCATCCTGAGCTCGCAGCGCAAGCTCTGGTCACAGAGATTGACCCGGACTTCGCGGACACCGAACCGATGACTGAGCATTACGAGCTCGATTTGGCGGTGTCATGTAATTGCGTGCTGGTGGCCGGCAAGCGTGAAGGTGAGGAACGGGTGGCTGCCTGCGTGGTGCGGGCAACTACCCGCGCGGATGTGAACCACGTGGTGAAGAAATTCCTCAACGTTCGCAAGGCTTCATTCTGGCCTACCGAGTTGGCGGTGGAAGCTTCGGGTATGGAGTACGGCGGGATTTCCCCAGTTGGAGTTCCGCAGGCATGGAATCTCCTTATTGACGCGCGGGTGGCTGCCGGGACGGCTCTTATTGGCTCGGGGCTACGCCGCTCGAAGCTCGTGGTGCCGGGAGCGCTGCTCGCGCAGCTGCCCGGTGCACACGTGTTGAACAACTTGGCAATTGAGTAACAATCGGTGATCGGACTAACTGGCGATCGAATAACGTGGGCATCACCTCATTGAGCTGAGTGGTGCTCACCCCCGAATCTACGCTAAGCTGTACAGGCAGTTTAAAACTGCCCTGGAGGATTCGCCTAGTGGCCTATGGCGCACGCTTGGAAAGCGTGTTGGGTGCAAGCCCTCGGGGGTTCGAATCCCCCATCCTCCGCGTGTGACCTAGCCCTCAGGTCGAGAAATCGGCTTGAGGGCCTAGTTTTTGTTGATAGACCGCCGAAAAATCGGGGTCCAGCGAGGCGCTGAACACTCCCCCGGTTGCCGTTGTTCACCGGCCTCGAGGGGTATTTATGGGTGCCTTGGGGGTACATTCAGGGGTACCCGTTCGGGGTACAAAGCAGTACCCCCAAAGCTAAGCAGCAAGCTGGCTGACGAGCCCCGCAGTAATGCCGAGAGCGGACGCGATATCCCGCGTAGAGTATCCTTCCTCCCGCAAAGCATGAATCGAACGCAAGGATGCTTCTTGCAGACGGGCCTGTTCAGTTTGGAGTTCGAGCCGCTTCTTAGCGATTGCGAATGCCGTTCCAATTTCCGAACTTAAGCCTTCGCCGGCTTCTAGCTGGATGTTGAATGTGGCGTCGTCTGGTAGGTCTGCGGCGAGGATGATCGCGTCGGTCATTCCCTTGCAGAGTTTTTTTGAGGGTGGGAGCAAAGTCGAGAGCTTCGGGATATTCAACCCCTTGACCAAACCAGTCACCCTCCTCCCCGGTTACAGTCATACGGTAGGTTTCCATTTTGTGAGCCCCCCTTTCCCCGAGCATTGGTGCGAGTTACTTTTCAACCGTCGCTAACATTTCGATGCGTTTGTTGATTTCTCCCACCTTCACACCTACGAATTTAGCCACTAAACACTAACAGGCCGAGGTTCTAAACATCCCGATCTTCCCGGCCGCCAGCAGGGCAAGGGTTGTTTTTCCGAGATGTACTGCGCGCGTACAACAAATGCAGTACAGCTCCGAAAAGACATAGCACCCCCGCCGAGACACGTGTGACTGCTGAGCATCTTGAGACTACAGCACTTCCCGCACAGCACGACTTGGAAATCCTCACACCTCTCGTACACAAATTAACAGCCATTGGCACAGTAGGAATGTCCAACCGCGTTTGGAAGAAATCCGAGGGAACCATGCGAACGAAAACCAAGGCCGGCGAACTTGCCAGGTGCCACAACTCCGGTAAGAGTCGGAAGGAAAAACCCAATCCGTTTACCCCTATAGACGAAGCATGTTTACAGGGGTAAACTATTCGTTATGAAACGGGCCCGCCTCTTGAACGAGCTCAAGAAAATCGCGAAACAGACCGGCCATACGCTCGTAACCACCGAAGGCACTCGCCACACGCGCGTTACCATCGGCAACGTAAGCGACATCGTGGGGCGCCACCGCGACATTCCAGAGGAAACCGCAAAGGCCACAATCCGTAAGTTCAGGAAAGGACTAGGACTATGAGCAGGACGCACGTGAGAGCCTTCCGCGACCACGGATGGTGGGGGCTCGAACTTACAGTAAACGGGGAAATTTACCATTCCCAAGCCCGTAGACTCGACGAAATTAGCGATATCGTCGCCGATGCGCTCAATCTTCTTAATATTGAAAACCACGGATTCGATTTAGTCATAGACGTTGGCTCAACCGCTGAAACTATTGCTCAGGCCAAGAAACTATCCCGGCAAGCTCACGAACTTCAGGCACGTGCATCGCAAGCTACGCGAGAAGCCGCTGCCAGCTTGCGATCTTCGGGTATGACCGTCCGTGAAGTTGCAGAGATTATGGAGCTTTCACCCGGGCGTATTTCCAAGATTCTACAAACAGCCTAGGAACCACGAAATACCACCGGGCACCCACGCTTTGAGTAGCGTGTTGTGCGATGCTTATCCCATAACCACTGCGGGGCGGGAAGCTTCTTCAGCTTCCCGCCCCGCGTGCATCCATTTATTTTTTGAGGCCGGCCCAACCGCCGCCCCGGCTCGCCACATCGTGAGCGAAAGTCCGGGCCGCCTAGCTGCGCCGTCGTACTAGAAGATGCCGCTAGTTGCTAGCGTGCGTGCCCTCCGCACCGCGCAAAGCATCGCGCGAAACGTCCGCACCGCTCACGTTATCCGCACCTGCGGCACCGCCCGCGCGCTCCGCAAGCTCCGGTGTGCTCTGCACCCGCTGGCTCGCCGGCGTGCGCGCCAGCTTCCCATCGGGCTGAACATCCCAGGACCGTTCCAGGTGACCTTCCGCAAGCTCCGCACCCGCGGGGGCCGAGGCCGGCGTCGCCGGTTCGAGGGACGTACCGCGCAGGCGCGAAACCGCGCGCATGCAGTGGTAGATAATAATGGCACCGAAGGAACCGAGCGCGATTCCTTCGAAGACCATATCCCCCACCGCCCAGGTGTAGTTCGCAATCGCAACCACCATCGCCACCGCGGCGGTATTGAGATTGACCGGATCGGAGAAGTCCACGCGGTTCTGCACCCAGATACGCACCCCAAGCATCCCGATCATGCCGTAGAGGATTGTGGCCGCGCCACCCAGCACCCCGGGAGGAATCGTTGCAACGACCACGCCGAACTTCGGGAACATGGACAGCAGCAAGGCGCTCACCGCCGCCACAATGTAGGCCGCGGTGGAGTAGACGCGAGTCGCGGCCATCACTCCGATGTTTTCCGCGTACGTCGTGGTACCCGAGCCCCCGCCCGCACCGGCGAAAACGGTCGACAGGCCGTCAGCGAACAGCGCCCGGCCGGTCACGCCGTCCAGATTGCGGCCGGTCATCGCGGACACCGACTTCACGTGACCCACGTTCTCCGCAATCAGCACCAGCACCACCGGGACGAACAGCCCGAGGGTGGACACATCGAAAGCCGGGGCGTGGAAAGTGGGGACACCCACCCAGCTGGCATCGCCAATCGCGCTGAAGTCCACTTCCCCGCGGATGCAGGCGCATACATAACCGATAATCACACCGATCAAAATGGAGAGACGCCCGATAATGCCCTTGAAGAGAACCGTCACCGCGAGTACCGCCACGATGGTCACCACCGCGGTCACCGGCGCGGCCTTGACGTTATTCCAGGCAGCGGGAGCCAGGTTGAAGCCGATGAGTGCCACGATCGTGCCGGTCACCACCGGGGGCATGAGCTTATCGATCCACCCCGCACCGAAGACCATCACAATGAGGCCGACTACCAGCAGGGCCGCACCTGTCGAAATAATGCCACCCTGGGCGAGCGCCATCCCGTGCGAATCAATGGGACCGCCGCCCTGGGTGTAGCCGGTCACCGCACCGATGGGCGCAATGAGGGCAAAAGAAGAGCCCAGGTAACTGGGCAATTTTCCGGCGGTAATAAGGATAAAAAGAAGGGTTCCGCATCCCGTGAAGAACAATGTCGTCGAAGGATCGAAACCCGTTAGTAGGGGAACGAGGAACGTTGCGCCAAACATTGCAACAACGTGCTGCATTCCAATGCCGATTGTGGCTGGCCACCCCAGCCGTTCGTCCGGTTGAACCACCTCACCCGGCGCGATGCGCACACCGTCGCCGTGAAGTTTCCATACTTGTGCCATGAATGCTCTCCTCGTTGCTCTTCGCGCGGGCTTACCCGCACATCAGAAGGAATGGGTTCGCAATCTCGCAGTGGCGACCGGGGTACCGCGTGGCGACCGGCCCGCCCACACTCGTTTGAACCTGAATTAGTGTATGGCTTTTTGCGGTCGCTGCAAGTCCTGCGCGACTCGCTTCACAGGGGCGACGACGCCGCTACCGCTCAAAAACTAGGTAAACACTACCTAAACAAGAGGAGATGGGATGTGTCACAATGCCTGCATGAGCATACACACGAGCAGCCCACGCACCTAGGCCGCTGGCTGCCATGCCAGCACCTGCGCAAACACACTCACGCGCACGGCAATGCGGGCTATCTCCCAGCGCGCGCAGCTGCTTTTTTAGGTCTGGTGAACTAGCGTTAAACCGTGACCCAGCAGCATCTTGGGCCCCGCGAGGCCTACCGTCGTAAGATCCAGCAGCGCCAGACCGTGGTGTTCAGCATCGTGTCCGGGGCGCTCGCGATTGTTTTTGCCCTCTGCCTGCTCATCTGGCTCGGCATTATTCCTTCCCCGATCAATAAGGAATTCGCCGCCGATCCGGATCCCGATGAAGTCACCATTCCCTGCCTGAGCGCCCCCACCGCGCCGCTGGAGCTCTCGAAAATTAACGCGAATGTGTATAACTCCACATCCTCGAGCGGACTCGCGGCGGAAGTTGCGCATAACCTCGCGGAAATGGGGGTCACCGTAGGAACGACGGCGAACTGGCCAGCCGGTGTGGATAAATACGGTGCTATTGTGCAGGCCGGACCCGATGGGCTGGCTGCTGCCTACACCTTAGCCACGTACATTCCCGATTCGGTGGTGGGATTTTCTAATGACACCACGGGCCAAACGGTCACGGTGATCCTGGGGGAGAAATTCGATGCGCTGCGCAGCCCGGAAGATGCCGCTGCCCAGCTTACCGACGGACAACTCACTTCCCCGGACAGTTGCGTGCCTGTCAGCGAGGCACGGAAATAGGCGGCAAGCTTTAGCCACCCACGGTTCTCGGCCAGCTTGTGCCTGGCGCTAGCCTAGCTGCGTGCAACCGGCTACTTTCCAGCCACCGCGCCCGGCCCGAGGTGATCATCGCGGTCTGAGTACAGCACGGTAAAGCGTTCGACTACGACATCACCTGCCGGATTAAATTCCAGCCCGGCAGCTGCCGCTTCCGCTCGGAAAAACTCCGCGTGGGTAGCCCGCCAGCTCTCCAAACTGCCGTCCCCTTCGCCTTCGGCCCGCGCGATAACTGCGTTCACCTCCGGGAAAGGCATGACCTCCACGCTATCGGTGCGAATAAGGGCACGCGGGCGTTCCGCCCCATCCAGCACAATCGCTAAATCGCCTTTTTCGGGAAGTGGCACATCTTCGGCGCGGTAACTATCCGCCCAGCTCGACGTCGCAGTTTTCCTCCCCGCCACAATGAGTTCGGCAATCTCGGTGGCTTCTTCGGAGCTGAGGCCGAAACTAAATGCCGGGGGCCGGAAAGCGGAAATCGATTCGCCACCCGTGATGACCTCGAGCGGGTTGATTTTCCCACGGGTGACCGCACGGGCCCAAAAAGCTTCGAGGAAGCCTTCCACCTGGGTGTTCTCACTCATGGGTATCCTCCTCGGCCGGTGCGAATGGTTGTGTGGCAGCACCCGGGTTGAGGCCTTCGGCCTCCAGGGCAGCGTTAAGCCATTGGGTGGTAAGAATGCGCACCAGGGCATTAGCGCCCAGGGCCCCACCCGCAATGGTCAGCGCGCGATACCCGCGTTTATTCCAGCGCCGCGCTCCGGCGATAACCATCGCCAAGCCCAGGCCGGCCTGAGCGGAAGAAATAATCTCCAACAGCCGTGGATGATCCAGGTAGAGACGCCGATATACTTTCCACATCCCAGCCGGGGCGGAACCGTAGCCGGATACCTCATACGCTAGGGATGCTTTCATGCGCTCCGGGAAAGCCTGCGGCGTGAAAACGGTAGCCTCCGGAATATCCGCGGCTTCCCGCTCGCCGCGTAATACTTCGCCCACAGCTGCCGGCAGGCCTAGCACCTCGAGGAAACGCGGCACTGCTTCGGATACCGGGGCGGTCAGTGCCTCGGTCAGATCCCCGGCATCTACCTCCGGGAAATCATCAAGGATACGCCGCACCCGCGCACCCGCTCCCAGCTCTTCCCGGGAGAAAGCCGCAGCTGCGCTATCGGCTTCCACGTGCGGGAGGTCCTGGAGGGTATCCAGCCATTTCCAATAGGTAATACCGGAGTTCTGCCGGATGACCAAGACCGGGTTGCGCCAGCTCGGCGCCGCCCCGGCAGTGGAGAGCACGATCACGAATTCGGGCCGCCGCCCGATCTCTGCGTCGCGGGCCAGGGGCACATCGGCCACCATAACATTGGCGTTCCCATGCTCGAAAACAGCCACCGGTTTTTTGATCCGCGCCGCCAGACCCGGCACCCGCGCAAAAGGCACATCCGAAATCGCCACCATAGGCCCGTTGTGCATGGTCGGTATTTTTCCTTCGCCACCGGGCAGCAGCGGGGAATCAGAGACCGGCGCATCCCCGCCAACTTCTCCCGCGGCCGGATCCGCCGCGGGAGCGGCGGCGGCGTCGTTATGAAAATGCGCGTCCGCGTACGCGAGATCAGCTTCCGTGACATCCACTTCACCCAAATCAATATTCGGGTACACCACGTAACCATCCACTTCAATGTGGATTTTGCGCAGTTCGTGATCCATTTTTTGGGCGAAATCCGCGAGGTTGAGGCCGGGAACGATACCGGGTTCCTCCTGTGTGTTCCCAATATCCACACCCGTTCCGGAACGCTCGTTGCCGGGATGCTCTGCGCCCTCCGCGTCTGCCTCATCCGCTCCAGACCGCGTTCCAGACTGCGCACCGGACGTAGGAACGCCGGGCACACCCGCAGCACCGGAAGCGCCGGGATCCGCGGTGTCGCCTTCCGCCTCGGCCGCCTCCAGGACGCTCCGGATCGTGGCCACGCGGCGCCGCTTGCCGGTCACCGCAATCTCAAAACGGAAAATATCGCCGTCGTGATCCCCACGAACCACCACGCCTTCGCGCGCGAAGAAATCTTCAAGCTGGGCGGGGCTGGTCAGGCTCTGGTCGAGCCGCTGCACCTCACCGCGAACCGGCCTCCACTGATACATTGTCCCCTCCGTTCATCCTTGCCCGGATCCGATCAACCTGGTAGAGCGAAATTCCCGTGGCGACCGCGGCGTTGAGCGACTCCATGCGCGCAGCGATCGGAATTGAGGCAATCGCATCGCATTTATCACGAATGAGCCGCGCCAGCCCGCGCCCTTCCGAGCCGGTCACCAGCACCAGCGGAGTATCTGCCAGGCTGAGATTCTCCACGGTGGTGGAGCCGCCGCCGTCCAAACCGACCACGAAATATCCCATTTTCTTCAGTTCGTCGAGCGTGGACGCCAGGTTCGTTACCCGCGCCGTCGGTACAATCGACACCGCCCCGGCCGACACCTTCCACACCGTGGCATTCACGCCGGCCGCGCGGCGCTCCGGCACGATGACCGCATCCGCGTTGAAAGCCGCCGCGCTGCGCAGCACCGCCCCCAGATTATGCGGGTCGGTTACCGAATCGAGAGCCACGAAAAGTGGGAGCGGCCCGCCCGCTTCGTGGCGCTCCAGGGCCGCGCGTGCTTCTTCAATCGCATCCGCGTACTCATAGGGCGGCACTTCAATAGCCACGCCCTGGTGCACGGCGTTCTCCGTCATCCGGTCGAGCTCCCCGTGGGAAACCTCCACCAGCGGGGCACCCAACGCGGTGGCCTGAGCCACCAGCTCCGCCAGGCGCTCGTCACCCACCGCGGAAGTCTGCATAAAGACCCTTGTCAGAGGCACGCCGGCCCGCACCGCTTCGCGCACCGGGTTGCGCCCGCAAATCAGTTCGTGGCCGGCCGCGGTATGCAAGTCACGGCGCAGCTTAAGGCTGGAGCGTTCGCGCGCTTCGGCTTGCGCCTTGCGGGCATCGCGGACCTGCTTTTCTTTATAGGCCTTGTGGTAGACCCGTTCCTCCGCTTTCGGGGTGGGGCCCTTGCCTTCCAGGCGCCGGCGATTATTCCCGCCCGAGCCGACCGTGGCGCGCTTCTTGCCCTTGGGGCGCCGGGTGCGTCCGTCTCCCATATTTCTCCTACTTTTCTTCCGCGCCGGTGGCGGATTCTTCTACGTTGGTGGCGGACTTTTCCGTGCCGGTGGCGGGAGCCTTCGCCGCGGTGGCGGTTTTTTGCGCGTTTTCTAGGTGCCAGTGCGCGCCGTCCGCCGAATCTTCCACCGCGATGCCGGCCGCGTGCAAAGCATCGCGGAGCGCATCGGCCCGAGCCCAGTCTTTCGCGGCGCGCGCGGCCGCGCGTTCCGCCAGCATGGTATCGACGACGGCGCCCAGCGCCCGCGCGGTTGCTTTGTCAGCGCCACTGGAATTACGCCAAGGGGCAGCCAGGGGATCCAGCCCGAGCACATCGAGCATGGCCCGCACCCGCACCTGGGCGGCGCGCACTCCGGCGCTGTCCCGCTCCGCGAGCGCGGCGTTCCCGCGGCGTACCTCCTCATGGATCGCCGCCAGCCCACTCGAGACATTGAGATCATCATCGAGAGCCCGCACGAATGCTTCAGGTAGATCCGCCGGACCCACCGCCGCGATTTCTTCCGCCGGTACTTCTTCAGTGGCAGCCACCGAGCGTTCCACGAATCCGGCCAGGCGCTCCCACACCGCCCCGGCTTCCGCCAGGTTTTGCGGCGAGTAGTCTACGGTGGAGCGGTAGTGGACCGTTCCCAGCGCGAAACGCACCACCGCCGGGGATACCTGCGCGGTAACATCCTCCAACGAGACGACATTCCCCAGCGACTTACTTATTTTTTCGCCATTAACGGTCACCCAGGCGTTATGCATCCAGTACCGCGCGAAATTCCGCCCGGCAGCGTGGGCTTGCGCCTGCTCATTTTCATGGTGCGGGAAACGCAAATCGATCCCACCGCCGTGAATATCAAATTCCTTACCCAGGTAGTGGGTGGACATCGCGGTGCACTCCAGGTGCCAGCCCGGCCGCCCGCGCCCCCAGGGAGTATCCCAGGCCGCGCTTTCCGGTTCGCCCGGCTTGGGGGCCTTCCACAGCGCGAAATCGTGCGGATTGCGCTTATCGGCTTCCCCACCTTCCTCATCCACCACCATATTTTCAAGCTTTTGGCGGGTGAGGGAACCGTAATCGGGTAGCGATGCGACGTCGAAATACACATTGCCGGGCTTGCCCACATAAGCGTGGCCGGCATCGATAATCTCCTGAATAAGCGTGATCATCTGGGGAATGTGCCCGGTAGCGCGCGGCTCATACGTGGGATCCAGGATGCCGAGGGTACGGTAGGCGGCGCTGAATTCCTTTTCGAAACGGTAGGCCCATGCCCACCACGGAGCACCGGCCTGCGCCGACTTATCGAGGATCTTATCGTCAATATCGGTAACGTTGCGCACCAGGCGCACCTCATTACCGCAGCGGCGCAGCCACCGCACCAGCACATCGAAGGCCAGAGCGGAGCGAATATGCCCGATATGCGGGGACCCCTGCACCGTTGCGCCGCACAGGTACACACTGACCTTCCCGGGTTCCAGGGGAACGAAATCCCGGACGGCACGGGCTGACGAATCATAGATCTTGAAGCTCACGTAGCCAGTTTACCCGCTCCCTGCCGGCCAGGCAGCGCCCTTCCTCTGCTGGTGTACCCGGGCCGTGCTACTGCCTGGTGGCCGAAGCTGCGCCGTCGTACCCATGCCTGTACTACTTCCCCGCGAGCGCCGTTCAACGCCTCGTTACCCTCCTGGCCTACGATGAAGCCATGCATAACACTTCCGCGCGTTCCGTTCTTTTCAACCGCCGGGTTTTCCCGTGGGCGCTGTGGGACTGGGGTTCGGCAGCTTTTAACGCCGTCGTCACGACCTTCGTTTTCACCCCGTATCTGTCCAATGAAAAATTCTTCGGGTCCCAGGCCAATGCCTTGATCGGCTGGGGCTTGGCGCTCGCCGGGCTGCTCGTGGCACTTGTCGCCCCGGCGGTGGGGCAATGGGCGGACCGGTCAGGAAAGAAAAATTCCCTCCTTACCCTCACCACCCTCGTCACCATTGTGTGCATGGCGCTGCTGTTCTTTGTGGCACCCTCGCCTTCCTACCTGTGGCTCGGGGTGGTGCTGCTGGCCATCGGCAATATTGTTTTCGAGATCGGTTCGGTGGTCTACAACGCGATGGTCACCGATATTTCCACGCCAGCCACCCTGGGCCGTATCTCCGGTTTCGGTTGGGGCATGGGGTACGTGGGCGGTATCGTGCTGCTCCTCATCCTTTTCATTGGTTTCATCAGCCCGGATACCGGCTGGTTCGGGGTGACGAGCGCGAACGGTATGAACATTCGCGTGTGTATGATCGCCTGTGCGCTGTGGACGCTGATTTTTTCCGCCCCACTTATGGTGCTCTCACGTGACGAAGCTCCGCACGGGGAACAATCCCGCGGCGTTATCGCCGCCTACCGGGCTATTTTCCGCTCTATTGCGCGGCTGTGGCACGCGGATCGCTCCACGTTCTGGTTCCTGATTTCTTCCGCGATTTACCGCGACGGTCTGGCTGGCGTCTTCGCCTTCGGCGGGGTGCTCGCGGCCCGCGTTTTTGGTTTCACGCCCGGTGAAGTCATGATTTTCGGCATCGCGGCGAACGTGATTGCGGGGGTTGCGACCATTGCTTTCGGGTGGTTGGAAGATATTATCGGCGCGCGCCGCGTTATTTTAATATCGCTCACCCTCATGATCGCGTGCGGCTGTGTGTTGTTCTTTATGCACGACGCCGGAAAATCCCTCTTCTGGGTCTTCGGCTCCCTACTGTGCATTTTCGTGGGGCCGGTCCAGAGCTCTTCGCGTACCTATCTGGCGCGCCGCGCCGGCCGGGAGAATAGCGGCGAGCTTTTTGGCCTTTATGCCACCACCGGCCGCGCGGTTTCTTTCCTCACCCCGGCGCTTTATTCGGCTGCGATTATGAGCTTCGGTGCACTCGCCGGGGTGAGTGGGGATGCCGCGGCCCACTACGGCATTCTGGGGATTATTGCGGTGCTCGCGGTGGGGCTGGCCGCTTTCTACGGTTCGCTGCGCGCCGGGCGGCGATAACTCTGGCATCGGCCGCCGGAGAAGCCCGGCGCTCATCTGCGGCGAGCCACCGCAGTCCCAGCGGGGCACTATATGTTTTCAGACCTGTAGTGTATTTGTCGTACATGCGAAGTACACCTCGGAAAAACACACCCGCCTCCCGCCGGCGCGGCGCAGGTGGAGTGAGTCGTTCTCAAGCGCCGAGGCTGCACAACGTGCATTTTGGACCGTTGGGTGCGCAGAATGTACGTCCCTGACAATAAAACAGGGAAAAACTGTCACCCATGTACATTTTGTTAGCCGGCCTGGTCGCTCACTTCCTCGAAGTGGGCATTCTGGACAGGCGAACCTGCACAGTGGGCGTAAGGAACCCAATCCCCGGTGAAAACGGTGCTGTTATGCCCACTTTGTATCTCAGGGTTGGCTTGGTGCCGGCTCGGTGGGCCGGGACGGGAACGTACTTAGCGAGACGGATGCTAGATCGGGTTGGGTTGGGCTGGCGTCCAGCTCCACGACGTGGCGCCAAAGTGGTACTAGAGAACATCGGACTGCACAGAATGGTACTGCACGACAGGAAACCGTGCTTTGACCGTAGCTCCAGTACCACTCTGTTCGTGATCACCGGGTGCTGAGACCACGCTGGTGTAAGCAGCGGTCACAAAGTGCAAATTCCGGACGGTCGGGGGCGCGTAGTGCAAACTCAGAGCAGAAATCGGGCCAAAATGGTGCGTAGATGTGCACCCTGTTGCGAGCTGCGGACAGCCCGCCATGAGCGACTCGTTTTTCTGGCCCGAGGTACCTCGGGCCAGCTGGCAGCGTCGTCGAACTTTAATGCGTGAAGCGGCCCGGGAGCCTTCCCGGACCGCTTTATTCACACGAATCTCAAAACGTGCCTGTGCTTCAAAACGAGCGTGCACCGTGAAACGAAGACACCACGCATCTCAGGAGGACTAGGCGGACGCCGCGGCACCTTCTTCCGAGCTACTTTCCCGGCCCTCGTTACCTTCGGCCAGGATCTCATCGAGGAGTTCACCGGCTTCTTCTTCGCTCAATTCGCGGGCGAGGGCAATTTCCGAGCAGAGGATCTGGCGGGCGCGCTGGAGCATCCGCTTCTCCCCCGCGGAGAGGTGACGATCCGTATCCCGGCGCGTGAGGTCACGCACCACTTCGGCTACCTTATTAACATCTCCCGAGGTGAGCTTTTCGGTATTCGCCTTGAAACGCCGGCTCCAATTGGAAGGTTCTTCCACATCCTGTTCGCGCAGAACCCGGAACACCACTTCAAGCTGATCTTCGTTGGAGACATCGCGGACCCCAACTTCCTCGATGGATTCGGCCGGAACCTGAATGACCATATCGCCCTGCATGACGTTAAGCGTGAGGTAGGTGCGCTTTTCACCCCTGATAATCTTGTCCGAAATATCAGTAATTTCCGCTGCCCCGTGATGCGGGTAAATAACGGTTTCTCCGACCTTGAACGGCATTGAATCAGAACCCTTTCTCCGCTGCGCGTTCGCGCAATATGCGCATATCCGATAGACATTTTACCATTGACGGTGTAGTCTCTGATCTTTTTTGCGCTGCAAGCCACAAAGGGCTGCGGTGCGGGCCACAGCTTCGCTATTCAGAAACCAGCTTATAACCGAGCCCACGCACCGTAACCAGCGCGGTGGGCGCGGAAGGATCCACCTCAATCTTCGAGCGAATCCGCTTGACGTGCACATCCAGGGTCTTGGTATCACCCATATAATCCAAACCCCAGATACGGTCAAGAATCTGGGGACGGGTAAGCACCCGATCCGGATTACGCAAGAAGAGTTCAAGCAGCTCGAATTCCCGCAGCGGCATACTGATGAGTTCTCCGCCCACATACACTTCGTGCTTATCGGTATCCATTTCTACCCGGCCCACGCGCAGCACGTCTTCGTCCACGTCGTCCGCGGCCCCGGTACTCGCCCGGCGCAGCACCGCCCGCACCCGCGCCACCAATTCCCGGTAAGAATAGGGCTTGGTGACATAGTCATCCGCCCCTACCTCCAAACCGACCACCTTATCGATTTCGGAATCTTTGGCGGTGAGCATAATGATGGGCACATCCGAGGTGGCTCGAATCCGGCGGCACACTTCCTCGCCGGACATGCCCGGAAGCATGAGGTCAAGAAGCACCACATCGGGGCGCGCCACCCGGAATTGTTCCAGGGCCGCGGTACCATCCGCGGCGGTGACCACCTCGTAACCGTCCCGGCCCAGGTTGAATGCGAGGGTGTCACGGTAGGTAGGTTCGTCATCAACAACAAGAATCGTGGTCATGGTGTTTTGTTACTTCCTCTCCGAATGCTCAAGCGCATTAGTTTCAGGGCTGGGAGCCGCCTCGGGAATATAGGGTTCGGGTAGGCAGATGGTGAAGGTGGAGCCCTGGCCTACCTTGCTCCATAATTTGATGCGCCCGCCGTGGTCTTGCACCACATGTTTGACGATGGCGAGGCCGATCCCGGAGCCGCCGGAATTACGATCCCGGGCCGCATCCCCGCGGTAGAAACGCTCAAAAATACGTTCGCGTTGCGCCGCGTCAATTCCCTCTCCTTGGTCGACGACGGAAATAAGCACCTGCCCATCCGCCAGCGATGTTGCTACCGAGACCCGCCCGTGCGGCCGGGTATAGCGCACCGCATTATCCAGCAGATTGCGAACCGCGGTGGCGAGCATGCGCCTATCGCCGTAAACCGTGAGGCCCGGCTGCCCGCCGCTCACAATTTTCACCCCGCGATTAGCGGCTTCCACATCCATGCGGGCCACCGATTCGGCTACCACCGCATCCACATCAACAAGTTCCGTGGTGGTGAGGGCATTACCTTCTTGGAGGCGCGAAAGCTCGATAATATCCTGCACCAGACCGCGCAAGCGCACCACTTCGGTATCTAGCTGGGCGGTGAAATGCCGGACCGCTTCCGGATCATCCGCCGCGCTTTCCAGGGTTTCCACCAGCAAAGAAATTGCCCCCACCGGGGTCTTTAATTCATGGGAAACATTCGCCACGAAATCGCGCCGGGTTTCTTCCAGTTTGAGCTTCTCGGTATTGTCCTCGAAAAGCACGAGCACCCGCCCGCCGGACAGCGGCGCGGCGTAAACCATCAGGCGGGTATCGCTCTGATTTTTCAGCGTGGATCGTTTAATGGAGAGCGGGCGGGAGAGCACCTCCCCGGTATCGCGCACCCGCGCCACCAGTTGGATGAACTCCGGGCGCACCAGGCGATCATCGCGCACCAGCCCGAAACTATACGCTTGGGTAGAGGCCCGTTCCACCACGTCAAGGGCGGACACCAGCACAAAGAATTGCGGAATCGCCTCGAGGACTTTCACGGCGTCCTCCACCGGCTCTACCGGCGCGGTTACCCGCAATGGGCGCAGCGAACGCTGCGAATAGGCGAAAGCCAGGGAGGCGATAATGCCCACGGCGATCCCCCCGCAGACCGCGGCAAGCACAGCGATTCCTTCAACCATGGTTCCAGACTAGCCTGTCCGAGCGCGGCCTGGCACGCCCGACGGCCCCGAAAGCCCGCTATTTACCTACTGTTTACGGAATATGCCGCTAGTGTTAACCCCATACTGCTGAAATAAGACCTGTGGTGCGCCGCCGTGCGCTACAAACGCGCCCGCGGGCGCACAGAAATGAGGAGCTTTAATGCGTCAAGAATTCCGCAACGAAATGAAGACGCTCGAGGAAACGCTTGCCAAGCAGGCTCGCAGCGCCGCTCGGGCGATGGAACACGCCGCAGATTCGCTGCGGAACGCCAACCTGGCCCTGGCGGAATCGGTTATCGATGCCGATGCAAATATTGATGAGCTGCAGCGTCAGATTGAAGATATGGCTATTTCGCTGCTGGCGCGCCAGGCGCCGGTTGCCTCGGATTTGCGGACCGTGGTGACTGCCATGCGCATCGCCATTACCCTGGAGCGCATGGGTGATCTGGCCCGGCACGTTGCCTATATCGCGCGCGGGCGTTTCCCCGAACGCGTGGTGGGCGGCCCCGGCTATGACCTGCTCGTACGCATGGCCGATGAGGCCGTGCGAGTGGGCCGCCAGGTGGAAGAGCTCGTGCGCAAGCAGGATCTTGCCATCGCCGATGAGATTGACGAACGCGATGAAGTTCTTGACGACCTGCACCGCCAGTCCTTCCAGCTGGTTCTCGACGAAGATAACGGCATGAGCCACCAGGAAATCGTGGACGTGGTGCTGCTGGGCCGTTTCCTGGAACGCTACGGGGATCACGGGGTCACCGTGGCGCGCCGCATGCACTTCCTGGTCACCGGCTTGCGCGTGGATGTGGAATCCACCCCGGGCACCGAAGAAGAAATGCTCGGTGGCGATTTCCCCGCAGGTTTCTCCGCCGGGGATATGGAAGATTAATATAGTACTACCGCCGCTCCGGCCAGGATCGCGTGCCAGCTAGGCAGGCGGCCGGCTGGCCGCGGCGGCGTCGTACGGGCCTGTACTACGCGCGGTCGCTACCGCGTGCGGTGCGGGCCCGCACCAGTTTCCCACGCACCGGAACACTCAGCCACACGAGGGCGAAAAGCGCCGTCGTAACCAGCACGATAGCCGCGCCCGCCGGAATATCCGCCGCCCAGGAAAGCCACACCCCCACGAAAGCGCTGGCGCACCCGAGGAGCGGGGCGAGCAGCATCATCGTGCCCACCCGGTCGGTCAGCAGGCGGGCGGTGGCGGCCGGGGTGACGAGCAGCGCCAGCACCAGAATATTGCCGATGGACTGTACGGAAATGACCACCGCGAGCGCCACGGTGAGGTAGAGGCACACGTCCACAAGCAGGACGCGGGTGCCGGTGGCGCGCGCGAAATCGCGGTCCACGCTCACGGAGAGCAGCGCCGGGTGGAGCACGGCGAGGAAAAGAAGCACGGCCGCGGCCACGATGGCGGACGTGAGCACGTCGGAGCTATCCACGCCGGTGAGCGAACCGAAAAGGAAAGATTCGAGGGACCCGGTATAGCCGGGGATGCGCGCGATGAGCGCCACGCCGAAAGCGAAAGCCGCGGCCATAAAGATGCCGATGATCGAGTCTTCGCGCAGGTTGCGGTTTTGCGAGGCGAGCGCGATAAGAAGGGCGACGACGCCGCCCGCGACCGCTCCGCCCACCAGAATGGAACCCTGGAGCGCGAAAGCGATGACGATACCGGGGAAAACGGCGTGGGCGAGGGCATCTCCTAGGAAGGACATGCCGCGCAGGACCACGTGTACGCCCACCGCCCCGCACACGACCGCGGAGAGCATGGCAACGAGGAGCGCGCGCGGGAGGAAGCCGAGCACCGGATTGGATAAATCGGCTAGAAAATCGAAGAAACTCATGCTTTCACCATTCCGAGGACGCGCAGCAGCGGCGAGGAAGCCCGCACTTGGAAGGTTTCCATCCACAGGTCGGCGCGGAGGATATCGGCGGGCGGACCGGCCGCGATAATTGTGCGATTGAGGAGGGC
This sequence comes from Actinotignum schaalii FB123-CNA-2, assembly GCF_000411135.1. GTDB lineage: Bacteria > Actinomycetota > Actinomycetes > Actinomycetales > Actinomycetaceae > Actinotignum > Actinotignum schaalii_A. Next base: position 64,079 of record NZ_KE150264.1, on the reverse strand, counting down.
CACCCGGGTGGAAATATCGACGGCCTGGGTGAGGTCGTGGGTGGACATAATAATTCCGGCCCCGCCGGCGCGCAGCGAGAGGAAAAGATCGGCCAGGGAATCCTGGGTGGGGTGGTCAAGTCCGGTAAAGGGCTCGTCCAGGAGGAGGATGGCCGGGTCGCGCACAAGGGCGCGCGCGATGAGGATGCGCTGTTGCTGCCCGCCGGAAAGCTGCCCGATGGGCCGACGCCGCATCTCGAATAAATCGACCCTATCGAGCGCGGCATAGACCTTTTCCCACGCGTTCCGCCCGAGGCGGGTGCGGGCGAGCAGCCCGCGGCGTTCGAGGCCGGTGGCCACCAGTTCTTCCACGCTCATGGGGTAACCCCATTGGGTTGCGCGCGACTGCGGCACGTAGCCGATGGCACGGTGTGGGCGGCCGGGCCGGACCCGCTCCCCGCGCACCTCAATCGTGCCCGCTGCCGGCGTGAGCAGCCCCATAATGCTGCGCATGAGGGTGGTTTTCCCGGCGCCGTTCGGGCCGATGAGGCCAACGAGTTCACCGGCTGCCACCTCGAGATTGACATCGCGGAGCACCCGCACTCCCCCGAGGACAACCGCCAGGTCACGGACCGTTAATGCCGGCACGATTCCTCCCCTTCCGCGCTATCGCGGGTCTGGGTACGGGCTGCGAGCGCGGCGGCCTGGTGGCGGCGGCGTGAAGCACGCGCCCCGATAAAGCCGGCGGCAATGAGAATCACAGCACCGGCGCAGCCGATAACAACCCAGCGCAGCGGGATCTCCGCTTCGCCGCCAGCGGGGTTCTGGGCACCGTTCGCGCCCGATTGCGCCGTACCGGATTGACCGCCGCCGGATTGCCCCGCCCGGGCGTTATCCGCGGCCGAGCCGGTGGCAGCTGCACCATCGCTGCCGCTGGGCCACTGGGCCGCGCGGGCGGCGTCGGCAGAAGTATTCGCCCCCACCGCGAAACGCAAGGTCACGGTTTTCTCCACCTGGGTACCGTCCGTGAGCTGGGCGGATACCGTCAGGCGCACCAGGTGTACGCCGGGCTGGGTGAAGACCCAATTGGCGTGGGTGTGGGTATTGAGGGAAACGTGGACCGGCTGCGAGGTGGCCACTTCGGAATTCCACAGCAGGGTGGGTCCGGAGAAGTTCCCCGAATCGACGAAGGCGGTGAACTGGCCTTCACCGGCGTGCCCGCCGTAGGTGAGGGCCACATCCCCGTTGACGCGGCTGACCACGCCGGGATCCTGAGTATTCCAGCCCAACCACACCACGTCAGCGAGCTGCTGCTGCGGGATCACGTAGGCGGGGCCGGAAGCATGAATAAAGGAGTAGGCGTCGGTGGCGGGCACCTCCATGCGGGCTGCATCCCCCACTCGGAAGACCACGTCATCCACGGAACGCCATACCGGCGCGGCACCCGAATCATCGCGCACCAGGAAATCCCAACCGGCATCCGTCAGGCGCGGGCCCATATCCACGTGACCGGAGCTGATCTCCACCGGGGTGCCGGCCGGGGCCAGCTGTTCATCCCCGCTCACCGTTTGGGTGAGGGCCGGGTCAACCGCGGTGCTGGAGCCAGGCGCGGTGGGTGCCGGGTCCGGATGGGCGAAGGCGCGCGCGGGCAGCGTCAGCACCAGGGCACAGCTGAGCGCAGCTACAACCAGCGCGGCGAGACTGCGTGCGCAAACAGAGCGGACGTTGGCAAATCGAGTCATGAGTTGTCCTTCGTGGTTTCGGTGGCAGGAAGCTGATCGGTAGCGGTTGCCAGGGGCAGACGCGGCACCTCGTAATCGGGAGGCCAGGCCGGCAGTGCGCCCGGGTCGAGGCAGTTTTTCAGGGCGCGGCCATTGGCAATCATCATGGCTTCGTAGGTGGTGGCAGCGCCGTCGAAAGAATCAGAATAGAGCTGGCAGACCGCCACGCCCGCCGCGCTTGCCACCGCCCGCAGCTCTCCGGCGTGCGACGCCGTGGTCGGTTCCCCGAAAACAGCGGGAACACGCAGGTCCATGAGCGTGTGGGTGAGATTGGCGAGCTGGCGCGCGGAGGGTTCCAGCGCCGGATTCGGGGTGACGAAACCAACCGTGTCCAGGCCGTAAGCGCGGGCCAGATAGCCGAAGCCATCGTGCGCGGTCACGAGCTTGCGCTGCCGCGCCGGGATCGAGGCGACGACGCCGCGCAGCCACTCATCCAGCCCCTGCAATCTGGCGATATAGGCTTGCGCATTCGCCGCGTACGTCGGGGCGCCGGCGGGATCCAGGGCGCTGAGCTCGGCGGCGATGGTTTCCACGTAAGCGACGGCATTGGAGGCATCCAGCCAAAGGTGCGGATCAACATCGCCGTGCACGTGTTCCCCCAGAACCGCCTGAGCCAATACCCAGCTGGTATCCCCGGCTCGCCCCAGGAAACGCCAGGCGGGCTCACCGGGAATATGGGTGGCTACGGTGTGCGGGACCGCGATGACCGCGCTATCCGGGGATACCTCGGTGGTGCGGGCCGATTCGATTTCCCCGCGCAGGGTAATGGCGCCGCTATCGGCCATGGTGATATCCACGTGGCCGGCGTCGATCACGCGGCTACGCCCGGTTGTGGCCGGGTCCACCCCGACCGCAAAGACCACTGTTCCTTCCCCGAGGCTGCGGCTCTGCCCGTTTTCCTGCACTTCGGCGCGCATGCGCAATTCGTAAATACCGGGGGCGGAAAAAGCCCAGGACATATGGGTATGGGCCTGGGCCGGAAGATCCACGTGCCCGAGTTCGTCACGCGAGGAATCGATATAGACCTTGGGCTGCCCGAACGTTCCGGTGGTGAAAGCGGCGAGGGTGCCCGGGCCGGTAACCGAGAGCGCGCGCAGCGAAACAATGGGAGCGGAGGTGGTGGAAGCGGACGGTGCGGCGTCGTTCCCCTCCTGCGACTGGGGCGCAACCGGTGCACCGGCCCGGAAACCGAGCCACACAGTGCTGAGCGCCGCATCCTCCACAAGTGCAATATGGCGCGCGCCGTATGCGACGGCCGCCTCACCCAAACCGACGTTCTTCACGCCGGGGCGCCTGGTAGCATCCATGGTGGCGAGCAGCGCTTGGTCTTCCAGCAGCAATTGGTTGGAGAAGACGATGTCCGCCCGGGCCAGTTCCCGCAATGACCGCAGTGACGGTTCAAAAGAATGCGGGTCCGCCCCGGGCGGCACAAGGGAGGTCACCTCACCCCGCTCGCCCAGAACGTTCTGGGCGAGGTCCGCGAGTATCGGAGTGGAGGCGACTACCCGTGGCGCATCGGAGTTCCGATCGCCAGTTTCGGCGCGGGTCCTCACTCCCGCGGCCGAAACACTACCCGCCAGCGCTTCCTGGCTCCCACCGGAAGGGATACCGGCAGGGCAGACCATCGCAACGATGGACGCGATGGCGGGTAGCAGCTTCCTCATGCTCGGACACACACCTCCGGATACGTGAATCCAGGCCGCCGGGCGGCGGCGCTGCGCTCGGCATGTAACCGGGCGCTTCCCAGGCAGCGGCCGAGCCGCCCATAAGCGGTAACGATAACCGTTATCATTACCAGCTCAATGGTAGGGGGTGGGGCGGGGATGGACAAGTCCCGGCCGCGAAGCCGTGACTGAGTTCATAGCGGGGCGCGGTGCGGGCGCGCGGAAGGTGCGCGCGGGAAGCCGCACCGCACCCGCCCGTACTTAACAGCAGCAGGGCCCCGGTCTGACCGGAGCCCTGCTTGACTCTTAGCCTTCTAATTCAGCGCTAGAGACTGCGACTTACTTGCGAACTACTTGCCCTGGTTGGCAACTTCCGCGATCTTCTTCTGCGCTTCGGGATCGAGGTAGGTGCCGCCCTTCTTGACGGGCTTGAGGGTTTCCTCATCGAGCTCGTACACCAGCGGAATGCCGGTGGGGATGTTCACGCCCACAATGTCATCATCGGAGATGTCATCAAGGTACTTAACGATACCGCGCAGCGAATTGCCGTGCGCCGCGATCATGACGGTTTTCCCGGTCTTGATAGCGGGGACGATATCGGATTCCCAGTAGGGCAGCGCGCGCGCGAGCACATCCTTGAGGCATTCCGAACGCGGGATCGGTTCACCGGCATAGCGAGGATCCTGATCCTGCGACCATTCCGAACCGAGCTCAATGGCCGGCGGCGGAACATCGTAGGAGCGGCGCCACTGCATGAACTGTTCTTCGCCGTATTCGTCGCGGATTTCCTTCTTGTTCTTGCCCTGCAGCGCGCCGTAGTGGCGTTCGTTGAGGTGCCAGGAACGCTGCACCGGGATCCAGTGGCGATCACATTCATCCAGGGCAATATTCGCCGTGGTGATCGCGCGCCGGAGCAGCGAGGTGAACAGGAGGTCGGGGAGGATGTTGTTCTCCTTGAGGAGCTTGCCACCGTGAGCGGCTTCCGCACGCCCCTTCTCCGAGAGCGGCACATCAACCCAACCGGTGAACAGGTTCTTTGCGTTCCAATCGCTCTCGCCATGGCGGAGCAATACCAGTGTGTAGGTCATATCGTTATTCTTTCATGTCACGGCGCGGGTTACCACGCCCTTTGCCTAGAACTTAAAGGGGAACGACGACGCCGTGCGCCCGCGCCCGGCATCACTGCCGGCCGCGTGCGCGGACTGGGCCACCAGCAGCTTGACAGTCGATTGACTGCCGAGCAGCCGCTTAGCAACCCGGCGCGTTCGATTCCACCGAGCAGGATCCGGGGCCCGAGGAACTCGGGTCGGAACTGGGGTTATCCGAAGGGGACGAGGAACACGAGGCCAGAGCCAGGGAACACAGCAGCGCACCCGCCACAGTCAGTAGTTTCTTCTTCACCTTACCCACTCTACCGATGGAAGCTCGCCGCGGGCGAGCCTTGAGGCCTAGCGCGGCGGGCGCCGGACTGCGTGTCCCCGGCGCCCGCCACCTGCCAGGCTGGCTCTGCCGGCTTAGTTCGCTGCGCCTTCAGCTGCGCCGTCGTTCTTCTTCTCCGCCTTGGCGCCCTTCGCGGAAGCCTTCGCGGAAGAACCGCCCTCGAGCTGCGTATCGACGAGTTCTTCAACGGCGGGATCATCCTGATCGGCTTCGGCGTGCTCGAGGCTGGCCTTGGCCTTGTGATCATAGATCTCTACCTGGGCGTTTGTGGCCGATTGCGAAGCCGAAGGCCGGGTGGATTCACCCTTGCGCGTCTTCGCAGCCTTGCGGCGTGCCGCCTCACCGGTGCCGAGGTCGGCGAGCACGTCCACACCGCGCGAGGCGGTGTAGCCCACTTCGCCTTCGAAGGCGTCGATAATGAGGGTGCGCAGCTCGGAGACGAGCGGGGCCTTCGGGTTGGCCGGGGTGCACTGATCCTCCAGGGCGCGGTCGGCGAGCCAGTCAAGCTTGGGCTCGAGCGCTTCCCAGGTCACCCCGTTAGCCTTGAGGCTCATCTCAATACCGAGATCCTCAGCGAGCTTCGTGACCTCGTCGATGAGGGACTGTACGCCCTCTTCGGTGGTCGAGGCCGGGAAGCCCATGTAGCTCGCGAATTCCGCGAGGTCTTCGTCGGCGCGGTAGTGCTCGTAGGCCGGGAAGATGGAGTGCTTGTACGGCTTGGTAGCGTTGTACCGAATAACATGCGGCAGGAAGATCGCGTTGGTGCGACCGTGCGCAATATCAAATTCACCGCCAACCTTGTGCGAAAGCGAGTGGACAATGCCCAGGAACGCATTCGCGAAGGCCATACCGGCCATAGCCGAGGCATTGTGGACCTTTTCCTTGGCTTCCATATCGCCTTCCAGCACGGACTTGCGCAGGTTGGCGAAAATGAGCTGGGCGGCGCGGATGGACAGGCCGCGGGTATAATCGCTGGCCATCGTGGAGACATAGGATTCGATGGCGTGCGTGAGCGCGTCCATACCCGAATCAGCCGCGGTGCGGGCAGGCACCGAGTCCACGTACTGCGCGTCCACAATCGCCACGTTCGGAGTAATCGCGTAATCGGCGAAGGGGTACTTGACGTGGGTTTCCGCGTCGGTGATAACCGCGAACGGCGTACATTCCGAACCGGTACCCGAGGTAGTCGGGATGGCCACGAACTGCGCCTTGCGCCCCAGCTTCGGGAAGCGGTAGGTGCGCTTGCGGATATCCATGAACTTCTGCTTCATGCCGAAGTACGAGGATTCGGGATGTTCATAGAAGAGCCACATGGCCTTCGCGGCGTCCATGGGAGAACCGCCGCCCAGGGCGATAATGCAATCGGGCTGGAATTCCTCCATGAGTTTCGCCCCGCGGAACACCGTGGTCGAGGAAGGGTTGGGTTCCACGTCTTGGAAGATATTCCAGGCGACGTCGTCCCGGCGGGCCTTGAGGTGATCGATAATAACGTCCACGTAGCCGTTCATGACCATGCCCGGGTCGGTGACGATGAAGACACGCGAAATCGCGGGCATCTTCTGCAGGTACTGCGTGGAGTACCGCTCGAAGTACGTCTTCGGCGGAACCTTGAACCACTGCATATTGTTACGCCTTTCCGCGATTCGCTTGATATTAATGAGGTCGACGGCGCTGACGTTATGCGAAACGGAATTCCGCCCGTAGGAGCCGCACCCGAGCGTCATGGACGGGATGAGGCCGTTGTAGACGTCGCCGATGCCGCCCAGCGCGGAAGGAGCGTTGACGATAATGCGGCAGGCCTTCATGCGCAGCCCGTATTCGCGCGCCACGTCCTTATCTTCCGTGTGGATAACCGCGGTATGGCCCAAGCCACCGAAACGCAGCAGCTTTTCGGCCACGTCGAAGCCTTCGGCATCGCTTTCCACGGTGGTGTAGCCGAGTACCGGGCACAGCTTCTCACGCGAGAAGGGTTCTTCGGGGCCGAGGTCCTCAAGCTCGACGAGGAGGATCTTCGTTCCGGTAGGAACATCAATGCCCGCACCTTCGGCGATGCGGTCCGCATTCATACCCACGACGTCAGCGCTGATCGTGCCATCAGCCTTGACCATGAATTTAGCCAGGGCCTTCTTCTCTTCCGGGGTGACGATGTGGCAGCCCATACGCTCGAATTCGGCCAGGAGCTCCTCGCGGATCGAGGCGTCGATCACGAGAGACTGTTCGGAGGCGCAGATCATGCCGTTATCGAAGGTCTTCGAGAGGATGAGGTCATTAACGGTGCGCTTAATCTTGGCGGTCTTGTGTACGTACACCGGAGCGTTACCCGGGCCCACGCCCAGGGCCGGCTTGCCGGTGGAGTAGGCGGAGGCCACCATGCCCGCTCCTCCGGTGGCCAGGGCCAGGGAGATGGAATCGTGGTTGAGCAGGGTCTTCGTGGCTTCCAAGGAAGGAGTTTCGATCCACTGGATGCAGTGCTCGGGGGCTCCGGCGGCAATCGCGGCGTCCAGCATGACCTGTGCGGCCAGCGCCGAGGACTTTTGCGCACTGGGGTGGAACGCAAAAATAATCGGATTGCGAGTCATGATGGAGATAATGCACTTGAACATTGTGGTGGACGTCGGGTTGGTCACCGGCGTCACCCCGGCAATCACGCCCACGGGCTCAGCGATTTCGATAATGCCCTTTTGCTTATCCTGACGGATAATACCCACGGTGCGGTCATACTTGATGGAATTCCAGATATATTCCGTGGCGAAAAGATTCTTGACGCACTTATCTTCGTAGAGGCCGCGGCCTGTTTCTTCAATGGCGGCCTTGGCGAGCACCATGTGCTGATCAACCCCGGCAAGGGCCATCGCATGCACAATCGCATTAATCTTTTCTTGATCGAAGGCATCGAATTCTTCAAGGGCGGATATTGCCTGCGATGCCAAGCGATCGATCATGTCACCAACGTTGGTGCGGTCACCAGTTTGCTGAGTGGTAGCCATAGTTCGCTTTCTCCCAATGGATCCGCGCCTGTGTCACCTTCGGCATATAGCGTTGCCCCACGCCACGGGATAACCGCGGTGCGGGAACGACGCTGGCTCTTGACGAACCATGCGCGTTTCCGTACGAGCCGTGATGCCGGTTGCCGGCTCCATCGTCGCTCGCGCCTTTACTTTAGCGAATGAAAGATGCTTGCGTTGTAGCGCAGCTCGCACCGGGCGCGCCGCGGGACGGATCGGGGGAAAGTCGGGACTTTCTGCCCGTTACCTGCGGTTTTGCGGGCGGGAAAAGCGCTGAAAAACCCTGAAAATTCCTCAGAAAATCGCGGTTCGCGCGCGCGGCGCGACGCGAAAAGTAAAAGTCAGACAACTTCGCGGGACTGATGTCCCCTTCTTCGCAGCCCGCAAAGTTATTTTTTTCACGACGGCGCTAGCCGGGCGCGGGGTGCTTAGGCGGGTGGGATGGAGCTTCGCGAGGCTCCGCTCACGCCGCTGGCGGGATGCCATTTCCGTATTACGATAATTGCATGACCGAAAAGATCAAGGGCACACCGGTTACCGAAGAACAAATACAAGCATGGGCCGCTGAAGCGGAAGCCGGCTACGACGTTGACACTCTTACCAAACGGGGACGGGGACGCCCCGGGCGAGGCGCCGTTCCCAGCCAGGTAGTTGCCGTCCGTTTCACGCCAGAGGAAATTAAAGCCATTGATGCTCGCGCTCGGGAGCTCAATGTAACACGGTCCGAACTGATTCGCGAAGCCGTCTTAGCATGACAATTTCACTTCATGCCTCAGCCAGAAAACACGCATCGAACATGAACCCGGCGCGCGACTCCTGACTGCTACTCCCGGGCGTTATTGGCCGGCTCGCTGACCCGGCGCAGCGCGGGCACCAGCGCTAGAACAGCGAGCAGGGAAAGCACCAGCGCGGCCAGCAAAGCCACCAGCAGCACGGGAGAGAAAGAGGCATCCAGGGAGACCGAGCGCATCTCCATGAGTAGCCAGCCGGTGCCGAAACCGGCCGCCGTTGTGAGCGTGGCGATCACCGCCAGCGGAAGCACCGATTCCACCACGAGCATGGCGGCCAGCTGGCGCACCTGCATGCCGCTCAGGCGCAGGGTTAGCAAAGAGCGACGTCGTTCCAATAACCCCGCGTACGTCGAGACCAGCAGCGACACAATCGCCACCGCAAACGTCAGGGCAATTCCGGCGTAGACCAGGTAGGTCATCGTCTCCACGGTCTTATCCACCGCCACCGCGATGCCGCGCCCACCGGCGAATACATACACGCCGCCCGGCTCGGTAAGCTGCGCATTCATGAGGACCGTGCGCACGGCCTCAATATCGCCCGGCTCGCGCAGCTCCAGCAGCACCGCGCTCGCCTCCCCGGAAATATACGCGTTGTAACTTCCCTGCACGGTTTCGGCTAACTGCGTGGCATCGGGAGCTTCGACGACGGCGCCCGGCGCATCCGCCAAATCCCAAAAGTTCACGCCCACCACGCCACTGCCCTGGCACATGAGTCCCACGGCGCGGGCAGCACTCTCGCAGGGAAGCACCACCCAGGACCGCGCGAGATAGGGCACGGTGAGGGCCCGCGCCCCCGGAACATTCGCGGGAATCGCCCGGGCCGCGGCCTCGGCCTGCTCCGGGCTGAGGTTGGCGAGCACCGCGGTGGTGCTCGGCATTTTCTCCGCCACGGTCGGCACCTGCGCGCCCAGGAAATCCACCTCGGAAACCGTGGTAATAAAGAAGGTACCGGCGAAAAGCGCGAGGATCACCCCGGAAACCGAACGGGCGATCCGCCCCGAATGCGCCCGCACGTATTTTTGGCCGATAATCATGGGCGCCCGCCGTGCCCAGCGTGCACTCAGGCCGGCCAGCGCGTAAATCAGCCAGCGTGCCGCCACCACCAGGCCGAGCATCATGATGACCAGCGCAATCAGGAAGAGATTTTGTTCGGTGCCGGTGGCGTTATCCGGCTCGCTGGTGAGATACAGGTAGCCAAAGATCGCGCAGGCCAGCGCGATACCGGCAAAACTGAGCGGAGAGGGGCGGGTGAGAGTGCGGCGGCGTCGTACCACCCCCAGGGGCGTGGCCTCAATGCGCCGCAGCCCCCACAGATTCGCTCCCACCACCATCGCAATAATCGCGAGCGCGGCGAGCGCGTAGGCTAGCGGCGTGACCGCGAGGGACTCGGCCCAATAGCGCCCGCGCGCCAGCGGAATCTCCGCGAGAAGCGGCCACGCCACCGCGAAAAGCGCCGCACCCAGCGCGTACCCGGCCGCCGCTCCCACCAGGGCCTCGAGGATAAGAATGCCGCGCACCTGCCGCGTGGTTGCACCCACCAGGCGCAAGGTGGCGTAGCGCTGTTCGCGCTGGGCACTGCCGAGCGCCGCCGAAATCGAGATAAGGAAAAGCACCGGGAAAAGCAGCACCACCAGGCCGATGAGAAGCAGAATGAAATTCGGGTCGCTTCCGCTGGCGCCGGCCGGCTCGAAGGACGCGAGGCTGCGAGCATCGGCCACCTCGCTCAAATCCGCCCCCACCACGGCGAGGAGGTCGTCCGGGCCGTTGGTCAGTTCCCGGGGCAGCGTGCCCCGATCCACGCGCCCGAAGCGGTTGGCAACCGCGGGATTCGCGCTGGTTTCCAGCAGGGTGCGGGTACCGCGCGAGAGCAGATATTCCCCGCGCCCCGGCCAGGTGATGCCGTGCAGCTGCGCCGGATTGCTTACCCCGGCCGCGTCCACATACACAACCTCGACCTGCGCCCCACCGATCATCGCGAGGTCATCAATACCGGGGCGATACATTTTTATATGCGACGACGCCGCAGCTGCGGGTAGATCCGAAACATAGGGTGCATCGTGAACAGCTGCCTCCCAGGATTCGGCGGTGCGATCAAAAGTCGCGTGGGTGAAAGCTGCGAAGGCAAGCAAGAGGACGGTTCCGAAGGCAACCGCGCCGGTAATGAGGGCGAGGCGACCCTTGGTTCGAGTGAGGGATTGGCGTACCACGCTCCAGGCCACGCGCATCGGTTACGCCTCCAGGATTCCGTCGCGGACGATGATCTCGCGGTCCGCGTAGGCGGCGATGGTCGGTTCGTGGGTGACGAGGACGACGGTCATGGCGTGTTCCCGGGCCAAGTGCACCAGTCCGCTCATGACGTATTCGGAGTTGAGGGAATCGAGAGAGCCGGTGGGCTCGTCAGCGAAAAGGATGCTGGGGTGGGGGCAGAGCGCGCGGGCGATGGCGATGCGCTGAGCTTCCCCACCGGACATTTCGCCAGGTAGTGCCTTTGCGTGGTCCGCCAGGCCGACGCGTTCGAGCCAGCGGTAGGCGGTGGCGTAGGCGGCGCGCTTCTTGGTGCCACCCAGGAGGAGCGGCACCGCGATATTATCCAGGGCGGTGAGCTCGGGGACGAGCTGGCTGAATTGGAAAACGAAGCCGAAATCTTCGCGGCGCAACCGGGTGCGGTCATTATCGGAAAGCGTGGTGAGTTCGCGAGGCTGGCCCTCAGCATCCGCCGGGGCTGAGCCGAAGTAGGTAACCGTGCCACTATCGGGAAGCTCAATACCGGCCAGAGCGTGGAGGAGGGTGGATTTGCCCGAGCCAGAAGGGCCCATAATGGCCAGGATTTCCCCGCGGCGAATATCCGCACTGACACCGCGCAAGGCCGTGGTTTTTCCGTAGCTTTTCACGAGGTCTCGCGCGGAAAGAATGGTGTCGCTCGCGCTTGGTGCGCCCGTAGCGGTGACAGTCATGGCGGTAGTGCTCATAGCTCCTCCTTGAGCTGGTCGAGGCGCGAGGAGGTCACCTGGATCCACCGCAGATCAGCCTCGATGTGGAAAATCGCGCTGTCGAGAAGGAGTTTTTCAGCCAGCGCAGCGTTCTGTTTGCGGGTGGTGAGTTCGCGCATACGCTGTTGGTGGGTGGCGCGCTGCGCTTTGAGGTAGCCGGAAGCGTCTCCGGTCACGAGGAGGGAGAGAATCGTTTTAAAATAGAGGTCCTCTTGAAGTGCGAGTGCCGGGACTTCCGGGGTGGTCAGCCATTCGCGCAGGGCGTGCTCCCCGGTGGTGGTGAGAGCATAGCGGGTGCGGCTCGGGCCACCCGAACTTTCGCGATCATCCACCTGCTCCACTTTGGCATCGCGGGCCAGACGCGCGAGAGTGGCGTAGACCTGGCCGGCCAGAATCGGCTTATCCCCCGCGAAGTAGCGGTCGTAGAGTTTTTTCAACTCGTAGCCGTAATTCGGTTCACGGGTAAGCAAACCGAGGAATGCGTACTGAACTTCCATTCCGATACCAACTATTCACTCAGTAACTAGTCCTACTAGTCACCGAGTGTATAGCCGCCGGTGCGAGGGCGCAAGAGGTGCGAGGGCGCAAGAGGTGAGGGGCGCAAGGGAGAGTCGGAGCGAAAGCAGGTGCGCCGGGCGGGTTGCGGTGATCGCCAAACGGGCACACGGCGCAGCAGGCGCGGCGTCGTCGCTATTACCGCAGCTCAACGAGTTGAAAGCCACAAACGGTTTTCCTCATTCAGTTTGCGTCTCGCGCAATTTGCCATTACCCTTTCGACCATGGCTTACAACACCGCTGCATTCGTATCCGCCTCCACGGCTATGGGTACCTGCATGTGTATGTGCATGCGAATGTGCATGTCCCGCTAAATTCAGCTAGCGCATTCTTATCACCGCATCGCCCGTAGTGGGCACAATTCCCTTATTTTTCGGATAGCAGTATCCGTCATTTCACGCACCCAAAACACCCAAAAATGGATTAACTATGCCTAAAAACCTATCTTTTGCCACCCGAGTTGTTAACGATTACTCCGCATCGCGCCCGGATGACCAGTACCGCGCGGTCATCCCGCCTATTTATTTGGCCTCCACCTTCGAGCAACCCACCGATGGTTCAGCGGGGCCGTACGGATATCAACGCAGCTCCAACCCGACCCGAGGCTCTGTGGAATCCGCGGTTGCGTACGTGGAAGGCGCCGAGCACGCGCTGGCTTTTGCCACCGGGATGGCTGCTACCGCGACGGTCTTTTCCTCTCTCACAACAGGAGATCGGGTTTTACTTACCTCATCGGTTTACGGAGGCACTTTCCTACTGGTGGACGAATTTTTCGCTCGCCGCGGCATAACCGCCGAATTCGTCGATGATTTCAACGAATTGACCGAGATTCCGGAGGATACCGCGATGGTATTTCTGGAATCGCCCACCAATCCCACCCTGCGGGTGACCGATATTTCTCATGTCGCGTCGTTAGCTAAAAAAGTTAATGCCAAGGTTGTTGTTGATAACACCTTCTCTACCGCATACCTGCAAAAGCCCTTGGATCTGGGCGCAGATGCCGTTGTTTACTCGGGAACGAAATATTTTGGCGGGCATTCGGACGTTTTAGCGGGATTCATATTAACGAACGACGATGCCTGGTACGCCAGCCTGAAAATCGCCTCCAAAGCGCTGGGCAATCCCCTCTCCCCCTTCGATTCTTATTCGATTCTGCGCGGGTTGAAAACGCTTGTTATCAGGCTCGACCGGCAGCAAGAAAACGCCGCAATCCTGCGGGACTACCTCGAGCATCACCCAGCAGTTTCGCGGGTATTGGCTCCCGGCTGGTATTCCGCGAAAGAAAAGGAAATTCACGCGCGGCAATCGAAGGGCGACGGCGCGCTCTTCGCCTTCGAGCTCGCTGAAGGTATCGACTTCCATGCCTTCGCGAAGAATCTGAAACTTATGCGCTTCGCGGTTTCCCTGGGCTCCGTGGAAACTCTCATCTGCCACCCGGCAAGCATGATCCACGAAAATCTAAGCCCGGAAGAACGCGAAAAGGCAGGCATCTCTGATCGCCTGCTGCGCTTATCCGTTGGCATCGAGGACGTTCACGATCTCAAGGCCGACCTAGAAAACGCCCTATCCGCTATCGATTAAGGGAACCAACAAGTATCCGAACTATTGATTACTCCACCCTTCTGTAAGGGAACCATAATCACCCCAACCATCAAGTAAGGGAACCACAATGAAGAAAATATTTAAGGTGCTGGCTGCCGGCCTTGCCGCTGTGACCGTCTTGAGCGGTTGCGGAGCCGAAAAAGATTCGCTCGCCCAGATCAAAGAAACTGGAAAAATCAAAGTAGGTATCGAAGGCACGTTCGTGCCTTACGGCTACCATGATAAGACAGGCAAGCTGGTGGGCTTTGAAGTGGAGATCGCCAAGCTCATAGCCCAAGACCTTGGCGTTGAACCCGAATTCGTTGAGACAAAATGGGATTCCCTCATCGCCGGCCTTGACACGGGTAAGTATGACATCGTCATCAATAACATTAACCCGACCGAGGAGCGCCGGAAGAAATATGATTTCACCGCGCCTTACGCTATTTCTCGTTCCGAGATTCTGGTGAAAAAGGGCACCGGCATTACCAAGCTGGAAGATCTGAAAGGCAAGAAGTGCGCTCAGACGCCGTCTTCTGACTACGGCCAAACTGCCGCCGCAGCTGGCGCCGAGATCGTTCCCACCCAAGGTTTTTCGGAATCAACCCAGCTGGTCATTAACGGCCAGGCAGACTGCACAGTTAACGACGTGGTGACGGTTTCTGACTTCCTGAAGAAGACCACCGCTACCAATCTGGACGGAATCAAAGTTCCTGGTGGCGAACCGGTACAAATTTCGGTCATGCTGGCCAAGGGCGCTGATCCTCTCAAGGAAAAGCTGAACGAATCTATTGCGAAGGGCCTCAGCAATGGCTCCTACGCACAGATTTTCGAGAAGTACATCGGCGAAGATATTTCGCCTAACTAAGCCCACATAAAAGGTACGTCATGAATACGATCACGCTATGGCTCGAGTCTTTTCCGCAACTCTTAGAAGCCACGTTAAAAGTTACGATTCCGCTTTCCCTCATTTCTTTCGCGATAGCGCTCGTGCTGGGCATCGTTACCGCCCAGCTGCGGCTATCGAAGAGCCGGATAGCTCGGGCCATAGCGTGGTTCTACGTGTGGATTTTCCGCGGCACCCCGCTTCTCGTGCAACTATTCATCGTCTTTTTCGGGCTGCCCAAAGTTGGCATCACGCTATCGGCCTGGCTGGCCGCGATCATCACCTTCTCGCTCAACACCGGCGCGTATATCTCCGAGGGAATCCGCGGGGCACAGCTCTCCATCCCGTCCGGCCAATGGGAGGCCGCCGCCACTTTGCGGCTGACACATTGGCAAACACTGCGGCACATCATTGGCCCGCAGATCTGGCGAATCGCGCTGCCCTCTATCAGCAACGAATTCGTGAACCTGGTGAAATCAACCTCGTTAGCCTCCGTCATCACTATTTCCGACGTTTTCCAGATCGGCCAGCAGATCACCGCGCGCGTCTATGAACCCTTGATACTTTACGTTGAAGTCGCGGCGATTTACCTCGCAATCTGCACGCTGCTGTCATGGCTGCAGACATACCTGGAAAAGACAACCTCTAAGTACGTGGTGAAAAATGATTGAGATAAAAGACCTAACTAAAACCTTCGGCAGTGATACCCACGCCTTAGCAGGCGTGACCGCGAGCTTTTCACCCGGCAAGACCACCGTGATCGTGGGCCCATCCGGCTCCGGTAAATCCACGCTGCTGCGCACGTTGAACCTGCTGGAGATTCCGAATTCCGGGCACATCAGGGTTGAGGATTTCTCACTGACCTTCCCCACCCAGGTAACACGCGCAGATAAGGAACAAATTCGTTCGCACTCTGCCATGGTCTTCCAGGGTTTTCATCTATTCCCGCACCTGACCGTCCGCGAGAATGTTGAACTCGCCCCGCGGCTGCACGGAAAAGACCAGAAAGCCGCGCGCGCTGACAGCGAGTTATTACTTGAGCGGGTTGGCCTCAGCGCGAAAACAGATGCTTATCCTGCCGAGCTTTCTGGCGGCCAGGCCCAGCGGGCAGCAATCGCCCGAGCGCTAGCGATGCGCCCGAAGTATCTTCTATGCGATGAGCCTACCTCCGCGCTGGACCCGGAGCTCGCCGCCGAGGTTTCCAAGGTTCTATCCGAACTGGCCAGCCAGGGGCAGGGCCTCATCGTGGTGAGCCACGATATGAATTTCACCAGGCGCGTGGCAGACCAGGTGGTTTTCTTGGACGCGGGCCACATCCAGTACGAGGGCGCCCCGGAAGATTTCTTCACCTCGAAGAACGAGCGCATCGTGAAATTCCTATCGGTGTACGCCCCATCAGAAAACTTGTAGGAGCGCGGCAGGCGCGGCGTCGTCGTACTACTATGGCGCGCACCCGCGCGCGTTCCTAGGCGTTATCCGCTTCCCATTCACCAAACGTGCGGCCGTCATCCGCGAGCCATTCGCGCCGGCCGTTCGAGGAGCGCCCTAGGATCACCGCGGCCGCGGTGGAAGGCGAGCCGAAAGCAATATCGCGGGTGAGAACCGCGGTGCCGTCGGAAAGTTTTATGGAACCATCGTCAACGAGCTTGTGATGCAGCGCGGCGTAGTTGGTGTAGGAACGGAGCGTCGATTCGGAGGCGCCGCGCAAGTGCCATTCGGCGACGACGCGCGAACCTTTGAGAACGAAATACTCGCCATCCACCAGCTGCATCGTGGCATCAACACCTTTATTGGCCTGGCGCAGATGGAAGAGCGTGGAGGTGGCGGCGGGCGTTTCAGGAGCGGGAGCCGCGGGGATTGTTGAGCGCGAACGCAGCACATTCACGCCGAGAATCGGGAGAATCACCTTGACGTTATCCAGGAAAGATTCCGCCGAAGCCTGCTGCCCCTCCGAAAGCTTGCGCAGCCGCGGGACCTGCTTATTATCGGGCATGGAGCAACGTTCGGCCGCCTGAGCAATATCCACGAGGCGCGACTCCAGGTAGCCCCAATGCCCTTCGTTGAAAGATTTTTGCATGCTGCCGATAATGACGACCCGGTTCCACTGCGGTTTGCGCTGGTCGTGGGTACGGAGGCGCTCGCTGAAATTCTCGGTTTTGCCGATATAGCACCAGGTGTTGTCGATAGCGTCCGGGTCCGCACCGAGGAGGAGATAGACGCCGTTACCGTGGGCATCCTCGCGCCGCAGCAGTTCCGATAATTGGTCGCGGCGTGCAGATACGACGACGCCCGTCCAGTCCGCGATGCTTGCCGTCATAATTCCGCCGGGCGTGCCATCCACCAAGAACAGCTCAATCGCTTTGCCGCGTGCCATGCCACCAGTGCCTTCCGTGAGTTCCCGGTTCCGGATAACCTTCAAGTTCCCAATAACGTTACTAATGCAAGAATTATAGACGCGCTGGCGAGTGGCTACCGGGTCGGGTAGCTGGATCTTGGGTGTGCCGTGGGCATCCGTGCCCCCCTCACAACGGTCCAACTTGCACAACGAAAACGGTCCAACTTGCACAATTGGCGTGTTGACATGCCATAACGTAGTGAAAGGAGGGCTATCCATATGGGCGGCTTTTCAACCCGCCTTATCTAATCTCTGCGTTCCACCACTAGCTACCGTTATGCTCAGCGCCACCCCGAAGCAACTTTTGACCGATTGAGAAACTTTTGGGCTTCTTTTCGAATCGCCGTGCGCGCATGGTCGACGGGTTTATGTTGACGCCTTAGGTGATCAGGTCTATCGCTATCGCGATAAAACAGCTTTAGAGGCCGACGCCGTCCTGGTCTTAGATGATGGACACTGGGCCTTGGTTGAGGTGAAACTGGGAGAACAATCAATCGACCAAGCTGCCGGCAACCTCAAAAAGCTCGCACAACGGATCAATACCTCCCACGAGGGCGAACCCGCATTCTTGCTTGTAGTCACGGGAACTCAAGTGACTTATCGACGTAACGACGGCGTGCTGGTCGCACCCTTGGCGGCGCTTAAGCCCTAATGTGGGACTTATTCTAGCCGGCGGCAAGGCACGGCAGTAGGCTCGCGATGATACGGGGGTGCGAGTTGGACAAGCGTAATCGCGAGCACCGGCCATTATTTCCACCAAGAATCGCGATTCTAATCAAGTACGTCACGCTTATAGCGTCGTCCCAGCTTGTTGCCATCGGATTGTTTTATTGCGTGGTCGAAGCAAGTGTAGCTACTACTTCTTTTGCATCCGTATTAGAAATGAGCTTCCTGACGACATTGACCGGTTTCTTCCTCAGGAGCGGCGCCATCACTGCTTTGGTTGTAGCCTGCTTGTTATTCGCACTCGTATCTCTCACATTAGTTGGAACGCTTACGCGTAAGCACGAACTGTCCTTATTTTCAGCGTTGTCCTCCATCACTCTTGGCCTGCTATTGCATTCACCGGCCAGGTGCGGGGCCCTGTTCCCACACGCACTTGAGATGCCACCGATATCTCTTGGGTTACTTCTGCTTTTCGCGGTTCCTCTCGCAGTGGCTATCTGCGGGCGGCTGATTCATAAACACTAACTGGAGCCACCTGAGAGAATCGAACTCTCGACCTATTCATTACGAGTGAATCGCTCTGCCGACTGAGCTAAGGTGGCACGCTACCGGCGGCTAGCCGCACGGGCGGCCAGTTCACAAGGCAACAGATGCATACTACCCGGCTAGCGCGCGGGCGCGCAAACCCCGGCGCCGTGAGCTAGCGAACGTTGAGAGTCGGGCAGGGCCGCCAGCGGCAGGCGCGGCGGCGTCGTAAAAAATAAAAGCGCGTAAAGAAAAGTGTTGCTCCCCGGGGCGAGAGTCACATGAACTCGCCTCGGGGAGCAACATGGGGATTACAACATCCCCAGATGAGCACACCGACCACCACAACCGGCGGCTCAGGTCTATAAAGCTTTTTGACGATCAGCCCTGCTTGAAAGCCCATTCAAGAATGGCCACATCAGCACATACAAGCATAACGCCCCGGCGCTAAGGGAGCAAAGAATTGCGTTCCCTATTTATGCGCACAACTTCACTACGGAACCGTAACATCGTGAAATTTGCAGTAATTCCACGATGACCTGGGACGATAGGCCGATATGAAGCCCACGCCACGACCGTTCATCCCGGTCGTTCACCGCACTAACGCGCCGGGCAATTGAGGTTCTCCGGAACGGCTCCGGTCAGGTAAAACTGGCGAATCGGATCGTCGATGCACCGGCCCGCGGTCCCGAAAGCAGTATGCCCATCGCCTTCCCAGGTCACCAGCACGCCGGATTCCAAATCCTCGGCTAGGGACTTGGCCCAAGCCTGCGGGGTAGCCGGATCATACTTGGTGCCAATCACGACGATGGGAGCCGCACCGGCCGCGCGGAAAGGCCCCGGATTTTCCTTCGCCTGGGCGGGCCACACCTGGCACAGATCCGAACCCGCGTAAGCATCCCCCAGCAGCGGGCCGTCCTTGGTGGCCCGCGAAGCTTCCTCTAGTTCCGCATCCGTTGCGGGCCGATAATCCGCGCAATTAATAGCCCAATTCGCCTCCGTGGAATTATCCAGGAAATGCCCATCGCTCGGATCGCGGCTCTGCCCCGTTAGAGCGATAAGCTGGAGAACCGTCCCCTTATTCTGCTTATCAACCTCGGAAATCCCCTCCATCAGCACCGGCCACAGCATCTTGCTATAGAACGGAATGGTAAATGCCGATAGCGCCTGGGCTCCCGTGAGCGGCATATTCGGGTTCCCGGTGGGAATGGGGGTGGTGGTTGCGGCGTCAATAATGGCGCGCATGCGCGCGATACCCTCATCCGAGCTTCCCTTTAGCGGGCAGCGCGAACCCTGCTCCTGCTGGCACCATTCCACGAAACGACGCGCGGATTCTTCGAAACCACGCGTTTGATCGGTGGCGAGGCGAGCCGTTCCCAGGGTGGTATCGACGGCGCCGTCGAGCACCATGCGGCCCACCTGAGCAGGGAAGAGATCCGCATACTGCGCCCCGAGGAAAGTGCCGTAAGAATAGCCCAGGTAGTTGAGCGAACGATCCCCCACCAGGTGGCGCAACACATCCAAATCCTGCGCCGCCGAACGGGTATCAACATACTTGAGGTATTCGCCGTTTTTCTCCTTGCAGCGCTGTGCCACCCGCTGCGCATCCGCGGCTTGCTTGGCATCCGCTTCCGGATCGGAATCCGGATAGGTAGTATCCACAAGCTGCTGCAATTCCGCATCCGTGAAACAGGTAATCGGGGTCGATTCACCCACACCGCGCGGGTCGAAACCGATGACATTGTATTTTTCGACAACATCCTTGCCCAGAGAAATCGAAGCCGTGGGCAGCAAATCAAGCCCCGAACCCCCCGGGCCACCAGGATTAATAAAAATCGAGCCGACGGCGCTACCACTCGCCTCTTGTTTCCGCATCGATAATTCGATGGTCGCACCCTCCGGGTCCTCATAATTCATGGGAACCTGAACGCGAGCGCATTGATCTTTGCCGCAGGAGGTCCATTCCACCCGCTGCTCATAGAACCGGGCGAGCTGCGCCGGGTACTCCGGTAGCGCGCCGGTAGAAGTATCGGGGGTGCCGCCACGCACCAGGGCATTATTGGCACACCCGGAGACTAAAAGCAGCACGGCGCCGAGAGCAGCAAGAGTTCTTTTCACGTGTCTAGCGTACGGGAGCAAGCTGATAATAGGCAGGAGGCCGCGGTAATTTCGCTAGCCGTGCAATTACTAAATTTTCGCGTCTGAGGCATTGCGCGGGTGCACATACTCTGACACACTAAATGTGATACTCACTACACATCTTCGGATGTATCGCGGTCGTTTATTTTCAACGCCACTGAACGGTGTCCACTGGCGCCGCCGTGAAAGGCCGCGGATGCAGAGGGTGCGCCGGAACGTCCCGGCAGGTAGGTGGATATCGCGTGCGCGCTGTGCAAGCGTGCCCAAACATAGGAGGAAGAATGAAGGCTATTCGCTACTACGGCAAGGAAGATGTCCGGCTTGAGGATATTCCTGAACCTGAACTCCAGCCGGGAACCGTGAAGATTTCCTTGGCATATAACGGTATTTGCGGCTCTGATCTGCACCTGTATTTTGATGGGGTCATGCCACCGGCTCCCTCGGCTGATGAACCGCACCCCATTTCCGGAGAAACTCTCCCGGTGGTTTTCGGTCACGAGTTCTCCGGAGTTGTGGATGAAGTTGGCGAAGGCGTGACCAAGGTGAAGGTCGGGGATCGCGTCGCAGTGGAACCGTTTATGGTATGCGGGGAATGCCCGGCCTGTAAGAAGGGCATGTACAACCTCTGCGAAAAGATGGGATTCATTGGAATTTCCGGACGCGGCGGTGGCCTGGCTGAGAAGATCGTGGTGGAAGAACGTTGGGTTCATAACGTTGGAGATATTCCACTTGATCAGGCCGCTCTTATCGAGCCGCTCTCCGTTGGTCATCACGCTGTCGTGCATGCTGGCGCTGCTTTCGGGAAGGCTGAAGGCAAGGTCGCCGTAGTGGGCGGAGCCGGTCCTATCGGGCTGCTCACCGCCTCGGTTCTCAAGGCCTACGGCGTGAAAACCATTGTTTCCGAACCGTCCGAAATTCGCCGCGCGAAGCTCGAGGAAGTGGGGGTTGCCGATCTTATCGTCAACCCTGCGGAAGAGGATCTGCTGGAGAAGGTGAAGGAATTTACCGACGGCGTGCTCGCGGACTTCGCTTTCGATTGCGCCGGTATTGCCGCGGTGGCCGATCAGCTTCTCAGCGTGCTCACCACCGGCGGGCACCTCGAAGTGGTAGCTCTGCACGCTCATCCCTTCGAGCTGGATCTCATGGGTGCCATTATGATGCCCGAACGCTCCATCAGCGCGTGCATTGGCTACTGCAATGATCACGAACCGGCCATCAAGCTGGTGCAGGAAGGCAAGGTCAACCTGGAGCCGCTCATCACCTCGAAGATCACCGCGGATCGCATTGTCGAGGATGGGTACAAGCGCCTGCGGGGTAATCCGGGTGAAGTAAAAATCCTCGTCTCGATGAAGTAACCCACTGAAGTAAGCGGTAACGTCAAGCTGGCGGGCCGGTACAGAAGCTATTCCTCGGGGGAAGGTTTCTACCGGCCCGTTAGTTTGCTTGAGATGGTTGCGCTAGCGACGGCAAAGCGAGCTCGATAAACATCGCTTCGAGGGCGAGCTGCGGGGCAACATTCGCGGCCAGACGCCGCCGCGCCCGCGCCACCGCATCCATGCGCGCCACCGAGAGTTCCGGGGTGGAGGCAGCCGCAGCCGCGATGATCTGTGTTTCAAAATCGGCATTAATGAGTTCGACGCCGGCATCAACCTGCACCGCTAGCACATCGCGATAGAGAGCCAGAACATCGAGCATGGCCCGGTCCAGATAGTCACGGTCCTCCCGCACCGCCCGCTTTTTTCGCTGTTCCTCAAAAGCGCGGATCTGAGCGCGCTGCGAGGCCGAACCGCTCTCCCGCTCCCCCAGGCCGATGCTCGCTCGGAATTCCGCGAGCTCGGTATCGGTTTCGGTATCAGCCGCCGCCTTCGCGCCCTTTTTCGAGGCGGTGCCAGAGTGCGCGGATTTCGAAGCAATATTTTTCGACGCCGCACCCGCGCTCGCCGGGTAGCGATCAAGGAGATGTTGGGCAGCGACCACCGCATCTGATGTTCCACCCAAATCGAGAGTTTCCCGCAGTAAAGCCGCGCGCTCTGCCGCAACCTGCGGATCACGAAGTAGTGCGCGAGCCCGCCCAATATGGCATTGAGCAATACGCGCGGTTGCGCGAGCTGTGCGCTCATCCACCTCGAATTCTCCGGCCAGGAGCTGGGCAACCGCCTCTACGCTCGGAACCTGGAGGGCCACGTGGCGGCACCGGGAACGAATGGTGGGGAGCATATCCTCGGGCGAGGCAGTAATCAGAATCCACACGGTATCGCGCGGCGGCTCCTCAATTGCTTTGAGAAGCACATTCGTGGTGCGTTCCAGCATGCGGTCCGCGTCTTCAATAATGATGATGCGCCGCCGGCCCACCGAGGGGAACGTATAGGAAGATGCCACCAGCAACCGGGTTTCTTCCACCGAAATTGTCACCGAGCGCGGATCCATCCGGATTACATCGGGATGGGTGCCGCCCAGCGTGGTGGTGCAGGCATGGCAGTGCCCGCAGCCGGGCACTGGGCCGGTGCATTGCACGGCAGCCGCGAAGGCCAGCGCGGCCACTGACCGACCCGATCCGGGCGGCCCGGTAACCAGCCATGCTTGAGCCATTGCCGCGCTGCTAATATCCGTCGTCGTACTAACATCCGGTGCCGTATTTAAATCCGCAGCCGTATCCGTATCCGACGCGGCCACCGCATCGGTACCGGCGCGCGCAGCAGCCGCGGCAACCGCCGGACCGCGCAGCTCCGGGTCATCGATCCGCGAGGCCCAGGCCGCTCGCTGCAGGAGCTCGGCAACCGGCCGCTGGCCAATAAGCGCATCGAAAACACTCATGAGGTTTCTCCCGCGGTTAGCTGAGGCGCACCGCGATCCGCCAAACCTTCCGGACCCTCCAGCAGAATTTCCACCCGCGCAATAATCTGCGCGGCAAGATCAGCAACGGTATCACGCGCGTTGAGCACCAGGTAGCGCTGCGGATTATCCGCCGCGAGCGCGAGGAAATTCTCGCGCACCGCCCGGTGGAACTCCCGGCCTTCCGCCTCGATGCGGTCGTAGTGGCCGTCATCCGCGCGCGCTAAGCCTTCGTTTTCCGGGATGTCGAGGAGCACGGTGAGATCCGGCCAGAGTTCTTCGGTAGCCCACTCGGATATCGCCCGGATTCCCCCGCCCAGATCACGCGCCCCACCCTGGTATGCCAGGGACGAATCAATATAGCGATCCGAGAGCACGACCGCCCCGGCCTCCAGACCCGGGCGAATAACGGAAGCGACGTGCTGGGCACGGTCCGCGGCGTACAGGAGGGCTTCGGCTCGCGGGCTGACGGCACCCCCGTGCAGGAGTAGCTCCCGAATTTGGGTGCCGAGCATGGTTCCCCCGGGCTCCCGGGTTTGCACAACGGTATACCCCCGCTTGGAGAGCGTCGCAGCAAGTAGCTGCAACTGGGTTGTTTTCCCAGCTCCATCCCCGCCTTCAAAGGTAATGAATGCCCCGCGCATTTATGCCTTCTCGGTGGTCGATCCGGTAGCGGATTTATTCGAGCTAGACTTTTTCGCCGTTGTTTTCTTCGCGGCGGGGGCCTTAGCCGTGCTCTTCTTCACCGTTGTACGCCGTTTTACCGGGCCCTTCGCGCGCCGATCCGCAAGCAGCTCGTAAGCGCGCTCGGGGGTAATATCCTCCACGGTATCGCCCTTGCGCAGGGACGCATTCGTTTTCCCGTCGGTCACGTACGGACCGAAACGGCCCTCCTTGAGCACCACCGGAGCTTCGGTCACCGGATCGGTCCCCAGCTCCTTGAGCGGGGGCTTAGTGGCTGCCTGCCCGCGGCGCCGCTTGGGCTGAGCCAGCAAGGCCTGCGCCTCTTCCAGGGTGATGGTGAAAATCTGCTCCTCGGTTTCCAACGAGCGAGTGTCTTTCCCGTGGGTAATATACGGTCCGTATCGCCCGTTCGTCGCGGTGATATCCACACCGTCCTCACCCTGCCCGATCACGCGCGGCAGGTGCAACAAACGCAGGGCCTCTTCCAGCGTGACAGTTTCCGGCTGCATGGATTTCAGCAACGAGGCCGTGCGCGGCTTCGGTGCCTTTTTGGAGATTTTCCCGGTGGGCGTGAGCGCAACTTCACCTTCGCGAATAATTTCAGTCACGTACGGCCCGAAACGTCCAGATTTTACGACGACGCGCCGCCCGGTTTCGGGATCCTCGCCCAGTTCACGCCCATCGGAGGATGCCTTCTCCAGGATGTCATGGGCGGCCTCAACCGTCATTTCATCGGGGGCCATGCCTGCCGGCACTGAGGCGCGCTTATCGGAACCTTCCACTTCCAGATAGGGCCCGTATTTTCCGTTGCGCAGGGTGATCCCCTCCCCGATTGGAGTGGAGTTAATGGCACGCGCATCAATATCGCCAAGGGATTCCACCCGCCCTTCCAGGCCCGGTTTATCGCCATCTCCCCGCCAGAATTTCGACAGGTAGGTCACCCGATCCCCGCTGCCCTCCGCAATTCGGTCGAGATCGGTTTCCATTTGCGCAGTGAAATCATAATCAACCAGGTCAGGGAGATTTTCTTCCAGGAGGCGCACCACGGAGAAAGCCGTCCAGGTAGGAACAAGCGCCTGACCGCGGTGCTCCACATACCCACGATCAGTAATAGTGGAAATCGTGGAAGCGTAGGTTGAGGGGCGCCCGATACCCAGTTCTTCCATCTTCTTCACCAGCGACGCTTCGGTATACCGCGGCGGAGGGAGAGTTTCGTGGCCGGTGGCCTGCGGGGCACTCACCGGCAGTTCCTCCCCTTCTTTCACATCCGGGAGCCGGGCGGCATCCGTGGCTTCGTAACGATTGGCATCCCGGCCTTCTTCGTATGCGGCTAGGAACCCGGGGAAAGTAATCACCGTTCCGGATGCGGAGAAGGTGGCGGTTTGTGCTCCGGCCGCACCACCGACCGGCACATCAATTTTTAGCGAAACCGTCTGCCCACGTGCGTCTTCCATCTGGGATGCAACGGTACGTTTCCAAATAAGTTCATAAAGTCGGAAATCGGCACCCGAGAGTTCACCGGCCACCATCTGCGGAGTGCGGAAATGGTCACCGGCCGGGCGGATAGCTTCGTGCGCTTCCTGCGCGCCCTTCGCCTTCTTACCGTAGAACCGTGGCTTTTCCGGCAAGCTAGCCTGCCCGTACAATTCCTTGATCTGGCTACGGGCCGCGCTAATTGCCTGCGCGGACAGGTTCGTGGAATCGGTACGCATGTAGGTGATATAGCCCGATTCGTACAGCGACTGGGCTATCCGCATCGTTTGACGCGAAGAGAGACGCAGTTTACGCCCGGCTTCCTGCTGCAAGGTTGAGGTAGTGAAGGGTGCGGCAGGACGACGGCGATACGGCTTTTCTTCCCGGCTGCGTACCGTGCCCCTCGCGCCTTCGAGTGTTTCCGCCAGCTGACCAGCCAGCTCAGCGTTGAGAGCCCGTACGCCTTCCTTAGTCGCCTTGGCGGATAGTGCGCCGTCGTCGCCAAAATCTTTACCGGAAGCAATCCGTGCGCCATCAAGAGAATGGAGGGCTGCTTCGAATTGTTCGGACGCACCGAAGGTGGCGGTCACGTCCCAGTACGATGCGGAAACGAAAGCCATGCGTTCGCGTTCGCGTTGCACAACCAGGCGAGTGGTGGCGGATTGGACGCGGCCGGCGGAAAGCCCCGCGGCGACCTTGCGCCACAGCAGGGGCGAGACTTCGTAACCGACCAACCGGTCGAGGATACGGCGCGATTCCTGGGCATCTACCAGCTGGGTATCGAGCGCGCGGGGTGTTTCCAGGGCACGGGAGATCGCTTCGGGAGTGATTTCGTGGAAAACCATCCGCGAGGTGGGAACTTTCGGCTTGAGCACCTCGTAGAGATGCCAGGCGATCGCTTCTCCCTCGCGGTCCTCATCGGTTGCCAGGAAGAGTTCGTCGGCGTTCTTCAAAGCTTTCTTCAGCTCGGCAACCGTTTTGTTCTTCCCGGCAGAAATAACGTAGTAGGGCGAGAAGTCACCGTCCACATCGACAGCGAAACGCCCGTAGGGCCCCTTCTTCATGTTGTCGGGTAGCTCCGAGGGCTGAGGCAGGTCTCGAATGTGCCCCACGGACGCCAGCACCTCGAAATCCTCACCCAGGTACCTGCCGATCGTGCGCGCCTTGGCGGGAGACTCCACGATAACCAGCTTCGTCACAACTGCATCCCTCACTACTCACGGCGTGACACGGCCACGCCTCCAACACATATTTTGTGCCCTGTTGTCACACGGTAGCACGCCCGCGGCGAAAACCGATGCTCGTCACGGGAGCTCTCTTGTTTATCGCCTAGTTCCCAGTTCCTGTTCCTTCGATCAAGAACCCGGTGGCGATGAGCTCGCGCACCGTCTCGAGGAGACGGGTTTGGACATCCGCGCTCTCCTCTCCGTAAATACGCGCAATCGCCTGACACAGGGCACCCACGCTCAACTCACCATCGCAGGCGCCCACGAAAGCCGCGACTTGGGAATCAGCCGGGAGGGTCTGCTGGAATCCGCCCGTGTGCGCGAGAATAATACGCAGCGGATCAGCCGCCCCGGGATCATAAAAACGATGTTCGATCACCTCGGTTCGGGTCAGTGTGCGCTGTGCTAATTCCTCATCGGGGGCAGCCACCAGGTGCCGGTTCTTCCAAACCCGCTGAATATGCTGGCGGATATCGCCCTGGGGGCGGCCCGGTATTTCCTCGGTGCGGATCATGGGTTCGCGAGCGGCAGCCGGGCGGGAGAGGATCCCGTATCCCAGACTGATCGCGCGTATCCCACGCTCAGCAAAATCATTGAGCCAGGCGCGATAGGCCTCCTCGTATCCGGTATCGCGCGGGCGCAAGCCACCATCCCGGAGCCACATCTCTACATAGTGAGCCGGATCGACCTCATCACGCGCAATAAACCAGGCATCGAGGCCCGCCACCCGGGCCCACACCTGCGGGTGGGTATCCCAGGAGCAGCCGTCTTCCACTTCCCAATTCCCCAAAATATAGGCAGTGCCGGTATCTGTGAGGTGGGCGGGAAGCGCGGAGATGAGTTCAGAGAGGAGTGTGTCCCCACCAAATCCACCGTCGCGATACTCGAAATCGACTTTTTGCCGGACGGCCGCGGGGGTGATAACAAAAGGTGGATTGGACACGATGGTGTCAAAACGCCCCTCCACCGGTTCGAAAAGAGAGCCGTGCAGTAGTTCTACCCGTACGGCCGCGAGCGCGATATTTAGGGCGGCGAATTGCAAAGCTCGCG
The DNA here is from genome assembly GCF_000411135.1 of Actinotignum schaalii FB123-CNA-2. Lineage (GTDB taxonomy): Bacteria > Actinomycetota > Actinomycetes > Actinomycetales > Actinomycetaceae > Actinotignum > Actinotignum schaalii_A. The sequence goes on along the minus strand of NZ_KE150264.1, from coordinate 36,417 downwards.
CAGAAATATCGGTGGCAACCACCTCGCAGCCTTGCAGTGCGGCGCTAATGGCATGGATTCCGCATCCCGTTCCCACATCCAAAACCCGTCCCCCGCTATAGGTGACGATATTCGCGAGGGTGCGGGTGGCCCCACCCACCGGCATAACGTGGTGGGCTCCGGGTACCCGGCCCGCCAGTTCCCCAAAATCGGAGGAGATAAGCACCTCGGTACGGGTGATACGCCGGGTGCCCCTCCTAGTAATGTCTAGCGGAACGGGAACCACTTGGAAGCGGGCCCGATATCCCGGGTTGCTGACCGCGAGCAGGGCATCGCGCGTGACCCGATCCCCGAAGGTGGCGGGGAAGGCGCCCTCAAGTTCCTCCGCGCTTAAGGTATCGCCAAGAATAAGGAGGCGGACTTGGCAGGCCAGGATCTCCGCTTCGGTATGCGGCGCAGTGGCCTGGTGGCACACGTTTTCGCATGCGAGCAGCGCGGGAATGCGCTGTTCGCGGCGCATAGCAGCGGTGGCTTCCGGGCCGAGCAAGGTAGATATATGTGCGGTGGTATAGCCTGTGAGATCTTGACGTAACGTGGTGGCGAGGCGCTCGGGTGCGCCCGGGACAAAGAGCTCCATGCCATAACAGTAAACTGCCCGGCCGTGTTGAGGAAAGCCCCGGGTAGAGAAACGGGAGCTGGCGCGGCTTTCTTTGGCCCTCGACTCTACGGCTATCGGCTCCATAACTCTCAGTTCTTGGGCCTTCAGCGCCCCATCGGGCACACTACACATATGCGTCTCCTATCCGTTCTTGAAGAATCCGCCACCGTGGGACAGTTGGTAGCGCTGCGCAAACAAGATGCCCGCCCCGCGGGAGTAGCCGGGTGGCCCGCGTGGGTCAGCCCGCAGGTAATAAGCGCCTGCGCTAAACACGGCGTGCCACACCTGTGGGAGCATCAGGTCCGCGCCGCGAATCTCATTCACTCAGGTATCCACACGGTAGTGGCCACCGGGACCGGTTCGGGGAAATCTTTGGCGGCGTGGGTGCCGGCGCTCACCGAGATGCTGGGCCCGCGTAGCTCGACTAGTTTGGCGCGGGTAAGTGCTCCTCCCACCGTGCTTTATCTTTCCCCGACCAAGGCTTTGGCGGCAGACCAGTACACCTCGCTGCGGGCCCTGGCTCGAGATGTTGATTCCCGGATCACGGTGGCTACCGCGGACGGGGATGCCGACTCGGAGGAGAAGACTTTCGCGCGCGACCATGCCGATATCGTGCTGACCAACCCTGATTTCGTGCATCACGCGATGCTGCCCCAGAAAGACCGATGGCAGCGGATCTGGCGGGGGCTGCGGATGGTCGTCGTCGACGAATTTCATTCGTATAAGGGACTGTTCGGAGCGCACGTGGGCCATGTGGTGCGCCGGATTTTGCGGATCGCAGCACTGTATGGCAGCCGGCCCACCGTTGTTTTCCTCTCGGCAACTGCCGGAGAGCCGCAGGAAACTGCCACCAGATTTATCGGAACAGCTTTCGGACCCATTGAAGCGGTAACAGATGATGCCTCGCCGCGTGGCGAACGTACCATTGCTTTGTGGCAGTGTTCTCCTGTCGACGACGACGCGGCCGGCCACGTCCCTCCCGGGGAAGAACCGGGAGCCGCGGAAGATATCGCGCGCCGCTCGGCCACCGTGGAGGCGGCCGATCTCACCGCTCGTTTCGTGGCAGAAGGGGCGCGGGTTCTCACCTTCGTCCGTTCGCGGGCCGGAACCGAACGGGTGGCTGGGCTGACCCAAGAGTTTTTGCGCGAGGAACACAATCCGTTGGCCGAGGCGGTGGCGGCTTACCGCGGCGGATATCTTCCTGAAGAGCGCCGTGATTTGGAGCAACGATTGCGTTCTGGAGCATTGCGAGCCGTCGCAACAACCAATGCCCTGGAATTGGGGATTGATATTTCCGGGCTGGACGCGGTTATTCTCACCGGGTGGCCAGGCACCACCGCCTCTTTTAACCAGCAGGCAGGGCGCGCCGGACGGGCGGGAAGTTCCGGGCTGGCTGTCTTTATCGGAACTTCGAATCCTTTGGATCAGTATCTTCTGGCCCATCCGGATACGGTCTTGAGTGCGGGCGCGGAAGCCAGTGTTTTCGATCCGCTCAATCCGAATGTTTTGACCGGGCAAGTGTGCGCAGCCGCAGCCGAGTACCCGTTGCACGAAGCCGATGCGGCTATTTTCGGGCTCCCTGATACTTCGCTTTTCGACGAACTGAGCGCGCAGGGGCTCTTGCGCCGCCGCCCCGGCGGGTGGTTCTGGGGGCATGCGGGGATTAGCGCTCATGAGCTGGTGAACCTGCGCGGCGAGGCAAGCACCGTGTCCATTGTTGACGAAGAAAACGGGAATGTTCTGGGGACCGTGGATGCCACGCGAGCAGATACCACCGTGTACCCGGGGGCTATCTACATACATCAGGGTATTCCTTTCGATGTACAGACATGTGACGGTGAAGTGGCTATCGTGCGGCATCGGCTCCAGGATGATCTGCGCACCTTTGCCGCTGAAGAGACAACCGTGAAGATCCTCCGTTCGCGCTCCGGTACCGCAACCCGGCTCGGGACCTGGGCCTGGGGGGATGTAGAGGTATTCAATCGAGTCGTCGGATACCATCTGCGCCGGGCCCGCGATGGCATGTACCTCGGGTTTCACCCCATTACGCCGCGCGAGCGCAGTATGGAGACGTGCGGGACATGGTGGACGATGTCATCCCAGGACCTGAAGGCGCTCGGTATCCCTCCCGCGGATGTTCCCGGTGCTCTGCATGCCGCCGAGCATGCCGCAATCGGAATACTTCCCCTCTTTGCCATCTGCGACCGGTGGGATGTGGGAGGCCTGTCTACCGCGTACCACCCGGATACCGGAGCGGCCACCGTGATTATCCACGATGCTGCGGCCGGAGGTTCGGGATGTTCCGAACGGGGATATCGGGCCGGCCGGCAGTGGATCCGCGCCACGCGAGATGCCGTGGCCGGTTGCCCGTGCCAGAGCGGATGCCCGCGCTGCGTCCAATCACCGAAATGCGGTAATAACAATGATCCCCTGTGGAAAGAAGGCGCGGTACTGGTGCTCAGTGCCTTGAGTTGTGCCCTCGATGAGCTGGAAGTCGCGGAGTCGGAGCCGTGACCTCGCTCAATAGGACCCGCCCGCGATGTTACTCGGACCGTTACTGGCACCGCGCGAGCCCGGGTACGTAGCCGAATCAAAAATACTTCTTCGGTTTCGCTGCATTCTTCGACGATTGAGCCATCGCGCTGCGCGCTACGCTCGCTTTTAGTGCAGGCTTCGGTTAGTGACCAGCCCTGGTTAATCACCCGCTCGGCTGTTTGCAGGGCAATAACATCTGCCGTGGCACGAGCGTCCATTCGCGCGATTACCACGGTGCAGGCGGTGAGCACCGCTCCGGTCAGCCCCAGCACAAGGGCTATCACCCCTAGCGCGAGCACCGTCCCCGCGCCCCGCTCAGAGGCCCGACGCGGAACCCGGGACCGGGTCGGGAATAAATCCCAGTGCCGGACCCGGGACGGATCCCGGTGCCGGGCGCGGCTTTCCCTTCGACACATGAGATAGAACTGGCGCCATTCGCGCCAGCTATCCCGCCATGAGACTCTCACGTTCCCAGCACTCCCGGTTCCAGATCTACAGAAGTGCTTGCTTCCATAGTGATACCCAGGGCCCGCAACGGACCGATTGCCTGGGCACGCACTACCACGTTCACGTGGTCTTCCGCGCGTTGCAGGTACAACTTGGCCCGCGGTGGGAGTTCGCGAGTGCGCAAGACCTCTTCACTTTCCCCGCGCGCGGCAAGGACCGCAATATCGTGGGAGGCGCTGCGCAAGGAAATGTATTGGGCCCCGGCGCTCAGCGCCCCAAGCGCGAGCAATAAAATAATGAGTACGCTAACAATCCCGAGGGCCACTTCTACCGTGACCATGCCCGCTTCCCGGTTCTCCACGCCGTAAGGCCGGCGCAGAATGCGGGAGAGTTTGCGGGAACGGATCTCCCGGCGCCGGCAAGCGCAGGGAATTGCTATATGCCCGCGCGCCTCAATGACCTCATGGCATTGCGCACATAAACGCCGGCGTTCCCGGAATCTGTGGGACCGGTGGGTCCGCTGAGCTGGCTGGCTGGCTAGAAGTGCGCCCGCACCGGCCGTGCCCCGCGGCAAAGAAGGTAACTCCTGGCATTGCTCGGAGGAATGCTTCGATATCATGACGGGCCTTTCTCTTTTCTGTGAAGCCGTGGGCCTCCCACCGGGGCCGATGGGAACCTGGACTTCGGTTTAGGCGATATTGAGTCCGCGCCGGAAAATCCCGGCGATCAGCTCACGCATCCAATCCTGCTGGGAGAGCCAGTAGAGGATGCCGGCGATAGCACAAGCGCCGAGCGTTCCGACAGCGTATTCGGTGGTGGTCATGCCCGCTTCCGGATGGGATTTTCCCTCCAGGAAAGTGCTGCCCGGGTGGGTGGGGAGAGTTGATCTAACGGGGCTGAGTGCCGTGGTCATAATGTTGCCTTTCTTATCTGTAACGAGCTGTGCCGTGCCCATGGGCGGATGTGGTTGCCGGACCCCGCTGCCCGCATCCCAGGGCTGGGCTAGGGGCTGCTCGGAACGTGCTAGGTCCGGCTCTGCTAGTCTCCCGCGCCGCACGCACTCCCGCATCCGCCGCCCACACGCCTGTGGATAATCGTCCCGTATGAGCGTTCTGGGGATACAAGGGGATAAAGCAGGAACGAGCGTGGCGCGGCGTCGCAATCTAGCTTCGTTCACACGGTTTCCTTGAGCCGCCTTCGTTCACACGGCTGTTATTGGAAAAGACCGGCGGCTGCGCCACCCACCGCTGGAACAATTCCCACGAGAATAAATGCTGGTAGGAAACACACGCCTAAAGGCACCACAAGGCTATTGCCGAGTTCGGCCGCCGCGCGGCGCGCTTCTCTAGAACGACGACGCCGGTAGCTGCGAGCGGCCGTGCCAAGCAGGGTGAGTGGGGCTACCCCGTTCTCCCAAGCTGGCTGGAGGGCCTCGCGCAGCAGGTGGGCGCGTGGGTGTATTCCATCCCACGCCTCGGCCCAAGGTGCGCCCAGCAGGAGAAGCTGCGCCGTCGTACCTATATCGAGACGGGCGTATTCTTCCGCGACGGCGAAAGATACTGCTTCGAGTGCAGCCGGAAGTGAGGCACCGGAGGAGAGAGCCACCCGCGCGAGGTCGGCCAAAAACGCCGGATCGGAGGGAGGCAGGCGCCGCCCGGATCGATGCGCCGCACTCGACCGGAACGGGGAATCCCGCCTGACCGAACCCCGCCCGGCAGCGGGCATCCACACCCGGGCGAGAAGAAGAACCAGAAGGCACAGGATCAGCCCCATTGCTCTGCTTTCCTGACCAGGCGACGCATCCATACGATACCGGCCACCTCGCAGATAAGCGCCAAAGCAAAGCAGCATCGCCCGATCGGGGTTCCAACGAGGAAAATGACGGGATTACCTCCAAAAAACGAGCCGAGGAGCATGCCGAAAAGGGGCATGGCGGCGAGCATTTTCACGGCTGACCGCGGCCCGGCTAAGGCAATGCGGCGCTCACCTAGCGCATCGCTGGATTCGGAGAGCGCCGCCGCGCAGTTCTCGAGAATGCGAGCTGCCGATGCTCCGGTGTGGTGAGTGAGCCGACACACTGCAATGAGCGCGGGAATGCCGAGGAGGCCGCGGGCCCGGCGCGGATTACGGGGCGCCCGCTCCCATAACTCTCGGAGAAGTAGGGGAACTCCGACCTCGTCGATCTGGCCGGCATGGTCACCTCTCATCTCACTCGCAGCACCGGCCCCTGAGCTGTCCGCGCTCTGCTTAAAACGGGCGAGCGCGGTGAGCCAAGCGCGGCGGTGATCAGCGCCCGAATCAATGCGGGCCGCGACTTCCACCGCGAGCAGGCCGGCGTCAAAACTGGGCGGGGAATCACGCTTGCGCCGGCTCCGCGGCACGCGCTGACCACGCCTGCCACGCCCACCACGCCTGCCACGCCCATCACAGCTGTCACGGCTGGCTATTTCGCTTCTCGGGAAGAAGATTGAGCGGAAGGTCATCTTGCCGGCACGATCCCAAGGAGCGCCAGCATACGTGCATACGCCCAGAAGAATGCCGAGCACCACCAGAATTACCATGTCACCTCCAGTCCTAAACGCGAACCCAGGGTGGCCCACCCGGGTCCGGCGTGGATAGTGCCATCGGCACCCACCTCCAAGGCATCCGGGGCTTCAAGAATGCCATTGTGGCTGCGGAGGATAGCCACGCGGGTGATGCGCCGGAGTGGCCCGTGGCGTTCAATGGAAATAATGGCGTCGAGGGCCGCGACCGCCTGTGCGGCGACCACCGCGGCAGACATTCCTGCCAATGCGCCGAGAGCCACGAGCCGGGCGGGAACATCACGCGCCGAATTGGCATGGATGGTCGCCCATCCTCCTTCGTGCCCGGTATTGAGCGCGGTAAGTACCTCACGCACTTCTTCTCCTCGGCATTCCCCCACCACGATCCGATCCGGGCGCATCCGCAAGGCGGCCCGCACCAATTGGCTCATGGTAATTTCACCGTGGCCTTCCACATTGGGGCGGCGAATTTGCAGGTGCAACACATGCGGATGCGCGGGCCGCAATTCTGAAGCTTCCTCAATAATGATGAGCCGTTCGGTGGCCGGTACGCAGCTGAGCAGAGAGGCTAATAATGTGGTTTTCCCCGATCCGGTAGCACCCGCGACCATGACGTTAGCGCGCTGCTCCACCAGGGCTCGCAACACCGGCATAAGCGCTGCGGGGAATGTGCCCGCATCCTGAAGCTCGGCGAGCGTAAAGGTGCGGGCCCGTTGAGTACGCAGCGAGATCGCAGCTCCTTCCGCGGCCAGCGGAGCCAGGACCGCATGCAAGCGCGTTCCATTGGAGAAGGTGCCATCGGCAATAGGCGCGGCGTCGTCCAAACGCTGGCCAGCGCCGGCAGCTAAACGTACCGCGAGTGCGCGTACTTCCCCAGGATCGACCAGCAAGGCGCTCAAGGGTTCGTCGCGTTCCAGTCCATTTCCGCGATCCAGCCACACCCCGGTACCGCCGTTGATCAAAATATCGGTGACGGAGGGGTCTTCAATCACGCGCCGCAGCTGCGGGCCCCAGCCGCGGGCCACCGCGTTGATATCCCGTGCCGCTCCCAGCACGTTTTTTATTCCAACGGCGTGCGGCGCCACGGTGGCGAGCACCCCGGGCACGCTGATGCCGCGGGCTAGCTCCCGGCGGGTACGAGCCAAGTTCCCGCGGGAACGGGCCAGATTTAGTTCCCCCGTGCTATCCATCGATTCACCCCTGAGCCACCGCCCAGAACCTCATCGAGATGCGCGGCGAGCTGCGTAACGTCACGCGCGGTCCCGGACCGGCGCTGTTCACCCACAACAACGCCGTGCGCGAGGTCCTCATCCAAACCGCGCAGGCGCCGCACGGGAATCACCTTCTGGCCGATATCCACACCGAAGGCCTGCGCCTCTACTTTGTGAGTGCATCGCGCTGCGATCACCACTGGAGTGCTCTCCCCCACATCACGAAGGATTCTGGGGAGGGCCCGGGCATCGCGGCCAGTCACCTCGGTAACGAGCACCACCACATCGCACCAGGCCCGCCAACGTGCCGGCTCGCTCCCAAGCAGCAAGGAGCTGCGTGGGAGATCAACGTAGGTGGTGTCGCTAGCTTGGGAAAGCGCATCGATGGCATGTGGAACCGCGTCCCCACCCGCGGGCGCTCCGCCGCGCACATCCGCGCTGAGGAGACTCAGTTGCCCGCGTGCCGGCAGGGCCGCCCGGAGCCGTTGCGGGATGAGCATGCCTTCCGCGTGGGCAATATCAGCCCAGCGCGCCCCGCGTTTTTCCTGAAACCCCATGAGGAGTTCAAGCCCGGCTGAGAGCGGATCCGCATCCACCACGGCAGTGCGCGTGATACTCAGCGACGCAAGCCAGGCCGTCAGCATCGATACCCCTATCCCGCCACGTACCCCGGCGATCCCAATAATGCGCCCGCGCCGAGTTTGCCCGGCCGCCAAAACTAGTTCGAGCAGGTCTTCTGCTTGGCGTGGAAGCTCCACGACTACCGATCCGCGCGGAAAATAATTGGCGAGGACCGGGTGGAAACGCGCGCGGACCGTGGGCAGGGCCGCCGAGATTTCCTCTAATTCAAGTATGGCCGGCGGCGCAGCTACCCCCGGTGATCCACGCGCCACCTGTATTCCGGCCAGTTCCGTAACGGCTTCCACCTCCCGCATCGCCTCCTCATGCTGGTAGGTCAGGGAGACGAGTTCGCGGGGGACGGCGGAAATGAGCGGTGCCGGCGACGCACCAGCAGGGACAGAAACGCTGGAAACAGGAGCGCCAGACGCGGAAACGCCAGGAGATAAACCACGGGAAGAAGTCATACCTCGAGCGTGCCTCGCTTGGGGCCCCACCGCAGCCGAGTATCGCTCCGCTGTGGATAACCACCTACACGAACGAATCTGTGGATACGCAACTCCCGATTTGTGACGCGCGACCGGATTCGTAACGCCTCATCCGTTTTGTGATACATCGCCCGGTTTATGGCACACCGCTGAAATTCTCCACATCCGCGTGATTTCTGGCATATCTTTGAGGAAGAACTATCAAGGGAGGACCCATGTCTACGCCAAATGACCCGTACAATACCGCGTCGCGCCGGCCACTGGATGATGACGATATTCTCGAGCCCATTGCCGAGGACCATCTCGCGGACCAAGAAACCGCTTACCTCCCCGCCACGCAGCCTCCCGCTTCCGCCCCCGTTTTTTCTCACGACGACGCTCCGCTCCCGCCGGCTTATCCCGCAGCAGAAACCACCAGCGAGTCCTCCCCTCTGAGTGATTCCGCTCCGGCGAGCGCCGCCGCGAACGAACCCGAAGGCGAAGCCGCTGACCGGCCCGAGCCCGCACCCGAATCCGCGAAGCAGGCAGCCCCGGCTCAGTCCGCTCCGGAACAATCCGGGGCCGAACAGGCAGCCGACGAAGAACTCGCTGAAACCACCTCGGCGGCGGCAATCACTCCCGCGGAGGCACCCGTTCCCGTCAACACCACTACCCTTGGGGAAAGCACCGGGCCCACCACTCCAGAAGCGCCCGCACCGGAGGAGACAACGCCCGCGCCGGCCGCGCCGCGTCGTCGTTCCGTTTCTGAATCACTGGCAGCAGGCACGTTCGATGAGAGCTACCACACGGAAACCTCCGCAGCTCCGGACCGCGAATACGCAAACCTCGCGCAGGCAGCCGGCGTAACCGCAACCGTTCCGGCAGCGTCCGCGGGCCCGGAAGTCACCGCCACCGCGGCTGTTGATCCCTACGCGGGGGCGGGCACGGATCCTTACGTATCCGGGGAAGCGACCGCAACCGCGCTCTATCCGCAGGCCGGCGAACCCGCCGCAGAGCCCACCACAGCCCCCGCCGCGGGGCTTGACGGCCCGGTCTTCCCGGCCGTGCGCGAGGAAAGCTTGGAAGATCAGCGCACCTGGGCGGATATTGCCGAAATGGAGCCGATTCCGGATGCCCCGAAGGGGCGGGTGTGGACCCATATCTGGACCTCGGTGGTCACGTTGCTCCTGCTCCCCCTGACCTGGTATCTCATTTCGGACGCGGTGGCACGCCTGCACCTGGCCCGCCCCGTCGCGCTGGAAACAGCCCCGGTCAATTGGGCGGCGCTGGCGGAACTGGCCGGCGGCATCGCCCTGCTCGTCGTTATCGCGCTGCTCGCGCGCCTCTCCTCCCTGGGCACGCAGCTGTGGGGCTGGATCCTGGTCGTTGCGGGTCTCGCGGGGCTCGTGATTCCCAATGTGGCGCTGCGCGGGGTGCACTGGGTGGATTCCCTCATCGGCGGCTACAAGCCGGTCACGGATAATATCGTGCACCATTTCGCCTACGATCTTGCTTTCGGTGGATTCATCCTGCTGGGCGCCGCCCTGGCGACCATCGGATTCGCGGCGCACGGGGCGCGCTCCCTCGGTTCGCGGCGCGCGCGGGCTTTCACGGTGCGCGAATACCGCCTCCCCGAGGATGAAGCATAAAAAGCCGGAGCGTCGAAAAGCCCGAGCGCATAAACCCAACGTCTACAAAGCCGGAACGTAACAAGGTGCCGCATGAGCTCACTTCCCGCCGATAATTCCTGCGTCTGGATCCCCGGACCGTGGGAGCATCGCCTCGTGACCGCCAACGGTGCGCAATTCCACCTGGCCTACGCCGGGAGCCACTCAACCCGTACCCCGCTGGTGCTGTTCGTGCATAGCTACCCGGAATACTGGTATGCCTGGCGCCACCAGATAGAACCCGTGGCGCGGGCCGGTTACGAAGTTGCGGCCGTAGACCTGCGCGGGGTGGGTGGAAGCGATAAAACTCCCTCGGTGCAATCTGGGCCCGAACTGGCCCAGGACCTTATTTCGCTCACCGAATCCCTGGGGGCAAGTTCTGCGGTGATCGTGGCGGCCGGTTCCAATGCGGCGCTCGGGTGGGCGGCGGCGGCGATGGCCCCCGATATTATTACCGGACTCGTGACGGTAGCCAGCCCGCACCCGCTCGGGCTGCGCCATTTGGGGCGCGGTATTCGCCCGCGAGGTCTGCTCGGTTTGCTGACGTCGCGGCTGGGGAACCGCTCTCCGCGCGCGCTCGGGGACGTGCGCAAGATGCGCCGTTTGCTCCTGGAATGGTCCGCCCCGCACAGCCACGGTGCGGCAGGGGAGGCCGAACAGTACGCCGCTGCGATGCGCCTCCCGGAAGCCGCGACAAGCGCGGTGGAACAATTACGCTGGACCGCCACGTGGCGGCGCCGCCCCTCCGGGAAAGCCTGGCGCGATATCCTTTCCACTCCCGTGGACGCGCCTGTCTGGGCGGTGCGTGGCCTTGCTGATCGCATGATTACTGAACGGGCCTGGGCTGATGACCGTTCTTTCGCCACCGGCTCCTACCGGCTCATCGCCGTGCCGGGCGCCGGGCATTTCATCCCTGAAGAGTCCCCGCGTGAATTCACGAATATCGTGCTGGATTTCCTTTCCCAGCTCGAGAGGTCCGCACGGCGGTAGGCCGCCGCTAGACATATACAGCCCAGGTATGAGACATTTTCCGTGAATAATGGCAAAATGTGACATGAGACTACTTCAGGAATATTCTGAGTACATCGGAGGAAGGCTAGAGATGGATACCAGCGTTTTACGAACCGTGCCCCTTTTCAAGGACATGGATGAGGAAAGTCTCGCCGCTCTCGGCGCGATGATGAGCGATACCTCCCTTAAGCGGGGCGAATCGCTTTTCCACGAAGGCGACCAGGGTGATCGCCTTTATATTGTCACCGATGGCAAGGTGAAGCTCAGTCACACGTCTGATGACGGGCGCGAAAACCTGCTCGCCGTTCTCGGCCCCGGGGAAATCATCGGTGAACTTTCGCTCTTTGACCTGGGGGCTCGTTCCTCTACCGTCACCGCTATTGCGCCGACGCATCTGCTTTCCCTCGCGCATCGCGATATGAAGAATTTCATCGAGGAACATCCCACCCTCGCCATGTCGATGCTCCGTGAAATGGCGCGTCGCCTGCGCAATACTAATGAGAATCTTGCTGACCTGGTGTTCTCCGATGTTCCCGGCCGTGTGGCGAAGGCGCTGCTCGACCTGGCCAATCGTTTCGGCGAACGCACTCCCGAAGGCATGTACGTTGCGCACGATCTCACGCAGGAAGAACTCGCGCATCTCGTGGGAGCTTCGCGTGAAACGGTTAATAAGTCTCTCGCTGATTTCGTCTCCCGCGGGTGGATTCGGCTCGAAGGCCGCGCCGTGCTACTCCTGGAGATTGGCCGGTTGCAGCGCCGCGCCCACTAGTCTCTACTTTTAATACTCACGTTCAACGCGTCACGCGGGTGGCCGGACTCTTTCGAGGGTTTCGGTCGCCCGCGTTCGCGTTCCTACCGGGCACGTTTCCTCACGTTGTAGCACGATGCCGTCACTGGAGCGCGGCGCAGTTGGTGCGACGGTGTAGTTGGTGCGACGCCGCAGCCGCGTTTCCGTGCTGTTCCGCTCATTGCGGCGCCGCACTTCCGGTACGACGGCGCAGCGGTCGGCCATCACGTACCTCAGCAGTCACACCAGCACCTGGCGAGCGGGCATGTGTTCTCAGAGCTGTACTTCGCATGTGCGACATCCGCAGTACACCCCGGAAAAACAACCCGCCCGGGAAAGATGCCCGGAAACTACGATTCCTGCAAGCCCAAAACACGAAAAATCCCGCGTCACAGGCGGACCTATGACGCGGGACATCACAATGGTCGGGGTAGCGGTGTCTAGTTTCATGACATATGTCCATCCCACCCCACCACAACCTAAACACGCATGTCCCACGACATAAGTCCACGCATGTCCCACGACATACGTCCACACTCAAAACAGCAAAATGAGACATGACGTTCTCAAGAAACCGTGCCCTCGTCCTAGCAATCACCCAGGGCAACATGGACATCACCCAAGCCAGCCAACAGTTC
>NZ_KE150264.1:0-20761 GCF_000411135.1 Actinotignum schaalii FB123-CNA-2 | reverse complement strand
CCTCAAAATCAGGAAACAACTAGCCACACAAGGCATGGACTGCGGAGCCCACACCATCCACGCCCACCTAAACATGGAAAACAAACCCAGCCCAACCACCATATGGCGGATCCTGAAAAAAGCAGGACTCATCACCCCCGAACCGCAAAAACGCCCGAAAAACTCCTATACACGCTTCCAGGCTGAACTACCCAACGGGACCTGGCAGTCAGACTTCACACACTGGCCCCTTGCCGATAAAACCGACACGGAAATCATTTCCTGGCTTGATGACCACTCCCGCTACCTCCTCCACATCAGCGCACACCCACGCGTTACCGGCACCACGGTCACCACCACTTTCACCCAAACAGCCCTACGTTATGGCCTACCCGCCTCAACCCTCACCGATAACGGCATGGTCTACACAACCCGCCTAGCAGCCGGAAACAAAAACAAGAGCTACCAACCCAACGCCTTCGAACAACTCCTAGCCGACTATTCCATCATCCAGAAAAACGGTCGTCCTGGACATCCCACCACCCAAGGGAAAATCGAAAGATTCCACCAAACCCTCAAAAAATGGTTACGAGCCCAACCCCAAGCAACCACCGTGGACGAACTCAACACACTCGTGAAAGAATTCCAGGACCTCTACAACACGCACCGCCCCCACCGCTCCCTAGCCAATAAAACACCACACGAGGCCTACCACGCCCGTCCTAAAGACGGTCCCACCATGTCCTACCAAGACCAGGACTGGAGAGTGCGTATCGACAAAATAGACACCTCCGGCACCATAACCTTGCGTTACGCCGGCAAACTACGCCATTTAGGAATCGGGCGAGCCTACCAAGGCCAGGCCGTCATAGCCCTCACCCACGGCCCCAACGCCTTGATCATCAACCGAGCCAGCGGGGAAATAATCGCCGAGTTCACCATCGACCCGACCCGGGATTACCAAAAGAAAAACACAAAGAAAACGGACACATGACGCGAAACATACCCGGACATATGACGTGAGACATCCAACCCAAAAACACGAAAAATCCCGCGTCACAGGCGGACCTATGACGCGGGACATCACATGGTCGGGGTAGCGGGATTCGAACCCACGGCCTCTTCGTCCCGAACGAAGCGCGCTACCAAGCTGCGCCATACCCCGTGCTTTGGCAACTCAATAATAATAGCCCTCCGCGGCGGAAAAAGCTAAATCCGATCTAGTGATCTGGCGTACAACCCTGCCAGTACGCTATGCGCCTCACAGGCAGCGCGGCATCTTCCCTGCAGCTCAGCCCCGGCACCTCCCCGATCAGCACCCTCAGTCGGCGCCGCCGCGCACTCGCAGCAAAATCGCTTCGGGTGGCCGGAGGAACCTGACCGGCGTATATGGCGACGTCCCCAGGCCAGCAGATACATTCACCGCCATGCCACCGCGGAGCACACGCACGCCGTCGCCACGCAGGGGCAGGCGCTCCGCGGCCGGGTCACCTCCCGCATCAAGATCAGAACCCGCGTGACGCCCGGCACCAATATCTTCCCCGCAAGGCCAATCGAAAAGCCCGGAATCGTAGCGTAGCGGGAGATCACAATTCGTGGTCAAAGCTCCGAATCCGGGCACGGCCAGCTGGCCACCATGCGTGTGGCCAGCCAGCGTCAGAGCTGCGCCGTCGTTCATTAAAGCGTTGAGAGCGGCGCGATACGGTGCATGAACGACGCCGAGACGCAGATATCCGCGCCCAGCGTTCGTGCGCGGCTCACGTTCCGTGCTCGCGCTTGCGTCTAGAGCCGCGGCGCTTTCCACCGTATCGGTAGCCTCGTCGGGCCGGGGCATCCGGGCCCGGCCGATATGCGGATCGTCCATACCTACCGCGTGAATATCCCAGGCGGCCGCGTGCAGCAGCGCCCGCCGATTATTGAGATCAATCCAGCCGAAAGATTCCAGCCCGGCGGTCATCTCATCCCAGGGCAAATTCGGTTCCCCCTTCTCGACCAACGGGGAGAAGAGCCCGGGCGCCACGTAACGCAGCGGATTCTTGAGCACCGGCGCGAAATAATCATTCGAGCCGTACACAAAAAGCCCCGGAATATCGGCGAGCGGCGCCAGCGCGTCAAGGAGCGGGCCGACGGCGCCCGCTTCGGACAGGTGGTCGCCTGTCAGGACTACGAGATCCGGCCGGCAGCGCTGGGCCAGGTCGCTCAAGAACTGTTGCTTGGCCCGGTGGCGGCGCAGCAGGTGCATATCCGAGAGGTGGAGAATGCGCAGCTCACCGGCCATCCCCGCAACCTGCGGCAGTACCAGCACCCGCTCGCGCAGGGTGTAGCGGTGTGCTTCCTGCAGTGCCCAGCCTAGGCAGCCGGCCCCCGCGGCCGCGCTCGCGCTCAACACGCCCAGCGCGGTGCGCCGGACTCGGTGCTTATCAGCTTCGCTCACGGTATTCACCTTCCGTCTCGGAGCACTGAGGTTTCTGCAAGGCCACCGGCCCGGACCCGGCTCACGCTGCGTGGCCCGCGCGGCGCAGCCCGGCCCCCGCAGCGCCGGCTACTCTTCCACAATCTCAACTTCTTCGTATTCTTCGTTGCTCTCGCCTTCGTGAACAGCCTCGGGCGGAACCGCGCCCGGCTCCCCCGGCGCGGGTTGCGCGGGGGCCGGTGCCGGCGTGGGAGATGGCGAAGGCGTGACGGGCGCTTGCGTGGCGGGTGCCGGGCGCCGCATCGGGGTGGTGGGTTGCGGGAAAGGCACGGCCGGCTGGCCGGCCAATGCGGCGTTCATATAATCGGAGAACATCATCGCGGGGTATAAACCGCCGTAAACTTCCGAATGGTACTCGCCCTTAATAACTGAGTCGAACATGGAAATATTGCCTTCCATGTGGCCCTGCCAGGTCACGGTAGCAAGCTGCGGGGTATAACCCATGAACCACGCATGCCAGTCCTTATCGGAGGTACCGGTTTTCCCAGCGGCCGGGCGCCCGCGCAGCGCCGCTTTCTCACCGGTCGCTCCACGTTCCACCACGTGCTGAAGCACCGCATTCGTTTTACGGGCGGTTTCCTTAGAAATAGCTTGCTGGCACTGCGGTTTACGTTCGGAAATAACCGTGCCGTCATGCTCCTCAATGGAGGTATAGGACATCGGGTCACAGCGAATACCATCATTGGCGAGGGTGGCACCGGCCGTCGCCATGGAGAGCGGGGTGACGTTATTCGTACCCAGAATCATCGGGGGAACAATATCGAAAGGCTCATGATCCCCGCGTTCCACACCCATGGCCTGGGCTTTATTCGCGATCTGGCACAGATCCAGCTTCTGGGCCATGTGCGCGAAGGTGCCGTTAGTAGACATGCGAGTACCTTCCAGCACCGTGCGCGGACGGTTGGACTGCCCCAGGTTCCCCACCGGCCAGGGTTCCCCCGCCAGATTCGTACACGAAGCCTGGAATGAGCTCTGCGGCAGCAAGCCTTCGCTACTATCCACCACGTCATAGGCACTGCGCCCGGAATCCAACCATTCCACCAGGGTAAATATCTTGAAGGTTGATCCGGACTGGAAACCGGCACCGCCACCCATATCCTGCGGGGCCGTCACATTCACCTGCGTCATGCGGGTATCTGTTTCATTCGGCACCCCGAAGCGGGTATTTTGCACCATCGAGACAATATGCCCACTCCCCGGCTCCACGGACACCAGTGCGGCATCAATTCCGGAAGCGTCATCCACGGGCTGGTGCGTGACCACCGAGTCATATGCATGCTGCTGGCGCGCCGAATCTAGGGTGGTGCGGATGACTTTGCCGCCCCGGTAGAGCTGGCGGGTACGCTCGGCGCGGGTGGCACCCAGCGCCTTGTCATTGAGCAAATCCTTAACCACGTACTCGCAGAAGTAAGCGCTAATACCCGCCGAACCGCAACCGGCCGCTTGTTCAGAGACGTGCATATACGACTCAATCGGGGTGGCCTGAGCTTCCTTCATTTCCGCTTCGGTAATGAAACCAGAGCGGTACATTTCACCCAGTACCACGTTGCGACGCTCAGTATTCGCCTCCGGATGGCGTACCGGATCCCACTGGGCGGGGTTCTGGGTGATCCCGGCCATTGTGGCCGCTTCCACCACCGTGAGATCCTTCGCGGACTTAGAGAAGTAGCGCTGCGCGGCCGTTTCCACCCCGTATTGCGAGGGGCCGAATTGAGCAAGATTGAGATAACCGGTGAGAATCTCATCTTTCGTCATCGTTTTTTCAACAGCGATGGCGTAACGAGCTTCATTGATCTTACGCGCGATGGTCTGTTCGGTAGCCCGCTTGATTTTCTCATTATCATCAGCGATACGCCCCTCTTCCAGGAGCGCATTTTTCACGTACTGCTGGGTAATGGACGAACCGCCCGAAAGCCCGCCCGAGGTGAGATTGGAGACCAGCGCGCTGACGGTGCCCTGCACGTCAATGCCATGATGCTCGTAAAAACGCCGATCCTCAATTGCTACGACGGCATTTTTCATATGCTGCGAGATCTGATCGGAGCGCACGTTGATCCGGTTCTCGATATAGAACCGGGCCAGCACCGAACCGTCTTTGGCCAGCAGCACCGTCTGTTCCGAAGGCTCAGTAAAGCCTAAGTCCTCCGGTACGTCGTCGAAAATACCGGTCACCGCATTGGCCGTGGTCCCCATCGTCATGACGAAAGGCAACGCAATCCCCGCCATGAGGGCGCCCCCGCCACATAGAGCCAGGACCAGCGCCAGCACGAACGTTCCAATTTGCCGTCCGGTCGCTTGTTTTTTCGGGCTAGAACTCGACATACCCCTAAGAATACTGACCCGGCGCAGCGAAAGAAACGAGACATACGCTTCCCAGAAAGTTCCCCGGGCTTCCCCGCACATCTACTCGCCCACTCGAGCGCCCCCTCACCCCCGCCACAAGGCGGACAAACGTAGCGCACGTCATAAACCGCTAATATTATGATCGTAAAACAGTAAAGAATAGCACCGTCACATACCATCACGCCGAAGTGAGGGGGATAGATGACCACAACACTGGCCCTGTACCCGCATTGGGCAGATGCCGCCGCCTGCACCGATATTGATCCCGATTCGCTTTTCGTACGCGGCGCGGCTCAGCGCCAGGCCCGCTCCATTTGTTTTCGCTGCTCGGTGCGCCTGCACTGCCTAGCCGATTCGCTAGATGCGGAAATGATGTTCGGGGTGTGGGGCGGGATGACGGAACGCGAACGCCGCGCCCTGCTGCGCCGCCACCCGGAGGAACGCAATTGGAAGCGTCGCATTTTTGAAGGGCGCGACCCCCTGGCCCGCTTCCTGCGCGAGGGGGAAGGCTAAGCCCACCCCGGAAACGCTTAGCCCGCGGGCACTGGGCGCGTCGTCGTTCCACCACAGGTGCTGCAACTTCGCGCAGCTACGCCCTTCGAGATAACCTATTATCACGCGCGGCATTCCGCGCGCTCACACTCAACGATTCCGCGAGAGGCCTACGCATGGACACCATCAGCACCCGTCTAACCCAGCTCGGTATCGATCTTCCCCCGGTTGCCGCTCCCGTTGCGGCTTATATTCCCGCCAAACAGCACGGGGATACGGTGCGAACGTCCGGGCAGCTACCGTTCGTGGACGGCCAGCTGCCGGCCACCGGAAAACTCGGCGCGGAGATCACCGCGGAGGACGGCTATTCTTACGCGCGCATCGCCGGCATTAACGCCCTCGCGGCCGCCGCGGAGGCTGCGGGCGGCATCGATCATATCCGCGGTATTTCGCACGTCACCGTTTTCGTGGCCTCCGCCCCGAGCTTTACCGCGCAACCCCAGGTCGCCAACGGTGCCAGTGAACTTTTCGGGGAGATTTTTGGGGGCGACGGCGCACATACGCGCTCAGCTGTCGGCGTGAGCGTGCTCCCGCTGGACGCCCCCGTCGAGGTCGAAATCGAAGTGCTGCTGCACTAACGGCGCGCTACGGTTCGTGCGCGGGGCCCGGTACGGCGACATCGCGCTAGGCCACGAGTTCCCGGCGCGGCTGCGCCTCCAGGAATTCGCGCACCTCAGCGCTGGGGATCTCCCGCGCGTAACTGCCGCCCGCGAAAGTTTCCATCGCGCCGATACCGCGTTGGAATACGAAGCGGATAGCCCCGCCCAGTGATTTCTTATCGTGGCCCATAGCGCGCATAATATCCGCCACGCTCACCCCGGAGGGTAGCTCGGTAGGCAGGCCGATGGCACGGAGCAAGGTATCCACCCGTTCGGCATCGCGCGCGGTGAGGTAGCCGTAGCGTAACCCGAGCCGGCACTGGAGATTCAGTCCAATGGCCACACATTCCCCGTGCGGGAGGGCGTAATCCAGCGCGGCCTCCAGGGCCCGCCCAATGGTGTGACCGAGGTTGAGGACCATGCGGCGGTTTCCTTCGTGCACATCTGATTGCACCACCTCCACCTTGATTTCCGCATTGCGACGGGCGATATAGCTGCTGAGCTCGAAATCGCCCACCATCTCCCGCACACCCCGACCGTGCCGCACGAAGTGGTCTTCCAGAATCTCGAAGAAATCACGGTCAGCCAGGCAAGCGTGCTTGACGGTCTCGCCCATGCCGTCGCGCAGTTGCGCATCGGTGAGAGTCGCCCAGCGCGCCACATCAATAAGAACGGCACGAGGCTGGTGGAAAGCCCCGATGAGATTGGTGGCAGCCGGGGTATCCACCGCGGTTTTACCCCCGATAGCAGCATCCGCCGCACCCACAAGCGTCGTCGTCATGGTGATATACGGAACCCCGCGGGTGAAGGTGGCGGCCACGAAACCGGCCAGGTCGGAGACGACCCCTCCCCCTAGGGCCACCACCACAGTGTCACGATTGAAACCGGCAGCGAGCATGGCATCTTCTAGCTGTTCTTTGGTGGCGCGGGTTTTATTTTCTTCTCCGGCCGGGAAAACGAAAAGCTGCGGAGCGCGGGAGTGTGCGGGCTGAGACTGGGCAGCATGACTGAGCACGTCCATGACCTGCGCACCAATAAGGTCATTGACGGTGCTATCGGTAATGACCGCGACCCGAGAGCGGCCCAGCCCGGCCGCTTCCAGCACGCCGGGAAGTTCACCGGCCAGATCGGTGCCAATCAGCAGCGGGTAGGACTCATCAACGGTGCGAGTCAGCTCAACATTGAGGCGGGTAACCATGTGATCCTCCTGGAAAGTAAAACTAGTGCGAGCGCGGGGCATCCTGATACTCGGCGTGCTCGGCGGCCTCGCGGTGCGCATGCTGCGCCACCCACCAGTGCATAGCGATGGCCGCGGCCGCAGCAACATTGAGGGAACGGGTGGAGCCATCCTGGGTGATTTCCACCGCGCCGTCGCAGCGCTCGAGTAAATCGGGGGAAATACCGGCGGATTCCTGCCCGAAAACCAGAAGGCAGTTTTTCGGGAGCTCGGATTGTTCCAGGGGAACGGCCCCCTCCTGATTATCGATAGCGAGGAGTTGGTACTCGTGTTCGCGAGCCCATTCTTCCAGGTCAGCCGGGGTGGGATGGTAGTACATCGTGAGGTAGCGGTCGGTAACAAGTGCCCCGCGTTTATTCCATTTATGCCGCCCTACAATATGTACACCACCGAGATTAAAAGCATTGGCACTGCGCACAATCGACCCGATATTAAGGTCATGCTGGAGATTTTCAATGGCAATATGGGCACTGACCGCGCGACTCGCCATATCCGCCTTAATTGCTTCCACGCTCCAATAGCGATATTTATCGACGACGTTACGGTGGTCCCCTTCCGCCAAAAGCTGCGGGTCCAAACGGGGATCCTCCGGCCAGGGCAACGGGTGGGGGCCCACGCCGACCGTGCGTTTCTCACCGTAAGGTGAGCCGCCCGGCTCCGGAATGCGGTGTGCGGGCAGCTCAACACCCTCGCCCGCGCCTGCGAGTTCGCCCGCGCCTGCGAGTTCGCCCGCGCCTGATGCATCCGCGGCATCCACGGCAGACGCAACTTCACCCGCGGGCACGCTCAGAGAATCACGAAAATCAGAAGACTGGGAAGAATCTGTCACTCCCCTAGTCTAGCGGCGCTCCCACTCCGTCCACGGGGAAGCGCCATATTTACCTGCCGGCCACCGGAGCCGCGTGTTTCGCTGGCGCCGTCGGCCTTGTACAGTAGTGGTATATGCAAGCACAATAAACGATTCGCCACCCCGAGCCCGGGTGCGGGAAACCCTAAGAAGTGGAGCAGCGATGACGAAGATGTGGAAACCTCTCGCGGTGGTGGCCGCCGGTGCCCTGATCCTGAGCGGGTGCGCGAATAATGCGCTGGTCTCCCCGGAAGGCGGGCACGGTCCGTCCATAAGCGAAGGGCACGGTCGGGGCGGATCGGACGGCGCACCCATTTTCGACGAAAGTATTTCGAAAACCGGGCAATTTACGCCGGTGGCCGATAACGCGCAGGCCCGTGAGATTATTAAGCGCGCCATCGCCAAGCAGGATGAGATTATCGCGAAAAGCTCGCAAGATTTCTTCGGCACCGCCATCGGCATGGATATGTCCATGGAGATTTCCGCGGATGTGCCCGGTGATGGGCCCGGGGTGGCCACCATCGATATTGATATTGATGTAGACCCCAGCACCCGCCTCATGGCCATGCAGATGGATATTGACGCCTCCGGGATTCCCGGGGCGGAAACGGAGGGTATGCCCAGCAAGATCTCCACCGCACTGTGGATCGGCGAAGGATCGAAGCTGGATACTGTCACGGTATATACAAATATGGCCGGTTTCTGGAGCAAAACCGAAGAAAGCCTGGCCGATATTGTGGATTCTGGAGATGCGCCCACCTCGCCCGGCTCCTACCGCGGGGAGGATATTTTCCCGAATATCGAGGAGACCCAGGTCTTTGAGGATGCGGAGAACTTCCTGATCGTGGGCCCACTCTCCGATACGATGGCGCAGGAAATGCAGGGTGCCTCGCCCGGTTTGGATCTGAGCGACTCCGCTAATCTCCAAGTGCGTATTGATAAGAAAACGTACGAGGTGCGGGGCATGGCCATCGTGGCGCCGGCCTACTTCCAGGGCCTGCCCACAGAAACGCGGGTGCGCTGGGATTACCGCCAAGCCAAGCCGCTCCAGCTACCCGATGAAGCCCGCAAGGCTCCCGCTGGCGGCGGTAGCTTCTAACTCTGGGCGTGCCCGGCAGCTTTTCTCAAGCAGCCGGGCCGCTTGTTTTTTGCCAAGCCGCTTTTAGCTGCGCCCGGACAGCCCCGGCCCGGCGAATTTCCGCACCAGCGCGCGCGGGGCGATACGCAGCGCCGCGGCAGCCGTTTTGTAGAGCACGGTGGGCGTGACGAGTACCCGCCCGCGCCGGCAGGCCTCCAACGCGGCATTCACCACAGCTTCGGGCTGGGCGAAAAGAATCCCGGCCCACTGGCTGGCATCCACCGCGGCCCGCTCGTGAAATTCGGTGCGGATAAGCCCCGGGGTCACGCAGGTTACCGATACCCCGGCCGGCGCCAGTTCCGCGGCCAGCCCCTCGGAAAAAGAACGCACCCAGGCTTTATGCGCCGAATATGTTCCCTGCGCGGTGCCGGCTGTCATCGAAGAGACGTTAATAATTCCCCCGTAGCCGCGGCGCGAGAATTCCCGCGCCGCCGCGTGAGAGGTGATGAGAACAGCGCGAACCATGACGTCGAGCGCTTCTTCTTCCCGCGCCAGCTCCCCGGTGGAAAATTCCTGCCCCAGCCCAAAGCCCGCGTTATTAACAAGCAAACCGATGGGCTGCTTGCGCTGCGCTACCCGGCGCGCAACCACACGGGCGTCGTCGTGCCGCGAAAGATCCGCGGTAAGCACCTCCACCTGCACCCCGGCGACCTGCCGCAGATCATGCGCGAGTGCTTCCAAACGCGCTCGGTTGCGTGCCACGAGCACGAGGTCGTTTCCTTCGGCCGCGAGCTGCCACGCAAATTCCAGGCCGAGCCCGGCGCTGGCACCGGTAATAAGAGCACTTCCCATAACCGCTATGGTAACGTGCCCGCGCTCTCTACACTGGTGTTATGCGTATTGCCACCTGGAATATTAATTCTGTGCGCGCCCGCGCCGAACGCGCCCGCGCCGTCCTGGAACGCTGGGACCTGGACGCCCTCCTCCTGCAAGAAACGAAATGCACGCCCGCGCAGTTCCCGCGCGAAATTTTCGAAGAGGCCGGATACGAAGTCGCCTGCGCCGGCCTCAACCAGTGGAACGGGGTCGCGATTCTTTCCCGCGTGGGGATCGAAAACGTGCAGGTGGGCTTCCCCGGGCAGCCGGGTTTTTCTAAGGTCGACGACGACGGCGCCCTCCTCAGCACGCCTACCGTGGAGGCACGCGCCCTGGGAGCGCGCCTGGGTACCGGACCGGACGCGGTCAATGTGTGGAGCCTGTATATCCCTAATGGGCGGGCCTACGGGGATCCGCATTTCCACTACAAGCTGGAATTCCTCGAGGCGCTGCGAGCCTCGGTGCGCACGCGGCTGAGCGAGGAACCTGACTGTCCGCTGCTGCTGGCGGGGGACTGGAATGTGGCTCCGCGCGATACTGACGTCTGGGATATTGATTATTTCCGCAATGACGTAGGAGTGTACGTCACCGCGGAGGAACGCGGAGCGTTGGCCGCACTGCTGGAGGCCGGGGTGGAGGATATTACCCGCGCGGCCGAGGGCGCCGATTACACGTTCTGGGATTATCAGCGTTTGCGCTTCCCGAAAAATCACGGGATGCGCATCGACTTCGGTTTCGCTTCCGCGGCGTTGGCCGCCCGGCATACCCGCTCCATTATTGACCGGGACGAGCGGAAGGGCAAAGGGGCTTCGGATCACGTCCCGGTCATTATGGAGTTTGCGAACTAGACGGCGCTGTTATGGTGGGCGCCCGCCTAGCTTGGGCGCGCGCCCACGTCGCTATGCGGCGCGGCTGAGCTGAGCCCGGCACCGGCGGGTACGCAAGTGCAGGATCCGCGCACAGCCCAACCCCGTAGCCGAGGCAATGATGGCATAGAGGAAGGCGCGGGTGTAATCGCCGTCGTACATAGCACCGATCTGAGCGCCGAGCCGCGGGGCGAAAATAGCGGCCACCGAAAAACCGGTGAAAGCAAGCGCGTAGTTAATGCCTTGCCAGCGCGGCCCGAAGCGATCCATGACGCAGGCGGGCATGATCGCAATGGTGCCGCCGTAGCTCAGGCCGAGCGCGAGGAGGCCTCCGGCCAGGAAGATGCCGCCGGCCAGGGTGCCGATCGGGTTGCCGGCTAGGCCTCCGGTAGCGTTCGTTGCATCGAGTGCGCCCGCTCCCCCGACGAGGCCGCGCCCGCCCACGATGAGGAGGAGTAGACCGAAGGCGTCGCAGCAGAAGGTGACTTCGAGGGTGCGGGCGTGACCAAGGTGGTCGGCGAGCCAGCCGAAGCAGAAGCGTCCCGCGGTTCCCGCGCAGGCATAGAGGGAGACGAAAAGCGCGGCGCTGGCCGCGGAGAAGTGGAACATTTTCGCCGCGATGGGCGCCGCGTTGGAAACGATCATGAGGCCGGAGAAGGCCCCGGCGATGAAAATGGCGAAAATGAGCCAGAAATCGGGGGTGGCAAGCATCTGGCTAGTGGTGAGAGACGGCCGGGCGCTGCGCGCGGGTGCGGGCACTGGTGCGGTATGCGCAGCCGGTGCTGCGGCAGGCGCGGGCGCCGGTTCCGCGGCAGGCGCGGGCGCCGGTTCCGCGGCGGATTCTGTAGCGGTGGCGGGGGTAGCAGGGACGACTACGCCTTCCACCGGGGCAGCGCGGTAATTGAAAGCCACGATGAGCGCGATCACCCCGTAAAGACCGGCGAAAACCAGCAAGGTGGTGCGTAGACTGCCGGAGTCGAGGAGTCGCTGGGCTAAGGGTGCCATGACGATGCCAGAAGCTCCGTTCACGCAGGAGATAATGCCGGAGATGAGCCCGCGCCGTCCCGGGAAGAAACGCAGGGTATTGGACAGCGCCGAGGTGAGGACCAGCCCCATGCCGATACCGCCTATGAACCCGTAGCCGAGCACGAACTGGAGCGGGGAGCTCGCGCAGGCCGCGCTGGCCCAGCCGATGGCCGCGCACAGCGCGCCGATGGTTGCCGTCCATACCGCGCGACCGCGGTCAATGTAATACCCGCCCAGGAGCATGGGCAGCGGGGCGAGGGCATTGGTGAGAGTATAGGCGCCCATCGCCGCGCTCAGCCCGTAGAGCTGGGTGGCCGGGAGTTGGAAAATTGAGAAAACGTATGAACACCCGGTGATAAAGGTGAGCAGGCAGGCACAGACGAGCACCCGCCAAGGATGAACCTGACGCATGATTTCTCCGTCGTTACACGAAACCGCCAGTCGCGGCGCGGCCAGCGGGTAACACGGCGGGGTACGAGCCTGTGCGCCCTGGTGGCAGCACGAAGCCGCATACCGGGCACAGGCTCCCCGCCCGCGTTACCTACGGTAGCGTAACTTAGGGGTAGGGTGCCGACCGTGCTATCTCATTATTCGGCCATCGGAACTGTCAAGCGCAAGTTAAATCTGCACGGGTTGCGCCTGAGAGTCAGCAACAGGCTCGAAATTATCCACAGAATCGCGAACGCTGCCCTTATCCGCAGGGCGGCGGATAGCTCTTTGCTGCGCCTTGACACCATGCGAGAATTACGGAAAAGGAAGGGTAACCACCCGGAACTCACAATTGAAGGAGAGACACCATGAGTATTGATAGAGAACGTAGAGTGACTCCAAATCTTACGTTTAACTCGCTTGAAGATGTCCTCAAGCGCAAAGAAGAAATCTTGCAGGAGGTCAGAATGACCCGCGAAGAATTCGACCGACGCGCCGATAACTACCAGCTCGGACCAGACGAGGCTGAAGCCTATTTCGAGATGGAAGGCTTAGATTACTTCGAAGAGGTGTGCCGTGGTGAACGAATACTTAAATGAGCGTGCTGATGAATTTGCGGCACATCTACAGCTAATTGGGGAGCTCATCGATCCCAGGTTTTCCGTATTGAAGCAGGCCCTCACAAGAGAAGACCCTCCGACAATAAGATTGTCGGGAAATATTTACACTGACCGTTTCCTCACTGTCCGCTTCGATTACGCGATTTTTCTCAATCGGGATAACGGGGTTCTTACCGTTGCGGAATCAACGTTCTCGGTGATACGCGGGGAGGTCGGAAAAGAGCCCCTGGTGCGGTGGGATTATATTCGCTCACCGCGCTCGAATATCGCCTGCGCGCATGTCCAGGTGCATGCCCACCGTGATGAATGGACACACGCCTTAGTATTGGGCGGTACTCACTCCCATCGCTCACGCCGGCGCATCAAGAATGCATTGCGTACTCCCCGGATTGCCGATGTCCATTTCCCCGTGGGTGGACGCAGGTTCCGGCCCTGCCTCGAAGAAATCCTGCTTTTCGTTATCGACGAGTTCGGGGTCGCATGCACACCACAAGCCCTCGAAGCGCTCCAGCAAGGCATGCGGAAATGGGAGGAGATCCCGCTAGAATCCGCGATCCGTAACAACCCCGCCACCGCAGTCCAAGTGCTAGCAACGGTTGAAAAGTAGCCCAACCGAGAAGAATCGGATGGCTAAGGTGCGGAAACCCGCCGCCCGCAAGGCAACGGCCCGTAGACGACCTCATTCGGCCATCGTTACCCGCACAAGAAACAGTTAGAGCAGCTCCGCCACTTCCGCGATAGAGGGATGCACATAATCCGGGCGGTAGGGGAAGTTCACGATTTCCTCTTGCTCGGTAGACCCGGAAAGCACCAGGTGGGTTTGCAGCCCCGCTTCCATGCCCGCGAGGATATCCGTATCCATCCGGTCCCCTACCAGTGCGGTTTCTTCCGAATGCGCGTCAATGAGATTGAGTCCCTTGCGCAGCATGACCGGATTCGGCTTACCCACGTAATAGGGTTGGCGACCGGTGGCTGCGGTAATCATGGCGGCTACCGCCCCGGTTGCCGGAATCGGACCCAGATCGGACGGCCCCGTCACATCCGGGTTGGTGGCAATGAACCGGGCACCCTTGTTAATGAGGCGGATTGCGGTGGTGAGCGCCTCAATGGAATAGGTGCGGGTTTCCCCGAGAACCACCACTTCCGGATTGACATTCGTCATCACGAAACCGACGTTGTACATCGAGGTAGTGAGCCCGGCTTCACCCACCACGTAGGCACGCTTATTCTCCACCTGGTCTGCGAGGAAATTCGCGGTGGCAGCTGCCGAAGTCCAAATATGGTCTTCCGGAACGATCAGCCCGGCCGCTTCTAGCCGCGCGGAAAGATCACGCCGGGTAAAAATCGAATTATTGGTAAGAACGAGATAGGGGTACTCTTTTTCGTTGAGTTTATTGAGAAAATCTGCAGCACCCGGAAGTGCCTTTTCTTCGTGGATGAGCACACCATCCATATCGGTGAGCCAGTTCTTAATCACTCGTGTCATACCGCCATGATATCGAGTTTCACAGCTCTCGAAACGTGCCGAGGGCCCAGGCCGCTTGCTCTGGCTGATCCGGGCCCGCACATACCAGGCGCTGCGTCACACCGTCTGCTTAGGCCCGCGCTTGGCGCAGATACCGGTAGACAGTCGGCTCGGAAAGATTCATCGCGAGCGCTAGGTCGGTCACGGCCCCGCGCAGCTGGAAGAATCCATCCTCGTCCAGCGAACGCACCACTTCCAGGCGCTCGGCTTGGGTGAGGTGATCCACGGAGACGTGATAACGCGAGAGCACCGATTCCATGGCAGCCGTTTTCATATCGGCAACCGAAGAAGCCAAAATTTCCGGCTTTTCCGCCGGTGCCTCCTTGCGTCGCTCAGGATTGGGGAAATACAGGGCGGCGATTTTTTTGACAGTTTCGTCCAATTGCCGCAGCACCGTTTGGTCAGAATTAAGACAGAGCATCCCAATGATGCGGCCCCGTCGTCGTATAAAAAAGGTGGAGGAACGCAAGGTGCGTGCGCGACCCGGCGTAATCGCCTCGTAACCGGTAAGGTAATCGGCCGTGGTTCCTTCGCCGGCGCGCAACACTCGCAACATAAGGTCGGTGGCCGGGGAACCTACGGTGCGCTGAGTGACATGCGAGTTGGCGATGGCGATAACCGAATGGTCCAGGTCGCTCACGTCGTGGAGCACCACCTCGGTGCTCTCCCCCAGTGCCACCCCGAGGAATTCGACGAGCGGTTTGAACGAGGCCACGTATTCGCTATCTTCCCGGGATATCGCTTCTCCGGATATTACCTCGCGGGGTATCGCTTCACTTTCCGCTGCCTCCATGGCTCCGGCTCCTTCCTCCGTACGGCCCCGTTGCTGTATCTTCTGACAAAATATCTTAAATGCCGGGCATAATGCGGGGGTGCGCACTACACTGAGTGGCACCCCCGACTTTCCATCCCGCTTACAGGGTTTCTTCACCCTTGGCGATGTAGGAATCCATCTCCTTGTCTGGAACCATATTGCCGCCGGTAATCCAGGTTAGATGCGTGGCGCCCGCGAGCTTCTCCGGGGTAAGACCCGCCCGCTCCAGGTACTCGCTGGCGGCGAGCACGTGGAAGGGACCCTCGAAGGAGGTCGAGGAAGAAGGCTCGATGCGCAGGTCCTCAGTCTGGGCCAGGAGCGCCACGTTTTCGTACATGGTCTGGTCCTCAACGGTGTAGTAGCCATCGATGAGGTACTGCATGCGCGAACCCACGAAAGCCGAAGGGCGCCCGCAGGCCAAGCCGTCAGCGGCAGTGAGGTTATCGATGCCGAAATCCTGCACGGCGATCTCGTCGTGCTTGCCGGTCATAACTCCGAGGAACATCGAGGGCGAGTGGGTGGGCTCGGCGAAGATGCAATGGACATTGTCACCGAAAACCGTTTTGAGGCCGAAAGCAACGCCGCCCGGGCCGCCACCCACCCCGCAGGGTAGGTAGGCGATGAGCGGATGATCGGCATCCACCGTGACATCCAGGGATTGGAACTGGCCTTGCAGGCGGCGCGCGGCCACCGCGTAACCGAGGAAGAGCGAGGGGGAATTCTCATCGTCCACGAAGTAGGCGGTGGGATCTGACTCTGCTTCCTTGCGGCCTTGGGCCACCGCAACCGAATAATCCGATTCGTATTCCACCACGTTCACGCCGTGGGAGCGGAGCTTATCCTTCTTCCACTGGCGGGCATCGGCGGACATATGCACGGAGGCCTGGAAACCTAGCTGGGCAGACATAATCCCGATGGACAATCCCAGGTTGCCGGTGGAACCCACCGCCACCTTGTACTGGGAGAAGAACTTCCGAGCTTCTTCGGTATCCAGCTTGCGGTAGTCATCTTCGAGGGTGATGAGGCCGGCTTCCAGGGCGAGTTCTTCAGCGTGCTTAAGCACTTCGTAAACACCGCCGCGAGCCTTGATCGATCCGGAAATGGGCAGGTGGGAATCAAGTTTCGCCCACAGCTGGCCCGGGATCTCCACGCCCTTACGTTCGGCGAGCTTGGCCTGCATGGTAGGAACCGCAACCAGCGGGGATTCCAGGATGCCGGCCGTGGGGCGGGCGGCAGGGAAAACTTGCTTGAGGTAAGGCGCCCAGCGCTTGAGGCGCGCTGCGGCGTCGTCCACGTCAGCCACCGTCAGGCCGACCTTTGCCAGCCCTTCCGCGGCCGGGAGCACCTCCGGATTGAACCAGTCAGCGACCTTGAGATCCACGAGGTCCTGAATGAGCGGGTAGTCCTCCACCCACTGCTCGAGAGTTTTTCCAGCGATAGTTGTCATGACTGAGTCCTTTCTCAGATTAATTAGTAGATAAGTGCGAGGCGCCACTTCTACGCCATCTCAGCGCAACCTCAGCGCCACTCCCCGCGGCCTTTAGATGACGAGATGAAGCAGCATGGTCATGCACAGGGCCACCACCGAGGCGATCGTGGTGCCCACGGTGAGAGTCTTGAGAGCATCCCCCACCGAAATACCCATGTATTCCTTGTACAGCCAGAAGAGCGAATCAGTTACGTGAGTCAGACCGATAGCGCCGGCACCCACGGCAATAGCCATCAGAGCGGGGCTGAGATCCGGGGACGCTTGGAGCATCGGCAGCACAATACCGGCCGCCGAAATCATGGCGACGGTGGCACTACCTACCGCGAAGTGCAGCACAATAGCGATGAGCCAGGCGAGGATAAGCGGACTGACCGGCAAGCTCCCCATAGCGCCCGCGATAGCCTTATCCATCCCCGAGGCCATAAGCACCGCGTTGAAGGCACCGCCCGCGCCGATAATGAGGAGCACCCCGCCGATAGGAGCGAAGGAGGAATCGGTTACCGAGGACAGATCCGAAAGCGATTTGCCCCGCGAAATCCCCAGAGAGAAGTAGGCGAAAATAACCGAAATAAGAAGCGCCAGAATCGGGTTACCCACGAGATCCACGAATTGACGCAGGCCGTTTTCTTCGGGCAGGGTCTGATCCGCAACGGTGCGGCACACCATAATAATGAGGGGGAGCAGAATCGTGAGCAGGGTGATGCCGAAACCGGGCAGGGAACGGTTCGCGTCGTCGTCCTTGAGAACGTTGCCGCCCGCGGCAGGCGAGTCACCATGGGTTCCCTTTGATTCGGGACCGGGTTTTCCTTCGGCGACGACGCCGCTTATCTGGCCGGCGCCCGCGGTGACATGCACACGTTCAAGCTGGCGCAGCCCAATTCCGGTGTAGAGCGGGCCGCCAATGAGGGCGGCCGGGATCCCTACGATGAGGCCAAGCATAATCACCATGCCGATATCCGCACCGAGGGTACCCGCAATAGCGGTAGCTGCCGGGTGCGGAGGCAGGATGCAGTGAACCACCATGAGGGAGATGGCGAGTGGTACTCCCACCCGGATCTTCGAGCAGCCCACTTCCCTGGCCACCACGAAAACGAGGGGTACCAGGAGCACGAAGCCAACTTCCACAAAGACCGGGATACCGGCAATCAAGCCGAGGAACGACATGACAATCGGGGCGCGTTTCTCACCGAACACTCGAAGCATGCCTTTGGCGAGGCGTTCAGCCCCGCCGGATACTTCCAGCATTTTTCCGAGAATTGCGCCGAAGCCAATAATAAGAACGAGGAATCCGAGCGTTCCACCAACGCCCTTTTCGAGTACATCGCCCACTTCCGCGGGCTTCACGCCCGTGACCAGCGCGACGGTAATCGCCGCGATGGTCAGGGCGATCGAGCCGTGTAATTTCAAGCCGACGATGAGCACAACAACGAGCACAATCGCGGCGATGAGGACTGCGATCAGCCCTCCGGTTCCTAGGGTCATCATAACCTCCCGTGTAGCGCCACATCAGTGTGGCCTGTTCCCAGCCTACACATACGAAGATACTTTTGTCATCATGATAAGTTTATTATCACGCTGTGGCGCAGCTTGCACCAGTCCGAAGTTTTCTGTGGACATGGCACACTTGATGCATGCCTGTGGATAACCGCCTCATTTCGGATTCTTTTTCTTTCCCGCACGCACTCGGAGTTGTCGATGCGGCCGGGCGCTGTACCTTTCCTTATGGGAATGCTCGGGAGATATATCCGTATATGTCGGTGACGAAGCTACTGGTGGCCTGGGCAACCCTTATTGCGGTGGAGCACGGCCTGGCGGATTTTGACGATCCGGTGGGCCCTCCCGGTTCCACGGTTGTTCACCTCCTCGCGCATGCCTCCGGTTTGCCGGAGGAGGAAGGACCGGTGCGGGCCGGCGTGGAGGAGAAGCGCATTTATTCGAATTATGGGTTTGAAGTGCTCGGTGATTATCTGGAGCACCGCACCGGGATGTCGATTCAGAATTGGGTGCGCCGTGTTGTTATTGAGCCACTGCGTTTGAGTTCGGTCGCGGTGGAAGCAAGCCCCGCTTATTCCGCGGTGGGGAATTTGCGCGATTTGGCGCGTTTCTCCGGGGAGTTACTGCGGCCGCGTCTTATTTCCCCAGAGTTGGCACGCTACGCCCGCGTCGTGCATTTTGATGGTCTACCCGGCTTGCTGCCCGGTTACGGGTGGCAGCGCAATAATAGCTGGGGTTTGGGCATGGAGATTCGCGGGGACAAGGATCCGCACTGGACGGGGCCGTCTTTTTCGCCGCGCACGTTTGGCCATTTCGGGCAATCAGGTTCTTTTTTGTGGGTGGATCCGGATCTCGGCAAAGCCGGGGTATTTCTGGGTGCTCAAGCTTTCGGCCGCGAACACCGGAAATTCTGGCCTGCACTAACTGAGGAGATGCGAGGTCTGTAAAACAGCGCCCGCGGCAGGTGCTCCTACCCCGGGCGCTGTTTCTTATCGAGAGTGCTCGAAAACTACGGTTTTATTCTTCGCCTTCGCCGTTCGGGGAGACGAGGATCTTGACCGCGGTTTCGTTGCGGTTGATGAGGGTATCGAAGCCCTTGTCGACGAGGTCTTCCAGGTTGATCTTGCCGGTGATGAACGGCGAGACGTCAATCTTACCCGAGGCAACCAGCTCAATCGTTTCCGGATGGGTGTTCACGTAGGCGATGACGCCACGAACATCGAGTTCCTTCATGACTACGGAATGCATATCAATGTTCGGCTGGTGGCCCCAGATGGACATATTGACGAGCACCCCGCGCGGCCCGAGCGCCGCGATGAGCTGGTTGAGTACAACGTCCACCGAGGTGCACTCGAATGCAACATTGGCGCCCACGCCATCGGTGAGCTTCTTGGTTTCTTCCACGATATCTACTTCGCGGGGATCCCAAGCGTAGTCCACCACGCCGGCATCCACAGCGCGCTGGCGGCGCAGTTCCGAAAGTTCCGATACCGCTACCGTGAGGCCCTTGGCCTTGAGGACCGCGCAGCAGAGCACGCCGATGGGACCGGCCCCGCCCACGAGGGCGAAATCGCCTTCCTTGACATCACCGCGGTCCACGCCGTGCACGGCAACGGAAAGCGGCTCGATGAGTGCGGCTTGGTCGAGCGGAATGATATCCGGGATTTTGTGGACCCAGCGCCGCTTGACGACGATATTTTCGGCAAGCCCACCACCACGGCCGCCCAGGCCGATGAAATTCATATCGGGGGACAGGTGGTAGGTAGTCGATTCCGGGCCGGTGTTCACGCTGTCGCGGATGATATACGGTTCGACGACAACGTGGTCGCCGGCCGCGAGGTCTGTTACGCCTTCGCCTACTTCAGCTACAACGCCAGACATTTCGTGTCCGAGAGTCACCGGAACTTCCTCACCGGAAATTGGATGCGGGTGGCCTTTCGCGGGGCAGAAGATCGGACCGTCGAGATATTCGTGAAGATCAGTACCGCAGATACCGCACCAGGCAACCTTGACCCGCACAGTGCCGGGTTCTAGGGGCTGCTCTTCGATATCTTCGATACGAATGTCGTGATTACCGTAGTAACGCGCTGCTTTCATATCTCCTCCATTGGATAGACCGTGCGCGGTTGCGCGTCTTTTAGTTTACTCTACGACGACGCATTTTTGAGGTCTAGGCCACTTTTTACGCTTGACGCTGGATTGGAGACACGCCCTTGCCTTCGATATGAGAAGCGCTACCCGCCCCGGCCCTACCAACATCTCCATCGTGTGATGGCCTACAACTCACCCACTGATGGTTCTCGACGGGGGCGGGTTAAATGCGTGTGTGGGGTGTCAACCCACAAACAGGCAACACCCCACACACTCTAAAAAACATGGCGGCAGCAACCTACTCTCCCACACCCCACCGAGTGCAGTACCATCAGCGCAAACAACCTTAGCTACCGGGTTCGAAAAGGATACCGGGCGTAACCTTGCCGCTATAACCACCGCCACAACCAAAACACCAACCAA
>NZ_KE150263.1:310593-706002 GCF_000411135.1 Actinotignum schaalii FB123-CNA-2 | reverse complement strand
AGGTCGGGGGATGCTTGGGTGAGTAGTTCGCCCAGGTAGGTTGTCGGGTCGATATGATGGGGGTCAGCGGCCATTGCGGGGTATCTCCTTTCGAGGATAGGTAAGAGTTGATTCGAAAGGTACCCGCGATGGTCGCCTTTGTGCATGCCGACACGAGGATCACCGCGGGATACAGATACACCACACTAACGGACGCAACCATCGGGCTGGGGGAAACGGCTGGGGAAATGAGAGGCACATAGTGTGCTCACTGGTGTTTTCTGGTAGGGACATGGTTTATTCTGAATGGTCAGGTGCATTTAATGTGATTGATTTTCGTGCGGTGGTTCTTGGCGTGCAGTTCTGAAAAAATGCGATTTATTTTTAAGGCACACCCAGCAACACCATATGGGGTTAAGTGCTCTCATGTGGCAGAAGAAGCATGCTCTGTGGTTGGTTCCGTTGTCGTATCGTATCGTTAGTGGTGGGTAGTGCGTGGTATTGGCAACCGCGTCTGATCGATCATTTGACTGAGACGCGGTAGCCGCAGCGGCTCCTGGTTATGGAGGTTTCTATGTCCCTTCCAGTTGGTGCATTTACTGCTGCGGCGCCCGGGATCCAGCGCCGTTTGCGGAAAATAAGTAAATATCCGCGCGAGCCGCGGGTATTTTCCCAAGCTAAAATTTGGTTTGCTTTTGGGTGGCCGGGTTTAATTGTTATGGCTATAACGGTTATTGCGTTAGCAACCGCTGATGAGGCGAGTCGTCCTGATGATGCCACTCTCGGAATTATTTGTTGCTCCGGTTTGATGGTTTTTTGTTCTTGGTTTCTGTGGATGGGGTACAAGCGGCGTTTTGGCGTAGATAATCAAAAAGTGTGGTCCAGCTTTGCGCCGGTCTTTTATCGGGAGATTTATTTCTCGGAGATAACACGGGTGACCTTCGCGGGTGTATCTTTCGGAGTCTTTGCTTGTAATAAGAGACCTCTTGCTTTGGGTATCAACCGTTTTGATTACACCCTGGCATGCCTGCGGATTTTGGAGGAGATGCGGGTAAGGTGCTTCACGGTTGGGAAAATCGAGCCTCATGATCCGCGGTGGCCGGAATCATGGCAGGAAATGCGTAATCGGTTGGCGGTCGAAGCGTACCGGAACCACCAAAATTACTATGATTCCCACCCGGCCGAATTGCAGGAGCTCAACGCATTAGCGGTCGGGCGATTCGTTACTCCCAACCCGGTTCCGCAGCCGCCTACTCAAAAGGGATACTGAGAAAGCCCGGCTTTAGCCCCGAAACCTGCGCCAGGCCGCGAGCGCTAATCCGGCCCCGCCCAGCAGCGCCGCGAGTGCCAGTCCTGCGGCAGAGTCCGCTCCGGTGTATTGTAGCGGCGTTGGGCGCGGCGTGGGCATGTTCGCCGTCCGAGTTGGGGTGGTGCTGGGCTGGGTTGGCACATTTGTCGGTGGCGTAGACGCAGGCGTGCTCACCGAAGGCGGTGTGCTGGGAAAAATCGGAGTGCTCGGAACTATAGGAGTGCCGATAGTAGCCGGAACGGTAGGGGTAGAAACCGGCGGCGCGGGCGTGGACGGCGTCGGGCGGGGAACGCTTTGGTCGCTGGGTTCCGGTGCTGGCGTAGTGGACGGCTCCGGTTCCGGCGATTCAGAAGGCTCCGGCTGTTCGCACAGCGTGATCACCGCGGCAGCCTGATCGCAGCCGTCCTCACCAATACCGCTGAGGTCATACGTGACCGCGGGATTGGCGTAGAGGGCATAGGTGTAGGCATACCAATCGCCTGCCCCTAATGAGCCTTCAATATCTGTCCCGATAAGATCGCTGCGCCCGGTTTCCTTCGTGACCACGCATTGCGGTGAGCCGGTCAGACCGGCATCCGTCACCCTTTCGCGTGCCGCGGCATTCACCGCCGGATCTCTGAGCGAATAGACGGGCAGATCACCCATGCGGCCCCACTCAAATTCTTGTAGACTCTGGCAGCCTTCGATATACGAACCGGGCCCGCCGCCTTCCTGCGAGCATTTCCATAGTTTATTCGTGGCCCGCACGGGAAGTACGGTTACCTCCGATTGCACCGCCACATCACCTTCCACGCGGAGCGTGTAGACGCCCGGGCCTTGCAGTCCGAAAGAATATTCGTCGTACAGAGCCATATTCCCAACCACGCCGTCGTAGGCCTGGTACGACGGCGGATCTGTGGACATGGCTATATCGGCTTTCATATGCCACACCCCTAGATTCTCATCCTCGAAATTCGGCCCGATATGTGGATACCAGGGGAAAGTTTCGGGATCTCGGCCGGGATTGAGCTCGGGATCAACGGTAACTGCCCCTTGCTCGCCTCGGCGTACATTCCAGATGGGCAGCTCCTGATTCACGGGCTTGATGGGGACCGTCCAGCGGCTTTCCCAATCGAAATCAGGCTGCGCCTGGAGGGCCTCGAGAGTGGCGTGGTCCGGAACACCGGTGACCGTGATGCGTACGTTCTCCAGTACCGTAGGAACAAAAACAGCCACGCCCTGCGCGCTCTGGACATGATCAGAAGATCCCAGGAGACGGGCTACCTGAAGCGTGTAACTCACATGGGCGACGTCGCCCACCTTCTCCACGCAGGTATTCCCGCCATGGCAATTTACTCCGCCACCGGTAAGATTCACGACGTTTCCGGCAACGGTGAGGCGCGGGTCAGGCCCACCCGCTGTCGCGGTGGTGGGAAGGAAAATGCCGGCGCCGGCCAGCGCGGCGGCAAGGGCAAGACGCCCGAAAGTGGCTGCGTGAGTGGCCATGGGTACCCCCGTGGAAAATAATTCCCGATGCGGCGTCAACTGTGAAACCACATGAGAAACGGCGTGATATGCGGGTGGGAATCCCGCACCTAGTTTCATATTACGCCTTAGTAAATTAATATGTGCGGGTTCTAGGGCAGGCGCCAATCCACCGGACTGGCACCCTGCTCGGCCAGAAGTGCATTGGCCCGCGAGAAAGGCTTGGAGCCGAAGAAACCGCGGGCGGCGGAAAGCGGCGAGGGGTGCGGGCTGGCAATCACCGGGGTGTCTCCCAGCAGCGGGCGCAGCTCCTGAGCGTTGCGGCCCCACAAAATTGCTACGAGCGGTTTCCCGCGCGCCGCGAGAGTTCGTATCGCATGATCGGTGACCTTCTCCCAGCCGCGCCCCCGGTGGGAATTAGCGTTATTGGGGGTCACGGTCAGCACTCTGTTGAGCAGCATCACACCCTGCTCGCACCACGGCGTGAGGTCACCGCTGCTGGGAAGCGGGGCACCAACGTCGTCGTGCAATTCCCGAAAAATATTGACGAGCGAGCGCGGCGGGGCAACATTCGGCGCCACGCTAAAGGAGAGCCCCACCGCATTACCGGGGGTGGGGTAGGGGTCCTGCCCCACAATGAGCACTTTGACGGCATCCAGGGGATACGTGAAAGCGCGCAGCACATTCTTGCCCGCGGGAAGATAGCCGCGCCCGGCCGCGTTCTCCTCGCGTAAGAACGTTCCCATCTCGTGAATGATAGGTTCAACAGGGGCAAGAGCCCGTGCCCAATCGGGGCTGATGATTTCGGAAAGAGGCTGCATAGTGTCAGAGTACCGGAGTGAGGAACCTCCTTTTGCGGGCGCGCCTTCGAGCGAGGGTGGCGGAGAAGCTACCTGGGAGGATTTCCTGCGCGGTGCCGGGCCTGCCTTGCACGACGACGAGCTGCGCGTCCTCACCACGGAGATGCGGTGGCGGGCCGTGTACCGCACGAAAACCGAGGCAATTCGGGCCTTGGGCATGACTCCCACCCGCTACTACCTTATTCTGTCCGGCATCCTCAATAACCCGCGTGCTGAAGTGGAGTATCCGGATGTGGTGCGGGCTATTACCCGTTTGCGGGATCTGCGCGATAAGGAACGCGGCGGCCGCGGCGAGTGACGCGCTGCGTGACGAGCGCGGGGTAGCGCGTAATTCATGGCGGCTGCGTGCCGCGTCACCGCTGATTGTGCAGCTGAAAACAGCTAGGCTAACGGTGTGGCAGGAAAGTACCCAGTAGACGAATTTGATATCGCGGCGCGTCAGCGCACAACCCGCGGGGCGCACCGTAAGCGCGAATCCTCAGCAAAGTGGTGGATCGCGCTTATCGCTATCCTCATTCTTGCCCCGGCTCTCGGGTACGGC
This sequence comes from Actinotignum schaalii FB123-CNA-2, assembly GCF_000411135.1. Classification (GTDB taxonomy): domain Bacteria; phylum Actinomycetota; class Actinomycetes; order Actinomycetales; family Actinomycetaceae; genus Actinotignum; species Actinotignum schaalii_A. The sequence goes on along the minus strand of NZ_KE150263.1, from coordinate 701,849 downwards.
ATTGTCAAAATGAACCAGATTTCAGTAGCGCCCCCCTCTCACAAGCCGAGCGTGAGCGCACCGGCCCAGTCCGCAACGCCAGCGCCCGAAGCGGGCACTGAAGGATCGGGCGCGGAAGGCAGCCCTGCTCCCGCTTCGGAGGCACCGGCGCCCGCGGAAGAAGCCTCACCATCAGCTTCCCCGACTCCGGCCGCTGAGGTGGATCACAACCGTTCCACCCTCATCCTCAACGCCTCCGGGATTTCCGGGTATGCCGCCGCCCACCAGCGCCAACTCACCGAAGCTGGCTTCACTACCACCTCGATCGGTAACTACCAGCACGCGGCGCCGGCGCACTCCCAGATTTTCTATCCGACGGCCGCTGATCTACCCACCGTGGAAGCCATTGGTGCCGAATTGGGAATCACCGATTTCGTTGAAAACGCCAGCGCGAGCGGAGATAGCATCGTCGTCGTGCTGGCGGGAGATACCCGCGGCTAAAGAACCGCACGTCAAGATTCCCGGCTTCGCCAGCCGCTAAAACTTGAGCGCTTCCCACTCAAGTTTTCGGGACGCTCATCCGGAGCTAGGTGCGCGGAATTGCGGGCATATCGCGTTTTTCTGGCGGGTGGCTGCTGCGTCGTCGTACCTGAACCACAGCTTGCACTCACGCCTAGAGAGTGCCAGAATCTCTGTTAGCACTCCGAGTATGTGAGTGATAAGTCCACCTGGTTGGTGAGGCTGACCGTGAGCGAAGAAAGGCTTCGCGCGGGAAGTCGTCCGTCGCGGGCACCGGCCACAGTGATTCTGGAGGAATATCGCATGGCAAAGACCATTGCTTTTGATGAGGAAGCACGCCGCTCCATGGAGCGCGGCCTCAATCTCCTCGCGGACACCGTCAAGGTGACGCTGGGACCCAAGGGCCGTAACGTCGTTCTCGATAAGAAGTGGGGCGCCCCCACCATCACGAATGACGGCGTGTCCATCGCCAAGGAAATTGAGCTGGAAGATCCCTACGAGCGTATCGGTGCTGAGCTCGTCAAGGAAGTCGCCAAGAAGACTGACGATATCGCCGGTGACGGCACCACCACCGCAACTGTTCTCGCTCAGGCCCTCGTGCAGGAAGGCCTGCGCAATGTGGCCGCCGGCGCCAACCCCATCGCGCTGAAGAAGGGCATCGATACCGCGGTCAAGGCCGTGACCGAACGCCTCCTCGCGGACGCGAAGGAAGTTGATACCCGCGAAGAGATCGCCTCCACCGCCGCCATTTCGGCCGGTGACCAGGAAATTGGTGAGGTCATCGCCGAAGCCATGGATAAGGCCGGCAAGGAAGGCGTCATCACCGTGGAAGAGTCCTCCGGCTTGGAGCTGGAGCTTGAGCTCACCGAAGGTATGTCCTTCGACAAGGGCTACCTCTCCCCCTACTTCGTGACCGACGCCGAGCGCCAGGAAGCCGTGCTGGAAGATCCCTTCATCCTCTTCGTGGATTCGAAGATCTCCAACCAGAAGGAACTCCTCCCGGTTCTCGAAAAGGTTATGCAGGCAGATCGCCCGCTCCTCATCATCGCTGAGGATGTGGAATCCGAAGCGCTGGCCACCCTCGTGGTCAACAAGATCCGCGGCACCTTCCGCTCCGTGGCCGTCAAGGCCCCGGGCTTCGGTGATCGCCGCAAGGAAATGCTCCAGGATATGGCCATCCTCACCGGTGGCCAGGTCATTTCCGAGTCCGTTGGTCTCAAGCTGGAGAACACCGATCTCACGCTCCTCGGGCGTGCCCGCAAGGTGGTTGTTACCAAGGAAAACACCACCATCGTGGACGGCGCTGGCGACCAGGAGCAGATTGACGGTCGCGTTTCCCAGATCCGCACCCAGATCGAGAACTCCACCTCCGAATACGACACCGAGAAGCTCCAGGAGCGCCTGGCCAAGCTCGCCGGTGGCGTAGCGATCATCAAGGCCGGTGCGGCTACCGAGGTTGAACTCAAGGAACGCAAGCATCGCATCGAGGACGCCGTGCGCAACGCCAAGGCGGCCGTGGAAGAAGGCACCGTCGCCGGTGGTGGCGTGGCCCTTATCCAGGCCGGTAAGGAAGCTTTCGCCGACCTCAAGCTCGAGGGTGACGAAGCGACCGGTGCGGCTATCGTGCGCTACGCTATCGAAGCTCCGCTCAAGCAGATCGCCAGCAATGCCGGCCTCGAGGGCGGCGTGGTGGCCGAGAAGGTGCGCAACCTCCCCAAGGGCGAGGGCCTCAACGCGGCCACCGGCGAATATGTCAACCTCATGGAGGCGGGCGTGATGGATCCGGTCAAGGTGACCCGCTCGGCGCTGCAGAACGCGGCTTCCATTGCCGGTCTCTTCCTCACCACCGAAGCCGTGGTGGCGGACAAGCCCGAACCGCCGGCTCCGGCCGCGCAGGGTGACGGCGGCATGGGCGGCATGTACTAAACCTAAACCGCAAAGATAAGGTGTCAACCTTGGGGTGGCGCGCTTTCCGAAAGGAGGGCGCGCCACCCTTGGTATATCTGGAAGTACTAGCAGACCCGGCTCGCAGTTCGCAGGTTCGGCCGCGCTCTACCGATCCGGCCGCACGTGAGTGCCCGGCCGTGTTTACATATCCGGTTCGCGCTCGATACCGTGCGTGGGGGAGGGGTCGGCGGGCCGGGCCACAATATCGCCTTCCGGGTCATCTTCGATCAATGGCGGGATGGTTTCCGTATAGCGTGGGCTGCGCCGGGGCGTGCCCTCGCGTTCCTTTTCTTTCCACACCTCTGCCTGGGCGCGATCCGCGAGCGGGGAATCAATATTCTCCGCCAGCGCAATGGCTTCATCGCGTTCCTTTTCCGCCGCGCGCCGCCGCTCATTAATCTTATTGAGCATGGCCTGGGAAACTTCCTCGCGTTGGCGTTTGCGGATCTGTTCGGCGCTCAGCTGCGGCTCACTCGCTGCGGTATCCGGCCCGACCGGGAGCACCCGCGTCACCTCACCGGAATCCTCCTCCGGAATACGAGCTTCCACCGCTTCCAAAGTAGAAGTTTCGGTACGGGCATCGCGGTAGGCGTCCGCTCCGGCCGGCGTTACGGGCGCGGCTGGCGCAGTGAGAGGTAGCAGCGGCGTCGTACCTAAATCGATATCACCCGGGCGCGCAACCTCGGCCGTTTGCTCCGCATCCGTTGTGCGGGCAGCACCTACCGGGTGCGCTGCATCCGCACTCGGTTCCGGCTCAGCCAGGCGCTTGCGCAGCTTCGCGGCCTCCGCCTGCAAATTCTGACGCGCCGCATCCTCCCATTTTTGGCCCTCGGGCGTATAAAACAAATGCTTGCGCTCCAGCAGCTTCGCCACGATTTTTTCGCGCCCGCGCCAGAAACTCTCATCGGGAATATGTGGGTATTCCTCGCGAATCGCCTGAGTATAACGCCGGTAACTCTGCGGGGAAGAAGCCAAAATCGCCAGGTGTGCATCACGCAGCACCATAATGTCAATATCTTGCTCAGCGGTCCCCAGACTGGTGGCCGGGGCGCGCCCCATAACCGGCATCGCGGTGAGCGCCGGCGCCTTCATACCCCAAATCAATTCGGCCACCCGGCGCGCGGTTTCGGGAACGATGCCGAGCTGCGTCAGTTCATTTTCGGCAGTGCGCGCAGAAAGCAGCTCATCTTCACCCCCGCGTTTCGTGTAAACACGGTAGCGCGACGTCGAAAAAACCACCCCGTGGTACCAGGCAGCAAGCCGCACCGTATCCGGGTGATGCGTTTCGTTAATGAGTTTTTCCACATTGGCAAGCATGGCCGTGAGGTGGTGAATATCGTGGAAGATGCGATCAGGTTCTGACCAGCGCCTTAGAACAGCAGCGCACGTCTCCTGAATCTCCGCGCTGGACGCGGTCGCCCCCAGCCCCGTCACTGCCTTCTCGAAAGAAACCGGCAGCCACGAAGGAACGGACATATTTCCTCCCACCGTGGTGCGCACCCGCGGCGAACTTTTCGCCAGGGGACGACGACGCACGTCGCCCTCCGCACTCAAACGCAACTGATTCTAATCATGCCCCAGCCCGGGTGGGGACACTTTGGGCCTTCTCGCACGCTAGGACCGCCGAGGGAGAGTGCGGCTCGGCCCTCGGAGCGCCCGCTGGCAGCGCCTCGGGCTCGCCACTTTTCGCCCAGCTGAACGCGATAACCGGGTCGGCGAGGTGCACGGGCGCGGCCGGTGCACTAACGTAGAGACGTGATATCTGACGCAGCCTTCTCCGCATCGCCCACCGGGCAGCGGCCTCGGGCACTGGTGACCGGGGGAAGTTCCGGTATTGGGCTCGCTTTCGCCCGCCAGCTCGCCGCCCGCGGGTACGCGCTGGTTCTGGTGGCGCGCGGGAAGGAACGCCTGAATGCCGTTGCCGAACAATTCCGGGCCGGTGGCGTGGAATGCGAAACGATGTGTTGCGATCTAGGTGTGGGGAACGACGTCGCACGCCTGTGCAGCTACCTAGATGGCCATGCTGTTGATGTGGTGGTGAATAATGCCGGGGCCGGTCTCTACGAGAGCCTCGTGGACGGGGATATGGACCGGATTGAGGCCGCGGCGGCCCTCATGGCGGGAGCGCCAGTACGGATCGGTGCGGCGGCCACGGCGGCGATGGCTGCGCGAGGGAAGGGCACCCTCATAAATATTGCCTCGGTGCAGAGCTTTGTTCCCATGGGTGCCTACGCGGCCCTCAAATCCTTTGTGCGGGTATGGTCCGAATCGCTGGCTGTGGAACTGCACGGCAGTGGGGTGACGGTGACCGCGGTACTGCCCGGATGGGTACGTTCGGATTTCCACCGCAACTCCGGCGGGAAACGCTCCGGGGTTCCCGATGCGCTCTGGCTGGAACCCGATACGGTGGCGCGGGCCGCGCTCGCGGCGGCCGCGCGCGGAAAAGTCCGCTGCACCCCCACGGTGCGCTACAAGATTATTGGTTTCCTCGCGGAAAAGGGCCCGCGCTGCGCGGTAAACTGGGTGGCAAGGAAAATTAATGGCAGTGGGCGAAAGGCGGACCGCGGGTGAGTGAGCTCGAACCGATCGATCCGTATTTGGATGAGTCCAAAGCCCGCCGCCGGCATCGGGTGCGCCGCGCCCTCACGAAACCGGTCATGTCCACGATTCTCCGACCCACCGTGCTGGGAGAGGAAAATATCGAAAACCTGGACGGCGCGTTTATCCTGGTCCCGAATCATTCCTCGCACCTGGATGCTCCCATGATTTTCTCGCTGCTTCCCGATAAACTCACTGAGCGGTTAGCGACCGGGGCGGCCGCGGATTATTTTTATCGCCGCCGCGGCATCTCCAATCTCACCTCGTTGTTCTTTAATACTTATCCCATTGAGCGCGGTAAAAAACCCACCGGGAAGGCCGGTTCGGAATACCAGCCCGGCCGCGCCAAAGGGATGACGGGCCGTCTACTGGCCGCGGGAGTTCCGATTCTGATTTTCCCGGAAGGTACGCGCTCGCGCACCGGGGAACTCGGTACCCCGAAGGCGGGTGCCGCGGCCCTCGCCCAGCGTTTCAATGTTCCTATTGTTCCCATCGCCATGTCCGGCGGGCATGAAGTTATGCCGGTGGGTGCGGTGCTCCCCAAATTCCGCGGCGAGGTCTTTTTGTTTATCGGCAGGCCCATGTATGGCCTCGCGGAGGAAGACCCGGCTGATTTTATGGGCCGGGTCTTCACCGCCATTGAGATGATGCTCGAGCAGAAAAGTGCACACCCGCTCACCTCGGAAGGTGCCAGTCCTTTCGATCTGCCCGAGGCCGGCGAGACGCCCGATGCTGGCGAGGCGGGCGAGTTTCCGGAAACTGAGTAGCTCGCTTAGCCGGGCGTTGCCGGATTCTGACACGGCTCGGTCGGGGCGGGGAAGGTGAGCTGCACGGTGAGTCCGCCACCGGGGGTGGTTAGCGCCCGGGCGGTACCGTGGTGTGCGGCCATAATAGCGGCAACAATGGCAAGGCCTAGGCCGGAGCCCCCTGATTCGCGCGAACGTGAATAGTCCGGGCGGTAGAAACGCTCGAAAATTCGCTGGGAATCGGCTTCGGAAATACCGGGGCCGTGATCACGCACCTCAATAGTGGGGTGGCCTTCCGCGATGCCCACTGCCACTTCTACCGGGCTGGCTTCCGGGGCGTGTGCGAGCACATTAGAAAGAAGATTTGCGATCACCTGGGTGATGCGATCCGCATCCCCGTGGACTTCCACCGTATCGGGCGCCGGGGTGCTCCCATCCAAAGCAACCACCGTGGCGGTGCGTTGCGGGGCACGCACCCGGAAATCGAGGATGGCGTTATCTGCCAGCTTGGCAAGATTGACACAGTCAAGGTTAAGGGGGCGGTTTTCGTCCAGGCGGGCCAGCTGGAGCAAATCCTCCACGAGCCCGGCCATCCGGTTGGCTTCCGATTCCACTCGCTCCATCGCCTCAGGGACACGCTCGGGGGGAACTCCGCCCAGGCGATATAGCTCGGAATACCCACGCACGGTTGCTAGCGGGGTGCGTAATTCGTGAGAGGCGTCCGAAACGAAGCGTCGCATTTTTGCTTCCGAGCGTTCCTTTTCCGCGAAGGCATGCTCGATTTGAGCGAGCATAACGTTAATGGAATTAGCGAGCATCCCAACTTCGTCGTCGTCCTGACCGTGCGGAACACGTTCGGCCAGATGTCCTTCCGCGATGGTATGCGTGGCCGCTTCGATATCACGCAGGGACCGCAAGGTACGCGATACAAGACCGGTAACGGCCAGGCCGGCAGCCAGCACGGTTGCGAGCCCGGCGAGCACAAAAATAAGGCGCAGGCGCGCAATAGTAAACTCGATTGGCCCGAGTGGCTGGGCAATAATGATATTCCCGGTAATGAGACCGCCGGTGGAGGCAGGGCTAATAGGGTGAACCAGCACCCGCCAATCAGAGCCATACAGGGTGGAAGGAACCGTCACGGGTTCTTCGGACCCCAGTCTGGCAATATGCTCGAGATCGCGCGGGTAGCCGAATTCTTCTACGGCCCCCGGATTGGGTAGTTCGTAGGTGGTCACGTCTCGCTGCCCGGCAATACCCCAATTGACCCGCACGAAGAAATCGGAGAGGTTGAGGGGGGAGGATTGGCTGGCACCGGGCAGATCCTGCAGGAACATCCGCTCCACCGAGCGCGCATTCGTGGTCAGATCCTGGTCGATAGTGGAGACCAGGTATTGCTTGAGAAGGGTGACCGAGGCGAAACCCAAAAAGGTTGCCGCGGTTCCCACCAGGATGACGAAAGCGATAATGAGGCGGCCGGCCAGGGTGCGGGCCGGCCGCAGCGCGCGCCGGAAAACTCCGCTGTGGCGGGCGCGCCCGGGAGATTCGGTAGCCGGCTTGCCAGGCTGCGCCGGGCGGCTCGGCACCGGCGCAGCCCCCGCGCTTTCCGGCGGGAGCGGATCGTGACGTTGGGTCATAACCGAATGTTATTTGGAAGCACGCAGAACGTAGCCGATGCCACGGCGAGTGTGGATGAGAGGAATGAGATTGCGGGCCTCTTCCGGATCGGTAATCCCCAGGGCTTCCGGGGAATCAATTTTGCGCCGCAAATAGGAAATATAGGATTCCACGATGGAGATCTCACCCTGCCAGTTGTAATCCCATACATGATCGAGGATCTGTGATTTAGAAACCACTCGTTCGGCATTAATAATGAGGTAGCGCAGTAGCTTGAATTCGGTGGGGGAGAGCTCCACCGGCCGGCCGGCGCGGGTGACCTCATACGAATCTTCGTTCATTTCCAAGTCCGCGTAGCGCAGCACCGCCGATTCGGTTTCTTCCGGGCTGGTGCGCCGCAGCACCGCGCGGATACGCGCCACTACTTCCTCCAGGGAGAAAGGCTTGGTGATGTAGTCATCCCCGCCGACGGTCAGGCCTTGGACTTTGTCCTTCACATCATCGCGGGCGGTGAGGAACAGCACCGGCAGATCGTGATCGCGTTCGCGCAGCCGGCGCAGCACCTCAAAGCCGTCCATGCCCGGCATCATAATGTCGAGGACGGCCAGATCCAGGTGCTGATTTTGCTGGTGAGCGAGGGCTTCCGCGCCATCGGCGGCGGTGTACACATCGAATCCGGCGAACCGGAGAGAAACGGAAAGAAGTTCGCGAATCGAGGGCTCATCATCAACAACGAGGATGGCCGCTTCGGGAGTGTGCTCGGTAGGCGTCATGATGTTAAGGAAACTCGAGGTATCTGGAAGCTTCCTGAAAGTTTGCGGGAAGCGAAAGCAAAGCCGTGGGAGCGATAGAAGTGGAACGACGCCGCGGGCCGGGGTGGCCTTGCCACCCCGGCCCGGGAAGCCACGCCGCGCTTGGGTCACCTAGGTGCATGCGGCGTGTGCTCGTGCCCGGTGCGGGATATTCCCCGCGCCGGAGAACTGTGTGCTTGAGGAGCGGGGGAGCCAGGTACTTTAGTAGCTAGTGAAGTCCCGGCCTTCGATTTGCTCGGGGGCTTCCCCGCTTTTGAGGGCAGCGAGGCGCGCTTCGATTTCTGCGTCGTCGGAATGATCCTCCAATTCGGCGAATTGATCGGCCAAGCTCAGGGAGGCAACTTCGGCCTTGCCCTGGGCCAGGGCTTCCTGGCGGCGGACTCTGTCTTCGAAACGGGCCAGTTCACTGGTGGGATCCAGCACGTTGATCGAGGAGATGGCATCCTGCACCTGGCTTTGCGCCTGTGCGGATTTCTGGCGTGCCACCAGGGTATCGCGCTTATTCTTGAGTTCGGTGAGCTTCTCCTTCATCTGGGTGAGCCCGGATTTGAGCTGTTCAACGACCTTTTCCTGGGAGGCGAGCATGGGTTCGGCATCCTTGGCTTCGCGCTCGTATTGAATCTGCTTGCTCAACGCCACCTTCGCCAGGTCATCCCAGTGGTTCGCACCTGCTTCATCGCCCTTGGCCCGCATCTCATCGGCGCGGCGCGAGGAGGCGATAGCTTTCTGCCCCCAGTCACGGGCGGCTTTGATGTCCTCGTTGTAATCGGATTGTGCCAGGCGCAGATTGCCCACGGTCAGGGCTACGGCATCTTCGGCTTCCGCAATGGAATTCTTGTAATCCCGCACCATCTGGTCGAGCATCTTCTGCGGGTCTTCCGCACGGTCGAGGAGCGCATTAATATTTGCCTTTGCCAGCTGGGTAATGCGTCCGAGGATTGTTTGTTTTTCAGCCATGATCAGCCTTTCTCTGTGCCATCGAGTAGGAATGTGTGATGAATAATGGATAAATAGTATCCGGGCGGGGCGCGATCAACGGACGCACGCAGCCACCGGTATTAGAATGAACGGCTCCCTCCTCCCGCGGCGCCCCCGCCGCCAAATCCGCCGGAGCCACCTCCAAAACCTCCGAAACCACCGCCGAATCCGCTGGAACGGTCCCCGCCAAAACCGGTGCCCCAGCCGGAACCCCAGCCGGAATTGTGGCGGGATCCGCCCCCGGAGAGCGAGCCGAGGAACATCCCGAGCAGCAGGCTACCTACGTCCCCGCCACCGTTATTGCCACCATAGCCACCGGAGTTGCGGGCGGACATCGCTGCCTGGACCGCATCCATGGCGCGCTGGGCATAGGATTCGGCCCGCGCGTAATAATCACGGCGCTTAGCCAGGTCATCGCTGGTATCCCCGGCTTGTAAGGCAGTGCGAGCCGCCTCCAGCGGGGCGCGTGCTTCGTTCCCGGTGCTCCAGCGGTTTTGCGAGACCATCGCCTCCGCCCGCTGCACCGTGGCCCGGGCCCGCTGGCGATCCCGTTCCACTCCGGCTGCCTGGCGGCGGTAGTTTTCCTCCGCGTTCCGGGCCGGGGCGAGCGCCCCGTCCAGGTCATTTTCCGCGTCGGTGAGTTCCCGAATTCCGGCCAGCGGATCCACCCGCTCTCCGCGATATTTCTCCACCAGCACCGCCGCCCGGTCCCGCGCGGCGACCACCTGGACATTATCCCCGCCGATGCGATGGGCATCCGCAATATCCGCGGAAATGGAAGAGATATGCTCAGCTAGTTGGGCGAAGGCTCGATTAATAGATTCTTGGACGTTAGAAATCGCGCGGTAGCGTTCCGCAGCCTCATCCAAAGCCTGTTCAGCGATACGCACAAACGGCACGGCCTGGTTGCGTTCGCCCCCGCTGAGCAGCCGATCAACCTGCCCGAGCGCATCCTCCGCCCCGGCCACGAGAGACTCAATATCCCCTGGGTAGGTGCGGAAGGTTGCCACCGCGCCCTCCCCGTAACTTGCCGCCAGCGAATCCAATTGCCGGGTAGCGTTGGGAAGATGAGTGCGAATATCCGCCACACCTTCGCGCACCCGCGCCGCGGCCTCCTCCACATTCGCCGCTAAATCACGCAGCCGGGCGAATTCTTCTTCCTGTTCGGTAATGGCTCGCTGCGCTTTTTCGGTCAGTTCCAAAATCGCGGTGTTATAGGCACGCACCTGCTCCGGGGTATCGGGGATATCGTCGTCCAAGAGCTGGCGTTGGTTGAAAGCTTCTTGGAGATAGTGCTGTGCCTGCGCAAGCGCTTGGTCAAAGCCGCGCACTGAGTTCACCCCGAATTGTGCCCGCGCGAAATTGAGTTCCGCGGCGGCGCTGCGCACGCCGTCGTCTGTCGCTAAAAGTGCGGCTGCGGCACGTTTGCCGAGCGCGGCAAGATCTTCACGAGTTTTATTTTCCGCTTTTTTACGTTTGCGCGAACGCACGAAAATAATGGCCCCGATAATAACGACGACGACGCCACCCCCGAGCGCCAGACCGCCCCAATTCGTTTCTTCCCCTTGCGCTAACGCCCGGGTGTAGGCGAGGGAACCTTCCAGCCAGCGGCCATCCCGGTAGGCGGCTCGCACTTCCGCGGTAAAAGCCTGGTCCAGGTCTGAGGCGGAGAAACTTGAGCGGCCGTAGGCGTAGCTGAACTGGCGGCTATCCACGGCCACCGCGATGAGGGTGGCATCGCTGGAGAGCCCGGCGCGGTTGAAAGTTTCGATGGGCCACTGGTCCGCGCTGGCGCCGTCGAACCTGTCGACAAAAACGAAACGTACCGCGTAATCCGTCTCATCTTGGAGGCGGTCAAGGGAAGTGCGCAGCTGCTCTTCTTCAGAGGCGGAAAGCACCTGGGCGTGATCGGTGACCGGGTCAACGCCGGTGAGGGGTTCTTCCGCGGCGGCCAGTGGGCCGGAGAGCAGTAGAGCGCTTGCGAGCGCTAATGTTCCAGCTAGCCGGCGTGCGATCCCCATAATTTCAACCTTCCGTGTGCCCGGTGGTGCTCACCAGGTTTACCCCTTACGTGGTGGACAGCACAATTTAACCACAGCATTCTGGGAGTCGGATGGGAAAAGAGGCCGGGGCGTTCAGCCGGTAGCGTTGCCTGTGCCCGCGGGGGCGCTGGTAGAATGGCGCTGGTGCTTCGCCCGACCGTGTGCGAAGCGTTTTTGCTAGAAATGAGAGTGTTGTGCCAACCGGAAAGGTTAAGTTTTTCGACGCCGCTAAGGGCTTCGGCTTTATTGTCAGCGATGAGGATGGTGCGCAGGTTTTCCTGCCCGCATCGGCTCTCCCGGAGGGACTCACGCCGCGCAAGGGCCAGCGGGTATCTTTCGGGCTTGCCGATACACGTCGCGGTCCGCAAGCGCTCAATGTCGAACCGATGACCAAACTTGAATCGCTCGCGCGGAAGAATAGGCGTTCCCCGGAAGAAACGGTGGTGATCGTGGAAGATCTCATTCGGCTTCTGGACGGGGCCTCCACCCAGCTTCGGCGCGGTCGCTACCCGGAAGGGGGAGGGCAGATCGCGCGCGCCTTGCGTGCGGTCGCCGATGATTTTGATGCCTAAGAATGAAGAATATGACAACTATGCGGGGGAAGAATCCGCTGCGGTCCACTTTCCCGATGTGAGGGTTGAAGGACATGCGGATGAGGGTGCAGATATGGCGCGCCCGGAGGATCGCGTTGATGAAAACGTGGCGGTCACCCCGGATGATAAGCGGGTAGAACCGCTGCCCGGCCTACCTGAAGATCGAGTTCTCGCGGGGGCTGTTGCTGAGGCGCGGGCAACCCTACTTGAGGCCATTGCCGAACGTTTCGTGGGAGAGTACGCGGGATTCCTCGCCGAGGACACCCGGGTGGTGTCCTACCTCTTTACCTGCACTCACCCGGGATATCACGGCTGGTACTGGAGTATTACGGTGAGCCGAGCGAGTCGGGCCCGTACCGTGACCTTTAACGAAATTGAGATGTTGCCCGGGGCGGGCGCTTTGCTGGCTCCACGCTGGGTGCCGTGGAGTGAGCGGCTGGCCAAGCTGGAAACGGAAAAAGCGCAGGCGCGGGCCGCTTCGGAAAAGGAACGTCAGGAATCGGCGCGGGCTGCCGCAGCGGACAGGGCTGAGCGCGCTGAGCGCAGCGGGCGGCGCCGCCGGGTGCGGCGCAAGATCGCGGGCGTGGAAAGCGAAACCGGCGCGGTGGACACGGACGCCCAAGCTCCGGCAGCAGCGTCGGCACCTACTCCCGAATCCGCTCAGGAACCGGCAGCTGAAGCGGCGGTAGTGGAAGCGGCCGCGAGCCTTGCCGCGACTCCGGCTCCGGTGATTCGCCGCGGGCGCGGGCGTACCGTGGTGCGCGGATCACGCGGGCGGCGCTACCAGGCCACCGGCGCCCTGAGCTAAAACAGGAGCAGCGGTGATGCGGATCCAAGGGCGGGCCAGGGACTATGCGTGGGGCGGCACGAGCGCGCTTCCCGCGCTTTTCGGCTATGCACCGGCGGAAACCCGGGTAGCGGAAATCTGGCTCGGCGCCCACCCCGATGATTCCGCCCAGGTGATCGCCGCCCAGGATGCCCCGCTCTTTGACCTGGCTCAGCTTTATCCTTCCGCACCCGCCGGGGAACACCGGATCGGGCGCGAATCGGAGGCGAACGAGCGCGGGCACGCCGCGCTGCGCGCTCCGCGCGGGCGGCGGCACGCGCGGCACCGGGCCGGCTTGCCGCGAGGCCCGCGCACCCCAGAGGCTCCGGAAGATTCCGCCACCCTGGTAGCTCCCGGCGGGCCGAGCCTACGTGATCTTATTGCCCGGGCACCCGAAGAGATGCTCGGTGCGGATGTGGCGCGCCGGCACGGGGGTGAATTACCGTATTTACTCAAACTCATTGCCCCGGATCAGCCACTGTCCCTCCAGGTACACCCCTCCCTCGAGCAGGCCCGCGCGGGTTTCGAGCGGGAAGAAGCCGCCGGAATTTCCCGCACCGCGCCCCATCGTTCCTATCGGGATCGCAACCACAAACCGGAACTGGCCTATGCTCTCACGCCTTTCGAGGCTATTTGCGGGCTGCGCACTCCGCGCCGCATCGCCGAGGTGCTGGGTGGTCTCGGGCTGCCCCTCACGGACCGGCTGGCGGCCCTCGTGGAAGAACGCGGGGTGGGAGCGGTGTTCGCCGATCTGCTTTCCGCGGGAACCCGCCCTTCTCCTGAACAGATTCAGCAGGTGGTAGCAGCCTGCGCCGCGCGCCTGGAGCGGGGAACTTCGCCCTCCCCGCGCGCGGACCGCATCGTGGAAACCCTGGCACAGCACTATCCCGGCGACCCCGGAGTGGTAGCTTCCCTCCTCATGAATCCGGTGAGTTTGCGCCCCGGCGAGGCACTATTTATCCCTGCTGGGACAGTACATGCGTACCTGTCTGGAACCGCGGTGGAAATCATGGCGGCCTCAGATAATGTGCTGCGCGCCGGCCTCACCCCGAAACATGTGGATGTGGAGGAACTGGTGCGGATTATGGACGACGCCGCGGTCCCGCCCATCCGCATCGCCCCCGAGCATATGAGCGAGGCGGTGTCCACCTTCTATGTTCCCGTGGATGATTTTGAACTCTCGATAGTTCATTTGCGCGATGCTACCTCCACGGAAAAGTTGCGTTCGCGCGGTCCGCGCACGGTGGTCTGCCTGGAAGGCGCGGTGGAAATCTTTGCCGGAGGTCGGCGTGAACCGCTCAACTCGGGGCAGGCGGTTTTTGTTCCGCACAGTGACGGGGAGCTGGCGGTACGGGGATTTGGCGACGTCGTCGTCGCATCTGTTCCGTAACAATCCGGGTCGCACGGGTGTCGATACGCTCCGCACCCGCAGCTGCGTGGCCGGACTCACGCGGGTGGTGGGCCGGGAGAAAACCGCACTATCGCGCCGTTTCTCCACACCACTTTGCGCACGTCTCGAAATGTGAGATGAAATGGGCGAAAAAGCGTCCACATAGTGAGACTTATCTTGCGTGGGTGGTGGTCGCGGTTCAAGAATGAGTGCTGGTGGCGGTCAGGACCGCCCGAAAATCTGCGGATCACGCGCTCGCCTGGCGCGCAGCGGACCGCACGACTACCGAGGAGATCTTCGTGAGCGTAACTTCCACGCACGTCGAGACGAACCACAGCACAACCTCCGAACCGAAGCGGGATTTTTTCCGGCTGCGCGAACGCGGGACCACCGTGGCCCGGGAAGTGCGCGGCGGACTGGTCACCTTCGTGGCCATGGCCTATATTCTGGTTCTTAATCCAATTATTCTTTCTGGGCAGGATTCCACCGGAGCCTACCTGGGCGGCGGCACCGAGGGGCCGAACCTCCCGGCCATCGCTGCGGGTACCGCTATCGTTGCGGGTGTGATGACGCTGCTCACCGGCGTTATCGCGAATTTCCCGCTCGCCATGGCGGCCGGGCTGGGACTCAATACCATCGTCGGCGTGGTCATCGTGCAGATGCCCGGTATGACCTGGGCTGACGGTATGGGCATTATCGTTATCGAAGGTATCGTTATCACGCTGCTCGTGGTGACGGGCCTGCGTGAAGCTATTTTCCGGGCGGTGCCGAAGTTCTTGCGCACCGCCATTTCTGTGGGCCTGGGGCTCTTCATCACCCTGGTTGGGCTGGTCAATGCCGGCCTTATCCGCCCCGGCGAAGGAACCATCATGTCCTTCGGAATTAACGGCTCCATCGCCTCCTGGCCGCTGGCTGTCTTCGTTTTCGGTCTTTTCCTCACCGCGATCTGCCTGCTGCGCGGGGTTCCCGGCGCGCTCCTCATCGGCATCGTGTCCTCGACCATCGCGGCCGTTATCGTCAATATTGTTGCCAAGCCAGGAAGCGTGGCCGGTGGTGACGTAGCTGGCTGGAACGGTGGGGCACCCGCGCTGAACGGCTCCCCGGTGCAGATCCCGGACTTCTCCACCCTCGGTGCTTTCTCCGTGGTGGGCCCCTTCCAGAAGCTCGGTGTGATCTCCGTAGTTGTGTTGGCCTTCTCCGTGATGCTCGCCGACTTCTTCGACACCATGGGCACCATGGTCGCGGTGGCTTCCGAAGGTGATCTTCTCGATGAGGACGGCATGCCCTACCACACCTCCCGCATCCTGCTCCTCGATTCCCTCGCGGCGCTGGCCGGCGGTATGGGCGGCGTATCCTCCAACACCTCTTTCGTTGAATCGACGACGGGCGTAGCTGACGGCGCGCGCACCGGCCTCGCGTCGGTGACCACCGGTGCGCTCTTCCTGCTCTCGATCTTCTTCGCTCCGCTCGTCACTCTGGTTCCTTCCGAAGCGGCCGCTCCCGCGCTGGTCGCGGTGGGCTTCCTCATGATGCAGCAGGTAACCGAGATTGATTGGGAAGATCTGAGCGTGGGTATCCCGGCCTTCCTCACCGTTGCCCTCATGCCCTTCTCCTACTCCATTACGGTCGGCATCGGGGTGGGCTTCGTTGCCTTCGTCATCATGTCGGTGGCCGCCGGGAAGGCCCGCCGCGTGCACCCCCTCATGTGGGGAACCTTCGTGGCCTTCGTGGTCTACTTCCTGCTCGATCCAATTCAGAAGCTCCTGCTCGGCTAAGCGCAGCTCAGTTCTGCGCAGCACTTTGGCTGCCAGCTCAACCACGCAGGGCCTACCCGTACGGGTAGGCCCTGCGTGCGTCGTCGTACCATTTTCGCCGGTGAGACAAACGTGAGCCTTGCCTGGCCGTGCGTGATAAACTCACCGCAGATAGCGCAACTGCGAGCTCGCCGCGCCCGCCGGCCGCTATGGATATCGGATTTTTCTGCAGGGGGCAGGATTTAGTGGGGCGTACATTCGCCAGTTTGAAGTACCGCAACTACGCTATTTGGTTCGCTGCCTCGTTGGTCGCCAATACCGGCGGGTGGATGCAACGCACCGCTCAGAACTGGCTCGTCATGAGCGACCTCACCAATAATGATGCTTTCGCCGTCGGTATTGTCACGGCGCTGCAATTCGTTCCCATTCCTTTTATTATGCCGCTGGCCGGAGCGCTCGCTGATCGCCTCGATAAACGCAAAATGGTGGTGCTCACCCAATTCGGAATGCTGCTCACCGCGGTGGCCCTGGGGGTACTGGTCCTCCTGGGCTGGGCGAATGTGCTGGTGGTCTGTCTTTTCGCCCTGGCCATCGGGGTGATTCAATCTTTCGATAATCCCCCGCGTCTCGTTTTTATCTCCGAATTGGTGCCTCCGCGCTGGCTACCGAATGCGGTGGGCTTGAATTCCATGTCCTTTAATATTGCGCGCCTGATCGGGCCCGCGCTGGGCGGCTTGCTTATTGGCATTATTGGGACCGGCTGGGTTTTCATTATTAACGGCATCATGTTCGGGGCTACCCTTATTGCGCTGGCGCTCATGCGCCCCGAAGAATTCCATCCGGCACCCCGCCCGGAAAAGAAGGTTTCCGCGATTCAGGGGACGATTGACGGCCTGCGTTACGTGGGCAACCGCTCCGATCTTCTCGTGATTTTCGCGGTGGTGGGCGTGGTTTCCTGCCTGGCCATGAACACCCCGCTCACCACGGTGTCCATGTCCACCATGGAATTCCACGCCGACTCCACCCAATTCGGCATTGTTTCTTCTATGGTCGCGGTTGGTTCGCTATCCGGTGCCGTGGTGGGGGCGCGGCGTACGAAGCAACCGCGTGTGCGCTCCGTGGTAGGAGCGGGCGTAGCTATGGGTATCGCGGTTACCGCCAATGCACTGGCCCCGAATTTGCTGATCTACACCCTCACCCTGGTGCCGGTCGGTTTCTTTATGCTCATTATGCTCACCGCAGCCAATGCCGCGGTGCAGATGTCTACTTCTCCCCAGATGCGCGGGCGCGTGGTCTCCCTCTACCAAACGGTCAACCAGGGCGTGACCCCGATCGGTTCCCTGGTGGTGGGCGGTATTTCCGGGGCAGCCGGGGCGCGCTGGGGTGTGGGCATCGGCGCGATTGGCTGCCTGGTGGCTACCGTGGGTGCCTACCTGTGGGGCCGGCGCAAATGGGATGTGGAAGTGCACTACCGGGTGCGCCATCCCTTCCAGCTGGAGATTCTTGGCCCGCTCGAACATGAAAATGAGGAGCGCGAAGCTGAACTACGGGCCAATCGCACCGGGCAAACGGATAGCGGGCAAAGTTTCACCGCGGAGGACCACGACGAAGTCGAGGCCGATCTTTTCGAACCTGAAGATGAAGCCCACGATGCCGAAACTGGGCATTCCCCGCAGCGCGCGGGCGGCTTAGAATGGCAAGATACGCATGAGGAACCGGATGTGGATGGGCACCCGAATGCCGCCCCCGCCGCTGAGACGAAGGAGACGCGCGATGAGTGATGACCTTGTTGATACCCGCGAAATGTACCTCAAAGCGGTCTACGAACTCGAAGAAGAAGGAATCGTTCCGCTGCGTGCCCGGCTCGTGGAGCGCCTGAGTCAATCCAAACCCACCGTCTCGGAAACCGTGGCGCGCCTAGAGCGCGACGGCATGATGTACCTGGATACCAACCGCGCTATTGTCCTCACCAAGGAAGGCCGGCGCATCGCTACCAGCGTGATGCGTAAGCATCGGGTGGCCGAATGTTTCCTCCTCCACGTGCTCGGGATGCCCTGGGAACACGTCCACGCGGAGGCTTGCCGCTGGGAACACGTCATGTCCCGCGAACTAGAAGAACGCATTGCCCACGTGCTAGGGGAGCAGGGCTACGAGCTCAGCCACGATCCTTTCGGCAACCCGATTCCCGCGGAAAATTCCCTGGGCCCCGGCGCTGATATAGCCGCGCGAACCGGCCTGCTCGCCGTGGCGGATTACCTGGAGCGCAACCCGAGCGGTGGGAAAGTTACCATTGCGCGCATCGGTGAAGTGATCCAGACCGATGACGACGTCCTCGAGGCTATGGCCGCGGCCGGCATTAAACCCGATGCTGCGGTGACCCTCAGTGTTGAGGACGACGGCGATATTCTCGCCCACGGAGCAAGTGGGGTATTTCCTCTGACTGATTGGATTCGCAAACACCTCTTGGTGCATGCCTGAGGTAGCCGGGCTGAAGGTGCCACTTCCCGGGAGGTAGCGTGCGCCAGGCGCTGGTGAAGGCTGGGTGCGGAGCCTGTCTCAGGTGGTGACGGTGGGCGCCCGGGGTAGCGGAGCGGTAGCACAGCGTCGTCGTCATGTGTGGTCTCCACCACGATTTATCACTGCGATGTAATTTAAGTCGCAAAAAAGTATATCAAAACGTTATAAACGGGTGCTTGGAAAAGCCTGGTATCACGCGAAAAAAGTGGAGGAAAGGCCGGGAGTTCGCCGTTTTAGGATGATAACGGCCCTCCTGTGCCACTTGTTACATAAACGTGACAATTCGTTGCCTAATCGTTACGCTAATGGACGTACCGAAAGTGCCCCTCGGGGCGCGCAGGAAAACTTTTGTAGGAGATCATCCCATGACCGGACGCCACGCTCTTGATACGCGGTCGCAGGCTCATAACCTGGCGAACCCTGCAGTACGTGGTCTCACCGCAGCTCTCGTTGTGGGCGGCGCGGCAGCACTGATCGTTCCGAATGCGGCGGCTGATACCGCGGCCGCGCCCGCCAAGGCGGCGCTGTCTAATCCGCACGCGCAGGACGTTGCTGCTGGCATCGCCGGCACCACGAGCGCCACCTCGGAATGGAGGATCGAACAGATCAACATTCAATCCGCAGCTCCGGCTATTGAAGTAGCTGCCCCGGCCGCTAGCGCCACCACCGCCGCGGCTGCCACCGCCACCACTTCCTCTGATGACGATGCCACTCCCGCCGCCGCGGGCATTGGTGTGGAAGTGGAAGCCGCCCCCAGCGCTATTGGCTCCTCCGTTCTTGATACCGCCCTCAGCGGCGTGGGCTCGCCCTATGTATGGGCTGGCACCACACCATCCGGCTGGGATTGCATCGGCTTCGTGCGCTGGGTCTACGCCCAGCACGGCGTTGCTATCGGCGGGTACACCACCTCGGTGCTCTCGGTGGGCCGCCAGGTTTCCTACGCGGAAGCCCAGCCCGGTGACATCCTCTACTGGCCCGGTCACGTGGCGATCTCGCTGGGCAACGGCCAGAATGTGGCGGCGTGGAACCCGAGCATGGGTACCCGCGTGGGTCCGGATTCGTGGTGCGGTGATACCCCCATCGTGATCCGCGTTTCCTAAAGCGCGCCTGCCGCGAGGTCTGAGAAGAATTATGTACGAACGCCGTCGGAGCTCCCGGCGGCGTTCGCATTTTACGCACGGTTCCACCCCGGGGCGGGCCCGTGGGAGAATGGGCAACGGAGGTAACGATGTACCAGCATGAGAATTCCGTGGTCGTTGGGGTGGATGGCTCCCCCGAATCGCGCGCGGCACTTATATGGGGTGCGCACGTGGCCGTGAGCCGCAATGCCACCCTGCGGGCCCTCACCTGCTACCAGGAAGGCCCAGATCCGCGCGGCTCCTATGAGAGCGCCATGAGTATCGCGCGGGAGGCGCTCGCCCAGGAAGGCGTGGCCGGCCTGGCGGGCTTAGAAGCCACCGCGGTGGCGCTACCCGGGGATCCGGTCGAGCTGCTCCTGGCAGAATCCAAAACTGCTTCCCGGCTGGTGGTCGGATATTCCGGGGCGGATACCGCTGATATTGACCAGCTGGGTGTGGTGGCCGGCGCGATTGTTTCCAAGGCGTACTGCCCGGTTGCCGTGGTGCCGCTCCAGCATTCGCGGCGCCTGCCGATCCGCCACATTGTGGTGGGAGTGGACGGCTCGCAGGAATCGAAATATGCCCTTAATTTGGCGGTGCGGATGGCCGGGCGCTGGGGCGCGCAGGTCTCCGCAATTAACGCGGTATCGGTGACGCGCGCCGGGGGCGGCCTGCTTCCCGGCGGGGATATGACCCGTGAAATTCTGGATGACACCCGCCTGGGCTTGGAAGAAACCGTGGCCGAGGTGCTGCGCGGGGATGAAACCGTGCAGGTGCGCTGCTACGCGGTGGAAGGCTCCGCGGCGGAAATCATGGCGGAATTCTCTAGCTCTGTGGACCTGGTGGTGGTGGGGGCGCGCGGCCGCGGCGGAATTACCGGGCTGCTCTTCGGCTCCACCAGCCACACGCTGCTCCTAGGTACCCAATCGCCGGTGCTCGTGGTGCCGACCCACGCCACCAAGAACCTCCACGTTCCTGATACCAATGTGCCCTGGGATGTGCCCGATCCTTCGGCGCAGTAGCGGGTGCGGTGGCGCGAGGTGCCCGTATGGTCTCGCGCGCGGGCAGTAGGTGACCCGCGATAGTAGTGCGGCCCTGTATGCGGCAGGTAACGCGGAATTGCCCGAGGTAAGTAGCGCCCACGGTGCCACGCAGAGTAACCTGGAACGGTTATCTTATTCCCACCGTCGTTCGGATGAATGATCGGCGGTGGGCCCGCCCTCGTAGCTCAGGGGAAGAGCGACCGCCTCCTAAGCGGTAGGTCGAAGGTTCGAATCCTTTCGGGGGCACAGTTGCGATGTCCCGCGTCATAGGTCTGCCTGTGACGCGGGATTTTTCGTGTTTTCAGGTTGGCTACCGGCAGTAGTCCACTCTGCGGTCTATAGCCCCACTCTGCTATTGAACTGTGAAACAGTTTCGCTGGGTATTTCATGTCTGAAAATGTGCAAAATGCATATCGATTCTGTATTTGCACGTATTTCGACACTAGAATGGTCGGTATGATACTCCTCGGTGTGGGCGGCGCTAACTTTAGAAGTTTGCGTGATGAATGGGAGCTGTCCCTCCTCCGCCCTTCGTTGCGGCATAACATTCCACCCAAAGGTGAATTGTGGCGTGAGCACGTATGGCCATGCGCGGCTATTTACGGGGCAAATGCTTCGGGCAAGAGCACCGTGCTGGAGGCACTTAACTTCATCCGAGACGCCGTTTACAACTCGGCACGCTCGTGGGCCAGCGCCGATAAGTTGCCCGTGCCTCCTTTTGCACTGGACCCGGAAAAACGGAACGCGGATACCACGCTATGGATTGATTTCGTGACGGATGGTATTCGTTACGTCTATAGCTTCACGCTCAATGAGAGAGTGATTGTTCGGGAAGAATTACGGGCCTATTACTCGACTCGCGCCACAATGCTTATTGATCGGGACGTGCGCGGGCATAAGGTGCACCCCACGCGGGTGGGGAAGATCAATGAGGTTTCACCCCGTGAGCTGGTTCTTTCGCGCGCCTCGGTTCTTGATACCAAGGTTTTAGGCGACCTCGCACGCACAATCGGCAGAGAATTACTCATGTATCGGGTGGGTAACTCCGATTACGATCTGCAGGTTCATAGGCTCACCAGCGACCTTTCTAAAAATATTGCCAAGCGGCGGCTCTATGCCAGTTTGGCAAAGGTTGCTGATGTGGGGATTGACGATATTAGCGTTGAGTCGCGGGAATTCCCGCCCGAATTACTGGATATGCTCAAGAAACTGATTCCTGAGCAACACCAGGATGAGGAAATCACGGCCGAACTAGTTAAACAATTCGCTTTAGCTCTGCGTTTTTCCCATAAGGGTGCGAAAGACTCAATCACCTTCGCCGCTGAACAAGAATCCCTCGGTACCACATCCTGGCTAGCGTTAGGGAGTTTAGCTGTTGAAGCTTTACGCTCGGGAAAAGTTGTATGCGTGGATGAGATTGACGCGAGTTTGCATCCGATGCTGGCAACTGAGCTCATCGCTGCTTTCCAAGATCCAGAGCTGAATACCAATGGCGGTCAAATCATTTTCACGAGCCATAACCCTTATTTTCTCTCGAACGAATCCGATACCGGCTTGATGCCGGGACAGGTATGGCTGACGGAAAAAAATAATGAGGGTGCTACTGATCTTTTCTCCGTGGCCGATTTCCCCGACGTGAAGCCTGGCACCGATATGGCCAGCTTGTACATGTCGGGCCGTTTAGGTGCTACACCGCTACTTGAACCCTGGCTGTTCCGGAAAATGATCGGCGGGCACAGCGATGGCGAGAAAACGTCCCCAACGGCGTCTGCGTGAGAGCTACCTGATTGTTACCGAAGGCTCAGTAACGGAGGTCGAGTACTTCGGCTTGTTTCAGCAGTTAATACGTGACAATCGGGCAGTTACTCTCAAAATTGTGTCCGGTGGAGGTGAACCTAGGCGAGTATTAGATAAGGCTATGTCCATCGCCGGGCACTCGGGAAAGTATCAGCATATTTGTCTCGTCATGGATACTGACCAGCATCCAACGTTGCAGGCTGTCGTGAAGGAAGCTCAAGCACAAGGTTTCGGAGTTTTCGTCTCGAATCCTTGTTTCGAGATCTGGTTGTGGTGGCATATTGCGGATCATTTCGCACACGTACGTCCAGGTGAGCTTGAGAAGAAACTCGTTCCCCACCTTGATGGTAAGAGCGTACCTAGCACTTTTCCGGTGGAGTCGTGGCGAGATTCATACGAGAGAGCGAAAAATGCGGATAAACAGAACGGAGAGGCGGGGTTGAATCCATCGAGCCGAGTCGGGGAACTGTTGAGCATCCTCGCCTCTACGTAAAGCGCCTGTACCTTTGGGACGTAATTCCCGGGTAGGCTGGGGGAATGACCTTGGGAAATACGCACCACGCACAGGAACCGGATAGGAACGACGGCGCGCCTGCCCCGCTCCATATCGCTATGACCTCGGTGCACACCTCCCCACTGGCCACTCCCGGATCCGCTGACGCCGGCGGCCTCAACGTGGTGGTAACCAATACCGCACAGGCCCTGGCCCGCGCCGGGCACCGGGTTGATCTGGTCACCCGCGCCAGCGAACCCGGCCAGCCTTATATGCATGAGGTCATGCCGGGCGTGCGTGCTTTCTTCTTGCCAGCCGGCCCGCGCCACCCCGTGGCGAAAAGCCACACCGATGGCCTCATCGCCCCCTTCACGGTGGAATTTCGCCGGTGGATGGCCGAGCACGGCAGCGGCGTCGATCTTATCCACTCCCACCACTGGTTCGCGGGCGTGGCCTGCCTGCCCGTCTCCCAAGAAACCGGGCGCCCTCACGTGCAGTCCTTCCATTCGGTAGCTGCGCGGGAAGGCCAAAATCTTGCCGACGGTGAACCCGCGGAATCCGCTGGGCGGGGGCCCGGCGAGGCGCGCTGCGTGCGCGAATCTGATCTCATCATTGCGGTATCCCAAGCGGAAAAAGAGATGATCGCGCAGCGCTACGGTACACCGCCCTGCCCGGTCGACATCGTGCACCCGGGCGTGGATATTGAGATGTTCCACCCGGCCCCCGCTGGCGGACTCGTTGCCGCCTCACCGGCCGCAGCGCCCACCGCACCCGACTGCGTCACCGAGGTAACCGGCGGGCGGGATTACGTTTTCTTCGCTGCGCGGCTCCAACCCCTGAAAGCCCCGGATTTAGCGATTCGCGCGCTCGCGGAGCTGCCCGCCGGCACCCGCCCGCTCCTCGTTATTGCCGGGGCGGCCTCCGATGACTTCGCCGGCTACGAGGACCATTTGCGCGCCGTCGTAACAGAAACCGGAATGGAAAGCGACGTCCGCTTCATCGGCCCGCTTCCACGCACCGGCCTCGCGGCGTTCCTCGCCCACGCACAGCTCCTCCTCAACCCCTCTTTCTCGGAAACTTTTGGGATTATCAACGTGGAAGCGGCCGCCTGCGGCACCCCCGTGGTGGCCTGGGATTCCTCCGGGATTCCCGAATCCGTGCACGGCGGCGTGACGGGCACCCTGTGCCGCAGCCGCGAGCCACGCGAATGGGCCGGTGCGGTGCGAGCCTACCTGGACGACCCGGCTTTGCGAGCCCGGCACGGCGCCGCGGGGCGCGCCTTCGCCGAATCGCGCACCTGGGACGCGGTCGCGCGCGATTACGCTGCCGCCTACCGCAAACTCGGGAGGCACGCATGAGCACGCCTCGCGAGTTTGATGGTCGCGTGTGCAACGGCGCGGCTGCGCGCCCGTGGAGCTGGGACCCCAGTGGGCCGCTCTTCGCCCGCACCCTCTTCCTCCACGCCCACCCGGACGACGAAGCGATCCAGGCCGGCGGCCTCACCGCGCTTCTCACCGCCGCCGGGCACCGCGTCAGCATCCTCACCTGCACCCGCGGCGAAGAAGGCGAAGCGGTCCCTGGAATCTTGCCCGCCGGGGCGGGGGAGGCCGAACTCGTTGCCCGGCGCGAAGCAGAAATCACCCGGGCGCGCGCGATCCTCGGGGTGACGGATGGCTTTTGGCTCGGCACCGCGCCCGCTCTCGCATCCGGCGCCGCCCCGCGCCGCTACCGGGATTCCGGGATGGTTTGGATTGCTCCCGGGGTCGCCGGTCCCGCACCCAGCGCCGGCCCGCGCGCCTTTTCCCGCGCGGAGCTGAGTGAAGAAATAGCAGATGCACGGGCGCTCCTCGCGCACGTGCGGCCCACGGTCATTATTGGGTACGACGCCGCAGCAAGCTACGGCCACCCCGACCACGTACGGGTGCATCACCTGGCTCGCGCCCTCGGCCGGATTACCGGAATTCCCGTGCTTGAGCTGGCTTCCACTCCCGGGCAAGCCGGATGGTGCTATCGCACCGCTCGGGAGCATGAAGCCACCGTGGTGGCGGCGCTACGTTGCTATGCCTCGCAGCTGACCGTAGTTGAGCGCACGGATCCCGCGCTGGCTGGCCTGCCGGTTATCGGTGCCCCTGATTCGGGTTCCGCAGCGGTGAATGCGGTGTGTGATACCGCACTGACTGCTGTGTATAGCGGGGAGCATCGTCCCGAACCGGATGGGGAGCCCGCTCCGCAGCTGCTTATTCGGCACGTGGGTGGCCAGCTCCAGGAGCTCCCTCTCTGGCCGGGATTGCGCCCGGCCGAGGGTGCGTCGTCGTTCTCTATTCCGGAATCTTCCGTGCCTGCCACTACGGCGGCCGCACATTCCACGCCTGTGGCGGAATAAAGCCATAATTTTTGGCTTATTACGGCGCGCATAGGGACTTTTACGCCGGACCTGAGTAGCGTTAAGGTCGTGACTCCTCTCTTCAAACGCTCTTCTCGCCGGCATCCGGCTCGTGAATCTCTTTCTCGTGAAACCGCCGCGGTTCCCGAGACCGCCGCGGTGCCCGCGGGCGACCCCGCTGAATCCGCGCAGGATACGCCCGTAGTGTCCGCACCGGCCGCGGCCCCCGCGGTGTCCGCTGCCGGTGCGGAGGCTGCCGGCAATTCCGCCACGCCAGCTGAACAGGCGAGGCAGACCGGCGCCGCCGGCGTCGCACCGCACAACGTCCCGGGCACCGCAGCCGCGCAGCACGGGACCGATAGTGACAGCTATCCCCGTGACGCGGAGGAGAATCTCACCCCGCTTCCCGCCCCGCAGCGTGAAGAGCTCGTCTCCCGAGCCTATGCCGGTTGGCAGGAGGAGCTGAGGGCGCGGGCGGAGCGCGCGGCGGAAAACGCGGCCGCGCGAGTGTGCATTGATCTTACCCACCCGCATCCGACCGGGGGAGCACAGTTTTCTTCCGGGGCACCCACCCGCCTCACCTCGCTTATTCGGGAGGAGCGTAGCCAGCAAGAAGCTTTAGCCACGTGGCGAACCCTGCGTGAGCAGGTAGCGCGTGCCGCTGAAGAATATGGGTACGCCCCGATACAGTTGGCCAGCGGAAACCTGACGTGGACGGAGCTCCCGCCGCGCCGCCCCAGTGATGAGCTGGAACCCGGCTATGAGGACACCGGCGAACTCAAGCTCGATCCGGAAGCGATGCGGGCCTGCGCGGAGGAGGCCGCGCAGGCTGCGGAAGGCACTCAGGTGGAGGCGCAGGCCGGGTTTGCGGAGCCACTCGAGCAGCCCGCCGCGCAAAGCGGCGAAGAAAGCCGGCAGGTGCGTGAAGTGAGCGTACCGATTGTCTACCGCTTGCTACGGGTGGAGGACGTGGGCACCGATGCCCTCATCCAAACCACCCCGGCCCTGTCCGTCAATCCGGATATTGTGAGTGCACTGCGCCAACACGGCGCCCCGGTGCGGGAATTAGCCCAGCTCACCCGGGTGGAACGGGCCACCGAAGATGAACTTATTACCCGGGTGCGACGCCTGTCCCACCTCTATTTGCCCGGGGCGTCCTACCGCCCTCAGGTGCTCTTGGGGATGTTTGCCGATCCGGCCGCGCGGGCCATTACCGATGCCGAGCTGCTGCGCCCCGTCATGATTCGTTCCGGGGTGCTCGCGGCGATTGCCGGTGATCGGGGCACCCATCAGCTCACCAGCGCCCCGCTTCCTCCGGCCGAGAAACGTGACCGGGCTCCCGAGGGCGAACGCGGGGTGGGCGATTTGGATGTGGCCGAACTTGCCGCGGTGGAGGCCGTGGCAACTGGCCGCGACGTCGTTATCGATACCCCGCCGGGAAGTGCGGACGTGACCACCCTGGTGGCGATTGCCGCGGATGCAGCAGCATCCAGCCGTTCCGTTCTTTATATTCCCGGCAGTAGGGCGCGGCGCGCGGCGGTGACCGCGCGGGCTGGAGAACTCGGTGTGGGCGAACTGCTCATCGACCTCTCTGATATTAACGACGCGGCTTTGCGGCTGCGCCAGGGCCTGCGCCAGAAGTTCCCGCAGATTGACGAAGAACGCACCCTGGCCGTGCGCCGCGATCTCAAAGCGGCCCGGCGCAGCCTGCGCGGTTACGTGAACGCCCTGCACGCCATCGATCCGGTATGGAATACCTCGGTGTATAACGTGCTCGAACATTTGGCTGAGCTTGCCGCACAGCCCAAGGGGCCGGCCACGAAAGTGCGCCTGGATGCCACCGCCGCCGCACGGGTGCGTGAGGAGCGCGAGGCGGTGCTCGAACGGCTCGCGGAAGCAAGCCGTGCCGGCGCCTTTACCGGGGGCGGGAATTCGGAATGGTTGCGCGCGCAGGTCCGCACGGAGGATGATGCCGCCCGCGCTTTCTCCACCGTCACCCGCATGGCTACCGAAACACTTCCCCTGGTCATGGAGCAATCCCAGCGAGTGGCCGGGGAAACCGGCCTGGCGCGCCCGAAGACATTGGCGCAGTGGATGGAACAAATCAAGATGCTCGAAGGGATCTCCGATACTCTCGAGGTCTTCAAACCGGCTATCTACGAACGTTCTGTTGCCGATATGGTGATCGCCACCGCGAGCGATGAATGGCGTGCCGAACACGGCGAAAGCATGAAACGTGCCCAGCGCCGCGCTCTCACCAAGCAGGCCCGCGATTTTGTGCGCCCGGGGATCCGGGTGGCGGATATGCACGCGGCCCTGAGCGAAGTGGCACGCCAGCGCGATATTTGGCGCCGCTACAGCGCGGAAAGTGATTGGCCTACCCTCCCCGAGGGCATGACGATGATCCGTGCGACGGCCGCGGAAGTGGATGGGCAGGTGCGCGAACTCGAGGAATTCCTCCCGCACCGCGCTGGCCTGCGCCGCGAGCCCATCGAAAATGTGCTGGCCTTTGCGCGCGCGCTGGTCTCCCAGCGTCGGGTGCTTGATTCGCAGCCGCGCCGCATCGACCTCCTCCACGACCTTGAGGATAGTGGCCTGGGCGATTTCGCTCGTGATATGGCTCGCCGTGAAGTAAGCGGGGACGCGGTGGCTGCCGAACTTGACCTGGCCTACACCAATTCTGTGTTTGAGCAGCTCATTGCTCGTAACACCGTGCTGGCCCAGGCTGGTCCGCAGCAGTTGGCCCTGCTTGTACACACTGTGCGGGACCTGGATCGCGAACATGTGGAGAGCTTGCCCGGGCCGGTGCTGCGCGCCGCGATCACCCATATGCAAGAGGTTGCCCGCAAACAGCGCGAAGAAACTGTGGCTGTGGATCGTTACTTGGCCCGCGCTGGAGTGAGCGCGCTGGCCGACGTGACTGCCTCGGCAACCGCGCTGGTCCAGGCGGCACGCCCGGTGTGGGTGGTACCGCCGGCGCTGGTTCCTGAACTCATTCCCACTTTGCCCTGGGCGGATGTGGTGATTCTGGACGGTATCGAGGATGTTTCGCTGGCCGCGGTGGTCGCCCTCATGGCGCGTGGCTCGCAGCTCGTCGTTTTCGGTGACGTGGCGCGGGCTGGTGCGGAGAGCGCGCTCGCGGCTTTGGCTGATGCGCTCCCGGTGTGCGAACTTCCTACCTTCCGTGCGCATCACGATGACCTTGCCCTCGCCTGCTTGCGCACCCTCGGGTACGACGACGCCGACCGCGCCGCCCCGGCGGGGCGGGCGCGCCGGGCTAACCGCCTGCACGTGGTGGACGGGCGCGGGGTGCCCTCCCCGAATACCGGGATGGTCGAAGCTCCCAGCGCGGAAGTGGATGCGGTGGTAGATGCCGTTGTGGATCATCTCCTCACCCGACCCGAAGAATCCCTGGCTGTTATTACGATTTCGCGTTTGCATGCCGTTCATGTGCGGGCGGCGGTGGAACGTACCATCGCGAATAGCCCGGCCCTGGCTGAGGCGGGTGAGTCCGCGGCTAGCCTGGTGCCGGTGGTGGATATCACCGGCGCGAGCGGGTTGCGGCGCGACCGGGTTATATTCTCGGTGGGCTTCGGGAAGACGGTGCACGGCCGGGTTCTGCACACCTTCGGGCCGCTCACGGAACCGGACGGCGCGCGCTACCTGAGTGAGGCGCTCCTGGTTCCCAGCCGCTATATGAGTGTTATTTCTTCGTTAGGACCCGGTGATATCGGGGTGGACGATCTTTCCGGTGCAGCTCCTCGGCTGCTAGCTACCCTGCTCGAGACGGCCGCCCGGCAAGAATTACTCATCGGGGCGGACGAGGATGTGGCCAAGGCCAGCCCGTTGCTTTTCGATCTAGCCGCGCGCCTGCGCGGACGCGGGCTTTTCACCGCGCTCTACTACGGGTACGACGCCGGTTTGCGCATCCCGCTTGTTGTTGCTGAACACGAAGGTGATTGGCGGGTGGCTGTATTGACCGACGACGCTGATTACGTTGCCGAACCTTCCCTGCGCCGCCGTGACCGCTACCGGGTCGAGATGCTCGAGGATTTGGGCTGGAAAGTGGTACAAACCTTCTCCTCCTCGATTTTCCTCGATCCGGAAGCTGAAGCGGATCGTATTGAAGCGCTCGTGCGGGTGGTGCGCCGTGACGAGGCTGCCGCGCGCCACCGGGCGGAAGATACCCCCGTTTTTGGCGCGGACGTAGCTGATGAAGCATATTCTGCTCGGGCGGGAGCCGCGGATGAGCCGGGTGTGACGGACGCGGCGGATGAAGCAGGGCCAGCGGGTGCTGGAAAGCCGGGCGATACCGGTGTTGAAGGTCAGCAAGGCGAGCCCGGCGCGGTAAGGTCGCACGTGCCAGCCGGGAGCAGCGAGCAGGAAGCAAACCCTGCTGCGGTTTCAGATCCGGAAGCTTCACGCCGGGCCCGGGGAAAGAAACCCGCGGTGCGGCCGGGGTTGCCGCTGGCCGCCTACTCGGACGATCAGCTTGATGACGTGGTGGCTTGGATAGCCTCCGACGGGGTGGCCCGCACGTCCGAGCAGCTGGTGGAAGAACTGCGTAGCGAGCTGGATATCCGCCGCCGTGGCCCCCAGGCCGATGCCGTGCTCGGTAATGTGGTGCGCCGCTCCGGTCTGGCACAGGACTAGGTGCGCGGCGGTGGCAAGTAATACGCATTCCGGACGCACCCACCGAGCTGTGGTGCGCCTGTCCGAAGTGGATGCCCGGCGGATAGAAAGCGGCGAACTCAAGGACGCCGCCGAAGCTCTCCGGCGCCTCGCGCGCGGCGAAGGGGGAGCGACCCTACCGCATCCGGACACGCCCACCAAAAAATCGGCGTTAAAAAATAGCGTCCCGGGGGCCAGCATCGTGGCGCCCCGGGACACGGTCGCATCCGCTCGTGAGATTCGCACGCGGGATATCGTGGCGCGCACCGCTCACGAGCAGACCATCCTTGACGAACGCCCGCCGCATTTCGGCAAGCTCTAAGCGGCAGCGCACTCCGAAAAACAGGGAAGTTCCGCACGTGCGCAGACTTGCGCGGACTAGCGCAAGCTCAAGCGATTAGTCGCGCTTAGCCCGCAGCTCGTCACGGATCTCCTTGAGAAGGATGAGCTGGGGATCTTCCGGGGCCTCAGCGGCCGGCTTAGCGTGGCGTTCACGCAGCTTATTCATGGGGAGAACCAGGAAGAAGTACAGTGCGAAAGCCACGATGAAGAAGTTGACCACAGCGGTGAGGAAGCTACCGAATTGAATTTCGCCTCCGCCCAAATGCCACACAAAATTACCGTCGAAGTTCGGCTGCCCGAAAATGGCGGCGATAAGCGGCATGAGAATGTGGTCCGTCAGGGACTTCACCACGGCGGAGAAAGCCGCACCGACGATAACACCGACGGCGAGGTCCATGACATTACCTTGCATAACAAACTTCTTAAAACCTGCGAGCACCTTGCATCCTTTCGCGCGGAAAGCCACCGGGACTACCCCGATGGTAGAAACTATGGAGGGGGTACCAGTACTGCCCGCAAAGAATCTGCGGCAGCGTAACCCACAATAAGATTAGCGTCTTTTTCGCGAACAACCAGGTACAGCACTCGATATGTGACGCCCTCGGAGAGCATACCGGTGTTCTTTTCTTCTTCCCCGATCCCCACCACCGCCGCCCGGTCTACCAGTCGAACCGCTCCGGCTTCTGCGCTGTGTTCCGGGGCCGGCGCATATAGCCCAATAAAATTACCCGGCTCAATAAAGCTCCCGGTCCCATCGGATGCTACCCGCACCGCGACCACCACGTGCCCGGCGGGTGGATCGCGTAAAAATTCTTGGGAAAGGAGCAGCCCGCGAGCCAGGGGATAGCCGGCCGGAATATTAGCAGCTAGGCGCTGCCCCTTAGCCTCAGCGGCCGTAGTCAGTGCATTATCTGGAATAAGATCCCGGGCCACGGTGCGCGCCTCCACATCGCGCCCGCTCAGCACGTGTCCGGCCGGTAGATGACGGCGTGCTACTAACACGTGCCCGGTATCTGGGTAGCGGCGCTCGATAGCCTGAAGAATGGTGAAAAAAGCCAGGATGGCAACCCCGGCTAGCAGCAGATGGCGTGCGCGCCACAGCCGTGTGTGGAGTCCGGTCATGGCTCGAGGCTAGCGGGAGCTAATCAGCTGCGAACCAGAACTAGGCCCTTGTGTGGATACCGGCAGCGTTTCGCGGAGTTGGGGATAAACCGAGCTGCGTCGTCGTCCTTACTTTTGCGTAGAGCTTCCACCCGAAGAACGTGAGTCATTGTGGTAGAAACCCGAGCCTTTGAAAACAATTGCGCTGATCCCCGCCATTACCTTCTGCAAGGAGTCTTTCCCGCATTCCGGGCAGGTAACCAGGGCGGCGGCTGTCATCGACTGGTGCGCATCAAAATGGTGACCGCAATTATCGCAACGGTAACTGTAGGTAGGCACGTTCTTCCTTTCCGGGCCGGTGGCCGAGCCGAGGTGCGGCCGGCACAAGCCGTACGGCGCATTATTCTAGCGCGTGGCACGTGCCCTCGGGGAAGTGGCCCGTAACTCCTAGTGCATAGGGGTATGCCCGCCCAGGTCCACCACGGTTTCAGGAAGGAGGACGTAGTGCACCGGCACGTCCATCTCATCGTGGGGGAGGGGAGTGTGCACGTATTCTTCGGGCCACACCAGGGCGCCCACCGGGGTGGAGCTATCGAGCTGCTTGAGGACGCGGTCGTACCAGCCCCCGCCCTGCCCCAGGCGCACGCCATCGTGATTGACGAGCAGCGCGGGGATAAAAGCGGCATCAACCTCGCGTAATACCGCGGAATCCAGGGCTTCACCCCGAGGTGCGGGCGGCCGGCCGGGAGCCTGATCGGTAAGATTATCCGCGCCGGTATAGCGCGCCCACTGGCGGGTGAGCCCGGGGCCGAGCTTGGGGACAAGGAGGGTGCGCCCGCTGGCCACAATCGCATCGCACAGAGCACGGGTACCCGGTTCGTTAGCGACGGAAATATAACCGGCAACTGTGGTGGCGGTGCCGAGGAAATCCAGCACGGTAGTGACCCAGCGGGCCTCGGCTTCCTCACGGGCAGCGGGCGTGCGCTTGGCTCGAGCCGCGCGCACCGTTGCGCGCAAGGCTTGTTTGGCTTCCGGCAGCGCCATCGCGGAGACATCAGGAAGAGATATGGTGTGGTCGGTCATGGCACCAGTGTGGCACGAGCGGCTGGATGCCCGCTAGGAGTAAGGCCCTTTGCGGATGGAGGCAAGGCCCGTGCGCGCGGCGTTAGCGCTGGCAGGCCCCCAAACCGGTACGCTGTGCTGTGTACCGAGGAGGAATGCGTGAAAACAGTAGCCGAGCAACTCGATGAATTCTTAAAGGTCGCCCAGCCCCTGGAGGCTCTCGATGTGGAGCTTGCTGACGCGATGGGGTGTATTCTTGCCGAAAACGTTGTCGCCACTGTTGATGTTCCTCACACCGACCTGGCGGCGCTGGACGGTTACGCGGTGCGCGCGGACGAAACTTTCGGTGCGGAACCTGCCCGCCCGGTGCATTTCCCGGTGACGGACGATATTTTCGCCGTCACCACCGACCGCATCGCCCACACTCCTGGCGCGGCGGCCCGCATTGCTTCCGGGGCGCGGATGCCCACGGGCGCGGACGCCGTTGTTCCCCTTATTGATACGGATCACGGGGAAGCGCAGGTGGATATTACGGCGCGCGTGGCCCCCGGGGAGAATGTGCGCGCGCAGGGTGAGGACCTGCGGGCCGGCACCACGATTCTGGAGGAAGGCACCCGTATCGGGGCGCGTCACATCGCGTTGCTTGCGGCGGCCGGGCGGGACCGGGTGCGGGTGCGGCCGGCGCCGCGCGTCGTCGTCATGTCCGTGGGCGATGAACTGGTGGCACCCGGAAAGGCTTTGGGCAACGGGAAGATTTACGACGCGAATTCGCACGCGCTTGCCACCGCGGTGCGTAACGCCGGGGCGGTTGCGTATCGCGTGCCGGCGGTTTCGGATGACCGGCATATCTTGCGGGAGTCCTTGGAGGACCAGCTGTTGCGCGCCGACGTTATCCTCACCACCGGTGGTTTGAGTTACGGGGGTGGAGATACCCTCAAAGAGGTCCTGTCCCCGCTCGGGTCGATGAGGTTCGACGCCGTCGCTATGAATCCGGGCCGGCACATCGGGGTGGGTACCATCGGGGGCGACGGCGCAAATTCGGCACTCATGTTCTGCCTGCCGGGCAACCCGGTGGCCGCGCTGGTGTGCTTCGAGGTGTTTGTGCGCCCCTCGCTGCGGAAAATGGCCGGCTACAAGCACGTGACCCCGCGCTCCATTCGGGCCCGGGCGGCGCGTGGGCTGCTCTCCCGGCCCGGCGTGCAGGATTACGTGCGGGTGCAGGTCTATGGCGATCCGCGCGCCGGCTACGAATTTGACCCGGTGGGGGATGTGGAGCTGCTCTCACTGGCGAATTTCGCGAAATCGAACGGGCTCGCGGTGGTGCCTGACGCTCAAGAAAGCGTGGGCATCGGTGATGAACTGGAGTGCATGATTCTTAACGGCTAGGTCCAGCTTGAGGAGACAGCCCAGATCAACAGCCCCATCCGTCCCACGAATAACATCATTGTTATTCTCTCTACGAAAGTAACGGCGCGTCCCTGCCTGAGTGCCCCACGATTGGTTAAAGTGGCTGTGTGGGGTTCCAGGGATACGCGTTGATGGCAGTGGTTGTGCTGCTCATGGTCTATGTCATCCCTGGGGTGTATCGCCGGCGCGTCATCCTCGCGGATGTGCGCATTGACGAACGCTATTCACCCCAGCTACGTACCCTCGCACTGCCGGACGGAACGGCGGGCGTGGAAACTGGTGGGCCAACCGGGGCTATTTTTTTCCGGAAGCCGGAGGTCATCATGGCAGAGAACGACGAACGCGATATTCTTCCACCCAATGCGGGGCGTAATGTGCGCACCCTGGCGCGGGAACGCGCGCGCCGTAAGGCACGTATTTCCCAACGCGCGGCGAACCGCCAGCGCGGTTTCGTGGTTGCGGGCGCTTTAGGCTTGCTTATTGCGGTGCTCGGCGCTCTTGCTTTTACGACGACGATGCCACGCTGGATTTTCTACGTTGCCGTGGGCGTAGGGGTGCTGTACGGGGCCGGCTTTGGGTACTTGCTCAGCGAAATGGGTAAGGCGACGGCTCGTGACCGCGAGGATATTGCTGAGCTCACCGAGGAACTCGGTATTCGGAAGACCCGCGGGGCACAGCGCCATTCGCGCCGCCCGGCCCGCCCGCGCCCCGGGCGTTCGGCGGTCTCGGCTGCTTCCGCACATTCGGCTTTGAGTGCGGCCAGCGCGGCGCTGGGAAGCGATGACCTCGGGGCGCTGACGGCTGATGCGAGCCGCAGCGCTGACCTGGGGCGGAGTGCTGATCTCAGTCGGAGTGTTGCGAGCGGGAGTGCGGCCACCATGCCAACGGCGGCCTCCGCGGCTACCGGTGGCGCAGATGCAGCTGGTGAAGGTGAAGCTGCTGGCGATGCTCGTGATGGTGGCGCTGGCGATGCTCGCGATACGCAGGCTGCGAACGCCGAGGAACAGGAGACCGGGGTGAACCCGGGAAAAGCACGGAGCCGGAACGCGGGGGCGCGGGCGCCTAAGCGCCGTTCCGGCATTTCGGTGACCCTTGAGCAGGGGATTATTGCCGCGGAAGATTTCGCTCCTATCGCCGGTTCGCGGCGTGAACAAGCGGAGAAACTTCCCAAGCGTTTCGTGGCCGGGGCGGTCCCGCGCCGCCAGCTGCCTAGCTATACGCTCAAGCCGCAGATCCAACAGCGCACGGTAGCGCCCTACCAGGCTCCAGAAGCTCCCGTTGCCCCGGTGCCCTACCGCCCGAAGGAGATCGGCGAGCGAGTGACCTTCGTGGATGCGGTGGCGCAAGATGTGGCCGCAGCCGCGGCTCCGGCAGGCCAAGCTACGCCGCAAAGCAGTGCGCCGGCACCTAAGTCCGAAGCTGCAGTGCCTTCTGCACAAGCGACTGCACCTGCGCATGATGGCCTCGCGGGTGGTGCGGCTTTGGACGAGTTGCTGCGCAAGCGCCGCGCGTAGCTCTGGCCGGCTGGGTGTCCTGGCTGACTGCTGAGTTGCCGCGCCGCGGGTACTAACTGAAAATAGAAGATCGGGGAGTGGTGTAATAGGAACCACTCCCCGAAGTTTTATTCCGGGCCGTTCGGGTGCTAAACTAATCAGGTCTTTGGGGCTATGGCGCAGTTGGTAGCGCGTCTCGTTCGCAATGAGAAGGTCAGGGGTTCGAATCCCCTTAGCTCCACCATTCTGGCTGATAAATACTCACGCCACATTTCTGTTCATTCACCGAAGTCCGCTTTTCGGAAGTCAGGGATTCAGTTGGACTTCTTCGGCTGGTAAAGCGTGGACATCCAGATCTAGCGCTGGAGCTTCAGTTTTAACAATGAGCTTTTCAATCCTCCCGACAGCCGTGCAGTGCTGTGGGGCATTCGGCGGTGTTCCCTCGATAACTGCCACCTCAATGCGTCCATCAGTTTCCTTGGCGACGGTACGCAACTTGAAACATTTGGGGTCACCCGTGATAGCGGTGAAAGTCAGCTCGTGTGAATCTGTGACTTCGTACTTTGTCCAGTTTATTATTTTTTCCGAGTGTGATGCGCCTTCGCCGCCTGAACAGCCGCATAGCGTAACAATGGCGCTTAGGAGTACGGTTAGCACTCTTCCGATTTGCCTCGGCGGCCATTTAATCATTCCGACTCCGAACCCGGCCTAATAGACCGGTTGTGACGTATGTGCGGATTTTGGAAAGCCGTAACCCCAGCGATTTAGCCGAAGCTAGGGATCGTTCCAGGGTCTTCGATGGTCAGGCTACCATGGACGGAAACGGTCATGGAAGCTTCCTTTGGCTCCAAAATTCTGTCGTAAGCCACTGCTAAACATGCGAGCATGTCACAGACTATTCATCGTCCCATTGCTGTGGACCTATTTTCGGGCGCTGGCGGGTTCTCCCTAGGTCTGGAACAAGTCGGGTATGACGTTACCGCGTCCGTTGAATACGATCCGATCCGCGCTGCTGTCCACGAATTTAATTCCCCTACGGTAAAACTTTCTGTGCGGACGTGCGTAATGTCAGCGGCGCTATGATCCGCTCCGAATCAGATATCCAGGACCAAGAGATTCACCTTGTGGTGGGAGATCCACCCTGCCAGGGGATCTCACTGATAGGCAAACGGGCTCTGGACGATGAACGTAATTCCCTCCTCAAGGAATTTGTCCGTTTAGTCCTGGAATTGCGCCCGCGCCCCAGCTACCCGAGTCCACGGTATACGCCACGCCGTATCGATGGTTCACTCCCGGAAGAGAGTCTGCTCCCGTTGGGGCTCTGCGTCAGTGACGCTCTTGCAGATCTACCCGATGCAGATACTTTTGAGGAATTGCTGCGCGGTGACTCGGTGGCGAGCACTGAATATTCGGAACCAAGCCCCTACGCGGCAATCCTGCGCGGTGTCACACAAGATCTGAGGAATCACGCCCGGCCCCGCTCGTCCGTGAGTGATCGGCTTACAGCATCCGCACGAACAGCTCATGCTCAAAAATCAGTTGATCGATTCACCGCTACTCTTCCCGGAACAACCGAACGGATCAGCAGATTCCTTCGGCTTCACCCGAAGGAATCTGCAATACCTTGCGTGCCGGTACCGCCTCAGACCGTGGTGCGTACATAGCTCCCCGCTCTATTCATCCCGTCCATCCTCGAGTGATCACAGTGCGGGAAGCAGCACGCCTGCACGGCTACCTGGATTGGTTCAGATTCCACGTAACCAAGTGGAACGGTTTCAGAGAAATCGGAAACTCCGTTCCCGTTATGCTTGGCCACACGGTAGCCGCAGAACTTCTCAAAGCGGATAACATAACGCCAACCCGAGGTGAATTCACTCCGCTCGGTGATGAAGCCTTACTCCCTTTCGCCGCGACCGAAGCCCGCACCTATTTCGAGCTCACAGAACGCGTTATCCCGCAACGTAACAGAGCTCGAAGTTAGGGATTGGTGTATTGAAACGAAGGGCGTGTCGCAGTTATTATGTTGCAAAATGGATAAGTATTTATCTTAGTGAATACTATAAATGAAATTGTCATTATCGTATTCTATTGATTCGTTAAGGGTATCCATAGGAGGATGTCCTTAGACGGGAGAGTGTATGAAACACCGCAAACTTTGGGGGCTTTTCACATCCTTGATTTCCGGTGCGATTGTATTGGCGGGTATTGCTATTCCTACGGCCTCAGCCGCGAATGACATTTCCGGATTGGTTGATCAGTC
The DNA here is from genome assembly GCF_000411135.1 of Actinotignum schaalii FB123-CNA-2. GTDB lineage: Bacteria > Actinomycetota > Actinomycetes > Actinomycetales > Actinomycetaceae > Actinotignum > Actinotignum schaalii_A. The sequence continues at coordinate 664,364 of NZ_KE150263.1, read as the reverse complement.
TTCCATCGGGATGAACCGCAACTCCAACTTAACCGTGAATTCTCATATCGGAACCACCACTGAAGTTAGCGCGACTACGGGATGGGCGGGAACTCTCAAGTTCAAGTTGGCTAAGAAAGGTGCGCATCCAACTGTCAACGCGGGGGATGTTTTGAAGGTTGGTTTGACCCCGGTTGATCCCGCTCTAGACCTGTTGCGCCTGAGCGGCAACTTCAATTCAGTCACTCAAATTACAGATTCTGTCACCGGTGCCAAACTTGCTGATGTGGCTACTGAAGCGGAGCATATTGGAGTCTTTACTTTCACCGATGTCAGTGAAGATTTTGTTACTTCCCAAATTGAGATGCCGTTCTACGTTGATAAAGGTATACGCGACACGTATTTTGAGGAAAATCCAGATGTTACCCACGTTGATGTCGCTTACGACATTACAGTCGATGGAAAACCGACGGGGAAGCAGGTTACCTATCGGGTAAAGAAGCCTGTTGTCAAACTCCCGGATATGGCTTCTTTGGAGAAGATGGGTGCTTCGAAAGTAGATGGCGATAAATCGTATATCTACTCTGAGATCCAAGTTGGTACCAAGTTGCGGCCGAATAATGAATTTATCATTTACGACACGCCTGATGTGAATATGGCTATTCGTGGGAATGTTGCCGTTTATGACGAAAAAACTCAGGGAGGTAAAGATTCCTTCTTGGCTGAACTTGGAGCAACGAATCCGCATTGGGTAAAAGATTCTACAAAACCCGAAGAGCAGCGCATGGAGATGTGGCTTTATGACATCTACTTCCGTACACCTGAGCCAGAAAATCCTGTATCTTCTCGAACTGCGGCGTTTGAGGAAAAACCCATCCCTTTGGATCGCTATGACATCGTAGCCAAGAAACAAGGCATGATGAGCATGGCGAACGCTACCGTACCGAAAGATATTCTGCTGCAAAAACCGGCTGGAGAGACCCTCACAGCTGAGGAACAAAAGCTTATTGATGATGCTGGCGGCCTGTATAAGGTCGTTGGTAAAGGATTCATGCTGCGAGTGAAGAATTACTCCTCGAAGTACTTTGACGGGGGTGGATACTTCAATATCGGCTTTGATGCTGAGCCTGTTAATGATTCGGTTATGCTCAGCAAAAACGGACGGCCTATTTATGTCAATAAGGCGTCCTATTACGCTCAAGAGATTCCGAACTGTGATCCAGCGGTCGACCAGAATTGCACTCCGATTAAATACGAAGGATCCAAACCCGGTGACGTTGAAGCAAAGGGGAAAGGATACAACCCCGAAGAGCTTAAACCGCCGGGGATTACTGCTGAGACCGATGGGTATCAGCTAATCGACTTTGTGAAGCAGGATGATACGGGTAAGGCTTTGGCAGGTGCGGTGTTCAGCATCTACAAAGCGAAATCCGACGGAACTCCGGGTGATATTGCCACTAATCGGGATGGTGTAAAACTGGAGAACCTGGTGAGCGGCGCGGATGGAAAACTCTATCTACCGGATCGCACGACAGGCGTGAAACTTGAGCTGAAGCGCGGTAACTATGTCTTTGTTGAGGTCAAGGCTCCGGAAGGCTTCGTCAAGGCAAAAGACACCGTCGTGCCGGTGCAGTTCAAGCAAAAAGTTGTGGTGGTTTCCAATACGAAAGTGAAGAACCCGGGTAATAAGCCGAGTGTGGAACCCAGTGGTGACCCGAGTGTCGAACCAAGCGTCGACCCCAGTAGTGGCCCGAGCGTGGAACCTAGCGGTGACCCGAGCGCGGAGCCGAGCATTACTCCGAGCACATCGCCCAGCGGTAGCCCGAGTATGGATCCGAGCGCGGACCCCAGTAGTGAACCTAGTGGTGACCCGAGTGTCGAACCGAGCGTGAATCCAAGCATCGACCCCAGTGAACACCCGAGTGTTGAGCCTAGCGGTGAGCCTAGCGGTGACCCGAGCGCGGAGCCGAGTACTACCCCGAGTGCCGAACCCAGCGGTACCTCGAGCGTGAAACCCACTCCGAATATCAAGAAGGTGGAAAAACCCAATAAGAAGCTGCCGGCTACCGGATTCGAAGGCGGCTTGATTATCGCGGTGATTGCCGTATTCGGAACAGGTATCGCCCTGTATCGGAAAGCGGAAGCCAACTAAGGTTTGTTGGAGGCGAAATAATTAGAGTGAGCGGGGGCCGATAACTTTCGACCCCCGCTCGCGTTGCAAGCGCGATGCCCGTGTATCCTCACGCAGGTGAAGTACAGCGCAGTGGCTAACGCGCTCCCGCCCGCTGCTCGGTGAGGCGCCGGTGGGAGAGCGTGAGAACGCGATCCGCGCCCCGGGCAATATCCGCGGAGTGCGTGACAAGAATGACGCACTTGCCATGCAGATGTGCGGCGTCGTGCAAAATCTGGACCACGCCGCGCGCGGTATCCTCATCAAGGTTCCCCGTCGGCTCGTCCGCGAGAATCACCGGCGCCGGGGATGCCAGCGCCCGCGCAATCGCCACCCGCTGCTGCTGCCCGCCAGAAAGCCGCAGCACATTACGGTGAATCTCATCCTCACTCAACCCCAGCTCCAGCAGCACGGAACTATCCGCTCGCCGATCCACCAACCGTACATTTTCCAGTGGCGTCAAGTAATCAATGAGATTGTAATTCTGGAACACCAGCGAAATATGGGCACGGCGGTGATGGGCGTAGCCCGTCGTCGCAATATCTACACCCTCAAAAAGCACCGCGCCCTTCGTGGGGGTATCCAAACCCGCGAGCAAACTCAACAGTGTCGATTTCCCGGCACCCGAAGCGCCCAGCAGCGCCGTAACTGTACCCGGCTCGAAACCCGCGCACACATCGGTCAGCACCTTCGCGCCGCTACCCGGGTAGCTATAACTCACGTGATCAAGTTCCATAACATTCATAATCTTTTCCTAACTCAGTGACGAAAGAATCTGCCGGGGAGACCGGCGCAAAATCGGAAACAGCGCAATCGCCAGCGCCACGGCAAGAATCCCGGCGCCGATACCCAACGCCCACGCAATATCCGTGCCGCTCACCGCCACCGGAGGTAACCCGGCCAGCGCGCCCGGTGCCGCGCCGTCCACAACGGCCCGCCCCACCAGCGCGGTGAGCTGGCGCCCCGCAAGAATAGCGACGACGCCGCCAGCCAGTGCCAGCGCGCCCAACTCAAGCGCGAAACCGCCGGCAATCGCCCGGCGCCGCTGCCCGAGCGAAAGCAAGACCCCAATTTCCCGCATACGCCCACGCACCCAGAGAGCCAACACCGCTGCGGCAATCACCACTCCGGCCGCGCACGCACCGCTGAGCAGCGCACTCAACAGTCCTTCCACGCTATCCACCGCGCGCAGCACCCCGGTGAAACTCGCGGCATTGTGCTCGTAAGTGAGATCGGGAAGCGCGGTGCGGGCCGCGGCCAAGCTCGCGGGTAATTCGCTCGCGCTCGCGGTGAAACACCGCACTCGGGTGGCGCCCGCATCCCCGCTGAGCTCGCCGCCCGCCGCGCTATCCACGAGGATACGATTCGCGGCTGCGCTTGCCGGCAACCCGGAGGGATTCGGGGTGGTGCCGTCGAAAATGCCGGTGACGGTACGGGTGACCTCGCCGGCCGGGCCGCGCAGCCGCAAATCATCGCCAAGCCGCAAGCCATTAGCTTCCGCGAAATCACGGTGGATGAGGGCGCCCGGTTCCGCGCCGTTGTTCATCTTTCCGGACGCGAGCCGGTAGAGCTTGGCCGCGAAAGCCGGGAACCGCGCCGGATCCGAGCTCGCGGTCACCGTCACCGCGCCCATGACGCCGGCATCCAACTGCACCCCACCCGCGGTGGCCACGGCTCGGGCTCCAACCGGAATGGCCAAAATATCTTGCTCGGTGGCAGTGCTTGTCACCCCTGGCAGCGCCGCGAGCTGGCTGGCCTGGTCCGGACTCAGAGTGGGCGCGGCTTGTGTCAGCGGATTATCGCCGGGGTTGGTGTTGGGGCTATCGCTGGGGACCGCATTGCTCGGTGCATCGCCCGGTGCATCGCCCGGCGTATCGCCCGGCGCGCTCTCCGGTACTCCGGCAGCCGCGCCATCCGCATCACTGGGGGAACCGGCCGGTGCACTCGCAACGAAACCGGCTCCCACCTGGGCATCAATAGCGGTGCGCAGCTGGCCCATGGCCCCGCGTACCCCGGCCTGGGCCACCAAAGCCGTGAAAATCAGGGTGATGACCACGAAAAGTAGGCCGTTGCGAACCGGGCGGCGCCGTAGCGCGAGCCCGGCACGCCTCCCCGCGCTCATGGGTGCGGGGAGCTGGGAGCTTTGCGGCACGTGGCCGCCCGCCTGGCTGCCCACCCGGCCGCTTTCGGGAGGTACCTCGCTCATGCCGCACTCACCAGCAGCTTGCGCGGGGAGGTGCGCAGCATGGGAAGGGCCGCCAGCACAGTTGCCCCGATAAGCACGGCAAGGGTGAGGGCCAGGGCAAGCGTCGTCGTACCCGCACTCAACTGGACCGTAAGATCATCCAAAGTGCGCGTGGCCGTGGTGACATCCACCCCGCCACCCAGCGGGGCCTGCGAGGTGAGCTCCTCCATTCCGGACTTCTTCACCGAAGCCAGCACGCTTGTCCCGACCCGCTGAGCGACCACGGTACTGAGGGCGACCCCGGCTGCCGCCGCCGGGATACTAATAAAGAGCAGCTCCACCAGGTACTGGCCCAGAATCTTCAGTTTCGAGGTGCCGATAGCGAGGAGCACCCCGGTTTCGCGGCGGCGTTCGCGCAGCCAGAGCACTAGGACCAGGCTGAGGAGCGCGAGGGCGAGCAGCGCCGTCGTAATAATTGCGCCGGTCATGACGCTCTGAACCCCGGCCACCGCTCCGGTAATACCGGTGAGCAGCTGAGAGGTGCGGGTGAGCTGGTAATTGCGCCAATCGATCGGAAGGCCGCGGGCCTCGTTCATCACCGTTTCGCTATCGGCGCCCTCGGTCACGAAGAAGGTGGTGTCCTGGTAAATTTCCGTCTCCGGGGTGTAGGCATACAGTGCCCGGGTGGTGGCAAGGTCGGTGTAAACCGCGTTGGCGAAAAGTTCGAGGCGGCGCGCGGCCGGCTGCGGATTATCCCCGCGCACCAACCCCACAATCTCCACGGTCACTTCCGCCGTGGATTTCTTTGTATTGTCGTAATCATAAGGATTACCGCGCAGGGTGAGTTTCGAGCCGACGGTCAGCCCGTTGAGCCGCGCTAAATCCTCGTGAATAATTGCCTTATTTTTATCCTCGCGGGTGATATGCCGCCCGGCCACCAGCTCGAGGGTGCCGCTGCGAATATTCGTTTCATCCGCGCTGGCACTCACCCCGCGCACGCTCACCGCATTGCCCAGCTGCGCCTCGCGCTTGGCATCGTATTCCTGCCGGTCCAGCCGGGCCACCTTGGCGTTCACAAGATCCGCGGTCACATCCTGGCGCGCGGTGAAACGATCCACCCCGGGCAGCGCCGCGATCCGCTCCACGTCCGCGGGTTTGACCGTCCCGCCCCCGCGCGGGGTGCCGGAATTATAGGGGGAGTTCTCCAGCACGAAACCGGATCCCAGGGTGCGTTCCGCGTCGCGGCCCGCCGCTGCCGATGCCGTTTTCACCGCCCCGGCCGAAACCAGCACGGTGACCACGGCCGTGATGATGATGAAAAGAAGGAGGGTACGGATATGTTTTCGCGTGACGTAACGCCACGCGCGTCCAGCTAAGGTCACTACCGGGTACCTTTCACGTCTTCGGGAAAATTTCTGATAGGCACTAGCGTTTCTCAGCTTACTGGAGACTTCCTGGAGGCTTCGTGAAGAGAATGTGAAGAGCCCTGCGCGCGTGGCCCCTAGGCGCGTGGCCCCTGCGCGCCGCGGGCCGTGTGCACCGCGGCCCGTATGCGCCGGGCCGTTCGCGCTTGGCTACCGGTATTGCCAGCGGCGGGGAGCCACTATGATGGGAGAGCGGCGCTCTTTTCCCGCACCCACCCTCAGCGAAAGGCGAGCATGCAGTTCATCTCCACCCGTTCCGGGATGGAACCGGCTTCTTTCACCGATATTCTGCTGGACGGTCTGGCCCCGGACGGCGGCCTGGTGGTACCCGAAAGTATCCCGCACGTGGATGCCGCCCAGCTCGAAGCGTGGCGCGGCCTGAGCTACCCGGAGCTAGCCGCGGCGATTATCGGCCTGTACGCCACCGATATTCCCACCGCGGATCTCGAGCGTCTCACCGCGGTCGCCTATAGCCCGCAGAACTTCCCGGGCGGGGTGCCGCTGCGCCGCGTGGACGACACCCTCGTGTTGGTCGGCCTTTCGGAAGGCCCCACGATGGCTTTCAAGGATCTCGCTATGCAGTTCCTAGGCCAGGCGATTCCCTATGTGCTGGCTGCCACCGGGCGTGAACTCACCATTTTGGGCGCTACGTCGGGGGATACGGGTTCCTCGGCGGAATACGCGTTCCGTGGCCAGCCGGGTGTGCAGGTGGTGATGCTTTCTCCGCGTGGGCGCATGTCCGCGGTGCAGCGCGCTCAGATGTATTCCCTCCAGGATGCTAATATCCACAATCTCGTGGTCGATGGTGTTTTCGACGACTGCCAAGACATCGTCAAAACCCTCAGCTCCGATATTGACTTCAAAACGCGCTACCGCATCGGCGCGGTCAATTCTATCAACTTTGGGCGTATTGCCGCGCAAATTGTGTACTACTTCTGGGCGTGGCTGCGTTTCACGGATGGTGCTGCCGCGCGCGTTGGGAACGACGACGCCGCCGCTGGCGCGGCGTCCCCTTCCGCTCCCGGTGCTGCTGGCGGGGTGGGCGCGGCCACCACCCGAGTGGATTTCTGTGTCCCTTCCGGTAATTTTGGCAATATTTACGCCGGCCACCTGGCCCGCTGCATGGGCCTTCCCATCCGCCGGCTACTGCTGGCCACCAACGAAAACAATGTGCTGGAAGAATTCTTCACCACCGGGCGCTATACCCCGCGCTCGCGCGAGCGTACATACGCCACCTCCAGCCCCTCCATGGATATTTCCAAGGCATCCAATGTGGAGCGTTTCATCTACCAGGTGCTGGGGGCGGAATTCCCGGCTGCCTGGGAGCAGCTGAACGCCACCGGAACTCTGGATATGCACACGTATCTTCCGGAATTCGGGGAGAAATTCGGCTTCGCGGCCTCCTCATCCCACCATGCGGACCGCCTGGCTGCTATTGAGTGGACCTACCGCACCAGCGGGATTCTTATTGACCCGCATACCGCTGATGCGGTCACGGTGGCGCGCCGCCTGAGTGACGGCACGGTCCCGGTCCTCGCCTTGGAAACCGCCCGCCCGGAGAAATTCGCCCATACGGTTCGCGAAGCGGTGGGGGATGCGGCCGCTGACCTGGACGAACGCCTTGCCGGGCTTCTGGCCCTCCCGCAGCGCTCCACCGAGGTCCCGGCCGATCCGGAAGCGGTGCGCGAGTATATCGCCACGCATTGCGCTTAGCGGGCCGCCGGGTGGGTTCCCCGCGCGGCGCGAGGCGCCGCGCGCGTCGTCGTACCTATAAAATCCGCGCCGGAAACGGAGCGGCTCCGGGTAGTATATGAGGTAATGAGCCGCGCGATTGGCGCCGTCGCCCGCGCACGAGCCTAGACAGAACGGGGTGTATCCATGGCACGCATTTTCGTTGTTGGAAGCATGAATTCCGATACCTTCCTCAAGGTGGAGAATTTTGTGGAGCCGGGAGAAACAATTTCTGCGCTCAGCTCCCACACCGCGCTGGGAGGGAAGGGGCTTAACCAGGCGGTTGCTGCGGCTCGTATGGGAATCCCCGTCACTATGGTGGCGGCTCTCGGGCGCGATGCTGTGGGGGATGCCGTTGCGGCTGAGCTCGCTGCGGAAGAAAATCTTGATATGGATGCGGTGCTGCGGGTGAGTGAACCTACCGGGCAGGCCATGATCCAATCCGATGCCGATGGGGAAAATGCCATCGTGGTGGTGGCCGGCGCGAACGCCGCGAATACTCCGGAGAATGTGGTGGAGCGCCTAGCCGCGGTGCAGAGCGGGGATATTGTGGTCTGCCAGCTGGAAATTCCCGAACCCGCGGTGGCAGCAGCCCTGAGCGAAGCTAAGAAACGCGGGGCTACCACGGTGCTCAATGCCGCCCCGGCCGCTCCTGTGGGTCACCTGCTGGAGAACGTGGACGTTCTTATCGTTAACGAAACCGAAGCGGATACCATCCTCGGAACCAAGGTGACTGATCGTGCTCAGCAGCTCCACCTGCGCTACGGCGGGTCCATCGTGGTGACCCTGGGCAGCCACGGCTGCCAGTACATTGACGCCTACCTGCCCGATGCCGATGTTAAGGCCGACGCCCTGCCCGCTCACCACGTGGACGTGGTGGATACCACCGGTGCGGGCGATGCCTTTGTGGGTGCTTTCGCGGCCGCCCTGGCCGTGGGTGAATCCCTGGCCACCGCGGCCCGCTGGGGCACCGCCCTCGGTGCGATCGCTACCGGGGCTTCGGGTGCGCAAGGCTATACGGCTAGCCGTGCGGACGTGGTGGCTCTGGCCGGTGTTGGCGCAGGCAGCGCCGCCGGTGCGGGTGCTACGGGCGCCGCGGGTACTCCCGGTGCCACGGGTTCCGACAACTAGAACGCTCTCCACGTAGCACTAGCAGAAAGGCTTTTCGTGCAGCCCGCGCCTACCGACCTGAGCCTCCTGCGCGAGGCCGCCGCCAGCGTGAAACTCGTCGTCGTTGATATGGATGGCACGTTCCTCCTGCCCGGGAAAATCTTTCCGGAACGTGGCAATGAGCTGGTGGCGCGCCTGCGGGAACGCGGTATTATTTTCTGCCCGGCCTCCGGGCGCCAGTACCAGACGCTGGCGGATATGTTTTCCGCACACGTGGAAGGTATGCCAATTATTGCGGAGAACGGGGCAAATGTACGCCGCGACGGCGAACCGCTGGCCATCACCACCCTGCCCCGGGAAACCAGCGCACGGGTGGTGGAGATCGTGCGTGAGCTCAGCGCGGCGGGGGAGGATGTGGGCACGGTGCTCTGCGGGGAGAAAGCCTACGCCGAACGCAGTGACACCGCGTTTCTTGACGAAACCCTCGCCTATTACCACGCCAATGCGATTGTTCCCGACCTCATGCCCCATACCGAGGGGATTTACAAAATTGGGGTGCTCAGTTTCGCTGACCCGCTCCGGCGCGTCATCCCGCTGCTGGAAACGCTCGGGCCGGGGGTGGATGTGGTGCGCAGCGGCGAGCTGTGGACGGATGTCAATCCCGCCGCAGCCACGAAAGGCACCGGCCTGGCCGGCCTCCAGGCAAGCCTGGGCATCAGCCCGGCGCAGACCCTGTGCTTCGGGGATTTCAATAATGACATCCCCATGTTCGAGCACGCGCACTTCAGCTTCGCTATGGCGAATGCCCAGCCCGATGTGGTGGAGGCCGCTCGCTACGTGGCGCCTTCCAACGCGGAGGAAGGCGTGATCACGGTAGCGAACGACCTCTTCGAGCTGGGCCTTTAACCGTAAGAGCCGCTAGTTTTGCGGTTCTTGCTCGTCCTTGTCGCGCGGTTGCGTTGGGTTCTGGGAATTCTGCGGCGGGAATTGTGGTGAATTCTGCGGTGGGAACTGCGGGGCCTGGCCGGCAAAAGGCGCTTCGCCACCGGGAACCGGGCCGGGCTGCGGGGCACTGGCTACCGCGGCCGGAGTTTTGGCGATTTGCCAGATACCGAAACCGAGCATGAGCACGGCGGCCACCGCGAGCAGATAGAAGCCAATGCCGGGAGCAATATCCACATCCACGCCCTGGGACTGCCCGTAGGCAATGATGGTATCCGCATCCGAAGGCTTGATATTAATAACCAGGTAAATCGCCACAATAACCGCGCCGACAATGCCGCCCGAGGACCACGTCTTGCGCACCGCGGCGGGCGCCTGCCGCACCAGCCCTACGAATGCGCCGATAGCACCCAGGGCCAGGCCGATGGTGATGAAAATAGCGACCGACTTCGTATCGGCTTCCCATAGCTTGACGCCGAAATCTTCCGACTGGGTGCCGGCACTCATATGCAGGGTCCAGAAGTGCAGCGCCGTGCCGATGAAACCGATAATGGAACCGGCCAGCACGCCGAGCGGGGCCGCCAGCGGCGGAGTGGTGCGTACCGCGGGAGTGCCTGCAGCAGCCCCGGGCAGGGGAGTGCCGGCGGGGCCGGGCGCGTTGAAGGAGTGGTCCGAGGGCATATCTGCCCCCTGGGGGAAAGTGTTACTCATAGTCCCTAGTGTAGGGGGCGTATCCCCGTGGCGGGGCCGGGCGGATACCTTGTGGCACCTAGCGCGCAGGAACGACGACGCAGCTTCGGGACAAGGGTCCCGGGGCTGTCACATTTCGCCCAGAGGTATGAAACCGCTCACATCTGCTGAAAAATAGGTAGAGTAATAGGTAGGAACGCGGGAGATTCCGCGTTCCCGTCATAACAATATAACTGCTCTCTTCCCGCGGGTAGCGAAGCGCCGTCGCCTCCCTACCCGGCCCTACATCCCGGTATATGCGCTTTCGCGCAGGGGATGAGGCGCGCGGGATGCGCCGGGAAGCCCATCGAATTTATCCACTACGCGGGTGGGCCGCGGGTCTGCTCGCACCGATACGCGGAGGTTGAACAATGGCGTACCAAACAGTGAGTCCGTACACCGGTGAACTACTCAAGGAATATCCCACTGCCACGGATGAAGAAGTCAAGAAGGCAGTTGACGTTGCCCATGAAGCTTTTTTGGAGTGGCGGGAAACACCGTATGCGCAGCGCGCGCAGGTGCTCCAGAAGGCCGCTGATCTGCTGCGCGAACGCCGCACCGAATACGCCTCGATTATCACCAAGGAAATGGGGAAGGTGATCGGGGAGGCAGAAGCGGAAGTCGATATCTGTATCGCGATGTTTGAGGACTATGTGCGCAATGGTGAGAAGTATCTTGCCACTCGCACGCTCCCCTCGGATAAATACGGGAAGGACTCCGTGCAGCTGCTCTTCCAGCCCCTCGGGGTGCTCTTCATGGTGGAGCCGTGGAACTTCCCCTACTACCAGATTGTCCGCGTGGCTGCCCCGCAGCTTTTCGCCGGCAATACCCTTATTCTCAAGCATGCCTCCATCGTTCCGGAATCGGCGGCAACCTTCGTGGAGATCTTCCGCGAAGCGGGCCTACCCGAAGGTTGTTTCCAGAATCTTTACCTCTCCCATGACCAGTCGGAGATTGTGCTGGCTGATCCGCGCGTGCGCGGGGTCGCGCTTACCGGCTCGGAAGTGGCAGGCGCGGCCATCGCGCAGCTTGCCGGCAAGTACATTAAGAAGTCCACGCTGGAACTGGGCGGGGCTGATGCCTTTATCGTGCTCGAGGATGCTGATCTTGATAAGACGGTTGCGTGGGCGGTTACCGGCCGGCATTGGAATGCCGGGCAGGTGTGCTGCTCGTCCAAGCGCATGATCGTTGTGGATGCTGTGTATGACGAATTCATGGAGAAATACCGGGAAGGCGTCAAGCAGCTCAAGGCCGGGGACCCGATGGATCGGGAAACCACCTTGGCACCGCTATCCTCGGCGGCAGCGAAGCGTGATCTGGCCAAGCAGCTGGAAGAAGCTATTGCGGAAGGCGCGAAGGCTGAAGAAGCGGGAATTGAGCTACCCGAGCACGGTAACTTCTTCCAGCCCACGATCCTCACGGAGATCCCCGCGGGCGCCCGGTGCCGCTATACGGAATTCTTCGGGCCGGTCTCCCAGATTTACCGGGTCAAGGACGAAGAAGAGGCAATTACCCTCGCCAATGATTCCCCGTACGGCTTGGGCGGTTCGGTCTTCACCGAGGATCTGGAACGCGGCAAGCAGGTAGCTGCACGGCTGGATACCGGGATGGTCTATCTCAACCATCCCACCGCGGTCGCGGCGGATATCCCCTTCGGCGGCGTGAAGAACTCCGGCTATGGGCATGAGCTCATTGACCTGGGTATTCACGAATTCGTCAATATCAAGGTGGTGGCTAATTCGCCTATCGACGGTGAATTCTAATCCCTGACTCCCGCGGCCCCGAGCGGCCCCGAGCGGCCGCGGATAGCCCAATCTCCCGCGGGCCAGATACGCCGGGGCGGGATGCATCCGCATCCCGCCCCGGCCGTCGTCGTACTCTTTAAGAACTATGCGCGCGCATGGCGCTTCTCACGCGAAACTTTCACCTGGTACGCGATGGTGAGGAGTAGCAGCCAGGCCGGACCCACGAAAACTGCCACCCGGTAGGCGTCTTGGAAAAGCATGAGCACCACGCAGGCCGCCAGCGCCACCAGTACAAAAATGCTGGAGGCTAGGCCGCCGGGGAGCTTGTAGGCGAGGCTCGCCACGCGTTCCGGGCCGAGCGCGGCGCGGAATTTCAGCTGGGTGATCATGACCATTGTCCAGTTGATAATCCCGGCGATGAGGGCGATGGAAAGCAGATACCCGAATGCGAAGTTCGGGAAAGCGAAGACCACAACCACTGCCACGACGGTGACGGCCGAGGAGGTCAGAATCCCCACGTACGGCGTGCCCGCTCGTGAAAGTGTGGCGAAAATACGCGGGGCGTTACCTTGTTGCGCCAGCGAATAGAGCATGCGGCCGTTGGAGTACAGTCCGGAATTGTAGACGGAGAGCGCCGCGGTGAGCACCACGAAATTGAGGATATGGGCCGCGAAGGTGATCCCTACCGAGTCGAAAATCTGGACGAAGGGGCTGGCGTGCCCGTCGATGCTGCGCCACGGGATGACCGCCATAATAATGGCGAGCGACAGCACGTAGAAAATGAGGATGCGCTGAATCACCAGGTTGATGGCGCGTGGGATGGATCGGCGTGGGTCGTCTGCCTCACCGGCGGTGATGCCGATGAGTTCGATGCCGCCGAAACTGAACATAACGACGACGAAAGCGAAAGTCGCGCCTTTGAGGCCGTTGGGGAAAACCAGCTCGGCGAAAGAGGTTCCGGGCGGGACCTGGTGAGGTTCTTGGAGCCCGACGACAAGCACAAGAATGCCCAGCACAATCATTCCGATAATTGCGATGACCTTGACGAGCGCGAACCAGAATTCGAATTCACCGAAGGCGCGTACCCCGAGTAGGTTGACGGCCGTGATGAAGACCAGGCAGAACGCGGCGGTGAGCCACGTGGGGACCGCCGGGAACCAGTAATTGATATAGAGGCCGACGACGGATAGTTCCGACATCGCCACGAAAATGTAGTTAAACCAGTAATTCCAGCCCGAGATAAAGCCGGCGCGCGGGCTCCAGTATGTATAGGCGTAATGGGAGAAAGCGCCGGGCACCGGTTCGTGCACGCTCATTTCACCCAGGGCGCGCATAACAAGGTAGATCGTGCATCCGCCGATGAGATAGACGAAGAGGATAGCCGGACCGGCCAAGCTGATGGAGGAGGCTGAGCCGTAGAAGAGGCCCGTTCCGATGGCCCCGCCCAGCGCGATCATCTGGATATGGCGATTGTGCAGATCTCGGTGCAGGTGGGCTGCGTGGGTAGTGGCGTGGGTGCCGGTTGCTGCGGGTGCGCTGGTAGTCGGCGTTCCCGGCGCCGGAGTGCCGGACGGAGCCGGCGTGGAATTCGTGGACATAGAGGTCTTTCCCGATATGTGAGGAATGTGCTGCATTAGCGCCTTGAGCTTATCGCCTTCACCGCCCGGGTGGGGAATTGTGGGCTATGTGGACAGGTGCGAAGGTGCGCTGGACGCGTTCTGACGGAGTGGGGGCGGAGTAGGCGCGGAGGCGCTGAGCGGTGTGGGTGCGGGCAGGGGAAGGATCCGGGGAGGGATCTGGGGAGGGATCCGGGGAGGTGCCGGGCAGACGTCGCTACGTGCATAGTCACGCGGCGGGTGTACCCGGCCCGGCTAAAGGCGTGAGGTTGCTGAGGGGGCTGGACGGGACTTTGGTCGAAAAGTTGAATACAAAGGTATATTAATTCCATTGATGAATCTTTGAGCTGGGCAAATGCATATCTTAAATAAAATCGGAATGTTAATATGGCGCGAAATTAAAAGGAAAAAACACCGTGAGTGGCGGTGGTCACAGAGTTCCGAAAATCTCATCATTCCCGTATATTAATAGAGCGCAATAAAGTATTGTGACTGTTGTGGCAGGTGCTCAGTGGAGTGCACGGCTGGCGAATGGGATCGGTCGATAAAGCCTTTACTGAGGAATTCATGCCATGGACATACGTTTATAGGAGTAGACATGCAGTTGAAGAAGATTGTGGCTGGCGCTACCTTTGGTGTCATGCTCGCCGCGGGGGGGGGGTGTAGCTTACGCTGCTCCTGCCGCGCCTGATGCACCGCAGGTGACCGCTGCCGATACCACGGCGGCTGAAAAGGCTGTTGCTGATGCCAAGGCTAAGGTTGATGCCGCGGCAGCTGAAGTGAAGGCCGCTTCCGAAAAACTTGAAAAGCTCGAAATTGCCGTTTCGAACGCGAAGGCTAAGCTGACTGAACTTGAAGTTGTCAATGCTGGACTTCCCGCGGAACTTGAGAAGGCTGAGGCTGCCTACGCGGCTTTGGCTACCGCCCAGGAGAATTACAATAAAGCTCGCAAAGCTTTCGAAGCCAACATGAACGATGAGGCGCTTCAGAAGGCTATGGTTGATGCCAAGAATGCCATGAACACCGCACAGGCGGGCGTTGCTGGTCTCCGCACGGTGGAAGAAATTAAGACCGATATCGCTGATACCCCCCGTTACATCGAGATCCAGAAGGGCACCCTCAGCTACGCTGAAGAAGCTCTTGACGCCTTCCCGGGTGTTGGTCCGGCTCAGGATGCCTACGACAAGGCCGTCGCCGAACTCGACGCTGCCCAGAAGGCTCTTGACGCTCTGAAGGGCCAGGCCCCCAAGGTTGACCCCAAGGCGGATCCGAAGGCTGAAAAGCCCGCGCCGAAGGCCGATCCCAAGAAGGATGCCGAGAAGAAGGCTGATCCTAAGGCTGAGAAGAAGGCTGACCCCAAGAAGGAAGTCAAGAAGGCCGACGCCAAGAAGCTGGCCAACTCCGGTGTTGACGCCGGTGCGGCTGCTGGTGGGGCTGCTCTGCTCCTCCTGGCCGGTGGTGCCTTCGTGGCCTACCGCAAGTTTGCCTAAGCAAACCTGCCTCTGGCACTAAAAACAGTTCCGAGGCTGGTTGCCATTAGGTTATTCATCCTCAACTGTTTCATCGTTTCACGCGGAATGGGTCCGGGTTTTTACCCGGGCCCGTTCTGTTTTTGTTGTGCTGCCCCTGCGCTACCCTGTCCAAGAACTCTCATCTCATATAGTGGGCAACAAGTTGACGTGGCTTAATAATTCCCTCTAGGCTACTGGAGGTAGGCGCCCACAAGGGGCACTACCTCAAAGAAACGCCGGCGGCACGGCCCCGGCGCTCCGATTCGGACGGAAAGGATGCACCATGGTTCTCAATGATCCTCGCTCTGCCATGACGATGCCCGCCGCCCGAATGCGAATGCTGGGCTAGCGCGGATTCCACTTGGCCTTCGGGCGATTCCGCGCGCGAGGACGTCTCGCCCCGGTCCGTTACGTCTCACTGAGCACCCGCCGCTGCGGCGTCGTATCGTTGATGGGATACGCTGAGTCGGACCGATCTCCATCACCACACCCAGTACAAAGGACTTTATAATGACGAAGATCAAGACCACTCATGTCGGCTCCCTTCCGCGCACCGATTCGCTGCGCGCGACCAACGAAGCACACCAAAACGGCCAGATTAGCGACGCCGAATTCAAAGAAAAGCTCGACGCAGAAGTTGCTGGCGTTGTTGCGCGCCAGAAGGATATCGGCCTCGATATTATTAACGACGGCGAATACGGCCACGTCATGACCGAAGTAACTAATTACGGTTCCTGGTGGTGGTACTCATTCTCGCGCCTGGGCGGGCTGGAATTCACGGATAACGAATTCCACGCGGCGGCTACCGCGGGTGGGGGAGCGGTTGAGCTCGTTCCCTTCGATGAGCGCCGGGATTGGCAGCGTTTCAAGGATGCCTACACGGATCCGGAATCGGGAATTCACCAGGCCAAGCGCCAGGAAGTGGCCATGCCCACCATCACCGGCCCCGTGACCTACATTGGTGCCGAACAAACCCAGCGCGACGTCGACCTTACCCTCAAGGCACTCAAGGCCAATGGGCTTGATGCATCCTCCGGGTTTATCGCGGCGCTGTCTCCCGGGTCTGCGGCGCGTATTTCCAATACGCATTACAAGTCGGAAGATGAAGTCCTCACCGCGATGGCCGATGCCCTCCACGAGGAATACAAGATCATCACCGATGCCGGCCTGACCGTCCAGATCGACGATCCCTCGCTGGCTGAAGGCTGGGACCAGGTCAATCCGGAACCGGCCGTTGCCGATTACCGCACCTGGGTGGCTCGCCGTATTGAAGCGATCAACTACGCCCTGGAAGGCATCGATCCGGAGCTTGTGCGCCTGCACGTATGCTGGGGATCCTGGCACGGCCCGCACACCACCGATATTCCCTTCCGGGATATCGTGGATCTGTGTTTGAAGGTGAAGGCCCGCGGCCTGACTTTCGAAGCGGGCAATGCCCGCCACGCTCACGAATGGAAGATTTGGGAAGATATTGCCCTGCCGGATGACAAGGTACTCATCCCGGGCGTCGTTTCCCACTCCACGAATGTGGTGGAGCATCCCGAGCTGGTGGCGCAGCGCATCGAGCATTTCACCTCGCTGGTGGGTGCCGAACGCGTGATCGCCTCGACCGATTGTGGCCTGGGCGGGCGCATCTACCCGTCTATCGCCTGGGCGAAGCTCGAAACGCTCGTGGAAGGCGCCCGCCTCGCCTCGAAGTAAAGGCTCCAAGGCCGCGGGCCTGAACACACCCGCGTCTTGAAGGACCGGAGCGGCCTGCCGCTCCATGTGGAACACCGAAGGGGACCCGGACAGCTCAGCTGTTCAGGTCCCCTTCTGGTATTCCGGCCGCATCCGGTGGTCCACTTTTATGCGGAGTACGGCTCCAAGGTGCCTCCGACCGTTTAGTTCACCGGCGATTCGCCCAGCGTTACCTCAATGGTTTGCGGGGCCCCGCCGCCACGCGAAATTTCCAGGGTGATGGTGTCGCCTACCTTGTGGGTGCGTACCTGCTTGGCGACCTGGGCCGGGCTGGAAACCGATTGCCCATCCAGGCTCAGAATCGTATCGCCTTCCTTCACACCGGCTTTCGCCGCCCCGGAATTCGGGCCAACGGCCAGCACGGTCACGCGGCTTTGCTCACTGAGCCCCACGGTAATTCCGAGGGCGGCGTTCTTACCCACGGTTACGTTATCGTCGCTCTTCCCGGCGCGGATCTGCTCCACGATGGACAGGGCGCGCTCGATAGGAATAGCAAAGCCGTACACCTGGGCAGACGTGGTGCCCTGCGAGGCCGCGCTATTCATCCCCACCACTTCGCCTTGGGCGTTCATCATCGGTCCGCCTGAATAACCAGGAACCACATCGGCATCGGTGACGATCATATCCTTGAGGGTGTCAAAGCTCAGGCCATCCTCAGTGGCCACCCGCACGTCCATTCCCAGCCCGGTCACCTCGCCTTTAATTTCAGTGAGATAGCCCTGGCCGCGCCCGTTGCCCACCGCGCTTACTTTATCGCCCTGCTTAGCCGGGGTGCTGGCAATTTTTGCCGGAGTGAGCCCGGAAGCGTCCTTGAGCTGCAAAAGGGCGACGTCGCGCTTCTCGTCATGCCCGATAACACTGGCCGCATAGGTTTTCCCGGTTGCCGGGATCTCGACCTGGATGGCATCCGATCCCATAACCACGTGGTAATTCGTGAGCACCTGGCCGTCCGCCGTGAGGACAATCCCGCTGCCGGCCCCCATGCCGGAACCCATCCGCGCATTAATAATGGCCACACCCGCCGGGCTAACTTTTTCGCCCCGGTCAATAGGCCCGTCCGCACCGTGGTTGCCGCCCGGCAGCTGGGTGGGGAAATCCCGCGGGATCGGCATATACGGTTCGGCACCGCCCTGCTGGCGTCCGTCGTTCGGGGCGGTCAGTCCGTCATTGTATTGGAAACTAAAGGGATCTTTGACGGAAGGTGAGCTCGCCTGCGGTTCGGGAGCCAGGCCGAAATACCCCACCCCGGTGCCCACGAGCAGCGCGACCACCATACCGATAATGACAAGAATGGCGGTGGTGCCTTTCGAACGCCGCTTAACCGGCGCTGCCCCGAATTGCGGTGCGCCGCCGAACTGCGGTGCCGCTCCGAATTGCGTTCCGGCACCGAATTGCCCGCCGTAGCCGTATCCGTATCCGTACTGCTGCTGGGAGGCGCCGGGGTAGCCACTCGGATAAGGCGGCTGCGCGGAGGCATACCCTGCGGAGGGAACGCTGGGGTAGTGGTACGCATTCGTGTAGCTAGTCGATTGCGCGCCGCCGGCCTGCGTCCACGCACCTTGCGAGCTGCCAGCCTGCGCCCACGCACTTTGCGCGCCTCCGCCTTGGTTTGCACCGGGCTGGCTCGGATTCACGTGCGATTGACCCGGGCCGGCATGGTTCGCATTCGGCTGCTGCGCGCCCGGTTCGCCCGCGTCATTACGCCACTCATCTGTCATGTGAAACGTCCTTTCCTCACTCCGCACCTAGCCGCCGCCACGGCCGCCGCGGTGGTCCGGTCACATCGGGTAGCATGCCCGCCGATTCTGGAAAGTTTCTGAACGTTGTCCGAAAATGCGAGCATCGCCAGGTGCGCGCTTGCGCCGTGCCCACCCGCGCTAAATCCACGAAGGTAGCCACATGTGCAGGCGCCAAAACTCATAGGAAACGGTTTGCCCGGTCCAGATCGGGTACCAGAACAGCGCCGCCAGCACAATAAGAACGACGACGACGCCGCACGCCGTCAGCGTGCGGCGGCCTATCCGGCATCGCCACCACCGCACCGGAGAGGCGCATATCCCAACCGGCTTATCCCAGACGAAGTCCGCGTGGCCCCAGGCGCCGTCGTCGTATAAATCCGCGCGCACGCTCCCGCATCCGCGCGCGTGCGGGGCACCGAGCGCACCGGTGATATAGCCGAGGCCGTAGGTGAGGGCGAGGGCCACGAAGGGGAGGAAAGCGATGGCGTAGAACTGGAAAATGGTGCGGTCCATATACAGTGACCACGGCGCGGCCATGGCAAGATAGCCGCTCACAATCGCCCAGGCGCGCCAGTCGAAACGGGTGAAGGCCACCCAGAGCACCACGGCAAGGGCGAGGAGCGCCAGCCACCACACCACCGGATTACCCACCGACGTGACCGCTTGCACGCAACGCTCGCCGCTTGGGCACTGCCCGGCCATTTCTTCGGAGCTCGGCCACCAGAAAGAGACCGGGCGCCACTGCACAAACCACTGCCAGACCGAGGATTGGTAGGTGTGCGGGGTGGAGAGCCCGTTGTGGAAGTCCCACATTTGGCTGTGATAATGCGCCAGGTCGTTGAAAGAATTGGGGAGCCAGGGGAAGGGGAGAGCCTCGGGGGTACTTTCGCGTACGCCGGCCGCCCAGCCGTGCCCCCAGGACCGGCTATCGCGGAACCAGGAGAACCAGGAGGCCACGTACGTGGCCGCGGCGGTGGGAACCAGGTGGATAAAAGCGGGGATTCCCTCCTGGAAAACCGCGGCACCTCCCCACAGCCGCAGCCCCACCGCGTGACGGGCGGCCATGCCCCAGGCGAAGGCCACCAGGCCGAAAACCGCCACGGCGTAAATCCCGGACCATTTCACCCCGCAGGCCAGCCCGAGGAATACCCCGGTGGCCAGCATCCACGGGCGCCACCACACCCGCGGGCCCCAGGCAACCGGGCGCCCATCCGCGCGCACCGGCCCGGTAGCAACCCGGTGGGCTAGGCGCTCCCGGGTCCAATCGCGATCCCGCAGCAGCGCCCAGAATCCAGCCAGCACAAAGAAAGCCAGCAGGTTATCGAGGATCCCGATACGGGAGATGGTGATCCCCATGCCGTCCAGGGCCATCGCGATCCCGGCAACCCCGGCCAGCCACGGGTTGAGGAAGAGGCGCAGGGCGATGCGAACCAGCAGCGCCACCGCGAGCGTGCCGGCCAGCGCCACCATAAAGCGCCAGCCGAAGGGGGAAGTTTCCCCGAAAATCGCCTGGCCGACCGCCATGATCCATTTCCCGAGCGGAGGATGAACCACGTAGTCGCCGGCCGGTGAGGTATGGGAGAAGTCGCCGGTGGCGAAAGCGGTGTCGAACTCCGTGCCGCCCTGCCAATCCACTTCGTAGCCCAGGCGCAGCAGCGAATTCGCGCCTTTGACGTAGTAGGTTTCGTCGAACATGAGGCGGTCGGGGAAGCCCAGGCGGAAGAACCTGGTGAACGCGGCGATAAGCGTAACCGCTCCGGTCACCCACCACCCCAGCCGTTTTTCGGCGCGGGTGAGCCACTCTAATCCGCGCGGGGCCAGCCCGAGCCGGCCGCGCAGCTCGTCTTCATAGCGCTCCGCGCACTCGCGCGGGAGTCGCCCGATGGGTTCGCTTCGTTTTTCGCTCACGTGCGGATTCTATCGATAACTAGGCGCCCGCGCCGTAGTGCTGCGCGTGGCAGAATAGCAGAATGAGCACAGGTCAACACGCGGGAATTGTTCTTGCCGCCACCCCCATTGGAAACGACGCCGATGCCTCGCCGCGTCTGCGCGCCGAAATTGCGCGGGCCGATACCGTGGCCGCGGAAGATACCCGCCGTTTTTACCAGCTCGCCGCGCGCCTCGGCATCGAGGTGAACGCCCAGGTGCTCTCCTATTACGAACATAATGAAGCCGAACGCGGCGCCCACCTCATTGACCTGGCTCGCGCCGGTGCTCGGGTTCTCATGGTCAGCGATGCGGGAATGCCCGCCGTTTCCGACCCCGGTTTCCGCCTGGTCGTGCGCGCCCGCGAAGCAGGTATTCCCGTGACGGTGGTTCCCGGGCCTTCCGCCCCGCTCACCGCGCTTGTCGCCAGCGGCCTTCCCACCGACCGTTTTACTTTCGAAGGATTCCTCCCGCGTAAAACCGGGGAACAAGCCGCCGCGCTCGCGGCCTTGGCCAGTGAAGAGCGCACCATGATTTTCTTCGAATCCCCGCGCCGCCTCGGGGCCACCCTCGCCAATTTCGTCACCGCGTTCGGCGGTGAGCGCGAAGCTGCGGTATGCCGTGAACTCACTAAGACGCACGAGGAAATTGTGCGCGGGCCCCTGGCCGAACTCGCGCAGCGTTTCGCGGATGGTGCGCTCGGGGAGATCGTCGTCGTCGTTACCGGAAGTAGCGTGACCGAAAGGGAGGAACGGGCGCGCACGCGGGCCGTGGGCGACGTCGCCCAGCTGTGTCAGCTCGGCCTGCGCCGCAAAGATGCCGCCGCTTTCGTGGCCGCTCGCACCGGATTGCGCACGAATGAGCTCTACCGCGCCGCGCTCAGCGAGGGCGAATAAAGCGCGAAAATACGCGGGTTTAGTGGGGTTTAGTGCCGAAAAAACGCAGCTAAACCACGTTCCACCCGCACTCCACCCGCGCTTTCCTAGCGCACGTGACCCAGATCATGCACAGTAAAAACAACCCCCGGGGAACCGGGGCCGGGACATGATCCTCTCGCCGCGAGGCGGGTACGGGTTGGACAGCCAACAGTGATCCCAGGGGCCGAAGATGACCCCGTTACCGCTGGCCGGTCTGCCCGAACGGGACCACGGACCGCGCTAGGAAAGGAACGACAATGGCTGTCAATATCCGCGGACGCAATTTCCTCAAGCTGCTCGATTTTACGCCCGATGAAATCCGCTACCTGCTGCGTCTGTCCGCGCAGTTCAAGGAACTCAAGCTCAGCGGTACCCCGCACCGCTACCTCGAAGGCAAAAATATTGTGCTGCTCTTCGAAAAGACCTCCACCCGCACCCGCTGCTCCTTCGAAGTGGCCGGCATGGACCTGGGCATGGGAGTGACCTACCTGGATCCGGGCAGCTCCCAGATGGGTAAGAAGGAATCCATTGAGGATACCGCCCGGGTGCTCGGCCGCATGTACGACGGTATCGAATACCGCGGCTTCTCCCAGGAACTCGTGGAGGAAATGGGCGCCAAGGCCGGCGTGCCGGTATGGAACGGCCTGACCGACCTCTTCCACCCCACCCAGATGCTCGCCGATATCCTCACCGTGCAGGAAAACTTCGAGGACGGCATCAAGGGCAAGAAGTTCGTGTTCTTCGGGGACGCGCGCAATAACGTGGCGAACTCGCTCATGGTGGTTTGCTCCAAGCTGGGCCTCAACTTCGTGGCCTGCGGCCCGAAGGATCGCATGCCCGAAGAGTGGCTGGTGGATACCTGCAAGGAACTCGCGGCGGAATCTGGCGGCAGCGTGACGCTCACCGAAGATGCTGCGGCGGCCGCCACCGGCGCCCACGTGCTCTACACCGATATCTGGGTGTCCATGGGCGAACCGGACGAGGTGTGGGCCTCGCGTATTGCCGAGCTGGAAGCCTACCGCGTCACCCAGGAACTCATGGACAAGGCAGATCCGGAAGCGATCTTCATGCACTGCCTGCCCTCCTTCCATGACACGAACACCACTATCGGCGCGGAGATCGCCAAGAAGTTCGGGGTGACGGAAATGGAAGTGGAAGACCGGGTCTTCGAAGGGCCGCGTTCGCGCGTCTTTGACGAAGCGGAGAACCGCATGCACACCATTAAGGCCGTTATGTACGCAACCCTCTCCTAGGGGGTACAGGCACGCGCCCGCGCGGCCGTGCCGAGATAAGCGCGGGCGACGATGCCGGGGAGCTGGCCGCAGGTAGCAGGGCCGCACCGCGGCGCGTCGCCCGCGCGCAAAATAAGGACTGAATTATGACACAGGAACATACACAGACCGCCGGCGAAAAAATTGTGGTTGCGCTGGGCGGCAATGCACTCGGGAAAACCCCGGAGCAGCAACTGGAACTCATTAAGGAAACCGCACGTTCCATCGTGGATTTGGTGGCAGCTGGCAATGACGTCGTTGTCACCCACGGAAACGGCCCGCAGGTGGGCATGATCAAGGTCGCGACCGATAATTCCGCGGCTGCCGGGGAAACACCGTCTATTCCCTTCGCCGAATGCGGCGCCATGTCCCAGGGCTATATCGGTTACCACCTCCAGCAGGCCATCGAAGCTGAACTCGCGGCGCGGCAGCTTGCCCGCCCCGTTATTTCGGTGGTTACCCAGACTGAGGTCGACGCCGCAGATCCCGCTTTTGGCCGCCCGACCAAGCCGGTCGGGGCCTTCTTCACCGAAGAACAAGCCCGGGCCCTCATGGAGGAAACCGGAAACAAATACGTGGAGGATGCCGGGCGCGGCTGGCGCTGGGTGGTGGCCTCCCCGCTCCCTGTCTCCATCGTGGAACGCGATGTTATCAGCTCGCTTATTGATGCGGGCACCATCGTGATCGCGGCCGGTGGTGGCGGCATCCCGGTGGTCAAGGACGGTTCGGGGTACCGCGGAGTTGCGGCCGTCATCGATAAGGATCGCACCGCCGCGCTGCTCGCGCGGGAGGTCGACGCCGATACCCTCCTCATCCTCACCGCCGTGGACGCGGTCGCCATTGATTTCAATAAGCCCACACAGCGCGATGTGCGCGAGATGACGGTGCGTGAGGCCCGCCAGTACATCGAGGAGGAGCAGTTCGCTCCCGGATCCATGCTGCCCAAGGTGGAAGCTTGCCTCGAATTCGTGGACGGCGCGGCTGGCAAACGCGCCATTATTACCTCTCTGGAAAAGGCCGAACAGGGTATTTCCGGAGAGAGCGGCACCGCGATCACCGCCTAAGCCCGAAGGACTACCATCATGACAACACGCACAAACGATGCCACAGCCGGCAATGGGGCCGGCGGCATGGATAACAACCTCGCCCCGGACGGGCGCGAACACCGCAGCGGCCGGGAGGACGCTGCGGGCGTCGTCGTCGCGGATAACGAAAGCGAAGCCGTAACCGCAGGCAGTGGCGCGCCCGGTGACGGCGATTCCGGTGCGAAAAAGACACGCAAGAAGCGGCGCGGTATTACCATCCCGGGCGCTTTCACGATTCTCTTCTTCCTGACCATCGTGGCGGCTATCGCCACGTGGCTGGTGCCGGCCGGTTCCTACGCCAAGCTGAGCTACAGTTCCGATACCGGCACGTTCTCCGTGCTCAGCCCGCACGGGGATACCACCGAATACCCGGGCACCCAGGAAACCCTGAGCGAATTGGGGATGGATATTGATATCTCCCAGTTCACTTCCGGGGCGCTCAATAAGCCGATTTCCGTGCCCGGGTCCTATGAGTCCCTCGAGCAGAACCCGGCCAGTGTTTCCGATATTCCGGTCGCCATGGTGCACGGCACGATCGAAGCGGTAGACATTATGGTCTTTATCTTCGTGCTCGGGGGCCTCATCGGGGTGGTGAGAAAAACAGGTGCCTTTGAGTCAGGGCTCATCGCGCTGACGAAGAAAACTAAGGGGCACGAATTCCTCCTGGTCTTTGCGGTTGCCGTCTTTATGGTGGTGGGCGGATCGCTGTGCGGCCTGGAAGAAGAAGCGGTGGCCTTCTACCCGATCCTCGTGCCGATATTCCTGGCGATGGGATACGACTCGATTATCTGCGTGGGCGCGATCTTCCTGGCCGGGTCCATGGGAACCACGTTCTCCACGATTAATCCCTTCTCCGTGGTGATTGCCTCCAATGCTGCGGGTATTCCCTTCACGGACGGCATTATCTGGCGTGTGGGCGGGTGTATCGTCGGCGCCATTGTGGTGGTGTGGTACCTGCACCGCTACGCGAAAATGATTAAGAAGGACTTTACGAAGTCCTATGTGTACGAAGATCACGAAGCTTTCGAGAAACAGTGGGCGATGACCACCCACTCGGATGATGTGCCGGCCTTCAACTGGCAGAAGAAACTCATCCTCGTGCTCTTCGTTTCCGCCTTCCCGATTATGGTCTGGGGCGTGATGGCCATGGGCTGGTGGTTCCCGACCATGGCGGCCTCCTTCCTCACCATCACCATCGCGGTTATGGCAATTTCCCTCTTCGGGAAGGACCGGCTCAATGAGAAGCAACTAACGGACGCTTTTATCGAAGGCTCCTCAAGCCTCGTGGGTGTTTCGCTGATTATCGGGCTGGCGCGCGGCATCAATATCGTGATGAACGACGGGCTGATTTCCGATTCCCTGCTCCATTCGGCAACGAACCTGGTGTCAGGGATGTCCGGCCCGCTCTTCATCATTATTATGCTGCTGATCTTCTTCGTGCTCGGTTTCGTGGTGCCGTCCTCCTCCGGTTTGGCCGTGCTGGCCATGCCGATCATGGCGCCGCTGGCCGATGCCGTGGGTATCCCGCGGTGGATCATCGTATGTGCGTATCAATGGGGTCAGTACGCGATGCTCTTCCTGGCACCGACGGGTCTGGTTATGGCAACGCTGCAGATGCTCGATATGAAGTATCAGCATTGGTTCCGTTTCGTGTGGCCGATGGTGCTCTTCGTACTCGGCTTCGGCGGGGCGGCCTGCGTGGCCCAGGTGCTCATCTACGGCGCATAGGCGCGAAGAATACGGCTATCACTAGCCGAAACGCGCGGCTCCGGCGGGCTTGGTACCGCCGGGGCCGCCGCGTGCATTCCACTCGCCCGGAATTCTGGCAGTGGCGATTAATGCTTTTATAATATGACAGTACGGCGCGGGGAACTCGCGCCCGTGATCCCGAGGCGGAAAACCGAGACGGGTAACCGCGGCGGGATCGCGTGGGGAACGCAACGGAGCTATGCGATGACGATAGGGCTGTTTTATTACACCTGGGTAGTAGGGCTTTTCATCCTCATGGGTTCAGCGACGGCGCTTGCGTGTTACCTAGTTTCGCGCCGTCGCATGTTTTTGTGTTGCGCCGCTCTTTTCCTCACCTATTTTTTCGACGTCGCAACCGTGGCCCGCACGGACTTCACCCACCCGCGCAATATTGACAGCGTTTACCACATCACCGCACCCGTAGAATCAATCACCCTGGGCGCGCTGCTCATGGGCCTCATCTGGCTGACCTACGCCACCTTCATGACGGAACCGGAAGCGAAAGTGGAGTGGCGCAGCGCTCTTATCCCGGCCGGGATTTTCATCGTGGGGAGCGCCGGCGCGTTAATGATCACCAACCCGGCCTGGCGGGAGTTTGTGTTCTTCTCCGTGCGCGGCATCGTGGTCATCGGGATCCTTAGCGTGGCAACGTGGAACTACCTACGCGCCACCACCGGGGTGGAGAAAATTCGCCAGCGCCGCCACCGCTGGCTATACGTCACCACCTGGGTGACGGTACTGGGGACTTTCGCCTGGAATATCACCTTTATTTTCCTCGTTGCGCCCCAGGCGCATAGCGCTTCCGCGCTCGCCTTCCTTCCCGAACGCAATTTCCTGGAAAACCTCATGTACATCTGCTGGGTGATCCACGTGATGCGTTTCGGGGTGCGGGTGCTACGTATCCATTTCGACCGGCCCCCGGAAACAGTCAATCACCTGGAGGAGGATTTCATCGAATCCTCCCTGATGTTCTATTCCCAGGCGCGCGGGCTATCGAAACGCGAAGAAGAAGTGCTCGGCTACCTCATGCGCGGGAAAACAAATACCCAGATTTCCACGGAGCTGTATCTGTCTCCCTCCACGGTGAAAGTGCACGTGCACAATATCCTCAAGAAAAGCCAGGTGGCTAATCGCGAGGAGCTCGTCAAAGACTTCTGGCGCTCGGTCTAGCGTGGTTGCGAGCCGGAGCCGGAACCCGCTTTACTTCGCGGAGTCGATGCCGGGGCGGTAGTCGATATCGGAGAAATCGAAATCAGCCTCATTGACCTCATCCGAAAAGTCGATATTTTCATCTTCCTCGGCGTAGTCGTCGAAATCGTCGTCGTCGTACAGCTCGTAGTCATCATCGAGGTTCTCGAGTTCCGCTTCGGCAGCTGCAGCGTCGTCGTACGGATCATCGAATTCGTCCGGAACCTCGGACTCTTCGTAAAAACCGAAAGCATCCGCAGATTGCAGCTGCTCCACGCCCGCTTCGTCCATCTCCACACGGGCTGCGGCCCCGAGTTCCGGGGAGGTCGGTACGGTGAGGTCGGAAAAAACGCGGGTGCGGAAACCGTTGCGCACCGCATCGATGGCGGTGGCGCGCACGCAATGCGATTCGGCAATGCCTACCACGTCCACATCCGTGACTTCGGCGGTGCGCAGTACGTCCTCGAGGAGGTTACCCTGCGGATCGGTACCCTCGAAACCGGAATAGCCCGAAGCGTACTGGCCCTTCTTGAACTGGACATCAATGGGGAGAGCCGCGATGGATTCGTGCAGCTCCGCCTCCGGGGTATCGGCCACGCCGTGGGGCGGCCAGCTATCCACAAAATCCGGATTCTCGGAGAAATGCGGGCCCGGGTCGATATGCCAATCCTGGGTGGTGGCGATAAGAGCGTATTCTTCGGCGTTATCAGTGACAAAATCGGCAATACGTTCGGCAACGGCGTTACCGCCGTCCACCCCGAGGCTGCCGCCTTCGCAGAATGTGGGTTGCACATCAACAATGATGAGTGCGCGGGTCTCATCCATAGTCATCCTCCTGATGAAGCGGGTCATCACGCGGTGCGCGGCGGCCGGATGGTCAATCGCTGTGGCGAAACCGCGCCCTTATAGTTTAGGCGCGGGGATGCGGGCACGCTAGCGGGCGCGCTAGTAGAATGGTGGCTATGACTCATATTCTCTCCGCTGTTGCCTGGCCGTATGCCAACGGCCCGCGCCATATTGGTCACGTTGCTGGATTCGGTGTTCCCTCGGATGTGTTCTCGCGCTATATGCGCATGGTGGGGGAGGATGTCCTCATGGTCTCGGGTACCGATGAGCACGGCACCCCGATTTTGGTTTCGGCCGACGCGGAAGGAATCACCCCGGAAGAACTCGCGGACCGCAATAATCGCATTATTGTGGAGGACCTCGTAGCGCTCGGGCTTTCCTATGACCTGTTCACCCGCACCACCACGGTTAATCACGAGCGGGTTGTGCAGCAGATGTTTGAGGTATGCCGCGATAACGGCTATATGGTGGTGCAATCCACCCCGGTTGCCATTGATCCGGAAACCGGGAACACTCTCCCGGATCGCTATATTGAAGGCACGTGCCCGTTGTGCGGCTACAGCCCGGCCCGCGGGGACCAGTGCGATCATTGCGGTAACCAACTCGATCCGCAGGATCTCATCGACCCTGTTTCGAAGGTTTCCGGGAAAACCCCGCAATTCCGCGAAACCGAGCATTATTTCTTGGATTTGCCGGCGCTGGCGGAACGCCTGGGCCAGTGGCTTGATGAGGTGGAAGAATCCGGGCAGTGGCGCCCGAACGTTATCTCATTTTCCAAGCACCTTCTGGAGGATGTACGCCCGCGTGCCATGAGCCGGGATATTAGCTGGGGCATTCCGGTCCCCGGCTGGGAAGAGCAACCCTCCAAGCGCCTGTACGTGTGGTTCGACGCCGTTATCGGCTACCTTTCCGCCTCTATTGAATGGGCCCGCCGGCGTGAAGCCGCGGGAACCGGGAGCCGGGAAGATTGGCGCGCCTGGTGGAATGATGCGGAGGCCCGCTCCTATTACTTTATGGGGAAGGATAATATTGTTTTCCATTCCCAGATCTGGCCGGCCGAACTCCTCGCCTATAACGGGGAGGGAAGCCGGGGCGGCCAGCCCGGTGATTTAGGGCAGCTCAACCTACCCACCCAGGTGGTGGCTTCCGAATTCCTGACCATGGAAGGGGAGAAGGTCTCCTCCTCCAAGGGCGTGGTGATTTACGTGCGCGATGTGCTCTCGCGCTACCAGCCCGATGCGTTGCGCTACTTCATTTCCATTGCCGGCCCGGAAACTTCCGATGCTGATTTCACCTGGTCGGAATTTGTGCGGCGCAATAATTCCGAGCTGGTGGCCGGATGGGGGAACCTCGTTAATCGCACCGCGGCTATGATCGCCAAGAACTTCGGGGAAATCCCGGCGGCCGGGCCACTCGAGGCGGTGGATCGGGAGCTCCTGGATGCGGTGGAAGCCGGTTTCACCACCGTGGGTAATTCCATTGCCGCGCACCGCCAGCGCGCCGCGCTCACCGAAATTATGCGTCTGGTGCGGGAGGCAAACGGGTACGTTTCCGCTACCGAACCCTTCAAGATGAAGGATCCTTCCCAGCGCGAACGCTTGGGCACGGTGCTCCACACCCTTATCCAGGCGGTCTCCGATCTCAATACCATGATGAGCGTATTCCTCCCGCATTCGTCGAACGCGGTGGATCGGGTGCTGGGCGGGGCCGGTGATATTGCCCCGATGCCGCGCCTGGAGGAGGTCACCGACCTCGATTCAGGTAAGCCCTACCCGATTATTACCGGGGATTATTCTAATCTGCACCCGTGGGAGCGGGTGGAGGTCCAGGTCGGTACCCCGATTGCCAAGCCGTCCCCGGTGTTCACCAAGCTGGATGCCAGCGTGGTTGCTGAGGAGCTGGAGCGCCTCGGCATCGATAAGGCCTAAAGCGTGGGCAAGGAAGCAGCGGGGGAAGGGATTCTTCGCAACGAATTAGCGCCGGAGGAATTCGCGGCGCTCTCCGCGAAGGAGAAAAAGCGGGCGCGCCGCTGGTATCTGCCCGATCTCCCGGAAAAGCTCGCCGGTCCGGTGGTGGATAACCACACCCATATTTGGGTGCCGGCGGGGGCAGCGCAGGCAGGTCACTCGGATGCTACGCTTACCCCACCGCGCGGGCGGATGCTGCCGAATGAGGAAGCTGCCGCCATGGAGGCTGCCGGGGTGTGCCACGCCATTACCTGCGCGTGTGAGGTCCCGGACCTTCTGCCCACGGTGGCTGTGGCTGAAGCGGACCCGGCCCACTTTTCCGCAGCCCTTGCTATTCACCCCAATGAAGCTGCCCGGCATCGCGGAATCACCGCGACGGGCCCGGATGGTTTAGCGCAGGAGCTCGCCGCGCACCATGCCCTCAGTCTGGAGGAGGCCATCGACCGGGTGGCGCAGGCGGCCCGCTCCAAGGCCGTCGTTGCGATTGGGGAGACGGGACTCGACTATTACCGTACTTCTGAGGAGGGCCGCGCCGCGCAAATCGAGGCGTTCCGCGCTCATCTTGCCCTCGCGCGCGAGCTCGACCTGCCCGTTCAGATTCACGACCGCGAGGCCCACGCTGATTGCGTGGAGGTGCTGCGCCGTGACGGTGCCCCGAGCCGGGTGGTTTTCCACGCGTTTTCCGGCGACGCCGCGCTTGCCGAGCTGTGTAACCGCGAAGGCTGGTACGGAAGTTTTGGCGGGCAAATAACCTACCCTGCCAATGATGAGCTCCGCGCTGCTTTCCATGCTTTTGATTCCGCGCTCATCCTCGCGGAAACAGACGCACCCTACCTAACGCCGGTTCCGTGGCGCGGCCACCCAAACGCCCCCTACGTGATGGCGTGGACGGTGCGTTTCGGAGCTGAGCTGCGCGAACTGGCTGAAGCGCAGTGGTGCGCCCAGCTCCTGGAAAACACCCGGGCGGTGTACGGGGAACTGGGCGCAGCCTAGCTAGCTCTGAGCTGCGCTGTGCTGAGCCCTGCTCTTAGCTCTGGGGGCTTTCAGATTCGGGAGTCTGGCCGGAAGGCTCGGTTTGGGCAGCTGGCTTGCCATAGTTCTGCCCGGGCTGCGCATATGCCTGCCGGTACGGCTGGGTTTGCCCCTGATAAGCTGGCTGGCCTTGATATTGAGATTGGCCTTGATATTGAGCTTGGCCCGGATAGCCCTGGCCGTAACCTTGCGGATAGCCCGGCACCGGTGCGCCCTGGGCCGGGTACCCCTGGCCTGCGGGGCCGGCCTGGCCGGGATAACCCTGCCCCGGGTAGCCCGGATAGCCCTGGCCATACGTCTGTTGCGATGCCGGGCTGGGGTAACCGGGATAGTTCGGGTAGCCCGGGTACGCGGGCCGCGCGGATTTCTTCGCGGCTGTTCCTGCGGCCACTCCCTGCGCGATGCCGGTCAGTGCCAGAATCAAGGCCAGTGCGCCGGTCGCCCAGAAGAGCGCGGTGTACTGCGCCCCGAATTCGCGAAGAGCGCCGACCGAACTATCCAGGGAGAGTGCCACGAGCCCGCCCAGGGTGATTGCTCCGCCCAGCGGTGCCAGCCAAGAAAAGGCTTGGGCTGCCCGGCCAGTGGTGAACAAACCGAGCACTCCCGCTAGCAGCGCCAGAAGAACACCGCAGCCGTACACAAGCACCGGCAGCCACACGCCACCCGGATTCGCCAGCCCAATAATAGAGGCATTATCCTCACCCCGGGCTAGGGCTGGTGTGAAGCACAAGATAATAAGAGCGATGCTCAGTGCGGTGGTAAGAGCCGCCAGGCCGCGCAGCGCGCCGGTGCCGCGCTTCGGTGCGGAGGGGACGGGATAGCTCGGAGGGACAGGCTGCTGTGCGTATCCGGGATATTGAGTGCTCATAGCCTTAAATGTAATCGATGTAACGCCCGCGCTGGGGGCGCGTTAGCTTTGTCTCCCCGAACGAGGTTCTTCAGCCTTCCCCAGTGGTGTGAAATAACGCTCAGATTACGATGTGGCCGCTAGCGGCGCCGTCGTGCGATACGCGTAAAAACCCCGAGAATCCGCGGAAAAGTCAGGTGACCACAATTTGAGCGCTCCTAAAAATCTCAAGAAAAGCGAGCTTTTCCCTCCGAATCATTGTCCGAATGTTACGAAATGGTTACACTCAATATAGTTTCGTTATAAAAGTGAGGCCGGAGGGTACTCGCGCAAGCAACGGAGGAAGTTTAGTGGGGCGTCACAGCGCACAGGGAATGGGACTCGAGCAATTTGTTCGGGCTGAGGTTCGTACCCCGGGTCCGCGGTCGCGGGCTCTCATGATGGAACGCGGCGCGGTGAGTGAGGCTGTTCAGGCCGTGCTGGCCACTCGGCCGCAGGCCACCGGCACCGCTTTCCAGGCACCCGCCGCCGTGGAGGATTCCGCCGCGAACGCCCAGCTCAATGCGTTCCCGCTCAGCCGGCGCGGGGTTGCCGCGCTCGGGGCTGTGCTGCTGGCCGGTAGCGGTATTGGCCTGATGTCGCATATGTCGATGCCTGCCAATGCTTATGCGGATGGTTTCCCGGTGGCTCGCACCGCGGGCGCCACGGTATCCGAATACTCTTTCACCGTTAATTTTGAAGGCGAAGAACGTACCCTCACCACCACGGCAGTCACCCTCGGGGATGCGCTGCAAGAAGCCGGGATTACGGTATCCGGGGATGACGTTGTTTCGCAGAGTCTTGCCGCGCCGGTTGTTCCGGGCTCGAAGGTCACGATTACCCGGGTGGAAACGCGCGTGATCACCGAAGAAGTGGTGGATGCGCACGGCTCTACCAAGGTGGACGACGCCGCGCTTGCCAAAGGTACCACCAAGGTGGAAACCGAAGGTAAGGATGGCATTTCTGCCAACACCTATGAAATCCGGGTGGAAAACGGCAAGGAAGTTGCTCGCACTCTGACTTTCTCCGCGGTCAAGCAGGCCCGCGTGGATGAAGTGGTCAAGGTGGGGACCTCGGAAAGCGCCGCTGCCGTGGCGGGTGCAAGTGCTGATGGGAGCGGAGCGGCTGCGGTCGCCAGTGTGGTTCCGGCCGGTACCGCCCAGGAAATCGCCTCGGGTATGCTTTCCGCCTACGGTTGGGGTCAGGATCAGTTCTCCTGCCTGGTAACGCTGTGGAATCGGGAATCGAATTGGAATCACC
This sequence comes from Actinotignum schaalii FB123-CNA-2, assembly GCF_000411135.1. GTDB lineage: Bacteria > Actinomycetota > Actinomycetes > Actinomycetales > Actinomycetaceae > Actinotignum > Actinotignum schaalii_A. The sequence goes on along the minus strand of NZ_KE150263.1, from coordinate 631,616 downwards.
TGGCGGAAAATAGCTCCTCGGGTGCCTACGGTATTCCGCAGGCGTTGCCCGGCTCCAAGATGGCTTCTGCCGGCGCTGATTGGCAGACCAATCCGGCCACCCAAATCCGCTGGGGCTTGGGCTATATCGAAGGCCGCTACGGCAGCCCCTGCGCTGCGCTCGGGCACTCTAATTCCCGCGGGTGGTACTAAAACGGCGTAGGCGCTTAAACGAAGCTCATGCACATGCTCAGAATCGCGGTGCTGGCCGGCGGGATGACACTTATCTCGATGGTTGGGCTGCGGTCGGTGGGTCTACCCTGGTACGCCTGGATTATTCAATTTGTGATCCTGGTGGGTGCTGGGTTGGTGTGGGGTAAATTCCTCGCCGAGGAGTCGGGGGAGTCACGGGGTTCTGAGGATACCGGGCGTTCTTCTGGTTCCCGTGGCGCAGCTGGCCGGCAGCGACGCCGCGCACTTGCCCTACTGATCGCGGCGGTGGCGGCCGTGATTCTCATTCTTGTGTATCTCTTCTTAATCGTGTGGGTGTAACCATCAAGGGTTCGCATTTTTGGCAGGTGCGGATTTTGACGGAGCATTCGGACGGCATTCACCAAGCCGGGTACACTGCATCTGTGGTCGCCAATAATATTGCTCAACAGGACTCGCCCGGTAACAGCACGGCCGGTAGTGGCTCGGCCGGTGATACCGCGGATGGTCGCACCCCGGCTGGAACTGCCCTCCTCACCCCGGTGGACGTGCGCGCGCTGTGCACGGCCCTGAATATTCGCCCCACCAAAACCCTGGGGCAAAACTTCGTGCACGATGGCGGCACCGTGCGCAAAATCGTGCGGGAAGCCGGGGTGGGCCCGGGGGATAGGGTCCTCGAAATCGGCCCGGGCCTGGGCTCACTCACCCTGGCGCTCCTGGAAAGCGGCGCTTACGTATCCGCGGTGGAGATCGACGCCGCACTGGCCGCCGCTCTCCCCGATACCGTGGCGCGCCGCCACAGCTCCCCGGAAAATTTCGCACTGCTCCACGCGGATGCCCTGAGCATCACCGGGCCTGAACAGCTCGCCTGCCCGCCCGCGCTATGCACCGGCGAGATCGAGGCCGTAGCCGGCGTAGTGGATACCGCCAACGTAACCTCCGGCACCAGCACCCCCGGCAGCACACCGACCTTCGCGCCCACCGCACTGGTGGCGAACCTTCCCTATAACGTGGCGGTGCCGGTGCTCCTCACCCTCATGGAAGCCCTGCCCAGCCTGGAGACCATCACGGTGATGGTGCAGCTAGAAGTAGCCGACCGCCTGGCCGCCGCCCCCGGGTCACGCACCTACGGGGTACCCTCCGTGAAAGCAGCCTGGTACGGGAGCGCCACTCGGGGCGCGAAAATCTCCCGCCACGTTTTCTACCCGGAACCCAATGTGGATTCCGCCCTCGTTCACCTGCGCTTGCGGCCCGCGCCCGGTACCGATGAACTGCGCGAGCGTGTTTTTCAGGTGATCGACGCCGCTTTCGCTCAGCGCCGGAAAACCCTGCGCAGTGCCCTGGGTTCCTGGGCCGGCAGCCCGGCTGCGGCCGAAACTATCCTCGAGCGGGCCGGAGTATCACCTCAGGCACGCGGGGAAACCCTCACCATCGATGATTTTGTGCGGATCGCGCAGGCCCGCGACTTCGCCAACTAGAATCCCTCACTCCAAGGACCACCAGCTATGGCACATTTACTTTCGGTACATGACGTGGGCGTCAGCCTGGGAAGTCGCGATATCCTCAGCAACGTTTCCCTGAGTTTAGAGGACGGTAGCCGCATCGGCGTCGTCGGCCCGAACGGGGGAGGGAAAACCACACTGCTGCGCCTCATCACCGGGGCGCTCGCGCCCACCAGCGGCGAGGTTATTCCCACCAATACCGCAAAATTCGCCACGCTCACCCAGGCTGATGAGCTCCCCGATGCCACGGTGCTGGAGGCGATTCACGCGGGCACCGCGCGCCACGAATGGGCCAGTGACGCACACGTGCGGCGTTTGCATGCCGGGCTGCTCCCCGATATTCCCCTCGAGGCGCGGGTGCGTGTGCTTTCCGGCGGGCAACGCCGGCGGGTGGCCCTGGCCCATACTCTTACCCGCGAGGCGAATATTATTATTCTCGACGAGCCGACCAACCATCTGGACGTCGAAGGGATTACCTTCCTGGCGAATTATATTAAGGAGCGTTTCGGTGGGCCGCGCCCGCGCGGAGCGCTCGTGGCCGTGACCCACGACCGCTGGTTCCTGGATGCGGTGGCCACGCGACTGTGGGAAGTGGTGCCCGGGGTGGAAAGCCCGCGCGGGCAGATTCCCGGTCGGGTAGAAACCTACGAGGGCGGGTATTCGGACTATATTTTCCAGCGCGCCGAACGCGAACGCCAGGCCGCACTCGCTGAAGAAAAACGCAATAACCTCTTGCGGAAGGAACTGGCGTGGTTGCGGCGCGGTGCCCCGGCCCGCACTTCCAAACCGCGGTTCCGTATCGAAGCGGCGGAAAGCCTTATCGCGGATGTTCCGGCTCCGCGCGATAGCGTGGAAATGACGCGCATGGCCGCCAGCCGCCTGGGTAAAGAAGTTGTCAATCTGGAGGATGTTAGCCTGCGCTACGGTGGCGGGCCGGAAATTTTACGCGGGGTGACCTGGCGGATTGCGCCGGGTGAACGCGTGGGGATTCTGGGTGCGAACGGCGCCGGGAAATCCTCGCTGCTCGCGCTGATCGCCGGGCGGCTCCAGCCCACGGCGGGCCACGTCAAACGCGGTGCCACCGTGAAACTCGCGGAACTATCCCAGCACACCCGCGAACTCGATGAGGTGGCCGAGCTGCGCGTGGTGGAGGCCGTGAACGACGTCGCAGCTCGCGTGCAGGTGGGGAAGAAAGAACTCACCGCGAGCCAGGTGACCGAGCGGATGGGATTCACCCGCGAACGTGCCTGGACGCGGGTCAGTGAACTCTCGGGTGGGGAGCGGCGCCGCTTGCAATTCATGCGCCTACTCATGGCGGAACCGAATGTGCTGCTCCTGGACGAACCGACCAATGACCTGGATACCGATACCCTCGCCGCGATGGAGGACGTGCTCGACGGCTGGCCGGGCACCCTCATTGTGGTCTCCCATGATCGCTACCTGCTCGAACGCATGACGGACCGCCAGATTGCCGTGCTGGATGGCCGGGTGCGGGACTTGCCGGGCGGTGTTGATGAATATCTGCGTTTGCGCGAGCAGGAGCAGGAAGCCCGCGAGCAGGCCGCTGCCGCGGCGGGAACACGCGCGGGCACCGGTGTTCAGGCCGGGGCAGGTGGGGCCGGGGCCGGTGCAGGCAGCGCTGGGGCGGCGGCCGCCGGGTCCGGGGCGGGAACTGTGAAAAGCGCGAGTGCCCTTCAGCGCGAAGCCCGCAAAGAGGTGCAACGCATCGAAAAACGCATGGCGCGGCTGCGCGAGCAGATCGCCAAGGCGCAGGAGCGCAGCGCTGCCTGTGCGGTGAGCGGGGACTATGAGGAACTCGCGCGGATTGGCAAAGAGCTGAGTGAGGCCACCGGCCAGCTTGAGGAACTGGAAGAACAGTGGCTGGAGGCAGCTGAAGTAGCTGAGGGATAAGGCCGGCCTGCCTCGCGGGCCGCGGGTGCCCATCGGCCAGCCGAATACAAGCGTGGCGCCCCGGGAGAAACTTCCCGGGGCGCCACGCTTGTCGTCGTCGTGCTTACATTCGAAGGCTAGGCAGCCTTACGGAAAATCTGCGTGAGCTTGACGCGCTCACCCATCCGCAAAATCGAGCGTTCGTAAATCTTGCCGGCCAGGATCGCCAGGAGGAAGACCCCGAGGGCATTGATGCCGACGGCGGCCAGTTCTTCCAGGAGCGGGACCTCGCCGATCGCGGTGCGCATGGGCATCATGAACGGGCCGAAGAAAGGCAGCACGGAGAGGATCTTCGTGATCGCGGCTTCCGGAAGCGCCGGAATGAGGTAGATCGCGGTGTAGAAGGGGATGAACTGGATAAACATGACCGGGGTGTTGATGCCGGCCAGGTCTTCCTGGCGGGACACCGTGGCAGCCAGTCCGCCCACCAGCGCGGTGGCTGTGAAGTAGCCGAGCACCATCCACAGGACCGTGCGCGCCACCATGCCGGCCAGCCCGAATTCCTGGAGGAAACTGAGATCGGGGAACAGCCCGGAAATGGTCACGCCGGTGATAATTGCGCCGATATAGCCGAAGAGGATGACTACCCAGCCGGCGCCCAGGCCCAGCACTTTGCCGAGGAGCAGGACGCGCGGGCGAACCGTCGTCAAAATAATTTCCACTACGCGCGAAGATTTTTCTTCGACGACGCCGGCGCCCACCGCGCCGATTCCGCCCATCACCATGAAGAAAATCAGCATGGCGCTGACCGAGCCGATCAGGAAACCAATGGGATTAGCTCCGATGCCGGAGGGAGTGTAATTCACCGTCTGCACCTGAAGATTATTAATCGCATCCAGGTGGGCGAGGACCGTGGCATCCACCCCGGATTCCTCCAGCAGGTAGGTGCTCAGGATCTTCTTGAGAGCGGGAAGCTCCTTCGGGTCCGGGGAGGTGGCCACGATCTGCGGATCGAGCGCGGTACCGGAAATTCCGATCTCCGCTTCCGGTTCGTCAACCGCCAGCTCGGCAGCGATATTGGAGGTCGGGAGTGCGGAGAAACCGGCGCTCTCGAGATAGGGCTGGAGCTCCGCGGCGCCGGCCTCCAGGTAAATACCCTGGGCTTGCGGGGCCGGCCCTGCTCCGGCGGCTTCATCATCCCCGCCCAGGAAAACGCGGCCCGCGAAACCTGCCACAATAGCAATCACCCATATCACCGCCAGGGAAATCATGGTGGCGCGGGAGGCAAAAACGTTCTTGAACTCGCGTGCGAAAACAATGCGTACCATTACTTAGCCTTCTTTCCGAACAGCGAGCCGAACAGGCCACGCTTTTTCTTGGTGGTGGCCGCATCGCCTTCTTCTTCCGTGGAAGGCACCTGGACGACGTCGCGGAACAATTCCGTGAGGTGAGGGCGGCGCTGGGCGAATTCCACCACGGTGCCGGCCTGCTGGGCCGCGTTGAGAAGCGCGGCGGTGGGGTCGGCGGTTCCCGCGGCGGCCGGGGTTTCCACGAGCACGCGGGTAATTCCCGCACTCAGCGGCGCCTCTGACGTTCCGGCCAGCGGATCGGGCTGGACGGTAAATCCGGCCTGGGTGAGGGCCGTGCGCAGCGTGGCTTCTGCTGCCCGTACCGCCAGCGCGTAGGGCGGATTCCCGGCATTGCGCAATTCATCAACGGTGCCGCGAGCCACGATATTTCCGCCCGCGAGAATTCCCACGCTATCGCATAGGCGTTCCACCAGGTCAAGCTGGTGCGAGGAGAAAATAACCGGGACGCCTTCGTCTGCCTTCTGGCGTAGCGTTTCGCTCATGGTGCGTACCGCTACCGGATCCAGCCCGGAGAAAGGTTCATCAAGAATGAGCAGTTCCGGATCGTGAATAAGGGCGGCGGCCAGCTGCACGCGCTGCTGGTTACCGAGGGAAAGTTTCTGGACGGCATCCTCCTGGCGTGACCCCACCCCGAGGCGATCAGTCCAGCGCTCCATGGCGGCCCGCGCCGCATCCGGGCTCATCCCGTGCAGGCGCGCGAAATACATCAGCTGCTTATCGACCGGCATTTTCGGGTAGAGACCGCGCTCTTCAGGCATATAGCCGATGCGCTGGCGCGCCGCGAAATCAATAGGGCCACCATTCCAGGTCACCTGCCCGGAATCTTTACTCAGGAGGCCGAGCATAATGCGCATTGCAGTGGTTTTCCCAGCGCCGTTCGAGCCGACGAAACCGAAGATTTCACCGGGGCGAACCGCGAAGGTGAGATTTTGCAATACTTTGCGCGACCCGAAACTCTTGGAGATGTTCTCAACGGAGAGCATAAGGGGTATGTCCTTGCTATTGTTCGATTGATGAATTTTCCAGGGTAGCACGCCACGCGTCCAGACACGGGCAACCGTCGCGTGCAAGACCGGTGACGTCACCTAGAGCGCCATCGTTCTATTTGCGTGTCGCCGTCCATTCTATGCCACAGCCCAGGTGAAACCTAGAATAAGAAAGGGAGATGGGCCGGATTGCGGCTAGTGCCCGCCGCGGGTGAGCAGGCGCGGCTGTGATTCCAGCCCGCGCAAGCCGTTCCACATAAAATTCACCACGTGTTCCGCCACGGTCTCTTTATCGGGTTGGCGCACATCCACCCACCACTGGCCCACCTGGCCGAGCGCCCCGGCCAGCGTCTGCCCGTAAATACGTGCGTATTGGGGAGAGATACCGTTGCGCCCGAGCATGGGCGCGAGTAAATCGGAGGCGTAATCAGCCACATCCGCGATCACGGTGGAGAAGGAATCCCCGCCGAGCGTAGCTGGCGAGCGCTGCACAAGGAGGCGAAAACCGTCGTCGTTATGCTCGATATAATCCAGCACGGCGACGACGATGGACTCAAGCACTTCGCGCTCGGGCAGCCCAATGTTCATACGCGCGGAGAGTAATTCCGTGAGGGTGACGAGCTCGCGATCCACCACTACGTTGTAAATGCCTTCTTTGGAGCCGAAGTGCTCGTACACAACGGGCTTGGATACTTGGGCGGCCGCGGCGATTTCTTCAATGGAGACCCCGTCAAAACCCTGCGCCGCGAAAAGTTCCCGCGCCACACCCACCAATTGTTTACGCCTGTCTGCCCGCGACATGCGCACCCGTTTCTTTTCCGAGGCGGGGGCAGGTGTGGTGGTGGCAGCGGTGTTCTGGGTGGGGTCAGTGAGCGTGTTGTCGGCGGCGCGGGCGGCATCGACGCCGTTCGTACCCTCAGGCGAGGTCTGTTTCATACTTAGTATTATGCCAGGAGCGCTTCGGTCAGCTAGACTATACCGGTGCCGGCCCGCGCGTCGGCAGTTCTCCGCCATGGTGTAACGGCAACACAGCGGTCTTTGGAACCGTTATTCTAGGTTCGAATCCTAGTGGCGGAACGTTTTCGGGCGCAGCGTCAGCGTCCGTGGCGAAATATAGGGCGCATCGCCGCCGGAAAAGGGAAGGCATGGATCTCTCCGCTGTCGTCATCCTGGCTGCTGGCCAGGGAACTCGCATGAAATCAGCCACCCCGAAACTTTTGCATGAGGTGTGCGGCCGCACGCTGCTCGGGCACGCCATCACTGCTGCCCGCAGCCTGAATCCCCAGCATATCGTGGTGGTGGTGCGCCACGAACGGGACCGAGTGGCCGCCCACGCGCTTGAACTAGATGATTCGGTCATTATTGCCGACCAGGATGAAATCAAGGGGACGGGCCGCGCTGTATGGTGCGGAATGGAAGCTCTGGGTGCGAGCGTGACCGGTCCGGTTCTCGTTATGGCCGGGGATACCCCGCTTTTGGGTGGGGAGATTCTCGGGGAGCTCGCGCGCGCCCACGGGAACGGTGGTGGCGGGAACGACGCCGCAGCTACCGCCTCGGCTACTCCCGCCAGCCCCGCTGTCACCGTGCTGAGCGCCCGGGTGCCAGATCCGGCTGGCTACGGGCGGATTGTGCGCGATGGGGAAGGAACCATCTGCGCCGTCGTAGAAGATAAAGACGCAAGTACGCAGCAGCGTGCCATCAACGAAATAAATACTTCCACGTATATTTTCGATGCTGCATTTTTGCGCGAGGCGCTGGCGGGCCTGGGCACGGATAACGCCCAGGGGGAAATGTACCTGACCGATGTTGTGGCGCGGGCCTATCAACTCGGCGCCGGAGTGGGCTCCTACGTGAGCAGTGATTACCTGGCTGCGGAAGGTGCGAATGATCTTGTCCAGCTCGCGGCCCTGCGCAGGGAAATGAATCGGCGCATCGGGGAGCGGTGGATGCGCAGCGGGGTGAGCATTATTGATCCGGCCACGGCGTGGATTGACGTCCAGGTGGAGCTGGAGCCGGATTGCGTCGTCGAACCTCATACTATTTTGCGCGGGACCACGCGGGTTGCGCGGTTCGGGCATGTGGGGCCCGGGGAGCTTGCCAACGTCATCGTGGAAGAGGGCGCGCGGGCGCGGCACGTGTACCTGCGCGATTGCCTGATCCCAGCCGGGAAATGCGCCCGGCACGCGGTGGCTCTCGGGGAGGCGCCGCAGCACCGCTGTGGCGGGTAAACATTGTTCTGCTGGTAAACACCGTTTACCAGGTAGCGGGTAGCGCCGCGATCACATAAGCTGACAACGTCGAAAAACCCAAGCAGGCGAAACACATCGGGGGAGCACAATGAGCACGGGAATGCGGGTATCGAACGATAAGCGGCTGGTCCTAGCCACGGGCCGCGCTTATCCGGAGCTGGCGGAGGAGGTTGCGCGCTGCCTCCATATCAGCATGCTGCCCACCACCATTTACGATTTCGCGAATTCGGAAATTTACATCCGCTATGAGGAGTCCATCCGCGGGGCGGATGTTTTTATTATGCAGGCCTTCAGCAGCCCCATTAATAAGTGGCTGATGGAGACGCTGCTTATGGTGGATGCGGCCAAACGCGCTTCGGCCAAGCGCATCACCGTGGTGGCGCCGTATTATCCCTACGCCCGCCAGGATAAGAAGCACAAGGGCCGCGAACCGATTTCCGCGCGGCTGGTGGCTGATCTTCTCAAGACGGCCGGCGCGAACCGCATTATGAGCGTGGATTTGCACGCCGCGCAAAGCCAGGGTTTCTTCGATGGGCCGGTGGATCACCTGTGGGCGATGCCCACCCTGGTCGAATACGTCCGCTCCATTATTACCGGCGACGACGCCGTTATGGTCTCACCCGATGCCGGCCGTATTAAGGTGGCCGAGCAGTGGTCCTCGCGCCTGGGCGGAATTCCGCTGGCTTTCGTGCATAAGACCCGCAATATCGAGAAAGCGAATACCGCGAAGGCCAACCGTGTGGTTGGCGATGTGGCCGGTAAAACCGCCATTATTGTCGATGACATGATTGACACGGCAGGCACGCTGGTCGGCGCGATCCGCGTTGTTAAGGATGCCGGTGCCAAAGACGTGATCGTGGCGGCCACCCACGCGCTGCTTTCCGGGGAAGCGGTGGAGCGGCTCTCGAACGCTCCGATTCGCGAACTTGTGGTGACCGATACCGTGCCGATTCCCGATGAGAAGCGTTTTAAGGGCCTGACGGTGCTCTCGATTGCTCCCACACTGGCCCGTGCCATTGACGAAGTGTTCGAGGACGGCTCGGTGACCTCGCTGTTTGACGGCGCGTACTGAGTGTGAGGTAGCCTCACGAGGAGGCGCTGGTGCGCTGGAGCGTACCGGCGCCTCCATTGTTGTGGTGGGAGCCCGGTACTTAGTGGGAGCCCGGTGCTTAATGGGAGCCCGGTACTTTCCGGGGTTGGGAAGCTAGTAGTTGATGCGGCTAAGAAGCCAGTGCTCAATGTAGCTGGGGAACCAGTACTTGACGCGGCTAGGAAGGAAGATAACGCACGTGGTGGTCACATCGACTTGGGCGCTGTCCGTACTTGTCTTTGCTACTGGTCTGGTTGGCGGCATCGTGGGGTACCTGACCGGAGTGGCATCGTTGGTCACCTACCCGGCCCTCCTCGCCCTCGGATTCCCACCGATTACCGCCAATGTCACGAATGCGATCAATAATTTCGGGAGCAGCCTGGGGTCTGTACTCACCGGCTGGCGGTCCATGCGGGCGGTGCAGGCCTACCCGCTGTGGCCGCAGATGTTTATCAGCGCGGTGGGCGGAGCTATCGGCGCGGTGCTGCTCCTGGCTTTCGACCCGAAAGTTTTTGAGTTCGTGGTGCCCTGGCTGGTGCTCATCGCCACCCTCTCCACATTGATCGGCCCCTACCTGGAGCGACGCGGCATTCACGCTAATATTCCGGTTCCCACTTTCCTGGTGCTGGTGGGAGTGCTGGGCGTGTACGGAGGTTATTTCGGGGCGGCCTCCGCGGTTGTTTATCTTGGCATCGCCGCGATCCTCACCCCGATGACCACCCACGAAGCGCTGCTGCTCAAATCCCCGGTGCTGGGCTGCGCTAATCTCACGGCCCTGCTCTTCTTCATCTGGTCCGGGGAAGTGGACTACGCGGCGGCGCTCACCATGATGCTCGGCGGGTTGCTCGGCGGAATGGTGGGCCCACACCTCCAGCGTTTCCTCCCCGGTGGTGTGGTGCGCTGGCTGGTCGGCATATTCGGAACCGCACTCGCGATCTGGTTGTTGCTGCGCGCGCTGGGATAGGGCGGCGTCGAGCAAGCCCTGCGAGAATGTGTGTGGCTGCCGTAATTCCTGGTCGGCCACCGACTCAGGTCCTTACCTCTACCGGCTCATTCCCTCACCCGCCACCCGCGCTGGCGGAATGCCTCGGCCAGGCGAGCGGTTGCGGGAACTTCGCCGCTCGTGATGCGCGGAAGCGCGGGCCTGCCCGGGTTGAACATCGTGCGGACGAGCTGCCGGGGAAGGCGGAGATCCGGGTGGAAAACCTGCAGTTCGATCCAGCCGTAGCTGGTGCGGAGCTCTCGCCGCTGGCGATCCTTGACCTGCTGAGAGGCGTCTCGGTGAGGTGCGCCGTCGTACTCCACAATAATGCGCTGCTCCTCGAAGAGCATATCGGGCTGGCCGAGCGAGCGGCCGTCGGGGGCGAGAAGCCGCTGGTTGAGGCGCGGTTCCGGGAATCCCGCCATGGCGATAATGAGCCGCAGTAGGGTTTCCATCGGTGAATCCGCACCCACCCGCGCCCAGGCCAGCGCCGCGCGGAAGTGCACCACAAAATTCCAGTTCGGGTGTTCGGCCAGGAAAGTCTCCAGTCCCTCGCGGGTGGTGTAGGGCGCCGACCTCCCCTCGAAGCGCCGACGAGGAATGCGCAGGAGCGCGTCGATTGCCGCGATGAGCTGGTAAAACGATAGATCCGGCACGCTCGCCAGAACAGCACGCGGCCGCGACGCAATGCGCAGGTTACCACCGGGCGTGCGGATCGTTTCAATATCACTGGCGAGCAGCTGCGTGCGATCCCAGCGGATGAGGGGGTGGGGGGAACAGTATCTCTTCGAGGGAAAGCCGCAGTCTAGCTGCATTTGTTCAGTCCACGAATCTACCCGATAAGGGAGCGGCAGCCCCCATAAACGCATCGCCGATAATCCAGTTACTACACTGCCCGGAAACTGATGTTGTACCGCCAGGAGTGCGTCAGCTTCCGTGATGTCACGCGTCGTGTCCCGGTAAATACCGTGCGCTAAACGCTGAAACTGACCGCGGCGAGCGAGGGTTCTGGGTAGCCCCAAATCGTCAAGCTGCGCGACGCTAAAAATAGGTGGGTGCTGAAGTGGCTTGGTCATAGAGCGAGTATTGAGCCAGATGACGATTTGGGCAAGGTGATATCCACAGGCAAAGTTGGTGCAGAGAGGTATCGAGGAGCTTCGGGTGCGTAGTCCGGTAAGCGAGCAAAAACGTAGTGCAAATCTACGCACCATTTTGGCCCGATTTCTGTCCTGGGCTTGCACTTTGTGGCACCTACGGTCCGGGATTTGCACTTTGCGTGTGGGGTAGGGGTGGTACGACGACGGCGCTAGTTGGCAGGGTGGATTCTGGCGGGGTGGAGGGGTTTTCGGGTAGGGGTCACGGGGTATGCCAGCTGAGCGGGCCGCGGGGCGGTCCAGCGGCGATGCGCTGGCGGCGCAGGAAGCGCGCGGGGCGTGTGAGGCGCGGCAAAAAACTTTGTTTTTTGCCGCCGTCGCCCTAAAATTGACGGCGTTGCTTCGGCGAGGGAAGGAGCTCGAAGCGCGGAATTATCTGACCTGCGGGTTGGGAGCCCGGTGAACCTGCGGTGCGGGTGAGCTGGGGATGCATGCGCGCTCACGAACTCTTCCGTTATCGACGCGGCAGGCGCTCCTTCGGGTGGCCTGCTTTACGAGGCCACCACCCGGTTATGCGCGCCTTGCGCGGCGGGTGTTTATATCGAAATATCGAGGTCAGCCCGCCACTGGGGTGACCGTTAATTGACGAAGGAGAATCATGGCTATTGATGCTGCGAAGCTTACTGCCGAAACCCGCGATGAATTTGGCAAGGGTGCGGCTCGCCGCCTGCGCCGCGATGGGCGCGTTCCCGCGGTGCTCTACGGGCACGGAATTGAGCCGGTGCACGTGCACCTGGATGCCCACGATATGTTCCTCGCGGTCAAGGGAAATCCGAATGCCCTGGTCAGCCTCACCATTGATGGTGAACTGAGCCTGGCCCTGGTCAAGGATATTCAGCGCAACCCGCTCTCGCGCTCCATCGAGCACGTTGACTTCCTGCGCGTCAAGCGCGACGAAAAGGTCGAGGTTGAAATTCCGCTGGTTGTTGTGGGCGAACCGGCTCCGGGCCTCATCAACACTCTTGAACTCCTCAATATTCTGGTGTCTGCCCCGGCAATCGATATTCCGGAATCCATCGAGGTCAACGTCGAAGGCCTCGAAGATGGCGCGCGTATCACCGTTGCGGATCTCCAGCTTCCCGAGGATGTGGAAGCCCTGGTTGACGGCGAAGAAATCGTCTCCCTGGTCATGGAGCCCCAGGTTGATCGGGCGCTGGAAGAAGCCGATGCCGCTATGGCCGAAGCCCAGGCGGAAGAAGCAGCCGAAGAAGCGGCAGCTTCCGAAGGTGCCGGCGAGTAAATCAGCAATGCACCTCACTCGCCAGGAGTGACTCTCACGCGGCCGCGGACGCAATGTCCGCGGCCGCGTGCCATTCGGCGTCGTCGTAAAAAATACGAGGCACGCAGGTGCGGAACAATCTCGGGTAAGCGGGTACGGTTGAAGATGCACAGGAGGAACGCATGTACGCTGTAGTTGGATTAGGTAATCCCGGTGCTACCTATGCCGGAACTCGCCACAATTGTGGGCATATGGTGGTGGCGGAGCTTGCCGCGCGCTGCGGGGGGCAGTTGCGCTCGCACGGCGCCACCCAGACGAACCAGCTCTCCGCGCGGGTGGGTGTGGCGCCCGGCCAGCCAGGTGAGCAGGTCATTCTTGCGACGTGCCAGTGCTATATGAATACCTCGGGCGGGCCGGTGAGCGCGCTGCTGCGCTATTACGACTGCCCGGTGGAGAACCTTATTGTGGTTCACGATGAACTTGATCTGCCATTCGGGACCCTGCGTCTCAAACGCGGCGGGGGCGAAGGCGGGCACAACGGACTCAAGTCGATTTCGCAGTCGACGGGCTCGAAGGATTATATTCGGCTGCGATTCGGGATTGGCCGGCCGCCCGGGCGCCAGGACCCTTCGGATTTTGTGCTGCGCCCCTTTAGCTCGGCGGAGCGTAAGGAACTTGACGTGCTCATCGCGCAGGCAGCGGATGCCGTGGAGGATGTGCTGCGCAACGGGTTGGAAAGCGCCACGATGCGCTTGCACACGAAGCACTAGCGCGCCGTGGAACCGGGGCGTAACCGCGCTGGAACCGCGCTGGAACCGCGGCGAGTAGTGTGGCACCTCGGCGGGCACCGCGGCGAGTAGCGCGGCGCCGCGCCACGTAACGCGAGAACCGTAACGCGAGAACCACAACCCCAGAAGGACGAGGAAGGAAACGAGCGTCCCGTGCAATTAGAATCCTTGCTGCCGCTCATCGGCGCGGATCCCGCCCTGAGCCGCGCCGCAGCTTCGACCGCCACCCGCTTGGATATTCCGATGCCGCGCGGGGTTGTGCCCCCGGCCCTGGCGTACCTCGCCGGCAGCGGCGGCCCAGGTGGTCCTGGTGGTTTTAGCGGTCCTGGCGGCCCAACAGGCCCCAGCGGCAGCAGCGGCCCAACAGGCTCGACCGCCGCCCATCCTCTCCACGTGGCCATTACCGCTTCCGGGCGGGAGGCCGAAATCCTTGAGGGCGCGATGCGCGCTTACCTTCCGGCCGAGCAGATCGCGGTGTTCCCCTCCTGGGAAACGCTCCCGCACGAGCGCCTTTCCCCGCGTTCGGATACGGTGGCCCGGCGCCTGCTCACCCTGCGCCGCCTGGCCCACCCGGAGGAATTCGAGCCGCTGCGCCTCCTCATTATGCCGGTGCGCGCACTGCTTCAGCCCATTACCCGCGGCCTGGGTGATCTGGCGCCGGTGCGGCTCCGCCTCCGTGAGGATGCCCCCATGGAAGAGGTGGAAAACGCGCTGGTGAACGCCGCTTACACCCGGGTTGATATGGTGGAACGCCGCGGCCAGTTCGCGGTGCGCGGCGGAATCCTCGACGTCTTCCCACCCACGGAACGCCACCCGATCCGCGTGGAATTCTTCGGCGATACCGTGGATGAAATTCGTACCTTCTCCGTGGGTGACCAGCGCTCCATGGAGGAACGCGAGGAGATCTACGCCCCGCCTTGCCGCGAAATTCTCCTCACCGAATCGGTGCGCACCCGCGCCCGGTCGCTTATCAGCGAACTGCCCGGCGCCACCGATATGCTCGACAAAATCGCCGCCGGCATCGCTCCGGAAGGCATGGAATCCCTCACGCCGGTGCTCGTGGACGGCATGGACGCGGTGGTGGATGTGCTTCCCGCGGATGCCCGCCTCCTCATCATCGAGCCGGAGCGCGTAGATCAGCGCGCGGAATCGCTTATCGCCACCACGGAGGAATTCCTGGCGGCAGCGTGGAGCGCGGCGGCAGCCGGGGGCACGCCTCCGGTGCAGGCCAATGCGGCGAGTTTCGCGAGCGTGGCGGCTACTCGGGAAGCGGCGCTCACGCGCGGGCAAGCGTGGTGGACGCTCGGCGGCTTTTCCGGGAACGCTTTATCCGGGAACGCTCTACCTGGGAACGTCACTTCCACCGCCGGTACTTTCAAGAACGACGACGCCGGCGCCGCTGTCGCGGCGCGCGAACCGCGTAAATTCCTCGGGAAAGTTGATGAGGCTCTCGCCGCTATCGGGGAGCAGGCACGGCGCGGGGTGCGCCAGGTGCTCGTGGTGGACGGGCCGGGCCTGGCGCGCCGCTACGCGGAACAGCTCGGTGAGCTGGACGTTCCCGCTAGTGCGGTAGCGGAGGTTCCCACGCATCTCGACTCCGGGGTGGTCTACGTGGTGGCCGCACCTATCGCGGAGGGCTTCGTGCTGGAAGGCCAGCAGCTCGGGGTGTACGCGGGCGCGGATCTGACCGGGCGGGGCGGTTCTTCCACTCGGGATATGCGTGCCCTGCCCAAGCGGCGCCGTAAGAATGCTGTCGATCCGCTGTCTCTTACTCCCGGGGATTTTGTGGTGCATGATCGCCACGGGGTGGGCCGCTTCGTGCGTATGGAAAAGCGAGCAATTGGCGGTAAAGGCGGGCAGCGTGAATATATTGTGCTGGAGTACGCGCCCTCGCGGCGCGGCGGGCCGCCCGATCAGCTCTGGGTGCCCACCGACCAGCTCGACCAGGTCTCCAAGTATTCGGGCGGAGAATCCCCGAGCCTCAATAAAATGGGCGGGGCCGATTGGGAGAAAACGAAGTCGAAGGCCCGCGCGGCCACCCGCAAAATTGCTGCTGAGCTCATTCGCCTTTACGCCCAACGTATGGCTACCCCGGGCATCGCATTTTCGCCGGATACCCCGTGGCAGCGCGAGCTCGAGGACGCTTTCGCCTACGTGGAAACCCCCGATCAGCTGCACACCATTGACGAAGTGAAAGCCGATATGGAAAAGCCGGTCCCCATGGATCGCCTTATTTCCGGGGATGTGGGCTACGGCAAAACGGAGATCGCGGTGCGGGCGGCCTTCAAGGCGGTGCAGGATGGCCGCCAGGTGGCGGTCCTGGTGCCGACCACCCTGCTGGTGGAGCAGCATCGGGAAACCTTCGAGGAGCGTTACGCCGGGTTCCCGGTGCGGGTGGCGGCGCTCTCGCGTTTCCAGAACGCGCGCGAATCAGAGGAGGTCATCGCCGGGCTCGCGGACGGCACCATTGATGTGGTGATCGGTACCCACCGCCTCCTCACGGGGAATGTGCGTTTCAAAGCCCTCGGCCTGGTGGTGATCGACGAGGAGCAGCGTTTCGGCGTCGAACATAAAGAGACCCTCAAGCAGATGTACCCGAATATCGATGTGCTGTCGATGTCGGCCACCCCGATTCCGCGCACGCTGGAAATGGCGGTCACGGGGGTGCGGGAGATGTCCACCTTGGCCACTCCGCCCGAAGAACGCCACCCAATTCTCACCTACGTGGGTGCGCGGGAGAATCGCCAGATCAGCGCTGCGATTCGCCGCGAGCTGCTGCGTGACGGCCAGGTCTTTTACGTGCATAACCGGGTGGGGGATATGGGCCGGGTGGCCGCGCAGCTCGGTGAGCTGGTGCCCGAGGCGCGCATCGCCGTCGCCCACGGAAAAATGAGCGAACGCGATCTGGAAAATGTTATTCAGAATTTCTGGGAGCATGAGATCGACGTCCTCATCTGCACCACCATCGTGGAAACGGGGCTCGATATTTCCAACGCGAATACGCTTATTGTGGATAATGCCGATAAGCTTGGGCTCTCCCAGCTCCATCAGCTGCGCGGGCGAGTGGGCCGCGGGCGCGAGCGCGCCTACGCGTATTTCCTGTACGACCCGGACCGCGCGCTCACGGAAACATCCCTGGAACGCTTGCGCACCATCGCCGCGAATACCGACCTCGGGGCCGGCACCCAGGTCGCGATGAAGGATCTCGAAATTCGCGGGGCGGGCAATATGCTCGGCGGGGAACAATCCGGCCATATCGAGGGCGTTGGTTTCGATTTGTACGTGCGCATGGTCTCCGAAGCGGTCGCGAAAATACGTGGGGAGATTCCTAGCGACGACGACGCCAGCAGCGATGTGCGCATCGAGCTGCCGGTGGAAGCCTACCTACCCGAAGATTACGTGCCGTCCGAGCGGTTGCGGCTGGAAATTTACACCAAGTTGGCGGCGTCGCGCGGGGAGGACCAGCGCGAGGAAATTCGCGCGGAATTGCGCGACCGCTACGGGGAGATTCCCGAGGTGGCCGCGCGGCTTTTCCGGATCGCGCAGCTGCGTGACCTGGCGCGCAGTGCCGGGTTGGAGGAAATTACCCAGATGGGGCGCAATGTGCGTTTCGCGCCGGTGGCGCTGCCGGATTCACGGCAAGCCCGCCTCAAGCGCCTGTACCCGGGTGCCATGCTCAAGCCCGCCGTGCGGGTACTCATGGTCCCGGTGCCGCCGGCGCAGGTGGGCGGGGCGATGAGTGCGCGCCCGGGCGTTATGGGTGCCGCGCAGACGTCCGCGCGCCTGGGAACCGGAGCTCCCATGGAAGGTGACGAATTACTCGAGTGGGTATCCCGGCTCGTGACGGCGGTGTTTATTTCCTCGGTGGGCTAGCTCCGGGCTGTTCTAGGCCGTGCCGCGGGAATACCCGGCTCGCTGACCTGCCGTTATTGTCGCTTCTGTGACGGTTTTGTATTTGAAGTACCTTTATTAATCCTGTCGTAATTTGATAAATTAAACCGTACGTTGTGGCGGTGGAATAGATGGGATGGGCTGCGGCACCCGCATGGAAAGCTGGCGTGCTCGTGTGCTTATGTTCGTTAAGGCGCCTAAGTCCAAGAAATGGGATGACGCAACGGCACCGATGGTGGCGGCTACCTGTGGCGTGGCTGCTTTTAGCGTAAGGAAGAATATGAAGAAAATTCTCAGAGGTGTCGTGGCTGCCGCGACCGCCTGCACGGTGCTGCTGGGCGGAGCGAGTGCAGCTTTTGCAGAACCGGCCGACCCGGCCGGGGCTACCACTCCTGTTGGTGCGGAAGGGCCTTCCGGTGCCGGCGATGCGGGCGCAACCGATCCGGGCGCGCAGAACCCGGCCGCTGCGGATACCAGTACTGCTGAGTACGCTGCCGGAAAGATTAATGAAGCCCTGGGTGCTACTCCTGCCGAGCAGGCTGATGCCTGGATGGTAGGTGCGTTGCAGAATCAGGCCTCGCACTACTCGAAAGCCTATGTGGACCAGCGCTTTGTCAAGGCTGCGCAGGCTTATGTTAACGCCTACTCCAACGGGGTTTCCGACCTGGATAAGGCCATCGTTGAAGTGACCAAAACGGCCAAGACCGTTGCGGAAATGGATCGGCGTGTCAACGAAGAATTCCAGAAGTCCGCGGCTGGAAATAAGAGCGAAGTCGTCCAGAAGATTCGTTCCTGTATTGACCTCGCTAAGCAGGGCAAGAGCAAGGAATTCAACCAGTGCCTCAACGGCATTATCGTGCTGCAGAACCTCGAAGCTTACGAGAAGATGATTATCGCCGGTGATGCGGTGCTTAACGGGGATGTTTCCTACATCGACGCGGAAACCCTCGCCCAGCTCAAGAAGGACGTTGCCTACCTGCGTGAAGCGGCGGCCTACCGCCCCGAAGCTGAGAAGCTGACCGGTAAGACCTGGTGGAAGGATATTGATCCGGCTACCATTACCCCGCTTGGCGATGCCGATTATGCTCGCCTCGAGCAGCTGCGCTGGATTATCTCCGGTGAAAAAGAATTCAACGGCGTAAAAACCACCTACGGGGAGAGCTCGAACCGAGTGCGCGATCTGGTGCGTAAGGCCGGTGCCCTCAAGGCCAATGCCGATACCGCGGCGCTTATTGCCAGTTTGAAGAACCCGGTGGTGCGCACGGCCGCCCAGCAGCTTTTCGATGCGGCGCCGGATAATTACGCTGCCGATACCTTCGCCGCGGTGCTGCCGCTTCTCGATGCCTGGGCTACGAAGCTCGGGGAGGCGAAGGCCGCTATTGAAGCCGAACAGGCTGCCCAGCTCAAGGCGCTGGCAGCGCTGGAGTGCGCTCCGGAAGCCGCGCGTACCCAGGCTGAAACGGATATTAAGGCAGCCACGGCGGCGGCGCTCGATAAGCTCAAGCCGGTTGTGGACGAAGGCGTGCTCGCTGCGATCAGCGCTGAGCATGCCGCCACCGTACGCGGTGCGGTGCATAATGTCGCGTCTCTCAAGGAATGCCAGCCTGCCGAACCGACCGCACCTGCGGAACCGACCCAGCCTAGCGATCCGACTACGCCGGCGGATCCGACCCAGCCTAGCGATCCGACCAAACCCGCCCAGCCCGCAGATCCGACGGCGCCCGCGGATCCGACCAAACCCGCCCAGCCCGCAGATCCGACGGCGCCCGCAGATCCGACGGCGCCAGCGCAGCCCACTGCGCCGGCACCGGCCGAATCCGCCAAGCCGGCCGCCCCGGCTAAGCCCGGAAAGACCGTGGTGAAGAAGTCGGCGAAGAAACTCCCGAATACCGGTGCGGAAGCCACCTCCCTGGCGCTCCTCTCCGGTGCTCTGCTCGCCGGCGGGGCGCTCGCGATGCGGCGTCGTCGTACCGCCTAAACGTGACCACTAAATGAGCTGAGGCTCGGGTGGGCCCGGCACGTGCGAAATACAAGCGCGTGCCGGGCCCACCTATTTTTACACCTCGTTTTCACAATTATGTTTACATTGACCGATCTCAAGTATTGCGAATGAAATTTATTCTTGATTATGCTGTGGGTAAACGCATAGACGGTGTGTGGTTGTTTCTATCGCAAAGTGGCGATCATGAATAGTGTTTTGGACTCGTTGTTTCTGGACTTCTCACAATTACGTCTACCGTGGCTCCGGTGGACGTGGGAGAGATTGGTGTAGGCCCGCAGGGTGCGCCAAATTCCTATCAGAGTGCACGGGAACTAACGCATGATGAGATTGAAGAAGCTGCGAAACGATCTGGGATTGAGAATGTAGAGATCATTCCTCGGCAGAGCTTTACTGGTGTTGATATTCAGGGTGAAAACGATATCTCTAACATTGAGACCCGCTGGCTCCAAACCTTTGCCTGTCAGGCAACGCCTGGATTTACCAACACGTGTTCAGATCATATTGCACATATTAGTAATAGTTTTGAATTGAGGCATTCGTGGTGGGCTCAAACGAGTAGCAATGCCAATGTAACAGGCCGCGGCTACGAATGGGGAAAGGAGACTTGGCGAGGTGGAGGAAATGCAAAATATGGATCTTTCGTAGTTCCTTGGTACACCTCGGGAGGTAACGGAAGTAAAGTTTCTGTGGCGGCAAATAAAACTGTTCGAGTTCGTTCTATGAGCGCGCCTCTCGGAATCTATATGATTGTTCAATGAGGTCTCAAAATCGGATGTTAGTCAGGATAGTAACGCTCGGTGTGCTGATTCTGGGCGTTACTGGCTGTACGAAGAATCCCAAGAACGCAGATATGCCCGCAGAGGTGCATATTGACAGGAACACTTCTTCCCAGATTGTTCAGATCCTTGGTGCGGCGGTTTGTGGTGAGAAATATACGGTAACGTCGGAGTTAGCGGTGCCGGGTGAGATTAAGGGCTATACCTGCCTTGCGGAAGACGGGTTTCCTCAAGTTGTCTATCGCGAAACCAACAGCGCTATGTCACTGAGTGCATCGGAAAATACCTGGGTATCGTTCCCGGATCATCCGCTTAAGATTATTCGCGGAACGGGCTGGTATATAGTTCTCGATAGTGAGAATGCCAGCCTTTTAGCCGATAAGTTCAAAACCGTTGACGTGGAACTTGAGGACGTAAAATCGGTTGAAGTATCTAGTGAAACTAAGCGTGAAGACCCTGAAGCTGTGATTTGCTCCCAGTTCGCATCGGCGATAATTCACGGTTTTGTCTATGAAGACAGTCCGTTACCGGATAATCTGTCGGATGAGGCTGAGAAGATCATTACGGAGTCTTACCAGGACTTTCGAGAAACCAATCCCGGGGTAACTGCGGAATCGCCAGAGTCTTATATTCTTCTGGGTAATCCCGCTCGTGAAATAAATCGATTCTGTGCCGAGAATGGAGAGCTCTTTGATGATCGATAACAAGTTCAAAAGAATGGCTATTGGCTTCGTTCGGCGCACGTACGGCGTTGCGGGTGCGCTGTTGGTCATCGCGATTTTCCTCCAGATTGCGGGGCCCTTCGCCATGCTGGAGCTCAATGAGCTTCCTGCTGGCACCGCCGATCCGGTCAAGGTTGGCCTGGCCTTTGTAGTCAAGGTGCTCATGGATATCTTTACCCTGCAGCTGGCCGGGGTTGCCGTGCTCATCGCTTTCCTGGCTCACCCCGTGCTGACCTCGGTGGTGAAAGAGGGGGGGGAGCGGGGCGGGCGGCGTCGTCGTACCTAACGGCGCAGGGGAAGAAACTGCGGCGCACTAAACTCTCCGCGCAAGTGCGTGAGCTAGTTAGCACCCGGGCGGTTCGCGCGCGGTGCCAAAGTCCCGAGTGGGCGAAAATCTTCGCGGCTCAGGGCGAAAACGCCGAGTTAATCACGGCCTGAGCATGACGCGCGCGGGTGTTTTGAGAGACAATAGAAACAGCGGATATTCCGCGCAGGTAGCCACAACTATGTGGCACGGTCTATATGAAGGAGTACCTGTGGCATTCATTGAGGCAGTTAACGCCCGCGAAATTCTCGACTCCCGTGGCAACCCCACCGTTGAGGTTGAAGTTGTCCTGGATGATGGCACCTACAAGCGCGCATCGGTTCCCTCCGGCGCGTCCACCGGCGCCTTTGAAGCCGTGGAAAAGCGTGACGGTGATAAGGGTCGTTACCTCGGTAAGGGTGTCGAGCAGGCAGTGGAAGCGGTGAACGAAATCATCGCTCCGGAAATCATTGGCATGGACGCCAATGATCAGCGCGCTCTTGACGCGCTGCTCATTGACCTGGACGGCACGGATAACAAGGGCAAGCTCGGCGCGAACGCCATCCTGGGTGTGTCCCTCGCCGTGGCGCACGCCGCCGCCGAATCGGCCGGCCTGCCGCTCTACCACTACATTGGCGGCCCGAACGCCCACATCCTGCCCGTTCCCATGATGAACATCCTCAACGGTGGCTCGCATGCCGATTCCAACGTTGATATTCAGGAATTCATGATCGCCCCGATCGGCGCCGAAACCTTCAAGGAAGCGCTGCGCTGGGGTGCTGAGGTGTACCACACCCTCAAGAGCGTTCTCAAGGAACGCGGCCTGGCCACCGGCCTGGGCGATGAGGGCGGCTTTGCACCCAACCTTGATTCCAACGCCGAAGCTCTGGACCTCATCGTCGAAGCGATCGAGCGCGCCGGCTACACCCCGGGCAAGGACTTCGGTCTTGCCCTGGACGTTGCCGCCACCGAATTCTTCGAGAACGGTGTTTACAAGTTTGAGGGCGGCACCAAGTCCTCGGACGAAATGATCGCCTACTACGAAGAGCTCGTGGAGAAGTACCCGCTCGTGTCCATCGAGGATCCGCTCTCGGAAGACGAATGGGACGCCTGGAAGAAGCTCACCTCCGAGATCGGTGACCGCGTCCAGATCGTTGGCGACGACCTCTTCGTCACCAACCCCACCCGCCTCCAGAAGGGCATCGAAACCAAGGCCGCGAACGCGCTCCTGGTGAAGGTGAACCAGATCGGTTCGCTGACCGAAACCCTCGAAGCCGTGGAGCTCGCGCACCGCAACGGCTTCCGCACGATGACCTCGCACCGCTCCGGCGAAACCGAGGACACCACGATTGCGGATCTCGCGGTGGCCACCAACTCCGGTCAGCTCAAGACCGGTGCTCCGGCCCGCGGCGAGCGCATCAACAAGTACAACCAGCTGCTGCGCATCGAAGACGAACTCGGTGAGGACGCAGTCTACGCCGGTCGTGCCGCTTTCCCGCGCTTCAAGGCCTAAGGCTACGGCTTAGGGTTTAGCTAGCCGGTTAGTTGGCCAGTGTTGCTGGCCTGCTCATAGCGCTGAGTGCCGCCCCTTCCCCGATCGGGAAGGGGCGGCACTTTGTTGTGTGGTGCGTTTGGTGTGTGCCGTGCCGGTGGTGCGTTTGGTGTGTGCCGGGCCGGCGGTGCGTTTGGCTTGCGCCGTGCCGGCGGTGCGTTTGGTGTGTGCCGGGCCGGCGGTGCGTTTGGCTTGCGCCGTGCCGGTGGTGCGTAAGCCGAATCACTGCTCAAAGTCGCTGTGCCGGCTCGGCGTGCCGGCTTGGCATGCCGGCGGGGGAGAGGTGTTTTTCTGAGGTGTACTTCGCATGTACGACATCTGCACTACAGCTCTGAAAACACATACCGCCCCGGCAGGGGTTCGTGTGGCCGGTGCGCTTCGTGAGACTCCTGAGATTTTCGGGGGCTGGTCGTCGCGTTTGCCCGAAATCAAAGTGCAACCGCAACTACGTTAAGAAATTGTTTTGATGTCCTCAGGTTGCATCCTGTGGGTGGTGCTGTCACTAGGTTGCATCCTGTGGGTGGTGCTGTCACCAGGTTGCATCCTGTGAGGCTTCGATCATCCAGGTGTGTATTGTGAGGACTGCGGGGGCGCGCCCTATTCGCGAGCGGTGACACCAGGCGCCTAGACTGGTAGCCATGAGTGTTCGCCGTCCCCCCTCGCGCCCCGAGCGCAACCGCCGCATCTCCGCGCGCGGAACTCAGCACACTCAGCGAACCCAAAGAACTCAAGGGAATCACGGGACTCAGGCGAACCGCGAGGATACTGCGGCGAAGCCTCGCTCAGGTAGCATGCCAGCTCGTTCCGCTCACTCGCCGGCGCGCTCTGCCCATTCTCCGGCGCGTTCCGCCAGCTCTCCCGCCCGTGCGGGTGCTGCTTACCGCAGCGAAACAACGCCGCGCCCGGGGGCTAATCCGCGCCCGGGGGCTAAACCACGCCCCGGAACGAAGCCGCGGCAGGGCAGTGCTAGCCGTTCGGAAAAAACCAGCCGGCTGGGGCAAGGTAGCTCTCGGACGGCTACACAAGGCCGGAACGGCCAGCGCCGCGCTATCACAGTCGAATCTGGCCAGCGCCAGCACACCGTGAGTTTGCGAGCTGTGGCTATTGCGCTTTTCGCGATCCTCGCCATTATTATTGTGACCCCGACGGTTTCGCGTTTCTCTGCCCAGCAGCATGAATTGCGGGCGGTGCGTGCGGAGCTGGAAAGCGTGCAGCAGCACACCCGGGAACTCGAAGTGGAAAAAGCCCTGTGGAACGACCCGGATTACGTGCGGGCCCAAGCCCGGGTGCGGCTCGGCTACGTTGTTCCCGGCCAGCGGCTTTTCGTGGGCGCGGACCCGAACGAGGGCACCGCCCAGGAACAACTGGAAGAACGGGTGGCTACCGTTAACCGCGAACGCCGCGCGAATACCCCGTGGTATGTCACCGGCTGGGATTCCATCACCATTGCGGGTAACTCGGTGGACGGCCAGCTCGATAACCCGGACGAGGCCCCGATGTATACCCCGCCAACGCCGCAACCGGAAGGCGAGGCGCCGGAAGATGCGGCCACGCCGGCCCCCGGTATCGCGCCCGCACCCGATACCGCGCCGGCCCCCGGTACCGTGCCCGCAGCCGATACTGATCCGGCCCCCGATACCGCGCCCGCACCCGAAGGAGAATAAGTATGACCGATGTCCTCACCGAGCGCGATGTCACCCCGGAGCTCCTCAGCCGCATCGCCGTGAACGCCACCCCGCTGCGCCCCACTGACCGCGCCGAAGTAGCTGCCCAGCTCGGGCGCGTCCCGCGCGGCCTCGTCGGCATCGGGGCGCGCTGCGCCTGCGGCCGCCCCGCGGTCACTATCACCCTCCCGCGCCTCGGTCACGGCGAACCATTCCCGACCCTCTTCTACCTGTGCCTGCCCTACCTGGTCAAAGAGATTTCTCGCCTGGAAGCGCGCGGGGAGATGGCCACCATGACCTCCGCTTTATCCGACGACGCCGCATTGCAAGCGGCCCACCGGGCCGCCCACGAATCCTATATTGCGCGCCGCTCCCTGCTGGGTGATGTTCCGGAAATTGCCGGGGTATCCGCAGGGGGAATGCCCGAGCGGGTCAAATGCCTGCACGCGCTGGCGGGCTATGCACTCAGCGTCGGGCGTGGAGTTTGCCCACTGGGGGACCGTGCTCTTGACCTGGTCGGCTGGGATGGCGCCACCTGCCACTGCGAAGAGTCCCCCGCCTCCCGCGATGAGTCCCCCGCCTCCCGCGATGAGACCCCCACCTCCCGCGATGATGAAACCAGCGCAGCAGCGCACTAACACCAGCGCACGAGAAAGGACTTATACGCCAACCATGTTGGTCTCAGATACCTCCACGCCCACCGCTCCCGCTGCGCCTGTCCTGCCCTCCCGGCGGGTCGCCGGTATTGACTGCGGCACCAATTCCATCCGTCTCCTCATTGCCGATGTTCCAGGCGTAGACGGTAGTTCCCTGAGCGATATCACTCGCCACATGGAAATTGTTTACCTGGGCCAGGGCGTGGATGCCACCGGGCACTTCGCTCCCGAAGCGCTCGAGCGCACCCTCAAGCAGGTAGAAATTTACGCGCGGATGTGCCAGCAAGCAGGGGTAACATCCATTCGCTTTGCCGCTACTTCCGCCACTCGCGATGCGTCCAACCGGGCGGACTTCCTCGACGGGGTGATGGCCCGACTCGGGGTGCGCCCCCAGGTGCTCACCGGCACCCAAGAAGCCCAAACTTCGTTCTCCGGCGCGATTTCTGCGCTGAGCTCGCCCGCCTCTCCGGTGCTCCTTATTGACCTGGGCGGCGGCTCCACCGAACTCGTGCTCGGCCGCGCGGACGGCAGCGTGCTGGCCAGCTACTCTATGGATATCGGTTCGGTGCGGATGCGCGAACGCCACCTGCGCCACGATCCGCCTACCCCGGCCGAACTGGAGAGCGCCCGCGCCGACATTCGCGCGGCCCTGGACGAAGCAGAAAAGCACGTGTCCTTCGGGCAGGCCGAACAGGTGGTTGGAGTAGCCGGTACCGTTACGTCGGTAACCGCCACCTGGCTGGGGCTCGATACCTATGATTCGCAGGCAGTGCACGGCACCGCAATGCCGCTGGCTGATATTGACACCGTGACCGACTGGTTTATCCACGCGCCCCTAGAAGAACGCGCCGCGCTCGGCTTTATGCACCCGGGGCGAGCCCCCGTGATCGGTGCCGGAGCGCTGGTATGGCAAGAAGTGGTACGCCGCATTGCCGAGCGCCGGAGCGCCGCGGGCCGCCCGCTTGCCACCATCACCACCTCGGAACATGACATCCTCGACGGCTTGGCGCTATGGGCCGCCCGGGAACCCCAGCCACCCGCCCGGCCCGCCGCTTAGGCGGCAGAGTCCGCGCTGCCGCTAGCGCCGTCGTCGTGCAACGTACCGGAGGCGCGATGGTGCCGCACCCGCACCCGGGTAGCGAGCGCCCCGAGAATCACCGAGAGCAGTGTGCCGAGTAGCACGCCCACGCGCGCGTGGGCTTCGTGCGGGTCGGTGGGCGCGAAGGAGAGCTGCGCGATAAGTAGCGACACCGTGAAGCCGATACCGGCCAGGATCGACATGGGGAAAATATCGCCCAGGTGCAGACCTTCGCCCAATTTGAGACGAAATACTTTCACGAAGAGCCAGGTGCCGCAGAAGATTCCGATGCATTTGCCCAGCGGGAGGCCCAGGTAGATGCCGATGGCAACCGGGTCCGCGAGCAGCGCGGTGATTCCGCCGGCATCGGTGATATTCACGCCCGCGGCGAAGAAAGCGAAAATCGGCAGCGCGATGCCCGCCGACCAGAAAATAAGCCGTTCGCTATAGCGTTCCGTGAGCGGGGTGTCGTCCGCGTCGGTGGTGGAGGTGGGGATCATGAAACCGAGGACCACCGCGGAAATTGTGGCGTGGACGCCGGCGCGGAAGAAGCAGTACCAGCACACCAGTGCCAGCGGCCATAGCAGCCACCAGCGGTTCCACCCTTTCCAGCACAGTAGCCCGAATACGGCCGCGACCAGCAGGCCGCCGCCGAGGAAGAGGAAATTGACACCCTCCGAGAAGAAAATCGCGATAACGATAATGCCGCCCAGGTCGTCGGCCACCGCGAGGGTCATGAGGAAAATGCCGGCGGCTTTCGGCAGCCCCTTACCCACCAGCGCCAGCACCCCGAGCGCGAAAGCGATATCGGTGGCAACCGGAATGGCCCAGCCGTCATAAATACGGGCGCCCGAAATAGCCTGCGTGGCGCAATAGACCCCGATGGGTCCGAGCATGCCGGTCACCGCTGCCAGCACGGGGAGGGCCGCTTTACGCGGGTCGTTGAGGGAACCGATGGTGAATTCCTGCTTGAGTTCCATGCCCACCACGAAGAAGAAAAGCGCGAGCACGAAATCCGCGGCCCAATGCGCCAGGTCCAGGTGGAGCCCTAGGCTCTCCGGCCCGATTTTTGTGGCAGCCAGCGCGAAATAGGTATCGCGGCCCGGGGAATTGGCCCAGATAAGCGCCACGACCGCCGAAATAACCAACACCAGCCCGGCAAAAGATTCATTGCGCAGCGCCTGGCTGTAGCGCGTGACCGGCGCCGCGAGTTTCCCCACCCGGCGCAGGCCCGAGCGACGTTTGCGCTGCTCGGCTCCCGAGGCGGTTTCTGGGGTCACGGCGCTTTCCGCGGTGGTGGCGGATTCGGGTTCGGTGGCGGATTCGTGAGTGGTGTCGCGGTGCTCGCGCTGTGTCATTCCCTCTCGATTCTATGTGCCTAGGTTTTGGTGGTACGACGGCGCAGCTACCGGCCGGCGGCCCTCTACGCAGGTAAAAGCCGGTGAAGCGACGCGCTTAGGATCCCTCCTACTCTACAGGGTGGCGCAACAAGGTAGTATTCTAGGGATGTTCATACGCGCCAATGTGCTCGCATGTTCAGCCCCCGTAGCCCAATTGGCAGAGGCACCCGACTTAAAATCGGTTCAGTGTCGGTTCGAGTCCGTCCGGGGGTACCGCCGGATGCTGGCATAGTTTGCGGATTTATTCCCGGAAACAGTGTTCTTAGGCTGATTGAGGAAAACCGAGAAGTCTTTCAGGAAAAATTCAGGCACGGGCTTGAGAATAACCCTGGAGACGATATTGGACGAGTTATAACCAAGTTTCTACGTAACCTGGATGCTAACCGGACGATGGTCGCGTCTGATAGTAGGCGGGCCGCTTATCCGGCGGTCCACCACAATACAGGAGGGTATTTTGTCGAATCCCGTGATGAGTAACAACCCGTATTTCCGCAAGGGTGCTGCCACACCGAACCAGCAGTTCCGCGGTGGCAATATTGCAACGGAACCGCGTCAGGGTTACCAGGCCGGTCCGGGTGTTTATGAACAGCCGGGTGGCTACGGTACGGAGCAGCCCGATTGGTATAACCAGCAGAACTTTGCGCATCCGGACTACGGTCAGGCTTATCAGCAGCAGGGCTATGGCCAGTACGCGGGCGGCTACGGCCAGCCCGGTGCTTTCGGGGCTCCGGCCACCGCCACCATGACCTATGACGACGCCATGGTGAAAACCGCGATTCTGCTGGCGGTCTCCATTGTTGCCGGCGCGGCCACCATGCTCTTCGTGCCGCTGGATTACGCGATGATGCTCGCGATCCCGGCCTCCCTCATCGCTTTCGCGGTAGGTATGTTCGGCGCCTGGCGCCCGATGGTCGGCCCGGGTATCTCCATTGCCTACTCCCTTTTCCAGGGCGTGGCCCTCGGTGCGATCACCAATGCTTTTGACACTCTCTATCCGGGGGTGGCTTTCCAGGCGATTCTGGGTACCGCGATTGTGGTGGGTGTAGCGGTGTTCCTCCACATGTCCGGAAAGGTCCGCACCACGGCCAAAGGCCGGCGTGTGGTCCTTACCATTATGATCGCCTACATTATCTTCGGTTTCGTCAATCTCATTCTTATGCTGACCGGCGTGACCAATTCGCTGCGCAATATTACGGTGGGTGGCTTCCACCTGGGGATCATCCTCGGGCTGGTTATGATCGCGGTGGCCGGCTACGTGCTCATCTCCGATCTGGAAACCGCCAAGCTCGCGGTGGAACGCCACGCCCCGAAGGAATTTGCGTGGACAGCAGCCTTCGGCATCGTCATGACGGTGCTGTGGATCTACCTCGAAGTGCTGCGCGTTGTGGCCTACCTGGCCGCCTCCTCGCGGAACTAGGGGAATCGCGAACTAGCCGTAATCGCGGAACTAGAGCCAGAATTTCAGAACTAGCAGTACCGCGGCACTAAGGCTGATAGCTACAGCAAAGGCCGGGACGGATGTTTTTCCGTCCCGGCCTTTGTGTGCATGATTCCCGCGTTATTCTTCCCCGGGATGGCCCGGCGAGGTACTAGCCGAGCGGGCCAGCACCCGGCAGCAGGCCAGCACCCGGCAGCGGGCAGGCGATTCCGGTGCGCGAATGGCATTGGTAGCCGTGCGGTACCTTATGGAGGTACCCCTGGTGCTCCTCTTCGGCCAGGTAGAAAGGCCCGGCGGCCAGCGCCGGCACCACTTCCGTCACAATAACTCCCCGCCCGGCCGCCCGGAGAACATCCTCATAACCAGCAATCATGGCCCGAGCGGTGCGCTCCTGGGTGTCCGTCGTCGTAAAAATAGCGCTGCGATACTGGGTGCCCACATCGTTTCCCTGCCGGTTAAGCGAGGTGGGATCGTGAGACTCGAAGAAAAGCTGAAGCAACTTTTCCAGCGGGAGCTCGCGCGGATCGAAAACTACCCGCACCGTTTCCGCGTGCCCGGTGCGACCCGTGCACACCTCAGCGTAGGTGGGATTGGGCGTGGTACCACCCATATAGCCGACCGCGGTGCTCAGCGCACCAGCCTCCCAGGCCAGCTTTTCCGCACCCCAAAAACACCCGGAGGCAAGGTAAATGAGCTCCTCACCCGGCCCGGGTTCAGCCAGGAGGGGAGTCCCCAGGACCGCGTGCGGCGCCGGATTCGGATTAATCGGATCGCCCCGGCCGGGCAGTGCGGTGGTAGCAGAAAGATTCACGATCAGCTCCTTACCTCGTACCTAGACTTTCGCTTTGCTGTCCGTTTTCGCTTGTGCCTTCGCGTGGCACCCTGGCTTTCTAGCCTTCGTAAGGCTTGATATCGAGGATTTCCACCTTGACGGGCCGGCCCAGGCGGTTCTTGAAGGTGGTTTTCTCCCCCTTCTTCAGCCCCAGGATCGCCTGCCCGAGCGGCGCGCTTTCCGGATACACTTCCATTCCCACGATGTCGGCGGCCTCGCGCGAACCGAGGAGGAAGGTTTCTTCCATGCCGCCAATCGTGGCCGTCACAACCGTGCCGGAGGCAACCTCATCGCCCGAGGGCGGTTCGGATACGTGAGCGTTTTCCAGCAACGCGGTCAGCTCCACGATCCGCCCCTCCAGCTTCGACTGCTCTTCGCGAGCCGCCTGATAGCCGCCGTTCTCCCGCAGGTCACCTTCGGAGCGCGCCGCTTCGATCTTCTTGGCGATTTCCGCGCGCTGGACGGTAATCATGTCATTGAGTTCGGCCTTGAGGTGCTCGTACGTTTCGGGGGAGAGCCAAGCCCCCTTGGTGTTTTCAGACATCTCTTCCTCTTTCTCGTCACGGCGGGCGGGTGCGGCACGCACCTACCCGGTTGGTCATTCGGTTATGAGTCCGCGCTCGCGCGGCGCAGCTCGGCACGCCCTCGTGCGGCGATGCGGTTGCGGGGGCCCGAGCGCTGGGCGCGGGTGGGACGCCCCACTCGGATAAAAAAATTCATGCCCTGACAGGCATGTTTCTCCGGCTAAGCATACCAGCCTTCCGGCGGTTGCAACATTCCCGGCCCGTATTCCACGTGCTTACCACCGCGGGGCAGCGCCCGAGTCGTCTTGGTAGAGTAGCGCGGTGAATCGGCCTGCTGGCAGCCGCGCCCGTGAGTGCGCGCCCGCAGTCCCGTATCACTAGCAGAAAACCCGCGCGATGAGCCCACGCGCCAGCTGCGGAAGGAGAAGGATAATGGACGAACGCCGCCTCCTCTGCGTCCACGCCCACCCGGATGACGAATCATCGAAAGGCGCAGCAACCCTGGCATCATACGCCCGCCTCGGCCGGGTGCGGGTAGTCACCTGCACGGGTGGCGAACGCGGGGATATCCTCAATCCTTTATTCGACGACGCCGCTCTGGCCGGGCGCACTATGGCGCAGCTACGCCGGGAAGAAATGGCAGCAGCCGCTCGAATCCTCGGCATTGAGCACGTTTTCCTCGGCTTTGTGGATTCCGGACTCCCCGAGGGCTACCCGGATGTGGAGCTGCCCGCCGATAGTTTTGCCCGAGCCACGGATGCGGATGTCCACCGCGCGCTCGTGGCCCAGATCCGCGAATTTCGGCCCCAGGTGGTGACCACCTATGACGAAAACGGCGGCTACCCGCATCCCGATCACCTGCGCACCCATACCGCGACCCTCGCGGCAGTGCGGCTGGCGGGCGAGCCGTGCTGGCCGGAACTGGGTAAGCCCTGGCAGGTCTCCAAATTGTATTACGACGCCAATCTTTCCTTCACCCGGCTGCGCACTTTGCACGAAGCGATTCTCGCCGCCGGCCAGGCCAGCCCATTCACGGAATGGCTCACAGAGGCCGCGCAATTCCCGCGCCCGCGGCATGCCGCAACCACGCGGGTCGACGTCGTCGCATATTTCCCACTGCGTGACGCGGCCATGCGTGCGCACGCCTCCCAAATCGACCCGAACGGGCTTTTCTTCGCTGCGCCGCGGGAACTGGAGGCGCAGGTGTGGCCGCACGAGGACTTCTACCTAGCAGCCTCCACCGTGGGCCCGGCGCCCGCCGAGGGTGAAACGGACCTCTTCGCGCGGGTGCCCGGGCTGGAGAGCGAAGAGCAGGCGGCGGCGCGTTACCGCTAGTTACTGCGCGCTACCGCTAGTGACTGCCCGTTCCCGCTAGCTACTGCGCGTTTCCTACCCGTTCCCCGGCGTCCTTGCGGGCATCTTGAGTGATGAGCTTTTCCACGCCGTTGCGGTAATCCTCCGATTCTGCGGCGACCTCCTCGGCCTGCGCGCGTAGTTCTTCCACGGAGAGCTGCGCGGTGTGGCGAGGCATGGTGGCGAGCACCTGCGCGGCCTGGGTGCGCGGATCCCAGCGTACTTCCGGCCAGCGCGGGGCCAGGTGGGCCAGCGCCTGGGCGAGGAGCTCGGTCACCGCGAGCCGCGCGAACCACTGACGATCTGCCGGCACCGCATACCACGGGGCATACTCCGTGGAGGTGCGCTCAAACATCGCCTGGTAGGCATCCATATAGGCGGGCCACTGGGCGCGCGCCGCCACATCAGAAGGCGAATACTTCCAGTGTTTATCGCGGCGCGCCAACCGGCGCAGCAGCCGGAACCCCTGTTCCTCATAACCGATAAGCAGAGCCACCTTGACGAGCGTATATCCCGCATCCACGAGTTCCCGCTCGAACTCATTAATCTTTTTGTACCGCTCCTCGATCTCCGCGGGAGTGGCCAGCTCATCAACCTTCCCGACCAGCACGTCCTCGTAATGCGAGCGGTCAAAAACGCCGATCATCCCGGCCGGCGGTAACGCGCGCCGAATCCGCCACAGGAAATCGTGGGAGAGTTCCTCCGCGGTGGGTACCCCGAAAGAACGCAGATGCACGCCCTGCGGGTCAACCATCCCGAGCACGTGCCGGCAAATACCGCCCTTCCCCGCCGTATCCATCCCCTGCACGACGAGCAACACCCGCCGTTCGCCGCCCTGGCGCGCCTCAGCGTAGAGCCGTTCTTGCAGCTCCGCAAGGAGCCTGCCACGCTCCTTCATGGCAGCTTTCCCGGCCTTTTTCGCGCCGTGCCAGCCCGGCGTGGATCCGGTATCAACGGAGGCAATCTGAAAACCATCCCGGACCCGCAGCGCAATTCCGGGCGCCGTGCTCCAGCTGACGTCCTGCTCTCGCGCCTCCGCGTTCTTCTTTTTGCTCATCTTCTCTTCACTCCTGTGCCTGAGAAATTCTGTGTGATGCTGGGCACCATTCTAGAGGAGGGGTACGACGACGCGCGGCCCTGCGGGCCGCGGTGAGCTGGCAGCGAGCTTGCTGGCAGCTGGCTTGCTCGCAGTGAGCGTGCTGGCCGGTGGTGCGCAGGGTGCCGGGTGCGCCGCGCCGGCTGGGCTCACTAGGCGACAGCGAAGAGGGTAAGCCACACCGCCACCGCGTGGCAGGCGTAGCCCGCCACTGTACCGGAGTGGAAGAATTCGTGGAATCCCCAGGTGCGCGGCCAGGGATTGGGCCAGCGGAATGCGTAGGCGAGTGCGCCTACCGTGTAGCAGATCCCGCCGGCAATAATGAGCCAGACGATGGCTGGGCCGCCGGCCTCCCACATATCGGGGAGGAACCAGATGGCCACCCATCCGAGCGCAATATAGAGGGGAACGTACAGCCAGCGCGGGGCGGCCGGCCAGAAATTGGAGAGCGCTATCCCGCCGAGCGCCCCGCCCCACACAATGGCCAGCACCAGCGCTGCGGTGCCGCCCGGCAGTAGGGCAAGGGAGAGCGGGGTGTAGGTTCCGGCGATAAGCAGGAAAATATTTGAGTGATCCAGGCGCCGCAAAATAGCGTGTACTTTCGGTCCCCACGAGCCCAGGTGATAGACCGCGGAGTGCCCGAATAACACGACGGCGCTCAACCCGAACACTATGACACCGATGGTGAGTGCGGCAGTGGGCGCAAAAACTATTTGAACGATCATATTTGCCAGGGCAAGCGGGGCAATAATGGCGTGCTGCCAACCGCGCAGGGCTGGTTTCGGGAGTGCGCCCGCGGGCAAGGATCGGAGATTCCGTGCTGACCGGGCCCGCCCTGGTGCGGTATGGGAGGCTCGGTCTTTCTTTTCACGATGCGGTGGCTGAGAGAGATGATCCGGGTGGCGTTCGCTAGTGGCGTGACAAGGACGGGTCATGGTGCTCCCCACATGGTCGGTGAATACCTCCGGGATATCCGAAGATCAGTAAACGCGGCGATGGGCGCAGCGGGACGTGTGGTTCCGGTTTGCCCATCGCTGTGAGCCGCTGGCGCAAGTGTACGCTGCTTGCCTGAGTATTTTCCGGGTATCTTTTCCTGTTCCCTCAGGATGGGCGGGCTACAGTTAAACGGTTAGGCATCTAGTTGTGCGGCTCAGCTGCGGCTCTGACGGGCGCGGCTCGATTGCAAGCATTGCCGGGCGCAGCTCAATCGCGGCTTCCGGGCACGGCTCGGGCCACAGTGGCTAGAACGAGGGAGGGAGACAGCGTGGGAATGTCAGCATGGCTCTACGCAGCCTATGAGCGCCGCTTGGTGCGTGAGCTTTCCGGGAAGCGTATGCCCAAGCATGTGGCAATTATGCTGGACGGGAATCGCCGCTGGGCGCGGGAGCTGGGAGAATCTGCCACCTTCGGGCACCGGGCCGGGGCTGAGCGTATCGCTGAGGTCCTCGGGTGGTGCGAAGACGCCGGCATTGAGGTGGTGACCTTGTGGTTGCTCTCCACGGATAATCTTTCCCGGGCAGCGGAAGAAGTGGGTCCGCTACTGACCATTATTTGTGAAACTGTTGAAAATCTGGCGCGTTCTGGCCGTTTCCGCCTGGTGGCGGTGGGGAATCTCGATCTTCTTGGTGCGGAATATGCCCAGCGTCTGCGCGCCGCGGCCGCGAGCACCGAAGCCTGTAGCGGTTTACATGTGAATATTGCGGTGGGCTACGGCGGGCGTCAAGAAATTACCGACGCGGTGCGCTCCTACCTGCGCGATGAAGCAGCAGCCGGGCGTAGCCTCGCGGAGGTTGCCGAAGATTTTTCGCTCGCGGATATTACTGACCATCTTTACACCCGTGGCCAACCTGATCCGGACTTGGTGATTCGCACGAGCGGGGAGCAGCGCATGAGCGGTTTTATGCTCTGGCAGTCCGTGCACACCGAACTCTATTTCTGCGAAACCTACTGGCCGGATTTCCGGCGCGTGGATTTCTTGCGTGCCCTGCGTGACTATACGCAACGTGACCGGCGCCGCGGCCGCTAAATCAGGCCTTCGCGACTCTGGTATTCGAAGAAGCCCTCGCTGAGTTCATTGCGGGTGAGCGGTTCCCAGCCGGCATGCGCGGTCATAAGGCTGCGTGCGGTGGTGGCGAAAGCACCCACGGTATACAGGTGGGACATGGACATGGTGGCGAGCCCGGGGCTAGCTTCCCGACCGAGCAGACTCACCCGGTCCAGCGTATCGATCGTGGTGGCTATAAAAGCGCTGCGAGCTCCTGCCACGTCCACACAGGGGCGCGGCAGCGAAGCTACGTGGAGGCGGTCACCCGAGGCGGTGATCATGAGTGCGGCACCGTCCTCAAGAAGAATGGCCACGAGCCGTGGCCCGAAGCTAAACCAGTGTTCGGCTACCGCGGCGAACTCATTTTCGGGGCCGCTGATACCGTAGAGGAGCCGGATGTCTTTTGAGGTTGCGACGACGACGTCACTAAGCTGCAAGAAACTTTCGGCTTGGATACGGACCCGATCCAGGTTGCGGGCCCGGGGGTGGCGCAGTGCCGGGGAGTAGATGATGGTGGAGGTGGACCGGCACACTCGCAGCCACTCGCGGACGGTGTGAGCTACGGGCATGGCGTGGCAGGCGTCCCCACCGAAAATAGTGGCCGAGGGGCTGAAAAGATCAAAATCTAGTTTGCGGGCGCCGCGTTCCGGAGCTGGCAAAATATCCCAGCTTTCTTCCGGATCCCCGTGCCCCTCCCCGTAATGAGCTTCGGTGAAAGCAGCCGGGGGCGGGGTGGGCAATCCGGAGGCGAGAGCGGCGCTGGAGGGAGCCGAGGTGGGGCGCAAGAGGAGTTCCACGCCGTGCTCGGCGGCGTAATCACGCACGACTTGCGGATCGGAGGCTTCGGAGACATCGGTGACCATCCGCACTTCGCGCGCCAGGTGGGCCAGATTGACCGCCACCTTAAACATGGTGCCGGCACGAAAAGGGGTTTCCTGTTCGCGCTGGTTGGCGATGGCATCGCCAATGACAAGAACTGTCATGCGAAATCCTCGGGGTGGCGGGTGAGCGGGGTGGTATCAAGACCTGTTCCGTCCGCGAATTCTTCCGGGTCGAAATCATCATCATCGCTGGCCGCGGGGTTCGCAACGGAAGTCTGCTGGGTGACGGTGGCGCCACCGGGCGTACCGGTGGGAGCGGCCTCACCGCGCGGGGCCGCGGGGGCGGATGCCGCCGCGGGTGCGGCTTGAGGAGCTGGCTGAATCGCCGGTACGTCTTCTGCGCGTACCTCACGCACCGCTTCTCGTAGGGCAGCCACCCGGTCTTCCTTGGATGCCTGTGCCGGGATGGCGGGGGCGGGTGCCTGATAGCTACCCTGCGGCGCTGCGGCCGGCGGAGCAGGGTTCACTGGAGTGCTTGCGGGAGCCGCGGCCTGGTTCGCTGGGGCAGGCATCGCGGGTTGGGCTGGAGCGGGGGCCGCGCCAGCCGGGTCGGGGAGATCCGCGAGGCTTTCGCCGCGTTCGGCCGCATCGATCCGGGCGGCAGCGCCGTCAAGCCAGCTCTGGCAGTGGCGGGCTAGAGACTCGCCTACTTCCCACAGTCGCAGGGATTCTTCGAGGGGAATGGAGCCTTGCTCCAGGCGGGAAACAATATCGACAAGGCGAGCCCGGGCCTCTTCATAGCTGAGGGTAGCCACGCGCGCTTCAATATCTTCGCGCGGGCGGGGGGCGGAGGCAACTGATGCGTGAGGTAAGTTGTGGGGTGAGTCCGGCGCTGGCGCCGGGGGCGTGAATCCCTCAGGAGTGGGTCCCTTAGTTGCCATGCGCGCTCCCTTTCACTTCGAGATGGAGGGTTCCGGCGGCCAAAATGGCACGCAGGTGCTCCCCGATTCGGACATCGTTTTCTTGTGAGACTACTCTGTCATCCCCGCTTAGGATAACCGAATACCCGCGTTGCAGTGTTGCCTGGGGTGAGAGGGCCCGCAGCTGGGAAAGAAGCGAGGCGATATCCTGGGAACTGGAGGCCATATCTCGCCGGATATGGGCCCGCAGCCAGGAGCGCAGCGACTGGATATCCTGTTCGCGCACCTCCACCATAGTGCGGGGGCGGGCCAGGACGGGCCGGGCGCGTAATGCTTCGAGTTCTTTGGTGGCCCGGTCAAGTCGATGGCGCATCCCCTGGCGCAAGCGGCGCACAGCTGCTTGCACCCCGTCGAGCTCAGCTTCCCGATCCGGAACAATGCGCTTGGCAGCATCCGTGGGCGTGGAAGCGCGTAGATCGGCCACGTAGTCACTGATGGGATTATCTCCCTCATGCCCGATAGCGGAGACCACCGGTGTATGGGTGGCCGCAATGGCACGCACGAGGTGCTCATCGGAGAAGGGAAGGAGATCTTCCACGGAGCCGCCCCCGCGTGCCAGCACAATGACATCCACACCCGGGTGAGTATCTAGTTCACGCAGGGCCGGAATCATCTGGGCCACGGCGTCTCGGCCTTGGACTGCTACTTCGCGTACCTCAAAACGCACTCCGGGCCAGCGTAGCGAGGCATTAATAATGACATCTTCTTTTGCCTTGGTATTACGCCCCACGATAAGACCCACCGCGCGAGGTAAGAAGGGGAGGGGCTTTTTACGTTCGGGGGCGAAGAGACCTTCGGCTGCGAGTTTGGCTTTTAATGCCTCCAAACGCGCGAGGATATCGCCCACACCAACGGGGCGGATTTCTTGTGCCCACAGGGAGAGTGAGCCATTACCGGTATAAAAATCGGGAACGGCCCACACCACCACTCGGCTTCCGGAGGTGACGGTGGCGGGAAGTAGATGGCTGAGTATTTTCACCGTCATGGAGACGTTTTCTTCCAGATCCCGCAAGGTGAGGAACTGGACTTTCGCTCCGGGGCGGCGCTGGAGGGTAATGACTTCACCTTCCACCCATAACCGCGACATTTTCGCCACGTATTCCCGGATTTTTACCGAGAGGAGACGCAGTGGCCACGGGTGATCCGGTGTTGTCTGCGCAGCCCGTTGCGGCAGCGTTGCGGGTACCGGAGTTGTTGAAGCCATATCAGTTATCGTGCCATGTTTTGCCCCGCACTGCTACGGGACAATCCGTGTTTCACGATCATCTTCGCCATCGAGTGCCTCCCGCAGCCCAGCATCGTGGAAACGTTTGACTTGGCCTTCTTCCGCAGCAATGGCTGGCGGGGTGGAAAAATCAGCATCCAAGCTTTCCAGGCGCCGCGCGGTGACCAGCACGCGCGAATCGAAAGAGGAGAGCGCGGAATTGTAGTTTTTGACCGCTGAGGTGAGGGAGTTCCCGAGCTTTTCCAAGTGACCGGCCACCACCCGGAGCCGATCCGTCATTTCCTGCCCGAGCGTAATAATATGCCCGGCCTCTTCACTGATCTTGCTGGAGGCCCACAGTGTTGCCACGGTGCGCAGCAACGCCAGCAGCGAGGCCGGAGACGCCGGAACTACCCCGAGGTTCAAGGCATCTTCCAGGAGCGGAGGATCGGCGCGCAGCGCCTCCGCCAGGAGCGATTCGCCCGGAAGGAACATAATGGTGAGCCGAGGTGACCCCGGGAAAAGTGCCGGGTAATCCCGTTTGGCCAACGCATTTACGTGGGAGCGCACCGCCTTGGCATGTTGGGAGAGGAAATCTTGGCGCCGCGCGATTTCCTCCGCCGTGGTGGCCGGGGCGGCCTGTGCCTGGAGCATGGCGGTGAGGGGGACCTTGGCATCGAGGGGAAGCTGAGCGCCGCCGGGGAGGTGGATAACCATATCCGGGCGCGCGAGCCCGGCATCGCCACCGCGCCCGCCGCCCGCGCGCGAGGATACCTGCTCGGAAAAATCCACGTGGGGGAACATCCCCGCGGCCTCCACCACCCGGCGTAATTCCACTTCACCCCACATTCCCCGCGCCGAGGTGGAGCTGAGTGCCCCGCGCAGCGCCTGGGTGGCCCGCGCGAGATCTTCCTGGGTGCGGGCCGCCGCGGTGAGCTGGGTGCGGATTTCGGTGCGCTGTTCACCCTGGAGGACCTGAACATCACGGACCCGCTGCTCCATCGCGGTGAGCTGCTGCGTAATAGGAGCCAGAGAACGCAAAATATCGTTATCTGTTTTAGCACGCGCGATAAGCCCGTTATTTTCCTCTTCTAAACGATCCGAGCGGGCCTGGGCGGCCGCCAGCT
The DNA here is from genome assembly GCF_000411135.1 of Actinotignum schaalii FB123-CNA-2. Taxonomy (GTDB): domain Bacteria; phylum Actinomycetota; class Actinomycetes; order Actinomycetales; family Actinomycetaceae; genus Actinotignum; species Actinotignum schaalii_A. The sequence continues at coordinate 592,734 of NZ_KE150263.1, read as the reverse complement.
GCGCCCGCACCGCCCCGGCATCGCGCTGCGCCTCATCCAGTTGCTGGCGCACCTGCGCCAGCTCCCGCGCCGACACCGCCCCGCCCGCGCGCACCCGCGCGCTCAGGAAGCCCAGGGCGAAACACGCGCATCCCACCGCGATCAGAGCACCTATAACAATCGAAATATCCATAGCGGTATTCAAACACCCACCTACGACAGAAAAATGGGAGGGAAGCGAGCTGGCGGCGTCGTCGCCCCTTGTTCCGCGCGAAAGACTTTGGTAGCTTTCAAGGTAGCGGGACATAGCACGTCACATCACAATAAATATAGGGCTAACGTCACCGCTGGCGGTGCTGCGAGGGAGCGGCACCGGGAAGAAAGGAACACCATGTCTACTATCGTTGTGACCGGAATGGGCTCGGGTATCGGCGCTGCCTGCGGGCAGATTCTGGAAGAACGCGGGCATACGCCCGTCGGTGTCGATTTGCGCGGGGCGGAATTTGAGGCGGATCTGTCCAGCCCGGAAGGGATCGCGGATGCGGTCGCTCGGGTGGTGGAAAAGTATCCGCAGATCGATGGGGTGATCGCGAATGCGGGAACCCAGAGTAATTCGCCCCTCGATCTCAAGGTGAATTTCTTTGGCGCGCGTGACACCGTGCGTGCTTTCCTTCCCTACCTGGAAAAAGCGGAAAACGGGCGCGCGGTTATTACCGCGTCCTGCGCCAGTTTGCAGCCCAGCGATCCCAAGCTTGTCCAGCTCCTCCTGGATGATCAGCGCGAAGAAGCCCTCGCCTACGGCAAGGAACTGGCCGCGCAGGGCCCGATGCAGGGCTACGCGAATTACGCGTGCTCCAAGCGCGCTATTGCCACGTGGGTGCGCCGGGCGGCCGTGAGTGAGGAATTCGCCGGGCGCGGCGTCGGGCTCAATGCGGTGGGGCCGGGCGTGGTCGCCACCCCGATGACGAAAGAACTCCTCTCCACCGAAGAAGGGCGCAAGCAGGCTTTCGGTGCGCTGCCCGCCCCGTACCACGGCGCTTCGGAAGCTCGCGATATTGCCGATGCGCTCGTCTTCTTCGTGACCGGACTCTCGCGGACCATCACGGGCCAGATTCTGTATATCGACGGCGGTGCGGACGCAATTCTGCGCGGCGAAGATATCTGGCACGCCCCGAAGTCCATGGACACGCCGGCCCGGTAATACGGCACCCCGGTGGCACGAGGCGTAGCGCCCCGGGCCACAAGCGCATCCGGTGTGCAGCCCGCCCTCCTTTCTCTTAGCTAGAATGGAGGGCGTGGCTTTAACAATTGGTATTGCAGGACTCCCCAACGTCGGAAAATCGACCCTTTTTAATGCGCTCACGCGTGCAACGGTGCTCGCGGCGAACTATCCTTTCGCGACGATTGAGCCGAATGTGGGTGTGGTACCGCTCCCGGATGCGCGGCTGACCAAGCTTGCCGAAATTTTCGGGTCCCAGAAAATCCTGCCGGCAACCGTCGATTTTGTGGATATTGCCGGAATCGTACGCGGGGCATCCAAGGGGGAGGGACTGGGCAACCAATTCCTCGCCAATATTCGCGAAGCGGATGCGATCTGCCTGGTCACCCGCGCTTTTGCCGACCCGGACGTGGTCCACGTGGAAGGTCGCGTGGATCCGAAGGATGATATCGAAACGGTCACCACCGAACTTATCCTCGCTGATATGCAGACCCTGGAGAAGGCAATCCCGCGCCTGACCAAGGAAGTAACGGGGAAGAAAACCCCGAAGGAAACGCTCGATGCAGCCCAGCGGGCCTACGCGCTTCTCGAGGCGGGGGAGGTGCTCTCCAACCACGCCGCCGAATTTGACGCGGATACCCTGCGCTCTTTCCAACTCATGACCTCGAAGCCTTTTATCTACGTTTTTAATACCGACGACGACGGCCTCGCTGACACTGCCATGCAGGAAGAACTACGTGACTTTGTGGCACCGGCCCAAGCTATTTTCCTCGACGCCAAATTCGAAGCCGAACTGGTGGAACTCAGCGAAGAAGAAGCACGGGAAATGCTCGAGGCTACGGGGCAGGAAGAATCCGGCTTGGATCAGCTGGCCCGGGTAGGCTTCGATACTCTCGGCTTGCAAACCTATCTGACGGCCGGCCCTAAAGAAGCCCGCGCCTGGACCATCCATAAGGGTGATACCGCCCCGCAGGCCGCCGGCGTGATTCACACCGATTTCCAGCGCGGCTTCATTAAAGCCGAGGTGGTGTCGTTCGATGACCTGGTGGAATACGGCTCGGTAGCCGCCGCTCGCGAACACGGGAAACTGCGCCAAGAAGGCAAGGATTACGTTATGCAGGATGGCGACGTGGTCGAGTTCCGGAGCGGACTTACGTCTGGGGGCAAGAGATGAATGTGGATCCAGTCTTGTCGGATGGGCAGGAGGATGGGGCGGATCTCATCGAAGTGGGAGCAGTTCGCGTGTCTCCGTTCACCCGCCCTTCGCCGCATGGTGATAAGTTGCGTGAACTCCTGAGCAACCCCAAACTTCCAGCGGTCGACCAACCTCGGGTAGTTGCAGCACTGGCGGCGTATGAACAGTGGATCTCGGGCATGGCCGAACTCTCGTCTGTAGGAGACGATCGGGTTGCCGATCTTGTTCAAATGTTGAACGAATACAAGGAGAAAATCGAGATTGATCTGATCTGGGATAGTTCTGAGAGCTTTCTCTATCGTCAAAAGGGCCAATTGAAGTTGGATAATTCGATCCTCGAAGAGTGGTTTCCGTGGCTGGTTGACCCTCGTATAATGCCGGAGCTTGAGGGGATTGATTTGCAGGTCGGTCCTGCGAAGGCATTCGCGGCAGCACACTTTCAGTCAGTCCTGACAGACGTATCTGGGCGTCCTGGGCTCATCGTTAGAAGCAAGGATCAGGACTTCACGATTGGCCGCCAGACTTACCTTCGGGCCTCATTCGATAAAGCATTTCGCAATGACCACACAGACGATAGTGAGACCTACATTGCCTATGTCGCAGCAGAGCTGAAGACGAACCTGGATAAGACCATGTTTCAGGAAGCCACGGCGACAAGTCATGACCTTCGAATTGCAGCACCAGGATCGCATTACTTCCTTATTTGTGAGTTCTTGGACATGACACCGATCAGTTCCGCAGGGACAGATATTGACGAGGTGCTCGTCCTTAGAGGTCGACGGGTGGGATCTCAGAATCGAAAGAACTTCAGTAACGCTGTATATAGAAGAGATCACCGCGAAGAGCATCTAAGGAGGGTTCGTTCCACTCCAGTGCGAATCGATGTGGTTCAGCGTTTCGTCAATCATGTGCGGGAGATTCTCCAGAATCAAAGGGGTGATCTTTCTGGAGCGGTAGAACGTGGCTATTTCTAGTAGATCCAGATGGACTGAATTCTCAAAGATCCCGGTCGATCGGGACGTGATACCCCAAATTGCCCTGGACATTGGGGCCGGACGTCGAACAAACGCCTTGCCTTGGCGTGGGCAGTTCAGTCCGGACTTTGTTGCGAATCTTCTCGATTTCTTTGAGCCTCAAGGGCTGGTTGTTGACCCATTTTGTGGCAGCGGGACAACCCTTGTGGAAGCGTCACGGTTAGGCTTGCCAACCCTTGGTGTTGAAGTGAATGCAGCTGCGTACCTACTTGCTCGGGTTTACGCGTTTGCGGAGGTTTCGCAGGGCGAAAGGTCAAAGTGCCTGGAATCGATGATTGCTCACACCGCACCCGCTGTCTTATCAGGGGATAGTCGAGTGCTTCGCGATGCAGTCCTCAGCCTTGTTGAACCCTTAGAACAGATCCTCGCATCAGCAGTATTTCTACTTGCATTGGGTAATGGGCATCAGTTCTCGCCTGATTCCTGGCAGCGTGGCCGCCAAACGGTGGAAGCAGTGTTGGAGGGCCTCGGTGAAGGTCTTGGGTCGGTCCAAATTGAGCTTGGAGATGCCCGTCGTTTGCCCCTTGAGAAGGATGCCGCAGATTTGGTGCTAACGTCACCGCCGTACGTGAATGTATTCAACTATCACCAGAACTACAGATCTGCGGTTGAATTACTCGGATTTGACGTCCTACCTCCAGCGCGAGCGGAGATCGGCTCAAACCGCAAGTTTCGCCAAAATCGATTCCTTACTGTGGTGCAGTATGCTCAAGACTCCGGGCTCGCCCTCAATGAAGCGACTCGAGTGCTCCGCCCCGGCGGATACCTTGTTTGGGTTGTTGGACGAGAGTCCAACGTTCGTGGGGTGCCAATCCTCAATTCGCAGATCTCCTATGACATGGCGTCTCAGGTGCCTGGCCTAGTGTTCTGTAGGCGGTTCGAGAGGAAGTTTCGAAGTCGGTATGGGGCACTAGTTTTCGAGGATATTCTCGTGTTTCGTCGCTTAGACCGCGGGGGCGAGGCGAGTCCTGAAGATCTGGCTGAGAGCGGTCGTCGTGTTGGAATCCGTCTCCTAGAAGGTCTCGAATACAAGGGTGGCGACATCGTATCCCGAGAGATTGATGAGGCTGTTGCTCGTGCAGGACGGGTAGCCCCATCACCGCTTGCTCACTGTGATCGAATGGCGAAGTAAGTTTTGAGGGTGCAAGGTGCACAAAGTCGAATTCCGCTTTAATGTGTAGGTAGCGCAGGGGTATGGAAATGAAGGTCGATATTGCCTTGCGCCCGGTGCGTGAAAGCGACGCCGCAGCTGTGGTAGCGGCCTTCGCCTCCCACCCGGATATGATCCGGCAGGGCAATATTACGGATCTGGCTAGCGCCCGCCGCTATATCGCGCAGATATTGGCGGAGCCCGACTCGCAGCTGGCCTGGGTGATCGCCCGGGAAGATAGCGATGAACTCATCGGTATGGTTCGCATCCAAGTCAATAGGGATGAGAAAAGCGGGTGGTTTTCCTACTGGCTGCACCACGATTACTGGGGGTGCGGAATCATGTCCAGAGCTGCGGCAACGGTCGCGGATTGGGCACTGCACGGGCGCGGGCTGGAACGCTTGGAACTCGGACACCGTGTGAATAACCCCGCCTCGGGAGGAGTTGCCCGCGCGGCGGGATTCCTCAAGGAAGGAACCGAACGGGGGAAATTCCTTATCAACGGCGCGCGCATCGATGTTGATCTGTATGGGAGGCTGGCAAGCGATCCGCTGCCGCACTACCGCCCCGTCCCATATCGCGGATAACCAGCTCAGGGCCTCTTCCCCTAAAAGTGTTTGTCGTTACACTTAAAGGGCCATGAATACCACTACATATGATGAATTTTCGGTGACAACCGCGCGGTTGCGACTGCGACTGCACCGGCCCGATGATGCGCCGTGGCTGCACAGTATTTACAGTCGCGAAGATGTCACCCGCTACCTCATGACCGATGCCTGGAATCCCGAACGGGCGGTCAACGAAGCTGCCCAGCGTGCCCAGGCGCGGGATTTGCGCGGCCCGCAGGCCGCGCTCGCCGTTGTAATAGAACTTGATGCACAACCCATCGGGGATGTGCGCCTGTGGATGACCGATCCGCAGCACGGCGTCGCGGAGATCGCCACCGTGCTACACCCGGATTTTCGCGGGCACGGCTACGCATCGGAGGCTATGCGGGCCATGATTCGTTACGCCTGTGCCGAGTGCGGGGTGCATCGCGTTGCCGCGCAGATGGACGCGCGGGATCGGGTGTGCGAGCTTATGCTCCAGCACGCGGGGATGCGTAAAGAGGCGCATATGCGCCAGGATTTCTGGCTCAAAGGGGAGTGGACGGATACTATCGTCTACGCCGTGCTCGCCAGTGATCTGGATGAGAATGCCGGTGCTGCGGTGGGACACGGCGGTGAAGCGCAGGTGCCCACCGGTGCCGCAGCGGATGATGCTCATACCCGAGCGAGCGATGTTCTCACAGAGCTGAACGGGGGCACTACCTATCCCATTGAAAGGTAAATGAGTGATTGGTAATCTGGGTGTCGCTCACCTCAATGAAAGGACACGTTTATGAAGATCGCAATTATTTCCGGATCAATTCGCGAGGGTCAGGCCACCGAAAGTGTGGCTCGGTACGTCGCCCAGCTCGCATCCCAGCGGGCGGGGGAGGCCACCTACGAACTCATCAACATCAAGGATTTCGATATTCCGCTCCTCACCAGCCCCGTGGTTCCGGCCGCGGCCGCGGGCCGTTACGATAACCCGGCCATCCAGCGCTGGGCCGATAAAATCGGTGAATTCGACGCCTTTATTTTCGTGACCCCGGAATACAACCACGGGGTTCCCGGGGCGTTCAAGAACGCGGTGGATACGCTGGGTATCGAGTGGATGAATAAGCCGGTTGCCTTCGTGGGGCACGGCTCCATCGGGGGCGTGCGCGCTATCGAGCAGTGGCGCCAGATTACGGCTAATTTCAATATGCCCGCCATCCGCTCCGAAGTGAATTTCATGATGTTTGAGGATTGGACAGCCGGCGACTTCACCCCGTTGGAACGCCGCGCGGGTGAAGTAGAAGCCGTGCTGAGCGGCCTTGAACAACTCACCTCCCAGCTCGCGAAGTAAAGAAACCTACCGTGACACGTGCCTGCGCCGCAGCGGTATGGCGCTCCTGTGATTCCCCACTGGGGCAATTCGCCGTTGCGGCGCAGGCGCATGCGCTTATCGCGGTGGTGCTTCCCGGGCTGCCGCGCCCGCAGGCGGTTATCGAGCTTGAGAAAGGCGAAGAGCGGTGCCGGGCGGAGCAGCTCGCGGTGGAAGCATGCGCCCAGCTCACCGAATATTTCGCGGGAGAACGCACCTATTTCACACTCCCGACCGATCTGGTTCTCACCCGCGGCCCCTTTGCGGCCCGGGTGCAGCGCACCCTCGGGGAGATTCCCTACGGGCAGACCCGCTCGTATGGCCAGCTTGCTGCAATGGCGGGCAACCCGCGTGCGGTGCGTGCGGTGGGATCGGCATGTGCGCGTAATCCGATACCTATTGTGCTGCCCTGCCACCGAGTGCTTGCCGCACGTGGCGCCCTGGGCGGATACGCGGGCGGGCTGGATATGAAAAAAGCACTGCTGCGGCTGGAAAAGCCCGGGGTGGCTGGAAAAGTCTGAGGCGCCCGGAAAGGCACGGGGTTGCTGAAACTGGCCGTTCCTCGCAATAAGCGCAGTTGTGCCAGAAAAACTCCCGCGCGGGCACAAGCTGCGCCGCTAGCTTATGCGCCGAGGAGCGGGAGGACTTCGGCAAGATCAGTGATGCGATAATCGGCATCCGCCTCCAGCTCAATACCGGGAGTTTCCAGGAGAGCACCGGCTACGCCAACTTTGTGCGCCGTCGTGATATCGATGGGTCGATCTCCGATGGCGAGGGTACGGGCCGGATCCAGGTGGTGTTTGTTGATCATGTGGGTGAACATTGCCGGATCGGGTTTGCGCGGGAAGCCGTCCTCGGGGCAGACCATATCGCTAACCTGGAGGCCCAAGCCCTCCAGGAGGGTGCGGGCGCTCGCGCGATCCCGGTGCGTGACCACCACGTTGATCCCGTTGATCCCGGCAACCGCGGCAAGAACATCATGCACATGCGCCATCGCGGGCGGAGGTGTGATTTTCCAGGAGTCTTTTAGTTCTTGTTCGCGCTCGCGGAACCGCGCTTCGGGAATCCCGAAACGGCGCGAAAGCTCGGTGATGGCGAGGTTGGTGGAACGCCGGGTCAGCCGGGCAACCTCCAGGAGGGAAACCTCCTGACCGGAATCGAGCACAACGGCCTGCAAGGTGGCATCCACGTGCGGGTAGGTATCCACCATGGTTCCGCCCATATCCCAAATGATGTTGTGGAACATTATTCCTCCTCGCCTGGGCGTTTCCGCCGCACGTACCGGCACATCGTGGCTCCGCTTGCTAGCGTGCCGCGTTCGCGCACTCCCTCCAGCCTAGCCAGTGGCTGCCCCGGCCTGCCACGGACGTTCGGCGCGGCGCTAAAATAAACGAGGTGAGCGGACGTTTGCGCACCCTGCGCCACTGAGGCGCCCGCACCGCTAGCATCGGATGAGAGGGAACGCCGTGCAGTATCTCCCCGAGGAATTTCACCTCACCGCCTCGGCCCGGGCCGCGATGATCGCTGATTTTCAGTATTTCCACGCCAACCCAGAGTTGTCTTTCCAGGAAGTGGAGACCTCGCGGGCGCTCCGGGAACGCCTGGAAGCCATGGAACTTTCCGGCGCGCTCACCCGCGAGATCATCCCCGTTACCGATACCGGTTTTGCGTGCGTGCTGCGCAACGGCTCCGGCCCGGTGGTGGGCTACCGCGCTGATATGGACGGGCTTCCCGTTGCCGAGCGCACCGGCCTGAGCTATGCCTCGCGGGCCACCGGGATCGATGCCTCCGGGAAAAATGTTCCGGTTATGCACGCCTGCGGGCACGATTCCCACATGTCGCTCGCGCTCGCCCTGGCACGGGCCTTTGCCGCAAATACGCAGCTGTGGCACGGCACCATTGTTTTTGTTTTCCAACCATCGGAAGAAAACGGCCTGGGGGCACGCGCCATGGTGGAGGCTGGCCTGTGGGAGAAAGCCCCGCGCCCGCAAATCATGTACGGCGGCCACGTGGTGCCACGCCCGGCCGGTTGGGTCAATCTTTATCCGGGTGGGGTTCTGCCCGGCTCGGACGGTTTCGAAGTTATTGTGCACGGGGTAGGCGGGCATGGTTCGCAGCCCCACCGCGCCGTCGACCCTATTGTGATAGGTTCGGCCATCGTTACCCGCCTGCAAACAATCCGTTCCCGCATGACGGACCCGGACCGCAACGCGGTTGTGAGTGTCGGCGTTTTCCAGGCCGGCAGCCAGGACAATATCATTCCGGACACCGCGCGCCTGTGCATCAATACCCGGTTCCGGGATGAGGAAACCCGCGCAATCATCAACACTGGTATCGAGCGGATTGTGCGGGCTGAGGCGCTCGCGGCCGGCGCGCCCGAACCGCTGATCCGCCAGATCCGCCAGGTGGATGCCACCGTGAACGACGACGCAGCTGTTGCGGCCTTGCGTGACGTGATCGCTGCGGAACTGGGGGAGGAAAATCTGGCCGGCGAAACTTTCGGTTTCAGTGAGGACTTTGCAGTGCTGGGGCAGAGCGCCGGGGCACGGTCGGTATTCTGGCTTTTCGGCGGGTTTTCGCCCGCGCAGCTCAACCCCGCGCAGGGGGAGCCCGCTTCGAATCACTCCCCGGATTTCTACGCCGATCCGGAGCTTTCCCTGGAGCCTGCTTATCGGGTAGGTGCCTGCGCGCTCTATTCGCAGCTGCGTGTGGATTCCTGAGCCGGGTAGCCGGCCAGCTTCAGGAGGTGCGCTGCGGGCGCACTACGTCCAGCTCACCGCCGCGCCATCCCATTCCCCGAACCGCACATCAGCGGGGAAGCGGGTGCGCATCACCGCGATGGCTTCCGGATTGGCATCAACAAGCAGGAAACGGCGCTCCAATTCACGCGCCGCGGCCCCGGTGGTACCCGAACCGGCAAAGAAATCAAGGACGCGATCCCCCGGCCGAGAGGACGCGGTGATAATTCGGCGCAGAATCCCCAGCGGCTTTTGGGTGGGATAGCCGGTTTTCTCTTTCCCGGTAGGGGACACAATGGTATGCCACCACACATCCGTAGGAAGTTTGCCGCGCGCCGCCTTTTCCTTCGTGACCAAACCGGGAGCCATATACGGTTCGCGATCCACATCTTCCGAATTGAAATAGTAGCTAGCCGGGTTTTTCACGTACACCAAAATGGTGTCATGTTTGGCGGGCCAGCGTTTTTTCGTGCGGGCGCCGTAGTCGTAGGCCCAAATAATCTCGTTGAGGAAGCATTCTCGCCCGAAAAGCGCATCGAGGAGCACCTTCGCGTAGTGCGCCTCCCGGTAATCAAGATGGAGATAGAGCGTTCCCGAATCGGTGAGGAGCCGCCAGGCCTCTTCCAGGCGCGGTTCAAGAAAACCCCAATATTCGGCGAAGCTATCATCGTAGCCGAGTACCCGCTCCACGATAGTTTCGTACCGTTGGCCCTTAAAACCGATACGATTCCCGGTGCTGGAACGCCGGGTCACCACCGTGGAGCGGCGCTGGGGCCGGCCGGTATTAAAAGGAGGATCGAGGTAAATAAGCTGGAATGATTCGGCCGGGAGGGCCCGGAGCACCGGTAGGTTATCTCCGAACACCACAGCGTCCGTATCCGCATCATTCCACATATATGTATCCTCACTTTCTTACCGGCGACCCGCACGGACGCGGGCCGCCCACTATTCCGGGAGTGCGCAATTAGCGCAGGCGCGTACCATCGGCCAATTCAAAGAGCGTGCGTAGCACCGCTCCGTTACTGGAACGCAATCCGCTGTGCTCATGGGTGGACGTCACGTACCGGTGGATCCCGGGCAGCAGCGCCCCCGTTTCGAGGGAGAACTCCACGGGCACGTAAGCGTCGTTCACATACACAGCGGCCGCACCCCGCGCCCCGGATTCCCGCAAAGCTTCCGGGAAGTAGAGCTGCGGCCACGGCCACGTGGCTAGCTTTTCAACGACATCCTTCCACGGCTGGAAGGCCGGGACGGTATCCGCCCACTCCGCCCAGACGTGTTCACCGTAGAGGAGCGACGTATCGGTGCGGAAATCCTCCGGTTGGGTACGTTCCGCACTCCAATTGGTGACCACACCATCCGCGTACGAAGATTCGTGCAGCACGTAGTAGAGCGGATTACGCCCATCAAAGGGCATAGCGGCGGCCAGGTCATAACGGAAAGCCGTAGAAGCCGGATCCTTTTCCAGGAGGTAGTACAGTTCCCGCCACCCGTTATCCGAACCGAGGAGATGCCCGAGGGAACGTAGCCGTGAGGGCGAAACGATTTCCCCCGAGGGCAATTCAATGGAGCCGCTACCGGCCAGATCCACCAGCTCCCGCACCCGATCCCGGTGCGCGGGGAAGCGCCGGTAGTACTCTTCACTGTGCTCCCGCATCTTTTCCCACGTGAGGGAATAGACATCATCCGCGCTGCGGCGCACCGCGGTGAGCCCGCCGGTGAGGAAAGCCTGATCGATATGTTCGGGCGCTACCGAGAGGTAATGCACGGTGGTGAAACCACCGAAGGACTGCCCGAGAAGATTGATTTTCTCCACGCCGAGCTCGCGGCGCAGCGCCTCGCAATCGCGCACAATGCCATCGGCGCGCAGGTGGCTGAGATATTCAGCCACCTGCGCGGTGCTCCCGGTGCGGAGGATATCCTCCCCGACGGGCGTGGAGCGGCCCGTACCGCGTTCATCCACAAAAACAACCCGGTAGCGTTCCAAGGCCACATTCAGCCAGGAGGGCTCCAGCGGGGAAAGGCTGGGCCGCCAGGCTTCATAGCCCGGCCCGCCCTGCAGATAGAAAAGATAGGGGAGGGATTCCCCACCCGGGCGGGTGGCGATGCGAGCGAATACATCGATGGTGCGCGTATCTTCCCGATCCGCGGTGAGCGGCACCGTGAGGCTGAGTTCATCGAGGCGAAGCTGCCCGAGGTAGTGCGTTGTTGTCGTCATAATAGGAACGCTACCAGGCGCTTCGACATTAGTAGCTACACGATGACCTCGCGGGAAATCTCCACGGTGCGATCCGCCGGGAGACTCTTCACCCAGGCCGGCGATGCGGAATGGCGCGCGATCCGCGCAAAAAGCCAGGCTTGCCAGCGGGGCAACTGCGGAAAATCACCGGTGTCGGCAGCGGGCGCGGCGCCCGAAACTGCGTCGTCGTTCTTCCCCCGCGAGCGTACCCCGAGGTGACTAAGCACCCACTGGGCCTCGCTGAGCTTCCAGGACCCCCAGCCGTATTCGCGCTGCGCCCATTCCAGATCGGCCGGAATATTGCGACTATCCATGAAGCCGTAACGCATCGTGAGGTGCACAACGCCCTCCACGCGCGGGCTCACCTGCGTCAGGGTGATGCGCTCGGCGCGCTCGATATGGGCCTGCGGGGCCGTTTTGATGGAGAGAATGATGACGTGGTCGCGCATACTGCGATGCAGCGCCGTGGTGGCCAGCAAAGCAGCCGGAACCGTGGTAGCGAGGGAATGCGGATAGATCACGGTACCCGGAACGCGCCGCAGCGGATTTTTCTGCAGCTGCGCCGCGAACTCCGCGAGGGTGCCTTCGGTCCGTGCCCGGGTAGCTGCCACCACCGCCTCCCCGCGCCGCCACGTGAGCATGACCACCATCAGAACGAGCGCGATGAGCAGAGGCAGCCACCCGCCGGTAACCAGCTTCGCGGCATTAGCGGCGAAAAGCGGTACTTCCACCGCGCCGAGGACCACCGCAAGCGCTGCGCTTTGCCACCAGCGCCAGTGCCAGCCGATCACAGTGAGAGCCAAGAGCATGGCGGTGGTGAGAAGGAAATCGGTGGAAACCGCCAGTCCGTAAGCGGAAGAAAGCCGCTCCGAATCGCGGAAAATCACCACGACGGCCGCCACTGCGGCCACCAGCAGCCCGGTAATATCCGGCAGGTAAATCTGCCCCGCACCGCTCGCGGAGGTATAGCGGATCCGCAGGTGCGGCAAGTATCCCAACCGGGAAGCCTGGCGGGCAATGGAATAGGTTCCCGCGATCACCGATTGCGAGGCAATCACCGTGGCGCCGGTGGCCAGCAGCATGAGCACCAGGGCCCATTGGGACGACACCAGGTGGAAGAACGGATCGGCGATGGCCTCCGGATGCGCGAGCAGCAGCGCACCCTGCCCCAGGTAGTTACACACCAGCGCGGGGAGCACCACCACGAACCACACCGCGGAAATGGGGCGCCGCCCGAAATGGGCGATATCGGCGTAGAGCGCCTCGGCGCCGGTCACCGCGAGCACCACCGCGCCCATGGCGAGGAAACCGATAGCCGGGTGGCGGCCCACGAAAGTGAGGGCCTCATGCGGGGAAAGTGCCGCGATAATTTCCGGATGCGCGGCAATATGCGGGAGTGCGATGAGCGCCAGGCCCGTGAACCACAGCAGCATGAAAGGTCCGAAAATAGCGCCGACCCGCCCGGTGCCGTAGCGCTGCATCCAGCCCAGGGTGAGAAGAATCACCAGCGCGATGGGCACGATGAGGGTGGCGGGGAAGGCTGGGAGTGCCACCCGGATGCCTTCGATAGCGGAGAGCACGGAAATAGCCGGGGTAATAACGGCGTCGCCGAAAAAGAGCGCCGCACCGAACATGCCCGCCACCGTGAAGAGCGCGGCAGCCCGCGGCCGCCCACCGCTGAGGGTGCGCAGCAGGGTGGCGAGGGCGATGATTCCGCCTTCGCCGTCGTTATCCGCGCGCAACACAAGGATGACGTATTTAAATGACACGATAAGAAGGAGCATCCACACCACCAGGGAGATCACTCCGTAAATCGAGGCGTCCGTGAGCGGAACGGCGCCGCCGTGCACGGTGAAAACCGCGCGTACAACGTAGAGCGGACTGGTCCCGATATCGCCGAAAACGACGCCGAGAGCAGCCAAACCAAGACCGGCGCGGGTCAGAGCCCCGCCACGGTGGGCGCTGTGTTCCCCACCGTCACGCCGCAGCGACGCAGCGCGAAAAATTTTTGTCATGAGCGGGAATCCTAGCCACCCTTGCTGACGAAAAAGCGTAGAAAAGGTCCGGTGTGATGTTCTAGTCACCCGGTGTACCATCGTCCCAGGAAGCTAATCGTTGCGGTGAGGAGTTCAATAACAATGGAAACAGTGAACGGTGGCGCCCAGCTCGCCAGTAGTGGGGCGCAGGTCCTTGCCTGGGTGGTTATTAGCGTTTTGGTGCTGGCCCTCGGGATTCTGTTGCTCTTCTTGGCACGTCGCCACGCGGCGCGCGGCACCATGGAGGTCACGCCCGCGGAAGTTGCGGCCGGCGCGGTTGCGGAAAACGAAGAATATGGGAACGACGGCGCAGCTGAGGCCGCTGGCGGACCCGGCACCACCGGAACTGATCCCGCGGGGGATTTCTGGGATTCCCCGGAAGGTCAGCCGCGCTCCTAAACGCTGAAACAACGAGGCCGGGGTGCCCCGGCGGTCACTAGACTGGGAGGCCATGAGCATGTCTGAGTTTGCTGAGTCCACGCCCGATACGGAGCTGGCGGACCCGGCGCCGGCGCAGGGAGGTGCCGCCGCTGATCGCCACGCCCGCGGATACGCGCAGTTCATCGCGGCATCCCCGTCGTCCTACCACGCAGCGGCGCAGCTGGCTCATATTCTGGAAGCGCACGGTTTTACCGAGCAGCGCGAAACGGAACCCTGGGAGGCGCGCGGGGCACGCTACGTACGGCGCGGCGGGGCACTGATTGCCTGGGTGAGTCCGCGGGGCGCCGGTTCCGGCGAGCTGGCACCCTTCCGTATCCTGGGCGCGCATACCGATTCGCCCAGCCTCAAACTCAAGCCGGCCGGAACCTCCCGCCACGGGGGCTACACCCAGGTGGATATGGAAGTCTACGGCGGGCCATTGCTCAATTCTTGGCTCAACCGGGATTTGGGGCTGGCCGGGCGCGTCACGGATATGGACGGTCGGGAATACCTGGTTCGCACCCCCGCCTGCATGGTGATCCCGCAGCTCGCCCCGCACCTTATTTCCGGTAACCGCGATAGTCTCACGCTGGATCGTCAGCAGCATCTCCACCCGATTGTTACCGGGGCGGATGCGGGCTTCGGCACGGATACGGATAGCGATCTTTTTGAAACCCTGGCGCGTTATGCGCAGCCGGGGCCGGAAGGCCGGGAAGCGCCCGGCGCTGAATGGATCGGCTGGCATGATATTTACGCTTATGATGTGGAGCCGCCGCGGCGCAATGGGGCGTACCTATCGGCCGGGCGCCAGGATAATTTGTCCTCCGTATACGCCGGGCTGCGCGCACTCCTCGACGGGGTGGCCGCGGGCGTAGGGGATAACGCAGCTCTTCCCTACTTCCCGGTTTTCGCCGCTTTTGACCACGAAGAAGTCGGTTCGGGAACCACCAGCGGAGCCAGCGGGCCCTTCCTGGAAGCCGTGCTGACCCGCATCGCGGAAAGTTTCGGGGTGCGCGGGGATAGCTGGTACCAGCTGCTGGCTCGCTCGGCTTGCCTATCCGCCGATGCCGGGCACGCCCTCAACCCCAATTACGCCGAGTTCTACGACCCGGATTCCGCCCCGCGCGCCGGTGCCGGCCCGCTCATCAAAATGAACGCCCAGCAGCGCTACGCCTCCGATGCCGCATCGGTCACGCTCGCTCTCCGCGCGGCCAGTGATGCCGGAGCGGCCTACCAGTTCTTCATCTCGCGGAATTCCATTCCCTGCGGTACCACCATCGGCCCGCTCACGGCTACCCGCCTGGGTATCACCACGGTGGATGTGGGCGTGCCGCTTCTGTCTATGCACTCGGCGCGCGAGCTCTCCCACGTGGAGGATCTCTACCAGCTGCGCCGCCTCATTCGCGGTTTCCTTTTCGGTGAGCGCGCCGCTGATATGCAGGATGCGGATCTCGCGGATACCGGCGGGGGAGCGGGCCCGGGCGCAGAAAGTGAGAGCAATGAGTAGCGTCCCCGTCACGAACGTTGCCTATCTGCTTGATCGCACCGCCTTCGCCAACCCGGATCGCACCTGCCTGCTCTATGACGCCACCGCCCTGACGGTCGGGGAAGCCCGCGATACCACCTCCCGCCTCGCCCAACTTTTCGTGCAGGCCGGCGTCTCACACGGGGACCGCGTTATGATCGTGGCCCATAATTCTCCCTATCACTATCTTGTTGCGGTGGCCTGCGCCCGCATCGGTGCGGTATACGTTCCGGTGGACGCCCGCCTCCACCCGGTCGAGATTCAACGCCTCGTTGATTTCGCGGCCCCGCGCGTTCTTATCGCGTGCGCGGAAATAGGTACCGCCGGCGCCTTCACCTCCACGGGAACCCTTATCCATTTTGTTATCGACGACGACGTGCTCGCCCCGCCCTTCACTCCTGCCCTCACCAACGGCTATATTGCTCTGAGCGCGGCAACCGGGAGTTTCACCGCTGATTTCGTTGCCGATGGCACCGCCGGTAATCCCGCTTTTAATACGGAGGGATACCCGAGCGGGGTGGCCGTTATGATGTTCCGGCCCGCGCCCCCGGAAGCGCCACGAGCCCTCGAACTTACTCATGACAACTTGTGGTGGGCGGATCGTATTTTCCACGACGCACTGGGTTACGGGCGCGACGACATCTTCCTGCACAGCGCCCGCTGTTCATCTATCGCCGGTTTCAACGGCGGCACGCTTTTCCACTTCGCACGCGGGGGCCGCATTGTTATTGCGCGCACTCCCTCCCCGGCCGGTCTGCTGCACCTTATGGAAGAACACCGGGTCACCACCGTGTTCGGCACCCCCACCACCTATTCTTTTATGCTCGACGACGACACCTTCCTCGCCCGGGACCTCTCCAGTCTCCGCTACGCCTTCGTGGGTGGAGCAGCGGTACCGCCCGCTCTTATGGGGCGCCTGGATGCGGCGGGTCTCCATCCTCTTAATATATGGGGGTCTGTGGAAACGGGCGGCGTCGGCCCGTATCTTCCCACCGCGCGCGTGTCCCATAAGGCTGAAACGGTGGGGCGCGCCATGCCCCACGTGGAGATTCGCCTGGTGGAACCGGGTACCGATACCCCGGTGGCGCCCGGAGAAATCGGAGAAATGCAATTGCGCGGGCCGAGCATTTCGGCCGGATACTGGCACGGGGATAATTACCAGCGCTCTTCTTTCGCGGGGGAATGGTTCTGTTCCCAGGATCACGCGCGGGTGGATGCAGACGGATATATCACTCTGGTTGCCCGGGTCACCGATACCATCAAGACCGGGGGAGATACCGTTCACCCCGAAGAAATTGAGCGGGTACTCCACCAGTACCCGGGAGTGCGTTCCGCCCTGGTCACGGGTGTGCCAGATCCGGTGTGGGGCCAGGTGGTGGGCGCCGCCATCGTGATGGATTCCCACGCGGCTCGCCCCGAAGATTTCGCTACTCCGGATCCGGCAACCGGTGGTTTCGCGGTGGTGCCCCAAAGCTTGCCCGTGCCCAGCCTCGACCAGCTGAGGGCTTTCGCCGCCCAGGCGCTTGCCACCTTCAAGCTCCCGCGCCTCCTCCTGGTGCTTGATGAGCTGCCGGTGGACGATGACGGGAAGGTATCCCGGGCTCGGCTGCGGGATCTCTTCGGGCACGGTACTGCCGTGCCCGCTCCCGCGGCGCCCTAAAACAGTGCGCATCTCATCGCTGGAATGATTTTGAGAAAAACTATCTCAGCATATGAGATATGCACGGCGTGAGGCGTGACTCTTTCCTGAAAGTCTCGAGTCGCTCACAACGTCGAAAAACGGCTCTGTGCTGCGGATTTTCCCCATTCTTGCGAGCGTGAACATTTGCACATCAAAAAAGCCTGAGCCTAAACGTAAAGAAATCGTCAAGACTCGTGTAGGCTTTTTCCATGGTTAGAGCGGTGGCGCTGGCTATCCGCACAGGATGTCAATGCGTGTTCCATCCTGTGGAGATCGTCAACGCACCGGATTCTCAAGAATCCGGCACCGCTTTTGCATATTCCACGCGCTCACGGCGCGAACATGATCACTCCGCACCGGGGGACTGCCCCCGCGGTACGGAAACAGTCAATGAGGAGGTTCCTTCGTGAAGAAGACCGCTTATCCCTTGGTGGCCGGAGCAGCCGCGCTTGCTCTGGTCATGACTGGTTGTTCCTCCAACGGCAAGGGTGGCCCCACCCAGGTCGAAGGAAATGTCAACCGGACCGCTTCGGTCACCGTCGGTGCCGATGAATTCCTGGGCTACAACGGCTTGACGCCCACTACCTACAGCTCGGCCAACTCCCTTGTTGTTGACCGTATGATGCCCGGTTTCGGCTACTACTCCGCCAATGGCGAGTGGAAGCACGGCACCCCGCTCGGTGACTATGAAATGGTTTCTGAGAACCCCCTCACCGTGAAGTACACCTTCAACGATGAGGCCAAGTACCAGGGCGGCGAACTCATCACCTGTGAAGACGCCTACATGGACTGGGTTACCCAGAACCCGAAGTGGATTATGGACGGCCAGGCCGCTGCCGGCTCCGATGAACCGCTGTTCAACCACGTGTCCAGCCCGGATACCTACGCGGACGGCGTTCCGGAAGGCCCCCAGTGCAACCCGGGTGACCGTTCCTTCACCATTACCTACAGCGAGCCGAATCCGGACTGGCAGCTGGTTGTTTCCGGTCCGCTTCCCTCGCACGTGGTAGCCAATAAGATTGGCATCTCCAAGAAGGAGCTCTTCGAAGCCCTGAAGAACAAGGACTTCGAGACCGCTAAGAAGGCCGCTGAATTCTGGAATAACTGGAATTCTCCCACCCCGGGCCAGTTGCCCGCCGCGGAAGATGCGCCGTCCTTCGGTCCCTACACCCTCAAGGAAGGTGGCTGGGAAGCCGGTCAGTACATCACCATGGTTCCCAACCCGGATTGGTGGGGTGAGAAGCCCGGCCTCGATGAACTGGTGATCCGCTTCATTCCGCCGGAAGGCCAGGTGCAGGCTCTCGCCAACCAGAACGTCAACGTTATCGAACCGCAGGCCACCAAGGACACCCTTGATGCCCTCAACGGCACCCAGGGCGTGACCGTCCTCGAAGGTAACACCATGATTTGGGAGCACTTCGACTTCAACTTCAAGCCGGGCTCCATCTTCGCCAATGACAAGGGCGGCCTCGCGCTGCGCCAGGCCATGGCCTACTGCATCCCGCGTCAGCAGATCGTTGATTCGCTTATCAAGCCGCTCAACGACAAGGCTGAAGTTCTCAACTCCCGCGAATACTTCCCGGATAACCCCGAGTACAAGGAAGTTGTGTCCGCCTCCTACAACGGCGAATACGACACCGTGGATATCGAAAAGGCCAAGGCCAAGGTTGCTGAATCCGGTATCGCCAACCCGGTGGTCCGCATTGGTTACAACCAGCCCAACCAGCGCCGTTCCGATGAGGTTGCCCTCGTGACCTCCTCCTGCGCCCAGGCCGGCATCACCGTCCAGGACGTCGGGGCCCAGGGCTTCATGGCTCCGGGTGGCGGCTATGAGAGCGGCGACTTCGATATGGTGCTCTTCGCTTGGTCCGGCTCCGGCCAGATCGTTTCCGGCGCGAATATCTACAAGTCCAACGGTGGCCAGAACCAAACCGGTTACGCCAACGCCACTGTTGACACCGAATGGGACAAGGTTTCCTCCAGCCTGGATCCGAAGGTCCAGAAGGAAGCCAAGAAGGTGATTGAGAAGGAACTGTGGAATGACCTCTTCGGTATTCCGCTCTTCACCCACCCGGGCATCGCGGCGTACACCACCGGTATGGAGAACGTTGAGCGCAACGTCACCCAGTCCGGCATCGCCTGGAATGCCGAAAAGTGGAGCTGGGGCTCCGCACCCGCCAAGGCTGAGTAATTAGCCTTATGCATAGGAAGTAATAGTTATTTTCTAGCTGCACCGGAGGGGCCGCGCTCGCGGCCCCTCCCGGCGTGCAGTCTCGTTCACCCTTCCTGTGTCACATCCCACGTCCCATTTCGTCTGGAAATGCTTATGTACTATAGTCACCGAGTAAAATTGTCCGAACCGGCGCCCATCGGCACACAGAACGGAAAGAAGTCTCGCGGTGTATAAATTCATCGCCAAACGAATTGGCATCTCAGTACTTATCCTCTGGGCCGCGTCGCTCCTTATTTTTGTTCTTACGATCAATTCGGGCGACCCCCTCGAGGACCTTCGCGAATCCAATAACCCGAATCGCGAAAATCTCATGCAGCAGCGCTCCTCCTTCATGGGCCTCGACCTGCCCTGGTACGAGCGCTATTGGACCTGGCTGACCGGGGCGGCAAAATGCTTCATCGGCCAGTGCGACCTGGGCGTCAATCGTTCCGGACAGTCTGTTAATGACATGCTCGGTCAGGCCGCTTCCGCCACCTTGCGCCTCGTGCTAGCGGCCACCTTCCTCGCGATCTTCTTCGGAATCTTCTTCGGCGTGATGAGTGCTATCCGCCGCTACACCGGTTTCGATTACGTCGTGACCTTCCTCGCCTTCACCTTCTACTCACTACCCGCCTTCGTTTTCGCGGTGCTCCTGAAGGAATACGGCGCTATTCGCTTTAATGACTGGCTGGCAGATCCAACAATCTCACTTGTTACTATCGTGATATTTGCCGGCATTTTCGCGCTCTTTGTGCAGGCCCTCGTGGCCGGCGGCCCGAAGCGGCGCGCCATGGCCGCGGGCATTAGCTTCGCCGTTGCTTTCGGCGTTATGGAATACATTTCCGTCACCCGCGCCTTCCTCGAACCCACCGGTGGGCTGTGGATTGAAGCTCTCATGGGCCTGGCCGGCACGGTGCTCTTCACCGGTCTCTTCCTCGGTTTCTCCAATAAGCGCGGCTTTGCCGTGGTGGGCGCCAATGCCGCGATCATGTTCGTTATCGTGGCGGCCTGCTCGAATATGCTCTGGGAGCCGACCTGGGGCTTCCTCTTCTTGATTCTGGCTCTCGGAATCGCCGTTTCCGTGGGCGTGTCCTACTTCTTCGGTGGCTACGCGCGCCGCTCGGTGACCTGGGCGTCGATCTGGGCCGTTTTCTCGGTGTGGATCGCGATTATTTTCGATTTCGCCGCCCGCTACTGGTCAACTTACCTACCGCTCACCCAGAACCGCCCGATTTCCACCATCGGTTCGATGACTCCGAATTTCCAGGGTAGCCACGTCTTCTGGCTCAGCTTCTTGGACTCCTTCACCCACCTCCTGCTGCCGACGATCTCGCTGACGCTCATGTCCATCGCGTCCTATACGCGCTATACGCGTTCGTCCATGCTGGAAGTGCTCGGTCAGGATTACATCCGCACCGCGCGGGCCAAGGGACTTCCCGAGCACACGGTTATTACCCGGCACGCTTTCCGTAACGCCATGCTGCCGCTGCTGACCATTATCGCTTTCGATTTTGCGGGCCTGATCGGCGGCGCGGTTATTACCGAAACGGTCTTCGGCTGGAAGGGCATGGGTGAACTCTTCCGAACCGGGCTTGCCCAGGTCGATCCGGCCCCGGTTATGGCTTTCTTCCTGGTCACCGGCGGAGCCGCGGTGCTCATGAATATGGTCGCGGACATCATGTACGCCTACGTCGATCCTCGGATTAGGCGGTAACCATGAGCCTGACTACCCCCATGAATCGTCACCAAGCCCGAGGAGAATCCGATGAGTGAGAATCGCTCGAAAACAACCGTCGCGTCGCTCGACCCGGAACACGTTGTTGAGGTCGACGACGCTCAGCTCGCTTCCTCCAGCCCCTCCTATTCGCAGGGGCGCCTGGTGCTGCGCCGTTTCCTGCGGCATAAGCCCGCGATGGTTTCCGCCGTCGTTCTTATCCTTGTGACGCTGGTGGCTTTCCTGTCCATTGGCTGGAATATGAGCTTCTTCGGCCTGCACTGGCATTTCTCCGGCCTGTGGCGCCACAATTACATGGACGTCCTGGATGTCGTTAATAACGGCAAACCGACGATGACCTGGACCTCGCTGGGCGAACACCCCTTCGGGCAGGACAATATCGGTAAGGACTACTTTGCCCTGACCATGAAGGGCACCCAGATTTCGATTATTATCGCCTTCGTTGTCGGGCTGGTGTCCACCATTATCGGCACGATTATCGGCGCGGCCGCGGGTTACTTCCGCGGTTGGACCGAAGCGATCCTCATGCGCATCACCGACCTCTTCATCGTGATCCCGCTCCTTATTCTCGCGGCGGTTATCGGCAAGATGGTGGGAAGCCAAGGTATCTTGTTCCTCGCGGTGATGCTGGGTGTGCTCTCCTGGACGGGCCTGGCCCGCCTGGTGCGCGGCGAAGTGCTCTCCTTGCGCGAACGCGAATTCGTAGCGTCGGCTCGCGCGCTGGGAGCTTCCCCGTGGCGTATTATTTTCCGTCACATCCTCCCGAACTGCTTGGGCACGATTATCGTTTCGGCAACCCTGTCGATTTCGTCGGCGATTCTGCTAGAAACTTCGCTGTCCTTCCTCGGCTTCGGGGTGCGCCCGCCGGCCACCTCGCTCGGTTTGCTTATTTCTACCTACCAGACCACGTTCTCGACGCGCCCCTGGCTCTTCTTCGCCCCGGCCGGCCTGATCCTCATCATCGCGCTCTCCATTAACTTCATCGGTGACGGTCTGCGTGATGCCTTCGATCCGCGCCAGCGTTCGGCGGTATCGCGCCGCAAGATGAAGGCCCTCGCCGAAGGACATATTGAGAACGACGTCGAAGCTGATCTCATGCCGGTGACCACTGCGGCCACCACCGCGACGGGTGGCGAGCACGCCGCTCCCGCATCCGACGCCACCGAAAGGAAGGGCGAATAAATGCGTCTCGGAAAACGCGCTGCAACAACGCAGGATAAAGCCGCCGCGACGGCGGCCACGGCCACGCTGAAGGCTGACCAGCCCGTCGTCACCCCGCATCCGAAAACCGATAAGCCGGTGCTCGGCTTCGGGGAATTGGATGTCAAGTTCGCCACCGAATTCGGTGCGGTTCACGCCGTGCGAGGCGTGAGTATTGATGTGCGCCCGGGCGAAGTGGTGGGTCTTGTTGGCGAGTCCGGTTCCGGTAAATCGGTGACTTCCACAACGGCCCTCGGCCTGCTCCCCTCCAATGCTGTTATTAGCGGAAGCGTGCAGGTAGCCGGGCGTGAAGTACGCGGAATGACCTCGCGGGGCATGCGTGCGCTGCGCGGTGCGGAAGTGGGCATGGTATTCCAGGAGCCCATGACCGCCCTCAACCCGGTGCTCACCATCGGCCGCCAGATGACGGAAGGTCTGGAAACCCACGGGCTTGCCTTCGGGGAAGATGCCCGCAATCGCGCGGTCGCCATGCTCAAGGCCGTCGGGCTGCCCGATGCCGAAGAACGCATGAACCAGTACCCGCACCAGCTTTCCGGCGGGCAGCGCCAGCGCGTGGTTATCGCGATTGCGCTTATCGCCAACCCCTCCGTCATTATTGCGGACGAACCGACCACCGCCCTGGATGTTACCGTCCAGGCGGATATCCTCGACCTGCTGCGCTCCCTCAAGGACCAGCTCAATACCGGTATTCTCCTCATCACCCACTCCATGGGCGTGATCGCGGATATGGCTGACCGGGTGCACGTGATGTTCAAGGGTGAGATTGTGGAATCGGGCGACGTCGTCCAGGTTCTCAATCACCCCAAGCATCCCTATACGCGCCGCCTGTTGGAAGCGGTGCCGCACCTGGGCCAGGGCCGCGAACAATTCGGTTTCTCCCTGGAAAAGGAAGCGTCCATCGACCTTGATAAAAAGGTGCTGGAAGCCAAAGATCTCGTTATCGAATACGAGATTCCGGGTAAGGAACCCTTCCGCGCCGTGGACCATGTATCCCTGGATGTTGCGGAACGTGAAATCGTCGGGCTCGTGGGTGAATCCGGTTCGGGTAAATCCACGATCGGCAAGTGCGTGCTCGGGCTTATCCCGGCCGCGGCCGGTGAGGTAAAGATTTTCGGTGAAGATCTGGTGGGGGCTTCCCGTAAGCACGCCCAGGAACTGCGCCAGCACGTGGGTGTGGTGTTCCAGGATCCGGCCGCGTCCCTCGACCCGCGTTTCCCGGTGGGCGATTGCATTATGGAACCGCTTGACGTTCACAAGGTCGGCACCAAGGCGGAACGTCGCCAGCGTGTGTACGATCTGCTGGATGCGGTGCGGCTGCCGCGTTCCTCCTTCAACCGCTACCCGCATGAGCTTTCCGGCGGTCAGCGCCAGCGCGTGTGCATCGCTCGCGCTCTGGCCCTGCGCCCCAAGCTCCTCATCGCGGACGAACCGACCTCCGCGCTGGACGTTTCCGTTCAGGCCCAGGTTCTAACCATGCTCTCGGAACTGCAGGATGACATGGGCTTCGCTTGCCTCTTCATTTCGCACGATCTTGCGGTGGTCGATATGCTCTCGCATCGCGTGGTAGTGCTGCAAAACGGCAAGGTTGTAGAAGCGGGCCAGCGCGAGGACGTCCTCCACAACCCGCAAGAAGCCTACACGCAGCGGCTCCTGGCGGCCGCTCCGGTTCCCGAACCGATTGAGCAGCGCCGCCGCCGCGAAGAACGCCACGCGCTGCTGCGTAAGCAGGGCCGGGAAGTGTCGCGTTTGCGTTTGAGTGAGGACGACGCCGCCAACTAGGCGAGAGCTACTCCGGCGCTTAGGTGAACGCCAGGCCGCAGGCGGCGGCTAGGCAGGCCACCCACGCCGCGCACAGAACCGCTCGGCCCAGATCCACGGATCGGACCGGGCGGTTTGTGCTACCTACTGTGCTACGTGGTGTGCTCCCTGGACCTGACGCTGCATTTTCCTGCGCTGCCCGTAATTGTTCGGCAGCTCGGGCGAGTGTCACCCACCGGATAGCGGTGCCGCGCCCGGGACGTGCGGGAAGATCAACGTGGCGGGCCGCGGCCGGGTGACGCGCGGGAAGGAGGCGGCGCCCGGCCGCCAGCGCTCCGCCGGCCGGGAAAGCTGCCGCATCCCAGTGGTGGCCGCTCCGCGCATGGGTGGTGAGATAAAAGCGGGTGGTGAAGCGCGCAACCGCGCTCCAGGGCAGCCAGATGGTACGCAACGGGTTAATAATGGTCAGACCCTCCGCGTCATAACGCAGCTCGGGGAGGAAAAAGAACGACCACGCCGCTCCGGTTATCCCGGCGGCAATAAAGCACGCGGTGAGGGCGGAGAAAGGCATGGCAACCCCGGCTCCGATAAGGATAAGAGGCGCGAATCCGAGGGCAATGAGGAACCCGCCCTTGACGATGTGGCCGCGCGACCGCAGGATTACTTCGCCGGCTTTCCTCGCGGCTTTGCCGCTGCCGCTATGGTGAGCTGCGTTGCCGGGTTCACCCGCGCTCACAGCGCCACCGACCAGGCAATACCGCCGAGCACCCCGAGTACCCCGACCACCGCGAAGGCGAGCCGATCCCAGGCCCAGTGCCGCTCCACCCGGGGATGCTCGCTGGGGGCGCCGGTGGGAGCATAACGGGACGCCACCGACTCAATGAACTTCCGCACCGGCAGCGTTGCGGTGGTGACCGTATGATCACCGGAGTCGTGGGCCGGGATCGCCCGGCGGGTATCCGGGGTAGGCCGGCCGACGGTACCGAAGGCGCGGGCGTGGATGGCCGCGCCGTCCGTCGTCGTGATAACAAGACCGTACCCGGATTCCACCGCACGCAAACGCGGGAACGGAACCCGCAGATCGCGGAAGGTATTGCGTATCGTCACCCCGGAACCATCCACGTCCACGCTGGGTAAATAGAAGAGCGCGTACCCGGCCAGGCACATGCCGGCGGCAAACACAGCCGCGGGTGGCAGATAGCCCCACCCGCCCTGCCACACCTGCATGACCAGAGCAATGATTCCGATAGCGCCGCACAGCCCGGCGGCGGGGGCGGCCGAGGCGCCGCGAAGACGATAACGTGCAGACATAAGCATATTTTCCCACGTTCACGGCCTGATTGCCGAAAGCTGCGGGCGGCGGTGGTGATTCTTGACATGGTGGCATATACAGTGCGGGCCAGGCGAGTAACATTGCCAGGGGTTTGCGCTCGCGCATCCCTAATATCACAACGCCGGCGCGGGCCGGCAGGGAAGTAGGTTATGGATAGTCGCAACGATCTTCGCAACGTTGCCATTGTGGCGCACGTTGATCACGGGAAAACTACGCTCGTGGACGCGCTCATGTGGCAGGCCGGGGCTTTCGGAGAGCGCGCCACCGTGGAAAAAACCGGGGAGCGCGTTATGGATTCGGGAGAACTGGAACGCGAAAAAGGTATTACCATCCTCGCGAAGAACACCGCGATCCATTACCGCGGGCCGGCCGCAGCCCCAGCCGGTGCGCCTGAAGGCATCACTATTAATGTGATCGATACCCCCGGACACGCCGATTTCGGCGGGGAAGTTGAACGCGGACTGTCCATGGTGGACGGCGTTATTTTGCTTGTCGATGCTTCCGAAGGCCCGCTTCCGCAAACTCGTTTCGTGCTGCGTAAAGCCCTCGAGGCCTCGCTGCCCGTCATTATTGTTATTAATAAGGTGGATCGCCCGGATGCGCGCATCGCCGAGGTGGAATCCGAAACCCAGGATCTCCTCCTTTCCCTCGCCTCCGACCTGGATCATCCCGACCCGGATATGCTTGATTCCCTGCTGGAAACCCCGGTGATTTACGCCTCGGCGAAGGCCGGGCGCGCCAGCCTCACCCGTCCCGCGGACGGCCAGCTGCCCGAAAGCACTGATCTGGAGCCGCTATTTGAGGCGATCGTCAACTATATTCCCGCCCCGCATTTTGAGGCGGATGCGCCGCTGGCCGCCCAGGTTACCAACCTGGATGCCTCGCCTTTCCTCGGGCGTATCGCCCTGTTGCGGATTTATTCGGGCACTATTAAAAAGGGTGCGACGGTTGCGTGGGTACGCGCTGATAGTACGACGTCGTCGGCCCATATCTCGGAACTGCTTCTTACCGAAGGTCTGGAACGTAAGCCGGCCACCTCTGCCCGGGCTGGCGATATTGTGGCCATCGCGGGTATTCCCGAAATTACCATTGGTGATTCCCTGGTGGATCCGGATGATCCGCGCCCGCTGCCGCCTATCCACGTGGATGACCCGGCCATTTCCATGACCATCGGGATTAATACTTCGCCGCTGGCCGGGACCGAAGGCAAGGGCCATAAGCTCACCGCGCGGCAGGTCAAGGACCGCCTCGATCAGGAGCTCGTGGGCAATGTGTCCATTCGGGTCCTTCCCACCGGGCGTCCCGATGCCTGGGAAGTTCAGGATCGCGGGGAATTGGCTCTGGCCATTCTGGTGGAGCAGATGCGCCGTGAAGGTTTCGAGCTGACGGTGGGTAAGCCCCAGGTGGTTACCCGCACCATTGACGGGACGGTATGCGAGCCGATGCAGCGCACCACCATTGATGTTCCGGAAGAATACCTCGGCGCGGTCACCCAGCTTATGGCTGCCCGCAAGGGGCTCATGGAAACGATGGCGAATCACGGTACCGGTTGGGTGCGCATGGAATTTGTGGTGCCGGCCCGCGGCATGATTGGATTCCGCTCCGCGTTCCTCACCCAGACTCGCGGCACCGGTATTGCCGCCTCCATTTCGGAAGGCTACGCTCCCTGGATGGGGGAGATTTCTTCGCGGGCTACCGGCTCCCTGGTCTCCGACCGGGCCGGGCAGGTCACCGCCTACGCTCTCCAGCGCCTGGAAGATCGCGGAACCTTCTTCGTCACCCCGGGCCAGGAAGTATACGAGGGCCAGGTGGTGGGCGAAAACCCGCGCGATGAGGATATGGACGTCAATGTGGTGCGCGCCAAGGAAATGACAAATATGCGCTCGGCCACCGCCGACGTGTTTGAGACCCTGCAAGCGCCGCGACGCCTTACCCTAGAAGAAGCCATGGAATTCGCTGCTGATGACGAATGCCTGGAAGTGACCCCGGAATCCGTGCGGGTGCGCAAAGTTGTGCTGAGCGCGGTGGAACGTGGGAAAATCGCCGGGCGGAAGAAGCGCGCGAAGAAATAGCGAGCGTCCGCGCAGACAAGGAGTGAGATGAGGAGGAACCGCACCCCGCGCTCAGGCGCGCCTTCGGCCGCGTTGGGGACCGCGCTGCGGACGTGTGCGAAGCTCGCCACCGGCTTGCTGCTCGGTGCCTTCGCCGGGGCGCTGGCCGCGGTCACCCACGCGGGGCTCGCGGGAATTCCCGGCCTGGCCACCGATATTGTGTGGGTCGGTCCGCTCCTCGCCACGCTGCTCATTGCCAGTGGCGCATCTTTCGCCCGCGATTGGCTAGGATCATGGTGCTGGGCTGGATTCTGGCTGGGTGAAGTGGCCCTCACCTTCTGGGCTTTTGCCGCCCCCGGCTACGGGGACATCGTGGCTTTCCACGGGGTGGCCGCGAATCTCTGGCTTGTTCTCGCTCCGTTCGCCGGGGCATTCCCGCTTCTCGGCGCCCTGGCGCGCCGCCGGCATTCCGCGCCTCCGGGCCCACACCCGGAAACTGACCAGGATCAACCACAGGAGGATGCATGCGACCTGAGCACACGCCGCTAAGCTTCGATACCGGCGAATTCCGGCAAGTGGAAGCTATCCGCAAGCTGCGTTGGCCCTGGATTGTTTCCGCGGTTATCGCGGTCCTTCTTCTCGCCTACGTGGGTTATGCCTGGTACAGCGCCGACCGCGTCGCGCGGGGCACCACCGTGGCCGGCATTGAGATCGGCGGGATGAATACCGCCACCGCTACCGAGCACCTCGGTGGTGAGGTTGCCGCGCGGGTGGCTCGCCCGGTTGAGGTGGTTGTGGAGGGCGCCAGTGTGACCGTGAACCCGGGCGATTACTCCCTGGGTGTGGACGCGGCGGCCACGGTGGAGAGCCTGACCGGTTTCACCCTCAACCCCGTGGAGATTTTCCATCGCCTCATCGGCAAGGGCGAGGTCGCCCCGAAGGTCACCGTAGACGACGCCGCATTATCCGCCCAGGTGGATACGATTCGTAACACGACCGGGGTGGAGGCGCGTAACGCCACCCTCGTGATGGAAGGTACGACGGCGCAGCTCAGCCCGGCGCAAGCCGGGCGCGCCGTCGACCCGGAGGCCACCCGCGCAGCTCTGATCGAACAGCCGTTGCGCGGCCTGGAACGCATTGAACTGGAAGCGGTGAGCGCAGAACCGGCCATTAGCACCGAAGCCGCCGAAAAGGCACGCACGGAACTGGCCGGCCCGCTGGTGTCCGGCGACCTCACCGCGAAGGTGGGGGACCGGGTCGTGAACCTCAGCCCGCAAACTCTGGCGCAGGCGGCATCTTTCGTGCCCGAAGGCGCGGCGCTCCAGCTCAAGCTGGACGGTAAGGTGCTGGGCGATGCGGTGCGGGCCGCCGCCCCGGATCTGCTCAAACCGGGGGTGGATGCTCGTATTGAGATCGTGGACCACACCACGCCCACGATTATCCCCTCCCAGGACGGCGTGGGTATTGACGACACCGCGCTCGCCACCGGCGCTCAGGTTGCCGCGCTGCGTACCGCTGCCGCTGAGCGTCTCGTGGAACTGAGCCCGGCACCAATTCCGGCCGCTTTCAGCACCGCGGACGCGGAAAAGCTCGGGGTCAAGGAAGTGGTTTCCGAAATTTCCACCCCGCTTACCAGCGATTCGGTGCGTACCACCAATTTGCGGGTGGGAACCCGGAAAGTCACCGATACCCTGGTCAAACCGAATGAGACTTTCTCCCTGGAAGCGGCGCTCGGTCCTATTGAGTACTCGGAAGGCTTTGTTTCTTCCGGGGTGGTCATGAACGGTTTCAATAACGAGGCCCTGGGTGGGGGGCTCTCCCAGCTGGCGACGAATGTTTTTAATATCGGCTACCTGGCCGGCTACGAAGATGTGGAGCACCGTCCCCACACCAAGCATTTTTCCCGCTATCCCATGGGCCGCGAATCCACCCTGTGGTCCGGCTCCATTGATGTGAAGTGGAAGAACACCACCCCCTACGGTGCGGTCATCGACACCTACCTGGAGGGTGGCTACGTGGTCACGAAGCTCTGGTCCACGAAGTATTACGATGTCGAAACCTGGACCTCGGAACCGCGCAATTACCGCCAGCCGGTTATGACGGAAGGCAAGGGGCCGGATTGTGAACCCCAGGGCTTGGGCGATCCCGGATTTACCGTGACCGTGTCTCGCACCGTGAAATTGGGAGATAAGGTCGTTGAGGATTCGTCCTATGACTGGACCTACCAGCCCGATCATGGCCGTACCTGCCCGAAGCCGGAGCCGGCCACCCCGCCCGCACCTGCGCCGCAAGCCGAAGGCGCTCCCGCACCAGCTCCAGCCCCTGCGCCCGGTCACTAGATTTGGTGCTGGGCATGAGCTCGGATTACGGTAGAGGAGGAGGTGACACCGGTGGCTTATGTCATTACTTTGCCGTGCGTCGATACGAAAGATCGGGCGTGCGTGGACGAATGCCCGGTGGATTGCATTTACGAAGGGGACCGTACCCTCTACATTCACCCGGACGAATGTGTGGATTGCGGGGCTTGCGAACCGGCCTGCCCGGTGGAAGCCATCTATTACGAAGATGATGTTCCCGAAGAATGGTCAGTGTTCACCGCCGTCAATGCGGAATTCTTCTCTGAATTGGGTTCCCCGGGCGGGGCGCAAAGCCTGGGGCCCACCGGCACCGACCACCCCTATGTGGCCGGCCTGCCGGCGAACGTCAATGATGAGTCCTAGCGCGCGCCGTCGTTCCGCTCTAGGTGTCCCCATCTAATTGGAAGCGCCGTCGCTCCAATCGAGGGTGGTGCGCGCCAGCTCGCGCACCTGCGGCCAGGTGGCCGCGAAGGAAGGAAGCAGCGGGTAGGAGGTAACATCCTCCACGTTCACCCAGCGCAACTCCATGGACTCCCCGTCGGCCACCGCCTCGATACCGTCGCGGCAACGCGCCACGAAGCTGGTATAGGACCAATCCACGTGCATGGTGGTGAGTTCCCCACCCCGGCGCAGATCCGTGGGGGCCAGCGCGGTTTCCTCCGTAAATTCGCGCAGTGCACCATCCCAGGGTTCCTCGTCCCATTCGCGTGCGCCACCCGGGAAAGCCCAGGTGGCACCGCCGTGGCTCCAGGGGGAGCGATGTTGGAGCAGGATCTGGATATGCCCGGCGTGGCGCCGGAAAGCCGCAATACCGGCCGCCCCGTTCATACCCCAATGGCGTTTCCCGCAACCGCACAGGAGGAAACCATCCGCACCGTGATGGACCGTGCCGTGGTGGCTATCGGCCAAGAAACGCTGCGCGGCTTCCGGAAGCACCCCGAGGGCAGGGCGGGCAGGTTTCGCCCAGAATTGGGTGAAGGACAGGCCCAGGTGCTCCACCAGGGAACGCAGCAGCGGCAGGGAAATTCCCACCACTCCGTGGTAATCACCCTCGAGGCGGTCAATAAAGGGGCCGCCCAGACCGTCCGCGGTAAAAGAACCGGCCACTTCCAGGGGCTCCCCGGTGGCGATATACGCCTCGATCTCCGCCGCGCTCAGGCGCGCGAAAGTGACCGTGGCCCGGGAAATCCCGGCCAGGGAACGCCCGGAAGGAACGTGAACTAGGCAGTGTCCGGTGTGGAGAATTCCGGAATTGCCGGACATGCGGGCCAGGCGTTCGCGGGCGACCCCCGGGGAATGCGGCTTCCCGTAGACCTCACCCTCGAATTCGAACATGGAATCGCAGCCCACCACAAAATCGGCCCCCTGGGCCGGTCCGGGAGTGGCGGCCACATCGCGGGCTTTGGCCGCGGCCAGCGCCAGCACCCCCTGGGAGGGACCCCCGTGCACCCGCGCGAGCAGCGCATCTTCATCCACGTGCGATACCTGCACCAGCGGCTCCACGCCCGCGGCCCGCAAGGTGGCCAGGCGGGCCGGAGACTGGCTGGCAAGAGCCAAGGTCAGGGAGGGCAGCGCGGGCGTATGCGTTGCAGGTGTGTGCCCGGCGGAGGTGTGCCCCGCGGGCGTGTGCCCAGCCGCGGGCGTATGCGCCGCGCTGCCCCCGTTATGAGTCATCGGCATAGGAAGGACCGGCCTAGCGCGAAAGCTCGCTGCGCAGCACGTCCAGGCCCACCCCGCCCAGGCGCAGGGCCTTCATATGCCAGGCCTTGAGGTCGAAGCCGGCACCCGCGCGGGACCGGGCTTCTTCACGCAGTTCCTTCCAGATCCGCGCACCCACCTTGTAGGCGCTGGCCTGCCCGGGCCAGCCGAGGTAGCGGTCCAGCTCGTAGGAAAGGAAGGACTGTTCCATGGCCACATTTGCGCGCAGGAAACGCCAGGCGGCATCGTGATCCCAGGCGCCGGTGCCGAACTGCCCGCCGGCCACCTTCCCGGCATCCTTACCCAGATGCACGCCCATATCCACCACGATGCGGGCCGCGCGCAGCCGCTCGGAATCGAGCACCCCCATACGGTCACCCGGATCTTCGTGGAAACCGAGCTCGGCCATGAGTGCTTCGGCGTAGAGCGCCCAGCCTTCCCCGTGCCCGGACACCCAGTAGGCTTGCCGGCGCCACGCATTGAGCTGATCCTTGAGGTAAACGGCCAGGCCAAGCTGGAGGTGATGACCCGGTACGCCCTCGTGGTAGACGGTGGTCTTTTCCTGCCAGGTGTGGAATTCCGTGACGCCTTCCGGCACCGACCACCACATGCGGCCGGGCCGTGAAAAATCATCGGACGGGCCGGTGTAGTAGATACCGCCCGAATTCGAGGGCGCGATCATGCATTCGATGGTGCGCATTGCCTCGGGGATGTCGAAGTATTGCGTGGCCGCGGCCATGGCATCATCGGCGGTGTGCTGCATCCACGAACGCAATTCCTCCACGCCGTGCAGGGTGTAGCGTTCTTCCTGATCGAGGCGGGTGAGGGCCTCGTTCACGCTCACGCCCTCCCCGTACAGCTCGCGCGCGATAGCCTGCTGTTCGGCGTCGATACGCTCCAGTTCGTGGATACCCCACTCGTACGTTTCATCCAGATCGACGACGGCGCCCAGGAATTCGCGCGAATGCAGCGCGTAACGATCCCGGCCCACCGCATCATTTTCGGTAGCCCCCGGGAGGAGACCCCGCAGTGTTTCGGCCAGCTCCCCGTAGGCCGCGCGGGCCCGGGCAGCGCCCTTCTCCAAAGCGTCGGCAAGTTCCGGGGCTGTGGCCGCCCCGCGCTGGGCCAGCCCCGCGAAGCTCCCCGAATCAGAGGCGGCACCGAGGGCCTGCTCCAGGCAGCGCTCCACCTGCCGGGCCGCGAAAACGGGGCCGGACGCGGCCCGCTGCGCCAGGGATTCCCGATAGCCGGCCAGGGCCCGCGGCACATCGTTCAGGCGCGCCGCGATGGTTTCCCAATCGGAAGTGCTGTCCTGGGGCATCACGTCAAAAACATCGCGAATCCCCTGGAGTGGGGATTCAATAACATTGAGCTTGCCGACTTCTTCACCCGCCTCATACAGCTCAATTTCCAGGCCGAGGCGATCGCGCAGGCCTGCGGCGGTCACCCGATCCGTGGCATCGCGCTCCTCGAGATGATCGAGGGCCGCCAGGGTCTCCCGCACGTTATCGATATGCGCGGCAATCCCGGCGGGGGAGTAATCATCAAGCTTGGTTTCTGGGGCACCGGGCAGGCCGGTGAACGTCACCGTTTCGGGTGAGGTGTCGAGGACGCGCTGGAAATAGCGGTCCGCGAGGGCATCAATATCTGTGTGTTCTCGTTTATTCTCCACTGCTCCAGAATAGCCCGCGGCTACCCTCCACTCCACTCCCAGCAAAATCCCTGGATGAAAACATGGACGTGAGTGTCAAGGATGACTAGTATACTGTGATGGAAGGCACTTTATTTATGGCCGGCGGTTGGCGCTCCCTGTTCTCCTCACCTGAGGCGGCGCCGCGCCGGTGGTGAACAGCTAAGGGAAGGGGCTAGTGTGGCTGAGCAATTCGCTAGCGCGCCGCGCCCCTCACCCTATCCCGAAAAATTGCGCGAAGTGGGCGATGGTGGTGCGCGCAAACATTCCGGTATCGGCCCGGCCATGAGCCCGGACCTCATCGCTTACCTCCTCGGGGGTGGCGTCCAGCCCGCTGAAAGCGCGGAGCTCAGCGCGGATGATATGGCTCAGTTGCGGCGTAATACCGCCGCAGATCTGCCCCTCGGCCCGGAATCCGGGGTGCCCCACCCCGGGCATAGTGCCCGTATGGAAGCCCCGGTGGATCGTAATTTCGTGCCTAGCCGGGAAACAGCGGCCCGCACCTCGCAGCGCTCGCGGGCCTGCCGCCCGGATGCGGATGGCCGGCACCCGAGCAGCGTGAAAGTGGCGGAATCCGCCGCGCCAGCGGCGCCGTCGTCGCGCCGCTACCCGGCCACGCCTCAGCCGCAGGCCGCGGCGGATACGGAACCCACCGCGTTCTCCGCCTATATGGAGCATCTTGAAGGCGGGCTGCCGCGCTATACCCTGCGCCAGGCGGCGGAATTAACCAAAATGGATACGGAAGGCGTGCGGCGTTTTTGGCTGGCCCTCGGTTTCCCCACCATCGTGGATGAAGATAGCGAATGTGTTTTCACGGACGGTGATATCGCGGCGATGCGCGCGATGGCGGAATCGCTCGGGGAATCCCCGCTGACGGAATCGGCCCTTACATCGCTGCTGCGCGCCAGTGCCCACAATGTGGATCGCATGCTGCAATGGCATGTGGAAACCTTGCTTGAACTGGCCGAAACTGCGGGTGGGCTCGGGCCGGTGGATGCGCGGCGCTGGGTGCTTGATCATTTCGCGGATATTGAAGAATTCTTGCGGCGTACCGCAGCGTATACCTGGTCGCGGCAGGCCGCCGCGCTGCTGCGCCATACCGAAGCGGAAATCGCCCATATTAATGAGGATGACGCCATCCCGCAGATTCCGCGCGCGGTGGGTTTTATCGATATTGTGTCCTTCACGAACCGGACCGAGCGGATGACCTCACGCCAGTTCATGGAATTTATTGAGCGTTTCGATTACACCTGTCGCGCCGTCATTACCGGTGGGGGTGGGCGCGTGGTTAAATCCATGGGCGATGCTTTCCTCTTTATTGCGGACGATATCGTTACGGGTGCAGATATTGTGTGCGATGTGACCCAAGCCCTGCGCGATACCCCGGAGATTCCGGCGGTGCGGGCCTCCCTCACCTGGGGGCCGGTACTGGGGCGTTTCGGTGATGTTTTCGGGCCATCGGTGAATATGGCCTCCCGGCTGGCAGATGTGGCCTCCCCGGGTACGGTTCTTACCTCGCGTCCGGTGGCGACCGCGCTCAAAGCGGTAGGGGAGAATCGCTTCACCACGATCTCAGTGGGAACCCCTACTCTCCAGGGACTAGGTGCCACCGAGGTGCTGGAGCTGCGCCGCATCCGTGCGCATTAAGAACGGGCGCTTTCGCGTGTATCGAGAAAGCCGCTTCGGGGCTGGCTTACGCCCGTTTCACGCCCCGGGGCACAGGCCCTGAGTGAAAAAAGAAAATAGCTTAGACTTTCAGTGTGACTACTTTGCTTCTTGTTGAGGACGATGCCGCTATTTCCGGACCGCTGGCCCGCGCGCTCGGGCGGGAAGGGTACACCGTGAACCTGGTTGCTACCGGCCGGGATGCGCTGGACCAGCTCACCACCGGGGTCGATATTATGGTCTTGGACCTCGGTCTGCCGGATATGGATGGCCTCGAGGTAGCGCGGCAGGCTCGCGGGGAGGGCCATACTTTCCCCATTCTCATTCTTACCGCACGCACCGAAGAAGTGGATATGGTGGTGGGCTTGGATAGCGGGGCGGATGATTACGTCACGAAGCCTTTCCGGCTCGCGGAGCTGCTGGCTCGGGTGCGGGCGTTGCTGCGGCGTACCGAGCAGGGCAATGACCATCTCAATGCCCAAGATATTTCGGTGGATACCGGGGCGCGCCGGGCGCTACGCGAGGGAGTGGAACTGCCACTCACCGCTAAAGAATTTGATTTGCTTACCGCGCTGATTCGCAGGGCGGGGGATGCCGTGTCACGTGAACTGCTGCTCAGTGAAGTGTGGGGGGATGAAAACGGTTCCTCCTCGAAGAAACTTGATATGCATATTTCGTGG
Organism: Actinotignum schaalii FB123-CNA-2; assembly: GCF_000411135.1. GTDB lineage: Bacteria > Actinomycetota > Actinomycetes > Actinomycetales > Actinomycetaceae > Actinotignum > Actinotignum schaalii_A. The sequence continues at coordinate 557,168 of NZ_KE150263.1, read as the reverse complement.
TTGCGCCGTAAATTGGGCGACGACGTTGATAGTCCTCGCTATATCTCCACGGTGCGGGGACTGGGCTTCCGTTTCGAAACACATTAAGAAGAACCCATGCGCGCACGTTCTTTGCGGATGACGATCCGCACCGCGCTGGCGGCTATTTTACTGGTCGGGATTCCCGCGCTGGTGATGGGCGGGGTGACGATCCCGCGCAATGCCCTTGATGAGGGGCGGGCCCGGCGGGATATGGTGCTCTTCTTAGGGGCGGAAATCCTGGCGATTATCGTAGCTATTTTGGTGGCGGTGGGGATCGCCATGCGGGTCTCGCGCCGCATTTCCGCGCCGCTTATCTACCTGGCTGCCGCTGCCGAACAGCTGGGAGCGGGAACCACCCGCCCGCAAATGGCGCCCTCGGGAATTGAAGAAATTGACCTGGTCTTTGAGGAGATCGCGCGCGCCGCGGATCGCATGGCCGGCAGGCTTTCCGCAGAACGCCAATTCGCGGCCGACGCCTCCCACCAGCTACGCACTCCGCTCACCTCGCTATCCATGCGCCTGGAGGAAATCCAGTACCTCAGCAAGGATCCGGACGTTAAAGAAGAAGCTACGCGTTGCCTGGAACAGGTGGAACGCCTGACCGGAGTGGTGACCGATCTGCTTCACGCCTCGCGTGCTCAGGAAAGTGCCACGGAGGCGGTGGCGTTGCAACCCATTTTTGCCCAGCAGGGTGTGGAGTGGGAGCGGGCTTTCGCGGCGGCAGGCCGGAAAGTGGTCTTCACGGTGGGCGAGCACGGCCCGGTGCTTTCCGATCCCGGGGCGCTCTCCCAAATCATTGCCACGTGCGTGGAAAACTCGCTGAAATACGGGGCAGGGACGACGGCGGTTACCTCGCGCCCAGCCGGCCGGGGCGTCATTATCGATATTAGTGACGAGGGAGAGGGAGTCGCTCCCGAATTCGTGGAAGCTATTTTTACCCAGGGATTTTCCCTGGGCGGGTCCACCGGATTCGGCCTGCCGCTCGCCCGCCAACTAGCCGAACGCAATGGCGGGCGGCTGGAATTATCCCAGGCGCGGCCTCCTGTTTTTTCGGTGGTCCTTGCCGCGCTCCCGGCTGCTCTTGACCCGGCGAAGGTTTTCCCCGCGGGTGGCGAAATTTCGGTGGGTGCCCGCAGGCGGCGTTTCTAACACCGGCGATGCTGCGGAGGAAAACGCCACCGGGCTCCTCGGCCGTCGGATAACGGCGCTATTCGCGCACCCGGAACACCACGTAGCGGTAGAGCACGTAGCGGCAGGCGGTGCCCAAAATCAACCCCACCACATTGGAAGAAATATTATCGGCCAGCTGGGAACGCATATCCAGCACGTAGCGGGAGAACCACAAGCAGCCCAGCTCAATCGCCATGCCACACAGATTCACCGCCACGAATTGCAGAAACTCTCGCATTTTCTCCGCGGAGCGTTGGCTGCGGAACGTCCACAAGCGGTTAGCCACCCAGGAGAAAATCACGGACAGCGTAACGGATATGACTTTCGCCGTCATGGATTGGTCCCCCGGCAGCCGCACCAGTCCGGTGTGGGCCAGCAGATTAAAAATACCCACATTGACGATATAGGCACCCAGCCCCACCGTGCAGAACTGCAGGAATTCCACGAGCCACTGCCGGAAGCTCTGCCCTTTGAGTAAACGGCGCAGCAATTTCTCCACCCGGGCCCGGCTGGAGGAACGAGGTTCTGGTGTTGGTTCTGGTACTGGGGCAGTCATCGCGCTGAGACTATCACGCTTTAGAAACTGGGAAGCATATCAGCCGGAGTCAGGTTCCCCTCGCGCATTTTCCGGAAGAATTCCGGGGTACGCTGCGGATCGAGGAGCACATTAGACTGCCCATTGGCACGGTAATCAAGATCGGCGATGGGGGGAACTCCGGCCAAACCTCCTTCGCCCAGCACGCTCCCGAGCGCCAGCCCGGCCCGTCCCACGTTGTACAGCGACGTATCGCGATCTACCGTGAGGATGGAGCCGGCGGTGCCGACCATGCGCCGCTGCAGCGGGAAATCCACCAGCGTTGCCGGGGTCTTGAGCTTGCCGATCAGGGACGACACCACCTGGCGCTGCCGGTTGGTACGCCCGAGATCACCCAGCGGATCAGATTTGCGCATTCGCGCGAAAGCGAGGGCCTGGGCGCCATTCGTTTCGTGGCAGCCAGCTTCCCAGACCATGCCCGAGTCAGCATCGTCTACGTCGTCGTCGTAACACAGGCGCACCCCGCCGGCCGCGTCCACAATCTGCTGCACCCCGGCCATGGAAATCTGGATATAGTGATCCACGGTCATCCCGGAAAGTTCCTCCACCGTTTCTACCAGGAGCCGCGGCCCGCCCAAAGCGAAGGAAGAATTGAGCTTCTGTTCGCCCTCCCCGGGAACATTCACGTAGGAATCACGCGGGAGGGAGACCAGCGCGGGTGCCCCGGATTCGGGAACGTGGAGCAACATAATGGTATCCGCGCGCTCACCCTCGGTCGGGTCATCAATCCCGTCCGCTTCACGCACATCCGAACCCACAATCAGGTACGTGGTGCCGCTTGTTGCCGCGGCCCCGGTCAGCGCATCCATTCGGGTGAGCTTGGAATTGCCGTAAAAGAACAGATAGGTGGGCCAGGCCACCGCAAGAATAAGAAGAAGAACGACGACGCCAGCAACCCAGCGCCACGGATGGCGGCGCCGGGTGCGCCCGGCAGGTGCACCCATCCCGGGCATATCCGGTACCGGATGACGATCAGCCCCGCTATGCGGATAGGGAGCGGCTGGTGCGGCCTGCGCGGCGGGGCGGACGGCCGGGTAGGCCGCTGCGGGCGGGTAGGAAGGTGCCTGCTCGAAGGATTTTGCCGGAGGAGCGGATGCCACCTGGCGTTGCGGAGCAAAGCTCGGGGGCTGCACGGGTGCGGGCCGGCGCGGAGCCCCGGCGACACGGGTAGATCCGGGAATATCAGCGAATTGTTCGCGCGCTTCGGGTGGCACAGCGCGGCCCCGTCCCACCGGCTGCGCGCCCTGCGAGGAGGGGCGCGGAAGCCTGCGCTTGGGTGGGAACGACGGTGGTGGGGTAGCCCCATGGAAACGGTTCATACTCAGGGAATCGCATTCTCTCGGGTGCATACGGGCGCTGATTCGGCGGTTCGGGCGGTTGTGGGAGCCTGAGAGGCCGGCGTATCGCTATCCGGCTCCGCTGCTGCGGGTGTGCTTTCGGATGAGGTGGCGGCTTCGGTATCACCAGTGGTGGTGGATTCCGCGGCGCTCGAAGCTCCCTCAGCGTCACTGCCGGTGCTGGGTATGCCGCTAGCGGCGGTACTGGGAAGAGCATCCGGGCTGCCTTCTGGTGGCAAGCCAACGAAAACGCCGTCGGCATTCTTCTCCGCACGTACTGGAACGTCGCGGCGTAGTGCCTCCCACACGTAATCGGCGGAATCGGTGGCGACCACGCGGTTACCAGCCCAGGCGAAAGGCATGGTCCAGAAGCGGATATTGGCCGGATCGAGGGAGCGCAGCGAATTTGCCAGGCCCACAATATTGCTGATGGAGCCGATCTCCTGGGAGGTTTGCAGGGACTGGGTCGCGGCGTCGAGCAGGCGCATGAGGCGGCCGAAATCGGTGAGGAGATTGGAGCGGAGGGCCTCGGCTGCCACCGCGCTCACCAATTCGTGCTGGCGGCCGATGCGGGAAATATCCGAGCCGTCTCCCACGCTGTAGCGGGCCCGAGCCAGGGCCAGGGCCTGCGTGCCGTTGAGGAGGCGGCAGCCGGAAGTAATATCGAGGCCGGCGCGCTCGTCGTACAGATCATCCGCGAAGTACATGGGAACCCCGCCCAGGGCATCCACGGTGGAAATAAAGGAAGCAAAATCCACCACGATATAACCGTTGAAAGTAATGCCGGTCATCTTGTGGAGAGTGGTCATGGTGCAGGCCGCTGCGCTGGCCACGTCCCCGTACTGGCCGCCAATGGCGAAAGCGGAGTTGAACATGGTTTCGGGAGCGGGGCGGGTGGTAACCGTTTCCGAACCACCGGAAGAAGTGCGGATCGTGCAGGAAGGAATATCCACGAGGGTATCGCGGGGCACGGACACAATATCCACGCGGCTGCGATCCGCGCTGATATGCATGATCATGGTGGTATCCGCGCGCATCCCCCCGACTTCGCCAGACTCTCCGGCGTTATCAATATCGGAATCTCCGCTGCGTACATCCGAACCAAGAATGAGGATATTGAGCGGGCGGCCCGCGGAAGGATCCACCGGCTCCGCCGCGGCGGCGGAGGGAACCAGATCATCAATATCGGCCCGGGTGATATTCCCCTGGTAGCGCGCCCACGCAGACCACAGTGCCGTCCCGAAAGTCAGGAGGAGCGCGAGCAGCACAAGCAGCACGACCCGCCACCACGAAGAGGTGCGGCGGCCCCCGATCAGATGCGCCGCGGCGCGTGAGTTTTTTGCCACTACCTCATCATAGGGGTTCGGGTGCGTCGCCCGCTGGAAGAAGCGCCGCACTGCGGTGTTAAGCACGGTGGCGCGGGCGGGAGGCGCTTGGCTCGGCTAGGCTAGGACCATGCGCATTCGTGTCATCACCGTGGCTTTCAATCCCGGGGCGGAACTGGAAGCTTTTCTCGCCTCCCTCCCGGCGGCCCTGCATGAGGCTTACGAATGCGTCATTGTGGATAACGGTTCGGAGCACGCCGAAGTGGATCGGGTGGCCCGCGCTCACGGGGCCCGGGTGGTGCGCACCGGGGAAAATATCGGTTACGGCCGGGCCGCCAACCGCGGAGCCCAGGGTTTCACCGGCGAATGGCTGGCGGTGGCCAATCCCGATGTGGTCTTCACCCCCGGCTCCCTCGATGCGCTGGTGCGCGGGGCGGAAAGCTTCCCGCGGGCCGGCGCGCTCGGCCCGCTTATCCGTACTCCCGAAGGGGATATTTACCCCTCGGCCCGTCAATTTCCGCGGATCGTTTCCGGGGTGGGGCACGCGCTACTCGGGAATATGTGGCCGAATAATCCCTTCTCCCGTTCCTACCGCTCCAATGCGGACGTCACCCGGGCTCACCCGGTGGACTGGCTTTCCGGCGCCTGCCTGCTGCTGCGGCGGGAGGCCTTCGAAGCCGTGGGTGGTTTCGATGATTCCTATTTCATGTTCTTCGAGGATGTCGCCCTGGGGGAGGCCCTGGCCCGGGCGAGCTGGCAATCGGTTTTCCTGCCCGAAGCGGAAGTTATCCACTCCCAGGGGGCCTCCTGGAAAGACCAGCCGGCCGCCATGCTGCGCGAACATCACCGCAGCGCAGCGCACTATATTGATAGCGTCTACGCGCGCCCCTGGCAGGCACCGCTGCGCTGGGCAATCCGGGGTGGGCTCGCGCTGCGGGCGCAGCTGCACGTGCGGGCAGCGCGCGCGGCGCGTCGTCGTTCTCACTAACTAAAACGTATTAAAATCAAGCCGGAGCTACGAGTGTCCGCGAGGTAGCTCCAATCCGCGCTCCGTGGTCTCACCTGAATTACACCGATGTATTTTTATGAGGTTAAAGTAAATCGGAGTTAAGGGTGTGAAAGTTGGGACTTTTGCCGTAAGGTAAGTCTGGAAGCTGCCCGTATGACGTCCCATCGTGGCGGACAGCGTGAACCGGAGGGAAAAATGACCAAACGTCGCGGTCTTGTTCTAGGAACCGTGCTGGCGCTCGCGAGTGCGGGCCTTGCCGTCCCGATTGTGGGCTACGCTTTCGCTGAGAACGATGATGCACAGGGTAGTATTGTTATTCCGCTCACCACGGAAGCGGGAGCCTTGACCACTACCGCCACCGCGCAGCTGGAGGAAACCGTGGAGAGCGCACTCGGTTCTGGCAAGGAAGCCGAGCCGCGCGAAGCGGCGCAACCCACCGAGGAAGCCGAAGCTACCCCGGAAGCGAGTGCCGCGCGCGCGGGCGGCGTCGTATCGCATGCGGTACGCGCCAACGTGCTGCGCGCAGAAAATAACGATGCAGAAAACGCGGACGCAGAAAAGGGAGCCACGGCGGGCACGGAGGCGGGAAACACCGTAACCGGTGGTGAACTGGCCGATAACTACGCCGTCTTCACCAGCCCGGTGCGGGTGGACGAACCCTTCGCGGTGGCGGGGCTGACCTGGAACCGCGGGGAGAACCTGCCCGAGGGCGCCTCCATTGAAATGCGCACCCTGGACGGAGAACAGTGGTCAGACTGGTACGAAGTTGGTGAGGAATCCCAAACCGAGCGCGAACGGCCCGGAACGGAATACAACGTTTCAGGGGAGTCCACCGGGATTCAGGTGCGTATCACCCAGGGTGAGGGCCCGCTGCCGGCCGGCCTGCGCATCGATATTGCCTATACCGCCGAGGGTGACACCGTGGAGGTGGAGGAGGCCGAAACCACGCCGATTCTACCTGAACGCGGCACCGAGACCGATCCGGTGGTCAATCCTGAAGAGGGCGAAGAAGAAATTCCAGCCCTGGGCGCCTCACTTTCCGCCGCGCGCGGCGGGGGCACCCTCGAGCAGGGCAGCGTGGTTGCGAGCGGCCTGCTGCCCACCGCCCGCGATTGGACCAACCGCATCGGTACCCGCGGGATCCATACCCGGGCCGATTGGGGCGCGGACCGTTCCCTCATGACTTGGCCGGTCGAATATGCCACCTTCCAGGGCATGGTCATCCATCACACCGCCGGCTCGAATAATTACACTCAGGCCGGGGTACCGCGGGTTATCCGCGGAATTTACGCTTTCCACGCTGTCACCCGCGATTGGGGCGATATTGGCTACAACGTGATTGTCGATAAGTACGGCGGGAAATGGGAAGGGCGCTACGGCACCCTGCAATCCCAGGATGGAACCATGGCCATCGGCGCGCATGCCGCCGGGCGCAATACTGGCACCATGGGCGTGTCCGTGCTTGGCACCTTCACCGCGGATCACCGCCCCTCCCAAACCATTCTTAACACCCTCGCGGATGTGGCCGGCTGGAAATTCGCGCTCGCGGGCCTGGATCCGCGTGGCACCACTTCGCTGACGATTCCGCAGCGCAATAATTCGGCGCGCTACCGTTCCGGTGAAGCGATGCCGCGTATTGTGGGGCACCGCGATGTGGGCAATACTTCGTGCCCGGGCACGATCTACGATTCCATCGGCTCCATTCGCGAGAACGCGTACCGTATCTATACGCAATTGCGTTCCGGTGGTGGTACGACGCCGCAACCCGCGCCGCGCCCCACCCAGCCACCGGCACCGCGCCCGCCCGCCCCGCCAGCTCCCGCGCCGAGCAATCCGCGCCCGTCCTCCACCGTGGCGCCTTTCCCGCCGCGTTTCTTCCTCGCTAACGGCTGGGGGCGCACCGCCGATATTGTGATGGATTACGGGCTGCGCGGGGATGAAATCCTCACCGGTGATTGGAACGGCGATGGGCGGGATACCCTAGCGATTCGCCGCTCCAATATTTTCCACGTGCGCGATAACCTCACCTCCGGGGTTGCCACCCGGGTCTTCAGCTTCGGGCGCGCCGGTGACGAAGTGTTCGTAGGCGACTGGGATGGCGACGGTGTGGATACCTTCGCGGTGCGGCGTGGGAACCTGCTCCTCGTGCGTAATTCCCTCACGTCCGGTCCGGCCGATGCGGTTTATTGCTTCGGTAACCCGGGGGATACCTGGCTGGTAGGTGACTGGAATGGGGACGGCGTGGATACCCTGGCGGTGCGGCGTGGAAACGTCTTTATCTTCACCGATAACCTGGCCACCAGCGCGGTTTCCGCAGAAATGGCTTATGGCAACCCGGGTGACGAGGTGCTCGCCGCGAAAATTGAACCCCAGCGTTCCACCCTCGTGGTGCGCCGCGGGAATGTGTACGTGGTGCGCGGTCCGCTTAGCGGCCCGGAAGTAGTAGAAGATGTGACGTACGGGCGCCACAGCGATATGGTCATCTTCGGTGATTGGGATGGCCAGGGTGGCCAGACGCTCGGGGTGGTGCGCTCGCGCTAAAGCGAGAGCGTCATGCCCTATTCAAGGTACGGGCCGGGGAAGCTTCGGTGTGAAGCAAATATCCCCGGCCCGTACGTATATTACGTAGATACCGTGCGCGCCACGATGCCCGTGCGCGCTAGTCCCGCCCGAAAATATCGCGGGTGAGCACCGGCGTGGACGTTTCCGGCATGGTGCCATCCAGACGGTTCGTGATGATCACGTCCGCGCGATCCTGGAATTCCTCCCAGGAGTCCAGCACCGGAATATCCCCGAGTGCGCCCGGTTTCAGTGCCGGATCGTAAACGAGCACCTCCACACCTCGCGCGCGCAACTGCGCCGCGAGGCTGAGGGCGGCCGAAGCCCGGTGATTATCCGAGCCCGATTTCATGGCGACCTTGTAGATCCCCACCGTGGCGTAGCCAGCCCCGGCCAGGCGGTTAGCCAGGAATCCAATCCGGGTTTCATTGGATTCCACAATCGCGGACATGAGATTTTCGGGCACGCCTTCGAAATCCGCGCGTAATTCTTTGGTGTCCTTGGGCAGGCAGTAGCCACCGTAGCCGAAAGAAGGATTATTGTAATGATCCCCGATGCGTGGATCGAGGCCCACCCCGCGAATAATCTCCGCGGCATTGAGGGATCGCGCCATCGCGAAAGAGTCCAGCTCGTTGAAATAAGCGACCCGCATAGCCAGATAGGTATTGGAGAAGAGCTTAATCGCTTCGGCTTCCCGGGTTCCCACCTGGATAATCGGGACGTCGCGGGCTTCAGCACCCTCACTCAGCAACTGGGCGAAGTGGGAGGCTGCGGCGTCGTCGCCCGAAACAACAATGCGTGAAGGGTTGAGATTATCTTGCAGTGCCTTGCCCTCGCGCAAAAACTCCGGGGAAAAGACGATGCGCAGCTGCGGGAACGTTTCTTGCATCCGCGCGGTAAAACCGATGGGGATCGTGGATTTAATGACGACGACGGCACCGGGATTCGCCTCAGCTACCTGCGCAATTGCACTTTCAACAGAGGCCGTATCGAAGGCATTGGTCTCCGTATCGTAATCGGTGGGCGTGGCGATGACGGCGTAGTCAGCACCCGCGAGGGCCTCAATATTCGAGGTGGTAGCACGCAGCGAAAGAGGCTTGGTGGCGAGGAACTCTTCGATTTTCGCATCCTGGATCGGGGAGGTGCACGCGTTAATCGCATCCACTTTCGCGGGATTAAGATCCGATCCGATAACATCGTGGTGTTGGGCAAGAAGGACGGCGTTGGCCAAGCCCACGTAGCCCAGCCCGATCACAGCAATCTGCATGATGCTCCTAGCTCTTGGGTTGCGTTCAGTATAGCCGGCCCGCTGCGCGGCGGGCCGGTGGGACACGGAGAAGAAGACCGAGGATAGGCTTCCACGAACAAGACTGCCCCGCTTGCGTCCGGGTGCACTCAAGATGCCAGCCGGAAATTTAACGAGCGGGGCAGCGACAAGGGCGATGCGTTGCGGGTACGCCAGCGCAGTTCCCAATGGGCCGAAACGCGGCGCTTTAGTGGCCGGTCTTGGCGTACTTGGCCTCCACGGCTTCCTTCTGCGGGCGCCACCACTCTTCATTGGCCTTGTACCATTCCACGGTGTCATGCAGACCCGCGGCGAAGTCCTTGAACTTGGGCTGCCAGCCGGTTTCCTCCACCAGCTTGGAATTATCAATGGCGTAGCGCTGATCGTGGCCGGGACGGTCATTCACATGATCGAAGTCATCGGGTTCGCGGCCGAACTCCTGGAGGATCATCTTGACGACCTCAAGGTTATTCTTTTCGCCATCCGCGCCGATGAGGTAGGTTTCCCCGATCCGGCCCTTATTGATGATCTCCCATACCGCCACGTTGTGATCGCGTACGTGAATCCAATCGCGCACCTGGAGGCCGGTGCCGTAGATACGCGGGCGGATACCATCCAGAAGGTTGGTGACGGTACGCGGAATGAACTTCTCCACGTGCTGGTAGGGGCCGTAGTTATTCGAGCAATTGGAGATGGTGGCTTCTACCCCAAAGGAACGCACCCAGGCGCGTACCAGCAGGTCCGAGCCGGCCTTGGAAGCCGAATACGGGGAGGACGCGATATAGGGATCGCCATCCTGGAAGCGGCGCGGTTCGTCAATCTCCAGGTCCCCGTATACTTCGTCGGTGGAAATATGGTGGAGGCGTACCCCGTGGCGCCGTACCGCTTCCAGAATCGTGTAGGTACCCACCAGGTTGGAGCGGATGAAGGGGGAGGGATCAACGAGCGAGTTATCGTTATGGGATTCCGCCGCGAAATTCACCACCAGATCGCAGTCCTTGACCAGGGGATCAACGGTATCCATATCCGCAATATCGCCCTGGACCAGGGTGACGCGGTCCAGGCCCTCAATGGACTTGGGATTACCCGCGTACGTGAGTTTATCCAGGACAACAACTTCGGCATCCGGATAATCCTCGACAGTTTGGTGAACGAAATTCGCGCCAATAAATCCGGCACCGCCGGTAACCAGGACACGCATATTATTCCTTTCGTGGGTCAGTTCCTGGCTAATTCTACCCGGAACTGCGGGGTGAAGAGTCAGCTCATCGCGCCGTGCCCACATTTTTAACGGGGGTGCGACACCGGCAAGCACTACTATTGTGACGCGCGAAGGGTTTAAGCTGGAGCTATCCGTCCACGCACCGCGGCCTGGATCCTGCACCACTCCGGGGCGCGAACAACCCGAGGAGGTTCTTTTGGAGAGGTATTCGCGCACGCGTACCCCCGCCACCGGGTTCATTGGTGTCACCGCAGTGCTGTCACTGATTGCTACCTTGCTGGGGCTCATGCCGGCAGCGCAGGGTGCGCCCGCTCTGGACGAGGGTGCAGGGAACTACTATTTCTTCAAAAACTCTCTCACCTCGGGTCCGGCCGATGTGGAGATGTCGTACGGGAGGCATACGGATGTGGTGTTTTCCGGGGATTGGAATGGCGATGGCCGAGACACCCTCGGCGTGAACCGCGGCTCCGATTTCTATATGAAAAACAGCTTCGTGTCCGGGGACGCGGATATCCACTTTAAATTCGGGCTGCCCACCGATCAATTCCTTATCGGCAATTGGGATGCGGTCGTGGGCGATACGGTTCTTATTCGTCGCGGTAATACGTATTTCGTGCGCAATGAGCTCACCACCGGAGGCGGGGAACATACTTTTACCTTCGGTCAGCCCGATGATGAAGTGATCGCGGGGGATTGGAATGGCGACGGCACCGATACCCTCGCTATTCGGCGCGGCAATATGTTCTACGTCAGCAATGTGCTCGACGATGATGAGAATTTCACGGTTTTCTCCTTCGGGCGCCACGGGGATACCGTTCTGGTCGGTGACTGGGATGGCGATGGTATCGATAGTTTCGCGGTGCGCCGCGGCAATATGTACTACGTCAATAATTCCACTGTTTCCGGTGGGGATGCTTCCACGGAATTCTCGTACGGGCGGCACGGGGATACCGTTCTGGTGGGCGATTGGGATCGGGACGGGGTGGATACTCTGGCGGTACGCCGCGATTACGTACCGCAGGCTCCCAATAGCCAACGCCCGCCCAACCTTGGTCCCAATTCCGGCGGTTACCCCATTCTGGTCTATGGAACGCTACGCCAGGGGGAAGAAGCTGCCTACGTTGTTAATGATTATTCCGGTATCAAAGAAAGCTCCGTGCCGGATTATGAACTGTGGATCACCGGCCCGCGGTGGAACCCGTGGCCCTGGGCTCTTCCCGGCCCGCGCGGGCTACGCGGTGACCTCCTGCAGTATGGGCCGTGGAATTATGACGCCAAAGTGGCGCAAATGGATGATTGGGAAGGTTATGTTCCGGGTAAGAACCCTGCCTATATGAATTACACGCGTGACCTCGTCACCACGGTGGACGGGCCGGCGTGGATGTACGTGGCAACAAAATGGCGGCAGGATTTCGCGCGGCGCTGGGGCTACGTGGTACCCCACGGTGATTTCCACCGCTTCTAAGAACGCGTGGCGAGAAAAAGGAAAAATAACGAGATGATGCACAGTAGTCACACCACACAGGCTGCACTCTCACAACCCGCGCCCTCGTTCGGGCGCGGAACCCGCGTGAGTCGGTGGACCGTGGGAAGCGTACTCGCGGGGCTGAGCCTAGCCGGGATTATGGCACTAGGTGGCTGCGCGAGCACCGCGGTGGGTGATCCCGATCCGGTCACCCCGATTCCGGTGGCGAGCGCGGCTCCCGGCGGCGGAGCAGTCAGCGGGAACGGCACCGGGACCACGCAGGAACGTGCCGCGGTCACGGACGGTTCGGAAGGTGGCCGCCCGGTTACGGTTGCGCCCAGCGGGGATGTGGAAGCTGAGCTTGGAGTGCCGGTAGGTCTTTCGGTCGACGGCGCCACTCGGGCGGCATTCACTCTGACAGTCACGGATATTACCCGGGCACAGGAGTGCCCCTCGCGCATCGCGGAGCCAGCTGTTTTCACTCCCAAGAACGGCACGTTCCTCGTGGTTGATCTCAGCGCGCAGATGGCAGCTGATTATGCCGCCTACGACCCGGATGCTCCCTTCCTCACCCTGGATCGGGATGCTTTCCACCTCACGGATCGGGATGGAAATATCCAGGAAGATAGCCACACGGTGCCATCTTACGGGTGTTATTCCACCGCGGAGCGGGTCACCCCCTTTATCAACCCGGGGGAAAGCGCGGCCGGTAAGGTGGTCCTGGAAACCTCCTTGGAGCACGGCTACCTGGTCTACAACCCCTGGGGAGTGCCGGGATCGGGGTGGCGCTGGGCTTTCTAAACGCCGTTCCTCATCTGTTCCATCCGTTCCTAATCGGCAATGGCGTAGGTGCTGCGCACGTAGCGCAGGTAGATCTTGCGGTAGAGCGCCGGGCAGGTGCGCAGCAGGGCGGCTCCGGCTGCCAGCTGCGGGCGGGCCTGCGCGGTAGCGCGCAGCATGGGCAAGCTAATAGCATGCCGTGCCGCGCGCACAATATCCGCGGTGTCCTTCTCCGAGCGCATGGCTGATTGCGCCAAAATCATCATGGCGAGGGTGCGGTACACCAAAAAAGCGGAAAGATTCTCCGGTTCTGCCATCCATTCCGGCCCGAGCTGTTCGGCAAGGAAACGTGCGGCATCCTCATATTCCTGCGGATCGGGAACGCGACCCCAGGTGAGGGATTGGGTACCCACTACGTAATTGGCCAGGGCATCGGGAATCGAGGTGACCTGCCGGGCCCGGGAAAGCGCTATCGCGGCAACAACCTGATCCTCCCCGCGGTGAATATGCTCCGGGAAACGCAAGTTCTGGAACGTGGCGGCGGCGAAAAGTTTATCCCAGAGGAACGGGGTGAGGTTATCGGTAAGGAAGGCACGTACCGCCTCCGGGCCTGCCAGGGTGCCGAGGAAACGGGAGTTTTCAGTACGTGTCTGGCCATTGGAGAGATGAATGGTGCGCCCGCAGCACACCACATCGGTATCGGGCGCGCTTTCTACTTCGCGCAACATCCGTTCCAAATAGGTGGGTTCCCAGTAATCATCCCCGTCAAGGAAAGCGATATAGTCCCCGGACGCGCGCTCAAGGGCGGAATTCCGGGCCCCGGATACCCCGGTATTGTTCTCGTGGTAGATCACGGTGAGACGGGCATCGGCAAGTTCTTTTTCCAGGTCGCGCAGCACGCCGGCAGTGTTATCGGGGGAGTGATCATCCACAACGATGAGCTCCACATCAGGCATGGTTTGGCCCAGGACCGATACAACCGCGCGCCGAATAGTGTCCTCACCGCGGTAGGCGGGAGTGATAACGGATACCCGTGCCATGATTCCTCCTAGGTCAGCTCACGTAGTCTCCATGGTACCCGCGCGCAGTCCCGGTGCATCCCCCACGGCCCCGAAGGTCCCCACGTATCTCGGGCGCTATCGGGTGCGATACGGTGTTATCGAGTGTGATGTACCAGGCCGAGGATATGGCAGATGCTCCCTAGCAGCGGGCCCACCACCAGGGAGGCAACTGTGCGTGTTTCCAGGGAGAGCGGGAGGAGCATCAGGGCGACGGAGACCAGCAGGGCCGCGCACCATCCCAGAATATTGAGGCGGTGGTGATCGGCGGCTAGTGCCACCGCTCCGGTCAAGGTAAGAAGAGCCAGGCAGGCTGCGGCAAGAACCAGTAATCCCAAAGTAAGGGGAGTATTTGCATAAGCCGGCCCGAAGATAACCGCCATGAGCCATGGGCCGCACGCGGCAGCGGCCAGGGCACCAATCCCGCCAATTCCTCCCACAATAACGGCCAGGCGCAGTAAATAGCCGCGAGTGCGCTCGGGGTGCTGGACGAAAACCGTGATCACCATGGACTGGAAAGCCACGAGGGGAAGCATGAGGGGCGCGCGGGTCACGGAGACCGCTTGGATCAGCGGAGCGGCCTGAGAGAACACCGCAGGTTCGGTGGTCAGGCTCATAAGGAGGGGGAAACCGTTAATGAGGAGCGCGCTTGCCCCGGTGGCGATCATGGCCAGCAGGAGGCGGCGCACCAAGCCCCGCGGCGCGATATTAATGCGGGTGCGAGCCAATGCCCGCACGCCCGGCGCAGCGCTGAGCAGCAACCAGGTACCGCAGGCCAGCACGCAGGCGAGGGCGTAGAAGTGGAGGGTGAGACTGAGATATCCGGCTACCGCAATAAAGAGGAAACGCAGGGCCGGCTCCAGCGAGGTGAGAGTACCGAAAATTTTCCACTTCCCGCGCCCCGCGAAAACTCCGAGGAGCCCTAAATGCACGCTATTGAGGACTACCCCTAGTGCAATAAAAGCGATAAGGAGCGCGCGCCCGGAAAACCCGTGAAATACCCGCAGCCACAGCGGAGTCACGACGAGCACCAGGAGTGCGGCACATACACCTACCCCCGCGCAGATAAGAACCGGCGAGGTGCGGTAGCACGAAGCTGCGGCCTCGGAAAGCATGCCCGAGCGGCTCCCCAGCGGTTCGTGGCTATCAACCCGGTCCCGGCGCACCGCCCGTGTCACCTCATTTTGGAGACCCGCCACAATCGCAATAATGGCGAACAGGGCAGCCCAGAACGTCAAAAATAGGGTGTTATCGGTAGGTGAGAGCGAACGCGCACTCACCACCGTAATAAAGAAACCGGAGAGTGCTCCGGAAGCACCGCCGAGGGCAACCGGCAGGGCAGCCCCGGCAGTTTCTGAGTTCTGGCCAGCGGCGGTGGACATCACGGATGGCCTTTCTCTTCGCAGGATTTCTTAAGTATAGGGTGCGCCCGTGCCATAATAGGCGCTAGTACAGATGGCGGCGAAACAGAAAGCGGCTTCGCCATAGAAAGGATCATGCCCGATGCGCCTCGATATCATGCTGCCCTTCTGGGGGAACCCGGACTACCTCTTCCAAACCGTGGAATCGGTCCTGGCCCAGGATAGTGATGAGTGGAAGCTCACCGTGGTGGATGATTGCTATCCCGATGAGAGCGTGCCGGAGTATTTTGCCAAGCTACATGATGAGCGCGTCACCTATATTCGTAACGAAACGAACCGGGGCATTACCGAAAACTACGAGACCTGCCTGAAGCTCGCCACCGCGGAATACATGATGTTCATGGGCTGCGATGACATTATGGAACCGAATTTTGTGTCCACCATCCAGGCCGCTATTGCCGCCCATCCCACCATCGATATTATTCAGCCCGGGGTGCGCCCCATTGACGCGCAGGGCACCGTTATTTCGCCCCTCGGGGACCGTATCAAAACCTCCCTGCGCAAGCGCTCCACCCGGATGGGCAACGTTATTTCCGGGGAAGGTGCGGCCGCGGTACTCCTCACCGGGGACTGGCTCTATTGGCCCTCGCTCGTTTTCCGTACCGAGACTATTCGCGCCACTCCCTTCCGCCCCGGCTTCCCCCTCATCCAGGATCTCGCCATCGTCGTCGATATGCTGGCTGCCGGCGCCTCCCTGCTGGTAGAGCCGACGGTGTGCTTCCGCTACCGCCGCCACGATTCTTCCGCCTCCGCCTCCAAGCTTCTGGACGGTACCCGCTTCGCCGGGGAACGGCGCTATTTTGCACTCGCGGCAGAGGAGATGAAACGTCGCGGCTGGACGAAGGCCCAGCGGGCGGCCCAGCTGCACGCCACCTCGCGCCTTTACGCCGCCACTTTGCTGCCGCGGGCCCTCAAGGAACGCAGCGCTACCGGGGTACGTACCCTGCTGCGGCACCTGGTAGGCAAGTAGGCCCGGCGTCGTCGTTCTTGGTACGACGACGCACGCCCCGCAGCGCGCATATTCGCACCCACTAGCGCGCCGGCGCGCGCAACTCCCCGAAGGGATTCTTTTTACCGCGCGAAGCCCGCATGGCCGGCCGTTCCACCAGGAACCAGGAGAATGCCGCGCCCAGGGCGGTGAGCACGAAAAGAACCGCGCAGAAAACGAGGTAGGGGGCTGCGGCTGCCAGCCCGAGGCGGGTGAGTAGCTGGGTGAGCGGGAACCCCCAAATGTAGATGCCGTAGCTGAAATCGTGGACCTGGAAGAGGCGCGGGGAGGGGAGTGCCTGCCCGATCCACAGCAGCACGTAGGTGAGCAGCGGTGCGGAAATCTGCGGCCCGGAATGCGGGGCCACCACCATAATCGCCACGGCCGCAACCGTTGCACCCAGCGCACCCCAGGTGGTGAGACTGAGGCGGTCTTTGGCCAGGAAGAGCAGGGAGCCACCGAAGAAGAACGGTAGCAAGCGCGAGAGCTGGTCGAGGGTGCCGTTCATCGTGCCCAGGTAAACCGTGGCGGTGGGGAGGAAGACCCGCAGTGCGCAGGTGCCCAGGAAAATCACGGCCGTGGGCCAGATATGCCGCTTGAAGAAGGGGATGGTGAGCAGCGCGCCCACGATGAGGTAGCACACGAACTCGTAGTAGAGCGACCACAGCGAGCCGTTCCAGGCGATGGGATAGGGAACATTGTGGAGGGTATCCGCGATGCCCCACTGGTTCATGTAGAGGAAGAAATTGCCCAGGATATAGCTAATGGGAGTGGGGCCGGTGGTGAGGTAGCCGTCCAGGGTGCCATGATCGAGCAGATAGACAAACGGCGCGAGGAGGAAAGCTGTCACCACATTGATAAACAGAAAAGCCGGGAAAATCCGGACCACGCGGTTTTTGAGGTAGCGCCCCACGTCTGAACGCAGGCGCGCAGCGGTAATGAGATACCCGGAAATCATAAAGAAACCGAAAACAGCCCAGGCGCCCACAGATTCACCGGGTGTGATCTCGAACTCCCCGACGAGCTGGGTTACCGGCCCCACGTGGTGGAAAAGTACCATCAGCGCAAAGACCAGCCGAATCAGATTCAGCGAGTTATTGCGGGGGTCAAGCCATGTGCGCATACGTTCCTTCGCGTGGTCCCATCGCGGCGGAGCGACGACGCCGCAGTTGCCGGGTCGTCGCCGCACGCCGCGCTGCGGTTATCGGGTTTAGAGATACTGGGTCTGGGTGTTAATCCAGGAAGCAAGGCGCGTGAAGCCTTCCTCCACGTCCACTTCGGCCTCGAATCCGAGGAGTTCGCGGGCTGGCTCCGGATCTGCCCAGGCGTGGCGTACGTCGCCGTGGCGCCACTGGCCGGTGATCTTCGGTTCGGGAGCCCCGTAAATCTTCGCGATAATCTGGGCGGCTTCGAGGATAGTGGTGTAGTGGCCCGCTCCGATATCTACGGAAACACCCGGGCATTTCTCAATTTCAATCATCTTAATGAGGGCGCGGGCCACATCATCAATAATGATGAAATCGCGGCGGATGAGGCCGTCTTCATACACGGAAATTTGCTGTTTATTGTAGGCAACCCGGCAGAAGAGGGACATGATTCCGGTGTAGGGATTGGAGGGCGTTTGGCCCGGGCCGTATACGTTTTGCAGGCGCACAATCCCAATCTCACAGCCGAAAGCATCGCCCCACATGCGCAGGAGCTGTTCCTGGGCAATCTTGGTAACCGCATACACCGAGGAAGGATGGGGCTCCACCAGTGCGGCATTCATGGCCACCGGCTCGGCCTCCGGGAAATCCCATTCTTCTTGTTCAAACATGGCCACGGTACGCGAACCGGGGTAGAACAGCTCCCCGGCGTGCTCCCCGGACGTGTGCCGCCAGGCACCTTCGCCGTAGACCGCGCGCGAGGAGGCAAGAACAATGCGCTGCGGGATAACCTGGTGGCGCGCGAACGCATCAAGCATCGTGGTGGTGCCCACCACGTTCACGGAGGCGTGCCGGGTGGATTCGGTCAGGGACTGCCCGGTCCCGGTTTCTGCCGCCAAATGGACAACAACATCCGGGGTGAAGCGCTCCAGCAGGGCATCCCAGGCGGCCGGGTCGGTCACATCGGCCTCGTAGAGCTCCACGCGCTTATCGAAGCCGGCTGTGGGCTGATGATCCGGGTGGATCTGCGGATGCAGATTATCGAAAGCGATAACCTGCTCGTGATGGTCGGCGAGGTACGTTGACATCGCCGCCCCAATAAAACCGGCACCACCGGTGACAAGAATGCGCATGGAAGTCCTTCCTTTATTTGATGCACATGAAGTTTACGCCTCGGCTGGGGGCGCCGCGCGTTCCGCGCGTAGCAAAGCTATTTCTTCAGCCAAACGCCGCCGGTCTTCTTCTAACCGGGAGACGGCGGTAGAGAGCTGGATCGTCACCATGAGCAGCACGACGCACGCGATCACCAGAATCATATTGGAGGCGCGTTTGAAACCGAGGGCTTGGGAAACGAGGAAAACAACCTGGGGCCAGATCGAAATCACGAGCAGGCCGATGCCAATAAGGAACCAGATATACACGTAGGTTTGTTTCATCCGCCGCGAGCGCAGCAGGATGAACAGGTACACGAGGAAGATGATGCTCGCGGCGATCGGCAAGAGGCGGTAGAGCACGTTATTGCCTTCCTTCGGTTCCGTCAAGATCTTTTTGGGCGGGGCGGGTAGAGGCTACCGCCATGGCGATAATACCGCGCAGCAGCAGGCGTGCGGCCTTGAGTGGGTTATGGGAGGGAGTGCCGCCCTGCCGCTCGCGCATCTCCACCCCCACCTGGGTGACACGCAGCCCAGCTTTGCTGGCGATAATAAGCGCTTCGATGGTATCGCCCAGGTATTCGGCCGGGAGTTCGTCGGCGAGTACCCCGATGGCTTTCCGGTTCGTGAGCTTGAAGCCGGAGGTGGTATCTGTAAGCCTGGTGTGGTGCACGCGGGAGAGCACCTTGGAGAGGAATCGCATGGCCCAGGCGCGCGGTCCGCGCACCCGATAGGAGCCACGTTCTGCAAAACGCGCCCCGATAACGATATCGGCACCGGTGGCATCCATCTGTTCGAGGAGGCGGGCGATATCTTCGGGGCGGTGCTGGCCATCGGCATCTACCTGCACGGCACGGTCAAAACCGTGGCGCCAGGCATACAGGTAGCCGGTGCGCATGGCCCCGCCCACCCCGAGGTTAATGGGCAAATTGAGGACAGTTGCGCCACCGGCCGCGGCCACCTGCGCGGTAGCATCCCGGGAACAATCGTTGATGACCACGAGGGATGCGTGCGGAACTGCCTGGCGTAATTCGGTGAGAACCGCCGGCAGCGCCTCTTCTTCATTCCACGCCGGAATGAGGACGACGAGACGTGGGGGCCTGTCTTGCTCAGAAGTCATTCTTTGATTTTAGGCCATTTAAGCCCGGGCTTGAACGAGCGCTCGTGCTGTGTGCCCTATATGAGGGGTGGTACTTCGCGATAAGATAACGCGGCAAGTGAAACGTTGTCCATCTCAAGGAAATTCATGGTTGCAGCCACACACGTAGATGTTCGGACGCCCCAGGCCGATTCGTCTTCTCAGCACTCTAAGCATCGGGCGGCTCTGGTATCGCGGCTGCGCAGAATCAGCGCCGGGCGCCCCTGGGTGGTGTGGTTAGCCGTCCTGGTGTTCTTCGGGATTCTGGGTGGGGCACTCAATCTTCATTTCATCACCACCAATCCACACCTTTCTCCTTTCGATGAATACGTCTACCTCGACGCGGTGGATAAAGCCGGGCGCGGGATTGTAGTACGCGATGGGATGACCACGGATTCCTATGCCCGTGAGGTGCTTGCTTGCCTCGGTTTCGGTTCCAACCCGGTCAGCTCGGCAACCATCGGGGTGTGCGGGGGAGATTTCCCCGAGGATAAGCTCCCCTTCGCCGGCTACACCACCGCCGGAGTACATTCGCCGGTTTACTATTTTGTGACCGCGTGGCTGGCTAAGCCGTTTATGATGCTCGGGATGGGTTTGCTGGGTAGCGCTCGCCTCACCAGCGTGCTCTGGTTGGTGCTGGGGATGACGGTCCTTGCCTGGGGGATGCGCCGCGTTGGTGCCACCTGGGCGATGGCGCTCACGGTGCCGCTCCTCATCACCTCCATGCCGACTTTCCGCACCACGAATTGCTATATCACCCCGGATGCGCTCAATCTCCTGGTGGGCACCCTCATTATTTTCGGAAGTATTTTCTACGCGCGCCGCCAGTGGTCGATCAGCTGGCTCATTGTCATCTCCGCGGTGGCCTGCGTGGTGAAAATGCAAAATATTTTCGCGGTGGTGGCTGTCCTGATCTTCCTGGTGTGGTACCGGATACGGCCCGGGCACGGTTGGGGGAAGAAGGCTGCTGCGGAGCCTGCCACCTTGCCGCGCTGGTGGGAAATTGGTGCCCTCGGGCTGGTGTCCGCGGTGGCGGGCGGGGCCTGGTTGGTTATCCGCACCTTCATTCCGGTGGCACACCCGGATATTGTGGTGGATCCAACCGGGGTACTCGATCTGCGCCAGCTGCCCTATATGACCGATGATGCGCTGCAAATTGTTTTCGCTGGTATTGGTGGGACGGCCGAGCAATATCCGAAGTCACCCTTCGCGAGCGTGGCGCTCTGGCTGGGAATTACCGCCATTGTGTGCGTGGCCTGGATCCTGGAACGCCACTCTACTGTGGAGCAGCGTTTCTGCCAGGCAGCCGCGGTGTCCTTCCTCGGTATCGCGCCGGGGGTGGTGCTCGGTTTCAATATCCTCGCCGGCTCGCTCACCTTTATGCAGCACCGCTACGGGATGGTTCTTATCCCGCTCTTCTGCGCTGCTGCTGCCTGGATTAAGCTGCGCCATTCCGTGACCTGGGGCCTGGCAATTGTGACCGCCTGCATGTACGGCTACGCCCTCATTATTCCCTCGGCAACGTAGCGCGGCGCGGCAGCGCGTCGTGGCAACGTAGCAGCTTGCCTACAATGCCGCCGGTACGGTGATGCCCGCGGAGCGCGAAGAGCGATCCGCGGGCATCTGTGCACCTACCGTAGGCGCACCAGGCGTCCTAGATGTCCTAGATGTATTTACGCAGCCGGGACTTCACCTTGGAGGCCAGCATCTTCGGGCCGCCGGTGCGCAGGTAATCCACCACGAGTTTGAGATCGCGCACCGGGTTGAAACCGGGGTCGATAAAGCCGAGCATGGTTCCCGGCACATCGTCGCCGGTGCGGAAAGCCAGATCCGCGGCCCGGCGCGGGTGCCGGCAGAACTCCAGCAGCGGGGCCAGCGCCCGATCCCAGTGGAACTGCTGGGCGAAACCGGCAATATTCGCACGCGCGCGGGCCGCTGCGGCGTCGTCGTATAACAGTGTTTCGAGCGCGGCGGCCAGGGCCTCCACGTCACGCGGGGGTACCGAGATACCGATGCCTTCGCTGTCGAGGGCATTCCCGAAGGAATCCCCGCTGGTCGCCACGATGGGTAGCCCCGCCCACAGGTAGTCGAGGATGCGGGTACGGAAGGAGAATTGGGTTTCCACGTGCTCGAAATGGGTGGAGACCCCCACGTTTGCGTCCAGCAGATAGTTCTGGCGTTCGTGGTAGGGAACCCAGTCGTGGTTGAAGAATACGAAGCGGTTGGTGAGCTCCAGCTCGTCGGCCAGGGCCACAGCTTCGGAGGCGACCCGCATGGCCGGCACCCCCGGATTCGGGTGTTTCATCCCGAGGAAGTAGAGGCGCACATCCGGGTGGGTGCGGGAAAGCTGAGCGACCGCGCGGATAAGGGAGAGCGGGTCGAACCAGTTATAGACCCCGCCGCCCCACAGGATGACCTTGTCATCCATGCCGATACCGGGAACTTTCCCGCGGATGGCGTGTTCGGTTTGCCGGGGCGCTTCTTCGCCCAGGCCGAAAGGTGCAATATCGATAAGGCTGCGCACATCCGCGCCGTCGGGGAGGACATTGCGGTTGATGCGGCCCATGCTCGCCAGTTGCCCGAGCCAGAAGTTGCGCTGTTTATCCGAGGCACACAGGAATTTATCGGCGCGGGCCAGCTGCCGGTTGAGTACGCCGGTCACGCCGGTAATGGAGCGTTCGCGGCCCTCCGGGCCCTGATCGCGGGCCTGTTCGAGCTGCTCGAGGTGCATGGGATCGTAGATATCGGCCACGATGATCTTTTCCGAGCTCATGAGCCACGGGGCGCTTTCCAGTAGGAAACCCTGGAAGATAATGACATCTGCCCAATCGGTGCAGGCGCGCAGGGTATCGGTATCGCCATTGTGGATCTCAAAGGCCTGGGGGGCTACCTTTCCCACGCCGGCCGTGGAACACAACCGCACCGGGTGCTCGAGTGCCAGGCGAGTGCACATCTCCCAGGCGCGGATAGCCGGACCGGCCATTTTCTCGCCGATGGGTTCGCCGGTCACCACCAGTACCTTCGCCTGCCCGGAAAAACGCTTCGCGATGCCGAAGAAACGCGCCAGCGCCTCGTGGAGATCCAGGTAGCGCGGCAGCGGATAGGCCGGCTCCATGGCATTACGCATGAGGGTAATAATCTCCGCATCGGACTTCTTGCGCCCGGCCTGGATCTCCCGGCGCGATTCCACGAGGGAAGGCAAAATATCGCGGAAATACGAGACCGCGTAGGGCGCGGTGGCCGCCATTTTCGTAATGGTCCCCTCAGCCGCGCGGTAAGAATCCGGGCCGCGGTGCTCCTCCACTTCGCTGCGTTCCGCGCTGCGCTCCAGGGCGAAAGCGAGGGCGGGAGCGAAAACAGTGCGGAGCAGATCATCCCCGAGATTCTTGTACAGGCAGGCTAGCGCATTGCGTTCCAGGAAGTACGTTTCCCGGAAATTCCCGAACTTCTTCATGGTGACGTGGTGGCGGTGGTAGGCCACCGACTCGGGTACGTAGCGCACATCGTATCCGGCCAGGTTGGCGCGCCAGCCGAAATCGGCATCCTCGTAGAACATGAAGTAGCGGTCATCGAAACCGCCCAGTTCCTCGAAAACGCGGCGCGGCACGAACATAGCGGCCCCGGTGGGGAAGAGCACATTCTTCGGGGTATCCCAGGCGCCGGTATCCTCGCGTTCCGCCTCGCGCTTATAGCCCATCCCGAACCACGTCATCGAGGAATCGACGAAATCGATTCTGTCGCCCTCCCAGGTGAGCACCTTGGAGGCCACGCAGCCCACCTTCGGGTCCGCCGCAATCGCCTCCACCGCGGCACGAATCCACTTTTTACCGGGCCGGGCATCATTATTGAGGAAAGCCACAATGTCCCCGCGGGAATGCTCCACCCCGAAATTGCAGCCCCCGGTGAAGCCCAGGTTGGCACCCGATTGCAGCACCTGGCAGTCAGGCAGCTCGGCGCGCAGACGCTCGAAAGAACCATCCCCGGAATTATTATCAACGACGACGATCTCCAGATCCTGCGCCGGCCAATCACATTCACGCAGGTAGTGCGCGGCGGCAATCGTATCCTCCGCCCCGCGGAAATTGACAAGAATAACGGAAACAGAGGTCACTTGCGTTCTCCCTTGAGAGTGCTGGCCAGGCCGCGCAGCGCGCGGCGTAGGTGGGGATGCTTGCGGGCACCGGGCTTGCCGGGCTCCTCGTACAATTGGGTGGTTTCCACCCGCTCATAGGCGTGGACGGGGGAGCGCAGCGCGGCGAGAGCCGCTGCAATACCGCCGTTTTCCTGAGCGACGAGGCTGGTGAGAGAGTGATCGTCGTCGTACGTATTCTGATCCAAGCGATAGTTCCCGGACAGAGCCCCGAGCACAAAATCACGCTGGGCGGTATCCGCGGTAATAACGCGGTCCGCAACGGTAAGAGTTTCGTTGAGAACGCTGGCGTTCGCCCCCACGCTCTCCGTGCCGGTGACCCCCACCCAATCGGTGCGGACCATCGCGGTGAGATTCGCGGTGGCGACATCGGCAATGACCACCCCGTGGTTCCCGCTCCACGGAACGGCACGGGCCGGAAGATTGAGAATATAGGTCACCGCAATTGTTTCGACGGCGCTGGCAAGAGTGCGACGGGCCGGTTGGAACGGTGCGGTGGGATCGGCGCCGCGCTCGCTGAGCTCTTTGCTTTCCGGATCCCACAGGTAGAGCGGCTCGTGGATTTCGGTGGCGATCCGGGTGAAACGGGCACGGGCCGCGGTATCGGAACCGGCCACCGCGAAAGCGATACTCGGCTCATGATCACGGCGGATATCCGCGAAAGCCGTTTCCAGGAAGTCCCGTTCGGAGGTGGGGATCCCGGCGCTGGCCCAGACCCGGTCAAGGAAATCAGCTACGTAGGGCAGGCGGCGATCCGGGATACGGGCGGCGGCAAGAGCCGCTTCATTCCGGCTTTCTAAGCCGGCCAGGGAGGCACTCCAGTCACGCACCACCTGGGCACCGCTGAAGGTGGTGGAGGGGACGTGAAGTAAGGGCTCGGCGTCGTTCCCGGGGCGACGGGCAAGATCCAGGGCGGCGGTATCCACCCCGGAGTTGCGGAGCGGGTGATCGATAAGCGCGGTGAAAAGCGGGGTGAGGAATTCCAGCTGGTAGGCCGGGGAAAGATTTTTCGTGAGGATGCGCAGGTACTCCACGGTATCGAGATCGGGGGTTCCGGCTTCGAGGAGCGTGGTAGTGCGCTGCTCACCGGGTACTCCGGCGGCGGTGAGGCGCCACTGGGCATCGACGGCCAGTGCGGGAAGCGAGAAGGCGGTATCGAGGCCACCGCACAGGTGGAGCGCCCGCGAATCAAAAGTATAGACCGGGGCGGGGACAGCGAGGACACCGCGAGATTCGGATGCGTTCGGTTTGTCAGCAAGCGAGGCACACCACGCGGTATTACGCCCCGGGGTGGCAAGGAGCTGAGCGAGAGCTGTTTTTGTAACAGCACCGGGAGCGGTGACCACCGCGGTGATCGTTTCTCCCGCCGCGAGATCCGCGCGCGGGGCGGGCTGGCCCGCAATGAGCTCCGCAACACGGTAGGGGAGGGCCCGCGCTAAAGCCGGCCCGGCTCCGGCGGGAACAAGAACACAAACACTCATGACTGCCTATCATCCTCCGCGGGGCGGCAAGCGCGGCTCGCGTAGCCGCGGCGGCTCCCGGGTGAAACTTACTTTCTCTATCGTACAAGGCGACGCGAGATGGCGCTGACATCACGGGGCTGTGCGCGGCTTGGCCCGCAGCTGGGTAATATGAGACAGATAGGTGCATACGCGCGGCTCACCCGGGTGGGTAGTGAAGGGCGCGAATGCCGGCAGGAAAGGTCGGGTATGGCAGCAGAGCGCGAACGCGAGGTGAGCCCCGAAGCGCAGGCACGCTTCGAGAAACTCGCCGGCCAGGATCTCACGCGCGTGGCTATTGACACCGGGTTCTTCAGTGGCTGGAGGGCGTCCGTCCGCGATATTTTCGACCATCGCCACCTCTTGGGCCTGCTCACCCGGCGCGAACTCAAAGCACGCTACAAGGATTCGGTGCTCGGGTACGTCTGGACCCTGGTCCGGCCCCTTATTAACCTGCTCATCTACTACTTCGCTATCGGCAAGGTTCTCGGAGCGGAGCGTGCCATTCCTGATTTCGCTATTTACGTTTTCGCGGGCCTGACCGCCTGGGGGCTTTTTTCC
This sequence comes from Actinotignum schaalii FB123-CNA-2, assembly GCF_000411135.1. Taxonomy (GTDB): domain Bacteria; phylum Actinomycetota; class Actinomycetes; order Actinomycetales; family Actinomycetaceae; genus Actinotignum; species Actinotignum schaalii_A. The sequence continues at coordinate 531,289 of NZ_KE150263.1, read as the reverse complement.
CAGATCGTGGCGGCTTCCACCGGCGCGATCGTAAGTAATTCCGGGATTGTCAAAAAGGTGTATCTCCCGCGCGAAATCTTCCCGCTCTCCGCGGCCGGCGCTGCCTTTGTGGACTTCCTCTCCCAGCTGGCTATTTTGGTATGCGGAGCTCTTATTATTCGCGGGGTGCCGTGGGGGAGTGCCCTCATCTACTTCCCGCTCTCCCTGGCCGTGGTGGTGGTGTGGGCGGTGGCCTTCGGGCTGTTCCTCTCCGCCGCGAATGTTTATCTGCGGGATGTGCAATACCTCGTGGAAGTTATTCTCCTCATTGGTTTCTGGCTTACCCCCTCTGTCTATTCTTTCGCGATGATTGCCGGAGCAGCCCCCAGCTGGATGATTAACCTTTATCTCCTCAACCCCACCTCGGTGGCGGTGATGGGCTTCCAGCATTCCTTCTGGGCGGCCGGGCAGGATGCCCTGCTGCCCTCCCATCTCCTCACCCGCCTAGGAATTTTCCTTATCATTGGGCTGGTGTTGCTCTGGCTCGCGCAGCGCTACTTCGCCCGCATGCAACGCAATTTCGCGCAGGAACTCTAAAGGAAAGGCGGGTCAAGGATTCTCATGTCACGTCCCGACGTCATTCAAGTTGACGGAGTTTCGAAGAAATTCATCGTCCACAAAGATAAATCCCTCAAGGAACGCCTGGTCAATGCGGCGCGTTCGCGTACTCACGCGGAAGAATACTGGGCGCTCAAGAATGTTTCCTTCAGTGTGGCCGCTGGGGAATCAGTGGGCCTGGTGGGGGCGAACGGTTCGGGTAAATCCACCCTCCTCAAAGTGATCGGTGGGATCCTCACCCCCGATGCCGGGCAGGTCCGCACCCGCGGGCGCATGGCGGCGCTCCTCGAATTGGGTGCCGGTTTCCATCCTGACCTTACCGGCATGGAAAATATTTATCTCAACGCTTCTATTCTGGGCCTATCCGAAGCGGAAATCGACGCTCAGCTCGATTCCATTATCGAGTTTTCCGGCATCCGGGATTTCATCCACACCCAGGTGAAGTTCTATTCCTCCGGTATGTACGTACGTTTGGCTTTCGCGGTGGCGGTGCATTCCGACCCGGATATCCTCCTCGTGGACGAAGTCCTCGCGGTGGGTGATGAACCTTTCCAAAAGAAATGCATGGAGAAAATTCGCCAATTCCAGCGCGAAGGGCGTTCCATTATTCTGGTGTCACATTCCGCGGCGCAGGTCATCGAGGTGTGTGATCGCGCCGTCGTTCTGGATAAAGGTGCCATGGTCATGGTGGGGGATGTGCGCGATGCGATGTCCCGTCTCCACCAGGGCTACCAGGAACAAATGCTCGCCGAACTCGCGGAAAAGAACGGCGGGGTCCTCACCGCGGTGGATACCCACCCGTGCAGTATTGACAACGCCGCGATTGTGGACGGGGTGCGTACCTCGGACGACGGGCTTTTCGTGCATATTTCCGGGGATACCATGCGCATTGCCTTCGATCTGGTGGCCCACGAGCCCATGCGCGATTACGGTGTGGTGGTGGAAATCGCCACCATGAATGAGGGCACCCCGGTTTTCGGGATGTCCAGCCGTCGCCTCCAACTTCCCCTCCCCGCGGTGGATAGCGGCCACGCCACGATTATGGTTGTTCTCCCCGATTTGCATATTGGCGAGGGGGACTACATCGTCAATCTCGCAATTCTCAACAGCGCGGATATTGAAATTGAGCGGCGTAATAGCGTCGCGCTCTTTACCACCAAATCCGATGGTATGACCACGGGATTCGTCAAGACCTTCCCCGAAGTCTATGTTCATAATGTTAAGATCGAGGCGGGGAGCGGAACCCAGCAGTAATACCGTTCGCGGCCACCACCGCTCCCGCGGATAGAGGGGAACCACGTGCCAATTATCGATGCCCACCCACGCAGAGCTCCGCTCCGGTGGCGTACCCGCGGATTCGCGGCCCTGGGCGCACTTCTCTACTCCATCGCACTCTCCTTTATTTACGGCGTGAACGCGTGGGCCATCGGTCCGGTACATGCCTGGGTGGCCGACCTCGGGCGGCTGCAATGCGGAACTGAGTTTCCGCGCCTGTACCTGCAAGAAGGCCGCTGTCCGATCATCGGTTTCCCGGAGGGGACCGCCACGGTCAACGGCGGTGTTTTTAGCCGCGCGGCTACTTTCTTTGCATTAATATTTCCTGGCGACGCCGCAGCAGCGCTCTCTGCGTGGTATCTCATCTGGATCGTCCTGGCACTTGTGGGCGCGTACGGACTGTTCTACTGGCTCACCTCGCACCGCCTGATTGCCGGGATTGCGGCTGCGGTGTGGATGATCAACCCTTCCGTTATTGGCATGGGTAATTTTGGTACGACTTTCTGGGGTGCGCTACTCCTACCCGCCACTATCTACGTGGGCGTGGTGCTGCTGCGGTTCTGGCTGCGGCCACCCTGGTGGCGCCGGCTTCTCGCTTTGGCTGGCTGGTGTGGGGTTCTCACCTGGGCTGTTTTCCTTGATGGTTATTCTTTCGTCATGCTCGGTTTCACCGCCGGGGTGGTGGTTATTGTGTTACCGCTGCTGCGCGGGCGCAGCGGCCTGCGGGATGCTGGTCTGGGCTTTGCTTATATGGCGGTGGCGAGTGTTGTGGCATTGCTGCTTTATTACCGCAGTGCGGGCGGTGCGCTGGCCGGTATGGGCACCGGCGAAGATTTCTTCCGTTCCATGGGCGTGGATGTAGCTACCACGATTATCCCCACCTCGAGTGTGTGGTGGGCGGAGCTCCTTGGAATCGGGCTGGATGCCGATCTGCTATGGGGAGACGGCACGAATGTACGCTGGAATTACATCGGTATTACGGCTTTGGTGCTGCTCGTTTGCGTGCTGGTATGGGCGCGCGGGTCACGCCGCTACGTGCTGCTCTGGACCTTTGTGGCACTGGTGGCCTTTGTTATTGCCCTGGGGCCCTCCCTGAAATGGTGGGAAATCCGAGGGCCTTTGACCCCGCCGATTCAGGTGACTGATTATCTTATGCCCCGCTCGGAAGCCTTATGGACCTTCCCGTGGGCACCGCTCTACGAGGAGCTTCCCGGCCTTGATCTCATGCGGGCTATCTACCGCTGGATGCTGGTGGTTCGGCTGGCTCTGCTCGCGGCGCTCGCGAGCGGCATCAGCGCGCTGGTGCGCCGGGAAGCGCGAGGCAGCTGGCGGCGGGTGGCCTGCGGAATCGTGGCTGCGCTGGCGGTGCTGGCTTCCGCCCCGAACCTCGCGGGCTTGGCGGTAGGCTCCAGCGACCGGGCCGCCCATCTTGAGGCACTTATCGGTGAGATTCCAGAAAAACTTGATGCTGCCTTGCCGGACGATGCCGTGGTGGCTTTCAGTTCCCCGGTCTCGGGCGGTAATGATTTTCTGGCCGGGGTGATCGCGAGCGAATCTGACTTGGTCCTCTACAACACTTTCGGTGATAAAGACGTGGCCCGGGCTCGGGAAAACTGGACTCCGGAAATGCAGGACGTGATCGGCTCACACGCGAACTTTGGGCATTCGGTGTGGCAGGTGCTCTATACCGGGCAGGTGCAAGCGGTGGTCATCCCGAATTTTGATTTCCGCTGGGGAATCGAACAGGGATCCACGGATGCTTTCGCCGCAGAAGCGCAGGCGCTGCGTGAGCAGATTGCTTCCGACCCGCGCCTGCGGATAGAGCCGCACGCGGACTTCACCATCGTCACGCTGGCAGAATAGCTCATTGCGCACCAGCAGCAGGCCGGTGTGCCAGTTGAACCAGCGGCACGATCAGGCGCGCGTGATCCCCGCGAAATCAAAGGCAGCTGCGAGGTCCTGGTGGAGGCGGGGCACGCCCATAATCTCCTGGATATGGTGTTCACCCGCGGTAGAGAGACGCTCCCACAGCTCATCATCACGCATACCGTCCACGATAGCCCGGGCAAATTCCTCCGGGCTATTGGCGATCAGCGCGGTGTGGCGGTCTTCCAAACCCATGCCTTCAGCTCCGATATCGGTGGTCACGATAGGAACGCCCCAGGAGAGAGATTCCCCAACCTTGCCCTTCACTCCGGCACCGTAGCGTAGCGGCGCGATGGAGAGCCGAGCCGGATTATAAACATCAGCTAAATCAGCGGCGTAGCCGCACAGCTTCACGCCGTTCCCCTCGAAAACGCGCAGCGATTCCGGTGGGTTCTTTCCATACACATTCACCTCAACATTACCGAGTTCTTCACGCACCAACGGGTGTACCTCGGTGAAATACCAGTTCAGGCCATCCGCGTTCGGAGGATGGGCGAAAGAACCAATAAAACTAATGCTGCGCCGGCCCGTCAATCCCGCGGGGTGCTGCACCGGAACGTGCACATTCCCCACCACAAAGACCGGAAGTTCGGGATGGTCCGCGTGCAGCATCTTCGCTTCTTCGGAGGAAACAACCAGAGTGGCGGTGCTGGCCCGCATGACTCCGAGCTCCAATTCCTTGGTTTGATGCGCAGCGGTGATAAGAGCATCATCACCGGCAAGTTTCGCTTCGCGCAATTCGCGGGTGCCGTGTAGGTCTACCGTGTCAAAAATAACGGGGACGCCGGGAAGTGCGTGGGTGATGGGGAAGATGCTTGCCGCAGCCACTCCGACCCGGGAGAGTATTACTCCGCGCACATGTCCGCGTAGCAAGATGGTGAGGGCCTGGCCGCTAATATTCGCGCGGCCCATCTCGTTATACGTGTTGTAAACAACCTGGATGCCGTATCTGGTCAAATTTCCGACATAAGGTTCGTGGCGGGTTTTGTTTTGCGGAATGAAAACAGGCTGATATCCGAGCCGGAGTAGTTCCAGCAGAATCTGTTCCATTCGCACCGATCCGGAGTCCAGATCAGGGGTGATGACCGTACCGTCGCATACAATAACAACATTTTTGGTATGAACGGCGCGTTCGATTTCAAAATCGGGGTCCTCTTCTGGACTCAGCGGCTGCGAAGCCAGCTCGGCGGCCCATTTTTGCCGGAACTTATCCCGATTGATGACTTGGTAGCGTTTCGTTCCAGACGAGGTTTCCGTGCCGTTCGATACACCTTCGTGGTGAATAACGAGGGAACGCGGTTCGTAAACCGTGCGGTAGCCTAAGCGCCGCACTTCAAAAGCCAGATCGGTATCTTCGTAGTAGGCGGGGATATATCGCTCATCGAAGCCGCCCAGTTCATCAAGAATGGACTTGCGTACCGCCAAACACGCTCCGGAACAGTAATCGACATCCCGGAAATAGGTATAGGAGTGATTTTCGGGATTGTCTCCTTTCCCGTAATTCCAGGCGCTACCGTCAGAAAATACGACGCCGCCAGCCTCCTGTAAGGTGCCATCCGCGTACACCAAGCGCGCTCCCACCAGCCCAATGGTGGGATCTTCCATGCGTTCTACAATGGGGAGGAGCCAGCCGGGATTCACTTCGGTGTCATTATTGAGATAGACAACGATCTCACCGCGAGCATGCTGGAGCCCGGTATTACAGGCCCGAATAAAGCCGCCGTTTTGTGGCATATGAACAACACGCAAGCCGATAATACGATCCAGCTTCTTGCCGGTGGAATCTGGGGAGCAATCATCCACCGCGATGATTTCATAAGGAATATTCCCGGCCGTTGCCGCCAGTGCTTTCAGGCAGGCAAAGGTTTCCTTCCAATGCCCGTAGACCGGAATAATGATGGATACCAGCGGCCGCTCCGAGCAAGGAACCCGGTAGAGCACCTTCTGAAGTACCTTGCGCCCGGCAGCTTCCGCTCCCGGAACGTGGCGAAGCACGGAACGGAGGGCGGCCTTGGCCGAGGAAGAAGAAATATTCGTCACGGCGGAATCCTTTGGTTGAAGAGGCAGCATCGGCTTTCTGTTCTTTGAATTGTACTGTAGCGGCGTGCCGCGGCGCGGGAAGCGCGGAGCCTGCGGCGCAGGAAACGCTGCTGCGGTGCTGCCGTACTTCCACCATGCACCAGCGTATCTTCCCGTGAGAGCCCGCGGAGCTTGTTAGGCTAGGTGCTGGATAATCGCGAGTGCGGCGGAGAGGGATATGAAACTATTTGTGCAGGTTCCGTGTTTGAACGAGGAAAAGACCTTGCCCCTGGTGCTGGAGTCTATTCCTAAAGAAATCCCGGGCATCGATAGCATTGAGATCCTTATTATCGACGACGGCTCTACCGATGCCACCGTTGAAGTCGCCAAATCCTACGGGGTGAAACACTTCGTGCGCCACGCCCGCAACCAGGGCCTGGCCCGCTCCTTCCGGGACGGGGTGGAGTACGCGCTCGCGAACGGCGCGGATATTGTGGTGAATACCGACGGCGATAATCAGTACCCCCAGGAAGCCATCCCGGAACTGGTGGCTCCTATCGTGGCCGGGCGTGCCGATATCGTTATTGCCGACCGCCAAACCTCAAAAATCGCGCACTTCTCCCGCTTCAAAAAACTCATGCAGAATGTGGGTTCCCGGGTGGTTAACCGGGCGGCCGGCACCAAACTTCCGGACGCCGCCTCCGGATTCCGGGCCTACTCGAAGGGCGCGCTCTATCGCCTCAATGTGGTCACCCAATTCTCCTACTGCATGGAGACGATTATCCAAGCCGGAAATAAGCGCCTGCGTATCGACTCCGTACCCATCACCACCAACCCGAAAACCCGCGAATCGCGCCTGTTCTCCAATATTTTCCAGCATATGTTCAAATCCGGGACCGCGATTGTGCGCTCCTACCTCATGTTCAAACCCCATGTGCCTCTGGGGTGGACAGCGGCAATCACCGGGATCCTGGGCGCCATCCCCTTCATTCGCTTCCTCATCTTCTACTTCATGGGTCAGGGCGCCGGCCATATCCAATCCCTTATTTTCGGCTCGGCCATGATCGTGGCCTCGATTATCTCCATCACCATCCTCATCATCGCCGACCTCCTCAAAACCAACCGCGTCCTCCTCGAACAGCAACTAGAAGGCATCAAAGCCCTGCGTTTCGGCCCGCCGCGCCCGCTGGCTGCCGCGGCGAGCACCGACCAAGCCCCCAGTGCCCTCGACGCTCCCGAAATAGATGACCCAGATCACCCACATAATCCGGTTGCCGCCACGAACGGGGGAGCCACCCGGTGAGGATCCTCGGCTTCGGCACGTACAACACCGCGAACCACCCCCGGGTAGGGGTGCTACTGCGCGGGCTGGCCGAACACGGCCACACGGTCCGCGAACTCAATATTCCCCTCGATACCGGCACCGCCGGGCGGGTAGCAGCCCTCGCCAGTGCCCGCGGGGCGCTTTCTTTCGGGGCGGATATTGCCCGGCACTGGTGGCGGCTGGTGCGCGGGGCCCGGCGTTTCCGCGGCCCGCACGCCCCGGACGTTATTGTGGTGGGATACCTGGGCCATTTCGATGTTCTCCTGGCCCGCCTGCTCTTCCCTCGCACACCCATCGTGCTCGACCACCTCATTTTTGCCTCCACTACCGCCACCGACCGCGGCCTGAACAACGGCATCAAAGACCGCCTGCTGCGCACCCTGGATAGCGCCGCCATCCGCGCCTCCACCATTACGGTCCTGGATACCCCCGCGCACCTGGCGCACATGCCCGACTCCCTGCGTGCTCGTGGCGTCGTCGTGCCCGTGGGCTCGCCCGAAAGTTTCTTCGCGGCCCGCAGCCCGCATCCGGTTCACACCCCGCCCCGCGTGGTGTTCTACGGCCTCTTCACACCCTTGCAGGGCGCCGTCACGATTGCGCGCGCCCTACGCACCCTCGAGGAGCGCGGCGTGGATCTTGAGGTTACCCTCATCGGCACCGGTCAAGATTACGCTGACGTGCGCGCGATTCTCGCGGGCGAGGGAACCCACGTGCGGGTAATGTGGCGGGATTGGGTCGACGCCGTCGCGCTACCGCGCGCTATCGCCGGCCATGACCTCTGCCTGGGCATCTTCGGGACGTCGGATAAGGCCCAACGCGTGGTTCCCAATAAGGCATACCAGGGCATGGCCGCCGGTCTGGCCCTCATCACCTCGGATACCGCCCCGCAGCGCGAGATCCTTGGGGATGCCGCCCGCTATGTTCCGGCCGGGGATGCGAGCGCCCTCGCCGATATGCTGGAGCGCCTCGCCTCGGATCCCGAAGCCATCGCCGCGGCCCGCAACCGTTGCGGTGAGCGGGCTGATGTAGCTTTCCGCCCCGCTTACGTGGTACGTCCCCTCCTCGTCGCCCTTGACCGAGTGCCGGGTCGGTGCGGCACGAGACAAGATGCGGCACCCGGTGCCGCACTCAATCCCAGCGGAGCCTCCGACCGCACCGGTGAAAAGAGCCCTCGGTGAAAAAAATACTCAGCATCCTGCAAGCACCCCCCGTGCGGGCCGGCTTCATGATCCTCGCGGTTATTGCCGCGATCTGGGCTATCGTGGCGAACCGAGAGTCGGTGGGGGAGGCGCTCGCGGTGCTGCCCTGGTGGGTGAGCCTGGCCGGAATCGCACTTTCTTTGCTCTACGTGGTCTGCACGATGGTCTCCTGGCGCTACCTTCTCAATGACGTGGGCCAGCCCGTCCCCGCCCGGGTGGCTCGACGTATTTTTTATACTTCCCAGGTGGCAAAATATCTGCCCGGCGGAGTGTGGAATTTTGTAGCGGCCGCGGAAATGGGCGCGGCGCATTCCATTGCGCGGCGGCGCTCCTTCGTGGCGCTGCTCGTCTCCATGGTGGTTTCCATTGTTACCGGCCTGGTGCTGGCGGTTCTCGCGCTGCTCCTCGGCCCGGCCGGCCTCATGGCGGATTACGGCTGGCTAGCCCTGGCCATTCCCGTGGGGGTGGTGGCTCTTATCCCACCCGTCCTCAATAAGATCATCAGTTTAGGGCTAAAAATTCTGGGGCGCGGGCAACTGGAGGCACAGCTCAGCTGGCGCGGTACCGGCTTGGCAGCAGTGTGGGCGGCGGCCGGATGGCTTCTCATGGGTGCCCAGCTCTGGCTCATGCTCATCTACCAGGGCATGGCCGCTTCGCTGCCGACTTTCCTCCTCGCCACCGGCGGTTACGCGCTGGGCTGGACCGTCGGCTTCTTGGTGTTTTTCGTCCCGGCCGGGGTGGGGGTGCGGGAACTGGCTCTTGCCGCAGTCCTGTCTACCGCAGTAGGGAGCGGGCCGGTTGTCGTCGTCGTACTACTTTCGCGTGTTTTCACGACCCTCGCGGACGTGAGCCTCGGACTCCTCGCCGGTTTCGCTACGCGCCGTGAGGCCCGCCGCTAAAGTCTGCGGATGCAGATACTCGCGCCACGTGCGGCGCAGCGCACTCAGGTGCGGGCGGTAGCGGCGCACCACAAGATACGCAACCGCGCAGGAAAGTCCCACGCACAAAAGGAGACCCAGGAGCGCGCGGGGCGGCGTTGTCCACGCTACCGCGAAGACCGGGGTTCGCAAGCCCACATAAAAACGCCAGGCCATTCGCACCGTGAAATCAATGGTCGTCACGGCGAAAAGCAGCGCCCCGGCCAGGGAAAGAACCGGGATGAGGCGGGAGCCGCGCGCGAAATCCGTACGTTTCCGCAGGTCGTGATGTTGGAGGAGAGCCGCGGCGCAGGTCACCAAGAAAGGGAAAACGAAGGGGAACCAGTAGCGGCCCTGCCACATTACCAGCGGGATGCGATCCGCCACCGCGGTATTGAGGAGCAGGGCACTGAAAGGCAGCACCGCCACCCCGAAAATAACCGCGCGGCGGTGGTGGCGTGCGCCGGCCCGGTAGATCGCGATGAGTAGGCAGGCGAAGAAAACCACGTAGCACAGGGAGACCGGGCTGCTCGGCTCCACGTTACGCCAGCCCGCGGTGCCGATGGTTTCGTGGATGTAATAGGGCATGGTTCCTAGAATTTGCAGGCCCATGCGGAAAGCGCCCTTATTGGCCACCGGATCGGGAGCCTTCCCGTAGGTGGAGGCCAGGTAATTCCATCCGAACCAGGCTAGGCAGCCCAGGGCGCATAGCGCGAGGAAAATCCAGAATCCGGGAGTGCGCAGGTAACGTCGCACCGCGGTGCGCCCAAAAATAATTGCGAAAAGTAAACAGAGCAGTATTGCCCAGTAGGGACCCACCGGGCGCGCGCAAATGAGGGGGATAGCGGCCAGCCCCCCGCCAATCCAGCGCCATAGCTCCTCGCGGGCGGGAACCCGGTTGAGAAGGGGAAGAAGAAAACCGGTGAGGGCCAGGGCCGCCCCAATTTCCATCGATTGCGGATTGGAAAAACCGCTGAGGGAATAGAAACCCGGGGCAAGTAGGCCGATAGTGAGATAGGGAAGTGCGGCGCTGCGTAACCCCGCGTACAGAGAAGAAAAGCCGAGCGCGGCCAACCCGGCGAAAAGCCCGGCGGAGAGCACCCTGATACCCCAGAGCACATATTTCCCGGAGGCCAGCAGAAGGGGCCAATGGGTGAGGTAGTAGTAGAGCGGCGGGTAGTTAACCGCCGAGGTGCCCTGGGAGATGAGTTCGTCGTTCGTGGTGAAAATACGGGAACAGAAAGCGGTGGCAGCCGGGTCGTGGCGCCAGCAATCGGGGGCACCGCGACGCAAAAACGCGGGGGCATCCACGCGAATACTCTTCTGAGGGATTTGCCCGGTGACCACGGCATAACCGTAAATCTCATGCTGGGTTTCATCCGGGCCGCCGTTGAGCGGGGTGAGCAAACTGAGTCCCATCGCATAGATAAAGAAACCCACGAAGGCGAGGAGGAACATTTTCCCGTGCACTACCCGCCGGCGGTCCCGCGAAAAATCGATGGAACGCGCCTCAGCAGCATCGCCGCCCATGATCACCTCGATTAGTCATTGATTTACATACATTTCATAACAAGTAAGCCCATGGAATTATATGACGGGCACGGGCGAATCGGCACATCTCCTTGCGTAGCGCCACGTCAACACCAGGTACGTGCCCGCCACCGCGATGGCAAGCAGGGCTCCGATGAGGGCGTGCGGCGGGGTATCGGTGAGGATCCGCCACAGCGGCGCCGTGGTGATACCCGCGTAAAAACGCCAGGCCATCCGCACCGTAATATCAACGGTCGCCAGGAAGAAAAGAGCGGATGTCGCTCGAGCAAGTGCCCTGCTCGTTGTGGAACGACGGCGCCCGGAGGTTGCTTTGACCGCCACGCACACCCAGAAGAGCGGGAAGAGGAAGGGGAAAGCGTAGCGGCCCTGCCAGATAGGGAAGGTGGTACGGCTCAACACCAGGGTGTTCATGAGGACGGCGCTAAGCGGGAGGGAAATAAAAGCCAGCGCGATGGATACCCGGTGCCGCAGCTGTCCCCACCGCCACGCGGCCGCCACCACGGCGAAGATAACCACCCAGTAGAGTACCGTGACCGGAACCGAAGTGGTGACGGAGCGCCAGCCGGCAGTTCCGATGGTTTCGTGCATGTAGTAGCGGAAGTTCCCGAGCAGGCGCAGCGTGAGAGCAGTCCAGCCGTCATTGGTGACTTCGGTCGGTGTGGGGCCGTAGATTGTTGAGATACGGGTCCACGCCAGCCAGCCCACGCATCCGGCGGCGCACAGAGCCAGGAATACCCCGAAAGCGCGGGTGCGCAGGTAGGTGCGTACCCGTTCGCGTCCAAATACCCCGGCGAGAAGCAGGCACATGGCAATAGCCCAGTACGGGCCCACCGGGCGCGCCAGGATGAGCAGCAGTGCCGCGCAGCCCCCCGCGATCCACCGTTGTGCCGTTTCCCGTGGGGGGAGAGTGCGGATGAGCGGGATGAGACACCCGGCCATGGCGAGGGCCGCCCCGATTTCCAGACTTTGCGGATTGGAAAAACCCGCGAAAATGAAGAAAGCCGGGGTGAGAACGGTAAGGGCAATAAAAGATTCAAGACGGTGGGGCAGACCGGTCGCGAAAGCGGAAACCCCGAAAGCTGCCAGCAGCGAAAAGAGCAGCGCCGAACACATCCGCACGGCCCACAACGCTGCCGCACCGCTGAGGAACCGCAGGGGCTGGTGGGTGAGGGCGTAGTAGAGCGGTGGGTAATTAACCGCGCTTGTGCCCATTTCCCGCAGGGTGGCATCGGAACTGAGCGGGGGTGAACACCACGCCGTTTGGGCGCGAGTGGTGCGCCAGCAATCGGGGGCACCCGAGCGCAGGTAGCGCGGGGCGAGTACCCGTTCCGATTCGAGCGGAATATTACCCGTGACCACCTGGTATCCGTAGATTTCATGCACGGGTTCATCCGGGGACCCCTGCAGCGGGGTGAGTAGACTCAGGCCCGTGGTGTAGCAAAGAAAAGCGAGGAAAGAAAAAAGGAAGACTCGGGGGGACCACAGGCCGCGCGCGGGGGGAACGTGCGGTTCAGCTGGAAGAGGCGCGTGTGATGTCATATTTTCGCGTCACCGATGCGTCCGCCACGCCGCCGCCGCGCGTCGCGTAAGCCCTGGCGCATGAGCTGGCGCCGCTCGGCCCCGCGGTCGAGGAGCAGTCCGTTAAAAGCGAGATATTTGGCCAGCCACCAGGCGTAACGCATCCGCCACTTGCCCGGGAATAGTGAACTGCCGATAACCCGGGCAGTATTGCGTACCAGATAGTAGTTGCGGATCGGCGCGTGTACGTGCACCGGTTGCGTACGTCCGGGAAGAAGAACGACGGCGTCCCCCAAAGAATGGTAGAGCCGGGCGGCCGTGACGCACACCAGGCGCCACCCTTGGCTCCGGGCGCGCACGCCCCACTCCAGGTCCACGTGGTCAATAAAGAGGGCGGTGCCCATTCCGCCCACGTCATCGAGCGTTTCCATCCGGATAAGGCACCCGGAGGCAATGAGGAAAGCAACGTCAAGGACCGGGCGTTCCAGTTCGGCCGCGGTGGCACGCTTGGGGGCCCACTCGCGAGCGACGTAGACCAGCTGATCCTCCCCTTCACGCTCTTCGCTGGGGAGGGGGCCGGCAGCACCAATCTGTGGATCACCGGCCAACACCTCAAGTAGATGGGCCACCATATCCGAACCCACCAGGGAATCCTGATCCATGAGCAGCACGAAACGAGCGCCGCGGGCGCGGGCTTGCTCAATCCCGATATTCGTGGCCGCCGCAATACCGAGATTCTGCTTCAGCGGAATGAACTGGGCACCCACCGCGCGAGCGCTTTCCGCTACCGCTGCCCGGCGCGATTCTTCCGAACCGTTATCAATAACCACCACGTGCCCGACCTGCAAGGCTAGCGCGGTGAGACGGGTGGTGCAATTCCCGTCTGGGTTATAGGTGATAACGACCGCGGTGACCTGGTTAGCGAGGGCGGATAGCTCAGCCCGCTTCATATTTAGCTCCGCAGGGTGGCGAGGAAAGCCTGGACATCCTCATAACGAGGGAGGAGCCCGCTGCGTTCGGCCTCATCGAGGCCGGGGGCATCGGTATCCTTGGGGGAGAGCAGCAGCTCAAGCTTCTTACCCTGGCGATCAGTTTCCGGGAATACCAAGCCCACCTGCGAGCACAGCGGATTAACCCCGTGTTCGCGGCCGGGTGCGTATTGCGCTGAGCACAGGTAGACCACGGTGGAATCATCTTCCAGTGCTACGAAGCAGTGGCCCAGGCCCTCGGAAATATAAATGGCTTTCCGGGTGTCATCATCGAGAAGAACGGAATCCCACTTGCCGTAGGTGGGGGAGCCCACCCGAATATCAATAACGAAATCGAGAACTGCACCGCGCGGGCACATAACGTATTTCGCCTGGCTGGGCGGCACATCGGCAAAATGGATGCCGCGGACGGTGCCGGCTTTCGATACCGAGGTGTTCACCTGGCGCACATCCAAGCGGTGACCGATTGTTTCTTCAAAAACGGAGGATTTGTAGGCTTCTAAGAAAATACCGCGTTCATCGGGGAAATGCTTGGTGGTGATTTCCCATGCGCCCGAAATCGCTAATTCCCGAATCTCCATAATGTTCCCTCACTCGGCTACTCGATGTACGGGAACTACGATACCTTCTCCGCGCCGGTGATGCGGAAGCTAGACTGGAATAACCAACGCGCTTCCCGCGGCCCTACCTATACCATCCGGTGCGGAGGGGATCGCCGGGTGCCCCGTGAATTCCCCGAAGGACCGTATGCGAACCAGTGATACCACCATGAGCTCACGCCGTTTCTATACGTGTGCGGGGCTCCTCACGGTTCTTTTCCTTATCTGGCAGATGCTCTGGGCACTTGCCAGCCCGCCACTGCGCACCCCGGATGAGCCCCATCACCTCAATTCCATTATTCGACTCGAGCAGACGGGGCAGTGGCCCGATCCGGGAACAAGTCGGCTTTACCGTGATGTTTTTGAGGCGTCACAGGCCAGCGGCCTGCTGGTGGAGGACGCCCCCAGCTACTCCCTGCATTACCGTACTCGCCTCGGGCGAGATGCCTGGATCGGTACGGATCCGGATTCCTATGCCAGCCAGAGAATTCTCCCGCACGAGCAGCGCCGTTCCCCACGGGCCGAGGAGACAGTTCCTATTTTGGATCAGATGACTCAGCATCCCCCGCTCTATTACGCCGGCGGGGCACTGGTGTTGCGAGCTACCGGAATGACGGATGCCCCCTGGGACCGCCAGATTCTTATCCTGCGGCTCTACTCCATTGTGCTGACCTCGCCTCTGGTGCCCTGCCTTATTTTCGCGGCTCGCCGCGCCGGATTGAGCCGACGCGGTGCACTCCTGGCCTCCGGTACCGTGTACGCGATTCCCATGCTCGCATTTATCTCCGCTTCGGTTACCAATGACGCGCTCTTCATCGGTGCTGGTGCCCTCAACATGGCAGCGGTGAGCGCAGCCATGTTCGGAGCTGGGCGGTGGCGCACCGTACTGGGGGCTGGGCTTGCCTTAGGACTCGGCTTGTGGAGTAAGGGGATTTTCATTCCCATGGGGTTGGTGGTCTTTCTTTCCTTCCTTGCCAATCCGCATGTGGGAACGTGGGGGCGGCGCCTCGCCCAGGGCCTGAGTGCGGGACTCATCGGTGTTCTCGCCGGCGGCTACTGGTGGCTGCGTAATATCGTGCGCTACGGGGTGATCCAACCCGATGGTTTCCAGGCCCAAGCCACGGAGCCGGGCACAAATATCGGTTTCTTCGCCGAGCGGGTGACCACGTCCTTTGTAGACTCCTTCTGGTCGGACTTCGGGTGGCTGGATGTCACTTTTGCGCCGCCGCTTCTCATTCTCCTTACTCTTCTCGTGGCTATTTTTCTTGCTCGTGCCCTTCGCACCCACCCGGATAAACGCTGGCGCCTACTTCTCTTCACCGCGAATATTGTGCTGGTCCTCGGCATGCTCATCGTGCAGGCCTATAACCAGTACCGCGGATTGGGAATTATCGGCGGGGTGCAGGGCCGCTATCTTTTCGCCGGTGCCGTTGGCTTGCTCGTGGTCATCACGATGGGCGCGGCCGGCCACCACTGGGATCCGCCGCTGCCCGGAACCACGAGCCGCCCCCGTTACCGCGAAGAAGCCGGGTGGCGCAGTTTCCTCCTCCCCGCACTAGTAGCTGGGAGTATGCTGCTCTCCGCTTACGCGATGCTACTGTGGTTGCGCTCATGCTATCCGGGGGCTTTCGTGGGAAGAGGCATAGAGCGCTGGGCGCTCGCTGCGGGGCTGCCGGCACCGGTACTCGGGGCGGCAGTCACGCTCGGATACGTCGCGCTCCTCGGTGGGAGTGTGGTGTACTACCGGCTTGTTCGCGCCCAGCTGCTGCCCCAGTTTCGCCCCGTGAGGCCGGCGCACCGCACCGCGGGCTCATCCCACGCTGCCGCGGCTTTGGTCCAATGAGTACAATAACGCGGGTATAGACAAGGAAAGGACACCCATGCGCTGGATGGTTACCGGAAGTCGGGGAATGCTCGGCCAGGATCTCGTTGCTTTGCTCGCACAGCGGGGGCAGAACGTGCTCGCCGTAGATAAGAGCGAGCTGGATATTACCGATCCGGCCGCGGTAGCGCACCTGGTCGATAAGGTCGACGTCGTCGTTAATGTTGCTGCGCATACGGCCGTAGATAAAGCCGAAAGTGAGGAGGCGGCAGCTTTCACCATTAACGCAACCGGCCCGCAAATCCTAGCCCGGCGTACCGCGCAGATCGGCGCGAAACTGGTGCAGGTGTCCACCGACTATGTATTTTCCGGCGATGCCGTGGACCCGTACGAAGAAAATGACGTCATGAACCCCAAGGGTGCCTACGGGCGCACCAAAGCGGCCGGGGAGTGGGCGGTGCGTGCCGAAACGGACGACTACTATATCGTGCGGACCGCGTGGCTGTATGGCGCCCAGGGCAATTGCTTCCCGAAGACGATGGCGCGCCTGGCCTGCGAACGCGATGCGCTCTCCGTGGTGACCGATGAGGTGGGCCAACCCACCTGGACGGTGGACCTCGCCGATCTTATCTACCGCATGGTCGAAGCGAATATTCCCTCCGGGACCTACCACGGCACGTCCTCGGGGAAGACGAATTGGTGGAATTTCACCCGTGAGATCGTATCGACGCTGGGTAAAGACCCGGCGATGGTGGGGGAGACGACGGCGGCTGCCTTCAACCGGCCCGCACCGCGCCCGCATTTCTCGGTGCTCTCGCACGGCGCCCTGCGCCGGGCCGGTATCGAGCCTATCGGGGATTGGAAGGAACGCTGGGAAGCCGCGGCCCCGAGCGTGCTCGCGGAGTACCTGGGCTAGCCGAGTACCTGGGTTAGCTGGGTGCCGGGGCTAGCGGAATAGCAGTGGACTAGCACGGCACACGAACGGGGCGGCCGACACCATGTCAGCCGCCCCGCTTCATGTGAGTGGGCCCGAACGGCGGACCCGAGTCCCGTGTTACGGACTAGAGTTACGTGCCCGCCAAGCTCGTTTTAGTAGCTTGCCGAAGGAATATCGTGCTGGGCTTCCAAGATCCCGAGCAGGTAGTCCCCGTAGCCGGACTTGCGCAGCTTTTCCCCGCGTTCACGCAGCTCCTCATCGCTGAGGAACCCGCGCCGCCACGCTACTTCCTCGGGGCACCCCACCGAGAGCCCCTGGCGTGCCTGGATGGTGCGCACGAAGCTGGTGGCATCCGCGAGGGAATCGAAGGTGCCGGTATCCAGCCACGCGGTACCGCGGTCGAGCACCTCAACCTTGAGTTTGCCCGCCTCCAGGTACTTGCGGTTGACATCCGTGATTTCGTATTCCCCGCGCGCGGAAGGTTCGAGGTTGCGGGCGATTTCGATAACGTCATTGTCGTAGAAGTACAGGCCCGGTACCGCGAAATTGGATTTCGGGTGGGCGGGCTTTTCCTCAATGGAGATCGCCTTGAAGTTTTCGTCAAATTCGACGACGCCGTAGGCGCGCGCATCCGAAACATGGTACGCAAAGATAGCGCCACCATCCGGATTGGTATTGCGTTCCAAGCGACGTCCCATCGTGGGGCCGTAGAAAATATTATCGCCGAGCACCAGCCCGGCCGGTTCGTTACCGATGAAATCGGCGGCGATGGTGAAAGCGGTGGCCAGCCCATTGGGCACTTCCTGCACCGCGAAGGAAATACTGATGCCGAATTGGCTGCCGTCCCCGAGGAGCCGGTGGAAAGCCGGGGCATCTTCGGGTGTGGTAATAACCATGACGTCACGGATTCCGGCGAGCATCAGCGTGCTCAGGGGATAGTAGATCATCGGTTTGTCATACACGGGTACCAGCTGCTTGGAGGTGCCCAGCGTAACGGGATGAAGTCGAGTGCCGGAGCCTCCGGCCAGAATGATTCCACGCATAGGGTCATTTTTGCCTATTTGCAGGCCGGGCGCCACCGGCCAGGTCGGTTTCGGGTGCTGGCGGGCCGGTTACGCCCGCGGTGATTGTGAGCAAATCGCCCACGCGGCACAAGGCGCACCCGGCCGCGGCAACACGCCGAACTCGAACGGAAGTTCGGGTGGGCAATATACCGCTTTCGCTTGACTTTTGGGGTATGACACGCTTGTAATTTATAAAGACACCTTGGTTAGAGGAGGACATGTGCGGAGGATTAACCCCGGCTTGCGCGTCGCGGGGAACGGCGGATTGACGCCGCAGGACGCCCAGGACGCCATGCTCGACATCTTCGACCTCGGTTATGAGAAAGCTGATTCGGCATCGCTGCACTGGCGTGAATCTGCGCTGTGTGCTCAAACCGATCCCGATATTTTCTTCCCTGAAAAAGGCGGCTCCACCGCCCCCGCCACCTCGATCTGCCACGAATGCCCGGTCCGGGAGGAATGCCTCGAATACGCCCTCCAGCATGATATTCGTCACGGTATCTGGGGTGGTATGTCGGATAATGACCGCCGGCGCCTGAGCCGGCAACGCCGCCGCGTCGGCGAGGCATAACCGCCCAGCGCCCGCGCTGGCGTAGCATCAACAGCAATGCAGTTCAGAATTCGCGCTCTCGTTATCACCCGGCCGGGCTCCGCTTATCTGGAGGACACCCTCGCCGCGCTGGAATCCTCCACCCGGAAACCCGATGCCATCAGCGTGCTTACCGGAAAACTCGGGGCAGCTGTCAATAACGCGGTTGCCGCGGACTCCCGTGAATCAAGCGGTGAACCACACGGCGCCGGCGAGTCCACCACCGCTGAATCGACTGCCGCACAATCCACCACCGGCTACGACGCCTACTGGATCCTGCACGACGATAGCGCCCCCGCTCCGGAAGCCCTCGCGAACCTCGCCCGCACCCTGGAAAACGCCGCGAATATTGGCGCGGTGGGCTGCAAACAGGTGGATTGGTCCGATCCTGGTGCACTTCTGGAAGTCGGAATCCGGGCCACCCGCAGCGCGCGGCGAGTTCCGGAAGTCGCCCTCGATGACCGCGACGGTGGGCAGCTGGACGGGCGCTCCGATGTCCTCGCGGTGGGAAGCGCCGGCATACTCGTGCGCGCTAGCGCCCTGCGTGAAGTCGGCGGTTTCGATACCTGGCTGGGGCCCTTCGGGGACGGGCTCGAACTCTCGCGGCGCTTGCGCGGAGCGGGCTGGCGCGTCGTCGTGGAACCTACTGCTACCGTGCGCCACGCGCGTGTTTCCCTCGGTGAGGACGGCCGTGATTCCTTTGCGGCGCGCCGCGCCGCGCAACTCTACAACTCCGTACTTGCCGCACCCGCGCTGCTCGCGCCCGTCCTATTCCTCGGGTACGTGCTACTCGGCCCGGTGCGGGCGCTGGTGCGACTGCTGGGCAAAGAGGCGCGGCTTGCGGACGGTGAAGTGCGCGGGGCCGCTCGGCTGATCGGGAGCCTTCCGGCACTGATGCGGGCGCGGCGGCGGCGCCGGCGCACCGAAAAAAGCCGCGCCGGACTCGCGGCCCTCGAAGCTCGCGGGCGTGATGTGCGCGCGGCGCGGCGCGAAATGACACGCAGTGAACGGGAGAAAATCCGTTTGGTGGCGCGCCCGAATCCGCTCGAAGAAGCAGAACGACGGCGCTGGCGCCGGTCCACCGCACGCGCCCGGAGCACCGTCCTCCTACTGACCGCACTCGTGGCGGGTGTGGCTGCTTTCCCGCTGCTGCGCGGCGGATATCTTACGGGCGGAGCGCTGCGCCCCGATGCCCTGACCGGCACGGAACTGCTGCGCGCTAGCCTGCCCGGCTGGCTCGCGGTGGGCGATGGCAGCCCCGGGCGCATCGACGCGCTGTGGACTTTACTCTCCCCGCTGGCGCTGGTACTGCAACCCTTCGGGGGCACCCTGGGGGACGCCGCGGTGCTCCTGCTTCTGTGCGCCCCCGTGCTGGCCGGTATGACGGCTTTCTGGGCGGCCCGCACCCTCACCTTCTCTCCGCACGTACGCGCGGTGGCCGGCCTGGTCTGGGCCGGGGCCGGGCCCCTGGTGGGGGCGCTGAGCGCGGGTCACGTGGCCGGAGCTCTCGTCCATATTCTCCTACCGGTGCTGGCCGCCTCGGTGCTCTCCGTATGGCGCCTGCCCCGCACCCGCGACCGTATCGAATCCACCGCGGGCCTGGGCACCGCGGCCCTAGCTGGTATCTACCTGGCGGCGGCTGCCCCGGTAATGCTCGCCGTTCTTCTTCTCGTTGCCCTGGTGGGGGCACTGCGCTGGCGGCGCCTGCGCTGGCTGTGGGTCGCGATCCCCGCAGCCGCGGTGGTCATTCCCGGGCTTGAAGCATCCTGGCGCTTGCTTTTCGCCACCCCGGGAGAGCCTTTCGCGGCCCGCCCGGGCCCGCTCGATCTCCTTTCCTTCTTCCCGCTCACCCAGCCGGAGTCCCTCCCGTGGCTCGGGGAGATTGCCATGATCTGCGCGGTGTGCCTCGTGGTCATCGCGGTACTGGCCCTGGGGCGCGCCCGCAATTGGCAGCGCATCCGCGCCGGCTGGCTGATAGCCGCGGCTGGTTTCGCCTGGGCGGTCGCCTCCACTCATGTTTCGGTGGCCCAGGTGTACGACGGCGCTACCGCACTCAGCGCGCCTGCCTGGAGCGGCATCGGCTTGAGCGTGGCACTCGGCGGGCTGTGGATCGCGCTGGTGAGCGCCGGGGATGGCCTGCGTACCGATATGAGCGGACGCTCCTTCGGGCTTTTCCAGCTCCTGGGTCTCGGATCGGTCGCGGTCCTGATCCTCAGTGCCCTGGCCGGATCGGGTCTCTACCTCAGCCGCGCCCTCACCGGCACCACCGAGCTGCACCCAGAAACCGGCCGTTCGGTGCCGGCCGCTGCCATCCTCGAAGCATCCTCCCCGGACCGGGTGCGGGTCCTCTCCCTCTATCCGGCCGAGAACGGTATTCGAGCCGAAATCTGGCGCGGGCCGGGCCGCCAACTCACCGATAGCACCATGGCCGGCGCGCTCGCGGCCCTGGAAGGAACATCCGCGGATGATGCCGCCGCGGCGGACGTGGCTAGCGCCGTCGCCGATATGAACGCCGGAAACCCGCGCGCCGCGGAAACCTTAGCCGAACACGCTATCTCCTACGTGGTTATTCCCGCGCAAGCTCCGCGCGCCGGGGAACTGGCCCGCGCCCTGGGCGCAACCGGCCGTTTCGATATGATCAGCGCCAATGAGCAGATGCTTTCCTGGCGACTCACCCGCAGCGAGGCGAGCGCCGTGGATGCCGCGCGCCTCACCCTGGACGGCAGCGCACTGCCCGCCGGGCGCTACGGTGTGGACACCGAGCTACCCGCACGGGCGGGACGTAACGGCGGGATTGTGCGACTGGCCGAACGCCAGGACCCGCTCTGGGAGGCCCGCCTGGACGGCCAGCTTCTTCCCACCTATAACGCGGGATGGGCCCAAGCTTTTGAGATTCCGGCCGGGAGCTCCGGGCGCCTGACAATTTCCTATAACCGCACCGGGGATGCTCTGGTGGCCGGCGCGCGGATCCTCGCCGTGGTCGCGGCGCTCGTGGTCGCCATCCCGGTGCGCCGGAAGGTGGTCGAGTAATGGAGCAGGTTCGCGAGGAAACCGAAGTGGGGCGCGCCAGCGGGCGCGGGGCGCGTTGGCGCCGCCTCACGGTGCGGGCCGGGAGTGCGCTCGCGGTGCTGGGAATCGCCGCCGCGGCAGCGGCGGCCGGCGTCGTGCTTCCCACCGGGGCTCCCCGCGCGGTAGAAGCCGAGGTGGCGAGCGCGGGAGAAGCCCCCACCCAGCTGCTGTGCGGTGGTGGATTTGAACAAACCATTTCCGCGGGTATGACCGTGGAGGGCACCCCCGGGGGAAACGCGGATAATATCGCCACCCAGGTGCTACTCTTCGGTACCGCGGATAAGGAGGCGCGCGCTGCGCTACCCGCCGGAACCATACTGAGCGCCGATCCTGGGGAGGTTCTCTCCGGTGCGGTGTCCTACAGTGCCCAGGGCGGTAACGGGCGCGGCCTGGCCACGAATCCTTGCGTGAGCGGGGCGGGGGAGCTGTGGATCACCGCCTCGGCCACCACCGTGGGGTACTCCAACCAGCTTCTTCTCACCAATCCGGGAGCCGCGCCCATTACTGTCCGGGTCGATGCCCTGGGCGGTGCCGGGCCGCTCGGCACGGTACGGGTGGCCGTTCCCGGGCGTTCCACCGTACGTCACACCCTGGACGGGCTGCTCGCCGAAGACTCCCGCCTCGCCCTCCACCTGAGCACCCCGGCCGGCACTTTCGGAGCGACCCTGCAAAATCAGCATATTTCCGGTACCAGCGGCGCCGGGGTTGATTTCGCCACCGGTGCCCCGGCCGCCACGGAACTCACCATCCCGGGAATCCCGGAGGGCTCCACCCTGCGCATCGCCAACCCGGGAGAAGCCACCACTTTCACGGTGCAGCTCACCGCAGAAGACGGCACCACCCGCACCCTTCCCGGCGGAGAGGACGTGGCCATCGCCGCAAATTCCGTTATGGATCTCACTCTGGCCGGTATCGACCCGGGTACCTACGCGGTGCAGGTGCGTGGGCCGCAGCCCCTCGCCGCGGGTGCGTTACTGGGCGGCGGGGGAGATACCGCCTGGGCCAGTCCGGTTGCTCCGGCCGCCCGCACCGCGGGAAGCTTCGGGCCCGGACCGGCCCGCCTTGCGCTGGCCGGGCGCGGCCACGTTGAGATCACCCCGGTGGGAGCCGACGGTGTGGATCTTGACCCCGTGAACGCCCAAGTTTCGGGATATACCACGGTGGACCTACCCGAAGCTGCTCGCGGATACCGCATTGAGGCAGAAAACCCGGTGAGTGCCGCCGCGCTTGTTCGTGCCCCGAACGGGGAAGCTGGCGGAGCGAGCGGCATTGACTGGGTGGGCGCGGTTGCCGACCAGCGCGAGGCGCTCTCTGCCCGTGTCGCGGTGCGCCAGAACTAGAAACCGCGGTGCGAGCAACCTAGGCGTGCACGATCAACAAAAACGCACCACCGCGGCCGCCGCGGCGCGCATAAACGCGCGCACGCGGGCCGCAGCTGCGGCGTCGTACCAGAAAAACTAAAAACCGCGCCGCAAAAAATCGATGTCCTCGGGGTGGCGGGAAATCGCCGCCGCGAGCTGTTCGGTGACGATATCGTGAATCACAATACGCGGGAAAGGGCTGGCCATCGCGGTACGCATCATCGGCATCCGGTAAAACAGCAGCCGGGCCCGCACCGCGCCGCCGCGCTCGAAAGGCAGCAGGCGCGCCAGGGGAACCCCGTCCTCCCAAGGCGAAGGATCGGAGGCCGGAACATCCATGACCGCGAAATCAAGATCGCGCATTTCTTCCCCGAAATGGGCGCGGTAGGTGGCTAGTTCGGAGGCGATAATATCGTCGAATTTATCTGCCCGGGTGCGCCAGGCCGGCAGGGTATAGGGGAGCACCGGTCCTTGAATTCCCCGTCCGTGCCGATCACGGCGGCGGGGGCGAGGCGTGGAAGGAAAAGTGTCCATACCCCAAGGTTACACGGGCGTGCTAACGTCTAAGGCGTGAGTCCGTTGAGAAAGTGTTCCCGCACCACGTGCCAGCAGCCGGCCGTTGCCACGTTGACCTACCAGTACGCGGAAGCAACCGCCGTGATCGGGCCGCTCTCACCGGTGGCTTCCCCGGGCACCTTTGACCTGTGCGAAGCGCACGCCGAATCGGTGACCGTCCCGCGCGGTTGGCAGATGATCCGCCTGCGCACCGAATTTGAGCCGGCACCGCCCTCGGATACCGATCTCATGGCGCTCGCGGATGCCATCCGCGAAACCGCCACCCGCCAGCCACCCGAACCTGCCCGCGCTACCCGGAAGGTGAGCCGCCCCTCCGATGTGGCGGTGCGTCCGCGCCTGAGCGTGGTGCGTAGCGAGGAAACGGAAACGCCGGAAGATAACTAGAGGTACGACGACGCCTCTTCGGCTCCGCGCCCAGTCCGCACACGTTATGCCCGCCCCGTGCGCCTTGCGCTTCGTGGCCGCCGCGCTCACCGCGCACGCTATTCGCGCATTTTTCTGCACGATTGGCACGAACGTGAGAAAATGGCGCTATGACTATGCGCGTTCTTGTGGTCGATGACGATCCCGGTATCTCTGAAATGGTGGCGATCCTGCTGGAATCGGAAGGATACGCCGTGACGGTGTGTGCCACCGGCACCAATGCTCTGCCTATTTTCCGGGCGGAAACACCGGATATTGTGCTCTTGGATGTCATGCTGCCCGGAATGAGCGGGGTGGAGGTCGCCCGCCAGCTGCGTGAAGAAAGCGATGTCCCCATCATTATGATGAGTGCCCTTACCGATTCGGTGGACGTGGTGGCCGGCCTGGAAGCCGGGGCGGATGATTACGTCACCAAGCCTTTTGAGAACTCGGTGCTGCTGGCCCGCATTAAGGCGCGACTGCGGCGCACCGAACCGGAAGTGGAAACGCTGCGGGTTGCCGATCTGGTGATCGACCCGCGCGCCCACCAGGTCACGCGTAACGGGGAAGATCTTCACCTGACCCCCCTCGAATTTGAGCTGCTCACCACCCTGGCGCGCAAGCCCTACCAGGTATTCTCCCGCGAAGAACTCCTCGAGCAGGTATGGGGCTACCGCCACGATTCCACCGACACCCGCCTCGTTAACGTGCATATTCAGCGCCTGCGCTCCAAGGTGGAAAAGGACCCGGATAATCCCGAGGTGGTTATTACCGTGCGCGGGGTGGGCTACCGGGCGGGGGCAACCCAGGAGTGAGTCAATTTTCGCGGCGCGGCTATATTCATCGCAGCCTCGGGAGCATGGGGCGCGGCGCGCTCACCTCATTTTCGCAATCCTGGCGCACCTCTCTCAACGCGCGAGTGGTTTCCGCGATTGTGGCTATCGGGGTGCTCACGAGTATCGTGACCGCGGTTATTGTTGCTAACCAAACGCGTTCGCAACTTTATGACCGCGCCGTCAGCGCTGCCACCGAGCAATTTTACGGCGCCCGCTCCCAAGCCCAATATGTTTTTGACTCGGCCAATGCCCAAACCTCCGGCGCGGTTCAGGAAATTGCGAACGCGCAGGTGCGCTCCCAATTTGAACCGATCCGCGGGGTGGTGGGCACGGCCCTCATCCGCTCGCCAGGGCAGAATACCGGTAATTACCTGGTAGCTGATGTGGGGGCTCCCACTCCGGCAACTGTCATGGATGTGCTTACCCCCGAATTGCGGGAGGCCGTGCAAGAATCCTCCAGCCCGCAATGGCAGGCAGTGGCTATTGCGAAGGGGGAGGAATACACCCTCCCCGGGATTCTTATCGGTGCGACCGTGCGCCTTCCCAATGCCGGCATGTATGAGTTTTATACGCTCTATTCTCTGGAAAACGAAGAGGTGACGGTGGCGCAGGTTTCCCGGGTGCTTATGCTCGCCACTGTCGCGCTTCTTACCATCGTGGCGGTGGCCACCGGTGTACTCGTTAATGTGGTCTTGAAGCCGGTGCGAGCCGCGGCGGAAAACGCCCGCCAGCTGGCCGGGGGCGCTTTTGATGTGCGGATGGATGATCGCGGGGAAGACGAATTAGCCCAGCTTGGCTCCGCTTTCAACCAGATGGCAGAATCCCTCCAGGATCAATTCACCCGCCTCGAACGGCTCTCCCAGGTGCAGCAGAATTTCGTATCCGCGGTGTCTCATGAATTGCGCACCCCGGTCACCACCATCAGGATGGCCGGCCAGCTCATCTACGATAAGCGTTCCGAACTTCCCTCCAGCCTGCGGCGTTCGGCTGAACTCCAGCATTCCCAACTTATTTCTCTGGACACCATGCTCTCCGATCTCTTGGAGATTTCCCGCTTCGATGCGGGTTCGATGGTGCTGGAAACCAGCAAAATCGACGTCGTAGAAATTGTGCGGCGCGTGATCATCTCCCAGGCGCCCCTCATCGAAGCGAACAGGGTGCCCGTCACGCTCTCCGCGCGCGGGGAAACCGTGGCCAGCGTGGACTCGCGCCGTATCGAACGTATCGTGCGCAACCTCGTGGTGAACGCGGTGGAACATGCCGAAGGCGGGCCCGTTAAAGTGCGGGTGGTTGGTTCGGATACCGCGGTGGCGGTGGAAGTATCCGATCGCGGTATTGGTCTGAGCCCCGAGCAGGCCTCCCACGTTTTCGACCGTTTCTGGCGTGCCGATACTTCCCGGGTGCGAAAATCGGGAGGAACCGGCTTGGGCCTGACCATCACCCGCGAAGACGCCCTGCTCCACGAAGGGCGCCTGCAAGCTACCGGCGAATTGGGGGTGGGATCTACCTTCCTCCTCACCGTGCCCCGTACCCAGAAAGCGGCCTTCACCCCGCCGCTGCCCCTGCGGGTGGCTGCCGCGGAAGATTGGGAGGACAGCGAGGATATTCCCATTGAGATCGTGCGCGCGGATACCACCGGGTCCCTGCCCGCGGTGGGTACCACCGGCACGATTCCAGCTATTCGCGCAATGGCGGTAGCGCCCGCGGACGCAAGCAGCGGGGCCGCTGCGGCGGCGTCGCCCAAACCTGCGGCGCCGGGTACTGCCGTTTCCGGTACGACGACGCACACCCCAAGCGCGCCCACCGGCACAGCAGCGCCCACCGGTTCTGCGGGGAAGGAGGACGCATGAACGCGCACGTGCTGAAGAAACCCGGGCTGGGACGTGCCCTCGCGGTGCTGCTCAGCGTGATGATCCTAGCGTTGGCCGGATGCGGGCGACTGCCGCGTTCCGGGCCGGTCAATGAGGCGAGCGTGCCACCCACCGAAGAAGCTGTTTTCGGCCTCACCCCGGCCGGCCCGGCTACCGGTGCTTCACCCGAAGAAGTGATCCGCGGTTTCCTGCTGGCCGGGAGCAGCGGGGCGGGCGATGATTACGCTACCGCCCGCCAATTCCTCACCAAAGAAGCCGGCCGCACCTGGAATCCGCGTTCCCAGGTGCGCGTGTACCCGAACTCCCAAAACATTTCCCCCACCCAACGAGAGGACGGCACCTATGTTATTTCGGTGACCGCGCAGGGGACCGTGGATACCGGTGGGCGCTACACCGAGGCCTCCACGGACGCCATTCACTCCACCACTTTCAAACTGGATCGTAATGCCAGCGGTGAATGGCGCATCGCCGAATTGGAAGACGGCGTCATGATGACCGATAGCCTCTTCGCCTCCATGTACGTGCGTACCCCGCTCTATTTCATCGGTCCCGGCTCGGATACCATGGTTCCCGATCTGCGTTTCTACCCGCGGATGACCTTTATTTCTTCCACGATTGCCGGGCTGCTGGCCGGGCCCTCGCCCTGGCTTGCCGATGCGGTCCATTCGGAAATTCCCACTACTTTGCGCATGGCCTCCAGCCCGAAGCTGGAAAGCGGGGTGCTGACTCTGGATGTCACAGCGGAAATCTCCACCCTCAGCCGGGAATCCCAGGCGCGCGCCGTGCAGCAGATCCAGCGCTCCTTTACCGGCCAGAGCGTGGTACCGGTGCATTCGGTGAATATTACGGTGTCGGGTGAGCCGCTGGATCCCATCGCCATCGCGGATCTGCCCACGTATCCGTACGGGGCTTATGACCTCACCGTGTTGGAGAACAACCGGCCCTACAAGGTGGAAGAAGGCAAGACCCGCCCGGTGTTTGCCAGCGGGGTCTTCGACGATATTCACGTGGCGCGTATGGCCGGGAACTATTCCGATTCGGTGGCCTCCTACGCACTGCTCACCGCGCAGCGCGATGCCCTGGTGCGGGTGGGAAGCGATGGTTTCCAGCCCTTCACGATGGTCCGCGGGGAGCGCCTGGTGGAGCCCTCCTACGACTACTGGGGCTGGGTGTGGACGTCCGAAACTGATAATAAGGGTGTAGTGCTGGCCGCTGCTGATGACGGCCGGGTGCGTGAATTGACCGCGCCTTTCCTCAAGGGCGCGCGGATCCGGGAAGTTCGGGCTTCACGCGAAGGCGCGCGTCTGCTGATTGTGGCGCAGGTGGGGGATACCGTGCAGATGCTCATTGCTCCCATCCAGCGCGATGCCCGCCACGAGCCGACAGCTCTCGGAGATCCGCTAGAGGTGGGGCAGCGCCTGGCGGATGTGAGCTCGGTGGCCTGGATTTCCAGTACGGATATCGCGGTGCTCGGGCGCGCTACCGCCGGTACAGATCCGCTGATTTTCGCGGTGCGGGTGGGCGGACCCATGGAACGCCTCAACGTCACGCCCTATCCCGGTTCGGTGCGGCTGACTGCCGGGCGCGGGGAGCAATCGATCGTGGTCCTTACCGACCAGCAGGTTGTTGCTACTCGCGATGGCGGGGCGTGGCGGCCGGTCGCGACCGGCGTTACGGATATCGTGCTGCCGGGGTAGCCGGGGTAGCCGGGGTAGCCGGGGTAGCCGGGGTAGCCGGGGTAGCTGCGCCGTTCGGGGAGCTGTCCACAAGTTTCCCAAACGCCGTGCTTATCCACAGGCTGCTTGCGAGTGGATGCGTTCCCGGGAAAGGTGCGGCACGCTGAAACCATGTTTGTTGGTACGACGCCGCAGCTGCCCCCGCGCGTCCTCTCCGCCCATCACGGAGGCGCTTCTCTAGGCGCAGCTCACACCGGTGGCGGCTTGTTTGCCCGCGGTGGCGGAGCCGGTGCCGGTGCGTTGCGCTCCTGGGCCGGTGCCCTGGGTGACCTCATCTTTCCGCGCTGGTGTGCCGGATGCGGGGCCTGGGATGCCACCCTGTGCCCGGCCTGCACCCGGGAGGTAGCCGGCAGGTGGCGCGGTGGGGAAGGCCGCGCCCCGGCCCTCATGCAGATCCTCCCCGATGGTCGTGAAGAAGCCCTCTTCCCGGTTTTCGCCCTGGGGGAATACGTCGGAGTGCGCCGGCAAGCACTCCTCACCTGGAAACATGGGAACGACGCCGCACTCACCGCACGCTTCGCCACTCTTTTTGCGCAGCGCTGCCGGCAGCTCGCCCCGCTCTGGGAAGGCACGGCGCTCAGTGTTATTCCCGCGCCCTCGGGAGCGGCGCGCCACCGGGCCGGGCGTTTCATCGCCGGGCACCTGGCGCAGGCCGCGGCGCGGGGGCTAGGTGCCGGGGGTGTAGATGCCCACGCCGCGCCCGTCCTTCTCAGCGGAGAAAATCGGGGCGGTGGGCTGCTCGGCACGCTACCGGCGCAGCTCCTGGCGCGAGTGATATACGTGGCGGAAGAAAAACGTGCCCGGGCTGGAAAACGCCACCTTGCCGGGCAGCGTGAACGTGCCGCTAAAGGCCGTGGAATCCGGATACGTCCTGGTATCACCATTCCCAGGCGGGTTCTCCTCATCGATGATGTCCTGACCACCGGTTCTACGCTGGCTGGTTGTGCCCGCGCCATCGGGCAGGCGGGTGGGAAGGTGGTCGCGGCCTTGGTCCTAGCCCTGGCTCCGGATCCGCGTCCAGCGAACTCGCACACAGCGTTATCGCTGCTCCAACCCTTTCCGAATGTTGTGAACTGAACTACACTTAATGCCAAGAAATAACGGTGCCGGTAGTGCTAGCTGGTAAAACGAGCAATGGTGAACGTTGTACCAGCCGCGTGCCGGGTGACCCAGGATAGGGGGTGGTGCCTCTCTTATCCGCGTGAGAAGCGGGCATTTTTTTCAGCGGGCCGCGCGCCCGCCACTACATCCCAAGGAGGACACCGTGGAGATTATCGTCAAGGGTAGGAACACTGAAGTTTCGGACCGTTTCCGCAATCACATCGAAGAAAAAATTGCGAAGGTGGAACAGTTCGCTCCGCGCGCTCAGCGCGTTGAGGTAGAGGTGTCAAAGGAAAAGAACCCCGCCCAAGCGGATAACTCGAAAGTTATCGAAATCACGGTTATTGATAAGGGCCCGGTTATTCGGGCTGAGGCCTCAGCTGCTGATCAGTACAGCGCCCTCGATCTAGCATCCGGAAAGCTTTTTGAGCGGCTGCGCCGCTCGCGTGATCGCCGCAAGTCCCATCGGCGCGTGGTTGAGAAGGTAGGAGAACCGCTCACGCTCACCGCGGAGGAGCTTGCGGCAGAAGCCCAGGCGGAGTCAATGCCCGAAGTAGAAGTGGAAGCAGCGCATCCCACCCGCCCCGAAACTACCGGGGAAGCGGTAGAAACCCAGCTGGGGGATTCCCCGGTTGTGGTGCGCGATAAGCTCTACGAAGCCAATCCCATGTCCGTGGACCAAGCTCTCTACGAAATGGAAATGGTGGGCCACCCCTTCTACCTCTTCATCGACGAAGAAACGAAGCAACCGTGCGCGGTCTACCTGCGCCACGGCTGGACCTACGGGATTATTCGTCTCGACACCACGGTGCAGTAAATCCTGCACCCCGGTGTGGCCCGTGCCGCGCCTCCCGTACTGAGTAGTGGGATAGTAGTGGACTATCAAACGGGCCAAAGCCACGAATACACACCAAGGCGAGGGACCGAGCACCATGCCCGGTCCCTCGCCCTATGCCCGCTCCCTCGCCTTATTTCCCGGATCGTAACTGACCATGCGCAGCTGCCTCCGAAAACAAAGTGCGCGCAAGAGCACCGTTCTGGGTCGAATTCGTGTCTCTAATGCGCACTTGACGGAGGCCACGGTTCGAAACGCGCACTTCGGGGCAGAGAGACCGTGCCTGCTAACAAAATGTACCTGGGTGACAGTTTTTCTGCGGTTTAATGTCCGTGGCGTACATTATGTGCCCCTAACAGTCCGAAATGCACATTTGGCTGCCTTGACGCTTGAGAATGACTCACTCTACCTACCTTGCCCGGCGGGAGATGGGGTGTTTTTCCGAGGTGTACTTCGCGTGTACGACATCTGCACTACAGCTCGGAAAACATACAGTACCCCGGCAGATGCTCGTGTGATTATTGGGGTTTGTGAAGCCGGTGAGATTCGCTCGGACCGGTTACCGCTGCTGCCGGAGATCAAAGCGCAACGGCAACTACATTAAGAAATTGTTTTGATGTCGTCAGGTTGCGTCGTGTGGGGCCCGCTGTCCTGAGGTTGCTTTTTAGGAGCCGCGATGTCGAGGTGTTGCTTTTTGAGCGCCTCGGCAGAACTGACCGCCTATTCATCGGGCCGGATAACAAAGTGGTACTGGAGCTACAGTTACCGCCCGGTTTCCTGTCGTGCAGTACCACTCTGTAAGGCCAGATGTTCTCCGGTACTGCCCTGCCCGCCGTGCGCACGGCTCGCTAAGATAGGGGAGGTGAACGCAGAAGGAGAGTTAGCCGTGACACATGCATCCCCCGCCCCGGAGCACGCCGCACAGGAACGCCCCTATCGGGTAGCGGTCATCGGCGCGGGACCGGCCGGGATTTACGCCTCGGATATCCTCAGCAAATCCGATATCCCGGTCAGCATTGACCTTTTCGATAAGCTGCCCACCCCCTACGGCTTGGTCCGCTACGGGGTTGCGCCTGACCACCCGCGCATCGGCTCGATTATCAAAGCCCTCCATGCCATTCTCAAACGGGGCGATATTCGCTTCCTCGGGAATGTGAAAATCGGGGAAGACGTCCACATGTCCGAAATTCACGAGTTTTACGATGCCGTCGTCGTCGCCACCGGTGCCGATCAATCCGTACCGCTGGAAGTCCCGGGCGCTGATCTTCCGGAAGTATACGGGGCTGCGGATTTCGTTTCCTGGTACGACGGCCATCCCGATGTACCGCGCGCCTGGCCCCTCAATGCCCGCAATGTCGCGGTGATCGGAGTGGGGAATGTGGCCCTCGATATCTCCCGCATCCTCGTTCGTTCCGCGGATGACCTGCGTGCCCACACCGATATTCCCGAGAATGTGGAGCGCGGGCTGCGCTCCAACCCCGTTGAACACGTGCATATCTTTGGGCGGCGCGGCCCGGCCCAGGTGAAGTTCACCCCGCTTGAGCTGCGCGAATTGAGCGAAGTGGCCGGGGTGGATATCCAGGTGTACCCCGAAGATTTCCAATACGATGCCGGCTCCCAAGAGGCTCTTGATTCCTCGAAGATGACCCGTCAGGTGGTGGATCTTCTCACGGATTGGGTCTTCAACGATCCGGATGAGATGACCGCCCCGCGCCGAATCCACATCCATCTCATGCAGGCCCCGGTAGAAATCCTTGGCACGGACCACGTGACCGGGATCCGTATGGAACGCACCCAGCTTCAGGGGGACGGTACCGTGACCGGCACCGGCGAAACCGTGGATTACCCGGTGGAAGCGGTCTACAGCGCCATCGGTTACGCTTCCGAGCCATTGGACGGCCTGCCTTGGGATCCTATCCATCGGGTTATCCCGAATGTGGAAGGTCGCATCGTCACCGACACAGGGGAGACTATCCCCGGCTACTACGTGACCGGGTGGATCAAACGCGGTCCCGTTGGCCTGATCGGCTCCACCAAATCCGATGCGCGCCAAACCATTCGCCACCTCGTTGCCGACGCTCAAGCCGGAATCGCGCGTGCCACCGGGGATGGCTCGGGTGGGCGCGGGCTCCTCGACCTCCTGACCGAACGTGGTGTGAAATGGACCACGTGGGAAGGGTGGGAGCTCCTGGAAGCTTTCGAGGAAAACTTCGGGGCCCAGCAGGGGCGTGCCCGGGTCAAGGTGGTCAATCGTGACACAATGACCGCGATTTCGCGTGGGGAGTCGCACGACGGCGCGCTCCTCTAACCATCCACTTATCCCTCACCATCCGTGACAGAAAGAAGAACGCTTATGCACGGCGAATACAAGGAACTCGGCCAGAAAATGGCGATTGTTGACCTCGATGTGGTCGATAACAAACTCGCGAATGTTCGCCTCTCCGGCGATTTCTTCATCGAACCGGATAGCGCGTTGTGGCGCATCACCGAAGCGATTGAAGGGCTGGAGGCCGATGCCTCCGCGGAGGATATTGCCCAGGCGGTCGAGGCGGCGGTGCTCCCCACCGATAATCTCTTCGGGCTGAGCCCACGCGGGGTTGCGGTGGCGGTACGCCGCGCCGTAGGCCACGCCCTGGCCTGGGAAGATATCGATTTTGAGATTCTCCACACCCCGGTTATCCACCCCGTTCTCAATATGACCATGGATGAAACCCTCCCCGAAGCGGTGGCCCGCGGGGAACACAAGCCCTTCTTGCGCATCTGGGAATGGGACCGCCCCCTCGTGGTTATGGGTTCCTACCAGTCCTATTCCAATGAGATCAACCAGGACGGGGTGGACCGCCACGGCATCACGGTCGGGCGGCGCATTACCGGCGGGGGCACCATGTTCATGGAGCCGGGTAATTGCATCACGTATTCGCTGGTGGTACCAACCGCGCTCGTGGATGGGATGTCTTTCCTGGAGTCCTATCCGTTCCTGGATGCCTGGGTCATCGAGGCCCTCGCGCGGGTGGGGGTGAAAGCCCACTACGTGCCTCTCAACGACATCGCTTCCGACCGTGGCAAAATCGGCGGAGCAGCCCAGAAACACTTCGCTACCGGCTATATGGTGCACCATGTCACCCTCGCGTATGACATCGACGCGGACAAGATGATGGACGTGCTCAATATGGGCAGCGCGGGCAAGAAGAATCGTGGGCACCGCTCCGCGAACAAACGCGTGGATCCCATGAAGAGCCAGACCGGGATGGCGCGCGACGCCATTATCGAGGTATTCAAGGACGTTTTCACCCAGAAGTACGGAGCGAGCCGGGGTGAGATCACCGCGGAAGACCTGCGCGTGGCCAAGGAACGTTACGAGGCGAAATTCTCAACGCCCGAATGGATTCACCGCCTGCCCTAAAGCCCGGTTGCGGCTCGTCTGTTCGCGCTATTGAGGGTGCGGTACGACGGCGCAGCTAGCGGTCCACGAGCCTGCCGGCAGTCTAAGGAGTGGTGGTGGCCACGTTCCCGTCTCAAAAGTTGACAGTAACTTTCCTCCCTGGGTAATCTCATCTGGTGCCTTACGGAAGGGCGGTGACTCAGCCTTTCTTCCGCGGGGTGAAAAATACTTCTTCGGAAGTCATATTGGCGGGTTTCCCGAGCGGCCAAAGGGACCTGACTGTAAATCAGATGCGTTACGCTTCGTAGGTTCGAATCCTACACCCGCCACGAAATGTCGAAATGGTTGATCTGTTTCACATTTCTCTTACGCTTGGTTTTTCAGCGTGAATCGAGTAAACTTGGTACTCGTTGCGAAATCGGCATCGCCCCGATAGCTCAGTCGGCAGAGCGTCTCCATGGTAAGGAGAAGGTCAAGAGTTCGATTCTCTTTCGGGGCTCCGTTGCCGCCTCATGCGGTGACATGAGGCGGGGTAGCTCAGATGGTCAGAGCGCACGACTCATAATCGTGAGGTCGCGGGTTCAATCCCCGCCCCCGCTACTGACTACCAGTAGGGCACAACCTTGAGGAGAAAAAGGAATGGCTAGCAAGTCTGCTGACGTGCGTCCCAAGATCACCCTCGCCTGCGAGGTGTGCAAGGAACGCAATTACATCACGAAGAAGAACCGCCGCAACGATCCGGATCGTCTGCAGCTGAAGAAGTACTGCTCGCGGTGCAACGCCTCCACGAACCATCGCGAAACCCGCTAAAGCGCGGTAGCGTGGTGGTATCTCACCGGGTTTAGCCCGGTTGGGGTGCATAGCTCAAGGGAAGCCTGACTGGCTTCCCTTTTTGCTTTTCTGGCGGCCCCGGTCGCGCCGTCGTTCCATCAACGCGCGCACCGCATGCGCCGTCGTCGCTAAAGCCGTAGGCTAGAACAATGAGCTGTATTCTTCCCGAACCTCCCGAACCGCATCACGTGAGCGCGCCGGTCCTCTCCACCCGGGCTCGCAGCGGTGCAAGCACCCTCGCCGAACTCACCACCATCGGCGTGGGTGGTACTTTCACCGAACTCGTGGAAGCCACCACCGAAACCGAAGTGGTGGATACCGTGCGTCGCGCGGACGCGGCCGGCACCCCGCTCCTCATGATTGGGGGCGGCTCAAATATCCTCCCCGCCGACAGTCATTTTGACGGGATCGTGCTGCGTGATATGCGCTCCGGAATCGTGCTGGACTCGCTGGGCAGTTGCGAAGGCGCGAATTTCTCCGTGCTACCGGGAACCCCGTGGGATGACCTTGTAGTCCACGCGATTTCCCAGGACTGGGGCGGTTTTGAGGCGCTTTCTGGCATTCCTGGGAGTGTGGGGGCGGCACCGGTGCAAAATATTGGGGCCTACGGGCAGGAAGTCGCCGCGACCCTCGCGCGTCTCAAGGTCTATGACCGGCGTGAAGAACGCATC
Source organism: Actinotignum schaalii FB123-CNA-2 (assembly GCF_000411135.1). GTDB lineage: Bacteria > Actinomycetota > Actinomycetes > Actinomycetales > Actinomycetaceae > Actinotignum > Actinotignum schaalii_A. Next base: position 496,292 of record NZ_KE150263.1, on the reverse strand, counting down.
CGCACCCTGTTTCTCGCGGATATGCGCCTGGGGTATCGCACCTCGATCCTCAAGGAAACCATTGGGGAATACGGACCCAGCCCTCGTTATATCGTCCTTGAGGTGACTTTCCAAACCAAGCTGTCCAATGTGTCCGATCCCATCGGCTACGCGCAGCTGGCCCGCCACCTCGGGGTGGAGCTCGGGGCGCGGGTGCCCTCAGAAACGGTGCGGGAGGCGGTGCTGGAGCTGCGGGGTAGCAAAGGCATGGTCCTCAATAATGCCGACCGCGATACGTATTCGTGCGGTTCTTTCTTCACCAACCCGGTACTCACCACCGCGCAAGCGCAGCGGTTGCCGGAGGACGCCCCGCGTTACGAGGTACACGACGCCGCGCACGCAACCCTGAGCGGAGGCGCTCCGGTGGTTGATGGGCTGGTCAAAACCTCTGCCGCGTGGTTGATTGAGCATGCCGGGTTCACCCGCGGTTACGGGCACGGTCCGGCTCGGCTCTCCTCCAAGCACACCCTGGCGCTCACCAATGGCGGGGGAGCTACCGGGTCTCAGCTACGCGCCCTCGCCCGGGAAATTCAGGCGGGGGTGAAAGAAGCTTTCGGGGTGGTTCTCCATCCCGAACCGGTCGTGCTCGGCGGCTTGGACGCTTAGTTGTCTGCCTCCAGCCACGCATCAACTTCCGCGAGCCAGGCGCGCTTCGAGGAAGCGGAAGCGAAGGAGGCCCGGATGGAGCGGCGGGCCAACTCTGCCAGTTCAGAATCGGAAAAACCCTGGCGGCGCGCGATATCGTACTGGTCGTTGAGGCGGGCCAGGAAGAGTAGCGGGTCATCGGCACCCAGAGCGATGAGCGCCCCAGCATCAAACAGCGTGCGCAGGGGAACGTCCTCATTTTCACGGAACACCCCGAGCGACACATTCGAGGCGGGGCAGACCTCCAGCGCGATCCCGCGCTCCACAATCTCAGCAACGAGGTCGCGATCCTCGGCGGCTCGCACCCCGTGGCCGAGTCTGTCTGGATTCAGGTGCGTGATGACTTCGCGCAGATGCTCAGGGCCGAGTAATTCCCCGCCGTGGGGGACGGAACGCAGGCCGGCCCTCCTGGCGATGCGGAAAGCTGCCTCAAATTCCGCGGTGCGCCCGCGCCGCTCATCATTGGAGAGCCCGAAACCTACCACGTCACCGGGAGCGTCCCCGGCGTAGCGGGCGGCGAGGCGCGCTAAGGTGCGGGCATCAAGGGGATGACGGGTGCGTGATGCCGCCACGATGACCCCCACCTCAACACCGGTCTCCCGGGTGGCTGCTTTCGCTTCGTCTAAAACAATCTCGAGGGCCGGGGTAATACCACCAACGTAAGGGGCGTAGGAGGTCGGGTCGATTTGGATTTCCAGGCGGCGGGAGCCTTCGGCACGGTCGGCTCGGGCCGCTTCGCGTACGATACGCCGCATTGCTTCTTCGGATCGCACGACGGCGCGCGCAGCATCGTAGGCGCGTTGGAAACGGAACCACCCACGCTGGTCCGCGGGCACCTGCATCGCCACGTTATCGGTGAGGTTTTCGGGCAGGCGCACGCCGGCACTGCGGGCCATATCCACGAGGCTGGGGACGCTCAGCGAGCCGGTGAAGTGCACATGCACGTGGGCTTTGGGGAGGGCAGCAAGGTTACGCACCCCTCCATCTTCCCACGCCAGCGGCACGCGTGAGGTGCGGGCACCCGCAGCGTGGCGCGCGCCGGCCGTGCCGAGTCGTGCCTGGTCGTGATCGGTCGCGCCGGGCGGGTAGCGTGCCGGCGGGCCGCGCGCCCGCATTGTGCCACCGGGGTGGATGCGGCACTATTGTTCTATGGCTGCATCTTCGGAAAGCGCTGATTTAGCGCTGCTGACCGGCCCGGACGCCGGGTCGATGCTCGCCACCGCACTTCCAGCTTGGCAGCTCCAATCCTGGGCGGTCCACCGCGTCAATCACCGCCCCGGGGCCGGCGTGACGGTGAGCTACACCGTGACCGCGCGCGCCCGCGGAGAAGGTGGGCGCCCCACCGGCAGTCCGCGAGAAAAATATGTTTGTGCCTCCACCGCGCAGCTCTCTCAAACCTTCACCCCTACCCTCGTTCGTCTGACCCACCGGGATACCGCCGTCTGGGTGTGGGAATACCCCCATGACCCGGAGCTTCCCGCCTTGCCGCTGGCCGTCACCCCGAGCCGGATATCTGGATTTTTGGGAGAAAAAGTTACGGTCGAACTCAAGAGCTACCGGCCCACCAGGCGCGCCGTCGTCAAAGTTACTACCCGGGGCGGTGGAACTGCTTTCGCAAAAGTGCTGCGCCCACCCGCAGCGCAATCCTTGGCTAAACGCCATCGCATGCTAGGGGAATCCGGGGTTCTTGCCCCGCGGGTGGTGCGCGAAGACCCGAGTGGCCTCGTTCTTATTTCCACCCTCCCGGGCGAGCCACTGGCCAATTGGTTGGCGCGCGGGCTGGGGGAGCACAGCGTCGCGCTTTTCAATACCCTCTGGAATCTCCAAGAAAGCCTGCCAGCCGCGGCCGTCCACCTCACCCACCGGCCTGCCTGGGCGGATCGGGTGGGCCACTACGCGCACGCCGCCGCGGTCGCGCTCCCCGGTATCGCAGCTCGAGCCCACGCGGTGGCCAGCGGCGTGACGCAGATGATGGCCAGCCTTGATCCCGGACCCATCGTGCCCGTGCACGGAGACTTCTACGAAGCCAATATTTTTGTGCAGCGTGGTCCATCCGCGCCCGCAGCCGCGCACACCTTTACCTCCACCTCTACCCCCACGGGGTGGATCGCCGGGGTTATTGATGTCGATTCCCTCGGTCCGGGATACCGCGCCGATGACTGGGCCTGCCTGCTCGGGCATATGAGCGTGCTGCCCCACCTGGCCCCGGCAGCCTATCCGCACCTGCGTTCCATTCTGGGGCAGTGGTGCGCGTTACTTGAACAGCGTTTACCTGCCGCACCCGTATACGCGCGCGCTGCCGGAGTGACCCTCTCCCTCGTTGCCGGGGCCGTGCGCACCGACGGCACCCGCTGGGAACACGATGCCCTCGGGCGGCTACGCGAGGCCGAACACTGGCTCTCCCGGGCTCGCTACCTGGCCGGATACGGAGGAAATGCGTACTCGCGCGGTTAGCATGCGCACCTGATTTCCCCGAAGGTCGGAGGGCGACGTCGTCGTTAAAACACCGAATTTTCCGGACCGTTGTTATGCCGCACCCACCACGTACAACCGCATCGTTCACCCGCCCGTTACATTCTGCTTGCCTTCCGGTAAAAGAATTAAGTGAATCTAAGAGGGCCCACGTTCTGTTAGAAGGGATAAAAGGACAATGGGATCCTCACATTTCACTGCCCGGCGCGCGGTGGCAGCAGCAGCTGTGGCCGCCGTCGGCTTCTCGGCGCTCGCGGGAGGTGCCGCTTCGGCGGAAAATACCACCTACCGCACCGCAAACGGCCCGGAAAACTGCGTTATTTTTGATGCGCAAGGAAACGTTATTCCGCCCAAACCCGGTGATTGCGCGCAATTCGGTAAGGCGGGCCAGGGGCGTTCCAATGCCAAGGCCCGTAACGTCATCCTCATTATTGGTGACGGTATGGGCCAGTCGGAAATCACCGCGGCCCGCAATTACCTCAAAGGCGCCTCGGGGCGTTTCGAAGGTATTGACGAACTCACCTCCGAAGGTATGTACACACACCATTCAGTCAATAAGAATGGTTCCTTCAATTACGTGACCGATTCGGCCGCCTCGGGTACCGCCTGGGCCACCGGTACGAAGACGTACAACGGAGCCATCGGCGTGGATCTGGCCGGCAAGCCGGTGCAGAACCTTATCGAGCAGGCCAAGAATGCCGGGCTGCGTACCGGCAACGTGACCACCTCCGATATTCAGGATGCCACCCCGGCCGTGATGGGTGCGCATTCCACCAGCCGCAGCTACTATGCTCCCTCCGGGAAGTCGAAGCCGGCCAAGGGCGCGGACCTGCGTGAAAACGGCGGGCTCGGCTCCATTTCGGAGCAGATTGTGGACACCCGCGCGGATGTGACCCTGGGCGGCGGCGCGAAGTACTTCGACGCCATGGTGACCACGGCCTCCGGGAACACCAACCCCTTCCTCGAGGGCGCGGCCAAGTACAACACCCGGTGGGAAGCCAATAAGTCGGTGCTGGAGAACGCCCGCGCGAATGATTTCCAGGTGGTAACCACCGCTGATGAACTCGCGGGAATCACCAAGGCCAATCAAGATTCCCCGGTTCTCGGGTTGTTTGCGCCTTCAAATATGACCACCGCCTACAAATCCTCCCGGGCAAAGGTGGGCGGGGCGAAGGCCGATCCGCTCACCTGCGAAAAGCAGGATATTGGCACCCAGCCCGAGCTCGTGGATATGACCCGCAAGGCCATTGAGCTTCTTGATGATCCGAGCGCGGAGAAGGGCTTCTTCCTTCAGATCGAATCGGCTTCCATTGACAAGCGCGATCACGCCTCGGACGCCTGCGGGCAGATCGGGGAAACTGATCGCCTCGACCAGGCCACCAAGGTTGCCCTGGACTTCGCGAAGAAGGACGGACAGACCCTCGTTGTCGTGACGGCGGACCACTCGCATACCGCGCAGATTGTGTCCGACGGCGACGACCACGTGGGCCCCGTGACTCGCCTGGCCACCGCCGATGGATCCCCGATGTCCATCCTTTACGGCACCACCAAGGTCGCTGAGGACGGCACCAATGCCGGTTCCCAGCAGCACACCGGAGCGCAGCTGCGCGTGGCCGCCTACGGCCCCGGTGAAGAAAATGTGCTGGGTCAAACAGATCAGACCGATCTTTTCTACACCATCGGTAATGCACTCTCCCTCAACGCCGAAGCCTCCACCGCCGCCAGCGATGCCAAGCTGGCGAAACCGGTAGCCGGCGGGGCCAAGATGGCCATCGCCGTGGACGAAAACGGCAAGGTGACCGTGCCGGCCCCCGGTGACTTCGCCCAGTACGGCAAGGACGGTGAGCAGCGTTCGGATGCTAAGGCCAAGAACGTGGTGCTCTTCATCGGTGACGGGATGGGTGATTCGGAAATCACTTCCGCCCGCAACTATCTCTACGGTGCGAACGGGCGCCTGCCCGGTATCGATAATCTCGAGTACACCGGTTCTTATACCCATTTCTCCATTGACCGCGACGGCGCTATTAACTACGTGACGGATTCGGCCGCCTCGGGTACCGCCTGGGCCACCGGCACGAAGACCTACAACGGCGCTATCGGGGTGGACCTGGCTCAAAAACCCCAGGAGAACCTCCTGGAGAAGGCGAAGCGGGCCGGTCTGAAGACCGGTAATATCACCACCTCCGAGGTGCAGGATGCCACCCCGGCGGTTATGGGTGCTCATGTCACCAGCCGCTCGCATTACGCACCCTCCGGGAACGCGAAGCCGGCCAAGGGCTCCGATCTGCGTGAAAACGGCGGCATGGGGTCCATTTCGGAACAGCTCGTGGACACCCGCGCGGACGTGACGATGGGCGGTGGCGCGAAGTACTTCGACGCTGAAGTTCAGGTGTCCGGTACCTGGGGTGAGACGACGCGGTGGACGGCCGGTAAGTCCGTGCTGGAAAACGCGCGTGATAACGATTTCCAGATTGTGACGACGGCGGAGCAGATGGCTGCCCTGACCGAAGCCAATCAGGATAAACCGGTTCTCGGTCTCTTCACCCCGGGCAATATGCCGCGCATGTTCAACGAGTCGGTGCCCACTCCAGGCAAGCCGGAGAATTACGAGACCTGTACGATCAACCCGAAGCGCACCGCGGATGTTCCCACCCTGGCGGCCATGACCCAGAAGTCCATGGATCTGCTCAAGAACGACGCCGGTTTCTTCCTCCAGGTGGAAGCCGCCTCGATTGATAAGGCTGATCACGGGGCGGATGCCTGCGGTCAGATTGGCGAGCTGGATGATTTGGATCAGGCCGTTGCGGTGGCGCAGCGCTGGGCCAAGGAGAATGGTGAGCCCACCCTTATCCTCGTGACTGCCGATCACGCCCACACCTCGCAGATCGTGGGCGTGGGAAGCACCACCTCGGGTGTCAACACCATCCTCAAGACGGTGGACGGCGACTATATGCAGATGTCCTATAACACCGCGGCATCCAATGAGGTGGCGCGCGGTGGCCAGGGACACACCGGTGCGCAGCTTCGTATCGCGGCCTCCGGCCCCGGTGCGGAAAACGTGATCGGGCGTACCGACCAGACCGACCTCCACTACACCGTAGCGAATGCACTCGGTCTGGATAAAGAATCGCAGCCGGTTGTCAACCAGTTCGTTAAGGAAGGCGCCAAGCCGGATCCGAGCGCTGAGCCGAGCGTGGATCCGAGTGCCGATCCGAGTGTGAATCCGACTCCGGAACCGGGTAAAGACCCGAGCGGTGATCCCACCGCGGATCCCAGCACGCCGGCCACGCCTTCCGATAACGGCAACACTTTCTACGTCTCCAATAACTGGACAGCTACCGTGGCTCAGGCGGTCTTCAGCTTCGGGCGCGCCGGAGATGATGTCCTGGTAGGGGATTGGAACGGGGACGGCAAGGATAGCTTCGCGGTGCGCCGCGGGAACACCTTCTACGTCTCCGATACTCTCCGGGGCGGCAAGGCACCTATCGAATTCTCCTACGGTAAGGCCGGTGACACCGTGCTCGTGGGTGACTGGGATGGCGACGGCAAGGACACCTTCGCGGTCCAGCGCGGGAATACCTTCTACGTAGCGAACTCGCTCAAGAGCGGGGACGCAGACGAGGTCATTAGCTACGGCCGCTACGGGGACACCCCCCTGGTCGGTGACTGGGATGGCGATGGCAAGGATACCTTCGCGGTGCGTCGCGGCAATGTCATCTTCGTCAAGAACGCTATTGTCTCGGGGAATGCCGATACCGAGTTCTCCTACGGCAAGGCTAAGGACGAGATCTTTACCGGAGATTTCGACGGTAATGGCACGGATACCTTCGCGGTGCGTCGCGGCAATGCGCTGCTCGTGAAGAACTCCCTCAATGCGGGCCCGGCCGATCTCACGCTCCATTACGGGCGTGTGGCTGACGAGCTCTTCGTTGGTGACTGGGACGGTAACGGCACCGATACCCCGGCGGTACGGCGCTAAATACCAGCGCTCAGCTGCCTGAATAACGGGTAAAACACGGTGGGCCGCGGCGGAAACGTCGCGGCCCACCTGTGTTAGGAAACTGCCGGATTGGCCATGCGGAGCCCAGCCAGCTGGCTAAGCAGTTATCCGGTTGCTAAGCGAAGTAATCGTGCAGGCGCGCCATCCCTTCGGCCAGTTCGGCATCGGAGAGCGCATAGGAGAAGCGGAGGAAGCCGCCCACCCCGAAAGCTTCCCCGGGCACCGCGGCCACATTAATATCGCCCAGGAGCTGATCGGCCAATTCCAGGGAGCTCGTGGCGCGGCGGGGACCCGTCCCGCCCAGCAGGCCTGCGACGTCGGCAAAAACATAGAAAGCGCCATCCGGGGGCGCAACCTTCACCCCGTCGATACCGGCCAGTTCGCTTACGATGCGGCCGCGGCGGCGCGCGAAGCCCTCACGCATCTCCTCGATGCGGTCGCGTGGGCCGGTGAGCGCGGCGATGGTGGCCCGCTGCGCCACGTTATTGACGTTCCCGGTCAGATGCGAATGTACCCGCTTGACCGCGGCCATGACGTCCGCGGGGCCGTAGAGCCAACCAACCCGCCATCCCGTCATGGCGAACGACTTCGAAACCCCGCCGATCACCAGGGTCTGCGCGGCCAGCTCGGGCACTTCGGCCAGCGGGTAGGCGGTGCGCACGCCGTCGTAGGTAAGGTGCTCGTAAATTTCGTCAACCACCAGCCAAATACCGTGCTCGAGGGCCCAGGCACCGATGGCACGCACCTCCGCGGCGGTGTAGACCGCTCCGGTGGGGTTAGTGGGCGAGCACAGCAGCAATGCCTTCGTCTTATCGGTGCGGGCGGCTTCGAGCTGCTCCACGTTCACCTTGAAGCCCTGGGTCGGGGGTGCGTATACCTCGGTGACGGTACCACCGAAAAGTTTAATAACTTCCGGGTAGGTGACCCAGTAGGGGGAGGGGAGGAGCACGTTATCGCCGGGGTCGATAAGTGCCGCCCAAGCTTCAAAGTTCGCCTGTTTCGCGCCATTAGTAACGACGACGCAGCTCGGGGACATTCGTACCCCGGCATCGAAAGCGACTTTGGCGCAAATCGCCTCGCGCAGCTCCGGCAGGCCATTGGGATCGGAGTATTTGTGATTGCGGATATCGCCGGTGGCGGCGGCCGCGGCGGCCACGATGTGATCCGGGGTGGGGAAATCCGGTTCCCCGGCCCCGAAAGAAATAATGGGGTGACCGGCGGCCCGCAGCTCCCGCTGGCGGGCGTCCACCGCGAGGGTGGCGGAGGGTGCAAGGGCTTGCAGGCGCGCGGAAACGCGGCGCGGAGTATGGGGGCTTGGTGTAGTACTCACTCTCCCATTAAACACTGTCCCGGGTACGGTTGTGACCTTTCTCCAAGGTAAGGGGCGAAAGTGGACGGCTGGGGTGTTATCGACTATGCTATTCCGGGTATGACGGCCTTGTGGTCGTGATACTCCAACGTCCACCTGGCGGCCGGAGCTCGCGGAGCACCACGGTTTCAGGCATAATGGTGGAGTTGCCAACCTAGGGTAGTGGCGCAATTGGTAGCGCATCGGTCTCCAAAACCGGCGGTTGGGGGTTCGAGTCCCTCCTACCCTGCTCCTGCCCCGCCAATACTGACGGGGCATTGTTACGACGAGGAAAAGGACGCACTGTGAAGGAAGTTGCAGCATCCAAGTCCTCCAAGGGCGCTGCGGAGAAGAAGGGCTTTTTTGCCCGGCTCGCGCAGTTCTTCCACGAAATCTTCGGTGAATTGAAGCGCGTCCAGCGCCCCTCCCGGGAGGAACTGGGGCAGCTGTTCACCACGGTGGTGCTCTTCATTCTCGCCGTGATGGTCTTTATCGGAATTTTCGATCTTATTTTCGGTCGCGCCACCGTCTGGATCTTCGGGTAGGTCCAGAACCAGGGCCGGCCCCAAGAACAGTGAGGGAACAGCGTGTCTGAGAACGTTACCGAACACGGCGATCTTTTTATGGAACCGGGTGCAAGCGCGCCCGCTGAGGAGGCTGCTCCCAGCGCGGATTCCCTCACCGATACCACCACCCAGGAAAGCGTAGCCGCGGAACAAACTGCGGATGCTGCTCCCGCTGAGGAACCCGCTCCGGCTTCCTCCAAGAAGGGCAAGAAGAAAGACGGCATCGTCACCGAAGAAGAGGTGCGGGCCAAGCTCAAGGGTCTAGAAGGCCGCTGGTACGTTCTTCACACCTATTCCGGTTACGAAAAGCGCGTCAAGCAGGACTTGGAAGTCCGCCTTGTCTCCATGAACATGGAGGACTACATCTTCCAGATTGAAGTCCCCATGGAAGAAGTCTTCGAAGTACGCCGCGGGCAGCGCAAGCTGGTATCGCGGGTACGCATGCCCGGTTACGTGCTTATTCGCATGAACCTCACCGATGATTCCTGGCGCGTGGTGCAGTCCACCAATGGCGTTACCGGTTTCGTGGGCAATGGGCGCACCCCGGTGGCCCTCACCTTCGATGAGGTTGTGACCATGCTGACCCCGGTGGTGGAAGCCGCCGCGGCGGACGAAGCGCGCGCCGCCGGCCTGCCCACGGGTGCCACGCCGGAAACCATCGCTCCCTTCGAAGTGGGCGATCCGGTTACCCTCACCGCCGAACCGTGGGCTGGGATGCCGGCCACCGTCTCGGAAATCGACGCGGAAAATCAGCGTCTCACCGTTATGATGACGCTCGTCGGTCAGGAAACTCCGGTGGAGCTCTCCTTCGCCCAGGTGCGCAAGGAAGACTAAGTTCCACGTGGCCGCTGCGGCGTCGTCGTACGTCCGTATACGTAAGTACTCATATACGTGAGCGCGTCAGTACGCTAGCGCTTCGGCAACGCAGGCTCGTATCTCGCGTCATTTAGCACAAGCTCCGCGGTGTGTCTCACACGGGCGGGGTTTTGTGCATCGCTCAGTTTCCCGTAATATAGATAGGCGTGCCGTCGCTAGCCATTGCGACGGCTGTTCAATGAGAAAAGGACCAGATATGGCACCGAAGAAGAAGGTTGCAGGCTTCATTAAGCTACAGATTCCTGCCGGCCAGGCCACCCCGGCCCCGCCGGTTGGTCCGGCTCTCGGTCAGCACGGCGTGAACATTGTTGAGTTCACGAAGGCGTACAACGCCGCGACCGAATCCCAGCGCGGAAACATCGTGCCGGTGGAAATCACCGTTTACGAAGACCGCACATTTGATTTCGTTCTCAAGACCCCGCCGGCGGCGCAGCTCATCAAGAAGGCTGCCGGGGTGCAGAAGGGTTCGCCCACTCCGCACACCCAGAAGGTTGGGCACCTCACGGCCGACCAGCTTCGCGAAATTGCGAAGATCAAGGAGCCGGACCTCAATGCCAATGACATTGACAACGCCGCGCGCATCATTGCCGGCACCGCCCGCTCCATGGGCATCACCTCGGACGCCATCTAAATAGATAGCGGAGTTGTTGGCGGGACGGCGCCGTCGTTCCACCGCAAACCGAGACCACAACATAACCGGAGCTGAGAGCATCGAGCAACCGCGCTCTTGGCGTCGGCAGGTTCCCACGCGGAACCGTGGAAGGGCCACGCAGGCTCGTTGACCACACCTGCACTAAAGGAGAAGCAGAAATGGCAAAGCGCTCGAAGGCATACCGCGCCGCAGCAGAAAAAATTGCGGACGGCGTGCTCTACACCCCCGCGGAGGCAATGCGCCTCGCGAAAGAAACGTCGGTGACGAAGTTTGACGCAACCGTGGAAGTTGTGTTCCGTCTCGGCGTGGATCCGCGTAAGGCGGATCAGATGGTTCGCGGTACCGTGAGCCTGCCCAATGGCACCGGTAAGACCGCCCGGGTGATCGTTTTCGCCCAGGGTGAGCGGGCCCAGCAGGCTATCGAAGCCGGCGCGGACGAAGTTGGCAGCGACGAACTCATTGAACGCGTTGCCGGCGGCTGGACTGATTTCGATTCGGCAGTGGCCACCCCGGATATGATGGGCAAGGTCGGCCGCCTCGGTCGCGTGCTCGGCCCCCGCGGTCTCATGCCGAATCCCAAGACGGGCACCGTCACCATGGACGTGGCGAAGGCCGTCAACGATATTAAGGGCGGACGTATCGAATTCCGCGTGGACAAGAACTCCAACCTACCCTTCATTATCGGCAACACGTCCTTCACTGAGCAGCAGCTCTTGGAAAATTACGCTGCCGCGTACGAAGAAATCATGCGTCTCAAGCCCTCCTCCTCGAAGGGCCGCTACGTCCTCAAGGCCACCGTGTCCACCACGATGGGCCCGGGCATTCCGATTGATGCCACCAAGACTCGCGCCGAAGCCTAAAACAGAACTGCGGGCTCGGCGGTAACGTCGTATCGCGAAAGGCGGGGATCCTCAGGGGTTTCCGCCTTTCGCGTTTTTTGTTGTCGTAACCGTGCTTTAGGCTAGAACCGTGACTTCCCATCCGCGTGTACGTGACGCTTTGCTCGCCTGCCTCCTCATGCTGCTCTGCCTGGGGTGGGCAGCCTGGGCCTTCGCGCACAATCCCTCCATTAACCCGGTGGGGGAGTGGACCTACCTGGACTACTCTCTTAAGGCATCGAGTGGCACTATTCCCGCTCCCGGGGAGGTCATGGCACCGCAGGCCCGTCAGGCCTGGGCCTGCCACGCTCCGGCCGGCACCGCCATTACGCCGCCACCTTGCGAATCCTGGGATCAGGTGGCCCCGGCAGATTGGCCCTATCGCGCGGAAAACTACAATGCTTTCCACCCGCCCCTGTATTTTTTGGTCGACGGCGCCATCGCGCGCCTGGCCGGTCTGGCGGGATTGAGCTTCCTCACAGGCGCCCGCCTGGGTTCGGCGGTGCTGGTAGCCGCCGGTGTGGGGCTTTTCTACGCCGCGCTGCGTGCCTGGCGTCTCAGCCCGGCGGTATCTTTCGCGGCGGCGCTCTTCTTCCTAGCGGTGCCCTCGGTGGCGGCCAGCGCCACCATGGTGCATAACGATGCGGTGGGCCCGCTGGCCGGCGCAGCCGCGGTATGGCTGAGCGCGCGCATCGTGGTGGGGAAGAAGACCGGCTGGGTGCTGCCCGCGCTCATCACCGCAGCGATTTGCCTTTCCCGCGTTATCTCCGTTACCGGAATTTTGGCGGTTCTGGTGCCCGTTACCCTGGCCATCTGCTGGCCGGGCTTAGTCGGCTTCGGGCGGGCGGAACGGCGCCCCCTCGCGGTGCTACTCGGCACCCAGGTTCTTACGGTGGCAGCCTGCTACCTGGGCTGGGATGCTCTTCAGGGCGCCCGCACTCCGGAAGGGTATGTGCCGGCTATCAACGCGATTTCTACCTCCCCGGTCAGTGAAGCCAGTACCGGGCGCCTCCTTCTCAGCCTGCTCAACCCTTACGGCCTGACCAATCCCGGGGCCAAGTACCATTTCTCCCCGGAGCTCATCTCAGCTCCCACCCAGATCTGGGGCACGGTGGCCTACGCCATTTTGCTGGCTGGGCCGCTGGTTGCCCTGGTGCTGGGCTTGCGTTCGGTACGCGGGCGGGTGCTCGGGCTTTCGGGCGCTACCGGGCCCCTCATCGTCGGAGTGGTAGTCCAGGCACGGGAAATTATCAACGGTGGCTTGTATTTCCGTTCCATTCCGCGCCGCTACGGGATCGCCAATGTGGCTGGGGCGCTGGCCGCCATCGCTCACCTGGCAGACCGGCCTATCTGGCGCGGTGTGCTCATGGGTGCGGGTGTGCTGGGATACCTGTGCTTGCTAGCTGGGCCGGTATGGGCCTAGCTGCGCCGGTATGGGCCTAGCTGCGCCGTCGTACCTACTACGCGGTGGCCGGCGCGCCATGCATCCCCGGCCATTCGAACCCGTGAGGCAAGCCACGCGATCCGGTCTTGGCGTAGTGGCGTGAAAACGATAGACTAGCCGATGCCAAAGACCGCAGGTTCCAACGGGATCAAACTCGCACCGCGAGGCCAGCGCAGGTAAGAACAGAGCTGAATGTTGCCGTGCTCACGGCAGGTCATCCAAGCCCCGTGCCTTACCGCGCGGGGCTTTTTCGTTGCCGAGCCTGCGGGTAAGACCGGAAGGAGGCCCCATGGCACGGACCGATAAGTCTGCAGCGATTGCGGAACTCAAGGAGCTCTTCGAGAACTCCACCGCTGTGCTGTTTACTGAGTACCGTGGCCTGACGGTCGGCCAGATGAAAGATCTGCGCCGGTCGTTCCAGGGTGGAGCTGTCTACAAGGTCGCCAAGAACACTCTTCTTGATATCGCCGCGAAGCAGGCCGGAATCGAGGTAGCGGAGGGGACCTTCCAGGGTCCGACCGCCGTTGCTTTCGTGACCGGTGAAGCTCCGGAAGCCGCGAAGGCCCTCAAGACCTTCGCCAAGGAGAACGAAGCCCTTATCCTCAAGGGCGGCGTGATGGACGGCGCTCAGCTGTCCGCAGACGACGTCAAGCAGCTCGCGGAACTCGAATCCCGCGAAGTCCTGCTGGCCAAGTCCGCCGGTGTTCTCAAGGCGCTCATGTACCAGGCAGCGTACGTACTCAACGCGCCGGCCACCAAGGCCGTTCGCACCATCGACGCCTTGCGCGCCAAGCAGGAAGCGGCTGCGTAGCCACTTCCGCCTCGGGATATTACGGATATCGGATATCACGGATATTTCGGAGTTTTCGCGGCTCGGCATACGCGTCGCGGAGCGGCCCTCAGCCGCGTACCCAGTTAGATCTGCCAGGCAGATAAATCTGCCGGCCAGATAGAGATCTGCTCGCTAGAGCGGAAAGGAAGGCCATCATGGCTAAGCTCTCGACCGAAGAGCTCATTGCAGCTTTCAAGGAGCTCACCCTCGTTGAGCTCAACGATTTCGTCAAGGCGTTCGAAGAGGAATTCGACGTTGAAGCCGCGGCTCCCGTCGCCGCCGTTGCCGCTCCGGCCGCTGCCGGTGGCGACGCCGGTGCTGCCGCCGAAGAGAAGTCCGACTTCGACGTTGTCCTCGAAGCCGCTGGCGACAAGAAGGTTGCGGTCATTAAGGAAGTCCGCGCCCTCACCTCCCTCGGCCTCAAGGAAGCCAAGGACCTCGTGGACTCGGCCCCCAAGGCTGTCCTCGAAGGTGTGGACAAGGACACCGCCGACAAGGCCAAGGAAGCCCTCGAGGGCGCCGGCGCCACCGTTACCCTCAAGTAACACGGCACGCCGAAAACTCGGCTAGTCGGCTGAGCAATCAGCCATCGGCGCGCGGGCATTAGGCCGCGCTCCACTCCACAAGCGGATACGCCCCGGCGTATCCGCTTGTTTGGTTTCCAGGCTATGAGGCTCTGCGATGCTGGCCGTCCGTCGCCGTGCTGGATTGCAAAGTGGTACTGGAGCTACAGCCAAACCACGATTTTCTGTCGTGGAGTACCACTTTGTAAGGCCTGATGTTCTCCAGTACCACTTTGCTGGACGGCAATAGGTGGCAACGGGTTAGTCCCGATGACGGCCGAAACGAAGTGCGCGTAAGAGCACCGTTTGCGCCCGATTTCGTGTCTCTAACGCGCACTTGACGGGGGCGATGGTTCGAAATGCGCATTTTGAGAGTACGCAAGAAGGTTGTCGCCGGCTACACTGGCACGGGTGAGCATCGGAGCACAAGCGGATGCGAAGCCCGAGACAGGGCCGGGAACGGATACCAGCTCGCCCCGGAAACGAGCCGGAAACGCGCCCTAATACAAACTCAACGATGATAACGAAAACGAACGTGAAGATGACGCAGGAAACGACGACGAATCACAGCCCCGAATCGTGCTTAAACCAGAGCCCTGAATCGCCTCAGGAGCAAAACCCGAACCCGGGCTCAAGTGAAACCCTCAGCTGGCGCCCCCTCACCCCGAGTGATATTCCCGCCTGGGCCGCGCTGGGAGCCGCGGATCCCTCCCTGCTCCACTCCGCCACCGAGCGCGACCTGCGTGATTTCCTTGCCAATCCTGAGGTCGATCCGGCCACCGAAACCCTCGCGCTGTACCGCGAGGATCACCTCCTTGCCGGAGCCACGGTGTCCATCATGGGCGACGTCGACCAAGATGATGACCTCGATATTTATATCGGCTATGCCTGCCCGGACCTCACGTACCTCCCCGAGCTCCTCAGCCGGTGCGAGCAGCTCGCCATCGGGCTCGCCGAACGTTCCGAGACTCGCTACTCCGGGCTGTCGGTGCAGGTCGCCCGCGATGATGACGCATCGGAAACCAACGCGGCGCTGGGGGAGCTGGGCTACCGCCTCACCCGAAAATACGAAGTCATGCGCCGGGAGGCCGCGCAGCTCCCCGCCGTCCACATTGACGGCGTGACTTTCCGCGCCCCCACCCTCGCCGACGAAGAACCGCTGCGCCTCGCGCATGCCGAAGCGTTCCGTGATCACTACGGGCGTTATGATTACGATGCTGCGTCCTGGCACTCCTTCCTCACCGGGTGGCGCATGCGCCTGGACTGCTCGGTCGTAGCGCACAGCGAGGAAACCGGCGCTGTGGTGGGCTACGCCCTCGCGAATGACTATGGCACGGAGCTTTATATCGAATATCTCGGCTCCTTGCGGGCGGTGCGCGGGCGCGGCGTGGGCGGACAGCTCGTGGATCGCGTTATTACAAACGCGGCCCGGGCCGGGTATGCCACCGTTGGACTGGACGTTGATACCCATAGTTCCACCGGGGCTGGCCGACTGTACACCGCCCACGGATTTGAAGGCTACTGCGCTGAGGTGACCCTCGAAAAACGCTTGCGCTAGGGGAGGTGACCACGCGGGACGGCGGCGTCGTCGTGCTACCAGAGAGGCGCGTTGAGCTGCCTCGACGCGCCCGCACTTGCATGTACGCCGTTCTTGTGCGAAAGTACTTTCGGACGATGAAGTTCGGACGAGATACCGGCACCGCCTAGCGCTGGTATCCCCATGTGTGACCCCTCGCATAGGCCGGGGGTCTTGGTTCTTGCCGTTAAAACGTGTAGTGTAGAAACTTGCGTTGACACTCCTATGCCCTTGATCACCTCCGCAGCGTTTTTTGGCGTGATATCGCGGTTTTCGGTGAGGGTGACTGGATTGTCCTTCTGCCAGATTCGTCAGGGAAGGATCCACTTTGGCTGCTTCGCGCACATACTCGCTCGCTGCACATAACGGCAAGCCGGTTGTTGACCGCGTATCTTTCGCGAAAATCCATGAACCACTGCAAGTGCCGAATTTGCTCGGCCTCCAAACCGATAGTTTCGGTTGGCTGATCGGCTCGGATAAATGGGTCGCGGAAAACCCCGGCGCTCAGTCCGGGCTCGAAGAAATCTTCGAAGAAATTTCCCCGATCGAAAATGCCGCGCAAACCATGGGCCTGGTGCTCTCCGCCCCGCATCTCGAGGAACCGAAGTACTCCATCCTCGAATGCCGCGAACGTGACCTCACCTACTCGGCACCCCTGTACGTCACCGCGGAATTCCAGAACTACGAAACGGGTGAAATCAAGTCGCAGACCACCTTCATTGGCGACTTCCCGCTCATGACGGACCGCGGTACCTTCATCGTGAACGGTACCGAGCGCGTGGTTGTTTCCCAGCTGGTACGTTCCCCGGGCGTGTACTTCGAACGCACCGCGGATAAGACCTCCGATAAGGATATTTACAACACCAAGGTCATCCCCTCGCGCGGTGCCTGGCTGGAATTCGAAATCGATAAGCGCGATGCGGTGGGCGTGCGCGTGGACCGCAAGCGTAAGCAGTCCGTGACCGTATTCCTCAAGGCCCTGGGCATGACGGAATCGGAAATTCGCGAAACCTTCTCCGAATTCCCCATTCTCATTGACACCCTGGAAAAGGACACCGTCCACAACCAGGAAGAAGCACTGCAGGATCTGTACCGCAAGCTGCGCCCGGGTGAACCGCCCACGGCGGAAGCTGGCCGTACCCTGCTCAATAACTTCTACTTCAACCCCAAGCGCTATGACACCGCGAAGGTGGGGCGCTACAAGATCAACAAGAAGCTGGGCCTGCCGGAAGATAACACCGCCCGCCAGCTCACGCTCACGGATATCACCGCGGCGCTGCGCTACCTCCTCGCCCTCCACCAGGGCATGGACCGCATGGGGGAGGACGGCGAATTCCCGACCATCCTCTGCGCTGAAGGCGCCACCCCGGTGCGCGTCAGCACCGATGATATTGACAACTTCTCCAACCGCCGCGTGCGCGCGGTCGGTGAGCTTATCCAGAACCAGGTGCGCACCGGTTTGGCGCGCCTGGACCGGATGGTGCGCGAACGCATGACCACTCAGGAAGTGGAAGCGATTACGCCCTCCTCGCTCATCAATATCCGGCCGATCGTCGCTGCGATTAAGGAGTTCTTCGGAACGTCCCAGCTCTCGCAGTTTATGGATCAGAACAACCCGTTGGCGGGCCTGACCCACAAGCGCCGCCTCTCGGCCCTGGGCCCGGGCGGTCTGTCCCGTGATCGTGCCGGCATGGAAGTGCGCGACGTGCACCCCTCGCATTACGGGCGCATGTGCCCCATCGAAACTCCGGAAGGCCCGAACATCGGCCTCATCGGTTCGCTGGCCTCCTTCGCGCAGATCAATTCCTTCGGCTTCATCGAAACGCCCTACCGGCGCGTGGTCGATGGTCGGGTCACGAATGAGATCGATTACCTCCAGGCGGGCGATGAAGATAACCACAATATCGCCCAGGCCGAAGCACCTATCGATGCGGATGGCCACTTCCTGGAAGAAGAAGCGCTCGTGCGCGTTCCGGGTGGCGAGCCGGCTCTCGTTCCGGTAGACGAAATCGATTACATGGACGTGTCCGCGCGCCAGATGGTCTCCATCGGTACCGGCATGATTCCCTTCCTCGAGCACGACGACGCCAACCGCGCCCTTATGGGTGCGAATATGCAGCGCCAGGCTGTGCCGCTGATCCGCCCGGTTTCCCCGTACGTGGGCACCGGCTGGGAGATGCGCTGCGCGGTTGACTCCGGTGACGTGACGGTGGCCGCGGCCCCCGGCGTGGTTACCGAAGTGGATGCCGATGCCGTGCACGTGGAGCAGGACGATGGGCGCCACGTCATCTACAAGATGTCCAAGTTCGAGCGTTCCAACCCCGGTAACTGCATTAACCAGCGCGTGGTGGTATCCGCTGGGGATCGCCTGGAAGCGGGAACTCTTATTGCCGACGGCGCAGCTACCGAAGGTGGCGAACTCGCGCTGGGGCAGAACTTGCTCGTGGCCTTTATGTCTTGGAATGGCTACAACTACGAGGATGCCATCATCCTCTCCGAGCGCTGCGTGCGCGATGACCTCCTCACCTCGATCCACATCGAGGAACACGAGGTCGATGCGCGTGATACCAAGCTCGGCCCGGAGGAAATCACCCGCGATATTCCCAATGTCTCTGAGGAAATGCTCTCGCACCTCGATGACCACGGAATTATTCGCATCGGTGCGGAAGTGCGCGCCGGCGATATTATCGTGGGCAAGATTACTCCCAAGGGCGAAACGGAACTTACCAGTGAAGAGCGCCTGCTGCGCGCTATCTTCGGGGAAAAGGCCAAGGAAGTGCGCGATACCTCGCTGCGCGTTCCGCACGGCGAATCCGGCATCGTCATCGATATCCGCCAGTTCGATAAGGAAAATAACGACGAACTTCCCTCGGATGTCAACGAAACCGTTCGCGTCTACATCGCCCAGCGCCGCAAGATCACGGTGGGCGATAAGATGGCCGGCCGCCACGGAAATAAGGGTGTTATCTCCCGTATTCTTCCGGTGGAAGATATGCCCTTCATGGAAGATGGCACCCCGGTTGATATCATCCTCAACCCGCTGGGCGTTCCTGGCCGCATGAATCTGGGTCAGGTTTACGAATTGCACCTGGGCTGGGTGGCTTCCCGCGGGTGGGATGCCAGCGCCGCCCGGGAAGCGGGCGAAGAATGGGCGCTGCGCCT
Organism: Actinotignum schaalii FB123-CNA-2; assembly: GCF_000411135.1. Taxonomy (GTDB): domain Bacteria; phylum Actinomycetota; class Actinomycetes; order Actinomycetales; family Actinomycetaceae; genus Actinotignum; species Actinotignum schaalii_A. The sequence goes on along the minus strand of NZ_KE150263.1, from coordinate 477,239 downwards.
TCCCGAAGATACCGTCAAGGCCGCCCCGGGCACCCGGGTTGCCACCCCGGTATTCGACGGTCTCCAGGCCGATGAGCTGGATGGACTTCTCCAGTCCACCCTCCCGGATGCGGAAGGCCACACCCTGGTCAACCGCTTCGGCAAGGCCCGGCTCTTCGACGGGCGCACCGGCGATCCCTTCCCGGATCCGGTCTCGGTTGGTTACATGTACATGCTCAAGCTGCATCACCTTGTGGATGATAAGATCCACGCCCGCTCCACGGGTCCGTACTCGATGGTGACCCAGCAGCCCCTGGGCGGTAAGGCACAATTCGGTGGCCAGCGCTTCGGTGAAATGGAAGTGTGGGCCCTGGAAGCTTACGGTGCCGCGCACACCCTGCAGGAAATGCTCACGATCAAGTCCGACGACACCGTGGGCCGCGTCAAGGTGTACGAAGCCATCGTCAAGGGCGATAACGTTCCCGAAGCTGGTATTCCGGAATCTTTCAAGGTTCTGATGCAGGAAATGCGGTCGCTGTGCCTGAATGTGGCAGCTCTCGATGCATCCGGGCAGGTCATCGACCTCCAGGATGCGGAAGAAGATCGCATGCGCGCTGCGGCCGGCCCGGAGGAGCCCGTGCTGCAGACCGGTCTGGAGGATCTGTCCACCGGAGCCGACTTCTAAACTCTCAAATCTTCTTAGTGGCGCACAACATCGGAAGTAGGAATCTTGCTCGACGTTAATCGTTTTGACCAGCTCCACATTGGTCTGGCAACCTCGGATGATATCCGTGCCTGGTCGCACGGTGAGGTGAAGAAGCCGGAAACTATCAACTACCGCACCCTCAAGCCGGAAAAGGACGGTCTGTTCGGCGAACAGATCTTCGGGCCCACCCGCGATTGGGAATGTGCCTGCGGTAAGTACAAGCGGCCGCGGTTCAAGGGCATCGTCTGCGAACGCTGCGGCGTGGAAGTCACCCGCTCGAAGGTGCGGCGCGAGCGGATGGGCCATATTGAGCTCGCCGCTCCCGTCACCCATATTTGGTACTTCAAGGGCGTGCCCTCGCGCTTGGGCTACCTCCTGGACGTGGCCCCCAAGGACCTCGAGAAGGTCATCTACTTCGCTGCCTATATGGTGACCGAAGTCGATGAAGAGGCCCGCCGCGCGGATATGCCCACCCTCCAGTCCGAATACGAACTGGAGCGCCGTGCCCTGGAAAAGAACCGGGATGTCACCCTCGAAACCCGCCAGCAGGAGCTCGAAAAGGAGCTTGCGCAGGCGGAAGAAGATGGCGCCACGGATTCCCAGAAGCAGAAGATCAAGCGCGCGGCCGATAATGACCTCGCTAAGATCCGCAAGAATACAGATCGCGAACTCGAGCGCCTGGAAACCATGTGGGATCGCTTCACCAAGCTCAAGGTGGGGGATCTGGAAGGCGACGAAGACCTCTACCGCGAAATGGACGCGCATTACGGCGACTACTTCAAGGCCGCCCGCGGTGCGGAAGCTATCCAGGCTCGCCTGCGTTCCTTTGATCTGCAGGCCGAACATGACCGGCTCGTTGAAGTTATCGAATCGGGTACCGCCCAGCGCAAGGCCCGTGCCCTCAAGCGCATCAAGGTGGTTAACGCCTTCCTGCATTCGGATACCAAGCCCGAATCGATGGTGCTTGATGCTCTCCCGGTGATCCCGCCGGACCTGCGCCCGATGGTGCAGCTGGACGGTGGCCGCTTCGCGACCTCCGATCTCAACGACCTCTACCGCCGCGTGATCAACCGGAATAACCGCCTCAAGCGCATGCTGGACCTGGGCGCCCCGGAAATCATGGTCAATAACGAAAAGCGCATGCTCCAGGAATCCGTGGACGCGCTCTTCGATAACGGTCGGCGCGGGCGCCCGGTGCAGGGTGCGGGCAACCGCCCCCTCAAGTCGCTTTCCGATATGCTCAAGGGCAAGCAGGGCCGCTTCCGCCAGAACCTCCTGGGTAAGCGCGTGGACTACTCGGGCCGTTCCGTTATCGTGGTGGGTCCGACCATGAAGCTGCACCAGTGCGGCTTGCCGCGTGTTATGGCCCTGGAACTCTTCAAGCCCTTCGTGCAAAAGCGCCTCGTGGACCTGGAAATTGCCAAGAATATCAAGGCGTCCAAGCGTTTCATCGACCGCCAGCGTCCCGAAGTGTGGGATGTTCTCGAAGAGGTTATGCGCGAGCACCCGGTGCTCCTCAACCGCGCCCCAACCCTGCACCGCCTGGGTATTCAGGCTTTCGAGCCGCTCATGATTGAAGGTAAGGCGATCCGCCTGCACCCGCTGGTGTGCTCCGCCTTCAACGCGGACTTCGACGGCGACCAGATGGCCGTGCATCTCCCGCTTTCCGTGGAGGCCCAGGCCGAGGCGCGCATCCTTATGCTCTCTTCGAATAACATCCTCAAGCCCTCCGACGGGCGCCCCGTGACCATGCCTTCGCAGGACATGGTGATCGGGCTGTTCTACCTGACATCTCAGGTCGACGGCGCCACCGGGGAAGGCCGCTCCTTCACCTCTATTGATGAAGCGCGGATGGCCTACGACATGGGCAGTCTTGACCTCAATGCGAAGGTGAAGATTCGTTTCGAAGCGGATGTTGTTCCCCCGCGTGGCTGGAAGGCCCCGGAGAACTTCGAAGAAGGGGACCGGCTGCTGCTGGAAACCACCCTGGGCCGCGCGATCTTCAATGATTCGCTCCCGGTGGACTTCCCCTACGTCAATGAGACGGTAGACAAGAAGGTCCTTGGTGGGATCGTCAATCGCCTGGCCGAACGCTACGAGAAGGTCTACGTAGCCGCCTCGCTGGACGCCCTGAAATCGGCTGGTTTCTACTGGGCCGGGCGCAGCGGCGCCACCATTGCGGTATCGGACGTCGTCGTACCCGAATCGAAGCCGGAAATTTTGGCGGAAGCCGAAAAGAAGGCCGCGGTTATCGAAAACCAGTTCCTCACCGGCCGTATCGAGGACGAGGATCGCCGCCGCGACCTCGTGGACCTCTGGTCGGAAGTGACGGACGCGATCGCCGTGGAAATGCGCGAAAACTTCACCGCGGATAACACCGTGAACCGCATGGTGTCCTCCGGGGCGCGCGGTAACTGGGAACAGGTTCGTCAGATCGCGGGTATGCGCGGGCTGGTTGCCGACCCGAAGGGCGCGATTATTCCCCGCCCGATTACCTCGAATTACCGCGAGGGCCTCTCGGTTCTCGAATACTTCGTGGCGACGCACGGTGCTCGTAAGGGCCTGGCGGATACCGCGCTGCGTACCGCTGACTCCGGGTACCTCACCCGCCGCCTCGTGGACGTGGCGCAGGACGTCATCGTGCGCGAATCCGATTGCGGGACCAGCCGCGGCCTGACCAAGACCATCGCGGAGAAGGGCGCTGACGGCACTCTCATTCCCGATCCGCAGCTGGATACTTCGGTGTACGCCCGTACTCTGGCCAAGGATGTTGTATCCGAAGATGGCGAAGTGCTGGCGGCTGCCGGAACCGATCTGGGTGATGCGATTATCGAGCACCTCATCGAGAACGGCGTGACTCAGGTATCGGTGCGTTCGGTGCTGACCTGCCAGTCGCGTACCGGCACCTGCGCCAAGTGCTACGGTCGGTCCATGGCAACGGGCAAGCTCGTGGATATTGGCGAAGCGGTGGGTATCGTGGCCGCCCAGTCCATTGGTGAACCCGGTACCCAGCTGACGATGCGTACCTTCCACACCGGTGGCTCGGCCTCCGCGGACGACATCACCCAGGGTCTTCCCCGTGTGCAGGAACTCTTCGAAGCTCGTACCCCGAAGGGCGAGGCCCCGATCGCGGAAGCGGCCGGAATCCTCCAGATCGAGGATGGGGAGCGCGTGCGTCGCCTCATTATTCAGCGCGACGACGGCGAAGAGGACCTTGTCTACCAGGTCTCCAAGCGAGCCAAGCTCTTCGTTCCCGAAGGCGGCCACGTCAACGTCGGCCAGCAGCTCGTGGAAGGTAGCGTGGACCCCAAGAAGGTGCTGCGTATTTCCGGGCGCCGGGTGGCGCAGGAACATATCGTTTCCGAAGTGCAGGCCGTGTACCGCTCCCAGGGCGTGGAAATCCACGACAAGCACATCGAAGTGATCGTGCGCCAGATGCTGCGCCGTATCACCGTGCTGGAAGCGGGAACCACGAAGCTGCTGCCGGGCGAATTGGTGGACGTGGCGCGCTTTGAAGATGAGAATCGCGCGGCAATGGCCGAAGGTGGCAAGCCCGCCTCCGGGCGCCCCGAGCTCATGGGTATTACCAAGGCCTCCCTGGCCACGGATTCCTGGCTCTCGGCGGCCTCCTTCCAGGAGACCACCCGCGTCCTCACCGAGGCCGCGCTCAATTCCAAGTCCGATCCGCTCGAGGGCCTCAAGGAAAACGTTATCCTCGGTAAGCTCATCCCGGCCGGCACCGGCCTGGAGACGATGCGTTCGGCCAAGATCGAACCGACTGCCGAAGCTCGGGTGGAGTTCGAAAAGAACAACGGCTTTGCCGCCACCGATTTCGATATGTTCGATGACACCTTCCCGTATACCGACTTCCAAGAGTTTGATCTCGGAGCCGGCTACGGAATGTTCTCCTAAACAAGTTCCCCGGTAGCGGGGGAGCTCCCAGCGGGGCGGCCACGGTGTGGCCGCCCCGCTGCGGCGTCGTTGTAAAAAGAAGTGCGCGTTAAAAGAAGCGCCGGGGCGGGCCCGCAGCCCGTGTGTTTCCTAACACCTCAGCCCACGAATCTTTGACGGCTCCTCGTGTTAACCGCTATTCTTGTTTAGGTTGCCTGTTTGCGGGTCTGTTGTGGCGGCCTCCGGCCGTCCCGTAATGAGCGGTGTGCGTTCGGGCAGATTTGGCAAACGTTATAATATTCATCTGTCTATCAGGAGAAGTAGTGCCTACAATTCAGCAGCTGGTCCGCGAGGGCCGCGCGAAGAAGAAGCGCGCTCCTAAGCGCCCGGCGCTTAAGGGGAGCCCCCAGCGTCGTGGGGTGTGCACCCGCGTGTTCACCACCACCCCCAAGAAACCGAACTCTGCGCTCCGTAAGGTTGCCCGTGTTCGCCTGTCCTCCGGCATCGAAGTGACGGCGTACATCCCCGGTGAAGGTCACAACCTGCAGGAACACTCCATCGTCCTCGTTCGCGGCGGTGGCGTGAAGGACCTCCCCGGTGTGCGGTACAAGATCGTCCGCGGCGCCCTTGACACCCAGGGCGTGAAGAGCCGCAACCAGGCTCGTTCCCGTTACGGCGCCAAGAAGGAGAAGAAGTAATGCCTCGTAAGGGTCCGGTTAAGAAGCGTCCGCTGGTCAGCGATCCGGTTTACAACTCCCAGCTGGTGACCCAGCTGGTCAACCGCGTCCTCGTGGATGGCAAGAAGTCCCTGGCGCAGTCCATCGTCTACGGTGCGATGGAAGGCGTGGCGGAAAAGTCCGGGCAGGACGCCCTGGCGGTTCTCAAGCGCGCTATGGATAACATTCGTCCGCAGCTGGAAGTGCGTTCCCGCCGTGTCGGTGGCGCCACCTACCAGGTGCCGGTGGAAGTCAAGGCTGGCCGTTCCACGGCCCTTGGCCTGCGCTGGCTGGTGGAATTCGCGCGCCAGCGTCGCGAAAACACCATGACGGAACGTCTCCTCAACGAAATCCTCGATGCCTCCAACGGCCTTGGTGGTGCTGTTAAGCGCCGCGAGGATACCCACCGCATGGCGGAAGCCAATAAGGCCTTCGCCCACTACCGCTGGTAATCACCAGGGTTATCTGACCCGCGAGATAGAAGAGAGCGAAAAGTGGCACAAGAAGTGCTTACGGACCTTTCCAAGGTTCGCAATATCGGCATCATGGCTCACATCGATGCCGGCAAGACAACGACCACCGAACGCATCCTGCTCTACACCGGCATTAACCACAAGCTGGGTGAAACCCATGACGGCGCCTCGACGACCGACTGGATGGAACAGGAAAAGGAACGCGGCATTACGATTACGTCCGCTGCGGTCACCGCGTTCTGGAAGGGTACGCAGTTCAATATCATCGACACCCCCGGCCACGTTGATTTCACCGTGGAAGTGGAGCGCTCCCTGCGCGTGCTGGACGGCGCCATCGCGGTGTTCGACGGTAAGGAAGGCGTGGAGCCGCAGTCGGAAACGGTGTGGCGCCAGGCTGATAAGTACCACGTGCCGCGTATTTGTCTCATCAATAAGATGGATAAGTTGGGGGCGAACTTCGACTTCTCCGTCCAGACCATTCGGGATCGCCTCAGCGCCCACCCGACTGTTATCACCTTCCCGATCGGCGCGGAGAATGACTTCTCCGGCGTGGTGGACGTGCTCAAGATGAAGGCGATCCGCTTCCCCGAAAAGGATGCCCAGGGTAATGACACCTGGGGCGCCGTTGTGGTGGAAGAAGATATCCCCGCCGAACTGCAGGCCAAGGCCGAAGAGCTGCGCATGGCCGCTATGGAAGATGCCGCCGAAGCCTCCGATGAACTCATGGAGAAGTACCTCGAGGATGGCGAGCTGAGCACCGAGGATATGATCAAGGGTCTGCGTATCCGTACGATCGCCTCGGAAATCTACCCCGTGTATGCCGGTTCGGCCTACAAGAACAAGGGTATTCAGCCCGCCCTGGACGGCGTGGTGCACTTCCTGCCCGCCCCGATTGACGTTCCGGCTATCAAGGGCTTCAAGCCGGGTCACGAAGAAGACGGTGAAACCGAAGAACGCCACCCGAGCGAGAACGAGCCGTTCTCCGCGCTGGCCTTCAAGATTGCGGTGCACCCCTTCTACGGCAAGCTCACCTACATCCGCGTGTACTCCGGTAAGGTGGCGGCCGGTACCCAGGTGCTCAACTCGGTCAAGGGCCGCAAGGAGCGCGTGGGCAAAATGTTCCAGATGCACTCCAATAAGGAAAATCCTGTTGAAGAGGCGCATGCCGGGCATATTTACGCGTTCATCGGGCTGAAGGACACCACCACCGGTGATACCCTCTGCGCCCAGGACGCCCCGATTATTCTTGAGTCCATGTCCTTCCCGGAGCCCGTGATTCACGTGGCGATTGAGCCGAAGTCGAAGGGTGACCAAGAAAAGCTTTCCGTGGCTATTCAGAAGCTCGCGGAAGAGGATCCGACCTTCACGGTTCGTCAGGATGAGGAAACCGGCCAGACCGTCATCGGCGGTATGGGCGAACTCCACCTCGATATCCTCGTCGACCGTATGAAGCGTGAGTTCAAGGTTGATGCGAACGTCGGTGCTCCGATGGTTGCCTACCGCGAGACGATCCGCAAGAAGGTCGATAGCGTCGAATACACCCATAAGAAGCAGACGGGTGGCTCGGGCCAGTTCGCGCGTGTCATCGTCACGTTTGAGCCGCTTGACTCGAACGAAGACGGGAACACCTACGAATTTGTCAACGCCGTGACCGGTGGTCGCGTTCCGCGTGAATACATCCCGTCTGTCGATCAGGGTATCCAGGAAGCCATGCAGAATGGTGTCCTCGCCGGGTTCCCGGTGGTGGGCGTCAAGGCCACCCTGGAAGACGGCGCTTATCACGACGTCGACTCTTCGGAGCTGGCGTTCAAGATCGCGGGTAACCAGGTGTTCAAGGAAGGCGCACGGCGCGCCAATCCTGTGCTTCTGGAACCCATCATGGACGTGGAAGTCCGCACCCCGGAAGAGTACATGGGCGACGTTATCGGCGACCTGAACTCCCGGCGCGGTATGATCAAGTCCATGGAGGATGCGACGGGCGTCAAGATCGTGCGCGCCAATGTGCCGCTGAGCGAAATGTTCGGCTACGTTGGCGACCTGCGGTCGAAGACCCAGGGGCGCGCGGTGTATTCCATGCAGATGGATTCCTACGCCGAGGTCCCGAAGGCCGTTGCGGAACAGATCATCGCGGAATCTCGTGGTGAATAGTCGCCGGTTTCGTTTACAATAGGTAACTGTTCGGAACAGACCGGATTATGCGCGAGCATCATCCACATAGCTGTAAGTAATTTCTAGAGTCCCAGGAGGGCCCAGTGGCGAAGGCCAAGTACGATAAGTCCAAGCCGCATATGAACATTGGCACCATCGGTCACGTCGATCACGGAAAGACGACCACGACCGCTGCGATCACCAAGGTTCTGTCGGATAAGTACCCGGATCTGAACGAGTACACCCCGTTCGATCAGGTTGACAACGCTCCCGAAGAGCGCCAGCGCGGTATTACCATCAACGTGTCCCACGTGGAATACCAGACCGAGAAGCGTCACTACGCACACGTTGACGCCCCCGGCCACGCGGACTACATCAAGAACATGATTACCGGTGCGGCCCAGATGGACGGCGCGATCCTCGTGGTCGCGGCGACCGACGGCCCGATGGCCCAGACCTGTGAGCACGTGCTGCTCGCCCGTCAGGTGGGCGTGCCCCAGATCATCGTTGCTCTCAACAAGTCCGATATGGTTGACGACGAAGAGCTGCTCGAACTGGTGGAAATGGAAGTCCGCGAACTTCTTTCCTCCCAGGATTACCCGGGCGATGACCTCCCGGTCGTGAAGATCTCCGCTCTCAAGGCACTGGAAGGCGATCCCAAGTGGGTTGCTTCCATCGAAGAGCTCATGGATCAGGTGGACAACTACTTCGCGGATCCGGTGCGTGACACCGATAAGCCGTTCCTCATGCCGATTGAGGACGTCTTCACCATTACCGGTCGCGGCACCGTGGTCACCGGTCGTGTGGAGCGCGGTATCCTCAACCTCAACGAGGAAGTGGAAATTCTCGGTATCCGCGATACCCAGAAGACCACCGTTACCGGTATCGAAATGTTCCACAAGCAGATGGACTACGCCGAAGCCGGCGAAAACTGCGGTCTGCTGCTCCGCGGCACCAAGCGTGAAGATGTTGAGCGTGGCCAGGTTGTGGCCAAGCCCGGCACCATCACCCCGCACACCCAGTTTGAAGCTCAGGTCTACGTGCTGAAGAAGGAAGAAGGCGGCCGTCACAACCCGTTCTTCTCCAACTACCGCCCGCAGTTCTACTTCCGCACCACGGACGTCACCGGCGTCATCACGCTGCCCGAAGGCACCGAGATGGTTATGCCCGGCGACAACACCGAGATGTCGGTTGAGCTCATTCAGCCCATCGCCATGGAAGAGGGCCTCGGCTTCGCTATTCGCGAGGGCGGCCACACCGTTGGTTCAGGGCGCGTCACCAAGATCATCAAGTAACTTGATGCATCGGCGCGAGGCTACCCGGTTGCCGGGTAACTGAGCAAAACGTCCGCCGTGAGGCGGGAAGGGACCCTAGCATTGCGCTAGGGTCCCTTTGTATTTGCACGACGACGCAGAACTTGGCAGAGTGACGCTATGGCACTAGAGGATGTGTATAGAAAAATTGGTATGCCTGGAGCCCCGGCCGCGGTGCTCTGGGATATGGATGGCACCCTGGTGGATTCGGAAGAGGAATGGGCCCGGGTATCGGGGAATGTGGTGCGTTCCCACGGTGGAATCTGGACGGATGAGGATATTGTGGCCATTCGCGGGGCGGATACCATCGCGCACGGACGGCGCATGATGGACGCGGTGCGCCGCGGCGGGGGAGAAGTTGACCCCTGGAAAATGTTTGCGGAAGTGCTGCGCGCCATGGCCGATCACATGGCCGATGCCCAGCTCATTGACGGCGCGGAGAAGCTTCTCGATGCGTTTTCCGCGGCCGGCATCCCACAAGCACTTGTGACGGCCACCCCGGGCCGCCCGGTGGAAATCTTTCTTGCTGGCCCGGGCAGTAGGCTGGAGGCGGCGGTTACCGGGGACGATAATGTCCCCGGTAAACCGAATCCCGCTCCCTACCTCCTGGGTGCGCAGCGCTTGGGCGTTGCCATCGAGAACTGCCTCGCTTTCGAGGATTCCGGGCCCGGGCTGGCCGCAGCCCGCAGTGCCGGCGCTTTCACCGTGGATGTGGGGGAGTTCCTCCTGGCCGAACTCGCGGCCTTACTCTAGCTAGTGCACCGGTTCGTTCGTTGCGGCCGCAGGGACAGCGCTCGAACTTAACAACGCCGCGGCTAGAAGGACGTGATAACGACGCGGCCAATCCCGGCGTGATGATTCACCATGGCCTTATAGGTCGCATCGATATCGTCCAGGGCAATCTCGGTGGCAACAAGGTCATTAAGGTGGAGACGGCCCTGTTGGTAGAACTCTACGTACTGGGGAATATCGGTCTTAATATCGGTATTCCCCATGTACACCGCGTGGATATGGCGCCGGTGCACAAAGAACTCGTTGAGCGGATTGATCGTCCACTCCATCTCCGGCTTGAATACCCCAGCCACGTACACGTCCCCGCCCTGCCGCGTCGCGGCAATGGCGGTTTCCATCGTGGGTACGATGCCGAGTGCCTCGAAGGACTTATCCACCCCGCGCCCATCAGTGGCCGCGAAAATTTGCTCGATAACGTTCGAATCACCCGCGTTGACGAAGTGGGTCATCCCGAATTTCTTCCCGAATTCTTCCTTTTCCGGGTTGGTATCCACCCCGATAATCCGCCCGGCCCCGGCAATGCGGGCGCCGTTGACGATGCTCAGGCCCACGCCACCTAAGCCGACCACGGCCACGGTGTCACCGGGGCGTACCTGCGCGGTGTTCAGAGCTGCGCCCGCACCGGTAATAACGGCGCATCCGATCACACAGGCCTGTGGGAAAGGCATCTCCGGGTTGATCTTCGCTACCTGGTGTTCGTGCACGAGTGCCTGCTCAGCAAAACCGGCGATACCGTATGTCTGGAAAATCGGTTCACCGTTCCGGCTCAGCCGCGGGGCTTCGTCAGGGCCGCGCAGTGTTTCTTCCGGGAATTCACATTCGTACATGCGTGATTCCCGGCAGGCCCGGCAGTGCCCGCAGTACTGGATGAGGGAAGCGACCACGTGGTCACCGACCTTAATTTCTTTCACGTCCGGGCCGACGGCGGTCACAATACCGGCGGCTTCGTGTCCGAGCACCTGCGGGAAGGGGAAACCGAAATTGGTGGTGGAGAGCGTGAGATCCGAGCGGCACAGGCCGGAAGCCTTGACGTCGAAAAGTACCTCACGCCCGATGGGTTCGGCAATCTCGATATCTTCGATGGTGAACCCACCGCCCACAGAATTAACTACTGCTGCTTTCATGCTTACTCCTTTCCTGAAAGCGAGGAGAGGAACTCCGCCGCGGAGATTCCTTCTGGGAGAAGAATCGACTGGATATTGGCGAATTCGCGTACGCCTTCGTATCCCATCTCGCGCCCGAAGCCGGAGCGCTTGACACCGCCGAAAGGCATGCCGGCGGGAACAGCGGGAACCGGGGAGTTAATGGCAACGGTGCCGGTATCTACCCGGGCGGCAACGCGCGCGGCATGCGCCACGTCTACCGAATGAACCGTTCCGCCCAGCCCGTAGCACGAATCATTAGCCAGTCGGATTGCTTCTTCTTCTGAGGATACCCGGTAGATGCTCCAGACCGGCCCGAAAATCTCCTCGTAGAAGACGGGGTTATCCCGATCCACGTTTTCGAGCAGGGTGGGCTGCACCCAGGTATCTCCCTCGGGAACAATATGGCCCAGGGGAGTGGCGCTCGCCCCGCCTGCGATAGCCCGCCGGATTTGATCATTGACCGTGGCGGCCTGCTCGCGGGACGACATCGGCGGCACGGTGGTTTCTTCTGCTGCCGGGTCTCCGGGCCGCAGCTGCGCGGTGCTTTCCTTGAGTCCGGCCACGAACCTGTCATAGAGCGCATCGGGAACGATCATGCGCTTGGGGGAGGCGCATACCTGGCCGGCATTAAAACAGCGTCCCATGATGGCTAGCTGAATCGTAGCCTCAATATCGGCGTCGTCTAAAATAATAAAGGGATCGGAACCACCCAGTTCCATCACGGATTTCTTCAGGTGCCGGGAGGCGAGTTGCGCGATTTTCGCTCCCGCTGCTTCCGAGCCGGTAAGCGTCACGATACGTACCCGATCATCACTGATGAGCCGCTCCACCTGCGCGTGGGTGGCGTAGAGATTTTGCCACACCCCGCGGGGCAACCCGGCATCGTAAAGCACCTGGACAATCGCTGCGGCGCATTGCGGCAGAATCGACGCGTGCTTGAGAATAACCGTATTGCCGCAGAGCATTGCGGGAGCGAAACCGCGAATGGCCTGGTAGTAGGGGAAGTTCCACGGTTCAATTTCGACGACGACGCCCTCCGGGCGATAGGCAATATAGCCTTCAAAAGGTGCGGCGGTGGAACTGACAGGGCGCGGAGCTAAAATATTTTCCGCTTCGTCAGCGAGCCAACGCAGCATCGTGGGCACGGTGTTACCGGCTTCTCCGGTAGCTTCTCCTATGAGTTTGCCCATTTCCAGGGTGGCCAGGGCCCCCAGTTCACTTGCGCGCTCTTCCGCGATATCCGCGGCGCGGCGCAAAATAGCGGCACGTTCGGCAATGGAGGTGCGGCTCCACGTCTGGAATGTTTCGTGGGCCAGCTCGAGTGCCTTATCCACCTCATCATCGGTGGCATAGGGGAATTCGGCGAACACCTCGCCGGTGTAGGGATTTGTTGATCGATAGGACATCTTTGTCTACCTCCTCGGTATGGTGGATGATCACCCGCCCGCGACGTCCGCGCCGCTAAGCGATGTAGATCACTTAAGGCCATGCTAGGTGGTGGCAGTATTCGGGGCAAGGGTGGGGCGACGGCGCCGCTGGCGGCCCGCGTGGCCAAGGGCTCGGGAGGCTGCGGCGTCGTCGTACTATGACGTGAAGCGCCTCACCACACGCGTTTCTTGCGTGAAACTCGGCCTTTCGGTAAAATTTTTACCCGTGCCAGCTGACTTTCGGGTTTGCTGGGAATGAGAAACGGCACACGTTCGCCGTGAAAGTCTTGAAAGTATGCCGAAGTTTTTGGCATACTTAACAAGTTGCTCGGATTACGAGCGAAGGAACTTAATCGGTTACCCAACGCCGATTATCGTATAAAGGGTTCTCCGTAACCTCACATAGGGCATGGCTACTAGATTTACCTCCGGTACGACACGCCCGAGTGCGGGTACCGGGCACCGAAGCTAAAGAGAGGTAGACGCGCCATGGCGGGACAGAAGATCCGCATTCGGCTGAAGTCATATGACCATGAGGTCATTGATAGCGCGGCCAAGAAGCTCGTCGATGAAGTTGCGCGTACCGGCGCGACCGTGGTGGGACCCGTCCCGCTGCCGACGGAAAAAAACGTTTTTTGCGTTATCCGCTCGCCCCACAAGTACAAGGACTCCCGCGATCACTTTGAGATGCGCACACACAAGCGCCTTATTGACATCGTGGATCCCACCCTGAAGACGATTGACAGCTTGCGCCGTCTCGATCTTCCGGCTGACGTCAACGTGGAAATCAAGCTCTGAGGTAATACGCAATGAACTCCAAGCAAGCTGTTGCCAGCAAGCCCGTGAAGGCTTTGCTGGGCACGAAGCTGGGGATGACCCAGCTCTGGGATGAGGACGGGCGCCTCCTTCCCATTACCGTTGTGCGCGTGGGCACCAATGTGGTGACCCAGGTTCGCACCCCCGAGGTCGACGGCTATTCCGCCGTGCAGCTCGCCTCGGGCGACGAAAAGACGAAGAACGTCACCAAGCCGCTCCAGGGCCACTTCGCTAAGGCCGGTGTTACGCCGCGCAAGAAGCTGGCGGAAATCCGCACTCCCGATGCGAGTGAATACACGCTCGGGCAGGAACTGACCGCGGATATTTTCGAAGCCGGTCAGTCCGTTGACGTTATTGGTACCTCCCGCGGTAAGGGCTTCGCCGGTGTTATGAAGCGTCACGGCTTCGCCGGTGTCTCGGCCTCCCACGGTGCGCACCGTAACCACCGCAAGCCCGGTTCTATCGGCGCCTGCGCCACCCCCTCGCGCGTCTTCAAGGGTCTGCGCATGGCTGGTCGCATGGGGCAGGACCGCGTGACGGTGCAGAATCTGTCCATCCACTCCGTTGACCTCGAGAACGGCCTGTTGCTCGTGGTTGGCGCCATCCCCGGTGCAAAGGGTGGCTCGGTTGTGGTCCGCACGTCCGTGAAGGGAGCCTAACAATGGCAGACTTCAAGATTGACGTTCTCGATGAAACCGGCAAGGTGACCTCGCAGGCTACCCTCCCGGCTCAGCTCTTTGATCTCGACTTCAATATGGCGCTGGTGCACCAGGTCGTCAATGCGCAGCAAGCTGCGGCCCGCCTGGGTACCCACGCCACGAAGACCCGCGGTCAGGTATCCGGCGGCGGCAAGAAGCCGTGGCGCCAGAAGGGTACCGGTCGGGCTCGTCAGGGCTCGATCCGCGCTCCGCAGTGGGTCGGTGGCGGCGTCGTTCACGGCCCGCAGCCGCGTGACTACTCGCAGCGCACCCCCAAGAAGATGATTGCGGCCGCGCTGCTGCAGTCCCTCTCGGACCGGGCGCGCCACGAGCGTATTCACGCCGTGACCGCTTTTGTTGCTGATGAGACTCCGTCCACCAAGGCGGCGCGTGCGCTTATCGAGAAGATGAACGAGGGGCGCAAGGCGCTCGTTGTGGTCCAGCGTGAAGATGATGCCTCGGTGCTTTCCGTGCGCAATCTCCCGCAGATCCACGTCCTCTACGTTGATCAGCTCAATAGCTACGACGTTCTTGCTGCTGATGACGTTATCTTCACCGAAGCGGCGCTCGGCGCCTTCGTGGAGAAGAACACCAAGAAGGATGAGAAGTAATGACTGAGAACGGTAACTTCTGGAATAAGAACCCGCACGATGTCATCCTCGCCCCGGTGATGTCGGAGAAGAGCGCGTTGCTCGAAGAACAGGGTAAGTACACCTTCTTCGTGGATCCGCGTTCGAATAAGACTGAAATCAAGCAGGCCGTCGAAGCGATTTTTGGCGTCAAGGTTGCCTCCGTCAATACGCAGAATCGCCAGGGTAAGACCCGGCGTACGCGCAACGGCATCGGGCGGCGCAAGAATACCAAGCGGGCCATCGTGACCTTGCGCGAAGGCTCCATCGACATCTACGGCGAAATCGTCTAATTAGGCGATTCGAGGAACTGAGGAATAAGAACTCATGGGAATTCGTAAGTACAAGCCGACGACCCCGGGTCGTCGCGGTGCGAGCGTTGCCGACTTCGCCGAGATCACTCGTTCGACCCCGGAGAAGTCCCTCGTTCGTCCCCTGAAGAAGACCGGTGGACGCAACAACCAGGGACGCATCACCACCCGTCACAAGGGCGGTGGACACAAGCGCCAGTACCGTCTCATTGACTTCCGTCGCTGGGATAAGGACGGCGTGCCGGCCAAGGTTGCGCACATCGAATACGATCCGAACCGCACCGCGCGCATCGCGTTGCTTCACTTCGCTGACGGTGAGAAGCGCTATATCGTTGCTCCCCGTGGCGTGAAGCAGGGCGACCTCATCGAAACCGGTCCGAATGCGGATATCAAGCCCGGCAACAACCTGCCGCTGCGCAATATCCCGCTCGGTACCACGGTGCACAATGTTGAACTCAAGCCGCTCGGCGGGGCGAAGATCGCCCGCAGCGCCGGCGCTTCCGTACAGTTGGTTGCCCGCGAAGGTAAGTACGCGCAGCTGCGTATGCCTTCCGGTGAAATCCGTAACGTGGACGTGCGTTGCCGTGCCACCGTCGGTGAAGTTGGCAATGCCGAGCAGGCGAATATCAACTGGGGTAAGGCCGGCCGTATGCGCTGGAAGGGCGTGCGCCCGACCGTCCGCGGTGTTGTCATGAACCCGGTGGACCACCCGCACGGTGGTGGTGAAGGTAAGACGTCCGGTGGGCGCCATCCCGTTAGCCCGTGGGGCAAGAAGGAAGGCCGTACCCGCCGTCCGAACAAGGCCAGCGACAAGCTCATCGTGCGCCGTCGCAAGACCGGCAAGAAGCGCTGAGGAAGGATTAGCTGATGCCCCGCAGTTTGAAGAAGGGTCCGTTCGTCGACGAGCACCTCTACAAGAAGGTCGACGAGCAGAACGAGAAGAACACCAAGAACGTAATCAAGACCTGGTCGCGTCGGTCGGTTATCACCCCCGATTTCCTGGGTCACACCTTTGCAGTGCACGATGGACGCAAGCATGTGCCGGTATTCGTTACCGAATCCATGGTTGGCCACAAGCTCGGGGAGTTCGCCCCGACCCGCACCTTCCGCGGGCACGATAAGGACGACCGAAAGGGCCGCCGGCGCTAAGCCGGGGCCTCGAGCGAGAGAGTAAGGCAGAACTATGGAAGCAAAGGCGCAGGCGCGCTTCGTGCGCGTGTCGCCCATGAAGGCCCGTCGTGTCGTGGACACCATCCGCGGCCGGCGCGCCCTGGACGCTATTGACGTACTGCAGTTCGCACCGTTTGCGGCCGCCACTCCGGTTCGTAAGATCGTGGAGTCGGCTATTGCTAACGCGCGCTACGCCGCCGAGCAGGCGGGGGAGCGCTTCGATGAGTCCGAGCTCTTCATTGGCGAAATTTACGCCGACGAAGGCCCGACGATGAAGCGTATCCAGCCGCGTGCCCAGGGCCGGGCGAACCGCATCAACAAGCGGACGAGTCACATCACCGTTATCGTTACCGACGAGAAGCCCAAGACCAAGAACCAGAGGAGGGCCCGCTAGTGGGACAGAAAGTCAACCCTATTGGGTTCCGTCTCGGCATCACGACCGACCATCGCTCCAAGTGGTTCGCTGATTCCACCAAGAAGGGGCAGCGCTACTCGGACTACGTCCTCGAAGATGTCAAAATCCGTGACATGATCGAAAAGACGCTCGAGCGCGCCGGTATTTCCAGCGTGCATATCGAGCGCCGCGCCGAGCGCGTGGTTGTGGATATCCACACCGCTCGCCCGGGGATCGTTATTGGCCGGCGCGGTGCGGAAGCTGATCGTCTCCGTGCCGATCTGGAGAAGCTCACCGGCAAGGCCGTCCAGCTCAATATCCTCGAAGTGAAGAACCCGGAAGCTGATGCCCAGCTCGTCGCGCAGGGTATTGCGGAACAGCTCGCCTCGCGCGTGTCCTTCCGCCGCGCTATGCGCAAGGGTATTCAGTCCGCGGAGCGGGCCGGCGCCAAGGGCATTCGCGTGCAGTGCTCGGGCCGTTTGGGCGGCGCGGAAATGTCGCGTAGTGAGTTCTATCGCGAAGGGCGCGTGCCGCTGCACACCCTGCGCGCGAATATCAACTACGGTTTCTACGAAGCGCGTACCACCTTCGGCCGTATCGGTGTGAAGGTGTGGATTTACCGCGGTGATTTGACCGACGCTGAGTACTATCGCAGCCTCGCGGAAGCTCCGCGTGGTGGGCGTGGAGGCCGTTCGGATCGTCGCGGTCGTCGCGGCACCGGTCGCGGTCGCGGTGGCCAGCGTGGGGAAGCCCGCAGTGAACAGGCTCAGAGCCCGGCAGCCGGAGCCGAAGCTCCGGTGGCCGCGCCGGAATCAACCGGAACGGAGGCATAACTCATGCTGATTCCTCGTCGTACAAAATGGCGCAAGCAGCACCGCCCGCACCGCAAGGGTATGGCCAAGGGCGGAACGCAGCTGGCTTTCGGTGAATACGGCATCCAGGCGCTCGAGCCGGCCTACATCACCAACCGTCAAATTGAAGCAGCTCGTATCGCCATGACGCGTCACGTCAAGCGTGGCGGCAAGATCTGGATTAACATCTTCCCGGATCGTCCGCTCACGAAGAAGCCGCTCGGCGTGCGTATGGGTTCGGGTAAGGGCCCGGTTGAAACCTGGGTTGCCAATATCAAGCCCGGGCGTGTCATGTTCGAAATGGCCGGCGTTGATGAGGCTCTCGCCCGCGAGGCCATGAGCCGTGCCCAGCACAAGCTGCCCATCAAGACCCGCTTTATCACCCGTGAGGAGGTTGAGTAATGGCTAAGGGACTGACCACCGCGGAACTCGACGCGATGACCGACGCGGAGCTTCTCGAGAAGCTTGCCGAGTCGAAGAAGGAACTGTTCAACCTCCGCTTCTCGGCGGTGACTCACCGCCTGGAGGACAGTGGCCGCCTGCGGGAAGTTCGTCGCGAGATTGCTCGCATTTACACCATTAAGAGCGAGCGGGAGAAGAACATTCGAACCGCTCCGGCCGCTCAGTAAGTGAGGATGAGATGAGCGAGAACGCAAGCACCGAAACACGTAATCACCGCAAGACTCTGCGCGGCTACGTGGTCTCCGACAAAATGGACAAGACCGTTGTCGTTGAAGTTGAAGATCGCGTTAAGCACCCGCTATACGGTAAAGTTATTACCCGCACCAAGCGAGTGAAGGCGCATGACGAAAATAACGAGGTTCGCGTAGGCGATTTGGTCTCCATTATGGAAACCCGCCCGCTGTCCGCGACCAAGCACTTCCGGGTCGTTACGATCATCGAGAAGGCGAAGTAGTTAGGGCTTTCCTAGCTTTAGCGAATGTGACCGGCCTGAACGCAGGCGGCCCTCGCATGTGGGCCAAAGGCGTTTGGGCCGGCGCAGTTCGCGCAAACCCATTCGTTCGGCAAGGCTCGAATCCGAGAACCGGCACGACAATAGGAGATAGAAACACATGATCCAGCAGGAGACGCGGCTTAGCGTCGCCGACAACACCGGTGCCAAGGAACTTTTGTGCATCCGGGTGCTCGGCGGCTCCGGCCGGCGCTACGCCGGAATTGGTGACACCATCGTCGCCACCGTCAAGGATGCTATTCCGGGCGGAAACGTAAAGAAGGGCGACGTCGTCAAGGCGGTTGTCGTCCGTGCAGTGAAGGAAACGCGCCGTAAGGACGGGTCCTACATCAAGTTCGACGAAAACGCAGCCGTGCTGTTGAAGAACGACGGCGAACCCCGCGGTACCCGTATCTTCGGGCCCGTTGGGCGTGAGCTTCGCGACGCGAAGTTTATGCGCATCATTTCGCTGGCTCCGGAGGTGATCTAATGGCGAAGATTAAGAAGGATGATCTCGTCCAGGTTATCGCCGGGCGCGATAAGGGTATGCAGGGGCGCGTGCTGTCCGTTGATACCAAGCGTGATCGCGTTATCGTGGAAGGCGTCCAGCGCGTGAAGAAGCACGTGCGCGTGGGGCAGACCTCGCGGGGCGGCACCACCGGCGGTATTGAAACCGTTGAAGCACCCATTCATATTTCGAATGTTGCCCTCGTTCACGACGGCAAGCCGATTCGCGTGGGCTACCGCGAGGTAGAAGTTGAGCGCGACGGTAAGAAGAAGATTGTCCGTGAGCGCATCGGACGCCGCGGCGGGAAGGAAATCGAACTGTGAGCGATACCCCCCGTCTCAAGGTGAAGTACCGGGAACACATCATCCCGGAACTGCAGGAAGAATTTAAGTACGTCAACGTCAACCAGGTTCCCAAGATCGTCAAGGTCGTGGTGAATATGGGCGTGGGTGATGCCGCGCGCGACTCCAAGGTGCTCGACGGCGCCGTTGCCGATATGACGGCGATTACCGGCCAGAAGCCGATGATCACCAAGGCGAAGAAGTCCATCGCGCAGTTTAAGCTGCGTGAAGGCCAGGCCATCGGGTGCTTCGTCACCATTCGCGGTGACCGCATGTGGGAATTCCTCGATCGGCTTATCTCCACCGCGCTGCCGCGTATCCGCGACTTCCGCGGCCTTTCGCCCAAGCAGTTTGACGGCAACGGGAACTACACCTTCGGTCTGACCGAACAGACCGTGTTCCACGAGATCGATCAGGACAAGATTGATCGCGTGCGCGGTATGGACATCACCGTGGTGACCTCTGCCGGGAGCGACGACGAAGGGCGCGCTCTTCTCAAGCATCTCGGATTCCCCTTCAAGGAGGCCTAAATATGGCAAAGACCGCTCTGAAGCAAAAGGCCGCCGGTAAGCAGAAGTTCGCAGTTCGTGCGTACACCCGTTGCAACCGGTGCGGCCGTCCGCATTCCGTTTACCGCAAGTTCGGCCTGTGCCGTATTTGCCTGCGTGAGTTGGCCCTGCGCGGCGAACTCCCCGGTGTTAAGAAGTCCAGCTGGTAAAGACTACGTCGCAGGTCCATCGGAAACCGCGACGAGGAAGGGCCACAGCCCAAAATGACAATGACTGACCCAATCGCAGACATGCTGACGCGTCTGCGTAACGCCAATTCGGCGTTCCATGAGTCGGTGTCTATGCCGTACTCCAAGATTAAGTCCCATATCGCGGACATCTTGAAGCGCGAAGGCTACATCGATTCCTACGAGGTGGAGAGCGCCCAGGTGGGCAAGACCCTCACCCTCACGTTGAAGTACGGATCTAACCGTGAGCGCGCCATTGCTGGCGTCCGGCGTATCTCGAAGCCGGGCCTGCGCGTTTACGCGAAGTCCACGAACCTGCCGCGCGTTCTCGACGGCCTGGGTGTGGCTATTTTGTCCACCTCCTCCGGCCTCATGACGGATCGCGAGGCCAAGGATAAGGGCGTTGGCGGGGAAGTCCTCGCTTACGTCTGGTAATGGGAAGTAGGTGCAATAATGTCTCGAATTGGTAGGCTTCCCATCGCTATCCCCGGCGGCGTCGATGTGTCGGTTTCCGGCCAGGATGTTACCGTCAAGGGCCCCAAAGGTCAGCTTGAGCTCTCGGTTGCTGAGCCGATCGCGGTGAATATTGATGACAATACGGTTCTGGTGACCCGGCCCAATGACGAGCGTGAATCGCGTTCGCTGCACGGCCTGACCCGCACCCTCGTCGCGAATATGATCGAGGGCGTCACCAACGGGTACAGCAAGGCGATGGAAATCGTCGGAACTGGTTACCGCGTGGTTGCCAAGGGCTCGGATCTCGAATTCTCGCTGGGCTATTCCCACACGATTCTTTTCGAAGCTCCGGAAGGTATCACCTTCACGGTGGCCACCCCGACCAAGTTCACGGTCTCGGGTATCGATAAGCAGCTCGTGGGCGAAACCGCCGCGAAGATTCGCAAGCTTCGTAAGCCTGAACCCTACAAGGGCAAGGGCGTCAAGTACGCGGACGAAGTTATTCGTCGCAAGGCTGGAAAGGCTGGTAAGTGATGGCTGTTACCATCAAGGGCAAGGGCAAGTACATCGCTCGTGCGCGCCGCCACTTCCGGTTGCGCAAGCGTATTTCCGGTACCGCCGCGCGGCCGCGTCTCGTGGTCTCGCGTTCCAACCGCCATATTTACGCCCAGGTTATCGACGACGTCGTGGGCCGCACTCTCGCGGCCGCCTCGTCCTACGAAGCTGACCTGCGCGAAGCGGAGGGTACCAAGACAGAAATCGCGCGGAAGGTCGGCGAACGCGTCGGTCAGCGCGCCAAGGATGCTGGTATCAGCGCCGTGGTCTTCGACCGCGGTGGCAACCAGTACCACGGTCGCGTTGCAGCTGTCGCCGAAGGTGCGCGCGAAGCAGGACTCGATTTCTAACGGCTGAGGAAAGGCAGAGGAAAATGGCTGCAGAGCAGCAGGATCCGGCCCAGAACGGCCGGGAAAATCGCAACGAAGGTCGTCGCGGACGCCGCGATAACCGTCGTGATAACCGCCGTGACAACCGTCGCGGTGAAGAAAAGAACGCTTATATCGAGCGCGTGGTGACCATTAACCGCGTTGCGAAGACGGTCAAGGGTGGCCGCCGTATGTCCTTCACCGCTCTCGTGGTGGTGGGTGACGGCAACGGTCTCGTGGGTGTCGGCTACGGCAAGGCCCGCGAAGTTCCCGCCGCTATCGCCAAGGGTACCGAGGAAGCGAAGAAGAACTTCTTCCGCATCCCGCGTATCGCGCGGACCATCCCGCACGTGGTGCAGGGTGAAGACGCCGCTGGCGTAGTGCTGCTGCGCCCGGCTGCTCCCGGTACCGGCGTAATCGCCGGCGGCCCGGTGCGTGCCCTGATGGAGTGCGCGGGTATTCACGATGTGCTCTCCAAGTCGCTCGGTTCCTCGAACGCGATCAATATCGTGCACGCCACTGTGGCTGCCCTCAAGCAGCTTGAGCAGCCCGAAGCGGTTGCCGCGCGGCGTGGGCTCCCCGTCGAGCGCGTTGTCCCCGAAGCTATGCTGCGGGCCCGCGCCGAAGCGGAAGCTAAGGAACGCGAGATCGAAGAGGCCGAAGCCGTCAAGGCGGAAAATGAGGCCGCGGCCGCGGGAGTTGGTGCGTAATGGCAAATCTTAAGATCACCCAGATTAAGGGTGTTGTTGGTGCGATTCAGCGCCAGAAGGACACCCTGCGCACGCTCGGTCTGCGTAAGATCGGTCAGTCCGTTGTGCGCGAGGATACCCCCGAGGTGAAGGGCATGGTTCGCGCTGTGGCTCACCTCGTTACCGTGGAGGAGGTTGACTAATGGCGGAAGCAGAAAAGGATTCCATCATTAAGCTGCACGACCTGCGTCCGGCTCCGGGTTCGAACAAGGCGAAGATTCGCGTTGGTCGCGGTGAAGGATCCAAGGGTAAGACGTCCGGCCGCGGTACCAAGGGTACCCGGGCACGTAATACTGTGCGTCCCGGTTTCGAAGGCGGCCAGATGCCGCTGCATATGCGCCTTCCGAAGCTGCGTGGTTTCAAGAACCCGTTCCGGGTCGAATACCAGGTTGTCAACGTGGCGGCGCTCGGTGAGCTCTTCCCCGAAGGCGGGAAGGTGACCTCGGCGGATCTCGTGGCCAAGGGTGCGGTTCGCAAGAACTCCCCGGTCAAGGTTCTCGGAACCGGTGAGATTTCCGTCAAACTCGACGTCGAAGTGGAAGCGTGGTCGAATTCGGCTAAGGAAAAGATCGAAGCTGCCGGGGGTTCTATCTCCGCGCCGCAGGTCGAATCCAAGTAAGACCCGCTGGCCGCACGGCCACCGCTTGACTGAGCACTCACCCACACTCTGTGGATGAACAGTGCGAAATTTGCTCGTCCCCGCTATTATGGCGGGGGCGAGCTTTTTTCTGGGCGTAGGCAGCGCCGCTGAAGGATTGCTTTGCGGCTGAAAGATTGCTTTCAGTGGCGAATGAGCAGCGTTGCCGGTGCGCCGTCGTGCGTACTTTCCCTGAAAATACGCTTGTCCCCATTTCCGTCACCCGACGGTTCTCGACGATAACGGACTGCCCCGCGCGATCCGTCACCATCAGGAGGAATCTTGATTAAGGCTTTCGCAGCTGCTTTCCGCACCCCGGATCTGCGCCGCAAGCTGCTTTTCACCATGATGATTATGGTGATTTACCGCTTGGGTAGCTTCATCCCGGCTCCGTTCGTGAGCCTGAGTAATATTCGGGAGTGCACCACGCAGCAATCGGGCGCGCAGGATCTCATCGATATGCTCAACCTGTTCTCAGGCGGTGCGATGATGCAGCTCTCCGTTTTCGCCCTGGGAATTATGCCCTATATTACGGCCTCGATTATCGTGCAGCTGCTGCGCGTGGTCATTCCGCGCTTCCAGGAACTACACAAGCAAGGCCAGTCGGGTACCGCGAAGCTGACGGAATACACCCGCTACCTCACCATTGGGCTGGGCCTGCTCCAGTCCTCGGTCGTGGTAGCCACCGCGAACTTCACGTTGTTTGCCGGGTGTAAAGAACCGGTCATTCCGAATGCCACCTGGTGGACTTACACCATGACCATCCTCGCCATGACAGCCGGTACCGGCCTGATCATGTGGATGGCCGAACTCATCACCGAACGCGGGGTGGGCAACGGTATGTCCATCCTCATCTTCACCGGTATTTGCGCCGGCTTCCCCTCGATGATGGGTCAGATCTACGCCGGGCACGGCATTGGCACTCTCCTCATCGTCATCGTGGTCTTCGCGCTTATCACCTTGGTTGTTACCTTTGTGGAGCAGTCCCAGCGCCGCATCCCGGTCCAGTACGCCAAGCGCGTGATCGGCCGGCGCACCTACGGCGGGTCCACCACCTACCTGCCCATCAAGATCAATATGGCGAATGTGATCCCGGTGATCTTCGCTTCCTCGATCCTTATGCTCCCCACCATGATTTCCACTTTCGGAAATCAGAATTCGTCCTGGGTGGTCTGGATCCAGCGCAACTTCCAGCACAACGGCTGGGCCTATATTCTCACCTACGCGCTTCTCACTTTCGCTTTCACCTTCTTCTACACCTCCATCGCTTTCGACACTGACGAAGTCGCGGACAATATGAAGAAATACGGTGGCTTCATTCCGAATGTGCGCGCCGGCAAACCCACCGCGGATTACCTCCACTTCGTCTCTAATCGCCTCACCTGGGTGGGCGCCACCTACCTCACCATCGTGGCCCTCATCCCGCTGCTGCTCTTCAGCGCGCTCGGCATCGTACAGTCCGGCTTCGGCGGCACCTCCATCATGATTCTGGTGGGGGTGGGTCTCCAGACCGTCAAGGACATCAACGCCCAGCTCCAGCAGCGCCACTACGAAGGTTTCCTCGGCGGTATCCGCTAACGCGGCCTCGCCCCTCTTTCCAGCGGGGCGCGGGGGCGCTCCGCACCGATAAACACAGAAAGGTGCCACTCATGTCTGTACGTTTGATTTTGGTTGGCCCCCCGGGCGCGGGCAAAGGCACCCAGGCG
Source organism: Actinotignum schaalii FB123-CNA-2 (assembly GCF_000411135.1). GTDB lineage: Bacteria > Actinomycetota > Actinomycetes > Actinomycetales > Actinomycetaceae > Actinotignum > Actinotignum schaalii_A. The sequence continues at coordinate 452,772 of NZ_KE150263.1, read as the reverse complement.
GCCGGCATTGCGGAGCGTTACGGCATCCCGGCTATTTCCACCGGTGATCTTTTCCGCGCGCACGCGAAGGCCCAGGATGAATTGGGGCGGCTGGCTGCCTCCTACTCGGAAAAGGGAGAACTCGTTCCTGATTCCGTTACGAACCAGATGGTGGAGGAACGTCTGGGTGAAGCCGATGCGGCCGCCGGTTTCCTCCTGGATGGCTACCCGCGTAACCTCGACCAGGTGAGCGCCCTCGATGCCATGCTCGGTGAGAAGAACGTGGATGTTGTTGTGGAGCTCCAGGCCGATGACGACGTTGTGGTTCAGCGTCTCCTCGGACGCGCCCAGGAGCAGGGTCGGGCTGATGATACGGAGGAGGTTATCCGCCATCGTATCGAGGTCTATCACGCGACCACCAAGCCGATTATTGATGCATACGCCGGTCGCGGGCTCGTGGTTTCCGTGAACGGCTTGGGCACCGTGGAGGAAGTTGCGGCCGCGATTGATGACGCGCTACGCGATTTCCTGGGCCGGTAGGCATAGCGATGATTAATCTTCGCAGCGAGGCGGATATTCTGGGCATGCGCCAGGCTGCGCTCGTGGTGCGCGCGATTCACGATGACTTGCGCACCCACGTACGCGCCGGGATGACGACGGCGCAGGTCGATCAGCGCGCCAAAGCCGTCTTGGAGGCCCACGGGGCCGTCTCGAATTTTTACGGGTATTACGATTACCCGGCCCAGACCTGCATCTCCGTGAATAACACCGTGGTGCACGGTATCCCCAGCGAAGAGGAAATCCTGGCACCGGGGGACTTAGTCTCCTTTGACTGCGGGGCGCTCCTCAACGGCTGGAATGGGGATTCCTGCTTTTCCATCGTGCTCCCGGGTGGGGATGAGAAGACGATGGCCGCCCGCCAGCGTCTCTCGGATATTACGGAAGAATCCATGTGGGTGGGCATCGCCGCGATGGCCACCGGGAAATTTGTGTCCGATATCGGGGCGGCCATTGACGATTTCGTGGTAGCCCAAGATCCCGAACCGGGGATTGTCGAAGAATTCACCGGGCACGGCATCGGGCGGGCCATGCACGAAGATCCCACGGTTTTCAATTACCGGACTCGCGGGCGCGGGCCCCGTCTCAAGGCGGGAATGGTGCTGTGCATCGAACCGATTCTTACCGCAGGCTCCCAGGAGAACATCACCCTGGCTGATGGCTGGACGGTGAAAACCGCGGACGGTAAGGATGCCTGCCACTGGGAAAGCCAAATCGCTAAGCACGCCGGAGGTATCTGGGTGCTCAACGAGCCCGATGGGGGAGCGGCCCGCCTCGCAAAGTACGGAGTGGTTCCGGTTCCCCTCGGGGACTAGGCGGCTGCGCCGTCGTACTACAACCGCACCGCGAGAAGACGGTAGCCGCGCGCTCTCCACGCTACACGTGACCCATAACATCGCTGCCGCCCCTTACATAGGGGCGGCTTCGTGCAGTAGTATTGAACGTCGGTGCCGTGTGCCCGTATGGCGCACGCTTGCGCACCGATTTTGATGCCCCGCACAATCCGGTGCGGGCAACACTGTTAGCGAGGAACATGGCGAAGAAAGACGGCGTCATCGAAGTTGAAGGTAGCGTGATCGAAGCGCTGCCCAACGCGATGTTCAAGGTCGAGCTGGAAAACGGGCACGAAGTTCTGGCCCATATTTCCGGCAAAATGCGTCAGCACTACATTCGTATCCTGCCCGAGGATCGGGTGGTTGTAGAGCTCACGCCCTATGACCTGAACCGCGGGCGGATTGTCTACCGCTACAAGTGATCAACAAGGAAAGTTATTCATGAAGGTCAAGCCGAGCGTTAAGCGCATTTGCGATAACTGCAAGGTCATTCGGCGCCACGGTCGCGTCATGGTGATCTGCAGCTCGAATCCGCGCCATAAGCAGCGTCAGGGCTAAAGCCCCGTTGCACCAGCACTGTTAGCCGCAAGGCAACCCCCGGTCCGGAGGCCGGGGCTCACGGAATAGAGACCCGTGGGAACAGCAGTGCCCGATACCTCCGGCATAACTAAGGGAGCTAAGAAATTGGCACGTCTCTCCGGCGTTGATCTCCCCCGCGAAAAGCGGATTGAGATCGCGCTTACTTACATTTTTGGCATTGGACGCACCCGCGCCCACGAGACCCTCGCCGCTACCGGGGTGAACCCGGATACCCGCGTGCGTGATCTCACTGAAGACGATCTGGTGAAACTCAAGAACCATATCGACGAGAACTACAAGGTTGAAGGCGACCTGCGCCGCGAAGTCCAGGCCGATATTCGCCGCAAGATCGAAATCGGTTCGTACCAGGGCCTGCGTCACCGTCGCGGCCTGCCCGTGCACGGGCAGCGCACCAAGACCAATGCGCGCACCCGCAAGGGCCCCAAGCGCACCGTGGCCGGTAAGAAGAAGGCCAAGTAGGCTTCGTCGTAGTTCAGGAGAAATAGATTATGGCTCGTCAGACTCGTTCTGCTAACGCCGGTGCACGCCGTCCGCGTCGCAATCAGCGTCGTAATGTCACCGTGGGTCAGGCCCACATTAAGTCCACCTTCAATAACACCATCGTGTCCATCACCGATCCCACCGGTGCGGTTATTGCTTCCGCTTCCTCCGGGATGGTTGGCTTCAAGGGCTCGCGTAAGTCGACTCCCTACGCCGCGCAGCTCGCCGCGGAAAACGCCGCGCGTCAGGCCATGGAACAGGGCATGAAGAAGGTTGATGTGTTTGTCAAGGGTCCGGGTTCCGGGCGCGAAACCGCGATCCGTTCCCTGACCGCCTCCGGGCTGGAAGTCACCTCCATTTCCGATGTGACTCCGCAGGCCTTCAACGGGTGCCGTCCGCCCAAGCGCCGTCGCGTCTAGTAGCGGCGCGGTGCGTTGCGGCGTCGCCTTTTAGGTACGACGCCGGCGCAGAGGCCACGGCCTCTGCGGCACCCCTCCCAGGGCACGGGTTTTGACAGGAAAAGCCGCGCCCGCACCTCGCGGACAGACAGAGTTTCGCGAGGGTACGCAAACCTCATATAGCGGTTGTTTGCGGAAAGGAAAGAATCGTGCTCATTGCACAACGTCCCGTTCTGAGTGAAGAGAAGATCTCCGAATTCCGGTCCCGGTTCGTCCTCGAACCGCTCGAACCCGGATTTGGGTACACACTGGGTAATTCCCTGCGTCGTACCCTGCTGTCCTCCATCCCCGGTGCTGCGGTCACCTCGATCCGCATCGACGGGGTGCTCCATGAGTTCTCCACCATTCCCGGTGTGAAGGAAGATGTTGCGGAAATCATCCTCAACCTCAAGGAACTTGTTGTCTCCTCGGATAACGACGAACCCGTCCTCATGTACCTGCGTAAGACCGGTCCGGGCGAAGTGACCGCGGCGGATATCACTCCGCCGGCGGGTGTGGAAATTCTCAACCAGGATCTCCATATCGCCACCCTCAATGACAAGGGCAAGCTCGAAATCGACCTTACGGTTGAACGCGGGCGCGGCTACGTTTCCGCGGCTCTCAACAAGGGCGATAACGATGAGATCGGCCGCATTCCGATTGACTCGATCTACTCGCCGGTGCTCAAGGTCTCCTACAAGGTGGAAGCCACCCGTGTGGAACAGCGCACCGACTTTGATCGCCTCGTGGTTGATGTGGAAACCAAGGAATCGACGACCCCTCGGGACGCTCTCGCCTCTGCCGGCAAGACCCTCGTGGAGCTCTTCGGCCTGGCCGTGGATCTCAATGACGAAGCCGAAGGTATCGAAATTGGTCCGGCACCGGTGACCGAGCAGCGCTCCTCGGATCTGCAGCGTCCGATCACCATCCTCAACCTGCCCGCACGTTCTCAGAACTGCCTGCAGCGCGAAGGTATCCATACCATTGGGGAACTGGTGCAGCGTTCGGAAGCCGATCTGCTCGATATTCGCAACTTCGGGGCGAAGTCCATCGATGATGTCAAGGATGAACTGGCGAAGATGGACCTGAGCCTCAAGGATTCCGGATCGAGCTTCCTCGGTGGCGGATTCGATGACTACGGGATGCAGTTCAGCGACGATTCTCAGGCCTGAGCAGCCACATAATTTTACTAGGAGAGTAGACAATGCCTAAGCCCACCAAGGGTCCGCGCCTCGGCGGCAGCCCCGCCCACCAGCGCAAGATTCTTGCCAACCTGTGCAAGGAACTTATTCATCACACGTCGATTAAGACCACCGAAGCGAAGGCTCGCGCGGTACGTCCCCATATCGAAAAGCTCATCACGAAGGCGAAGAAGGGGGACACCCACAATCGTCGCCTGGCACTCAAGGTGCTCGGCGATCGTGAAACCGCCTACATTCTCTTCGAGGAACTCGCCCCGCTGTTCGCGGAACGCGAGGGCGGCTACACCCGCATCACCAAGGTGGGTAACCGCCGCGGTGATAACACCCCGATGGCCGTTATTTCGCTGGTGACCGAGAAGGTTTCCCCGAAGCAGGCGGTTGTTAAGGAAGCGGAAAAGGCCGCCGAGCGTGCCGCCGCTGCGGAAGAAGCTGAAACCGCTGAATCGGCAGAATCTGCGGAGAGCGCCGAATCGGCCGAAAGCGCGGAGTCCGCTGAATCCGCCGAAAGCGCGGAGTCGGCAGAGTCGGCCGCCAGCGCGGATGAAGCTGCGGAAGCGGAGAAGGCTGAAGAAGCTAAGTAAGCTAGAGAAGCGCCTGCGGTTGCTTCGGTTACTTGACTAACCGGGCTGCCGGGAAGCTTGAGAGAAGGGCTTCGGAAACGCGAGTTTCCGGAGCCCTTCTCGCTGCCCGCAGGACGCGGGGCTACTGTTGGCTAGGGGATGCGGGGCTATTGTTGCCCGCAGGACACGGGGCTACTGTTGCCTGCAGGACGCGCGGCTACTGTTGGGCGCGGCCGCGGGCACTGGCGCGGGCGGGGGGGTAATAGGCAAAAGCGGGTTCCATGGCGGCGTGTCCTTGGCTTGTATCCGGCCCTGAACCGGCATGAACCGCGCCCGGAAACAAAGTGCGAGGGAGAGCACCGTTTCGGGGCGATTTCGTGTTCCTTACGCGCATCCTGCGGGAGGAGATGTCCCGGACTCGCACCGTGCCTGGCCGGGCCGCCTCGCCGGCCGGGGTAGGGTGTTTTTCTGAGACGTACTGCGGATGTCGTACATGCGAAGTACAGCTCGGAAAACAGATACCACCTCCCCAGGGGCTGGTGTGACCATTGAACTTCGTGAGGCCCATGAGGCTCTCATGGGAAGACCCCCGAGTTTGTCTATTTACCCTACTGTTCCGCGCGGGCTCGCTCGGAAGCTGCCACCAGATCCCAGGCACGTACCCCGCCGCTCATTCCGGCGGCATTCGGGATAAAGACCACCGAGCCGCTCAGGCGTTCGCGCACGCTCTCGGTGATGCGCGCTGCGTTGCCGCCCCCGAGGTAGAGGGTGTCCCAGCGGATGACCGGGTAGAGGGATTCAATAGCGCGGGCCACCTGCCGGCTCCACGCGGCATCACCCAAGCGGATGCGTTCAATTTCCCCGATCACGTCATCATAGGTGAGACCCCAGCGCAGCGGGGCGTGCGAAAACTCCAGGTGCGGGGCCAGCACCCCGTTATCAACAATGGCGTTGCCCAGGCCAGTTCCGAAAGTGAGGACCACTTCCAAGCCCCGGCCGGTCACGGTTGCGGCAGCAGCTACCTCGGCGTCGTTGAGCACCAGGGTGGGCCGGGAAAAACGCGCGGCGAGGGCAGCGCGAATATCCAGGCCGTTCCAGGCGGCTTCCATCTCAGGGTCGAGGCGGGTGTGCGGACCGGCGCGGCGAATGTAATGCGGGGTATACACCACAACGCCGTGGCGCAGCATCCCGGGCATGCCTACCGTGAGTCGCTCAAAATCAGCGCCCTCGGCGCGCAGCGCGGCGGCATCCGCGGCAATGATATTTTCCAGAGCTGCGGGGGAGAAGGGGTAGCGGACCGGGGTGCGCCGGGCCGGTCCGATCTGGGTGCCGGCAGCGTCCAGCAGCGCCGTTTTGATGCCGCCCCCGCCGCAATCTACCGCGAAGGTGCGCGGTCCGGAAACAGCGGCCGCGGTGGTGGCATTCGCGGTGTCCTCCGGGCTGGGTGCACTCGCGTACAGCGGTGCGGTGCCAAGTGGGAGGGCCGGCTCCTCGCTTTCGAGTACACGGCCCTCGGCTACGCGGCCCTCGGGCACGTGGCCTTCTGGCGCGCGGCTCTCGGGTATGCGGGAGGATGACTCGGCATGGGAAACTGGATCCATGAGTGACACGCTAGCGCAAAACCTTCGGCTTCGGCTTGATCTTTCCTACGACGGTACTGAATTTCACGGTTGGGCAGCGCAGCCCGGCCTGCGGACCGTGGAAGGCACCCTCACAGAGGCTCTCGCCACGGTGCTGAGAGCTCCGGTCATGCTCACGGTGGCCGGGCGGACCGATGCCGGGGTGCATGCCCGGGGGCAGGTCGCCCATGTGGATGTGCCGCGCGCGGTGCTCACCGCGGCGGCGGGGCGTTCTCAAGATGACCCCACCCGGGTGCTGGTGCGGCGGGTGCAGGGCCTGCTCGCGCGCGCTGCGAGCGGCCCGCGGGGGAGCGCCGATATTGTGCTCCACAGCGCCCGCGAGGTATCCCCTGATTTCGATGCCCGTTTTTCCGCGGTTTCGCGCGAATACACGTACCGCATTGCGGTGGGTCACTTCGATCCTTTACGACGACGCGACGTCCTCTGGCTGGCCGGCCCGCTCGACCTGAGCGCGATGCGGGAGGCCGCGGCCTCCCTCCTGGGCGAACACGATTTCCTCTCCTATTGCAAACCGCGCCCGGGGGCGACGACGGTCCGCGAGCTCCTGGCTCTGGACGTGGCCGAAGAAGGTGAGCTGGTAACCATTCACGCGGTGGCCGATGCTTTTTGCCATTCCATGGTGCGCACCCTCGTGGGCTCTCTGCTCCGGGTGGGCGAGGGGCGGCGCGATGCCGGCTGGCCGGCCCGGCGCTTGCGCGAAGCGAGCCGGGACGGGGAAGTGGTGGTAGCCCCGCCCCATCCCCTCACTCTCGAAAAAGTGAATTATCCTGAACCGGGTCAGTGGGCTGCGCGCGCTGAGGCTTCTCGGGCCATCCGTACGCTGCTAGAGGATTAGCTGGCAGCTACCGTTGCGCGCGGCCGTGACAATGCTGGCCACCACCATTCCACGCGCGGTGCGCATCTTCGATTCGTGCCGATTTAACGTGTCGTCGGCCCCGGGTAAAATCGGTAACGTGACTCAGGAACAAAGCCAAGCTGCGCAATCAACGCCGGTGCGCTCGGTGCGGCACAGCGCTGACCAGCGCTGGCCGGTTCCGTCGTGCCCGCCCGCCTATGCGCGCCTGCCCCGGCAGCGGCTGCGGCGGGGCTTCCCTTTGTACGCGGTCTTGGCGGGGCTGTTCGTCGTCGTCGCCCTGATTTATAGTTTCTGGTTGGCTGTGCTCCTTTTGTTGCGGGGGCTTCCCGGGCAGCCGTTGTGGTGGTTGCACCTGCTGGTGTTTTGGGCGCTCGCGGCGTATTTCGCTTTCCCGCGCCTGCATCAGCTTTTTTCGCTTATGTATGTGCCGGATTATTTCTTCGGGCGCACCAAAACTGCGGACGGCATCCTCGGGGACCCGGTCAATATAGGTTGGGAGGGTAGCGAAGCGGATATTCACGCGGCCATGCGGGCCGCGGGCTGGATCGAAGCCGAACCTATTACTTTCCGTACATCTTGGCGCATTATCGTGGCCGCGGTGCTGCGCCGTTCCTATCCTTCCGCACCGGTGTCTGATTTGTATTTGTTCTCTCGGAAACAGGAATTCGCCTACCAGCAGGAAGTGGACGGCAATGCGGCCCAGCGCCACCACGTGCGCTTTTGGCGCTGCCCACCCGATTGGACCCTCCCGGGCGGGGAACGCATCACCTGGCTCGCCGCCGGAACCTTTGATCGCAGCGTGGGGCTATCCATTTTCACCGGGCAATTCACCCACAAAATCGACCCGAATATCGATGCGGAGCGGGATTTCATTATCAACACGGTGCGCTACGCCGATCCCGAAAGCCACGTGAGTGTTATCGAACAGTATTTCAACGCCTATAGCTCACGCAACGGCGGCGGGGATGAGATCCAAACCGACGGTGACCTTCCTATCCTCGATGTCACCGGCGCGGCCGTGCGCCTGGGTGCGTGTATGGAGGAGAGCGGCCTCGATACTGAGGAGTATTCCGGCCGCTGCGATTCCGGTAGCGGAACGACGGCGCGCCTCGGCCGCGGGCACTCTGGCTACTCGTGTGCGGGCCGTCCGGGTGGAGGCCATCGTCGTTCGGGTTATCTGCGTAGTGACTCCGCGGGCAAGCCGGGGTGGCGCAATTCCAGTGCTATGGCAGAAAAGGCCACCGAGCTCGCGCGCACCGCGGCCGAACACCGCGTCCCGCCCGGGGCTCTGCTCTTTTCCGCGGTGGCGATCACGGTACTGCTGGGAACTGCGCTGGTTACCGATATGCTCCCGGCTTCCGCGGTGGATGTGGTGCTCTACCTGGTCATGCTGCTGCTCCTGCTCGGGGTGGCCAACCATTCCCGGGTTGCCTGGGTGCTGTTTCTTGCCTGCGAAGCGGGTATTGCACTGCTGTATCTCTTGCTGGCAACCACGGGGGAAACCGCAGCAATGTACCCGGCCGGGATCTCGGTGCTGGTGGTACTGGCGATCACTGCGCCGCATGTGCGCCTGTGGGTCACGGAAGGTCGGGCGGAACCCGTGGTGGATCTGCCCACCCCCATCCTGTAAAAGCGCCGGTGGAGTACCTCACAGCGCTAGTAAAGCTTTGACCGGCATAGGCGCTACGGGTATGATAGAGCGTTGTTGTCCATACCATCGGCGCGATGCTTATTCCCACTCGTCGCGCGCTATGAAGGGCACATCTAACTTTTGACCGTTACGGTTTCGCCCGCCACCACGGCGGATGTTCGGAACCAATATCAGAAACGAAGGCTACGCACGTGCGCACGTACACTCCTAAGCCCGGCGACATTGAGAAGAAGTGGTACATCATTGACGCCACCGATGTTGTCCTCGGGCGTTTGGCAGCTCAGGTTGCCGCCCTGCTCCGTGGGAAGCACAAACCGAATTTTGCTCCTCACATGGATACCGGCGATTTCGTTATTATCACGAATGCGAGCAAGGTGACCCTCACGGGAAGCAAGGCAACGCAGAAGATGGCTTACCGGCATTCCGGTTACCCGGGGGGCCTCAAGGCTACCTCGTATGCCGAACTCCTTGCCTCGAATCCCGAGCAGGCCGTTATTAAGGCGGTGCGCGGCATGCTTCCGCACACGTCTCTCGGCCGCCAGCAGCTGAAGAAGCTGAAGGTTTTTGCCGGCGCTGAGCATCCTCACGAAGCTCAGAAGCCCGAACCTTACGAGCTGAAGAAGATCGCCCAATAAGCGAGTCGCGTTCGGCCGCTTTTTTCGGAACAGGATTTACATCAATGTCAGAAACTCAAATTGACACCCAGGTGGAGGAGGAGTTCAGCGGCTCCTACACCACAGAGACCGAAACCCCCAAGGTCGGTCAGGGTGTATCCGCCGCTGTCCCGGGTCAGGCACTCGGCCGCCGCAAGGAAGCCGTTGCCCGCGTCCGGCTCGTCCCCGGCTCTGGGGAATGGAAGGTTAACGGCCGCGACCTGGCCGATTACTTCCCTAATAAGATCCATCAGCAGCTCGTGAAGTCCCCCTTCACCCTGCTTGATCTCGAAGGCCGTTTCGATGTTATTGCCCGTATCAACGGTGGTGGCATCTCAGGCCAGGCCGGTGCGCTGCGTCTCGGCATCGCCCGCGCCCTCAACGAAATTGACCGCGAAGCAAATCGCCCGGCCCTCAAGAAGGCCGGCTACCTCACCCGCGATGCTCGCGCGGTGGAACGCAAGAAGGCCGGCCTGAAGAAGGCCCGCAAGGCTTCGCAGTTCTCCAAGCGTTAAGCTTCGGCGCTATGCGCCTATCTGGGCGCATCGCTCATTTCTTACAAGGGAGGTCCCAATTCGGGGCCTCCCTTGTTGTATGTGGCGTGGGGTGCTTATGCTCCCGCTGGCGTTCGGGGCCTAGCGGTTCTCCGCGATCCACAATGCAACTCTTGCTACATAACTAATTGGATTACATGTAGTGGAGTTACTGTGTGCCGGGTGTTGTCGTGGAGTTGCATCATCCTGCGCTCAGCTGCATTCCACCGTCCACCCCGCGTTCCTTTTTCCGCCAGCCGGCCGCGCGCGTTACAGTAGAACACAGCGCACCCGCGGTACCAGCCAGGACGGCCAGATTCGATATAAGTTTCGCAGCCGCCTCCGGTTCCGGATCTCGCGGGCGAAGTAAGAACAGAGGGAAGCACATGCGGCGCGGCACCGGCCGCGCCTTGGCGAAAGGCTGAGTAATGCCACGACTTTTTGGAACAGATGGCGTCCGCGGACTCGCAAACCGAGCTCTGACGGCGGATCTGGCGGTGAAATTGGGGGAAGCCGCAGCGCGAGTTCTCACCCGCGAATTCGATGGGGAGGGCCGCCCGCGCGCGGTTATTGGTCAGGATTCGCGTGTTTCCGGCGGGATGCTTTCCCAGGCGGTGGCTGCCGGGCTCGCCGGTGCCGGAGTGGACGTGGAACACGTGGACGTTATCCCCACTCCCGGTATTGCTTTTCTCACCGCGGAAGGCGGCTATGACCTGGGTGTCATGATTTCCGCTTCCCACAACCCGATGCAGGACAACGGCATTAAATTCTTCGCCAAGGGAGGTTTCAAACTCGAAGACAGCCTCGAGGACGAAATCGAAGAACTCCTCGGCACGGATTGGGGCCGCCCCACCGGCGCCGGTATTGGCCGTATTAGCGATACCGCGGAATTTGGGGACCGGCTCTACCTGGACCACCTCACCACCGCGATTACCACCCGCCTGGATGGACTCACCATTGTCACCGATTGCGCAAACGGTGCCACCTCCGCCATCGCGCCCGAGGCGCTGCGCCGCGCCGGAGCGAAGGTTATTGTTATTAACGCTGATCCTTCTGGCTACAACATTAACGACGGTTGCGGTTCCACTCACCCGGAGGCTCTTCAGCGCGCCGTCGTGGATAACGGTGCCGATTTCGGGGTGGCTTTTGATGGCGATGCGGATCGCTGCCTGGCGGTCGATCACGAAGGCAAACTCGTGGACGGCGACCAAATCATGGCGATCCTCGCTCTTGCTCTCAAGGACGCCGGCAAACTCGCGCAGAATACCCTCGTCGTTACGGTCATGTCCAACCTGGGCCTGCTGCTCGCCATGAAGGAGCACGGCGTGCGCACGGTCCAAACCGGGGTGGGGGACCGCTACGTCCTTGAGGAGATGCGCCGCGGGGGCTACAGCCTGGGCGGCGAACAATCCGGCCACGTCATTTCTCTCGAAAAAGCCACCACCGGCGATGGCTCACTCACCAGCCTGCTCCTCGCCCAGCAAGTTGCGGCATCCGGGCGCAGCCTGCGCGAACTCGCCAGCGTGGTTACCCGCCTCCCGCAGATTCTCGTCAATGTGCCGAATGTGGATAAAGCCGCGGCCTCCACAAACGAGCAGGTCCAGCGCGCGGTCCGTGAGGCCGAGGAACGCTTGGGGGAGACGGGCCGGGTGCTGCTGCGTCCCTCGGGCACCGAGCCGCTGGTGCGGGTGATGGTTGAGGCTGCCACCCAGGAAGAAGCGGATGCCGTGGCCCACGAACTCGCAGACGTGGTGGCCACGAACCTCGCGTTATAACTCTTGGTGTAGGTTTCGCGGTGCGCGCCGCTCGATATTTTTTACGACGACGCCGCCACTTAGCCTTGTGCCTCAGCCCGCATGCCCTGCTGGCCGGCTTGCGCTGCTGGTCAGCGCGGGCGCTGCCGGACCTGGTAGGGATGTTCATGGGTGTGCTGCGAATGTCGTACATACGAAGTACACCCATGAAAACCCATAGTGCCCCGCAGATACTGGTGTGACTCCCGGGGTTCGGCTTCTGGAAGTCTGGCTACAATTTGCGCAGGTGAATGCGCTGTACTCGATGGTCGGCTCCCTTGCAGAGCATGATATCGGCGCGCTCGCGCGTGGGCTGAATATTCTCCAGCAGATTGGGCAGGTTGATCGCATTCCAGATCTCGAGGGAACGGTCCCGCAGCTCGGCGTCCGGCATATCCGCAAATTGGTGGAAATAGGCGCCGGGCAGGTGAAAAGCGACGTCGCGCAATTTGAAAATACGCGAGAGGTACCAGGTTTCTAGATCTTCCGGGGAGGCGTCTACGTAAATCGAGACGTCGAAGAAATCTGAGACCGCGGTGAGGTTCCCGGTGTAGAAAGCGGGATCCGTGGGGGTGAGACGTGCCCGGGAGCCGGTCAATTTTCCAGCCCCGGGGCGCCCGCCGGCGGCCAGCAGTGGCGGTTGGAGCACATTAAGCCCTTCCAGGATGAGGATATCGGGATGGGCCACCACCTGATGCTGACCGGGCACAATATCGTAAATAACGTGATCGTAGCGGGGCACCTCCACGCGGTCCTCCCCGGATTTGACCCGCCGCAGGAAATCAAGAAGCGCGGCGTGATCGTAGGATTCCGGGAAACCTTTGCGGTTCATGAGTCCGCGCTCTTCCAGCACCGCATTGGGGTAGAGGAAGCCATCGGTAGTCACCAGGTCCACGCGGGGAGTATAGGGCCAGCGCCGAAGCAACTCTTGGAGAAGTCGCGCCGTCGTCGATTTTCCTACCGCAACCGATCCGGCAATGCCGATCACAAAAGGCGTGCGCTGTTCCCGCAAGCCCAAAAAATCGGAAGTTTTGCGGTGCAGATCGCCAATTTCCTGGGCGTACATTTGCAGCAGCGCGGACAGGGGGCGGTAAATAGCATCCGCTTCGGCCAGGTCAATCGGGTCGCCGAGGGCTTTTAAGTGCCGCACATCCGTGTGCGTGAGGGGGAGGGGCGCGTTTTTGGCGAGAGCGCTCCATTCGTCGTGCGTGAAAGTGACGAGGTGACGGTTGGACTCCATGGGGCCAGCCTACTAGCTGGGTGCCCAGCCCCGCCGCATCGGGTGGGGATCCGCGGCCTGGAGCTCACGGCCGTGCTCAGCTCGGCTGGCGGCCCCGTGCCACGGCCGCGGGGGGCGCGTTACGATACCAGTATGTTGCGTACCTATGATGCCCAGGCCGTGCGAGCCGCGGAAGAACCCCTTTTGGCGGCCGGCGAGCCGCTCATGGCCCGGGCGGCCCGGGCGCTCGCGAATGCAATTATTTGGGAGCTGCGCCGCCGCTCCATCCGCGTGAGCGGGACCCGCATCGCGATTTTTGCCGGGGCGGGCAATAACGGCGGGGATGCCCTCTACGCCGGCGCATATCTGGCGCGGCGCGGGGCCGCCGTGGTGGCGGTGGCGCCCCTGCCCGCCTACCACCGGGCGGGGGCGCAGGCTTTGGAAAAGGCCGGTGGTACCCTCATCCGGGAAGCAAGTCTGGCGCAGGCGGTTGCGGTGGCGCGGCGCAGCGCCGTCTGGGTGGATGGGCTGCTCGGTATCGGGGCGCGCGGGCCGGCGCGTGAACCGCTGGCTTCCCTGCTGAGCGCGCTGGAATCCGAGCGCCTCGCCAGCCCGGTGGAACCGCTCGTGGTCGCGGTGGATACCCCCTCCGGCATTGGTGTGGACGACGGTGCCCTGCCCGGCCCCTACCTCTCTGCCCACCTTACCGTGACCATGGGGGCGGCCAAGGCCGGGCTGGTGCTGGACCCGGCCCGCCGGGCCGCGGGGCGCATCGAGGTGGTGGAGCTCGGTTTCGCACCCTACCTGGGTGAGCCGGCCGTGCTGCACCTGGGCGATGCCGATGTGGCGGACCTGTGGCGGGTGCCCGGCGCGGACGACCACAAATACACCCGCGGCGTGGTTGGGATCGTGGCCGGTTCGGTGCAGTATCCGGGTGCGGGTTTATTAACGACGACGGCCGCTCTCGCGGCGGGACCCGGGATGGTACGTTACCTCGGCGAGAATGAGGTCGCGGAGCTGGTCATCACCGCGCACCCGGAAGTGGTGGCGGCCCCGGGGCGCATCCAGGCGCTCGCGGTTGGTTCGGGTGATCCGCCGGGGGCGCCGGCCCTGCTGCACGCCGCGCTCAAGGACGGATCGCCGGTGGTCGTGGATGCCGGGGCTCTCCCGACCATTGCCGATATGGCGGCGCGGGAGGGCGCGCGGTTCGGCGAACACGTGGTGCTCACCCCGCACGCCGGGGAAGCTGCCTTGATGGCCGCCCAATTGGACCTCCGCGACGCGGATGGCACACCTTTCAGCCGCGCGGTCATTGAGTCCTGCCCGGTGGCGGCCGCGCGGGCCCTGGCGGCCCGGCTGGGCGCGACCGTGGTGCTCAAGGGATCCGTTGATGTGGTGGCCAGCCCGAGCGGGCCGTGCTACGCCCAGGGCGGGGCGCCCGGCTGGCGGGCCGTGGCCGGAGCTGGCGATGTGCTGGCCGGGCTCATCGGCGCTATGCTCGCTCAGCACGCCGTGGTTGCCGAGCCCACGGAGGTTGCCAGACACACTGAACTCACCGAGCCTGCCGCCCGCATCGCGGCCGCTGCCCTGCACATCCATGCCCGCGCTGCCGCGCTCGCGGCCGGAACGCCTTTCGCAGCGCCGGCACGGAGTGCCCTCGGGGAGCCCGCGCCCGCGCCGGGCCGGCCTATCACCGCAGCCCAGATCGCCGCGCGTATCCCGGAGGTCATCGGCCAGATTCTGGGCGGCGCGTAGAATACAGGCACGCCCGCACCCCGCGCCGCGGCCCGCAGCGCGGCTCGCCCGTAGGCGACCAGCGCGCCCGCAGCTCGCCAGCCCCCGCACTGCATCCCTATCCGCGCCTCAACAGGAAGAACCTCATGTTTAACCTTGATCCCGCAGTTTTCACCTCCCGAGCTACCATCAGCCTGGGTGCGCTCGAACAGAACCTCACCCGGGTACGGGCCCATCTCACGGGCCAGAAAATCATGGCGGTTATCAAAGGTGATGCCTACGGCCACGGGTTGCTTCCCGCCGCGCGCGCATTCGCGCGCGCGGGAGCGGATTACCTCGGGGTTGCCCAACTTGCCGAAGCACTCGCGCTGGTCCGGGAATGGGGGGAGCAGCCAGTTGAAGGTGAGGCGCTGGCCGGCCACCCGGCCCTGCCCCCGGTGTTCTCCTGGATTTACACCCCCGATAGTGACCTCGCCCCGGCGCTGGAAGCCGGGATTGAACTCTCGGTGGGGGATACCTGGATGATTGAGGCGGTGGCGCGGGCAGCGCAAGCTGCCGGCCACGCCGCCCGGGTCCACCTGAGCGTGGATAGCGGGATGAGCCGCGAGGGCTTCAACCTGGAAGATATCCCCGCGGCCGCACAACTGCTCGCCGAACACCAACACGCCGGGCACCTCGAAGTCGTCGGCATCTGGAGCCACCTGGCCTGCGCGGATGACCCGGAGAGTGAAGCCACCACCAGCCAAATCGCCGCTTTCGACGAAGCTCGCCGCCTCGCCGCCCGCGCCGGTCTCACCCCGCGCCTGGCCCACCTTTCCGCATCCAGCGGGGTGCTCTGGCACCCGCAGGCTCGCTACGATATGGTGCGCCCCGGCATTATTCTGTACGGGCTCAGCCCCGAACCGCGCCGCACCCTCGCCTCCGACCTGGGCCTACGCCCCGCCATGCGCCTGGAATCCGAACTCCTCACCACCCGCCAGCTTTCCCACCGCGCCGGCGTTTCTTACGGGCACACGGCCGTTGTTGAGGACGGGGCCGTGCTCGGCGTCGTACCGCTCGGATATGCCGATGGGGTTCCGCGGGCACTGTCCAATAAGGGCTATGTGACGGTCGGGGAGGGGCCGGCCGCTCAGCGCGCGCCCATCACCGGGCGGGTGTGTATGGATCAGTTCGTGGTGCGTTTGGATGGGCCGCTGCCGGCCGGCACCCCCGTGGTGCTCTTCGGCGACCCGGCCCGCGGGGAAGTGAGCGCGGCGCAATGGGCGCTGGCCAGCGGCACGATTTCTTATGAGATTATTACCAGGGTGGCGGCCCGGGTCCCGCGCGTCTACGAAAAGTAGCGGCCCGTCGCAGCACCGGCGCGCTCGGATTCAGCCCCGGCACGTCGCCCCGCGGCCTGGCCCCGCACGCCCTACGCCCGCGCGCGCGAAGCGACGTAGAATAGCACGGTGACTGAGAAGATCCTTATTGAGGACGCCGAGGCGATGCACGCCGTTGGCTGCGCCCTCGGAAAACTCCTGCGCGGCGGCGACCTCATCATGCTCAACGGGCCGCTGGGCGCCGGAAAAACCACAATGACCCGCGGAATTGCGGAAGGTATGAACGTGGGCGGGCGCGTGACCTCCCCGACGTTCGTGATCGCCAATGTGCACCGCTCGCGGGTGGGCGGCCCCGACCTCGTCCACGTGGATGCCTACCGCCTCACCTCCCTGGAAGAACTGGACGCCCTGGACCTGGATTCCTCCCTGGAAGAATCCGCCACCGTGGTGGAATGGGGCGAGGGCAAAACCGAGGTCCTCACCAATGACCGCCTCGATATCGATATTGAACGGCCCGTTGGCGCCGCGGCCGGCAGCGATGTGCTCGACCTGTACGTCGATTCGCCGCGCACCCTCAGCCTGCGTGCTTCCGGCCCGCGTTCGCGCCAGCTCGCCGCCGACCTGCTCGCCTCGTACCACCAGGAGAATGCTTCATGAATATTTTGACGATTGATACCAGCGACCTATCCGTGGTGGGCCTGGTCCGCGTGGATCATTTGGGGAACGACGGCGCCGCCGGGCAGATCGCCACTCTGGCCCGCGAGGTGTCCCCGGATTCGCGCCACCACGCCGAAACCCTCACCCCGATGGTCAAGGCAGTTCTGGACGCGGCCGGGGTGGAGCGCGCCGATGTCATCGTGGCGGGAACCGGCCCCGGGGCTTTTACCGGGCTGCGGGCCGGCCTGGTGACCGCCCGCACCCTCGCATTCGCCTGGAATGTGCCGCTCTACGGCGTTTCCTCCCTGGAAGTGCGGGCCCTGGGCGCGCTGCGCGAGGGAGCCACCCGGGCGCTCGCGGTCATCGATGCCCGGCGTAAGGAACTGTATGTGCTGAGCGCAGAAGCAGCACCGGCTGCCCAGAGCGCGGCTCGCGGCGAACTCACCGTAACGGACGGCCCCCGGATTATTCGCCCGGCCGAGGTACCTGCACTGCGCGGGGAACATACCAGCGTCGTCGTATCCCATGGGGATATGTATCCGGAACTGAGCGGGGCGCACGTGGTGGAATGCGAACCGGAACTCATGGTGGCGCGCGCGGGTGCCAAGCTGGCTGTGGGTGAGGCGCTCGATACCGAACCGCAGTATTTGCGCCGCCCCGATATCGCGCAGGGTGTGGCCCAGCCGGCGGGCAGCGGTTACCTCGGCAGCTAGGCGCGCGATGGCGAGCGAAATGCCCCGGCTGCGTGATGTGCCGGTGCGGCGCGTGGTGGCCGATCCTTCCTGGGCGCGTGACCTGGCACGTTTCGACGCCGCGCAATTTGGGCCGCGGGAGGCCTGGCCGCGCGGAGCCTGGGAGCAGGCGCTGCGAGCCAGTAGCGAAGCGTACCTGCTCTACACACTCACCGCCGTACCAGGCGATACTGCGGCCTCCATTAACGCGCTCGATGATATGCATCCTCCTATCTTGGCGGCCGGCGGGGTGAGCTTGGGGGTGGAAGCCGAAATCCTCACACTCGCGGTGGCGCAGGCGGTGCGCGGGCAGGGCCTGGGCGGCGCGCTTCTGGATGATCTCATGACGCTCGCGCGTGATGCGGGCGGGGAAACCATGTTCCTCGAGGTCCGCTCGGACGACCCGATTGCCACCGGACTCTACGTTTCGCGTGGCTTTACCGCGGTGGGGCGGCGCCCGGGTTACTATCACGGGGCGGATGCCACGATTATGCGTTGCGCGCTGCGCAGCGATGCCGAAACCGGAGTTGGTGAACAAGCCGGTGCCGGCGAGGAATGAGCATTAAAGGAGTAAGATTGGCGGGCGTGAGTACAACAGTTTTGGGAATCGAAACCTCGTGTGATGAAACGGGGATCGGGATCGTACGCGACGGCGAGTTGCTGGCGGATGTGACCGCCACTTCTATGGATGAATACGCCCGCTACGGCGGCATTATCCCGGAGATTGCCTCGCGTGCTCACCTCCAGCAAATGGTTCCCACCTTGAAGGCGGCCCTGGAGAAGGCCGGCGTGGGTCTGGGTGATCTGGATGCGATTGCGGTGACCGCCGGCCCGGGGCTCATTGGTTCGCTCACCGTTGGGGTTTCCGCGGCGAAATCCCTGGCATTGGCGCTGGGTATTCCGCTCTACGGAGTTAATCATATTATTGGCCACCTGGCGGTGGATCAGCTGGCCAGCGGGCCCTTCCCGGAGAGCTTCATCGGGCTGGTGGTTTCCGGGGGGCATTCCTCGATTCTGCACGTGCGCGATATTGCCGGGGATGTGACGGAGCTGGGCGGCACCCTGGATGATGCCGCTGGTGAAGCTTTCGATAAAGTGGGGCGCCTCCTCGGCCTTCCCTACCCGGGCGGTCCGCATATTGACCGTCTCTCAAGGACCGGCAACCGGGATGCGATTCGTTTCCCGCGCGGCCTGGAAGGTGGAAAGAATAAGGCACGCCACCGCTACGATTTCTCCTTCTCCGGGCTAAAAACCGCGGTGGCCCGCTATATTGAGGGCCTGGAGGAACGCGGTGAAGAGGTCAATGTTCCCGATATTGCTGCTGGATTCACCGAAGCTATTACCGATACTCTCACGGATAAAGCCCTGCGGGCCTGCGAAGATAAGGGTTGTGACACCCTGGTGGTAGGCGGGGGATTCTCCGCGAATTCCCGGCTGCGGGAACTGGCTGCCCAGCGCGGAGCCGAACGCGGGATCAACGTGCGCATCCCGGCGCTGCGCTACTGCACCGATAATGGCGCCATGATTGCTGCCCTCGGGTACAGCGTGGCGGTCAGCGGGCGGGCGCCGTCGTCCCTCGATATTACGGTGGACACGAATATGCCCCTCGATCTGGTAGCTTTCTAAGCTTCTACCACCCTTCGCGTTCGGCGACGATAGCGCGGTGCTCGCCGAGAATCCGAGTGAGGATCACGGTTGCGGCGCCGTCCCCGGCGTTCTTGTGCAACTTGAGTTGTTTGCGGAAAAGCGCCGGGTCAATATCGGTTCCGCGTTTTTTGATTTCAGCCCGCACGACGCCGCGTTTGCGCAGCTCGGCAGCCACGGTTTTGGCGTGCAGCGGGAGCACGTCCAGTATTTTGAAACGGGCGAGGAGCGGGGAGGCGACGGCGTCGCCGCTTAAATACGCGAGCCCGGGCGAAATCGGAGCTAAATCAAAATCGCTACACACCTGGTCGAGGCCGCCCGCGCGCATAAGCGCCGGATCCGGTTCATACAGGTACGCATCCAGGGGCCGGGCCGGCAGAGGAGCGGCCGACTGGCTCGGATCCCCGCGCCAGGTGCGGTAGTAGCCGACCAAGTTCCCGGTGGCGGACGTGGCGGCGCCGTCGCCATCATCGCGCCGGGGCTTTT
The DNA here is from genome assembly GCF_000411135.1 of Actinotignum schaalii FB123-CNA-2. GTDB lineage: Bacteria > Actinomycetota > Actinomycetes > Actinomycetales > Actinomycetaceae > Actinotignum > Actinotignum schaalii_A. Next base: position 433,207 of record NZ_KE150263.1, on the reverse strand, counting down.
CGGTGAGGATCGTGGCGCCGCGCCCCGGATCGCGCGTCCCAAACCACGCCACCGCCTCCACGAGGTCCCCGTCCACGCTCACCCAATCGACGAAGGCATCGGCGGGTAAATCCGCCCAGCGAATCCCGGGCCCGAGCTTAATCCCGGTCACCCGGAACTCGCGCGCCAGCGCAATGGCATCGCTGAGGGCAGGCTGCCAGTGCTCGGGATGTGAAATCCGTTTGCCCCGCGCATCGCGCCGCGCCGGATCCAGCCACAGCCCCTCGCGGCTCTCATAGCTACCGAGCAGGGCGTATCCATCTGTTGGTACGACGACGCAACCGGCATTAGCCTGCGCGAAATGAGCGGTAACCGGGTCACGCTCCACTCCCAGGGCGGTCAGGCCGGCGTCGGTGAAAGCCTGGGAATCGGCCCCAATCCCGCAACCAAAATCGAGCACCTCGCGCACGCCGGTACGCTGGAAAACCGAGGCGTGCTGGCGAGCTACGCTGGCACGGGTGGATTGCTGGAGGCCGGCGTCGGTGAAGAACATACGGGTGGCGCGCTCCCCGAATTTGGCGCGGGCGGCATCACGCAGCCGGCTCTGGGTGAGCAGAGCGGAGCTTTGCTCGGGGGTGAGGCCGCGTTCGCGGAGCTCAGTGGAGAGTTTGAAAGCATCGGCCACGTTATGGGCCGGCATGGTGGCGAGGAGGGCTTGCCCGGCGGGGGAGGTGAGCCAGTGGGCGACGTCGAGCTGTTCCACGCTTCCAAGCCTAGCGTGCCCGGGCGGGCGGGGCCTAACGCGCCCGGGTGAGTGCCTGGCGCCAGCTGCCCTCACCTGGCAGACTATGTGATATGGCTAATATTCCGACATTGACATTGAACGACGGACACACCATCCCGCAGCTCGGCTTCGGCGTTTTCCTGGTGGAGCCGCAGGAGGCGCAGCGCGTGGTGAGCGAGGCGCTGGCCACCGGCTATCGGCATATTGACACCGCAGCCATTTACGGCAATGAAGCTGAGGTGGGGCGCGCGATTGCGGCCTCCGGTATCCCGCGCGAGGAGCTTTTTATCACCACGAAACTGTGGAATGACCGGCAGGCCGATGCCCCGGCCGCACTGGCGCAATCCCTGGAGAAACTCGGGCTTGATTACGTGGATCTCTACCTCATCCACTGGCCGGCTCCCCAGCAGGGGCTGTACGGGGAAGCATGGAAGGATCTGGTGAGCTTCCGGGAAGCCGGGTTGGTCCGTTCGGTGGGCGTATCCAATTTCCAACCTGCGCATCTCAATCGCATCGTGGCTGATGGCGGCGTCATACCGGCCGTGAACCAAGTTGAGCTGCACCCGCGTTTCCAGCAACGCGAAGTTTCCCAGTATTGTGCCGCGCGCGATATCAAGATTGAGGCCTGGGGGCCGCTGGGGCAGTCTAAGTACGGGCTTGATGAACTGGAGCCGATTGCGGCCGCGGCCCGCGCGCACGGGAAAACCGCCGCGCAGGTCACGCTGCGCTGGCATCTGCAAAGCGGGCATATTGTTTTCCCGAAAACCACGCACCGGGCGCGCATGGAGGAGAATATCGACATCTTCGATTTCGAGCTCAGCGCCGCGGAAATGCAGGCGATTGCCGGGCTGGATGCCGGGGAAGCCGGGCGGGTGAGCTCCCATCCCGATGAGGTGAACTAAGCGCCTCGTGCGAGAAACTTCGCTTTTCGCAAATCCTTAGCACTCACCTTGACTGAGTGCTAAGTGCGGCTTACCTTTAATAGCGGACGTAGTTCATGCTACGGCTTGTGCTTAGTGCGGGCCCGGCCCCCGCGACGGCGGGTCCCGGTTCTGAGCGCGTTTGTAGTGCACGAGTTGAGAAGTAAGGAGGAGCCGCATGTCGGTCTCCATTAAGCCGCTTGAGGATCGCGTTGTTATCCGTCAAGCTGAAGCAGAAACGACCACCGCTTCCGGTCTGATCGTTCCCGATACCGCTTCGGAAAAGCCCCAGGAGGGCACCGTTCTGGCGGTGGGCCCGGGCCGTATTGATGACAAGGGCAACCGCGTTCCCATGGACGTCAAGGTGGGGGATGTTGTGGTGTACTCCCGCTACGGTGGCACCGAAGTCAAGTACGGCGGGGATGAATTCATCATCCTCTCCGCGCGTGACGTGCTCGCCGTGGTGGAAAAGTAACATCACCTAGGCAGCCTAGATAGCGCTAGGCAGCGCCGTTTTTGCGGTAGCTAGTAGCGCCGCGATTCGGCGGCAGCGTAGTACGTGGTGGGGCTGGCTCTCTCGGGCCGGCCCCACCACGTTTTTGCATACACTTGTGTTCAACACGTTGCATAAACGTTCTACGGGGGTGTGATGGATAGCGTTCCAAACGAAGGATTCGATTCGCAGGCGGATGCTGGGCAGGTGTTGATCTACCACACCCTGATAGCGCTGCTGATATTGAGGTGCGCCTTGAAGGGGAAACAGTCTGGTTGACTCAAGCACAGATGGCAGAGTTGTTTCAGTCCTCGAAATCCAATCTCAGTGAGCACATCAAGCATATTTTCGAAGAAGGCGAACTGGACGAAGATTCAGTTGTTCGGAAATTCCGAACAACTGCCGCTGACGGTAAACGCTATCTGGTCGCCCACTACAACCTCGACATGATTATTTCGTTGGGTTACCGGGTGAAATCCAAGACGGCAACCCAGTTTCGCAGGTGGGCAACTGAGCGGCTGAAAGAGTATCTGGTCAAGGGTTTTGTTCTTGATGATCAGCGGTTGAAGAACTTTGGTGGCGGCGACTATTGGCGTGAGCTGCTGGAGCGCTTCCGCGGGGTTCGGCGCCCCGGCTAACGCGGAAAGCTATGTGGTGGCCGATGCCGGTGAATATGTTTGAGGTGGGAGCGGTGCATAGTTTCATAGCCCCAAGGCAAGATTGACGAGCGGACGGTGAGATGGCATTCCAATACTTGCATCCGGAGGAAAAATTCCAGGTGTGGACGCTCATCCATTACGCGGATGCTCACCCGGACAACATACTCGATATTCATTACGAAGAAGGCGAGCGATATCGCTGCCTCTTAGACACTGCGTATGAGAGCGAGAACGGAGGGGAACTCGATATCGAACCGGAGGATCCACTCTACGATGAGTTTGTCCAAGTAGCGATGGAGATCATTGAGATCGTTCATGATGGACCACGGCGCTACAACGCTTCTCTCACTCTTGACTATCGAGATTTTCCCACCCTGATTATCGACTCCGTCACCGGCGAAACCGTGTATTCGGCTAGTAGTGATCCTCTGCGCGGGTAGTGGATTGGAGGGAGATCTTCGGTGGCGCTTGCGCGGACCCCGCGGAGTCTGGACAGAGTGTGCATTCTGGACCGTTCGGGTCGTCAAGTGTGCGTCAGGAACAGAAAATCAGCGGAAAACTGTTCGTCGCGCACACTTTGTTTTCTAGCTGAATATGAAGGAAGGGGGAGGCCCCGGAAAATCCGGGGTCTCCCCCTTCTCTTGCCCGGGGCGGGATACTGGCCGGTGGGCCAGCACCCCGCGGGCGTTAGTTCTTAGCGGGCTGCAAGCAGCGCTGTGTTAGCGGCGGATCATTGGCGTATCTACGCCATCACCATCCCAATCGCCCACGAGCAGCTGATCGCCGGGATTGCCGTACGACAGTGCCACATCAGCATCGCCGCTCTTGAGTGAGTTGGACAGGAACACCTGGTTTCCGCGGTGTACCGCGAAGGTATCCATGCCATCACCATTCCAGTCACCTACCAGGACGCGGTCACCGGCCCGGCCATAGGAGAAGGATGTTTCCGCCTTGCCACCCGCGAGGGTGTTATTCACGAAGAACACATTCCCACGCTGAACCGCGAAGCTCGACTTCCCATCCCCATCGAAATCACCGGCCAGCAGCACGTCGGCCTCGCGGCCGAAGCTGAATACCTGGTCGGCATCCCCCGAGCGGATCGAGTTGAGCACATAGACCTGGTTACCGCGGCGTACCGCGAAGGTGTCCTTCCCGTCTCCGTCCCAGTCGCCAACCACGATGGTGTCATCAGCGCGCCCGAAGGAAATCACTTCATCAGCTACTCCTCCGGTGAGGCTGTTCTTGATGTAGATCTGGTTGCCGCGCCGGACAGCCAAGGTTTGCTGGCCATCACCATTCCAGTCTCCGGCCAGGATTTCGTCACCGGCGCGCCCGTAGGAGAAACCTGGCTGGGCTGCCGTGGAGTCCCAATCATTGGATAGATAGAACGTATTGCCAGTGTTACCCGGCTGCACCGGGGGAGTGGGCGTGGCCGTGGGAACGGGCTTTGCCGAAGGAGCCGGTTTCTCGGTAGGCGTCGTCGTTACTGAAGGAGTGGGTTTCGGATCGGGTTGCGCAATACCTGCCGATTGTTCAAGGCCGGCCAAAGTAAATTTCGCTTGCTTGATATACGCAAGATCGGTGCGTACATCGTACCCGCGCCCGGACGTGCCCTTCCAGGAATGCGAGAAGTCCTTATCCCAGTGGCCGTAGGAATGCATGATGAACGTGCCATCGGGCTGTGTTGTGACACCTGTATACCCGGTATCCCCGCCGTAACGGTTATTCGACCAATCGCGCTCCAGAAGGATGCGATACTGGCCCGGGCGCTGCTGCATTAAGTCATCGAACGTGCCGACCCAGGCCACCCAGTTCCCGGCCTTCCAATCACTGGCACCATCGTGGCGGCCGTTGCCATTGAGGTCATAGCGGATTTCCCGCATCGGAACCACCACCCGGCCGGAGACGGGATCATATGCAGGCTTATGCCGCTCGCCGGCAAGGGAACCGGGAAGCTCCACCGGCTTCGACCACGTCTTGCCCTCATCCTTGGACACGATCATCGTGGGGAGATGCGCGTGGGACTGGCTGCGCGCCAAACCAACAATCTGCTTGCCATCCGGGGAGCGGAACATCCCGATCTCACACATCTGATGGGACTTTTCAATATCGCGGTGTTCGGCCAGGTAGGGAACCGGATCAGACCACTTCTCCACCCCGTTCTCGAAAGTGAGGTAGGTCTTGTAATTGACGAAATCGTAATCGTGATAGACGCCCATCCATTTTTGGATTGGCTGGCCGGCGTCGTCGCGCAATTGCACCAGGGAAGCCATGGCAACAATCGCGGCATTATCCTTCCCATCGTGCTTGCGCACCGGGTGGAAATTCGTGTACTCGCTCCACGTTTCGCCATTGTCATCCGAATACGAGGTATTCCACCCGTAACGATGGCCGGCATTATCAACGCCCCAGCCCGGATTAGCGGTGATGAGCACGAGGCGCTCCGAGCCGTCTTCCCGGATGAGGGAATACAGGGTGGGAGTTTCCTGCGAACCGGTCCACGATTTCGGGGTATCGGTTTTTTCCGTCCAGGTGGCTCCCTGGTCATCCGAGACCATCATGACGAGCGGGCCCTTGCCGTGCCCGGCCGGGAACGCGGAAATCAAGCGGCCAGTTTTCGTTTGTACCAGATCGGGTTGGCCCAAATACTGGCGATTCCCGCCCGGCTGGCGCATAACAGTGCTGATATTCGCGTCATTGAGCTTATATTCGGGGATCGTATTGCGCAGGGGGAGCTGGGGTTGGGCAGGTCCGTTTTTGCCGGGGGTATCTTGACCGGGCTGACCCGGAGTCGGCTTTCCCTGGTCTGGATTGCCTTGCGCGGGATTCTGCGGCCGCTCCTTGTCGTACAGAGCCTTCACATCGGCCGCGCTCAGCGCGGAGTTGTAGACCGCCAGTTCGTCAATGGCCCCGGTGAAACCAGTTCCACCAATAACATCCGCGGGAATAAGCACGCGATGATTCTTCGTCCAGGAGTTCTTATCAACCGCCTGGCCATTGACGTACATCGTCATCCCAGCGGTTTTCGACTGAGTCCACGCAACGTGATACCAGGTGCCGCCGGCAAAATCGTATTTGAAAGTAAGCACATCGCCGCGGCCCTTACCAACATGGAATCCAGCCTGGCGGCCCGCAGCTAATTTCAGATCAAAAGAAAAATCCTTCTTGCTATCCATGAGCACGGAGGTGCGCTCACGGGGTTTCGCATCCGAGCGCACCCAATAGCTCACCGACCACGGATCATTCTCAGAAATAGATACCGGCTGGGAAAAACTGAGACCTTTGCCGTTCTCAACTCGCAGGGCGGTGCCCGATACGCCATCCACCAGCGGCGCCTGTGCCTGATCTGGATTGCGCTGCCCCGCAGAATCCGCGAGATTCGTATCGAAGGTGTACTTATGAATGGGGGTAGCTGCCTCCGATGCGTGGGCGATAAGGGTATTGCCGCCCGGCAAGGTGAGGAGTAACGCACCGGCAACAGATGTAAATCGGTGTAAACGTTTCACCACTATTCGCTTTCGATGAATGTGACAGTTATGAGCACGGAGCTTCCGCGACACTGCTTCCGCCGCAACCCGGGCCAGGGGTTGCCGTGCTCGTGTACAAGATCACCGGTTCTTGTTCTGAACATACTAGGAGCGTGGCCGGGCGGGAGTAAGTGCCTTTTGGTCCTAAAGTCTGACAACTTTTTGTGAGGTGAAATACACTCGGGCTGTGTGATGGCGGGGAAGGCACGTAGCTGCGTCGTCGTTCCAAAAGGATCCGGGGGCCGTGGGCGAAATTTGTCTGACCTGCGCAAATGTGCGCGCTGTGCGGGTGTTGGCTCTTTTCTCGGAGCCGCCGGCGCAGTACTTTAACTTCCATGTGCGGAATTGTTGGGTACGCGGGCCCGCGCTCGCGAGCAGAACAGGGAAGAACGAACGGCGCTGAAACGGCAAGCATCAGCGCTCAGGCCGAAGCCACCACCGGCGCCTCGACCGGCACCACCGAGCGTGCGCTGCAGGTGGTCCTCGAAGGTTTAGCTCGCCTGGAATACCGCGGCTATGATTCGGCCGGGGTAGCGGTAGCAGGGCCGGAGGGTCTGCGCGCGGTCAAGCGTGCAGGGCGTCTCGATAACCTGCGCCAAGCCCTTCAGGACACCCCGCTGCCGCCCGCGCAGGTGGCTATCGGGCATACCCGTTGGGCCACCCACGGCTCGCCCTCGGATACCAATGCCCACCCCCACGTTTCCTTCGACGGCCGGGTTGCTATCGTTCACAACGGCATTATCGAAAACTACCGCGAACTTGCCCAGGCGCTCGCGGGTGAAGGTATCAGGCCCGTCTCCGATACCGATTCGGAAATTGCGGCGCATATCCTCGCCCAGCAGCTCGCCGCGGTTGAACAAGAAACCGCCGCGGCCAGTGTCACGGCCAGCACTGCCACCACCGCGGAGCCCGGCTCAGGCTCCGCCCTCTTCCGCGCCATGCTCGCCACCGCGAATATCATTGACGGCTCCTTCACCCTCGTCGCTATCGACCGGGATCACCCCGATACCGTGGTGGCGGCCCGGCGAAACTCCCCGCTGGTCATCGGTCTGGGCGAGGGGGAGAACTACCTGGGTAGCGACGTGGCCGCTTTCATCTCCGAAACCCAGCGCGCCCTGGAAGTCCCGCAGGATACCGTGGTGGAAATCAGCGCGGATGCGGTGCGGCTCCTCGGTTTTGACGGCTCACCGCGGGCGGGTAAGGAATTCACGGTGGATTGGGATGCTTCGGCAGCTGTGAAAGGCGGATATGCCACTTTCATGGACAAAGAGATCCACGAGCAGCCGCGCGCCGTCGCCGATACGCTGCGCGGTCGCGTGGTTAATGACTCTCTCCAACTTGACGAAATGCGCATCAGCGAATCGGTACTGCGCACCATCGATAAAATCATCGTCATCGCGGCGGGTACCGCTTCTTACGCCGGGCAGGTGGCGCGTTACGCCATCGAGCATTGGTGCCGCATCCCGGTGGAAGTGGAACTCGCCTCCGAATTCCGCTACCGCGACCCGGTGGTGGGGGAGAAGACGCTCGTCGTTGCCATTTCGCAATCTGGGGAAACAATGGACACGATTATGGCGGTGCGTCACGCGCGTGAGCAGGGCTCGAAAGTCCTCGCCATCGTCAATACCTACGGCTCGACCATCGCGCGCGAATCCGACGCGGTGCTCTACACCCATGCCGGCCCCGAAATCGCGGTGGCCTCCACGAAGGCCTTCGTCGCCCAGATCACCGCATCCTATCTACTCGGACTCTATCTGGCCCAGATTCGCGGTAATAAATTCCGCGACGAAATCACCGGCTACCTCGACGAACTCGAAAAAATGCCGGCGCGCATGGAAAAAATGCTCGCCCAGGAACCGCAAATCCGCGCCCTGGCCCGCGAACTCAAGGGCGAAAACTCGGTGCTTTTCCTCGGCCGGCACGTCGGTTTCCCCATCGCCTTGGAAGGCGCCCTAAAACTCAAAGAAATCGCTTACGTACACGCCGAAGGTTTCGCCGCCGGGGAACTCAAGCACGGCCCCATTGCGCTCGTAACCGAAGACCTGCCGATTTTCGTGATCGTCCCGACCCCGCGCCGCCCCGAACTGCACGCGAAAACGCTTTCGAATCTGCAAGAGGTCCGTTCGCGCGGGGCCCGCACTATTGTGGTTGCGGAGGAGGGCGACGACGCCGTGCGCGATTTCGCCACCTCGGTATTCTGGGCACCCCGCGGCACGCCCACCCTCATGATGCCGCTCGTCACCGTCATCCCCTTGCAGATCTTTGCTTCGGAGATGGCGGCGGTGCGCGGCTACGACGTGGACAAACCGCGCAACCTGGCCAAATCCGTGACGGTCGAATAGCGGGCCTGACAGGGACCGGCGCTCACCCGGCTGACCTGGCGCGAAGGGCCGGCCTCGGCACGTTTCCGAGCGCCGGGCTAGCTGTGTTGATTTTCGCGCGCCGGTCACATTGGAGTTATCAGCTTGGCGCGATAACATGGGAAAATGGATTTCGTGAACGATTTTGCTCCTCTTGCTCTAACCTATGACGATGTGTTGCTTGTTCCGCAACCAACTGATGTTATTCCTTCCGAAGTCGATACCTCTTCCCACCTGACCCGCAATATTGTGCTGAAAACCCCCATGGCTTCCGCGGCCATGGATACGGTCACGGAGCGCGATATGGCTGTTGCGATGGCACGCCAGGGCGGTATTGGGATTATTCACCGTAATCTTTCCCCGGAAGATCAGGCCCAGCAGGTTCGCGAGGTCAAACGTTCCGAATCCGGCATGATCACCGATCCGGTGACCGTTGCCCCGAATGCCACGATTGCCCAGCTTGACGCCCTGTGCGGGCAGTATCGCGTGTCTGGCCTTCCCGTTGTGGATGAGCAGAAGCACCTGCTCGGCATTATTACCAACCGTGATTTGCGTTTCGTTCCGGAAGATGAGTACGCCACCACCCGGGTTGAGGATGTGATGACCCGCATGCCGCTGGTGACCGCACCCACGGGTGTATCCCGCGCGGATGCCCGGGCGCTCCTCAAGAGCCACCGGATTGAAAAGCTGCCCCTTATTGATGAGGATGGGCGCCTCACCGGCCTTATCACCGTCAAGGATTTCGTCAAAACCCAGCAGTACCCTAACGCTTCCAAGGATTCTCAGGGCCGCCTCCTCGTGGGCGCGGGCGTTGGCTACCTGACTGATTCGTGGGAGCGGGCCGGGATGCTTGCTGATGCCGGCGTGGACGTGCTCGTTATCGATTCGGCGAATGGGGAAGCGAAGCTCGCCCTTGATATGATTCGCCGCCTGCGTGCCGATTCCGGTTTCGACGGCGTGGAGATTATCGGCGGTAATATTGCTACCCGTTCCGGTGCCCAGGCACTGATCGATGCCGGGGTGGATGCGGTCAAGGTCGGGGTGGGCCCCGGGTCCATCTGCACCACCCGCGTGGTGGCCGGCGTGGGCGTACCGCAGGTGACCGCGATTGTTGATGCGGCGCGCGCCTGCAAACCGGCCGGGATCCCGCTGATCGCGGACGGCGGCCTGCACTGGTCCGGTGACATCGGCAAGGCCATCGTGGCCGGCGCGGATACTGTTATGCTCGGTTCACTCCTGGCTGGCTGTGTGGAGACCCCCGGGGATGTTATTTTCGTGAACGGCAAGCAATACAAGCACTTCCGCGGCATGGGTTCCCTGGGGGCGATGAGTTCGCGTGGCAAGAAGTCCTATTCCAAGGACCGCTACTTCCAGGCCGATGTGACCTCCGATGCCAAGCTCATTCCGGAAGGTATTGAAGGCCAGATTCCCTTCCGTGGCCCGCTGGCTTCCGTGCTCTACGAACTGGTGGGCGGCCTGGGCCAGACCATGTTCTACTCGGGTGCCTCCACCATTGCCGAGCTGAAGGAAAAGGGCCGCATGGTCCGCATGACCGGCGCCGGCCTCAAGGAATCGCATCCCCACGACGTGGAGATGACCGTGGAAGCCCCGAATTACTCCGGCCTCAAGTCTTAAATATTCCTACTCATAACCTCCTTTAGCTCGCTGCCGCGAGTGGCGTGGGCTGGGGTGGTAGCGAGGGCCGGGAACGTGAGAGCGCGTTCCCGGCCTTTCGCTATGTGCCGCAAGGTACGACGCCGCAGCCTGGCTCCCGCGTGGCTGGGTTGATGCGCGCGCTGGATTATGGGTTATCCGGTTGGGCTTACCCAGCCGGACTAGCAACGCGACCAGTGAGCACTATGCGCGCGGGACGGGCCAGCCTTCCTTAGGGCCATCCGAGCGGCCTACCTTACGCAAAAACTCTTGGAATTCGCGTTCTGCCTGCACCTGGATATCCACGATTTCCCGCAGCTCCTTTTCCCGCAGCTGGGGGAATTTCTCCACCATGGCACCGAGTACCCGCAGCGTGGCCACCACATCAGCTTCCGCGTTATGGAAAGAATCATCCTGGAACACCCCGTAGTGCATAACGAGGTTTTCTAGGCGCCGCTTACCCTTCCGGTAGCGATCTACCCCGCGATCAAGCAGATAAGGATCAATAACCGGGAAAATCTCCCCGCCCAAGCGCTGGCTGAGGGTGGGGAGCCCGTGGCGGGCCAGTTCACTTTCGAGCAGCGTGAAATCATAGGAGGCATTAAAAGCCACCACCGGCTGGCCGGCTGCTAGTTGCGCACCCAAAATATCCGCGATTTCACCGAGCACTTCCGCGATGGGGCGGCCCTCCGCGCGGGCTTGCTCCGTAGTAATGCCATGCACCTGGCTGGCGGCTTCCGGAATATCCACCCCGGGATCCGCCAACCAATACCGCCGCGAGGTTCCCTCACTATCCACCCGCACGAGCGAGCAGGTGACGAGGCGATCACGCCGGGGATCCACCCCGGTTGTTTCTGTATCAAAGCCGATAAGCGGCAGCGTGGTCCACACGGTTCCTATCCTTTCCGCGGCCCGCGCCGCGCTTCTGTCCTGGTGCTTCGTAGTCTAATCCGCCCCTACGACACAAAAATCGGCGCTTATGGCACAAAATAAGCACCAGCAGCCACATCGTATTTCCAGGGCTGTTTCAGCTTAAGTTACTCTAATAGGGAGTTGCGAATCAGCTCTGAGCTGCCCGGCAGGAAAGGAACGCTATGCAATTCGCGGTGCTATCCGAGAATGAGTACAACGACTATATGAGTGCGCAACGGTGTTTCCTCTCCCAAACGGTCAGCTACGGGCGGGTGCGCCAGGCCGAAGGCTACCGGGTGGAATATGTAGGCGTGCGTGATAACACCGGTACGGTTTGCGGGGCCGGTCTCATTATGTACCAGCCCTGGAAAAAGCTTTTCACCCGGGCTTCCCTCGCCTACGGTCCCACTCTGGACTGGAGTCAGCGGGAGGTAGTTGCCGCTTTCTTCAGCGGGCTCAACCGGCATTTCGCTTCCCAGCCGCGCCTGCTTACCGCCCGGATTAACCCGATTTTGGCGCGCCGCTGGTACACGGATATTACGCCCCTGGAAGATAACCCGGTCGCCGACGCGGTCTCCCACGCCCTGGAACGCGATGGCTGGCGCCACCTTCCTTATGAATTCGGGGAACGCTCCGATATTCAGCTGCGCTGGATTTACACCAAAACCATCTCCGGAATGAACTTCGAGGAAGCCAAAGCCACCCTCGCCAAGGGGCTGCGTCGTCGTTTCAATAACGAAAACCGCTACGGGGTGGAAACCCGTTTCCTCGGGCCGGAAGATTTCGACGTTTTCGCCCAGCTCTACGCGAGCACTCGCGACCGTACCGACGGCATGCCGGAGCTCTCGGCCTCCGCGGTACGTTTTTACCGCGATCTGATGGCGGATATGGGCCCCGAACGCGCGCTGCTCGCGGTGGCCTATGTATCCCCGCGCCGCTACCTCGACCAGATCGCCGCCGAACGCACTGAGGTACACGAGCGGATTGAGGTGCTGCGCGGACGTAAAGAAACGAAGGCGCGTGATCGTGAGCTTGAGCAGGCTGCCCAGCGCCTGGAGGTGCTTGACGGTCAGGAAGAGATGGCGCGCGAAACCCTGGCCGAGCGCGGCGACGCGGAGATTCCCTTCAATGCGGCGCTCGGATTCCGGGTCGGTTCCGAACTCATTTTGCTGCTGGGCGGGATGGATAAAACGCTGTCCGCCTACGCGCGCGACTACCCGGTTGAACGTGCCATGTTCAAATACGCCTGTGATGAGGGCCTGGATACCTACAACACCTTCGGGATTTCCGGGGACTTTTCTGAAGACGCGGATGATGCCAATATCCTCGCCTTCAAGCGCTGGCTCAACGGGCAGGTCGAAGAATTCGTGGGCACCTACGAAAAGACGTTCGCGCCGCGCTTCCTCGCCCGCGCGCTGGGTGCAGAAACTCGCTAGCCGCGCGGATGTGTGCCGCGGCCCGGTTGCTCGCCTTTCTTTACCGGTAAAGTGGAGGCCGTGAGCGAAATCGAGATTGGGCGCGGCAAACGCGCGCGGATGACCTATACCCTGGACGACGTCGCTATCGTGCCAACCCGGCGCACCCGGGACGTTCGCGAAGTCTCCACCGCCTGGCAGCTGGACGCCTACCACCTCGATATACCGGTGCTCAGCGCCCCCATGGATTCGGTGGCTTCCCCGGATATGATGATCCGCCTGGGGCAGGCCGGGGGATTGGGGGTGGCGGACCTCGAGGGCCTGTGGACCCGCTACGAGGATCCCACCCCGCTGTATGAAGAAATCGCCGCGCTGCCTGCCGAATCTGCCACCGCGCGCCTCCAGCAGATATACGCCGAACGCCACATCGATACCGGGCTGGTGCGCTACCGGGTAGCGCAGCTGCGCGCCGCCGGGATAACCGTGGCTGGGGCCTGTTCGCCGGGGCACGCGAAAGAAATTGTGCCGCTGGCTGCCGATGCCGGCCTGGATCTCCTGGTGATCCGCGGCACCACGGTGAGTGCCGAGCATGTGTCCACCACCCGCGAACCGCTCAACCTGCGCGGCCTCATTTACGATCTTGATATTCCGGTGCTGGTGGGCGGTGCCGTCACCTACCAGAGCGCGCTGCATCTCATGCGCACCGGCGCGGCCGGGGTGCTGGCCGGTTACGGGGGAGGGGCCGCTTCTGCGACGTTACGTACCGTGGGGATCGCTGCCCCCATGGCGACGACGATTGCCGATATCGCGGCCGCCCGCCGCGACTACCTCGATGAATCGGGCGGGCGCTACGTTCATGTGATTGCGGACGGCTCGGTCGGCAGCTCCGGGGACCTCATTAAAGCCCTGGCCTGCGGGGCAGATGGCGTGATGCTCGGAACTATTCTGGCACGGGCTAGTGAAGCACCCGGGCGCGGCTGGCACTGGGGGCCGGAAGCCCGCCACCCGCGCCTTCCCCGCGGGGAACGCGTATATGTGGGAACCGCCGGGACGCTGGAAGAAATCCTGGTGGGGCCCACCTCGAGCGCCCGGGGGCACACCAATATTATGGGGGCGCTGCGCCACGCCATGGCCGCCAATGGTTACTCCGATTGCAAGGAGTTCCAGCGCGCCCAGCTGGTGGTCACCCGCCGCTAAGCACGCTCACTACGGCAGCTAGGCGCGCTTCCCGCAGTGAGGCCGGCATCGCGGTAGCCACGCGGCCCACGCATTACGGCGTATCGCTTTTACTGCGCGTGATAGCGATACACGTTGGTATCCCGCGCTTCGAAACCGCAACGCCGGTAGAGCCGGTTGGCGGCTTCCCGGCTGGGCCGCGAGGTCAAATCCACCGATTTCACCCCGAGTTGGGCAGCGTGCGCCAGGGCAGCTTCCACAAGTTGCTGGCCGGCCCCGTGGCCGCGGGCGGCGTCGTCCACCACTACGTCCTCAATCCAGGCCCGCGTTCCGGTGGGAATCTGGAAAGTGACGAGGGTGAGCATCCCGAGGATCGGGGCACTTTCCGCTACCCGGTACACCAATTGGTAGACCCCAGGTTGGGAGAGCAACTCCGCGGCGGCAGCGCGCGAGAGCGGCGCGCTGCTTGAGGAGAGCTGCGGGATGAGGCGCTGGCAGGCCGCCAGGAAATCCTCGGTCACATTCTCTTGCAGGGAAATCATGCGTCCTCCGTGGGGGTGCTGGGGATATTCTCCAGATCGGCCAGCCACACCCGGCTGGTGGCATCGGATGGCATGCGCCAATCCCCGCGCGGGGAAAGCGAGCCACCCGAAAGGATCTTCGGGCCGTTGGGGAGAGTGGAACGTTTGAATTGCTGGGAGAAGAAACGGCGGTAGAAAAGCTCCATCCACTTCTTAATCTCTGCCAGGCTATAGGCGTGGCGGGCATCCCCCTCGATACCTTCCGGCCAGAAGCCGCGAGAGGAATCACCCCAGGCTTCCCGGGCTAGGAAAGCAATTTTCGAGGGCAGGAAACCGTAGCGCAGCGCGAAGTAGAGGGTGAAGTCCTGGAGTTCGTAAGGGCCGATTTTCTCCTGGGTGGATTGCAGCGCCCCACCGGCATCCGCGGGAACCAGCTCCGGGGAAATCTCTGTATCGAGAATATCCGTGAGGGCTTGCGCACCGGCGCCGGCCAGGAAGTCCTGGCGGGCCATCCACCGCAGCACATGCTGCATAAAGGTTTTCGGCATCCCCGCGTTCACGTTGTAGTGACTCATATGATCACCGACCCCGAAGGTGCACCACCCGAGGGCCAGCTCGGATAGATCCCCGGTGCCCAGCACGATACCGCCGTGGAAACCGGCCAGGCGGAACAGGTAATCCGTGCGCAGCCCGGCCTGTACATTCTCGAAGGTGAGATCGTAGACCGGCTCGCCACCCGCGAAGGGATGGCCCATATCTGCCAACATTTGCCGAGCCGCCGGGCGAATATCAATCTCCTCCAGCGGCACCCCGAGGGCTTCGCATAGCGCATAGGCATTGTTCTTGGTGTGCTGGGAGGTGGCGAAACCGGGCAGAGTATAGGCAAGGATATCCGTGCGCGGGCGCTCCAGCAGATCCATGGCCCGGCAGGCCACCAGGAGCGCGTGGGTGGAATCGAGCCCGCCGGATACCCCAATAATCAGCTTCGCGGAGCCGGTGGCCCGCAGCCGCGTGATAAGCGCGTAGACCTGGATGGAAAAAGCTTCGAAGCAATCGCGGTCCGGATTGCGTTCGCTGCCGCCCATAAAGGGGAAACGCACCACTTCGCGGTGCAGGCGCTGATCCGCAGGGCTCAGCGCGCTCATATCCGGGATGCCGGCAGTGAAATGAATGGTGCGGAAAGAATCCGTGCCCGGGTTGGAATACTCATCGCGTTCGGTGCCCTGGGTGAGCGCATTGTCATTAAAAGAGCCGTTGCGCTGGCGTTCCTGGCGGATACGATCCAGATCAATATCACCCAGGGTGGCGCTGTGGCCGGCCGAAAAACGCTGCCCGGCCGCGATTTTTTCCCCGCATTCGTAGATCACGGTTTGGCCATCCCAGGCCAGATCCGTGGAGGATTCCCATTCGCCATTCGCCGCGTAGATATAGGCCGCCGCGCAGCGCGCCGAAGCCCCGCGGATCAGCAGATCGCGGTCATCTTCACGCCCCACCGTGACCGGGGAACCAGAAAGATTGACGAGCACCTGCGCCCCGGCTAGAGCCGCGCGCGCCGAGGGCGGGATAGGAACCCACATGTCCTCGCAGATCTCCACGTGGAAATCAAAACCGGGAATATCACTGGCGGAGAAAATCAGATCCGGGCCAAAGGGAACGGTATCCCGCCCCAGCGTATAGGCCCAGGCTTCCTCGGTTTGCGCTAATTCGGCCCGTTGCTCCTCGGAAAGCCCGGTGCTCCAGGGCGCATCCGTGCACACCCCGGGCAGTTCAATATCCGCATTGCGCAGCCCCGCCCCGGAAGCGAAATGCCGCTTCTCGTAAAATTCCCGGTAATTGGGGATATAGGACTTGGGCACCACGCCCAGCACATTCCCGTGGTGGAGCACAACCGCGCAATTATAGAGGCGGTTGCGCCAGTGCAGCGGCGCCCCCACAATGAGTGCCGCATCGAATTCCGCGCTGGCTGCCCGCACGGTTTCCAGGGCCTCCAGGGAGGCGCGCAGCAGCGCATCCTGGAGGAACAGATCTTCCGCGGAATACCCGGTGAGGCTCAGCTCCGGGAACACGGCCAGCACCGCACCCTGTGCGCTCACCACCCGGGCAGCCGCAATAATGGCCTGGGCATTGCGCTGCGGATCGGCCACCACCACTTCCGGGGAGCAGGTGGCCACCCGCACGTAACCGTGACTGTAGATCGAGGAGAAATCGCTCATGGGACTAGTCTGCCATTGCCTGCGACACGCAGGAATCGTCAAACTCAGATTCGGGCAGCCCCAGCGCCCCGCTCAACGAATCAAAAACCCCGCGGTGGGTGATTTTCCCACCGCTAATATTCACGCCGCTAGCGAAACCGGGATCCGCGCTGGCGGCCGCGCGCCACCCCTCGGCCGCCAGGCGCACCACGTAGGGGAGTGTCGCCGTCGTCAAAGCTTCTGTGGAGGTGCGCGGAACCGCACCGGGCATATTCGCCACGCAATAGAAAATCTTTCCGTCCACCGTGAAAGTGGGCTCAGCGTGGGTGGTGGGATGGGAATCCTCGAAGCATCCGCCCTGGTCAATGGCAATATCTACGAGCACGCTGCCCGGGCGCATGCCTTCCACCATCGCGGAGGTCACCAGCTTGGGAGTGGAGGAGCCCGGCACCAGCACCGTGCCGATCACCAGATCGGCATCCGCAACCTGCTCCTCGATGGTCTGCGCGGTGGAGGCGAGGGTGGTGAGCATCCCGGCGTGACGCATCTCCAATTGGGCGAGCCGCTCAATATTAATATCCAGAATCGTCACGTTCGCGCCCATCCCGGCGGCCATAACCGCGGCGGATTCCCCGGCGATACCCGCGCCGATCACGGTCACTTTACCCTTGCGGGTTCCGGCCACCCCACCGATAAGAATCCCGGCTCCGCCCTGCGCGTCGAGAAGGTAATGCGAACCCACGATGGGGGCGAGTTTGCCGGCCACCCGGCTCATGGGCGCGAGCAGCGGCAGTGCTTTCCGTTCGCGCACGGTTTCATAGGCGATGGCGGTGGTGCCGGCATCCAGGAGCGCGCGGGCGAGCTTCGGCTGGGAAGCCAGGTGCAAATAGGTGAAAAGCACCAGGTCCTCGCGCAGATACCGGTATTCTTCCGCTTCGGGTTCCTTGACTTTGAGAACCGCATCGGCGCCCCACACCTCGGCCGCCTCCGGGCAGATACGGGCCCCGGCAGCCGCGTAGGCGGCGTCGGCGCATCCGGAGGCCGCCCCGGCCCCGGCCTGGACTAGCACTGTGTGCCCGGCCGCGGCCAGTTCGCGCGCACCGGCCGGGGTGAGCGCGACCCGGTATTCGTTATTCTTCAGTTCTGTGGGAACGCCAATAATCATGTGCTTAGTCTACGGTGCTCGTGCGCGCTGCTCCTAGGTAGGAACGACGACGGCGCTGCGGGCCGCGCTATCGCGCCCCGCAGCACGGTCCCGCTCCCAGCTAGAGCCGCAGTAGATGCAAGCGGCCGGTGGAACGCCGCGCCAGCGCCCAAGCGATCACCGCGCAGGTACCGAAGATGAGAATGAAACCAATCATCGCCATGAAGGCCCGATTGGCGGTGAGGAAATCCGTGAAGCCGATAGAGTCACTCACCCGCCCCACCCAATGCGCGAAATCCGTACCGGTGCGGGCCGCCCAGGTGCCGAAGCGTTCCCAATGGGGAAGCCAGAGGCGGGCGATAAATTCGCCCAGCCCGGTCACCCCGATGAGGTATCCGATCAGGGAGAGCCCGGCAAAGAAGGCAATGAGCACAGCAGCTGCCCGTGCCACTGTGCTCAACGACCAGCGCAGGAAGAAGGTGGTGAGGAGCACGGTTGTGAAGAAAAATGCGAGAAGGCCGGGCCACATGGGAATAAGTGTGAACCACACGCTGCCCGATTCCATCGCGTTACCGTTCACCAAAGTAGCACCATCGAGGAGCCTGGAGCCATTCGCGCTGCGTATAAAGGTCAGCGTGATAAAGAGAAGCACTGCGGTGACCGCCAGGTATTCAGCGCTCATCCGCGCGGCAGCCCGGGCCAGGGCATTGAAGAATTGCCGCCGCGTGGTTCCCGCTTGTAGGTGCGCTCGCATGGCAATCGTGGAGAGCATAGCTACCAGAACCATTCCCACTCCTAGGCAGACCCAGGCGAGCACGATCCAGTTAAGGAAGCCGTGATCAATTCCTTCAATGGCCATATGTGGGAGGTTATTGGTGGCCAGGGCCAAGGCACTCATGAAGACCAGTGCGCACCCCGTGAGTAGCCAGAAGCTCCGGTAGAAGTAGGAGAAGAGTCCTCGGTATCCGATCACTCGCCGGGCTGTGAGTTCAATCGCGGAATTAATACGGTGATACAGCTTAATCATGATCGACTCCAATCGGGGTGCGGGTGGATGCTTCCGCGCTTCCGGCCCGGGGCGCCTGCGCGCCCAGCGGTTGTGCCAGGCGGGCCCGCTGGGCGGGGGAGAGCGTCGTCGTCACTAAAACATCGGTGAGGGAAGCGAGGCTATCGGTGGAATGGCGCGCGCGAACCTCATCGGCATCCCCGGTCTCCAGCAGCTTCCCGCGGTGCAGGAATACCACGGTATCCACCAGGTTCTCCACCTCCTCGAGCAGGTGGGAGGAGAGAATAATGGTGCGGGGGTGCTCGGCGAAATCACTGAGCAAAACCCGGTAGAACAGTTCGCGCATGACCGCGTCCATGCCCAGGTGGACCTCATCGAAAATAGTGATGGGGCAGCGCGCAGCCAAGCCCAGAATCGCGGAAAATGTGGAGCGCTGGCCCACGGAGAGCCCGTCAATCACGCGGGTGGGATCCAGTTCAAAAAGCTCGAATAGCTCCCGGGCGAAATCCTCATCCCAGGTGGGGCGGGCCATGCGCCACAGATCCATCGTCATGGCGAGCGGGGAACCGGAAATCACCTCCACCCGAGCCGGAATATAGGCCACCCCCGGCATAACCTCCGGGTTTTCATCCACCGGATGCCCGTCAATAAAAATGTTTCCCGAGGCGCGCCCGCGGGAGCGCCGAATCGGGAGGAGCCCGGCGATGAGCATCCCGAGCGTGGATTTGCCCGAGCCGTTGCGGCCGAAAAGACCGGTGATGGTGTCGTGGCCGATCTCCACGCTGAGATCATCGAGGGCGCGAGCCCCGCGCCGGTAGCTGAAACTCAGGTTCTCGATGCTAATCATTGGTTCTCCTCCCAATAGGTCGAGACGAGTGTGGATATTTCCGCGGGGCTGAGGCCGAGCACCCGGCCCGCGGCGAGTGCCGGGGCGAGGGTCTCACTCAGGTAGGTGGCGCGCCCGCGCTCGCGCAGGGCCGCTTGTGCACCCGCGGTCACGAACATGCCGATGCCGCGGCGCTTTTCCAGGATTCCTTCCTCCACGAGGAGGGAAAAAGCTTTGTTCGCGGTGGCGGGATTAATGCGGTAGGTGGCGGCGTATTCGGTGGTAGACATGACCTTTTCTCCGGGCCCGAGTTCACCGGAGAGAATACGACGACGCAGATCCTCGGCCAGCTGCACATAGATCGGCACCGCTGAACTGAACTCCATCACGCCCTCCCTCCTTGGTTAGTTACATAACTAATGAACCATAGAACCGGCGGAGGCGCAAGTTGACCCATGTGTGACGCGAGTCTCTTCGGTGTGGGTGAAATTGCTTTAGGCTAATGTCACGTTTGGAAGGATTCCCTGTTGAAAATTGGTTTACTGGGAGCGGGCCGCGCCGGGCTTATGCACGCGCGCATTCTCGCCCACCGTGTTGATGAACTTGTTATTGCCGAACCGAAACCGGAGCGCAGTGCTGCCGTCGTCGCCGAACTGGAAGCTGAGGCTGCAACTCGCGCCCGTATCAGTGAAGCCAGCGTGGAGGCCACCCTCACGGACACCACCCTGGACGCCCTCGTCCTCACCAGCCCCACGGATGTGCACGCCGAACAGCTGCTGCGCGGCATGGAGCTGGGCATACCTATGTTCACCGAAAAGCCGGTATCCACTTCCCTGGCCTCGACCCTGAAAGTGCGCGAGGCAGCTCGCAAGCAGAAGGCTCGCATCCAGGTCGGCTTCCAGCGCCGCTTCGATACCGCCTATACCAGGGCACGGGCGGCGGTGCGTGAAGAAAGTCTGGGTCAGCTGCGCCGCCTGAGCATGGGGACCATGGACCAGGCCCCGGCCGCTCGCGAATTCCTGGCCGCTTCGGGCGGCATTTACATCGACTGCCTCATCCACGATTTCGATATGCTGCGCTGGGTGACCGGGCGCGAGGTCACCGAGGTCATGGCTTTCGGCACCGATCTGGGCCTGGCCGATTTCCGCGATTTCGGGGATGTATGCGAAACAGCAGCGGTGCTGCGCCTGGAAGGCGATGTGCTCGCCACCGCGCAATCTTCGCGTTTCAACGGCCACGGATATGACGTGCGCATGGAGCTGCACGGCACCGAACAGACACTCGCGGTCGGCTTCGATAATAAGTTGCCGGTGCGTTCCCTGGAGGATGGGGTCTCCTATCCGGAAGAGTCCGCCTGGGTTGATTTCATTGCCCGTTTCGCCGCCTGCTACGAACGTGAAATCGAGGCATTTTTGGAGGTGGTTGCGGGCCGCGGGGAGATTCCCGCTACGGTCGATGACGCCGTTGCCTCGCTACGTATCGCCGAAGCCGTGCGGTTATCGCAACGCGAGCACCGCGTGGTGTCCCTGGCCGAAATTGAGGGCTAGAGCATGGATTTGCGGCTCGACGCGAGCGCTTTCGACTACAGCTTCGTGGTGCTCTACCTGGTGCTGGTCCTTATTATCGGCGTGGTGACCCGGCGCAAGGTCAATACCTCGGAAGATTTTTTCCTTTCCGGGCGCTCGCTGCCGGCGTGGATCTGCGCACTGGCCTTCCTCTCCGCGAATATCGGGGCGGTCGAACTCATCGGAATGGCGGCCTCCGGCTCTCAATACGGCCTGCCCACGGTGCATTACTACTGGATCGGCGCGGTTCCGGCCATGGTTTTCCTCGGGCTGATTATGATGCCCTTCTATTACGGCTCGCGAGTGCGTTCGGTTCCCGAATACCTGCGTTTACGTTTCGACCGGCCCACCCACCTCTACCAATCGGTGATTTTCTCGGTGGCAACCATCCTGGTGGCCGGAATCAACCTTTTTGCCCTCGCGCTCCTCATTAACGTGCTCATCGGGGTGCCGCTGTGGGCCTCGATTATTATCGCGGCCGGCGTGGTGCTGGTCTACACGGTGATGGGCGGGCTCACCGCCACCATGTACAACGAGGTCTTGCAATTCTTGCTCATCGTTGCGGTGCTCACCCCGCTCACCATCGCCGGGCTGGCGCGGGTGGGCGGGCCGGCCGGGCTGGTCAACGCCCTCAACGAAACCCAGGTGCTCGGCCCGAACGGCCTGGATGTGTGGGGTGGAACCGGGTTGGGGAACACCACGAACCCGTACGGGAATTGGATCGCGCTGCTGCTGGGGATGGGCTTCGTGAATTCCTTCGGGTACTGGACCACGAATTTCACCGAGGTGCAGCGCGCGCTGTCCGCCAAAGATATGCGTTCCGCACGCCTGACCCCGATTCTCGCGGCGATCCCGAAAATGTTTTTGCCGCTTATTATTATCGTGCCCGGGCTGATCGCCGCGGTCCTCATTCCGCAACTGCATACCGGGGAGATCACGCATAATGAGGCTTTCCCGGCCCTCATGGGGGAGGTGCTCCCGCACGGCCTGCTGGGCATGGCTCTGGCCGGGCTGATTGCGGCCTTCATGGCCGGGATGGCCGCGAATGTTTCTTCTTTTAACACCGTGGTCACCTACGATATTTGGGAAACCTACGTGCGCCCGGGCCGCAAGGACACCTACTACATTAAAATCGGGCGGCGCTTGACGATTATCGGGGTGCTCATCGCCATTGGGGCCGCCTTTATTGCCGCAGAATTCTCCAATATTCAGGACTACACCCAGATGCTGCAGTCCATTTTCAACGCCCCGCTTTTCGCCACGTTCATTATGGGAATGTTCTGGGCCCGCATGAGTCCGCAGGCCGGGCTGTGGGGCCTGGTAGCGGGCGCAGCCGGCGCCGGGTTTATCCAGCTGGGTTACGCGAACGGGTTGCTGGCCTTCAATTCCTCCCAGGCGGCTTCGTTCACGGCTTCCGGTGTCGCTTTTATTGCTGATTTCATTGTCTCGGTGCTCGTCACGAAGTTCACGCGCCCCAAGCCCATCGAGGAACTCGACGGCCTGGTGTGGGGCCGCGTCAAAATGGATATTAAGGGTGCCCGGCCGGCTCCGAAACTGCACGAAGCCCGGGTGGCCGAAGCCCGCGAACGCGCCCTGACCGGCGAAAAACTGCACTGGTGGGAAGAGCCGGTGCCGCTGGGTATCGCGGTGCTCGCGGTGTGCACGGTTCTCAATGTGGTGCTGTAAATGAAGGGACGCGACGATATGAACGACGACGCAGCTCGGCTGGGCGCCGCGCCAGCTTCGGTGCCGGCGGCTGAGCCTCACCTTCCCGAGGCACGCCTCGGGCGACTCTCGCTTTTCGACCTGCGCACCTGGATCGCCATCATGTTCGGGGTTTTCGGCACGATGCTGGCCGGCTACGGGCTCTTCTTCGTGACCGAGGAAGACCTGGCCAAAGCCGCGGGAATCAACCTCAACCTCTGGACCGGCCTGGCGATGATCCTTGTGGCGCTCTTCTTCGCCGGCCGCAGTGCCGCGGCCCCGCAGGTGCTTTCCGAAGCCCTCGGATCGCGCCTGCCCGATGAGGATGGGCAGCCAGGTTCCACGCAGCCGGGGGGCAGCGTCGTCGAACCAATCCTTCGCGGAGCCCACCGCGGGGACGCTGGACCCCGAGCAGCCCACCGCGCCGCGGGAGAGCTAAGATAATGTGCAAGCCTAACGACTACGTCAGGGGACACTTATGACCATTGCGGTTGCCTACAAAATTGCCGGTGATCCACGTTCAGCGCACGTTCTGGACTCCGGTGTGGTGGATTGGAGCGGCGCGCGCCTCTCCATTAGCGACGACGACGCCGTTGCCATGCGGGCAGCGCGGGAACTCGGCGACGCCCTGGGCACCGAGGTTGTGGGCATCACCCTGGGTCCCGACTCCATCGGCACTCCGGCGCTGCGCAAGAACGCGCTTTCCAAAGGCCCGGATCGCCTCCTCGTGGTGAGTGATGATGCCACCACCAGCTGGAATTCCACCGCGGTGGGGGAGGCCCTGGCGCGGGTGGTCCAGCGCGATGGCACCATCACGGCGCTTATCACCGGCCCGGGTTCCACCGACGAAGGCTCGAAGATGGTTTCCGGCGTAATCGCCGGGGCACTGGGCTGGCCGTCTTTCCAGGATGTTTCAGCCATCAACACGGCGGGGGAGGCCCTCCTCCTCACCCAGCACACCGGCGGGCAGCGCCGCGAGGTGCGCGTGAGCGGCCCGGTGGTTATCGCTGTCACGTCCGATGCCGCGGCCGTCAAAGTCCCGGCCATGAAAGATATCCTCGACGCTGCCAAAAAGCCCGCCCAACTTCTTACCGCCGCCGACCTCGGCGATATGGAAGGGCGCACCCTTGACCCCATCGCGCGCGCGGTTCCGCCCGTCCAACCTCGCCTCCACCAAATCCTCGACGGCCCCGGTGCCGTGGCTGAACTCGTCGGGATCTTGGATCGCCGCGGCCTGCTGCCGAACGCCGGTTCCACGGGCATTTCTGGCGACGCCGCCGCTCCTAACGCTGCCGGCACTCCCGCGGCAGAGGCATCTTCGACTATCGGCGCCACCCCGGAGCACGCGGTATGGGTTATTACGGCCGGTGCCACTATTTCGCCTTTCCTTCCGGCCCTGCGCCGCTTCGATGCAGTTCATGTGATTGCCCTTGTCCCCGAAGGCGAAACGGCTCCGGAAAGTGGGCAACTGCCCGGCTTCCCGGATGCGACCAGCATGCAGGTTATTACGCACCCCAGTGACGTGCCGCCCGAGGCCCTGAGCGCAGCGCTCACGGAGCTCGTGGATGCCCAGCCCGGGGATATTGTGCTGGTTCCCAATGAGCCGAGCGAACGCGCGCTGGGTGGGGAAATCGCCGGCCGGCACGGCTGGCCCATCCTCACCGATGTGCGTGAAGTCAGCGCCGAACACGTGGTCAGCGGGCGTTTCGGCGCTATCTCCCTGGAAACCTACGCGCGCGCGGGAGTGACCTTCGTGGGCGTGATCGGTTCGCTTCCCGGTACGGCGGCTTGTGCCGGCGCTGGCAGCACCCCGGTATCTGAGGTGGCGGCTCCGGCCGGCGCGATAGCGCCGGCGCGGATCACGGCAGCTGAATCGGAAGATGTGTCCGAGCGGCGCTTGGCCACCGCCACCCGGGTGGTAGGTGCCGGCCGCGGTTTCGCCGCCAAGGAGGACCTGCGGCTCTTCCATGAACTCGCCGAGGTGCTTGATGCCGCGGAAGGGGCAACCCGCCCGCTGGCCGAAGGTGATGCTTGGCTCCCGCGTGATTCCTACGTGGGGCTTTCGGGCACGGTTATCGCCCCGGATTTGTATATCGCCATCGGTATTTCTGGCCAGCCGCATCACACCGCGGGAGTCACGGATTCCGGTGTCATCGTGGTGATCAATAATGATCCCGAAGCGGAAATGTTCGAATTCTGCGATTACGGAATCGTCGGAGACCTCTACACGGTGCTTCCCGAGCTCATTACCCTCATTCGGAAGCGGGTCGCAACGGATTAGAAGTCATCCACAGGATCGCCAAACGCTACCTCTATCCACAGGGTTGCATAGAGGTCTTTTGTGCGCCTCCACGCCATGCGAGAATGGCGGCAAAGAACGGAGGTTGCAACTATGGGAATTACGTACGGGCGAACCTACACCTCTCTTGAACAGGTTCTGGAGAGGAAAGAAGAGATCCTGCGTGAGGTCAGGATGACCCGGGAAGAATTCGACCGGCGCGCTGATGATTACCAGCTCGGACCGGAGGAAAGGGAACTCTATTGGGAAATGGAGCGCCTGGATTATTACGAAAGGGTGGCTCGCTATGGCCGAGAACCGTGATAATCCACGTGGGGTCTAGAGTTCCAAACCGAAATGTTCGCTAATTATCTGGTGGGCTTAGGCCGTCTCTTGGATGAGACGGCATCGGTGAATATTGAAACGGATACAATTGGGCGTGAACCTGGCATGAATATCACCGGGCTCATCTCCTTCCCCCACACTCTGGTAGTCCGCTTCGATTACGTGGTTTTCCTTGATCCAGAGACAGGTTTACTCACGGTCGACAATTCGACGTTCTCGGTCATCCGAGGAGCAAAAAGCAGTGAGCCGCTGGTGCGGTGGGATTATATTCGCTCACCACGCTCAAGTATTCCGTGCGCGCATGTTCAGGTGCATGCCCATCGTGACGAGTGGACACATGCCTTGGTCTTGGGCGGTAGTCATTCCCGCCGGTCGCGCCGGCGCATCAAGAATGAGGCTCGTACTCCTCGAATTGCTGATGTTCATTTCCCGGTGGGTGGGCGTAGGCTCCGGCCCTGCATTGAAGAAGTCTTGCTTTTCGTTATTGACGAATTCGGGGTGGCGTGCGCACCACAGGCACGCGAAGCACTCCACCAAGGTATATGGGAATGGGAAAATATCCAGCTGCGGGCCGCGGTGCGGCGTAACCGCGCTAGTGCACTCGAAGCCCTTGAGTCATGAACGCCACCTCCGGAAGCGGGTCGCAGCCCCGGCCCCCGAAAACCGGTAGCGAATTAATGGCCCTGGCCCTGAAAATAGGTGCCAGCCCCAGCTAGCAGTCACTCCTCAATCACCACACAGCCAAATAAGCCGGGGGGGAGTAACCGGAACGGTTACTCCCCCCTGCGTCGTCGTACCCGAAAATAACGGGCGCGTGCTTAGACGAGCGTCATAGCCTGCTGGGCGATGGCCAGCTCCTCATTGGTAGGAACCACGAGCACATGCACCGTGGAATCCTCCGTGGAGATCTCCCGCGCGTTCTTCGAGCGCGTAGCGTTCTTTTCGGCATCGTACTTGACACCGAAGGGAGCCAGGCGGTCAAGGACTTCCTTGCGGATAATATCGTCATTCTCACCCACGCCGGCGGTGAAGGTCAGGGCATCCAAGCCGCCAAGAATCGCGGTGTAGGAGCCGATGTACTTGACGATGCGATGGACGTAAATATCCACCGCTTCCTTCGCGTTCTCATCGCCCTTCTCCACCATGGCGTGCACGTCACGCAGATCGGAAGAGCCGGTCAACCCCGCCATACCGGACTGGCGGTTGAAGAGCTTATCGATCTCATCGATGGACATCTTCGCCTCGCGAGCCAGGTGGAAGACGGCGGCCGGATCAATATCACCGGTGCGTCCACCCATGACGAGACCCTCCAGCGGGGTCAGGCCCATGGAGGTCTCCACCGCACGGCCCGAGTCCACCGCGGAAACCGAAGCGCCGTTACCGATATGCAGCACGATCTGCTTGAGATCATCGCGGCCGAGGAACTTTGCTACCTCACCGGACACATACTGGTGCGAAGTGCCGTGAGCGCCGTAGCGGCGGATCTCATACTTATCGGCAATCTCGCGGTTGAGGCCGTAACGCGCGGCCTCTTCCGGCAGGCTCTGGAAGAAGGCGGTATCGAAAACCGCCACGTGCGGGACGTTCGGGAGCAGGCGCTGTGCCACCTTGATGCCCTCCAGGGCCGGCGGGTTGTGCAGCGGACCGAGCGGCTGGAGCTCTTCGATCTTCTGGCGTACCGCATCGTTGATGAGGGCCGGGCCATCGAAATACTTCCCGCCCTGGACCACCCGGTGCCCGACGGCGCGAATGGAGCCATCATGCAGGGACGGGCCGGCGGCATCGAAGAATTCGAGCACCTTCTCCATACCGACTTCGTGGTTGGGAATGGGGCCTTCCCATTCGCGCACGTCCTCGCCGTGTTCGTGCTTGACGTGGCCAGCGGGCAGGCCGATCTGCTCCACGAGGCCGGAGGCGAGTTCCTCACCCGATTCGGGGTCCACGACCTTGTACTTGATCGAGGAGGAGCCGGAATTAATTACGAGAACGGACAAAATGATCTCCTTGTGTTTGTGACCGGGTGGAGGCCCACCCCTATAACTTCAGTGTAATGCTGGATACAGCTTATTCCTGCGCCTGGATCGCGGTAATCGCCACGGTATTGACGATATCCTCCACGAGCGCGCCGCGGGAAAGGTCATTGACCGGCTTATTCAGGCCCTGGAGCACCGGGCCTACGGCCACCGCGCCCGAAGAACGCTGCACGGCCTTGTAGCCGATATTGCCGGCATTCAGATTCGGGAAAACAAAAACCGTGGCGCGGCCGGCTACCGGGGAATTCGGCAGCTTCTTCTTCGCGGCCGCGGCATCAACCGAAGCGTCGTACTGGAGCGGTCCGTCAATAAGCACACCCTCAGGGGCGAGACTCTTCGCGAGCTCCGTGGCTTCCCGAACTGCATCCACATCCGGTCCCTTCCCGGAGGTACCCGAGGAGTAGGAGAGCATGGCCACGCGCGGCTCAATACCGAATTGCTGGGCGGTGCGGGCCGAATCGATGGCGATGCCGGCCAGCTCTTCCGGGGTGGGATTGGTATTGACCGCGCAATCGGCGTACACGTAGACGCGATCATCCATGAGCATGAGGAAAGCACCGGAGACCGTCTTCGTGCCGGGCTTCATCTTGATGGTCTGGAAGGAGGGAACAATGGTATTCGCGGTGGTGTGATTCGCTCCCGAAACCATGCCATCGGCATCGCCCATGTAGACCATCATGGTGCCGTAGTAGGAAGGATCCTTCATCTTCTCCACGGCTTGATCGTAGGTCACGCCCTTCTTGGCACGCAGCTCGGCGAACTTCTCCGCGTAGCGGCGCACCCGCTCCGGATCATCAATCGAAATAATTTCTGCACCGGATACATCCACCCCGAGCTCAGCTGCGCGGGCGAGAACCTCATCCTTGTCCCCGACCAGCGTAATATCCGCGATATCGCGAGCCAGGATCTGGGCGGTGGCCAGCAAAATGCGGTCATCTTCGGCTTCGGGCATAACAATGCGCTTCTTTGCCTTGCGGGCCCGGGCCGCCAGGGAAGCCTGGAAAGACAGCGGGGTGATAACCGAGGATTCCTCTTCCATCGCGGCGATGAGAATGGCCCGATCCGCATCGGTAAAGGAACGCGCCTCACCATCGGGGAGGTAAATAGTAGGAATGCCCAGGTCACGCATGGTGGTGGGGACGGTCTCATCAGCGTCAACAACAATGAGGGCGCTCAGGGTGCCGTACCGATCCGCGATCTCCTTCGCGGAAAGCTGGGCCACAACCTCCACCTGCGCGGCACTGCGCTGAGCCGCAGAAACGGCAACGATGCCGGTGGTTCCCAGGTTGGCGATGGTGCGGCCGGTGCGCGAAAGCATCCCGGGATTGATGGGATCCCCGTCCAGAATGCCGAGAATGAGCACCGCATCAAAGTTCTGGGCGTAATCGGTGTAGCGATTCACCAGCTGGGTCATGGCCTCTTCTTCGTCAGCCACGTAAGCCTGCCGGCTCGAACCCCAGGCGATATCGCGATCCTCGCCGCGGCCAACCTGGTCGAGCAGCTGAAGGAAGGCGGAGTCATTTTCGATATTTCCGTTGGTGAACGCCCGGAACACCCCGACGTTCTTGTAAGTGGAGGTGAGTACATCAACGTAGGCGCTGGCAACCGCCTGGGTGCCCGCATTACCTTCTACCGCGGTGAAATATACGCTGTAGGTCACTTTCTTATCCTTCCGGCCCGTGAGGACCCTTGAAAAAATAGGCGTATCCACGCCGGGATATCCCATCAAATAATCTCACATCTTGCGGGCAGATGTGCATGCCCAGCTCAGGTCCGTGCGGGCGGGTGAACGCCGTCGCTGCATTCCGGTGACGAAGGTCCTAGAAACCTTCCGGGTGGGGTCTGGCGCTCAGTAGGCGCCGGCGCGTTTTAATCATTAGAATGAACAGCGTGAATACCAGCGATAATTCCCCGGTTCTTGTTGTCGATTTTGGTGCGCAGTACGCTCAGCTCATTGCGCGGCGCGTTCGTGAAGCACACGTTTATTCAGAAATTGTTCCGCATACTATGTCCGCCGCGGATATGCTGGCGAAAAAACCCGCGGCCATTATTCTTTCCGGTGGCCCGGCATCCGTGTACGCGGAGGGCGCTCCAGCAATCGATAAGGATATTTTTGAGGCCGGGGTTCCCATCCTCGGGATCTGCTACGGGTTCCAGGCGATGGCCCAGGCACTGGGCGGGCGTGTGGGGCGCACTGGCACCCGCGAATACGGACGTACGGAAGCCCGTACCGCCGGTGATTCTTGCCTCTTCGCCGGCCTTGAAGATAAGCAAATTGTGTGGATGAGCCACGGGGATGCCGTGAGTGAAGCTCCCGAAGGCTTTACCGTTACCGCCGCTACCGATGAAACTCCGGTGGCCGCATTTGAAGATCGCAAGCGCCGGCTCTTTGGCGTGCAATGGCACCCGGAAGTGCTTCACTCCCAACGGGGTCAGGCCGCTCTGGAAAACTTCCTCTACGAAGGCGCGGGGATTAGTCCGAACTGGACTCCTTCCTCCATTATTGACGAGCAAGTGGCCCAGATTCGCGAGCGGGTGGGTTCCGCGCAAGTGATCTGCGCACTCTCCGGCGGGGTGGATTCCTCGGTTGCGGCTGCCCTTGTGCACAAAGCCATTGGTGACCAGCTCACCTGCTTCTTCATCGACCACGGGCTGCTGCGCGCAGGTGAACGTGAGCAGGTGGAACGCGATTACGCGGAAAGTACCGGCATTCGTATCTTCACCATTGACGAATCCCAGCGCTTCCTCTCCGCACTGGCCGGCGTGCGCGATCCGGAAACGAAGCGCAAGATTATCGGGCGGGAATTTATTCGCTCTTTCGAAAGTGCGCAGCGTCAGCTAGTCGATAAGCTCGGTGGCGGGGAGGACGTGAAATTCCTCGTCCAGGGAACTCTCTACCCCGACGTGGTGGAATCGGGTGGGGGAGAAGGTGCTTCCAATATTAAGAGCCACCACAATGTGGGTGGCTTGCCCGAGGATATGAATTTTGAGCTTATCGAGCCCCTGCGCAGCCTCTTTAAAGATGAGGTGCGTGCCATTGGGCGCGAACTGGGCGTGCCTGAGAAAATCGTGGCCCGCCAGCCCTTCCCGGGGCCGGGTCTGGCGATCCGCGTGATCGGCGAAGTTACCGAAGATAACCTGCGCATCCTGCGCGAAGCGGATGCTATTGCTCGCGAAGAGCTTACCGCAGCAGGTTTGGACGCCGAGATTTGGCAGTGCCCGGTGGTGCTGCTGGCGGAGGTTCATTCGGTGGGCGTGCAGGGCGATCACCGTACCTACGGGCATCCCATTGTGCTGCGCCCGGTATCTTCCGAGGATGCGATGACGGCAGATTGGGCGCGCGTTCCTTACGACGTGCTCGCCCATATTTCCAACCGCATCACAAACTCCGTTGCGGAAGTAAATCGCGTGGTTCTGGATGTAACCTCCAAGCCGCCGGCAACGATTGAATGGGAATAGGACCTCCTGTTAAAAAGTGATTTCTCACACATATGAGACGGGTGGTGACGTGAAGTCGCGTATCGGCGCGCCCACTGGGGGTGCCGCGGGATTGTGCGCCACTCGTCTCACGTGTCTGGGAATGTTTTTTCACAGAAGCGCGTTAGGATAAATGTAGGCGCGGACAGCGAGTGGTAAACGCCCGCCGCCCGTGCCGGACAATACAATCGAGAGTCGCTTGTGCCTGGCCGATTAATACGGACAACAGGTAAAAGAATCAGGACTTGTTACCTCGGTGCCGTAGCGATTCGCACAAGGGTGTGAATGCGGTGCGGACGCAAGCGTGCGGCAATTTCTTACGGAATCTCTATTCCGTTGTGGATTGCTTTATGCTTGGACAATAACGGGTACTGACACGACACAAGGAGAGTTAGACGCACATGGAGCGCACTGCTACCGATACCCCAACAGAGGAAGCCTGGGCGGGTTTCACGTCCGGCACCTGGAATGAAGCCATTGACGTTCGTGACTTCATCCAGAAGAACTACACCCCCTACGAAGGGGATGCTTCGTTCCTGGCCGGCCCGACGGAGAAGACCACTCGGCTGTGGGAGTCTCTTGAGGAAAATTACCTCTCCGAGGAGCGTCGTCGTCGCGTGTACGACGTCGACACCGACACCCCGGCCGATATTGACGCTTTCCCCGCCGGCTACATTTCCGAAGATGACGACGTCGTCGTCGGCCTGCAGACCGATGTTCCGCTCAAGCGCGCGATGATGCCCAACGGCGGCTGGCGCATGGTGGAAACCGCCATCAAGGAAGCGGGCAAGGAAGTAAACCCGGAGATCAAGAAGATCTTCACCCGCTACCGCAAGACCCACAATGACGCGGTCTTTGATATTTACACCCCGCGTATTCGCGCGGCTCGGTCCTCACACATTATTACCGGCCTTCCGGATGCTTACGGCCGTGGTCGCATTATTGGTGACTACCGCCGCGTGGCGCTCTACGGTGTGGATAAGCTCATCGAAGAGAAGCAGGCCATGAAGGACTCCGTGGCCGCTCAGCCCTTCTCCGAGCACTGGGCTCGTTTCCGTGAGGAACACGCGGAGCAGATCAAGGCCCTGAAGAAGCTTAAGACTCTCGGTGAGATCTACGGCTTCGACATCTCCGGCCCGGCGAAGAACTCGCGTGAAGCCGTGCAGTGGCTGTACTTCGGCTACCTTGCTTCCGTGAAGAGCCAGGACGGTGCGGCCATGTCCATCGGTCGCCTCTCCGCCTTCCTCGATATTTACTTCGAGCGCGATCTGGCTGCCGGAACCATCACGGAATCCGATGCGCAGGAAATGATCGACAACCTCGTCATGAAGCTGCGTATCGTCCGCTTCCTGCGCACGATCGATTACGATCAGATCTTCTCCGGTGATCCCTACTGGGCCACCTGGTCGGATGCCGGTTTCGGTGATGACGGGCGCACCCTCGTTACCAAGACCTCCTTCCGTCTGCTCCAGACCCTGCGTAACCTGGGTCCTGCTCCGGAACCGAATATCACCATTTTCTGGGACCCGGCCCTTCCGGAAGGCTACAAGGAATTCTGCGCGGCCATCTCCATCGAAACATCGTCCATCCAGTACGAATCTGACGAACAGATTCGTAACCAGTGGGGCGACGACGCCGCCATCGCTTGCTGCGTCTCCCCGATGCGGGTGGGCAAGCAGATGCAGTTCTTCGGCGCTCGTGTGAACTCCGCGAAGGCCCTGCTCTACGCCATCAACGGCGGCCGCGATGAAATGACCGGCAAGCAGGTGACCGAACCGGGTCTGTTCACCCCGATCGAAGGCGACGGCCCGCTTGACTTCGACGAAGTCTGGCAGAAGTACGAAGAGATGCTCGACTGGGTAGTTGGTACCTACGTTGAAGCTCTCAACATCATCCACTACTGCCACGACCGCTACGCTTACGAATCGGTGGAGATGGCTCTCCACGATTCAGAGATCATCCGTACCATGGGTTGCGGTATTGCCGGCCTGTCCATCGTGGCTGACTCGCTTTCCGCGATCAAGTACGCGAAGGTCTACCCGGTTCGTGATGAGACCGGCCTCGTGGTCGATTACAAGACGGAAGGAACCTTCCCGATCTACGGTAACGACGACGACCGCGCTGATGACATCGCGGCAACCGTGGTCCACACCATCATGTCGAAGATCAAGGCGATCCCGATGTACCGCGACGCCATCCCGACCCAGTCGGTACTGACCATTACCTCCAACGTGGTGTACGGCAAGGCCACGGGTTCCTTCCCGTCCGGCCACAAGGCTGGCACCCCGTTCTCCCCGGGTGCGAACCCGGAGAACGGCATGGATACCCACGGTATGGTGGCGTCCATGATGTCCGTTGGTAAGCTGGATTACAAGGATGCCCTCGATGGTATTTCCTTGACGAATACCATTACGCCGGCTGGCCTCGGCCGTAATAAGGAAGAGCAGGTCAAGAACCTGGTCGGAATTATGGATGCCGGCTTCATGGCTGAAGAAGACTAAAACTCTAAGATTCAACCCCCAACAAAGAAAAGAAGGTAAAAAATGGCTAAGACCTACGAAGAGCGTCTCGAGTCGATGAAGGCTGCTCGCGAAGATAACGGTGGGGTGCAGGGTCTGTACCACGCCAATATCAACGTGCTGGATCGTTCCACCCTCGAGGACGCTATTGATCATCCCGAGAAGTACCCGAACCTGACCGTTCGCGTGTCCGGCTACGCTGTCAACTTCGTGAAGCTGACCCGCGAACAGCAGCTCGACGTTCTTTCGCGTACCTTCCATCACTCGGCATAACCATTGTCTGCTGAGTTGCGACTAGCACCGGTCGGCCTTCAAGATTTCGAAGCGCCGACCGGTCGGTTGCAGGGGGCCGGTCTTGGAGGAATCGATGTCCTCGACGACATCGAACGTAAAGAACGGCTTCGCAAGATGCGCGAGGGAACCCTCGGTTCCGTCCACTCGTGGGAACTCGTGACCGCGGTGGACGGGCCCGGGACCCGAATGACAGTATTCATGGCAGGGTGCCCCCTGCGGTGCTTGTACTGTCACAACCCTGACACCTTCATCATGAAGGACGGTCAGCCGGTGGATTCTGATGAATTGCTGCGGCGCTGGAAGCGCTACCGTCGCATGTTCAAGGCGACGGGTGGCGGGGTCACGATCTCGGGTGGCGAATGCTTAATGCAACCCGCTTTCCTCAAGACCGTGCTCCGCGGTGCCAAGGAAATGGGAATCCATACGTGTATCGATACTTCCGGATATCTTGGGCGTAACGTCGACGACGAAATGATGAGTTACATCGACATGGTGTTGCTCGATGTTAAATCCGGATCCGAAGAAGTGTATAAGCGCACGACCGGCCGCGAACTGCAACCGACCATTGATTTTGGTGATCGATTGGCTGCTGCGGGCAAGGAAATCTGGGTACGTTTCGTACTCGTGCCCGGGCTGACAGACGATCCGGAGAACGTGGAGAACGTTGCGAAGATCGTTGCACGGTGGAAGAACGCGGTGAGCCGCGTTGAAGTTCTACCGTTCCACCAGATGGGGCGAGACAAGTGGCATTCACTTGGCTACGACTACCAACTGGAAGACGTCGTACCGCCGTCACCACAAGCCGTGGAAGAAGCGCGGGAGCACTTCCGGCGCTTGGGGCTGAATACCCCGGCTTTCTAAACGCTACGGATGACGCCAAGGGCCGCGTCCCGCGAGGGACGCGGCCCTTTTGTGTGCGTGCCTGCGTGGGGTACGCACTGCTCGGTGCTGCGCCGTCGTACCTAAAACGTGGGGTACGACGCCGCAGCTGCGGCCACCGCGGGGCGGCCGCAGCTAGACCGGGCGACGCACCAGTTTGGCAGCGCTACATGGTATTGACCACAAGCCCGATATGGGTATAGAAATTCATCGCACCGAAGAGCATGAAGATCACCCCGCTGACAACCAGACACCAGTAGGCGGCGTTCACTACGCCGTCACGTACCTGCCCGCGGGCATTCAGCCGCACCGCGGCGAAGAAGAGAATCGCGCCCACACCGGCCAGGCCAAAGACTGCGGAGAGGGCGATGGATTCCAGCCAGGGGTAAGTCGCGAAGGACCCAGAAATCGGCTCCTGGGGAGGCGCCGCAAAGAATTGATAGACCATCCCGGCGCACATAATTGCCAATAACGCCAAGCCCATTGCCAGCGCGAAAATGGAGACGGGGCGGGCAATCCGGGCGAAAGTGTGGAAGGGAGCGTCGGAAGCGAGGATACGATCCCCGCGCTTCCACAGGATGAAACTCGCCGCCAGCAAGAGCACCCCGAAGCCGAGGCAGGTTTCTCCAAAGATAATATTGTCAAAGGGGAAGCCCCCGGCGGCCAGCGGCCACGTGAGGGACATATGCAGGCCGGTCAGCGTCTGGATTAGGCCGGTCACGAAGAAGCCCAGGGTGTATCCATCCAGGCTCACGGCCTTATCGGTATCCGCTCCAGCTCCGGCAACTTCCGCTGGAACCGCGCTGCGCAACTGCACCAGCAGCCGGCCAACCAACATCAAGCCCACCCCGGCCGCGATGGCCATAATGGTGTTGTAGGTGGGCATCGAGGCCCAATCAATCATTCCCGGGGCGCTTTCCCCAGTAAAGAAATCTCCCACGTTCACCACTCCTTTCTCTTATCTAGGACTAATGTCCCCATGATAGCCGGGTTCCCCCGCCGCAGTGGGCCGCAACACAGTAAGCTAGGGCTATGAGTCACTACCGCGTGCATAACCCCAATACCGGAGAGGTGGAAGAACGCTTCGCCTCCCTTCCCACCGCTGCTATCCCCGGTGTGATCGGAGCTGCCTGGGATGCTTTTACCACGTGGCGGGATACCCCAATGGCACGCCGTAGCGAAATCCTGCACCGCTTCGGGGAACTCGTCACGGAGCGCTCCGATGAACTTGCTGAGCTCATCGGGCGCGAAATGGGTAAACCGTTGCGCGACGGCGCCGCGGAACTCGCCACGGTCAGCCACCATGCCCACTGGTTTGCGGATAACGCGCCGCGCTATCTGGAACCCACCACGCTGGATGCTGAGGACGGCATTCTTACCTACGTGCTCCATCAGCCGCTGGGTGTCCTGCTGGGAATCATGCCGTGGAATTTTCCCTATTCTCAAATCGCCCGTTTCGCACTACCCCAACTCATGGTCGGGAATACCGTCCTCATGAAACAGGCAGAGATCTGCCCGCGCTCCTCGGCTGCTTTCGAGGCGTTGCTGCGGGAGGCTGGCCTACCCTCCGGGGTGTACCAGAATATCTACCTGGATATCGAGGATACGGAGCATGTGCTAGCAGATCCGCGCGTTAAAGGAGTATCGCTCACCGGCTCGGACCGAGCAGGGTCCTCGGTTGCGGAATTGGCCGGAAAGTACACGAAACGCTCCCTCTTGGAATTGGGCGGTAATGACGCCATGGTGGTCCTAGATGCCGCTGATATCCCCGCGGTGGCGCGCGAGGCGGTGCGCACGCGTGTTTTCAACGCCGGGCAGGTGTGTACCTCGAATAAGCGCATTATCGTCTTGGATAGTGTTTTTGAGGAATTCTTAGCGGCGGCCCGCACGGAGATCGCAAGCATTGTGGTGGGACCCTATGATGATCCGGCCACGGATATGGGGCCGCTGTCCTCGATTGCCGCACGTGATGACGTGGTGCGGCGGGTAGCGAGCGCCGTCGCCGTTGGAGCGCACCTCCACTACGGTGGTGAAAAAATTGACCGTCCCGGTGCCTATATGACCCCGGCACTGCTTACCGATATCCCCGCCGGTCACGATATCGCGTGCAACGAAGTATTCGGGCCGGTGGTGGCGCTTTACCGGGTCGCGGATGAGGAAGAAGCCCTCGCGCTGGCCAATAGCACCGCCTACGGTTTGCAATCCTCGGTGTGGAGTCAGGATCTGGAGAAAGCGCAGCGCTTCGCGGCACGGCTCGCCGCAGGGATGACCATTATCAATAAGCACCGTGAATCGGCGCCCACGTGGCCCTTTGGTGGGATTAACCGGTCCGGTTACGGCCGGGAGGAAGGCGCCTGGGGCTTGCGTGCCTTCACTAATGAACACGCGGTGCGAGTCCACCCGGCACGGTGAGCGGACTGACAGCGCTACACAGCTCCGGAACGTTTTTTGTGTCGGGGTGGTGTCGTACCCTAGAAGGGCTATGGAGGAATCGTACAAGTCAACAATCGCACGGCTGCGGGAGCGCGTAGCAGCCGCCCAGCAAGCCGGGGCTACAGTGGGGCGCCGCTCGGGCGTGCCCGCCCGGCTTAACCCGGTTGCGGAAACTGCATCCGCGGGTCAAACCGCGTCAGCAGTCCGCGCTACGCCGGTGGGCCCCGCCACACCAGCACCCGCATTGGCAGGAAACGAACGTTCGGGTGGCATCAGCGGGGCTGCGGAGCGTATTCTCACCGGCCTCAATAGCGCCCAGCGGGAGGCCGTGGTCCACACCGGCGGTCCACTGCTCGTGGTCGCCGGGGCCGGCTCGGGGAAAACCCGGGTACTTACCTCGCGTATTGCCTACCTCATCGCCACCGGGCAGGCTCATCCGGCCAATATCCTCGCCATCACTTTCACCAATAAGGCCGCCCGGGAAATGCGCGAACGCTTGGAGGGAATGCTCGGCGGCCTGGCCCGCGGTATGTGGATCTCCACCTTCCATTCTGCCTGCGTGCGGATTCTGCGCGCCGAACACCGTGCGCTCGGGATGCGTTCCACTTTTACTATTTACGATGCCGCAGATTCCCAGCGTCTTATGACCATGGTGTGCCGGGAAGAAAATATTGACATCCGGGCCTACCCACCCAAAATGCTCAGCCGCCAGGTCTCCAATCTCAAAGATGAACTGGTTACCCCGGCTGCGCAGGCCGCGGCCGCCACCGATCGGGACGGGCAGGTTCTGGCCCAGGCATATGCCGTTTACCAGAATCGCCTGGAGCGTGCCAATGCGCTGGATTTTGATGATCTTATTATGCGCACGGTGGAGGTGCTCACCTCCCATCCAGATATTGCCGAACGCTACCGCACGCGTTTCCGCCATATTTTGGTGGACGAATATCAGGACACCAACCACGCCCAGTATGTTCTGGTGCGCACCCTGGCCGGGCAAGGCCCGGAACGCTCCTCCCTCACCGTGGTGGGCGATGCCGATCAGTCCATTTACGCCTTCCGCGGGGCCACTATCCGCAATATTGAGGATTTTGAAAAAGATTTCGCGGATGCCACCAGCGTGGTCCTGGAGCAAAACTATCGCTCCACCCAAAATATTCTCTCGGCTGCCAATGCTGTGATCTCCCACAATGAAGGGCGCCGGCCCAAAAAACTGTGGACGGATTCGGGTAGCGGGGAAAAGATCACCGGCTACGTGGCCGATTCGGAAAGCGATGAAGCCCATTTCGTTGTCACGGAAATTGACCGGCTCCGGGATGATAACGGGGTGCGCTACGGGGATGTGGCGGTGTTTTACCGCACTAATTCCCAGGCGCGGGCCCTGGAAGAAATGTTCGTGCGCTCCGGGATTCCCTACCGGGTGATTGGCGGTACTCGCTTCTACGAACGTAAAGAAATCAAGGATGCCCTCGCGTACCTGCACGCGGTGGCGAACCCGGATGATACCGTCTCGCTGCGCCGCATTATTAACGAACCGAAACGCGGGGTGGGGGATACCGCGCAGGGCCATCTGGCCACCCATGCCCAACGCTGGAATATTTCCTTCGGCGCTGCGGTAGCGGATGTGGCTAGTCCTCACCCGGAGCGTGGCGAGGTTGCGGGGCTGACAGCCCGGGCCCGCAGCGCCGTCGCCGCTCTGGCCCGCATCCTAGAACAGGCCCGCGGTGAAGCGGAGGCCGGCGGTAAACCCGCGGATATCCTCGATTACCTCATGGACGAATCCGGGTACCTGGCCGTGTTACAAGAATCCAAAGACCCGCAGGACCTCAGCCGGGTGGAAAACCTGGCCGAATTACACGCGGTCGCGGTGGAATTTTCCGCCCAAAATCCGGATGCTGGGCTGGGGGAGTGGCTGGACCAGATTTCGCTAGTTTCGGATACGGATCGACTTCCCGAAGGTAGCGAATCCGAAGGGGAAACCACCCTCATGACGGTCCACACCGCGAAAGGTCTGGAATTCCCGGTTGTGTTCGTGACCGGCCTGGAAGATGGCACCTTCCCGCATATGCGCTCCCTGGATGACCGGCGCGAATTGGCTGAGGAACGCCGTCTCGCCTACGTGGCCTTCACTCGCGCACGCGAACGCCTTTATATATCGCGGGCGGCAGCGCGCTCCTCCTGGGGCGCCCCCCAGGAATTCCCGCCCTCGCGTTTCATTGAAGAAATCCCACCCGAACTTATTGACTGGCGTCGGGAGCATTCCTCCCAGGATCTCGTGCGCGGGGCCGGCATCGGATCCGGTATCGGTTCTGGATACGGGTGGGGGAGTCGGCAGCGGCGCGCCTCATCGTTCTTTGACGACGACGCTGGACCAGTTATCGGTTCGGGCAAATTTAAACCAGGGAAACTCGGGGTACCCGCCGCCGCGAACTCGGCCTCCCAGGCAGATTCCGCCGGTAGTGCGCATACCGCGGCCGGCTGTTCGGGTGGTTCCGCGGTTGGCGGTTCGAGCGGCACCCCAGGCACCTCAGGCACACCTAGCGCGGCGGGCGCGGCTGATACCGCAGCGGATACCAAGGGCTTCGCGGTGGGTGACACCGTGGAACACCGCTCCTTCGGGCGGGGGACCATCCTCGGCTTCGAAGGCCGAGGAAAGTCCACCACCGCAAAAGTTGCTTTCGGCTCGGTCACGAAACGCTTGATGCTGCGCTTCGCTCCCTTGACGAAAGTGGAGAAGTAGCTGCGCTTATCCGGCAGTACGGGCAGCGCTGGCCACGCACGTAGCGCCGGCACCTTCCGTCGCGCCGTTAGGCACGGCAGCGCCCGCGGCAGCGGCCGGCACACTCAGGGTGCGCCGGTGGCTACGCGCCGCCGCGCGCCCGCTCAGCTTGTACCAGGCCAGCGCGCTCAAGAACACCACCCCATCGGTGAAAGCCATCATCGCCGAGGTCGCCAAATCCAGGTACAGGGCCAGCACGAACCCGAGAAGAGCCTCGGCCACCGCAATAATCATGGTGAGAACCAGAAGGTGGCGCAGCGAGCGGGCGAAAAGAATCGCCGTGGCGGCCGGAACCACCATAAGAGCGATCACGAGGATCGCCCCCGCGGCATTGAAAGCCGCCACCACGGTCAGCGAGACCAGCATCATGAGCCCCAGCTCCACCGCCCGCACCGGGAACCCGATAGTAGCCGCGAAATCACTGTCGAAGGTATCGGTTTTGAGCACCCGGAAAAACACCGCGATGAAAATAGCGTTGAGCGCGCACACCGCGAGCAGCTGCCACATGGTACGCGGGCCAATATCGTAACCGCCGATGATGATATGTTCCGGGCTCAAAGCCATGAGATTGAGATCCCCGGTGAGCACAGTGTCCTGGCAAATATGGACGTGGGAAAGTGTGGTCGAGAGCAACAAAATACCCAGGGCGAAAAGCACCGGGAAAATCACGCCCTGGCTGGCGTCCCCGGTCAGCAACCGGGTGCGATCCAATTGCTGGGCACCTAGCACCACCACCAAACCCATGAGCGCCGCGCACACCACCATGATCGGGGAATGCGTGGAACCGGAAAGAATCGTGCCGATAACAATTCCCGGGAGCACCGCGTGGGACATCGCATCCACCAGCATGGATCGGCCACGTAACACCAGGAAAACCCCGGGAAGTGCGCAGGTTACCGCGGTCACCACCGCAAGCAACATCACTGCCACGATGAAACTCATCGCTCACTCCTTTCCGAACCAGCGGGCGCTGCCACACCGGCCGGCGCCGCAGGCGCCGGCGTCGTCGCCGATTTTTGCACCGCTGCGGTGGCTGTTACCGTTCCCGTAACCGGAGCCGCGGTAGCAGCGCGTGCCCGCGCCACTAGATCTTCACGCAAACGCCGCTGACGCAATGCCACCACCACGATGGAGCGGCGCGGCGCGGCCAGCAAAGACAAGGCGAAAATAACGAAAAGGTGGATGACCACAACGGGGCCGGTGGGAACCTTGCCCAGGCACACGGACAGGTACGCCCCCGCCGCGCCCGCAAGCCCACCGAAAATACCGGCCAGCACCATCATCGAGGACATGCGGTGCGTCCACTGGCGCGCGGCCGCGGCCGGCATAATTGCGAAAGCCACCATGAGAATAAGCCCCACGCCCTTAATTCCAATAACGATGGCGATGGTAACCAGCACCAGCATGAGCGGGGTGAGCACGCGCGGGCTGAAACCCTGCAATTGTGCCGTGACCGGATCGAAAGTTACCAATTTGATTTCTTTAAAGAAAGCGAGGATCACCGCGACGGTGAGCAGCCCGAATACCGCGATGGTCACCAGGTCCCCGGCGCGTACATTCGCAGCATTTCCGAACATGTAGCTGTCGATCCCGCCGCGATTGGGCAGGTGAGAATGGGTGAGGAGGCGCAGGCACACCATCCCGCCGCCGTAAAACAGCGAGAGGCAGATCGCCATGGCGGCATCCGGCTTCACTTTCGAATGCGCCACGATGATATTCGTGAGAACGACGGCGCACATCGCCGCCGCGCTCGCCCCGAGAACTAGGATCACCATCGAGCGCCCATCAGCGCCCAGCAGCGTCGCCACGGTGAACGCGGCAACAACACCGAGAATGGAGCTGTGCCCGATAACATCGGAAACCAGTGACTGGCGGCGCAAATAAAGCAGGCAGCCCGCCACCCCGGAAAACACCCCGATGAGGGTGGTGCCGATCAACATGGTGCGGAAAATGTAGGTTCCCCACAATTCCAGCGGGGAAATAAAATCAATCATTGCCCCGTGCCCTCACTTGCGTTCGAGCGCCACGGAAAGGCCGTACGCCCGCGCAATATTATCCGCGGTGAAAGCTTCCTCCACGCTTCCGCTCGCCACCAGTTTGCCGCTCGAAAGCAGCACCACGCTATCGCAGAAATCAGGAACCGTTTGCAAATCGTGATGCACGATCATGACGGTCTTTCCCTCATCGACCAGTTCGCGCAGCAGCGTCATAATTGCCTGCTGGGAAGTGATATCAATGCCCGCGAAGGGTTCATCCATGAGGTAGAGCTCAGCGTTCTGGGCCAGGGCACGTGCCACGAAGGTTCGCTGCTGTTGGCCACCGGAAAGCTCGTTAATATGGCGATGGGCAAGATTGGAAATCCCCAGGCGTTCCATGGCCGCGGCGGCCGCTTCGCGCTGGCGCGCGCCCGGCCGGCGCAGCCAGCCCAGCTGGGCGT
Organism: Actinotignum schaalii FB123-CNA-2; assembly: GCF_000411135.1. Lineage (GTDB taxonomy): Bacteria > Actinomycetota > Actinomycetes > Actinomycetales > Actinomycetaceae > Actinotignum > Actinotignum schaalii_A. Next base: position 390,900 of record NZ_KE150263.1, on the reverse strand, counting down.
ACGTGCCCATAAGCACGACGTCGCCCACCGTGGTCGGGAAATCCCAATCTACGGTGGCGGTTTGCGGCACGTAAGCAATACGCGAACGCACCCGGGGGAGAGGTTCGCCGAAGAAGGTGACCTCCCCGGCGAGAGCGGGAACGAGACGCAGGGAAGCCTTCATGACGGTTGATTTCCCCGCGCCGTTCGGACCGAGAAGCGCCACCACCTGGCCTGGACTGACGCGGAGCGAAACATCGCTCACCGCGATCGTATCCTGGTAGGCGACGCTCAGGTGATCAATCTGACAGGCCAGCGTGGTAGCGGATCCCATCGACATCACCTATTTCTGCGAGAGCGCGCTGACGATGGAGTCAACGTTGTAGCTGAAAGCGCCCAGGTAGGTATTCGTGGGGGCTTCGGAGCTGAGGGTATCAGCGAAAAGCTCGTTATCTGAGACTTCAACGTGCCAGCCCTTTTCCCGCACGGCGTCCTGGAGGTGCTTAATGACTTCCGGATTCTTGAGGTTGTCCTGGAAGATCACCGGGACCTTGCGTTCGGCAATGAGGGTGGCGAGCTCGTTGAGCTCCACCGCGGACATTTCCGATTCGGAGGAAACGAAATCGGTGGCGTGAATTTCAATACCGAAAGAAGCGCCCAGGTAGTTAAAAGCGTCGTGCCCGGTGATAAGTACGCGGTTTTCCTTCGGGATCTTATCGAACTTTGCCTTGGCTTCTTCAGCGGCCGCAGCGATCTTCTTGTTGTACTTTTCCGCATTGGCCTTGTAGAGATCCGCGTTGGCGGCATCGATCTCACCGAGCTTGGCGGCGGTGGCCGTCACCACGTACTGCCAGTTCTCCGGGGAGTTCCACACGTGCGGATCGTGGCCTTCGATCTTGCCGTCTTCTTCCCAGGGGAGGAGCTTATCTTCGGGGATAGCTTCGGCGGCCGCGATCTGGCGGTCACCGAGCTTCTCAAGCTGGCCCATCATCTTGTGTTCCATATCGTGGGAGGTCCACACTACAAGATCGGCCTTTTCAATGGCCTGGGTATCCTGGGTGGTCAGTTCCTGGGTGTGAGGATCACCGCCGGGCTTGACCAAGGTGGTTACGTTAGCCTCGGGGGCGACGTTGCGAATAACGTCCTCGAGGTAACCGGTTGTTGCCACCACCGACAGGCCCGCGGCCTTTGAGGAGTCGGAGGAAGCCGAATCGGATGCGCCCTTATTTTCGGTAGCGCAGCCGGTTAGCGATGCGAGTGCCAAAGCCCCGGCCGCGGCAATCGCGGCCAACTTAACAGAATGTTTCATGGTGTCCTTCTTCAATCACGAAAGCATGTAAGGTATGGGTTTCTTTACTCGGGACCTGAATATGTTAACCGATGCACGCATAAAGCACTAGGGTGAATCTGCGAAACATCGCGAAAAATCCCGGGAATCGCTGGGTGAAAAGTCAATAATGATAATTGCGTGCCTGGTAGCTGCGGTGCGGCTCGCGTAGGTGCGGCACCGTGGCTCGCTTGTAGTGGAACGACGACGCCGCTAGCTCATCTTCGCCCTTGCCTGTCCGCATGATGGACCGGGGCGGGGGCTATGTTCGGGGTGGGCTAAGCTCACAGCTATGCAGCAGGATCTCAAGGTACGGGTCCGGGCCGGTGCGGCCTGGCGATGGTGGCGCGCCTAAGTAGCGCGTCCTGCGGCGCAACCACGCCGCCCCAACCACTTGAGAGGAGAATCCCGTGCACCGGGACCTACCGCATCTACCTGAGCACCATGTCCCCGATGTGATATCCACGTATCGCTTGGCTACCACCACATTTTCTACCTCCACCCACGCGCAGCTGCGCTGCCGCTGGTGGAAAGCCGCCAGGGGGCGATGGCACAGTCCGCTCAACTTGGCCCAGCCCGATTAGCATCGCAGTCCAGAAAAATGCAGTCTAAAAGTCTTTCCACACGTACGGAGTTGTCATGATTAAAGAAGCCATTATTAAAGTTGTCTCCAAGCAGGATCTCACCTACGACGAGGCCTATACCGTTATGAATGAGATCATGGGCGGGGAAAGCACCCCCACCCAAACGGCAGCTTTCCTGGCCGCACTATCCACCAAGAATGCGCGCGCAGAAACCACTGATGAGATTTCCGGCTGCGCCACCGCCATGCGTGAGCACGCTGATTACTTCGAGGTTCCTTTCCCCACCCTGGAAATCGTGGGGACCGGCGGGGATAACGCCCATTCCTTCAATATTTCTACGACCTCGATGTTCGTGCTGGCCGCCGGGGGAGTTAAGGTCTCCAAGCACGGCAACCGTGCCGCTTCCTCGCTTTCCGGTACCGCCGACTGCCTGGAAGCCCTCGGGGTGAATATCAACCAGGATCCGGATACCTGCCGGCGCCTCCTCAATGAGGTGGGTATGTGCTTCATGTTCGCCCAGCTCTACCACAAGTCCATGAAGAACGTGGGGGGAATCCGCAAAGAACTCGGTTTCCGTACCGTCTTCAATATCCTCGGACCGCTCACCAACCCGCTCCACCCCGAGTACCAGGTCCTCGGCGTGTACGATGAATACCTCGTGGAGCCCCTCGCCCGCGTCCTCAATGACCTGGGTGTCCATCACGGTCTCGTGGTCTACGGTCAGGACAAGCTCGATGAGATTTCCCTCTCCGCACCCACCACGGTCTGCGAAGTACGCAACGGGGAATACCGCACCTTCGAGATGTCCCCGGATGTGTTTGGTTTTAACCGTGCTACCCCGGCCGATATGCTCGGTGGCACCCCGGAAGAAAACGCCCAGATCACCCGCGATATCCTCTCCGGCAAAATCACCGGCCCCAAGCGCAATGTAGTTCAGCTTAATGCTGGCGCCGGTCTCTATATCGCCGGCAAGGCCCGCTCCATCGCCGCGGGCGTGGATATGGCCGGCGACCTTATTGACGACGGTAGTGCCTACCGCAAGATCGACGAATTCGTGGAGGCTTCGCGTGCCTAATATTTTGGAGCAGATCGCCGCCGCCACCCGGAAGCGGGTGGCCCGCGATAAAGAACAAATTCCCACGCCCCGCATGCGTGAACTTGCCGCGGCGCTGGCCCCCGCCCCGGGGAGCGATCCGGCCAGCTTCCCCTTCGAAGCGAGCCTGCGCGGCCCCGGGCTCGGCTTCATCTGCGAAGTGAAAAAAGCCTCGCCCTCCAAGGGAATCATCGCCGAAGATTTCCCCTACCTCGATATCGCCCGTTCTTACGAAGCAGCCGGGGCAGAGGCCATGTCCGTGCTCACCGAACCGCAATGGTTCCTCGGCTCGGACCGCTACCTGGAGGAGATCACGCGCACGGTTTCTACCCCCTGCCTACGTAAAGATTTCGTGGTGGATTCCTACCAGATCTTCCAGGCGAAAACGCTGGGAGCCAGCGCGGTGCTGCTCATCTGCTCACTCCTGGATACCGCGACCCTGCGCGAGTACCTCGAGCTGGCGCATTCCCTCGGGCTTTCAGCCCTGGTGGAAACCCACGATGCCGCGGAAATTGATTCCGCACAGGCTGCCGGCGCCCGCATTATCGGTATTAATAACCGCAATCTCAAAGATTTTTCGGTGGATCTGGCCACGGCGGGTCAGTTGCGGGCCCGTATCGATAGCACAGCGCTTGTCGTTGCCGAATCGGGGGTGCGCGGGGCCGCGGACGTGGAAGCGCTCGCGGCCGGCGGTGCCGACGCGGTGCTCGTGGGCGAAGCCCTTATGCGCAGCGTAGATAAAGTAGGTGTATTGGCCCAGTGGCGCCAGGCCGCGGCGCGCGTCGTCGCCCCCGCACAGGAGAAAGAGTAATCATGACCGCAGAACATACGATGGGAAGTTCCGCGCCGGAAACCGGCACCTCCGAGCGCCCGGGCCGTTTCGGGATCCACGGCGGGCAGTTCATCCCCGAAACTCTGATGCCGGCTATTGAAGAGCTGGACGCCGCGTACCGGCATTACCGTGATGACCCGGAATTTAATGCCGAACTCACCGAGCTCTTCAATAATTACGCGGGGCGGCCCTCCCTCCTCTACTACGCGGAGCGGATGACGCGCGACCTCGGGGGAGCGAAGATCTACCTTAAGCGCGAGGATCTCAACCACACCGGCGCCCACAAAATCAATAATGTGCTCGGCCAGGCGCTGCTCGCGAAGAAAATGGGCAAAACCCGCCTCATCGCCGAAACAGGGGCCGGCCAACACGGGGTCGCCACCGCCACGGCCGCGGCGCTCTTCAATATGGAGTGCGTGGTGTTCATGGGTGAGGAAGATACCCGCCGCCAGGCCCTCAACGTCTATCGGATGCGGCTGCTGGGCGCGGACGTGGTGGCCGTCAAAACGGGGACCGGCACTCTCAAGGATGCCGCTAGCGAAGCCTTCCGCGAATGGACCGGGCGGGTCAGCGATACCCACTACTGCCTCGGCTCGGTTATGGGTCCGCATCCCTTCCCCACGATCGTGCGTGACTTCCAGGCGGTGATTTCCCGCGAGGCGCGCGCCCAGATTCTCCAGGCCGAAGGGCGCCTGCCCGATGCGGTGATCGCCTGCGTGGGCGGGGGCTCGAACGCGGCCGGTTCCTTCTATAACTTTGTGGATGATGCGGGCGTGCGTCTCATCGGCGCGGAGGCGGCCGGGCGGGGCGTGGATACCCCGGATACCGCCGCCACCATCGCCACCGGCACCGAAGGTATTTTCCACGGCATGAAATCGTATTTCTGCCAGGATGAATTCGGGCAGATCGCCCCGGTGTATTCCATTTCGGCCGGTCTGGATTACCCGGGTATCGGCCCCGAACACGCCTACTGGCACGATATTGGGCGCGCGGAATACGTACCGGTCACCGATGCGGAGGCAGTAGATGCTTTCGAATACCTTTCGCGCACCGAGGGGATTATTCCCGCGATTGAATCGGCGCACGCCCTCGCGCACGCCATGAAAATCGCCCCGGAGATGCCGGGCAAGATTATTATCGTCACGCTCTCGGGCCGCGGGGATAAGGACGTCGCGGCCATCGCGCGTTACCGGGGAGAAGATATCCATGACTAAACAGGTACCCATCGCCCGGGCTTTTTCCCGCGGCAAAGCTTTTATTCCGTTCTTCACCTGCGGGGATCCGGATTTAGATACGACGGCGCAGATCATTCGCGCGGCCGGCCGGGCCGGTGCGGATCTCATTGAATTCGGCGTGCCTTTCTCCGACCCGACCGCCGAGGGTCCCGTCATCCAGGCATCCTCGGAGCGGGCACTGCGCGGAGGAGCCACCACGGACAAAATTTTTGAGATGATCGACCAGGTGCGCCCGGATCTGGAATGTCCCTTCGTCATTATGACCTACGCCAATGTGGTCTTCTCTTACGGCCCGGAGCGTTTCGCGCGCCGCTGCGCTCAGGTGGGGGTTTCCGGCGTGATTCTCCCCGATGTGCCTTTTGAAGAAAAGGGCGAATTCGAAGCCCCGCTCGCGGCCCACAACGTGGATCTTATTTCGCTCATCGCGCCCACTTCCGAGGATCGGATCGAGGCGATTGCGCGGGCCGCGCGTGGCTTCCTCTACGTGGTTTCCTCCATGGGGGTGACGGGCATGCGCTCGAATATCACCACCGATGTGGGGGCTATCGTGGAGAAGATTCGTTCGGTCACCGATACCCCGTGCGCAATCGGGTTTGGGATTTCTTCCCCGGAGCAGGCCGCGCGTATGGGCGCCCTTTCCGATGGCGTGATCGTGGGCTCAGCTTTGGTTTCCCGTATTCATGAGCTGGCTGCCGCAGGAAAAGCTGCGGATGACATCGCTGCGGATATCGCGGGCCGGGTGAGCGAGCTCAAGGGAGCGCTGGGCTAAGCGGCGTGGAGTGAGAACGCCGGTGCGCGTGGCGGAGCGAAGGTCCGGGTGCGCGCAGCGGCCGCGAGAAGACAGTGCGGTGAGCAACACGCCGGGCTCTCTTCCGCGGCCCGGCGCTCTCCGCGCGTCACCATGGAAGGGATGTTAACGTATTCGCGCCGCGTGGCGCTCGCTCTGGCTGTTATCCAGCCCGTGGTTCTCACCTGGATCACGGTGGTGCTTATCTGCCTGCTCGGCTACACCCTCACCGCGGCCTCCCCGCTGCTCGGAGATGTGACCTGGCAGGGCGCTGCGCGCCTGGGCGGCTCCCTGTGGCTGCTCGCGCTCGGTTCACCGCTGGTAACCGCGGGCGGGCATATCGGCCTCATGCCGCTGCTCCTCACCGCGCTCATCGCTTGGCTCACGGTGCGTTTCTTGCGCGCCATCGTGGTGGAAGACTGGTGGGACGTTGCTATCGCAACGTTGAGCGGGGCGGGAAGCGCCGGGGTGATCTGCCTGTTTTCCCTCCCGCAATCCTCCCTGCTTCACGCCCTCGTGGGAGGTGCGGTACTCGGTTTCCTGGCTAGCCAATGCGCCTGGCTGGAGCGCCCGGCCTGGCCCGGCGTAGCTATCCTCGAACGCGGCTGGCGCCTCATCGCACCGCTGGCCGCTACCCTGGGCGCGGTAAGCCTCCTCCTGGTTCTTATCGCGCTGGCACTTGGTTTCGGGCAGGTCCGGGCCTTGCACGTCGCCTACCTCACCGACCTCACCGGCACCATTCTCTTCACTCTTACCCAGCTACTCTTCGCACCCGCGCTCGCGGTATGGGCACTGGCCTACGTGACCGGCGCCGGTTTCACGGTGGGCAGCGGAGCGGTCTTCTCGGCCCTGGGTGGTAGTTTCGCTCCCATCCCCGGCCTTCCCGTTTTCGGCTTGCTGCCCGACCCGGCCCTGCGCCCCGCCTGGCTCCTCATCATCCCCATTCTCACGGGCCTGCTCTGGGGCATTATCCGCTCGCTGCGCCCGCGCGACTGGCTGAGCGCCGCGGTGGGCGCCCTGGAACTCCTGGTGCTCGTGGCCCTGGCCGGGCAATTCGCCACCGGTGGGATCGGCCCGGGCCGCATGCTCGAGGTAGGCACGCGCGCCCCGCTCCTCACCGGCTGCGTGGCGCTCACGGTGCTGCTGCCCTTCGCCCTCGGCTACGGGGCGCGTGACTTCTGGACGTGGGTGCGTGCCTGCTGGGAGCGTTACCGGGTGCGGCGCGCCCTGCGCCCCGCCGCACAGCAGAACGACGACGCTGCCCAGCCCGCAGCGCCCACTTCCGCCACCACCGTGGCGCCCGGTGGCGGCGCGGCACCGGAGCAGGCCGCGGGAGAGACCGCCGCAGAACCGGGAGGGGAGAGCGCGCTCACCCCGGATGCCAGCGCTACCGCGCCCACCGCTGCCACTGCACCGGCTGCGCCAGCCGCTCCGGCCGCCACGCTGCACTCGGTTCCCACTGCCACCACAGCCCCGGAACCAGCATCTTCCCAGCCCGCCGCCGCTGACTGGGAAGAGCGTGGGAAAAGTGAGGAAAAATAACAGGAGAGCTGGGCATAGAGTGAAATAACGGCGCGCGGAGGCACCCGAGCGGCCTAAAATTTTGCCTATGCTTCAACCCAATACGCACGGGGCGCTCCTGGCTGCCGGCCTCTGTTCGCTGGCTTTCCTAGCGCTGGGGGTGCGCACCATCCCGCGTACCCGTCGCCTGGCTACCGCGATTCCGGTGTTCGCCATGGTGATATCGGCGGTATGCGGCGTCGTCGCTATTGGGGTGGAGATGAACCTCAACTTGCAGTACGCGAGCACGTGGAGCGATGTCAAAACCATTTTCACGAAAAGCGGCGGCAAGGCTTCCGTGACCGCGGTAACGAGCGAGCTACCCAAATACGCCGGGCAATCGGGTGAGATCCCCATGCCGGAAGGCACAGAGTGGAAAGCTGATTTCACCCCCGCCGGAGGTGGGGTGGTGAGCACGGTCTTCCGCGGCCCTGAATCCGGCCTCGAACTGCCCGTATGGGTCTACCTACCCCCGGATTATTCCCCGGAGCGCACCTACCGGGTGATCGTTATGATCCAGGGATTCCCCTCCCAGACGGAGAAAATCCCGGGCGTGCTGGATTTGGAGCATACGATGCCGGCGAGCGCGCCGGATACTATCGTCGTCGTTCCCTCCCTCAATGTTGATAACCAACAGCCCGATTGCGTGGATCTATCCGGGCGGCCCGCGGTGGGAACCTGGGTGAACCGCGACGTCGTGCAGATGGTACGTAAGAATTTCTCGGTTTCTGCCGATCGGCGCGATTGGGCCATTGCCGGGGCCTCCTACGGGGGTTGGTGCGCGCCGGTGCTCGGGCTCTACAATCCGCAAACCTTCGCTTCAGTGATTTCCTTTTCCGGGTACAACGTGCCGGTTATTGGCCTGACCCAAGCGCCCGGCCTGCGCGAACAATTCACCGTCAGCAATCTCATGAAAAAAGCGAGCTGGCCGCAATCCATGTACTTCACCGGCACTCGCACCGATAACGACCCGGTGGAACTGGCGCGCGGCCTGGAGGAGGTCAATAACCCGCGCCTGAAAACCACCGTGCACCTCGACCCGAACGGCGGGCATTCCTGGGATACGTGGAAAAAACAGCTCCCCGGGGCGCTGGACTGGTGGAATGGTGATCAGGCGGGCGGAACGAAAAGCGTGGTGGCCACCCGCGGCTGGATGACCCAAAAAACCACGGTGGCCGGCTCCTACCTGATTTTCGCACTTCTGGCAGCTGGAAGCGTTATACGCGGGCGCAGCTTGGTGTGCCGCCCCCTCTACGTGCCCCGGCACGCCGCGCAGATCCGCCGGCACGCCCTGCCGCGCGGCAAGGGGCGCTACCGGATACGGCGCTGGGCCTGGGTGAGCCTCACGGTGGCCTGGGGGATCGTGGCCCTGCTCCTCACCGTCAACCTCAAAACACATACGGTTGAGGACATCCGCTTTATCGGTGCCTTCTTCCACCTCTTCACCATGTAGCGGCGGGCGGTCTTCCGCGCTGGGCGAGCCTAAGGCGCGAGCCGCGGCCCGCACTAGCGCGGGATATACTGGCCGATGTGAATGCGCATTTTTCCCACCCGGTGGTCTACTGGGCCTGCGCGGCCTGGATCGGCATCATCGTTGCCCTCGCTTTCCTTGCTGATCCGCGCGTGGCCATCCTCGCGCTCGCGGGCAGCTTCGTGGTTCTCGCGGTGGCACGCCTGACCCTGCCCACCGGCTACGTCCCCTCGGTGCGCTCGCGCATCACGGACGCCGCCACCCTCCTTCTCCTTGCCGCAGCGCTCTTTTTCCTGGCGCGTTTCGCCCTCACGCCCCCCGTTATTTAAGAACGACGCCGCAGCGCCCCGGTGCGCAGGGCTAATAGATAAAAGTGGATCTAATGACTGCGTGTCCTTGGCTTTGATCCGGTCCGGAACTGCATGAACCGTGCCCGAAAACAAAGTGTGCGCGAGAGTACCGTTTCAGGGCGATTTTGTGTCTTTTATGCACATCCTGTGGGAGGCGATGTCCCGGACTCACACTGTGCCTAACCGGACCGCCTCGCCTGACCCGCAGATCTGGACGACTGCGCTGGATCGTCGTGCTGAAAAGCCGATCAAGGTCTCGCGCCGCCCGCCGACTTACCCCTTCTCCGCCGCCGCGCCGGCGAGGAGGGTATGTTTTTCCTGGATGTACTGCGCATGTACGACAAGAGAAGTACAGCTCTGAAAACAGATGCCCTCTCCCCAGCTGCTGGGTGTGACTATTGAAGTATGTGAGATTCATGAGGCTCTCGCGGGAAGGGCGCCACGTCTCCCGCGTGTTCGCTTGCCGCTTGTTTCTGAGACGCGGTGGGGCTAGTGGGCGCGGGCTCGTCCATACTGGTGGAGTGAGTCCCTTAGCTATGAACATCATCTGGGTTATTGTTTTCACGCTGATCGGCGCGTTTTTTGCCGCTTCGGAAATCGCGCTGGTGTCCCTGCGGCAAACACAAATCGATGAAATGGCGGAAAATTCCGCCTCCGGGAAAACTATCCAGGGCCTGACCGCGGACTCCAACCAGTTTCTTTCCGCCGTTCAAGTGGGCGTAACCCTGGCCGGATTCTTCTCCGCCTCCTTCGGTGCGGCCTCCATCGCCCCGGAGATCGCCCCCACGTTCAGAGCTTGGGGGATGTCGGAAAACGGGGCCACCACCCTGGCTTTTGTACTCACCACGCTCGTGATTTCCTATATTTCCATTGTGTTTGGGGAGTTGGTGCCCAAGCGCATTGCCCTGCAATCGGCGGAAACGATCTCCACGGTGGCCGCCCGGCCCCTCGCTTTTATTACCGCGGTGCTGCGCCCGGTCATCTGGTTCCTGGGCGCGAGCGTCAACGGGGTGCTGCGGCTGCTGCGCCGCGACCCGAAAGAGCAGCGCGAAGAAATGGGCGTGGCGGAGCTGCGCGCCTTCGTGGCCAGCCAAGAAACAATCGGGACCGAGGAACGCGATATGGTCGTCTCGATGCTCTCCGTTTCGGACCGCACCGTGCAGGAGGTCATGACGCCGCGCACCGAAGTGGAATTCCTGGACGCGGAACTTTCCCTCGATGACGCGCGCCCCCTCGTTACGGCCCTGGAGCACTCGCGTTATCCGGTGCGCAGGGGTGGGAACGACGACGATGTGATCGGCTTCCTCCACATCCGCGATATGCTCGCTCCCGCTCCCACGGCTCAAAGGGTGAGCGATTTGGTGCGCCCGGTGACCTTCTTCCCGACGGGTAAGGATGTGCTGGAAGCACTCTCGGATCTGCGGAAAGCCCATGCTCACCTTGCCATCGTGGTGGATGAATACGGGGGTACGGATGGCATCGTTACCATTGAGGACGTGATGGAAGAATTCGTGGGCGAAATCCGCGACGAATACGACCGCGAGGTTCCCAAGGTGCAGGTGCACGGGGGAGTGCGGGATATGGACGGGCTCTCCACCCGCCCAGAGGTGCTTAAGATGCTTGGCGTGGAGCTACCCGAGGGGCCTTTCGATACCCTGGCCGGTTACATCATCGCCCAGCTGGGGCGCATGCCGCAGGTGGGGGATTCCACCCGCCTGGGGGCGGTGGAGCTCACCGTGCAATCCCTGGACGGGCGGCGCATTGACCGGGTGCGGGTGGACCAGGTGACCGAATCGGAGGATATCGCTATGGCCCGGATGGAAGGCCATAGCGAAGCCGGCCGCCAGCACTAGCGGATCCCGCAGGAGCGGAATCGTACGGGAAGCGTGAATCGCACGGTGGCGGCCGGTAGCTGAGGAGGTGGATACTCTCTTTCTACCGGTTATCGTCGTAAATCGCCAGGTGCTCCAGCGGGGTAGTATCCTCGCGGGCCGCTACCGTGTAGAGCACGGGAAGCGCGGAAATCCACCACGGATCCAAAGGCACCCGGTCCTTCATATCCATCTCTTCGTCGATGCGCATAATCGGATGCGATTCCAACTTGCCATTATGCTGACCGATATAGCGCGCGCCCACCCGTTCCTTCTTCTCCAGCTGCGCGGTGACCTCGTCAATGGCGAGGGCCGCGAGCGATACCGCGAGAGTGCGGTCATAGGAGGTTGGGATGCCGCCCTGCTGCTGGTGGCCAATAATCGTGGAACGAACCGAGAAAGCCCCGTGGCCCTCCTGCTGGAAGACCCGCCGCAGCAGATCCGCGGTGTAATACTTAGAGGCATCCTCATTGCGAATGGCCAAGTAGAGGGAACGCGAGCCATCGAAGGCCCTATTCATCCGCTCGGCTTCCTTCGTGAGGAGGGCCAGATCCACCCCGGTTTCGTGCAGGTAGACCTGTTCGGCCCCGGTGGATAGCGCGCTCATAAGCGCGAGGTAGCCGCATTTCCGGCCCATCGTTTCCACTACGAAGCAACGCCGGGATGCGGATGCGGAGCGGCGAATCTTATCGATGGTCTCCACATTGGTATTGAGTGCGGTATCCACCCCGATGGAAAGATCATGGCCGGGCAGGTTGTTATCAATGGAGGCTGGCACGCAGATGAGGGGGAGACGGAAAGCGGTATAGCGATCCGCCTCCTTCGCCATATTCCACGCGGTTTCATAGCCGGCCAGGCCGCCGATCATAATAATGGCGTCCAGCCCGTTGGCTTCGATGGAGCGGGCCAGCCCGAAGTAATCCTCAATTCCGAGGACCGAACGGGCGGTGCCCAGTTCCGCACCGCCCAGCGATACCCAGCCATCCACATCGCCCCAGGCGAGCGGGCGAATATCCCCGCGGATAAGGCCGGGGAAGCCGCCCTCCACACCGAGCATTTCAAAGCCGCGATCCAGGCCGAGCCGCACCGCGCTGCGCGCGGCCGCGTTCATTCCCGGGGCGAGCCCGCCGGCGTGCAGGATAGCTACCCGCGGGCGCCAGCCATCCTTGAAGTAGCGGTCTTCACCTAGCGGGGAGGAAAGTGTTTCAAAAAGGGACTTGATCCGGGAGAAGCTGGTGCCGCGTGAGCGCACCGCAGCCTCGTAATCACCCTCTTCGAGGTAGTCGATAACCTTCTTGGTATTGGCAACCGTTTCCACCAGCGGCAGGCGCTGGAGGCGATTATTACGAATTCCGATAATGCAGGATTCTTCACCCGGTTCGGCCCGGATAACCTCCAGGGCTGCGGTGTAACCGAGCAGGGTGGACATCCAACGGTCGTAGGCGGACGGAGTGCCGCCGCGCTGCACGTGGCCGAGCGCGGTAATCCGCGGGGATTCCCCGGTGCGTTCTTTAATAGCTGCCTGGATGCGCTGCGCGGTGATCTTTTCACCATGCCGATCCATGCAGCCTTCGGCAACAACGATAATCGAATCACGCCGCCCGGCCGCCCGCCCGGCACGGATTTTCTCACACATGGCGTCTTCCCAGCCATCTTCAGGGGGAAGCTCGGGAATGATGACGTCATCCGCACCGCCGGCCATCGCGCCCATAAGAGCCAGGTAACCGCAGCGTCGCCCCATCACTTCCACCACGAAGACACGTTGGTGGGACGCGGCTGTGGAAGTGAGAGCATCAATGGCATCAATAATGCGGCACAGGGCCGAATTAGTTCCCACCGTCATATCGGTGCCGACCATATCGTTATCGATAGAGCCGACCACCCCGGCAATATGCAGTTCGGGGTGGCGCGCGGCCACATCGGCCTCAATTTCCCCGGATTCGACCAGTTCGTCGAGGAGTCCGGTCCAGCGCTCACGCAGGGTATCAGCACCGGTAAGGGAGCCATCCCCGCCAATAACCACGAGGCGGTCAATTCCGGCGCGCACCAGATTCGCGGCAACTGTGCGCATGCCCTCCCGTTCGCGGAATTCGGTAGAGCGGGCTGAGCCGATCACCGTGCCGCCCTTATCCAGAATGGAGGACACATCACTCCAGACCATTGGCTCAATAAGATTATCGATAGCTCCGCGCCATCCTTCGCGAATTGCGAAGGGGCGGGCACCCACGTGTAAAGCGGTGCGTACCACGGCGCGTACCACCGGGTTCATGCCCGGGGCGTCCCCACCCGAGGTAAGAATGGCAAGGGATACGGGATCTGCGTGATCTGACATGGTTCCTCCTCCGAGGAACATTGTGTCAAAGATGGTGGGCTCATGTGTGGTGCTAGAGTCCGGTGGCGCGCCCGCGCGGTGTGGTAGCGGCGCGCCGCGCGGGCGCGAAGTTGATTACACTACGAGATAAAGACTACTTCGAGGATGAGGATAACCATGTCGCACCCCATTGACCCCACAACCACGCGCGCCTGGGCGCGGCTGCATGACCTTCACGACGGCTTCACCGCTGATTTCCGTGCTCGCTTTGCCGCGGATCCCCAGCGTGCCGAGCGGCTGAGTTTCACCGCCGGTGATCTTTTTGTGGATCTGTCCAAATCCTATTTGGATGATGATGTTCGCGATGCCCTGCTGGAACTCGCCGAAGAAACCGGGGTTGCCGCGCGCCGCGATGCGATGCTGCGCGGAGAGCGGATTAATGTGACCGAAAACCGGGCGGTACTTCATACCGCGCTGCGGCGCACCGCGGATGACACAGTCGAAGTAGACGGGCATAACGTTGTCACTGATGTACGTGAGGTCCTCGAGCGGATGTACGCTTTCGCCACCAAGGTACGCGAAGGCAGCTGGCGCGGGGTAACCGGCAAAGCCATCACGACCGTAGTCAATATCGGAATTGGCGGTTCGGATCTGGGCCCGGTGATGGCTTACGAAGCACTGCTCCCGTACGTCAAGGACGGGCTGGAGTGCCGCTTCATTTCCAATATTGACCCCACCGACGTGGGGGAGACCCTGCGGGGGGTGGACCCGGAAACCGTGCTCTTCATCGTGGCGTCCAAGACGTTCACCACTCTGGAAACTCTCACCAATGCCCGCCAGGCCCGCTCGTGGTTCCTCGCCCAGCTCGCCGCGCGCGGCATCCAAGATGCCGGTGCGGTGGCCAAGCACTTCGTGGCCGTGTCCACCAACCTGGAAAAGGTGGCGGAATTCGGAATTGAGCCCGCCAATGCCTTCGGCTTCTGGGATTGGGTAGGGGGGCGCTATTCGGTTGATAGCGCCGTCGGCCTTTCTCTCGCGATTGCCATCGGGCCGGAACATTTCGAAGAATTCCTCTCCGGATTCCGCACGATTGACGAGCATTTTGCCACCGCGCCGACCGCGGAAAACGTGCCCCTCCTCATGGGGCTCCTCAATATTTGGTACGTCAATTTCTTCGGGGCGGCCACCCACGCGGTGCTGCCCTACGCCCAATATCTCCACCGTTTCCCGGCTTATCTCCAGCAGCTCACCATGGAATCCAATGGGAAGCGGGTGCGTTGGGACGGCAGCCCGGTGACCACCCAGACCGGGGAAGTGTTCTGGGGTGAACCGGGTACCAACGGCCAGCATGCTTTCTACCAGCTCATCCACCAGGGCACCCAGCTTATCCCGGCTGATTTCATTGCCTTCGCGAATCCTGTTTTCGCGCTCGTGGACGGAGACGCCGATCAGCATGAACTTTTCCTCGGTAATTTCTTCGCGCAAACGAAGGCCCTGGCATTCGGGAAGACCTTGGATGAGGTGCGCGCGGAAGGCACCCCGGAGGAAATTGTGACCGCGCGGGAATTCCCCGGGAATAAGCCGACCGCCTCGATTATGGCCCCGGCCCTCACTCCCGCGGTGCTCGGCCAGCTGATTGCGCTCTACGAGCACATTACTTTCACGCAAGGTGCGGTCTGGGGTATCGATTCCTTTGACCAGTGGGGCGTGGAGCTGGGCAAGCAGATGGCCAAGGAACTCACCCCGGCGATTAGCGGAGATGCGGCGGCCCTGGAGGCTCAGGATTCCTCCACCCGCAAGCTCATTGAGTACTACCGCGCTCACCGGAAGTAGTGCTGCGCGGCAATAGTGCCGCACGGCACTAGCACCCGGTAGACGCACACGGTGCCGGTCACCCCCCCCAATAACGGGAGTGGCCGGCACCGTTTATCTAGCTGCCGTAGCAAGGTAATAGAAAAAATAGTTGCTATTGACAGCGTGTTGTTAGTTCGGACCCGGCATGTGTTTTCCGAGGTGTACTGCACATGTCGTACATACGAAGTACAGCTCTGACAACACCTAGTCCTCCCGCAGGTGCTGTTGTGCCCCGGGGTACTGGTGTGACTCCTGAGGTTCCGCTCAAGGAAGGACCGATAGACCGAAAGACGGGGCTGCGGACGGTTGTCTAGAGCACCTTGGTGAAGAAATCATGGGTGCGCTCCGAGCGCGGGTTGTCAATAACCTGAGCCGGGGTACCCTCGTCAATAATCATGCCCTCGTCGAGGAAGACCACCTTATCGGCAACCTCTCGGGCGAAACCGATTTCGTGAGTGACCACCACCATGGTCATACCCCCGCGGGCCAAATCCTGCATCACAGAGAGTACCTCGCCCACGAGCTCCGGATCGAGCGCCGAGGTAGGCTCATCAAAAAGCATGAGCTCGGGGTGCATGGCCAAGGCACGCGCAATAGCCACCCGCTGTTGCTGCCCGCCGGAAAGTTGGGCCGGGAAATGATTAGCGTGATCGCGCAGCCCCACCCGCTCCAGCAGCTCCAGGGCTTCGGCCCGCGCCTCTTTTTCGGGGCGGTGGGCCACCTGCACGGGCGCCTCCATAATATTTTCCATCGCGCTCATATGCGGGAAAAGGTTGAAACGCTGGAAAACCATCCCCACCTTGGCGCGCTGGGCGGCAACTTCCGCCTCGGTGCGCTGGCGCAGCCAGGTCCCTTGCGAAGTAAGGGCACCGGAGCGGCGGGCCAGCATCCCGCGCCACCCGGTGGGGGCGGGCTGCTCGGTCATCCCCAGCAGCTCCCCGTCCAGGTAGATCCGCCCGGCGGTAATAGTTTCTAGCTCATTCAGGCAGCGCAGCAGCGTGGATTTACCCGAACCGGAAGGGCCGAGCAGCACCACCACCTCACCGCGCTCTACCGTGAGATTGACACCTTTGAGAACGGTGTGGTCGCCGAAAGATTTGTAGACGTTGCACACGTCCACCATGGCGTGAGTCATTGTGCTCCTTAGGGGTGACGTCGAGGAAAGCCGTCGTCGCCGTGCGTCCGTCAAAACCGCGCGCGAAATGGCGTTCAATACGGTGCTGCACCATCATGAGCAGCGAAGTAATAACCAGGTACCAGATCGCCGCGACCACGAGGAAGGGGAAGGGTAAGGTACGTTTTCGAACCCAAATCCTGGGCCGCGAAAGTGAGGTCCAGAGTGAAGGGGACGGCGAGCACCAGCGACGTGGTTTTGAGCATCGAGATTGTTTCGTTCCCGGTGGGCGGAATAATAATACGCATGGCCTGCGGCAAAATAATACGCCGCATGATCGTGCCCGAACGCATCCCCAGCGCCACGGCGGCTTCCCGCTGGCCCGGATCAATCGCACCCAAACCGGAACGGATAATTTCCGCCAGGTAGGCACCTTCGTTGAGTCCCAGTCCGATAATCGCCGCGATAAACGGGGTGATGACCCGGTCTGTTTGGAAGGTAAAGAACTCCGGCCCGAAAGGAATCCCCAGTGATAGCTTCTGATAAAGCGAGGGGAGCAGGCCCCAGAACATAAGCTGGGTGTAAATCGGGGTGCCGCGGAAGAACCAAATATAAAAACGGGCCGCCGCGCGCAATACCGCGTTAGTCGATTCGCGCAGCACCGCCATGGTCAGTGCCAAAATAATGCCAATAACCATGGCCAGCACGGTCAGTACCAGGGTGTAGACGATACCGCGCAGGATCCGCCAATCGAAAAGATAACGCCCCACCACATCCCAGTGGAAAGCATCATTGGTGATGAGCGCGTTAAGCGCCATCGCCCCGAGTACCGCCATGACGATGAGCCACACAATATTGCTCAGCTTCACGCGGGCTTGCGGATGAATTGTCTCCATTACTGCACCTGGGGGTTAATCTCGGCGGTGCTCAGCACACCTTCGGTAATGCCGTAATGTGCGAAGATCTCCTTGAGTTCTCCCGAATCCATGAGGGATTGCAGCGCGGCCTGCACCGCTTTGGCGAGCTCCGGGTTGTCCTTGGCGACCGCGATAGCCACCGGGGCTGAATCGTAGATATCACCCGTGGTCTTCAGTTGCCCGTTCGACCGGGCAACCGCGTAACCGAGTACCGGGGAATCGGCGAAAATAGCGTCGTACTGGCCGGAGACCACCCGGGTAACGATTTGCGGTACGTCAGGTAGGGACATGATCTTAATTGGCTTGGCGCCCTTGGCTTCGCAGGCAGCGGTGGCCTCCTTGAGGGCATCCTCCTGCGAGGAGCCTGTTTGCACCCCGATGGTGAAACCGCAGGGGTTATCCGGGGTGAAATCGCTGGACTTGGCCGGTACTCCATATTCGGATCCCGCCTCGAAGTACGTGATCATATTGAAGGCTTCTTCACGTTCGGGGGTGACGGTGAAGGTGGACAGGCCCACATCGAATTTGGTGCCGATCTGGGGGAGAAGGGAATCAAATTCCACGTGCGTGGTGGTGCCGTCTTTGAGCCCCATCTTTTTCGCGATGGCGCGCGTGAGATCAATATCGTAACCGGTGGGGGTCTGCCCGTCCGCCTTGCGGTATTCCGCGGGAGCGTAATCGGTGGACGCGCCGTTGCGTAATTGCCCGCGCGCGGTAATATCCGCGGGAACTAGGGCAGCGACGGCGGAATCTGCCGCGATGCCATCAACAGCGAAACCGGACTCACCCGGATCGGCCGCGGCGGTGGAATCCGTTAAAGCAGCCTCATCATTGGAGCAGGCGCCCAGCGTGAGGAGGCCGGCAGCGAGCAACGCGAATGTTTTCTTCATTTTCTTCCCCTACGGTGAATGTTTTTTCAGTGTTCGGGTGGAAATTACTCGGAACAATCCCAAGTATAGCCAGTAAGTATGCGCCTAGATGTATAAACATGTGAATATGCGGGTGGATAACCGCGAGTTTGGCGCATTTGCGGGCTTTGCGCGCCTCGGGTGTGAGAGGTCTAACGGTGGCGCGCGCCAGCGAAGCGCGTATGTTACGAATCCGTAAGTTACGATTACGTAAGGTTACGCATTAGTAAGTTAGCGGTGGGGTGGCCCGCCGGAAAGAAGGCTGAGGTGAGTCACGTGCATTCAGGAGACGTGCTCTTCCCGCGTACCGCGAGCGCGCTGGGAGAGGTAGGGATCCCAGGTGCCGAGCTCCTGCATACAGATCTGACCACATCCACCCAGGATGATCTGGCTGAACTCTGGCTCAGTTCCGGGGGCGCTCCCGCACCCGGGCTGGTGTGCGGTCTCATTGCTGATGAGCAAAGCGATGGGCGCGGGCGGATGGGCCGCTCCTGGTTCGCCACGAAAGATGGTTCCCTGCTCTTCTCGGTACTGATCGCGGTACCGGAAACGGTACGCGCGGAGCTGAGCTGGGTGACTTTCGCCGGGGCCCTGGCCGCGCGCGCCGCCCTCGAAAAGCTCGGCGCCCACGTGGCGATTTCCTGGCCGAATGATATTGTCACCCGCCCGCGGGCCGCGAAACTGGCCGGCGTGCTGGGTGAAGTCGTGAGTACGGACGCAGCCGGGAACATCGGAGTTGTCCTCGGGGTGGGAATCAACCTGGGGTTGCGCACCGAAGAACTCCCCACTCCCACCTCCGCGTCTCTTGCTACCGCCGGCTTCCCGGTTCCCAGCCGGGACGAGGTAGCTGCCGTCTACTTGCGCGAACTCGGGGCGCGGCTGGCCGCCCTCGGTGCCGCCTGCGCAAGCGGGAGGTGCCCGGCGGCAGCTAGCGGCGCCGTCGTACCCGAAACGGAGGCGAGTGATGCCGGGGTGACCGGCACCGGGACTACCGCGGCGGAACGTTCCGGACTCTTAGCCGAACTCAATGCCACCTGCGACACCTTGCGCGGAGGAATCACTGTTAACCGCCCCCGCGATACTCCGGTGCGCGGGCGCGGGGTGCAGATTTTAGCCGACGGCGCCCTCGTGGTCGCCACCACTGCCGGTGACGTGCGTATTTCCACCGGAGAAGTCTCGCTCCTGGGTCGGGTAACGCCCTCGGAAGGAAAATAGTGATGAAAAAAATTCTTGTTGCCAATCGCTCCGAAATTGCCGAGCGCGTTATTCGTACCGCCCACGATATGGGGATGAAAGCGGTGTCGGTTTATGCCGATGCGGATCGCGAAGCGCAGTTCGTGGAGGATGCCGATAGTGCCTACGCGCTGGAGGGCACCGCGTATGCCGATACCTATATGAATATCGAGAAAATCATCGCGATTGCGAAGCGTTCCCACGCGGACGCCGTGCATCCCGGCTACGGTTTCCTCTCCGAAGTTCCGGAATTCGCCACCGCTGTTATCGAGGCGGGGCTCACGTGGATCGGCCCGGCCCCCGCGGTACTCCATCGCCTCGGCGATAAAATCCAGGCGCGCCGGCTGGCCGAATCGGTGGGCGTGGCTCCGGTGCCCGGTGTTTCCGATCCGGTGCAGGGGCGCGCCGGGGTGGATGAGTTCGTGGCCCGCTTCGGTTTCCCGATTGTCACCAAGAAGGCCGACGGCGGGGGTGGGCGCGGTATCACCATCCACAATGAAGCCGCTGATCTGGACCGCTTCTTCGCGGCCCACGGGGCGGATCTGGATTCCTATTTCGTTGAGCGTTTTATTCGCACCGCCCGCCATATTGAAACGCAGTCAGCCCGCGATTCCCACGGCAATTTCGCGGTGATTTCCACCCGCGATTGTTCGGCCCAGCGCCGCAACCAGAAACTCATTGAAGAAGCACCCGCTCCGCTGCTGCCCGGAAACGCGGAAGCGATCGTGACCGAGTGGTCGCGCCGGCTTTTCGAAGCGGTGGATTACGTTGGTTTGGGTACGTGTGAATTCCTGGTGGAACCCGATGGGCGGGTTAATTTCCTGGAAGTGAATCCGCGTCTCCAGGTCGAGCACACCGTTTCCGAAGAGGTGACGGGAATGGACCTGGTACGCGAACAGATTCTTATTGCATCCGGAGCGGAACTCTCTCAGGTTCCCGCCCCGCGCGCCCACTCTTTTGAATTCCGTATTACCTGCGAGGATCCGGCCACCGGGATGGTGCCCTCCACCGGAACCATTGAAAAAATCCGCTGGCCGCTGGGCCACGGGGTGCGTATCGAATCGGGAATTGAAGAAGGCGATATTGTGACCGCCGATTTCGATCCCATGCTCGCCAAGCTTGTGGTGACCGCCCCGGATCGCGAGCAGGCCATTGCCCGTTCGCGCCGCGCGCTCGCGGAATTGCAGATCACCGGGGTGGCCACCCCCTGCGCCATGTACCGCGATGTGCTGGCCATGGAGGATTTCGCCGGGCATATTCCTTCCACCCGCTGGCTGGAAGATACCGTGCTCCCTGCTTACGAAAATACGCAGGCCGTGGCTACCCCGGCGCCTGTTAAAGATGAAGAACCGCGCCATACTTTCGTTATTGAAGTAGATGGGCGGCGTATGCGTATGACCCTCCCGGCCGCGCTGATTGCCACCGGATCGCACGTGGCTCGCCGCACCCTGCAGCCGCGCCGTTCCCAGGCAGCTTCCCGCACCGCGATGCCGGCCCAGGATCTTACCGATCCGAGCGGGATGGTGAATTCTCCCATCCAGGCGATTGTGGTGCGCGTGGTGGTGGAGCCGGGGGATAAGGTCCACGAAGGCGATCTGCTGGTCGTGCTCGAATCCATGAAGATGGAAAGTTATGTTTATTCGCCGCGCGATGGCGAAGTGACGGATGTGGAAGTGCGGGCCGGGGCCACCGTGGCAGCTTTCCAGCCCCTCGTGCGGGTGGTAGGTAGCGATGCCTAAAAACCTGCTCGGCACCTACCTACTCGCGGTAGTGCGCCACCACTCGAGTCCGTGCCCGAAAGTAGCGAAGGAGAATCATGTCGCTGACTGAATTACGTTCCGCCCACGAATGGCAAACCCTGGATCACAGCGCCCAGCAGGTGGACCGGGTGCGTTTCGCGGAGTATCAACATGACCTGGCCCGGCAGGCCGAGGAACACGCCGCGAAGCGCCAGCACGCCCACGGTAAAAAGACCGCCCGGGAGCGCATCGCGCTGCTCTGCGATGAGGGCAGTTTCACCGAAATCGGGCAGTTTGCCGGCGGGAACCTGGGGCGCGGTTTCCAGGGCGCCGCGGTGGTGACCGGAATTGGCCAGGTGGATGGCCAGCTCGTAGCGGTCTACGCCCAGGACTTCTCCGTATCCGGGGGCACCTTGGGCGAAGCCGAGGGCGATAAAATCGTGGCCCTCATGGACAAAGCCCTCGAGCTGCGCATTCCCATGGTGTCTCTGCTCGACTCGGGTGGCGCCCGCATCCAGGACGGCGTCGTCGCCCTGTCCCAATACGGCCGTATCTTCAAGAAAACGATCGCGGCATCGGGCATTATCCCGCAACTCTCCGTCATTCTGGGACCCTGCGCGGGTGGTGCGGTGTACGGGCCGGCGCTCACCGATTTCATTATTATGACGCGTGATAACGCGCATATGTTCGTGACCGGACCGGACGTTGTCAAAGCAACCA
The DNA here is from genome assembly GCF_000411135.1 of Actinotignum schaalii FB123-CNA-2. GTDB lineage: Bacteria > Actinomycetota > Actinomycetes > Actinomycetales > Actinomycetaceae > Actinotignum > Actinotignum schaalii_A. Next base: position 369,015 of record NZ_KE150263.1, on the reverse strand, counting down.
CCGGGGAAGAAGTCTCCTTCGACGATCTGGGCGGAGCCACCCTCCACAATTTCCAATCCGGGGTGGCCCACTACCTGGCCGCGAACGAGGACGATGCCCTCGATTACACCCGTACCCTCCTCACCTACCTGCCCGCGCATTGCGATGCCTCGCTGCCGCGCTGGGATTATGCGGAAACGGCCACGGATACCCAGTGCGCCCGGCACCTCTCCGATCTGGTGCCCGCCTCCACCAAGCAGCCCTACGATATGCTCGACGTCATCGCGAACCTCGTGGACTACGGGGAATTCGTGCAGGTTCAGGAGCATTTCTCCCGCTCCATCGTGGTGGGATTCGCGGCCCTGGCCGGGCAATCGGTCGGGATCGTGGCCAATCAGCCGCTCGTGGATGCCGGCACCCTGGACGTGGACGCCTCCGAAAAAGCCGGGCGTTTCGTGCAATTCTGCGATGCTTTCCACGTGCCCGTTATCACCCTCGTGGACGTGCCCGGCTACCGGCCCGGCACCGAACAGGAACAGGCCGGGATTATTCGCCGCGGTGCGAAACTGATCTGGTCCTACGCGAATGCGACGACGCCCCTCGTCACCGTGGTGTTACGTAAAGCCTACGGGGGCGCCTATATCGTCATGGGGTCGAAGTCTCTGGGTGGGGACCTGAACTTCGCGTGGCCCGGTGCGGAAATTGCGGTGCTCGGCGCCGAGGGCGCGGTCGCTATTACAGGGCGACGGCGCCTGCGGGAAGCCGAACAAAACGGTGAGGATGTGGCCGCGGTGCGCCAGCAGCTCATCGAAGAGTACACCCGCGATAACGTCAATCCTTTTCTCTCCGTGGAACGCGGGGAACTGGACGGCATTATCGCCCCCGAAGATACCCGGCGGGTGCTCATTGAGTCCCTGCGTATCCTCGCCACCAAAGACTGCTCGCATCCGGGCGAGCGCCGGCACGGGAATATTCCCATGTAGCGGCCCGCCCCGGCGCACGAGCGTTCATCCGGAACGTTCCGGCGCCCAGAGACCGGGCTCAAAGACCGGGCCCACAGTCTGGGCCCAAGCCACCTTCGATCTTTCCTTTTTCTCAAGAATTGCCTCGCGGGCCCTCCCGCACTTAGCAGAAAGAACACTATGACCAGCGTGTATGAATCCCTGACGGCCACCCCGCCCGCCAGTCCCTGGATCCTCCAATTCGCCGGCCAGGGAACTCCCTGGCGGAGCGAATTAGATGAGCTGCTCACCTCCGCGCAACTGCGCGCGGACCTGACCGCGGTGGATGCGGCGGCCGAGGAAATCCTCGCCCCGGTACTTCCCGAACTCACCGTGATTTCCGCCGGGCGCCTCGACCTGCTGGGCTTGCGCGGCCCGGCCAGCGCCGGGCGCGCCCCCCACACCTCGGTTCCCGGCATCCTGCTCAGCCAGTACGGGGCCTACCGTGATCTAGCGGTGCGCCCCACCGCCACCATCGGGCACTCCCAGGGCGTGCTGGCCGCCGCCATGGTGGAATCCAGCGAACCGGCCAGTATTTTCGCCCTCGCCCGCCTCATCGGGGCGGCTGCCTCCAAGATCAGCGGGGAACTCGGAATTACCGCGAGCAAGGACGCCAGCCCCATGCTCTCGGTGCGGGGCGTGGGAGCCCCGCTGCTGCGCCGCCTGGCCGCGAAGGTCCCGGATGCAGATGTTGCCATTATTAATTCGCGGGAAGCCTGCGTGGTCTCCGGGCGCCCGGCCGCCCTCACCGCGCTGGTGGCCCTCATCGAACGCGAAGCCGAACGGGAGGCACGCGCCCGCGCCGATAAACTCACCGGCGGGGAAGCCCTCCACCCGGTGTGCGAATTCCTCAACGTGGGAGCCCCCTTCCACTCCCCGCTCCTCGAACCGGCCGTGGCCCTGGTGGATTCCTGGGCGGCTCGCTGCTCCCTCAGCGTGGAACGCAGCGATGAACTGGCCCGCGCCGTGCTAACCGCCAGCCTGGACTGGACCGCGGAATTCGCCGCCGCCCTGAAAGAAGCAGGACAGGGCGGCAGCCCGGCCGGTTTCGTGGTCGACCTGGGCCCGGGCCCGAACCTCAAGACCATCGCCCTGGAAAACCTGGCCGGCACCGGAGTGAGCTACGTGGATGCCTCCACCGCCGCGGCCCGCGATGACCTGGTCACCGGGGTGGCGCGCGTGACCCGCACCCGCGACTGGTCCGAATACGCACCCCAGCTGCGCCAGATCAAGGGCCATACCTACCTGGATACCGCTTTCTCGCGGCTGACCGGGCGCAGCCCGATTATGCTCGGCGGGATGACCCCGACCACCGTGGACGGGGAAATCGTGGCGGCCGCCGCCAACGCCGGCTACTGGACCGAACTCGCCGGGGGCGGGCAGGTCTCCGAAGAAGTCCTGGCTGAGAACCTTTCCACCCTGCGTGAGCACCTGGAACCGGGCCGGGTGGCCCAGTTCAACACCATGTTCCTGGACCGCTACCTCTGGGATCTCCAATTCGGCTCGCGCCGCCTCGTTTCCCGCCAGCGCGCTGCCGGGGCACCCCTGGACGGCGTGGTTATTAGCGCCGGTATTCCCGAAAAGGACGAAGCCCTCGAACTCATCGCGCGCCTGCGCGCCGAAGGTTTCCCCTATATCGCTTTCAAGCCCGGCACCGTGGCCCAGATCCGCCAGCTGGTAGAGATCGCCAAGGCCTGCCCGGGCGCCCCGCTTATCGCGCAGGTGGAAGACGGTCACGCCGGTGGGCACCACTCCTGGGAGAACCTGGAAGACCTGCTCATCGCGACGTACGGTCAGATGCGTGAGGCCGGCCTCATTATTACCGTGGGTGGCGGCTTGGGCATTCCCGAGCGGGCGTCGTCGTTCCTTACCGGAACCTGGGCGCAGGCTTACGGTATGCGGCCCATGCCCGTGGACGGCGTGTTCATCGGGACCGCGGCGATGGCCGCGAAGGAAGCGAAAACGAATCCGGACGTCAAGCAGCTTCTCGTTGATACGCCCGGTGTGAGCCCGGACGATAACGGTGGTTGGGTCGCGGCTGGCTCCACCCGCGGTGGCATTTGCTCCACCCAGTCCTCCCTGCACGCCGATATTTACAACGTGGAAAACGCGGCCGCCCGTGCCGCGCGCCTCCTCGTGGAAGTGGACGGGGACGCCGAAGCGATTGCCGCGCGCCGCGATGAGATCATCACCGCGATCAACGCCACCGCCAAGCCCTACTTCGGGGATATCGCGCACATGACCTACGCCCAGGTGCTGCGCCGCTACGTGGAACTGACCGTTCCCTGGGCCGACGACACCACCCAAACCCGTTTCTGGGAAATGCTTCAGCGTTTCGAAGCGCGCCTGTGCGAAGCGGAAAGCGGGGAGGTCCCCACACTCTTCCCCACCCAGGCTGATGCCGCCGCCGATCCGCAGGCCGCGCTCGAGCGTTTCCTCGCCGCCTACCCGAGCGCGGAAGAACACACCGTGCTCGCCCAGGATGAGGCATGGTTCGTGGCTCTGGCCTCCAAGTACCCCAAGCCGGTGCCCTTCGTACCGGTTATTAACGAGCAGGTGCTGCGTTTCTGGGGTTCGGATTCCCTGTGGCAATCCCATAACCCGCGCTACACCGCGGACCAGGTGCGTATTATTCCCGGACCCACCTCGGTAGCGGCCATCACCAAGGTGGATGAGCCGATTGCCGAGATTCTGGGCCGCTACGAAGAAAATGCCGTGGCCCGGGTGAGTGCGAGCGGAGCGCAGGCCCAGCCGGCCTTCTCCCGCGCGGCACGCGACCGGGAAACCTTCCTGCGGGAAACTCCCTTCATCGTATGGCACGGCCACCTGGCCACCAACCCGGCCCACCTCATTCCGGAAGCGGAAATCCGCGATACTCCGGAGGGCCTGGAAATCTTCGTGCCCCTCGATACCCTCTGGGATGGTACCCAGGCCCACCAGCACGTGGTGCGGCATATGCGCATCCCGCTGCTGCTGCCCGAATCGGTGGCCACCGGCGGGCTGCCCGTGGTGGACGATGCCCGCCTAGAAGGCGCCATGCGCGAGGTGCTCGCCGCGATGTCCGGGGTGGGAACCACAACCCTGGGCGGCACCCCCATCACCGAGCAACCCGAAATGATCGACGGCGTTGCCACCCTGACCTTCGCGGTCTCCCCGGAGATCAACACCCTGCACGCGGGAATTACCGCGCCGGCCGGGCGCACCCCGGCGGCCGTGCCTTCCGCGCTCCTCGGTTCGTGCTGGCCCACTATCTATTCCGCGATGGGCTCGGGCGAAGCCGATGGCTACCCGATTATCGAAGGGCTGCTCTCCGGCGTGCACCTCGACCACCTCGAAAAGGTGAATGTGCCGGTGGAGGACATCCTGGAGGCCGGGCAGCTCACCGCGCGCTCCTGGGTGGCCTCCGTGGCCGAATCTTCCGCCGGCCGGGTGCTGACCATCCGCACGAATGTTGCGCGCGAAGATGGCACCGTGGTGCTGGAATTCCAGGAACGCTTCGCCATGCGCGGGCGCGCCACCACCACGGACCTGCCTTCGGAACCGGCCGCCCGCGGGGGAGTGGATGCCGATATTATCGACACCCCGCGCTCGGTGCTGCGTAAGGTCACCGTGCAGGCCCCCACGGATATGACGGCATTCGCCATTGTTTCCGGTGACTTCAACCCGATTCACGTGTCCCGCAACGCCGCGCTGGTGGCGGGAATGGAGGCTCCGCTGGTGCACGGCATGTGGCTGTGCGCCGCCGCCCAGCACGCGGTTGCCGGTCCGGTGGCCGGGCGTGCCCCCATGCATATCACCGGGTGGACCTACCGCATGTTCGGCATGGTGAACCTCGGTGACGCGGTAGATATCACCGTGGAGCGCGTGGGCCGGGTGCGCGGGGGCGGACTCGCCCTCGACGTGACCGCCCGCTGCGGGGATACCGTGGTTTCCCAGGCATCCTGCACCGTGAGCGCCCCGCGTACCGCCTATGTTTACCCGGGTCAGGGAATCCAGGCCCGCGGCATGACACTCGATGACAGGGCCGCCTCCGCTGCCGTGCGTGAGGTGTGGGAACGCGCCGACCGGCATACCCGCTCCGCGCTCGGGTTCTCCATCCTCGCCGTGGTGCGCGATAACCCGGTGGAGCTGCGGGTGCGCGATGAGATTTTCCGCCACCCGGAAGGCGTCCTCAACCTCACCCAATTCACCCAGGTGGCGCTCGCGACCGTGGCCTTCGCCCAAACCTCGCGCCTGCGTGAACAGGGTTCACTGGTAAGCGGTGCTTACTTCGCCGGGCATTCCCTGGGTGAATACAATGCGCTCTCCGCCTATTCGCAGGTCTTCAGCCTCGAGGACGTGCTGGAAATCGTGTACCGGCGCGGTACCACCATGCATCATCTCGTGGAACGCGATGAGCAGGGCCGCTCGAATTACCGCATGGGTGCCTTGCGTCCCAACCAATTTGGGGTGGGCGACGACGCCGTGCGCGACTACGTCGCGCAGGTGGCTGCCGCTTCCGGGGAATTCCTCGAGATTGTCAATTACAACCTGGCAGGCGCACAGTACGCGGTGGCCGGAACCGTGGCGGGCCTGGAAGCCCTGGAAAAGGACGCCAACGAGCGGGCCCGGCAGGCCGGGGGCAAGCGTCCCTTCATGCTGGTTCCGGGTATTGACGTGCCCTTCCACTCCAGCGTGCTGCGCACCGGCGTGGCCGAATTTGGCGATACCCTGCGCGCCATCGTTCCTGCCGATATCAAGCTCGAAATTCTTGAAGGGCGCTACCTGCCGAATCTGGTGGCCCGCCCCTTCGAGCTGACGGAAGAGTTCTGCGATGCCATCCTCGAGGTGGTTCCCTCCCAGGTGGTGCGCGAGATTCGCGCCGACCTGGCCGCGCGCCTCATGCGCGACCGGGTAGGAACCGCCCGCGAGCTCCTGATCGAGCTGCTGGCCTGGCAATTTGCCTCCCCGGTGCGCTGGATTGAAACCCAGGATTACCTCATTGAGGCCGGGGTGGAAGATATCGTGGAAATCGGCCTGGCCGCTTCGCCAACCCTGGCGAATATGGCCACCCGCACCCTCGCGCTGCCTAAGCACGCCCAGCGCCATGTGAGCGTATACAACGTGCAACGGGACGCCAAGCGGGTTCTGCATGAGGATGTTGCCAGCGCTCCGGTTGCTGAGGACGGATTCGCGGATGGCGCCGTCGCCCCGGCCGCGAACACCGCTGCTGCAACGAGCGAGGATACCGCTGCGGCCTCGGCGCCGGAAGCCACACCCTCGGCCCCCGCAACTCCGGAAACACCGACTCCCGCAGCTGCGGCCGCGCCGGCTCCGGCAGCAACCGCGGCGCCGGCGGGCGATGGCCAGCCGGCTGCGGATCTACCCTTCCGGGCCGGGGATGCCCTGCGCGTCCTGCTGGCCTGGTCCACGAAGATCCGCCTGGATCAGATGGGCGATGCCGACTCGGTCGAAACCCTCACCAACGGGGTCTCCTCCAAGCGCAACCAGATCCTCATGGATATGACCGCCGAATTCGACCTGGCCTCCATGGACGGTGCAGCGGAAGCACCGCTGGCCACCCTGGTCTCCCAGGTGGATCAGGCCGCCCACTCCTATAAGCCTTTCGGCAGCGTGCTGCGCGAAGCTATCGCGGACCGCTTGCGCTCGCTCACGGGTGCGGCCGGCGCGAAACCGGCCCGGGTGGCTCAGCGGGTGCAGGACACCTGGCAGCTCGGCGAAGGCTGGGTGGCCCACGTGACCGCCACCATCCTTCTGGGTACCCGCGAAGGCAAGTCGGTACGCGGCGACGAATTGGCCACCCTCCCGCTGGCCCCCACCTCGGCCGCCCAGCTCGATGAACTCATCGACGCGGCGGTGCGGGCGGTCGGCGCGGCCCACGGGATCAACGTTGCCCTCCCGAGTACCGGGAGCGGGGCGGGCGGCGTCGTCGATTCCGCTGCCCTGGACGCATATGCCGAACGCATGGACGCGATCCTGGCCGGAACCGCGCGCGACCTGCTCGCGCGCCTCGGCCACAACGAGCGCCCCGAGGCACCCGCAACCGTTGATGACCTGGCCCTGCGCGAAGCCATGAGCGCGGAACTGGGTAGCGGTTGGGAAGACTTCGTGACCCCGCGCTTCGACCCGGCCCAGGCAGTGCGCCTGTGCGACCGCTGGGCCACCGCCCGCGAGGACGTGGCCAAGATCGCTTTCGGGCGTGAGGTGAACGCCAATTTCACCGGCGTTGGGGAAGAAGTGGCCCGCCAGGCCGAATGGCAGGCGGCCCGCAATCCCAAGCTCGCCGCGCGTTTGACCAAGATCGCCCGTGCGGCCCGCGATACCACCCCGGGGATTTACGCCGGGAAGGTCGCGGTGGTGACCGGTATGGCAGAAAACTCCATCGCGGGTGCGGTGGTGGCCGGGTTGCTGGCCGGCGGGGCAACCGTCGTCGCCACCTCCTCGCGTATTTCCACCGCGCGCCTGAACTTCGCCAAGAAGCTCTACCGCGAGAACGCCATCAACGGTGCTGAACTGTGGCTCATTCCCGCCAACCTCGCCTCCTTCCGCGACGTTGACGCGATCACCGCGTGGATCGGTGCCGAACAGCGCGAAACGGTGGGTGCCACCTCGAAGCTCATCAAGCCGGCGCTCATTCCGGATCTCCTGGTGCCCTTCGCGGCGCCGCGGGTGAGCGGCTACCTCAGCGATGCCGGCCCCGAAGCGGAAAACCAGGCCCGTGTTCTGCTGTGGAGCGTGGAACGCCTCATCGGCACCCTCGCGAGCCTGGGCACCGATGCCGCCATCGACCATCGCATGCACGTGATTTTGCCGGGCTCCCCGAACCGGGGTTCCTTCGGTGGTGACGGCGCCTATGGCGAGGTCAAGGCCGCGTTGGATGCCGTGGTCAATAAGTGGCGCGTGGAGCCCTGGGGGCAGCGCACCACCATCGCGCACGCGAAGATCGGGTGGGTGCGCGGCACCGGCCTCATGGGCGGGAACGATCCGCTGGTGGAAGCCGTGGAAGCCAAGGGTGTGCATACCTGGTCCACGGCGGAGGCCGGGCGCGAATTGCTCACTCTCTTTACCCCTGAATCTGTGGCGGCCGCCCGTACCGCGCCGGTTATGCACGATATGACCGGTGGCTTGGGTGATATTAACCTGCCCGAACTGGCCGCGAGCATCACGCCGGCCACCCCCGCGCCGGCAGCGGAGGCCGCGCCGAGTGTGCGGGCCCTGCCCAGCCCGGTGAGCATCCACCAGCCGACCATGGACCTGGGTGCTTTCGGGAAGGGCACCGCGAAGCCTGAGGATCTCGTGGTGATCGTGGGCTTGGGCGAAACCGGCCCCTGGGGTAGCTCGCGTACCCGGTGGGAAGCCGAACTCGGGATTCAAAGCGACGGCGATGTGGACCTCACGCCGGCCGGGGTGCTTGAGCTGGCCTGGATGATGGGCCTGCTTACCTGGTTCGATACCCCCAAGCCGGGCTGGTACACCCCCGAAGGGGAACTGGTGCCCGAAGAGGATATCTTCGAGCGCTATCGTGATGAGGTTGTGGCACGTTCCGGAATCCGCGCTTTTGTGGACGACGGGCCGCTGGCTGATATCGGGACCACCGATATCGCCCCGGTCTACCTGGAGAAGGACGTGACCTTCACGGTGGGCAGCGAAGCGGAAGCCCGCGCCCACGCCGAAGCGGATCCGAGCTTCACTAGCTTCTTCGAGGAAGACGGCGAATGGCGGGTGACCCGCAAGGCCGGGGCACTGACCTATATGCCGCGCCGTACCACTCTCACCCGCCGCGTGGGCGGGCAGTTCCCCACCGATTTCGATCCGGCCAAGTGGGGGATTCCGGCATCGCTCGTGGAGGGCGCGGACCGGATGGCTATCTACAATCTCATGACGGCGGTGGATGCCTTCCTCTCGGCCGGGTTTTCCCCGGCGGAGCTGCTCGAATACGTCCATCCGGTGGATGTCTCCTCCACGCAGGGCACCGGCTTTGGCGGAATGACCTCCATGCGCCGCCTGTACGTGGATCGCTTCCTGGGTAAGGATTACCCGCAGGATATCCTCCAGGAAACCCTGCCGAACGTGATCGCCGCGCACACCATGCAGGCCTACGTGGGCGGGTACGGTTCCATGATTCACCCCATCGGCGCTTGCGCGACCGCCGCGGTGTCCGTGGAAGAAGGCGTGGATAAGATCGCCACCGGCAAGGCCCAGTTCGTGGTCTCCGGTGCGATTGATGACGTGCAGGTCGAGTCCCTCATCGGTTTCGGTGATATGAATGCGACGGCGGATTCTGCCGCTATGGCGAAGAAGGGCATTAATCCGCGCTTCTTCTCCCGCGCTGGCGATCTGCGCCGCGGTGGCTTCGTGGAAGCTTGCGGTGGCGGCACGGTGCTGCTGGCTCGCGGAGACGTGGCCGCCCAGATGGGGCTGCCGGTCTACGGGGTGGTGGCCTACATCCGCTCCTTCGCGGACGGTATCCAAACCTCGATTCCCGCACCTGGCCTGGGAGCATTGGCCGCGGGCATGGGCGGAGAGAACTCCGTGCTGGCCACGAACCTGCGTGAGCTCGGCGTGAGTGTGGACGACGTCGCCGTGCTTTCCAAGCACGATACCTCCACCAATGCGAATGATCCGAACGAAGCGGAACTCCATGACCGCCTCTTCACGGCGCTGGGGCGCAGCGAAGGCAACCCGCTCTATGTGGTTTCCCAGAAGACCCTGACCGGGCATTCCAAGGGCGGGGCGGCGCTCTTCCAGATGGCTGGCATCACCCAGATGTTTGCCACCGGGAAGATCCCCGGCAATAAGGCCCTGGACTGCTCCGATCCGGCCTTTGAGGAACGTAGTTACCTAGTGTGGCCGCGTGAAGTCCTCGAGGTGGGAGATATTAAGGCGGCCGTGCTGACCTCGCTCGGCTTCGGGCATGTCTCCGCGCTTATGATGCTCGTGCATCCGGCGGCGTTCGAGGCTGCTATCGCGCGCACCAACGGCGCTAAGGCAGCCCAGCTGTGGCGCGAGAGCGCTGATATGCGCCTGCTGGACGGCGCGCGCCACCTGGTTGCCGGAATGGTCGGTCACGCGCCGCTCTACACCGAAACTTCGGTGGACGAGCGCTTCGCCGGGGATCGCCACGAAGGCGAAGCTGCGTTGCTCCTCGATCCGCGCTACCGCCTGGTGAACGGAAAGTACCAGCTGCGCTAAAGCAGAGCTAAAGCAGGGCGGATCCATCCCATAAGAGCGGGGCGGGGTAGTTCATCACGAACCACCCCGCCCCGTTCTGTGTGTGCGTTGCTTGTGTCTCTGTGGGCGCTTGCTTCTTGGTGGCAGCGGATGTTTCAATACCGTGATGGTGAATCCTGATAGTGAGCCGCGGTATCGCATCGATATTGCAACAGCGCGGAAAATTGCGGTGACGGCGCAGATGCTCGCCCCGGAAGTTCGCAGCGCCGAGCCTTCTATCGCCGATGTTTTCCAGCGCCCCGGCTGCGTCCAGATTGATTCGCTACAGGCCGTACGCAGATCTCAAGAATTGGTTCTGCTGGCCCGCGGGGTCGATAAACAGAGCTTACCGCTGCTGCACGAGAGTTCGACTGGCCTCTTCGAAACTTGGGGCCACGCGCATTCGCTTATGCCCAGGTTAATATGGCCCTTGCTCCATTGGCGTCGTCGCCGTATTAAAGAGCACGGGTTATCCGGTCTCCAGGTCGATGACGATGTGGCGCGGGCCGTGCTGGAACGCATACGCGAGAACGGCCCGATGGTGCACTCGCAGCTCGGGCGAGCGGTGGGGCAGGGCTGGGAGCGCAGCAGCCCGGTTAAAACTGCCTGTGAATGGTTGCTGAGCATTGGTGAACTCGCGGTGATCAGCCGAGACGAGAAGTGGCAAAGAATTTACTGCACGCCCGAGCAAGCGGGTTTGCCGGACGTGGAGCTTCTCGATGCGGATACAAGCCTGAATAAAACCGTTGCGCTAGCCCTGAGGGCACTCGGGATTGCGCGCCTTGACGATGTGGTGGATTATTTCAGGTTCCCGAAAAGCGCGAATATCCGCGAGCATTGTTTTGCGGACGGATATGTAGCGGTTGAGGTGCGCGGGCTGGCCGGAACGTGGCTTGCTCACGAGGCCCTCATGGAGGAACTACATAACGCCCGTTGGGAAACGGGCAGTATGACGCTGCTATCTCCCTTCGATTCGCTTATCTGGACGCGCTCGCGCCAGCGTGAGCTTTTCGGAAAAGACTATCGACTCGAGGCATATAAGCCCGCGCATAAACGGGAGTTTGGATATTTCGGGATGCCGATTCTGTGTGATGAGCAGATTATCGGGCGTGTCGCGGCTCGGGTAAAAGATGGCCACGTGGGAATAGAAAACCTTGAGGTGGATGAGGGCTTCTCACCCGAAAGTATTCGAAGCGAGATAACGACTCTTCTGGAATCCTGGGTGAGCTGAGGGAATCCTGGGTGAACTGAGTTCCTATAGTCGAACTGAGGTCCTATAAGTCAAACCGCAGGAGTCACACCAGCATCTGCGGGGGCGCCAGGTGTTTTCAGCGCTGTACTTCGTATGTACGACATTCGCAGTACACCCCGGAAAACACATACCGGGCCCGGTCCACCGTGCGGCATCGGGCCCGGTCCACCGTGCGGCACCGGGCCCGGTCCGTCGTGCGGCACCGGGCCCGGTTCATGCAGTACTGGACTGGATCCGAGCTAACGGTATGCCGTTATGAGCCCACGTTTACCAGCCGTAATTATCCTTGGAGAAATCCACCGTGATCGCCCCGTCCTTCACTTCGAAGCGCAGGGTGCGGTTCACCCAGATATTGACCGGCCACTCCGATTCTTTCCAGGGATCCTTCTCGCTGTAGCGCTGCTTGTAATTAATAATCGCCTTGCCCTTGACCTTGGCGGTGCCCACATAAGCGCCATTCTCGTAGCGCAGGCTGGAGGCCTCCACCTCGACCTTAGGTTCTTCCTTCCACGAGCGTCGAATCTCCGTCACGGCCTGGAAAAGAGGATCGCTCATATTCAATTCGGGGCAGTCTTGCACCTCGAAGGTATTAGCGGGCATGCACGCCTCGTAGCGGGAATTGACCTGCTTTTGGATTTCCGCGGTTACCTCGGGGGTGAAGCTCGGTTCAATGGATGCCGAGGAACCCGGGCCAATAACCGGAACGGATACACTCTCCGCCTCCCCGAAACTCACGAAGGTATCACCGCCCTGGGCACCCACCGTGTAGGTCCCCGGGAAAGCGGGGAGTGAGTAGTACTCGCTGGCACGCTCGCCCTTCGTGGCCGGGTCCACCGTGGTCGAAAGATCGACGTCGACCCCATTAATAGTCACCCGCGGCGTGGCGGAACGTAGCTCCACGGTCCCCAGTGGCGCATCGGTCACTTGCCATTCGGAGAAGAACAGGAATTTCTTGCCGCGCTCGCTGAGCGTGAGGTCAACCGGATATTTCTTCATATCGATGGTGAATTCGGCGTTCACGTGCACGGTATTTTTCCCGCCCGGCTGCGATTGTTTAAAGGCGGAGATTACCTCAAAATCGGTGGGCCGATTCGTGGCCTTGCTATAAATCTCATCGCTGAGGAATAGGCGCTCCCCGGAACGCACATTCGGGTCGTATACCTCGAGCGCTGCGCTGGCCTTCCCTTCCACAATCGCGGAGAGATATGCCTCGGCAGTTTTCTCCGGCGCGAATTTACTGGCCGTTACCTTAAAACCAATAACGCCCGCCACGACGAGCACCAGCAAAACCGCCAGGCTGATCCACAATTTCTTATGTGATTTCTTCTGATATGGCACCGCGGGCATCGCAGCGGCCGGGTACATTCCTCCCTGCGCCCAAGGTCCTGCCGCGGGACTCGGCGCGGTGCCGTAGCCACTCGGAGGTGCGTAGCTCTGCGGCGAGGTACCGTAGTCCGAGTGCGGCACATAACCGGGAGCGGGTGCGTAGCCAGGAGCCGGTATCGCATCCGGGGCAGCCCCGGCACTGGTCGCACTCGGAATCTCCTCGAGCATGCGCGGAAGTGCGATATGGGTGGGCGCACCCGCATCAGCCTCGGCGGTGAGCCATGCTTCAGGCCCGCTTGGGGGCAGGGGCGACGGCGCCGCTGGCGCGGGCGAATCTGCAGCGGGGGTCTCAGCAGGGAATGCGGCCTCCGGATCGGGCTGCGGGGGAGGCACCGGAACCGCGAGCGGATACGCCGGGGTAGCTTCCGGCTGCGCTGCCGGCACCTCCTCGACGTGCGGAATAGTCCGGGTCAGCTCCGCGTCCTCGGGCGTCGGCGCGGAAGGCGGCGGAGGCGGAGGCGGGGGTGGCGGCACCGGCGTGGACGGTGGGAACTGGTCAGGTCCGTTAGTCATAGAAAGTCCTTCCTCACAGATGGAGTACGGTGACGTGGAAGGTGGAACTCGCGTGATGAGCCCCGCCGTCGTACCTGTAGAGTTTTTCATAAACTCCACGTATCCAGGGTAGCTGGGATACAGTTGCTACAGGAGAAAACTCCGTATGTTAACCATAGAAACTATTAGTAGCTACACGGGTTTTCGTCCGCGTTGTCACGGCACGAAAATTCTATGGGAGAAAGTAGAACGGCTATGATGTACGATCCGCGCACGATGACCCTTGAGAACTTGGCGGACCCGCAGATTACCGCGCGGGATCTTGCTGATATCGCGGCTCAGCGTCCCGACCTCTGGGAGGCTATCGCGGTCCACCCGCAGTGCTATCCGGCGCTGGTCTCCTGGATTCGCGAGCGCCAGGCCGAAGCCCCGGCGCAGCAGGCCCCGCAGGGTGCGCAGGCTCAGCAACCGGCAGTGCAGCCGGAAGAGCAGTCCGCACCTCAGTTCCAGCAGCCCGCCGCGCATGTCTCGCAGCCCCTCACCACCGAACAGTGGCAGGCTCGTTTCCAACTGGATAACGGGCGCGAACCCACGTTGCGGGAATACCAGGAGGCCGTGGCCCAGGGTACCGTGGCAGGGCCGGGCATTCCCGATAATTCCGTGGGGGATATGAAAGAAGGTCTCAAGCAATTCGCCACCGGGGCCAAGGAATTTGTGAACAACCGGGTAGCTCCGGCGGTCGCCCAGCAGGCCGGCGCGATGCGCCAGAGTTTCGCGAATGCTTCCGCAACAGGCGGTATCAACTGGCGTACGATCGTGCCGGCCGTGCTCATTGGTGCTCAGGTACTTGCGATGCTCAGCGTTTTCCTGCCCTTCGCCTCTGCCTTCGGTTTTTCCGCCAGCATGATGACAGGGGATGCCGAATCGGCGTGGATGATCATTCTCTGCTACCTCATTGCGGCTGTTTTCTCCACGCTCGCTCTTGTCATCAAGAAGAAGTGGACCATGGCCACCGCCGGTGGGGTGGGTTTGCTTTTCGGGATTCTGCTCTTCATCGGGAGCATGAACGCGCTGTCGAAGCTTTCTGAATTCTCTGAGGTTGCCAGCGTGGGTATTGGTTTTATTCTCTTTATCCTCGCCACCATCGTGGATATTGCCTTCTCCATCTGGGCTATCGTACTGGTGGTCAAAAAGCAGCAATAAAACTAATAAACATGTAGGTAGTCAGGATGCTGCTATTACTAGCTTGAACTTTTCTAGGGCTAGTGATCGCAGGTCGTGACTAAACGAAAGGGGCGTATCGAGTTGGTTACCGATACGCCCCCACCGTTAAAATGGTCTTCCGAGCACTACAAGTGGTAGAGATCGCTAATCTACTTACAGTAATCTTATTCTTTTATTTCAACTAGATCGAGGCTTGGGTCTTTGACTACGATTGCTCTGCCTCCACCGTAGTCCTCAAAGATAGCCCAACCAAAGTCCGCGTCAAGACTTGTGAATGCTGTCTTCCAGTTCCCTGATTCTCCTTTTAGTAATCCACTCGAACAATTTTGCCCTTCAATCATTCCTGGTTGTTCGACTTCGAGCATTTGGACGCCGTTAATGTCGTATGCGGTGAGATTAAACTTGTAAGGACCATGGCATTCCGACATGATTGCGTCATTTGTTGTGTTTGTCCAGTCGATGTCAAAATACCAAAGGCGCTTGCCTTCAGGTGCAACGAAATCAGGAATGTACTGGGGACTTGAGGAGGGAATTTCTTCCCTTTGTTCAATAGTTTTGACGGTAAACGTTGCCGAAGGCAACGTAATGGTGTCGCCGACATTGAATGTTTTAAGGGAAGGTTTTTGGGGCGTGGGCGTCGGTTTTCGAGGACCTTGGTTAAGCATCCATTGATTGGAGTCATCACCTGACTGAGAGGCTGCGGCTGGAGTCGAGGGTGCAGAGCTCCTCGCTGGTTCTTCTTGTGAACAGCTCGCAAGAGTTGCGATACCAAACCCGAAAACTAAGGGGATCCCCATAATTTTGCGTAGATTAACCATGCAAAAATCGTACCAACGATGCAGTTCCAACAAATGGGACTGGTGTGGGGCGGACAGCATAAAAATGTCCGCCCCACTTGCGTATGCGAGCGCTAAATCATCTCAACTTCCTGGCGCCGCACCCGCGCCCCGCACAGGGCGTAGTAGGCCACGAAGCCGATGATGAGGGCCAGGATCACTCCAATATTGCCCGAACCGAGGGGCCCGTCCACCCCGCCGATGAGGGGGAGGAGGTAGCCCTGCCAATCATTGAAGGGGGCATCGGAGAAGCCGTTGACTACCAGACCCCAGCCGATCACACAGCACACCGCCAAGATGGCCAGTGAGGTCACGTTGTACTTGCCGTAGCGGCCGGTGGGGGAGAAGAGTGCGGCGTCGTCATAATCACGCTTACGCAAAGTAATATCCGCCATCATGATGCCGGTCCACGCGGCAAGCGGTACCCCCAAGGTGACCAGGAAGGACTGGAAGGGGCCGATAAACGTGGGCGAGAAGAAGGTGACGTATACGGTTCCCACGGTGAGAATGACACCGTCGATAAGGGAGGCGAGCGGCCGCGGAATCCGAATCCCCAGGGTCAGGAGCGTGAGCCC
This sequence comes from Actinotignum schaalii FB123-CNA-2, assembly GCF_000411135.1. Lineage (GTDB taxonomy): Bacteria > Actinomycetota > Actinomycetes > Actinomycetales > Actinomycetaceae > Actinotignum > Actinotignum schaalii_A. The sequence continues at coordinate 353,060 of NZ_KE150263.1, read as the reverse complement.
GGAAGAATAAATACCGTTAATCGCGCCCGACAGCAGCGAAAGAATTGCGGTGAGAAGGAAGGGGAGAAGGAACCAGGTGGGCAGGATGGTGGCCAGTGCCCCGACCGGGTCAGAGCCGATGGCTTCGGAGAGGGCGTCATCTGAACCGGCCAGCATAAGACCGAAACTAATGAGCACCACCGGGCCGAGGGAACCGCCCAGGGTATTCCAGAAAATAATGTGGCTTCCGCGCGCCTCCCGGCTCTGGTAGCGCGACCAATCCGCCGCGATATTCACCCAGCCCAGGCCCATGCCGGTGAGTACCATGACGAAAGCTCCGAGCATGGCTGCAACTGAGCCGGAAGAGTGGGAGAAGAGCGCGCCGGCGTCGAGATGCGGGAAAACTAAAATAATATAGATAATGGTGGTGATGCCGGTGATCCACGTGAGAACCGCCTGCATTTTCATAATAATGTGGTAGCCGGCCACCGCGCCCAAAACGATGAGGGTGGCAACAATTGCGGCCGCTACCACTTTGACCGTGGTGGAATCTTCCCCGGCCCACCCCAGCCGCGCGAGCACCGTATTGGTGGCCAGAACTGCGGTAATGGCCAGCGAAGTTTCCCAGCCGATGGAGGTCAGCCAGGAAATAATGCCCGGAATTTTCGCGCCGCTGACCCCGAAAGCTGCCCGGGACATGACCATCGTAGGCACCGAGCCGCGTTTGCCGCCCAGCGCGATGACCCCGCAAATAGCAAAGGAAAGAATCACGGCGATGACCGTGATAACCAGCGCCTGCGGGAAAGAAATACCAAATCCAAGCACCCACGCCCCGTAACTCATCCCAAAAACGGAGATATTCGAGGCGAACCACGGCAGGAAAAGATGCCGGGGTTTCGCGGTGCGCTCACTATCGTCGACTATTTCGATACCGGTTGTCTCTATCGATGCCATAGGCACTATCTTTGTCCAGCTCAGCGGCGAATGGAAGAGAGAAAGCGAAAGTCGGGAAGAGCAGACAAGAACCGGTGGTCTCGTTTACCATAAAAGGGAAAAGTTACGTGTGAGCGAAAGTCACAGGGAACGACGGCGCCGCTTTGGCCTGGAGCTGGCCACAGTGATACGTCACCGGGAAGGAGCACGCGGTGATCGCGGGAATTGGAACCGATACCGTCGCCATCGATGCCTTCGCTCAGCAGCTGGATCTACCCGGGTCCCGCTTCCGCAATGTTTTTACCGCGCGGGAAATGCGCTACGCGATTCGCCGGGCCCAACGCCACACCCGCACTGAGGCCGCCGGAGCTTTCGCTACCCCGGCCGCTGAAGATGCCGGCTTTGAAACTGTTATTCCGGCCGCGGAGCTCGCCCCCCACCTGGCGGCGCGGTGGGCGGCCAAGGAGGCTTTTATTAAAGCGTGGTCGGCGGCTCTCTACGGTTCCCAACCGGTACTACCCGAGGGGCATTGGGACGCTATCGAAGTCACCAACGACCGCTGGGGGCGCCCGGCGATTATCCTCGGGGCGCCGATAGCCGGGGCGGTTCATAAAACCCTGGGGAGCGTGAATATTCACGTGTCGATGAGTCACGATGGGAACGTGGCTAGCGCCGTCGTTCTTATTGAATACCAGAACAATAATGCGGCTCACCGGGCCGCATCCACCCGGTAAACCGCGCCCTAAACCGCACTACACCCCGAACCGGCTGCCGCTACACCCCGAACCAGCCGGAAATAGACCCGTGGCTCACGCTCTGAGAAGCGGTGGCGCATCACCGTTGGCGTACACTACCGTGTGCCGGTACGAACGAAGCACTGAGGCGGTGGCGCGGTCACCGCGGGGAGCGGGCTCGCCCACAGGGGCGCCGCGATGAAGGAGCTGAGATAACGTGGCACCAGAGCATGCTGGACAACCTGGGCGAGCTACGCAAGCTGGGCAGGCTGAGCGATCCGAGCAGCCGCAACAATCCGCCGAGCCGCAACTGCAGCGCGGCCTGCACGCCCGCCACCTCACCATGATCGCGGTGGGCGGGGCGATTGGCACCGGGCTTTTCGTGGCCTCGGGAGAAACAATCAGTCAGGCCGGCCCGGGCGGAGCGCTGGTGGCCTACGGGCTTATCGGCATGATGGTCTACCTCCTCATGCAATCCTTAGGGGAAATGGCGGCCTACCTGCCGGTGGCCGGCTCCTTCGAAGAATACGGACGGCGTTTCGTTTCGCCTTCTTTCGGTTTCGCTACCGGCTGGAACTACTGGTACAACTGGGCGATCACCGTGGCCGCCGAGCTGTCCGCCGCGGCGCTCGTCATGAAGTACTGGTATCCGGATACGCCCGGCTGGGTGTGGTCTGCGGTCTTCCTGGCCCTCCTCATTTTGCTCAACGCGCTCTCGGTGCGCACCTACGGCGAAGGTGAATTCTGGTTCGCTCTCATCAAAGTGGTGACGGTTCTCGCCTTTATTGCGGTGGGGCTCCTCATGATCGTCGGTGTTTTCGGTGCCAGCCCGGGACTGGCTCACTGGACGGAAGGTGAGGCACCGTTCGTCAATGGCGGCGCGGGAATCCTCGCGGTCTTCATGGTGGCCGGTTTCTCCTTCCAGGGTACCGAAATGGTGGGGATCGCCGCGGGGGAGGCCCGCGACCCCGCCACCACGGTCCCGCGTGCCACTCGCACAATTTTCTGGCGTATCCTCATTTTCTATATCGGCGCCATCGTGGTGGTGGGTACCCTGGTGGCCTATAGCGATCCGAACCTACTGCGCACCGACATTTCCGATATTGCGGTTTCGCCCTTCACTCTGGTGTTCGAGCGCGCCGGGGTGGCTTTCGCGGCCGCCGTCATGAACGCCGTTATTCTCACCGCGGTGCTCTCCGCTGGTAATTCCGGACTTTATGTGTCCACCCGCATGCTTTTCGCTCTCGCCGAGCAGGGCAGCGCCCCGAAATTCCTGGCGCGCCTGACCCGCCGCGGCGTCCCACTCAACGCCATGATCATCACGATTCTGGTGGCCACCGCCTGCTTCATCTCCTCCTTTATGGGCGACGGCAAAGCTTATGCCTGGCTCGTCAATGCTTCCGGACTGGCCGGTTTTATCACGTGGATGGGTATCGCGTGGAGCCATTACAATTTCCGGCGCGCTTTTATCGCTCAAGGCCGTAGCCTCGACGAACTCCCCTTCAAGGCACGGTTCTACCCGGCCGGTCCCATCGTGGCGCTGGTGATGTGCGCGGTGGTAATCGTGGGGCAGAGCTACCTCATTATTACCTCCGGCGGTGGCGCCCTCGATCTGCTCTCTTCCTATATCGGATTGCCGTTGTTCTTTGGCCTGTGGTGGGGCCACAAACTCATCACGAAGAGCCCCGCCGCGGATCTCTCCCGCGCAGACCTGAGCGCCCCCAAGATTTCCTGAGCGACGCGGTGTTCCGTGCGGCGCGGTGTTTCTGCGCGGAGCGGCTGCATTTTCTACGAGCCTGTGTACGACGACGCCGCAACGGCCCGCGTGGTCCGGAAATCTGCGCCACAATTTTTGTGTCGTAACCCCGCGGTAGACTGTCGACCTAACAGCGAAGGCGTGGAAGGTGTGGAGGAGAGACATGAGTACACCACTGGATGAACCTTTGGCCGTGGCGGACCCGGAAGTTGCCGCGATTCTCACCGGGGAATTACGCCGCCAGCAAGAGGGCTTGGAAATGATCGCTTCGGAAAACTTTGTTTCCCGCGCGGTTTTGCAAGCTCAAGGCTCTGTTCTCACCAATAAGTACGCGGAAGGTTATCCCGGGCGGCGCTATTACGGGGGCTGCGAATGGGTGGATAAGGTCGAAATCCTCGCCATAGAGCGGGCAAAAAGCCTTTTCGGGGCGGATTACGCCAATGTGCAACCGCATTCGGGTGCCTCAGCGAATGCCGCTGTCTACCACGCGATGGTGAAACCGGGGGCGAAAGTACTGGGTATGGCCCTTGATCAGGGCGGGCATCTTACCCACGGCATGAAACTTAATTTCTCCGGGCGCAATTACGATGTGGCTGCCTACCACGTCAACCCGGAAACCTATCTTCTCGATATGGATGAGGTGCGTGAAACCGCCCTGCGCGAACGCCCCGCCATGATTATCGCCGGGTGGTCGGCCTATCCGCGGCATGTGGATTTCGCGGCCTTCCGTTCCATTGCCGATGAAGTCGGTGCCGTGTTGTGGACTGATATGGCCCATTTCGCCGGGCTGGTAGCCGCAGGGCTGCACCCCAATCCCCTCCCGTACTCGGATGTGGTCACCACCACCATCCATAAAACCCTAGGTGGGCCTCGCTCGGGGATGATCCTTTCCGCGCGTGGGGAGGAATACGGCAAGAAGCTTAATTCCGCGGTATTCCCGGGCAACCAGGGAGGCCCGCTCATGCACGTGGTAGCCGCGAAAGCGGTGGCTCTCGGGTACGCTGCCACGGCAGAATTCCGCGAGCGCCAACGCCGCACCCTGGAAGGGGCCCAGATCCTGGCCGCGCGGCTCACGGAAGCTGATGTGGCTCAGGCCGGAATTTCGATTATTTCCGGGGGCACGGATGTCCACCTGGTCCTTGTGGATCTGCGCAATGCCGCGATCAACGGTCGGGAAGGGGAGGACCTGCTCGGTAGTATCGGCATTACCGTCAACCGCAACGGGGTTCCCTATGACCCCCGCCCGCCGTTCGTCACCTCCGGGCTGCGCATCGGCACCCCGGCGCTGGCCACCCGCGGCTTCGGCCCGGAAGAATTCACGGAAGTTGCCGATATTATCGCCCGCGCCCTCATCGGGGGGCACGCGGCACCGGTCGAAGAACTGCGCACCCGGGTACGCGCGCTCACGGACCGCTTCCCGCTCTACGCTGGTCTGGACCAGGTTGGCGCCACCCGGAGCGGGGAAGGTCAGTAATGGCAGCACAACTTCTGGACGGGCGCGCCGTCGCCGCCACTATCAAAGACGAACTGCGGGTGCGGGTGGATGCCCTGCGCGCCCGCGGCTACACTCCCGGGCTTGGAACGGTGCTGGTGGGCGATGATCCGGCTTCCGCGGCGTATGTACGCGGTAAGCACCGTGATTGCGCGGAGGTAGGTATCGCTTCTCTGCAAGTAGAGCTGCCGGCTAGCGCGAGCGCGGCAGAAGTTGCCGCTGCGCTGCATGAGCTCAATGCCAACCCGGCCTGCACCGGATATATTCTCCAACTCCCGCTTCCCGCCGGGATGCCCGAATCCCGCCTCATCGAAGCAATCGCTCCGGATAAAGATGCTGATGGTCTTCACCCGGTTAACCTCGGGCGTCTGGTGGCAGGCGTGAGCGGGCAGCTCACCTCCCCGCTGCCCTGTACCTCGGCCGGCATAGTGGAGCTGATCGAACGCCACGGGCTCAACCTTGCAGGAAAACACGTAGTGGTCCTCGGGCGCGGCATCACGGTGGGGCGAACCATTGGCCTTCTCCTCACCCGGAAGAACATTAACGCCACCGTGACGCTCTGCCATACCGGCACTCCGAATATTCCCGAGCTATGCCGGCACGCGGATGTCATTATCGCCGCGGTAGGCCAGGCTGGTTTCGTTCGTTCGGAATGGGTGGCGCCCGGCGCCGTTGTTGTTGATGTGGGGGTAACCCGGGAGCGCACCGCGGAAGGCACATGGCGCACCCTTGGGGATGTAGACCCGGGCGTGCGTGAACACTCAGCCTGGGTATCACCGAATCCTGGCGGGGTCGGCCCGATGACTCGGGTGATGCTGCTCAGCAACGTTGTCGATATGGCTGAACGCTACCTGGCGGAACAACACGGCACGGCTGGTGAATACGCGGCGGTCCCGTGTGCCGTAGAACAGCAGATCCCAGCAGGATCACCCGCGGCAGCACATATCCTCCCGGAGCATTCCGGGACTGGACACGAAAGGGAATGATATGCGGATCAGCACTGTCAACGTCAACGGGATTCGCGCGGCGGCGCGAAAAGGAATCGCGGCGTGGTTGGAGGCTACCGCGGCGGATATCGTCCTGCTCCAAGAAGTGCGTGCCCCCGCGGATATCACCGCAGAAATTTTCGCGGGCACCGGTTATCAGGTCTACACGGCTGTTTCCGAACTCAAAGGCCGGGCTGGAGTCGCGGTAGCAGTACGCGAAGGCATTGGCGTAGGTGAAGTTCGGGATCACCTGGGCGTGGGAGCCGATGGGGAACCTGTTGGCTCCGAAGCCCCGGTGGATAGCGGGCGCTGGCTTGAAGTGGAACTCCCGGATCTCCAGCTGCGGGTGGTGAGCGCCTACCTGCATTCGGGAGTGGCGGATAATCCGGAAAAAATGGCGGCAAAATACGCGCACCTCGAGCGGGTGAGTGCACGCCTAGCACAATTCGACCCGGCCGCACGCACCCTAGTTGCCGGGGACTTCAATATCGTTCACACCGAAGCTGATATTGAGAACTGGAAGTCCAACCACAATCGCACCTCCGGGGTGCTTGACGATGAAATCGCCTACCTGGATCGGTGGTTCGGTGGCCCCTGGGTGGATGTGCAACGCGCTTTGCTAGAACGCGGCGGGCATGAGGGCAAAGGCCCCTACACCTGGTGGAGCCAACGTGGCAAAGCTTTTGACAACAACGTGGGCTGGCGCATCGACTACCATATGGCCAGCCCGGCACTTGCCGCCACCGCGCAAGCCTTTACTATCGGGCGAGCATCCTCCTACGCGGAGCGCTGGTCCGACCATGCCCCGCTCACGGTGGACTACCAGCTCTAGGCGTACTATTCAGGACCGTTGAGGAATCAAAACGTCTGTTTTTGTCGTAGGCCTCACGTACGATGGCTATGTGACAAAGCGGAATTCAATGATGGACGGTTTCTCTCAAGCTCTCGGCGTGGACCGGCAGGGGCGGCACGCCGCTCGGCGCGGTGCACCCAGCGGAGAACAAGGTGCGGAAAGCGGGATAGTCGGCGTCGTTCGCAAAGGAAAAGCCCTGGCCGAATGGGCGCAAGGCACGCGTATTATGCGGGGCTTGGGTCGCTACGGAAAGGCGCGTGGGGGTCTACTCGCCGGTGGAATCGCCTATTCAGCGCTTTTCGCTATCACCGCGGCTCTCACCATAACCTGGACCGTGTTTATGGCTACTCTCGGAAGAAACGCGCAGCTGCGGGAAACCGTGGTGGATGCCGTCAATGCGGCCCTGCCTGGTATTCTCCAAGATTCCTCCGGGGAAGGCCTCATCAATCCCGATGACCTCATCCTCTCGGGAACCTCCGCGGTGGCTACCATCATCGCTGGCGCGGTGCTGCTGTGGACGGCCATGTCCATTATGGCCGGGCTCTCCACTGCCATCGGTGCCATGTTCGGGGTGAATCAACGAACCGAAAATGGGGTGGTGAGTATCTTCTTCCGCCTCGCTGGATTCGTGGTGCTCGCCCTGGGGATCCTTACCTCCGCGATCATCGGTTCCCTCGTTGGCTCGGTGGGAACCATGCTCCTTACCCATGTTGGAATGGACGGGGCCTTCGTGCAATTCGGAACCAAAATCGCGGTCTTCCTGCTCGCGGCCACCGTGGACGCGCTCGTCATCATGTTCATTATTCGCTTCACCTCCGGGATCCGGGTGCCCCGCCGTGATTTCATCACGGGGGCGGCCCTCGGTGCGTTCCTCCTCTCCATCATTCGGGTAGTGGGGACCTCCGCGGTATCCAACGTGTCCGGAAACCCGCTCCTCGCGCCCTTCGCCGCTATTGCCACCCTGCTGCTGTGGCTCAACCTCGCTTCGCGTATTGTGCTCATGGTCTCCGCGTATATGGCGAACCCGCCAAGGGCTTACGTAGCGCAGGATCCGGAAGAATTGCGGGGGACCACCACGCCCAATTACGTCACCCTCTCCGTTCCGGAAACACTCATGTGGCCCCATGATCCCATCACCGGTTCCCTCCTGCCCGAACCGGATAATGCCACCGGCGAGGAGGAAGAAGAGCTCCCCGAATGGGGAGGTCTGGCCGGTAACCTGGCCCGCCGCCGGGCCGAAAAGCTAGAATCAAAGGCGCGTGAGGCACAGCTTAAAGCTGAGGAAGCTCGCGCACACTACGTGAGCGGACAACGCGAACTTGCGCGCTCGCAGCGAAAGGATAGCTAGGCGTGACATTCCATGCGATTATTCCCGCCGGGGGAGCCGGTTCGCGACTGTGGCCACTCTCGCGGGCCAACCACCCGAAGTTCCTGGTTGATTTCGGTTCGGGGCACACCATGATTCACGATACGGTGACCAGGCTTGCCCCGCTGGCGTCCAGTATTTACACCGTGACGGGCACCGCACATGCCGCGGCTGTGCGCGATCAACTGGCTGGTATTACGATGCCCCTTCACTACGTGGTTGAGCCGAGTCCGCGTGGCACTATGGCCGCTATCGGTATTGCCGCGGCGCTCGCCCATCGCGCAGATCCGGATGCTCTGGTTGGTTCCTTCGCGGCCGATCACCGTATTTCCGATACGGCGGCGTTCACCGCGGCCGTGCGCAAGGCGCTGGAGGCTGCCTCCCGCGGTTATCTTGTTACCCTCGGGATTACTCCAACCGGACCGGCCACCGGATTTGGCTATATCCGTGCGGGTGCGGCACTTCCCGGTCAATCTCCGGCCGGCGGATCGCCCGCTAGCAGAGAGAGCACGGAGAACGCCGGTGGACCGCTGGAGAGCTCCGCCGCCTTGCAGGTAGAACAATTCGTAGAAAAACCGGATGCGGAAACCGCCGCGCGTTATCTCGCGCAGGGCGGCTACTATTGGAACGCCGGGATTTTCGTGGCGCGGGCGGCCACGCTTATGGATATGCTCACCGAATACCGCCCTGATATCGCCGCACCGCTGCGCCAGCTTGCTCAATTGTGGGATCTGGACTCGGTCCGGCAAAATCCGCAGGTAGAAGAAATATGGGCGTCCATCCCGAAGGAAGTCATTGACAGGGCGGTAGCGGAACCGGCAGCCGCTGCGGGCCGGGTGGCCGTGGTACCAGCAGATATGGGCTGGTCCGATGTGGGAGATTACGATTCCCTCGCTGAAGGTATCCCTGCGGGGGAGCTCACCACCCAACGAGTCCCGGGAAGCACGGGGGCCCCGGTGCTCGCCGTTGATGCGCCGGATTCTCTGGTGTACAGCTCGACGAAGCCCGTTGTTGTGGTGGGAGTGCCGGGCGCCGTCGTTATCGATACCGGAAGTGCCCTGCTAGTAACCACCCGCGATAAAGCTCAGGATGTCAAAAAAGCCGTTGATGGCCTGGACGCGGCCGGGCTGGCCGAGCTCAGGTAGTTTTCCGCTCCGCGTAGAGAAGTGGAAGGCGCCTAGGTAGCGAAGGACAATAGAAACCATGAATACACGCGACTATCGGCGCGGGGCACAAACCCGGCGCGGTGCCCAGATCCCGCCCATCACCGCGGATACCAAGCTGTTGTCCAACCGGAGCAACGGGGACTGGACCCTCAGTGACCCGTGGCGAGTGCTGCGCATCCAATCCGAATTCGTGGAAGGATTCGGGGCGCTCGCCCACGTGCCACCCTGCGTCTCGATTTTCGGTTCGGCGCGCATCGGGCGCGAATCCCGTTACTACCGGGTGGCAGAAGAAACAGCCGATATTCTCAGCCAGCAAGGCTTCGGGATTATTACCGGTGGCGGGCCGGGGATTATGGAAGCCGCCAATAAAGGCGCGGCGGCGAATGACGGTCTCTCCATCGGCCTGGGAATTGAACTCCCGCACGAACAGGGGCTCAACGAATACGTCAATCTCGGCATTGAATTCCGGTATTTCTTCGTGCGCAAAACAATGTTTCTCAAGTATTCTCAAGGTTTCGTGGTGCTCCCCGGTGGTTTTGGTACCCTCGATGAACTCTTCGAAGCCCTCACCCTAGTACAAACAGGTAAAGTCGCCGGTTTCCCGGTGGTGCTGGTGGGTAGCGATTTCTGGGGCGGTCTCGTGGAATGGGTCCGCGGGCGCCTCGTGAGCGAAGGTATGATTTCGCCCGCAGATCCGAATATTTTCACCGTGGTGGATACCGCCCATGAGGCTGTCGATGCTCTTATCGCAGGTCAGAGGTCCCTTACTGCGGAACAAGCCACGCGACAAGCTCGCCGCGAACAGGTGGCAGACTTCTAGTAGAATTAGGGGTGACGTTAGTCGCATAGTTGCGGCGAACAGGAAGGAAACCACTATGGCAGCTATGAAGCCACGCACGGGTGATGGACCGTTGGAAGTCGAACGTGAAGCGCGCGGAATCGTGGTCCGCATCCCAGTGGATGGCGGCGGACGCCTCGTCCTGGAACTCAACGATGAAGAATGCGTGAGTCTTAAAGAAGCTCTCGCAAGCGTGGAGAAGTAAGCACCACCGAAGTATCTGCATCGACTACCTATCCGGGGGCCGGCCGGCAGGCGCGGCCCCCGGATAAATGCATGCTTGTAACCGGAGCATTCTGGTGAAAGGGTGAGTGGCTAACTCGTCAGCCACCGGTACCAGATAAAACTCCTTTTAAACGAAGAATGGCCCGGTTAGCGCAGCCGGCAGACTAGTACTCCATCGCCCAGAGGCACCAGGCTAGTATCGAGTTCTTCGGCTTGCATAAGTGCTTTAATGAGATGGCGAATGGCCACCACGGGTTCTTCGCGGCGCGCCGGGTCAGCGACCTTACCGCCCTGGAGGGCGCCAGCCACTACCAATAGACCCCCGGGGCGCAAAATCCGCAAAGCTTCTTCACAGTCACCGGCCGCCTCAAGGGGATCGCCGTCGACAAGAACCATATCGTAGGAGTGGGCCGCTAGTCGCGGCAAAATATCAGCACTGCGCCCGTTAATAATGCGCACTTTTCCAGGGCGGGCCCCGGCTCGAGCGAAGAGGGAACGTGCCACATGTTGGGCTTCGGATTCCACGTCAATCGTGGTCAGGTGAATATCCCCGGCGCGCAGCAGGTAAAGACCGGACACTCCGCTGCCCGTCCCGATCTCCACCGCGTTGGTCACTTTCGCGCAGGCAGCCAGCACCGTGAGGAAGTTGCCGCAGGCCGGACTCACGCACCGGATAGAGAATTCAGCGGCGGTGGCGCGGGCCGCCCGGGTAATATCCCCTTCGATAACGGCATCTTCAGCGTATGTCCACGCCAGGGTCCGATCGGACATAAGCCTCCTCCATAACAGGGATCGTGCGCAGCAGTGTTTCTATCATAGTGCGCGGTGTCATTCCGCGGGAAATGCGCGCCGCGGTAGCTCGTGGATACGTGCCGCGAGGGCGCGCAGCATATCGCGCGCGGGGGAGTCCACCATATCAAGGACGAACGGCGTTCCGGCATCGCAGCCCTCCCGCAGCGCCGGCTCCAGCGGAATCTGGGCGAGAAGCTCAACCGGATACCCGAGCGTTGCGCTGAGGTTCGTAGCGACGAGCTGTCCGCCACCGGAACCAAAAATAGTATTTTTTGTTCCGTCCGGTAGTTCCAGATAGGACATATTTTCGACGACGCCGATAACCGTCTGCTCCGTTTGCTTAGAAACTGCACCGGCCCGTTCAGCCACGTCCGCGGCAGCTGTTTGCGGCGTCGTTACAACGAGGATATCCGCGCGTGGCAGCATCTGTGCCAATGAAATAGCGACGTCGCCCGTCCCGGGCGGCAAATCGAGGAAAACATAATCAAGATCCCCCCAGTACACGTCCGCGAAGAATTGTTCGAGGGCTTTATGGAGCATGGGGCCGCGCCAGACCACCGGGGTATTACCCGGCACAAACATACCGATGGACATGACTTTCACGCCGTGCGCGACCGGGGGAATAATCATGCCGTTGAGCTGTTGGGCGGGAGTATCCACTCCCATCATCCCCGGAATGGAAAAACCGTAAATGTCGGCATCGATGAGGCCCACGCGCTGGCCGGTGGCGGCCAGCGCAACCGCGAGGTTCGCGGCTATCGAGGATTTCCCTACTCCGCCTTTCCCGGAGGCCACCGCGATAACGCGGGTGGGCGAATCGGGGCGCGCGAAAGAAATTTCCCGCGTGGTGCGCCCGCCACGCAGCTTCTGCTGCAAGTGTTGCACCTGGAGCGGGGTCATGGCACCCATCGTGATAGTAATGGTTCCCACGCCTGCTAGCGCGGCGATGGCCTCGCGTACCTCCCGTTCGATCACGTCTTGGCGCGGGCAGTGCACGGTGGTGAGAAGCACCGTCAGGGTGACGGCACCCTCCGGACTCACCCGCAGCCCGTGAATCATATCCAGTTCGGTAATCGGGTGGCGTAATTCCGGGTCGATAACCCCGGAGAGGGCCTCCAGAACCCGATCCTTGGTGAGGGGAGGGGCCGCGGGTGAGTGCGGCACCGAATCGGAAACAGGATCACTCGTGGGCACCGGGCTCCTCCCTAGGGCGGTCAAGGTCGAGTGCGGCGCGGGCGTGGTCGTCTCCCGGATCAACGGGAACATCGCGTGCTTCGCGCTGGGCCTTGACCGCATCGAGTTCTTCTTGCAGTTCGCGGATGCGTTCTTCGCGTTCGGCGGCGCGATCAATATTGCGGTCATCAAGCTCGTGGAGTAAATCGCGCAATTCCGAACGCACAAAGTCACGGGTGGCCATATCGCCGACCGCATCGCGCAAGCCGGCAATTTCACGCATGAGGTATTCGGTATCTGCCAGGTTACGATCAGCGCGCTGGCGGTCCTGTTCGGCGCTCACCTTGTCTCGGGCATCCTGGCGGTTCTGGGCTAGCAGGATGAGGGGCGAGGCGTAAGAGGCCTGTAAGGAGAGCATGAGCGTAAGCGCTGTGAAACCGAATTCGGCTGAATCGAATTGCCATTTTTCGGGGGCCATGGTGTTCCACGCCAGCCACGCCACCACGAAAATAGTCAGGTAAACCAGGAAACTTGCGGTGCCTTGGAAACGGGCGATGCTTTCCGCGGCGCGCCCGGCAGCTTCCGGATCTTTGCGCCGGCGGCGCCGAAACAAGCGGCTACGCCGTTCGAGCGGTTCATTGAAATCATTAGCCACGGTTCACCTCGTTCGTCGTGGATGCGGCGGGGGAGTCTACGGGCCTTTCCTCAGCATCAGCGCCCTCCCAGGAATCATCCATATCACGCCAATCCTCAGGGAGGAGATGGTCGAGCACGTCGTCAACGGAGACTGCCCCGAGGAGGAGTCCCTGATCCACCACCGGGACCGCGGTGAGGTTATAGGTTGCCAATTCGCGGGTGACCGAACCGATGGGGGCTTCCGGATCCACGCCTTCGGTATTCCGATCCAGAATAGAACCGAGCATCGTGGTGGGAGGTTCGCGCAGCGCCCGCTGGATATGTACCGCACCTAAATACCGCCCCGTGGGGGTTTCCAAAGGCGGGCGGCATACGAAAGCCACCGCGGCCAGGGCCGGGGGAATATCCGGGCGGGATGCCGCGGCCAGGGCCTGCGCCACCGTGTCATCCGGACCGAGGATCACCGGGTTGGGGGTCATGAGACCACCGGCGGTGCGCTCATCATAGGTGAGGAGGCGGCGCACATCTTGCGCTTCGCCTTCACTCATGGAGTCGAGGAGGATCGCTGCTGTTTCCGAGGGCAGATCGGCCATGAGGTCGGCCGCGTCGTCGGGCTGCATCACGTCCAAAACGTCACCGGCACGTTCCACATCCAAACCTGCGAGCACCGTCACGCGGTCCTCATCACCGAGTTCTTCCAGGACGTCCGCGAGCTTTTCGTCCGTGAGCTCGCGGGCGACCGATTGCATACGCTCTTCAGGTAAATCACGCAAAATTTCCGCGATATCCCAAGGCTTGAGATCCACCAGCTGGGAGACGATGGAAGCGGCACCCTGGGTGTGGCTCGCCGTGGAGAGACCAGCCACCTCACTCACCTTGAGGATTTCAGAATGGCGGGAATTCGTGCCGATTCCACGCACATACACCTGGGTGAGGCCCCATTCGCGCCCGCGCAGCGGCTCAATGGCCGCATCCACGACGCTCATGCGGGTGCCGGTTTCCCGGACCACCACCTCGCGGTCAATGAGCTGAGCCATGACGAGTGTTTCCGAACTGCGTTGCTGGAAGCGCCGCATATTGAGCACACCCGTGATGATGACCTGGCCGTTGGCGATGGAGGTGACGCGAGTAATGGGCAGAAAGACCCGGCGCCTCCCCACCACATCAATGGTGAGCCCGACCGCGGAAGGTACCCCTTTGACGCGGAACACCACGACGACATCATGGACGGTACCCACCTGGTCGCCAATGGGATCGTAGACGGGGGTACCGGCCAGCCGCCCAATAAAAACGCGAGAATTTTGCGAGGTTTTCATCAGCGCTGCACCCGCGTGAACCATTCTTCGATATCGGCAATGGTCCGCGGTATATCTTCCGAGAGGCGCTCGGCGCCGTTTTCCGTGATGAGAATGTCATCTTCGATGCGCACCCCGATACCGCGGAAACGCTCGGGAACCTTGAGATCATCTTCGCGGAAGTAGAGGCCGGGTTCGATTGTGAAGACCATCCCCGGTTTCAGTTCCGCATCCAGGTACATATCCCGGCGGGCGGCCGCGCAATCATGCACATCCAAGCCGAGGTGATGGGAGGTGCCGTGCGGCATCCAACGCCGGTGATACTGACCTTCGGGAGCCAGGGACTGGGCTGCGGTGCCCGGGAGCATGCCCCACTTTTCTAGGTAAGCGGCAATAACTTCCATGGCGGCGGCATGCACATCCTTGAATTTCACACCGGGAGTACCGGCCACTTCCAAGGCTCGTTCAGCGGCCTCGAGCACAGCGTTATAGACCTCCGCCTGGTTTTCCGTGAAAGTGCCATTGACCGGGAGGGTGCGGGTGATATCCGCAGTGTAGAGAGAATCGAGTTCCACCCCGGCATCCACGAGGATAAGATCGCCATCGCGAACTTCGCCGTCGTTCGTCATCCAATGAAGGGTATTGGCATGGTTACCGGAGGCGGCGATGGTGTCGTACCCCAGGCCGTTACCTTCTTCGCGGGCGCGGGCAAAGAACGCCCCTTCCACCACGCGCTCCCCGCGATGGTGGGCAACCGCACGCGGCAGGTTGCGAATAATCTCATCGAAACCGGAATAGGTAGCCGCCACCGCTTTGCGCATTTCCCGGACCTCGAAATCATCTTTAATGAGGCGAAGTTCGGAGAGGGCCTGGGCCAGCTCCATATCTTGAGCGGCATCTTGGGAGAGCCCGGCCGCGGCACGCAAATCGTTTACTTGCGCGGTGAGCTGCTCCGAAGCTTCTGCGAGAACCCGGAGACTCACCTGGCCTTCCCCGAGATCCTTCGCGAGGGCATCGGGCAGGTTATCGAGAGAATCAGTGGCCAAACCGGTGGCGCGGCTCACTTCCTCCAGGGAAGGACGGGCCCCCACCCAGAATTCTCCGTGGGCCGGATCCGAATAAAACTCCTCCGAGGAACGCGAGGCGCGCGGATAGAAGTACAGGGTGACATCGTGTCCGCCTTCTTCCCGCGGGTTGAACACAAGGACCGCGCCCGGTTCCTGTTCCCCGCCCAGACCCGTCATATGCGAGAAAGCTGAGTGAGCACGGAAGCGGTAATCGGTGTCATTAGCGCGAACTTTTGTTTCCCCGGCGGGGATAACTAGCCGTTCACCCGGGAATAGCGCAGAAAGAGCGGCGTGGCGTGCCGGCAAATAATCTGCCACTTCCGTGCGCGGTGCCGGTTCGGGCCGCGGGCCCCAATCCGAACCCATGAACTCCCGAAATTCGAGGTTACTGGGCTGCTGAGAACGGTTATTTCCGCGGGCGCGCAAGTTTTGCTGCGCAGTATCCTGATCGTGCTGTCCCTTGGTAGTCATACCGTCCATTATCGCACCCTTTGCCGACATAAAAAGCCCTAGTAAAAACCCGACTAAGCTGGAGGGCATGGCTGTTGATACCCACACTCATTCCACCGCCTCCGATTCCACGGTCACTCCACGCGAACTCGTGGAGGAAGCCGGGCGTATCGGTCTGGCCGGAATTGCGCTTACCGACCACGATACGGTGGCCGGATGGGAGGAGGCCGCAGCTGCGGCGGCCTCCTGCGGCGTCGTACTTATCCGCGGCATGGAGCTATCTACCAAATGGGAAGGGATCACCTGCCATATCCTCGGCTATCTTTTCGATCCGGAGGATCGTGCTATTCAGGAACATATCGCGACCACGCGGGCATCTCGGCTGACGCGAACCCGGGCTATCGTGGACAAACTCAGCGCGGATGTCCCCATCACCTGGGATGATGTGGTGGCTCAGACACCTCCGGGGGCTACCGTTGGGCGGCCCCATATTGCCGATGCCCTGGTAGCGGCCGGCGTGGTTCCCACCCGGAGCGCGGCTTTTACCTACTATCTTTCCGTGCGCGGGCCGTATTATGTGTCCCACTATGCGCCGCAGGCATGCGAGGCAATCAGGATGATTACGGCGGCGGGCGGGAAAGCGGTGCTGGCCCACCCGGTGGCGCCGGCGCGTAACAAAGTGGTTCCCGAACGCGCTTTTGATGAGATGGCCGCGGCCGGGCTTTTCGGGGTGGAGCTACGCCACCCGGAAAATGATCCGGAGCTGGTGCCGGGCCTGGAACGGATTGCCGCGCGGTTGCAGCTGCGCGGTTTCGGGGCGAGTGATTATCACGGGAGCGGGAAAACGAATCGGCTCGGGCAGTACACCACGAGCGCGGATATTATCGCCGAGCTGGTCGACGGCACCGCGTTGCCTGTGCTAGGTTAGAACGCGCTTCACTGCCGTAGCGTTCCGGCGGGAGCCGGGTACTCGCGAGCACCATTCCTAACTGGTGCGGGTACGGCCGTGAAAACTCTCAGGATATCTTTTCGATTATCGCGGGGATGTCTTAGGATGGTGTCGTTATAAGTCCGGCTCGGTGTAAAACCGCTCCTGCGGATGTGGAGGACCTGGTCGCCGGGGAGAATCAGGAGGTACTGCCCCGTGGCCGTCTTTGATGTCACGATCTTCTTGTCCACCTTCATGACCCTGTTCGTCATCGCTGACCCGCTGGGCAACCTCCCGGTTTTCATCGCGCTCACCGCGCGGAATACCAATAAGGAACGCAATCGCGCGGCCTGGCAGTCTGTTCTCACCTCCGCGATTGTGCTGGCGATTTTCGCGATTTTCGGTAAATACATTCTGGATTTGCTGGGTATTACCACCGCCGCCATGCAGATTTCGGGCGGTATCTTGCTGTTACTCGTCGCGCTCCAGCTCATGCAGGACGAATCCAATCCGCAAGAAGAAGAGGCGAAGGCTTCCTCGGTGAATATCGCCCTGGTTCCCATGGGGATTCCGCTACTGGCCGGTCCTGGCGCGATCGTCGCCATCATGATTAAAGTGGAGGAATCCGGCGATTCTCTGGGCGGGATCCTCGCGATTATCGCCGCCTTTATTTTGCTGCACATTATTGAATGGGTGGTTTTGCGTTTCGCTTCGCCCATGCACCGCCTCCTGGGCGAAGGCGGCACGGTATTCCTCACCCGTATTGCCGGTATGCTGCTAGCCGCGATCTCGGTGCAGCTCATTATTGCCGGAGCGGTATCCGTGTGGCCGGGCGCCGCCTAGGTTTTCTTTTCCGCACAGGTCTTAAAGCTCGTCTTAAAACTCGGCGGGCGTCTTCCGAATGTTTCCGGAGACGCCCGCCGTGCTTGTTAATCCGCTTTAGTCCAGTTTGCGGGAGAGTTTACGACGCCGCCGCTGCGTTCCTGCCTGCTCGCTAGCCGCGGGAGTTTCGGCCTGCGTGCGCGGGGTTCCGAGCCGCCGCCGGGTGCGTCCCGAAGCGCTGCGCTGCTCTTTTTCTTCGGTACGACGACGCCCGGTACCCGAGCGCTCCTCTGTTTTCGTGGCGGTGGACTTGGCGCGGCGCGATCCACGAGCGGAAGACGAACGCTGCGTCCCACCGCGCGCCCGCTGGCCGCGGTGCGCCGAGTGACGCCGGGAATTACCGCGCCCACCTCGCGAATGGCCAGTTTCACCCAGATCCTCAATTTCTTCGGCATCCAAACCAGCTAGAACACGCTGCGATTCCGGGAGAGTGGGGCCGGCATCGGTGGGAATATCAAGATCGTTGTAGAGGTGATCGGAGGTGTGATACGTTTCCACCGGATCTGCCATTCCGAGATTGAGCTGTTTGCTGATCAGCGACCAGCGGGGCATATCTTCCCAATCCACGAAAGTCACCGCGGTCCCCTTGTTTCCGGCCCGACCGGTACGGCCAATGCGGTGAATATAGATCTTTTCATCTTCGGGGCACTGGTAGTTGATGACATGGGTGACATCGTCTACGTCAATACCGCGGGCGGCCACATCAGTGGCCACCAATACGTCAATCTTGCCTTTACGGAAAGCCCGCAAAGTTTGTTCCCGGGCACCCTGACCCAAATCCCCGTGCAGGGAACCCACCGCGAATCCACGCTCGCGTAAGGTGTCGGCAAGGCGGGCCGCATTGCGTTTGGTACGGCAGAAAATAATGGAGCGATCCCGGCCCCGGGCCTGGAGAATACGCGAAACCACCTCGTCTTTATTGAGAGCGTGGACGCGGTAGGCAACCTGGCGAATATTTTTGACGGTGGCGCTGTCATCACCGGGAGTATGGGCGCGAATATGCGTCGGTTTCGTCATATAACGGCGTGCCATGGTAATGACGGGACCGGGCATGGTCGCGGAGAAGAGCATGGTGTGGCGGGTAGGTGGAACGGCGGAGAGGATTTTTTCGACGTCGTCCAAAAAACCGAGGTCCAGCATCTCATCGGCCTCGTCAAGAACCACGGTACGGACGTGGCTGAGCACGAGAGTGCCGTGTTTCATGAGGTCAATGATACGACCAGGGGTACCCACCACAATTTCCACGCCCTTGGCCAGCGCTTCTTGCTGGGGCTCATAGGCGCGCCCTCCGTAAATATCGACGATACGCAAGCTGCGGTGGGCGGCGGCGTTACGCAGCTCCAAAGCAACCTGTTTGGCCAGTTCACGGGTGGGCAGCACAACGAGTGCCTGGGGTTTACCCTGATCGGCTGGGCGAATAGCCTCCCAGCCTTCTTCCCCCGGCCCCACCGATACCTCGAGGAGCGGGATGCCGAAACCGAGAGTTTTACCGGTGCCGGTTTTTGCCTGCCCGATAATGTCATGACCGGTCAGGGCAACGGGGAGCGTGAGTGCCTGAATCGGGAAAGGATGGGTAATACCGTGCTCTTCCAGGGCACGAACGATGGGTTCGGAAACTCCGAAATCTGCGAAAGACTTGGTTTCAAGGCCTTCACCCGTGCCGGTGATATCGGCAGCGGGGGAGGTGTCGGTTGGTTCATGGGCGCGGGAGGAATCAATCACTCCGGAAGCCATATGCTGTCCTTTCTGCGTGCGCGAATGCGCACGAGCTAGGGGTGGGCGCAGCGATTGCGATACATGCCACATCAGCCGATTACACACTGGCGACCGAGCGCACCACCCGATGTAGCAGCCGGTCGCGACAATCCCCAGCGACCGGGCAGCTACCCATATCAATCACGCCTGGCCGTGCCGCACCTATATCGCGCTTCATGTAGGAAACGTTCCAGCTCATGTAGGAAACACCCGGTTTGAGCTGGAAACGCACTCCCGCCGGAGCGAGAAACAGGTGGCGCAGACGATCACAGGTTCCCGGCTATTCTACGGCACTAACCCCGCCTGAGCGCTGCGACCTCCCGCTCATCACAACTCCGCCCGGTGCCGAGCTGCTCTTTCCCGGAGTTTTCCAGCCAGATGCTCCCGCGACAAACCTCTTAGAGACCGAAGCCCACCCGCCGGGTATCTTGTTCGCGGATTTCCACGAAAGCAATAGCATCGGCGGGGATAGTTACCTCGCGGTTCTTCTTCGCGATGATACGCAAGGGCTTACCTTCTCCACCGAGGCTGGCATCGACAAGCGTGCGCAATTCCTCAACCGAAGCATCCGTTTCCAAAATCAGATCACGGGTAGTTTCGCGAAAACCAATGACGATTTCCATATGTTTCTCCTTAAAATCTAGGGTTGCGGAGCCGGAAGACACCGCCGCGAGCGAGCCGAATAGCTCATCTTCACGATGCCTCCACCGTAGCGGCCCCTTACGACAAAAAATTTTGTCGTAAGCCTCTCGTATGGTTAATCCTAACAACGCACCCGCGGAGAAAGGATCGTGGTGGACAGGATCGTCGAACAACTCGATGCCTCTCAGGAGGCAGCAGTCAGCGCGGCTCTGGCACGGTCCGCGAGCGGATTCGCCCCGGGCACGCTAAGTATTATTGGTGCGCCAGGAACTGGGAAAACCACTGTCCTCGCGCATATCGCGCGCGCGGCTCTCCACGAAGGAAATATCGCGGTGCTTACCCAAGATCGGCGCGCCGCAGCCTACCTCCAACACCTGCTCACCCTAGCGGCCGGGGTGCGGCCCGAAAACCTGGAAGTGCGCACGCTTTCAGCTTTCGCCTACGCCATCGTGCAGCGCTACGCTCAAGCAATGGGGCGGGAAAAGCCCGAATTAGTCTCCGGGCCTGATGAGGACCGTATCGTGCGTGAGATTCTCAGTGATGGGTACTCCGGCATTCATTTCCCTGATTTTGTTACAGAAGATGTGCGTGATCTTCCCGGGCTTCGCCAAGAGCTGCGTAATCTCATCACTCGCGCTCGCGAACTCGGCCTGGAAGCAGGCCAGCTGGAAAGTTGGGCAGCACATAGGAGTGTGCCTGAGCTTCAATCACAGATGTGGCGTCTCGCCGCCGCGCTCATGCGCCGCTACGATGAGGTGCGCACCCTGGGAGATGCGCTGGCAGGTTCGGCCGCTAGCCCCGACCGTCTTGATCACAGCCAACTCGTCGGTGCGGCTACCCATATGCTCTCAGATTGGGAAGAACATCTGGCGGCAGCAGGGCGCACGGTTGCGGTACCGCGCCCGCACTGGGCAATGGTACTTGTCGATGATGCTCATAACGCTCCGCGTTCCATGCTCCCTCTGCTGCGAGTTATGCGGGAACACGGAACTCGGATCATCGTCGCCGGTGATCCCGATAGTGCGGTCCAAGGTTTCCGTGGCGGGGTGCATTCCCTCCCCGGTGATCTTGCCTATCCTGCTCCGCGCGGTTTGAATGCGGATCTTATTTATCTCAATATTAGGCACCGGGGCGGTCCCGTCCTTATTGGCCAAGCTCAACGCATTGAGCAGGCTCTTCCGGTGGGCGGGGGTGTGCAAGCGCACCGCGCTGCCGGGCCGGCATACGCGGAGCAGGGCAAGGGCGCCGGCGGCACGGGGGGCACAGGCGGCACGGGTAGTGCGGGAGATGCGAGAGATGCGGGAGGCACCAGCCCGGGTGCGGGCACGGAAAGCTTGCTCCCATCCGAGCAACAACCTGATACAGGCACCAATCCGTGGAATGATGCACTGCGCGGGGCCAGTTTCGCCAATATGGAAGAAGAAATCGCCTACGTGGCCTCCTACCTGGAAGAAGTGCATCTGCGCACCGGGGCACCTTACGCACGGATGGCAGTTTTCACCCGTGCACGCAGCGATCATGAGGGAATCCGCGATGCCCTCGTGCGCCGGGGAATCCCGGTAGCACCTCTGGCTAGCGATGAACCCCTCCACCGCGAACCTGCAGTCAGCGCACTATTCGATCTCATCCGCGCTGCCTTCACCCGCGGTCCGCATTCTTTCGCTGCCGCTGAGGAAGTTGATATCCCGGCCTTACTTGCCTCACCTATCATCGGCATGGATCCCCTCGATATTAAACGGGTAGGTCGGTGGTTACGGGCCCAAGCCCTCCTATCAGGAGAACACGGCACAGAATCGGAGCTTTTGACCGAGGCGGTGTTGGGGAACACCGGGCCCACCGCAACCGAACTCGAAGCTCTCCGGGCCCTGCTCTCCCACATTCGGGAAGTGGGAGAAAACTGTGCGATGCAGGCGGAAGAGGTTTTATGGGCGGCATGGGAGGGTGCTGGGAAATCCGAAGAATGGCAACAACTAGCCCTCGGGCATGGCCCGGATGCTGATCGGGCGAACCGGAATCTCGATGCGGTTATTTCTCTGTTCCGGGTCGCGCAACGTATGGCTGATCGTGATCCTGCCGTTCCGGTATCGATGCTCGTGGAGGAAGTGAGTTCCCAAGAACTTCCCGAAGATTCCATTGCCAGGAGCGGGGTGGAAACAGATAGCGTCTCCCTCCTCACGCCTGCGGGTGCGCAGGGGCGTGAATGGGATCATATCGTCCTCATGCACGTGGTCGATGGAGTATGGCCCAATCCGCGCCTGCGTGATTCCTTGACGGGCACCGGACTCCTCAGCGAACTTGTAACCGGGAGGCTTGCTGGCGGTGCCAGTGATTCCAACACGAGCGGCTCGGCAGGCGGAATCGCGATCTATCATGATTCCGCAGCGGCGGTTATCGCTGATGAGCTGCGCCAATTACACTTCGCTGTCACGCGGGCCCGGTGCAGCCTCCTCGTAACCACCACGGACAGTATGGGGGATAACCCCTCGCGGTTCTTCCCTCTGCTCGGTTTTGATATCTCAGCGAATTTGACCGGAGGTGGAACAAGTGCAGGAGCGGGTACCGCGGGTTCCTATCTTCCGCGCACCGTGCGCTCGCTGACGGATCCGCGCTGGGGTCTCACCCTTCCCCTCGGGCACCGGCCTCTCGTTGCGCAACCGGTTCCGCCCGCGCTCCTCAGCAGCGAGGAAAGCGTGGGGGTGCTGCGCCGGGCACTGCGCGCCGGCGGAGAATCGAGCGATTTCGCGCGGGCCCAGTTGGAGGATATGCGGCGTGCCGGATTTGGCGCCGCGGATCCGCACAGCTGGATGGATGAGCTTGCCACCTCAACTGAAGAATCCGTACCCGGGCCGGTTTATGTGAGTCCCTCAGCGATAGAATCACTGCTCGCCTGCCCGCTTGACGGTTTCTGTTCCGCGGTGGGACTCCGTTCAGAAGAAGGCACAGAGAGCGCCTCCATCGGTACCCTTATTCACCGCATCGCTGAGGAATTCGCAGCGGAACCGAACCAAGAAGCGATGCACGCCCGCCTGGTAGCTCTCTGGCCCGAAAAGTTATCCGAAAATCCCTCACATTACGACAAACTACTTTTCGACCAGGCCAGCGATATGGTCGATAACCTCTATATCTATCTCGATGCACACCGGGATGACACCCTCATAGGCGTGGAACACCGGATTACCCGTGACCTTTCGGGTACCCCGCCTGTTCGCGTCTCCGGTTCCATTGACCGCCTGGTCAACCGCGGCAGCGGTGCCCGGGTGATCGATCTGAAAACCGGAAAATATAAGCCCACCGCAGCTCAGGCAGATGATCACCCGCAGCTCCAGGTCTACCAATGGGCCCTCAGCGAGAAGCACAACCCGGCCGGTGCGGAACTTGTGTACGTCCACCCCCATAATTTCTTGAAGAAACAGCACAGCCCGTCCGTTCTCAGTCAAGATCCTCTTGATGAAGAGACCGCGGCTCGCGCGGAAGAGCGAGTGCGCAGCGCTGCCCAGATCGCGATCAGTGGCTTCGTACCGGTCTCTCCCAGCTTGGAAGAGCCAAATGACCGGGTTCAATCCATCAGCCCACTCACCCAAGAAGGACGGATTTTCTCATGACACCTACGTCCCATGAATCTCTCAACTTGCGCGGCCCGGCGGAACATAACGCCGCTTTGGAGCGCATCCTAGCCGGTCAAGAACACCCACCCACAGCGGAACAACGCCGAGTGATCACCTCCGTTGCGCCGGCCATCCTCGTGGTTGCCGGTGCGGGATCCGGAAAAACAAAAACCATGGTGGATCGGATTGCTTACCACTTGGCCTGCGGCAATGTAACTCCAGATCAGGTTCTCGGACTCACTTTCACGCGGAAAGCTGCCGGGGAGTTGGCCGAACGGGTGAATACCAGCCTGGAGAAACTCGGCCTCCTCGCGCCGGAAAGAAGCAACGCGGAAAGCGGGATGCGCAGGCCAGTCATCTCCACTTACAACTCTTTTGCCAATGACATTGCCGGGGCATACGGCATGCTGGTCGGAGCCGATCCCACCGCTCGCCTGATAACCGATGCTGAACGCGTCCAGCTCATGGATCAGCTCGTCGGTGCCCTACCCAGCAGTGCACACACCGCGGTACTCGCGGAACGCAGCCGCTCCAGCCTCATCAACGATGCCCTCACTTTCGCCCAGGGGATTCTCACTAATGGCGTGACCTTGGAAGAGGCCCGTGCTTTCCTCACCTCCCAGGATCACGCCTTGGAAACCCTGTGTGCGAACTCAACGCGCATCATGAGCGCACAATGCTGGTACCCGGATGCCTCCAAGAAGTTCGCCACTTTGAAAGCGGGAACGGCAGTCCCCAAACAACAGCAGGTGGTGCTGGGGCTCGTGGAGTCCTATCTACAGCTCAAAAAGGATCTCAACGTTACCGAGTTCGCCGACCAGGTTGCTATCGCCGGTCGCATCATGACTCGATATCCCCAGATTGCTCGTGAAATATCCTCCCGGTATCGCCTGATCTTGCTCGATGAATACCAAGATACCGACGAAAATCAGGCCCAGTTCCTGCTCGGCGCACTCACCGCGAAAAAAGAAGGCTTCCTCTCTATCACGGCGGTGGGAGACCCAAACCAGGCCATCTACGGGTGGCGGGGCGCAAGTGCGGCTGCCCTCACGAATTTCGCACACCACACCACTCGCATTTTTGGGAACGTAGAAAAGCTTCAGCTTTCCACAGCGTTCCGTAATGATCGGGCTGTGCTCGCTGCCGGCAACGCCGTCGCCACTCCCTTGGAACGGGATACGTTCCTCCACGAGGACCGTGACCACCCCAATTTTCCGCCCGAGTTCAGGCCCGCGCCGGCAAGCGCACGATCCGCGGGTGGCATGGGCGCTCACGCGGATATTGCGCCCCTCCGGCTGCGTGAACGTCCCGGGGCAGGGGCCGGGCGTGTCAGCGAAATTCGTACCCTACTTCGGGAAGATTCTTATCGGAGTATTGCGCGGCATATCCTCGCGGTACGCGAGCGGGTAGCAGCGGAAAATGAGGAGCGTCGCGCCCGCGGAGAAGCACCGCGTGGGGCAGAGATCGCGGTTCTGTGCCGCAAACGCTCCTATATCGATAGGATGGCCGCCGCCCTGCGAGAGCTCAACAGCCATTTCACCAGGGAAGATGCCGTACATCCTGGTACCACCTCGCCCCAACCCCTAGCCTTTGAAATCGTAGGTGGGGAATCACTCGTGGCACGTCCGGAAATTATCACCCTCCGGGCCGCTCTCGGTCTAGCCGCAAACCCGGCTCGCAGCGACCTCCTCGCCCGGTTACTTGCCCACTGGAATATTGGGGTGGCCGATATTCGTGCCCTCTCGCGCTGGGCGCGCCGTTACGCGGCCGCGGCGGTAGCCCACCTGGATAGTGAAGTGCGTGCCGGTATCAATAATGGTAACGGTGCACCCGGGGGCGACGACGCACCTGAACAAGAGAGTGCACCGGCCGCTGCACAGCCCCTTCTCAACAGCCGCGATGAGGCAAACCTTGGGGAGTCCCTCCATGCGCTCATGCTCCTCACTAACGGCATCGCCGCCGCGAGCGGAAACTCGGATGCGCATGAGAATGACCAAGCAGAGGGGAATACGCAGCTACCGGCACTAGCGGGGCCGGGCGAAGCTGAGCTCAGGCGAGCTGCCCGCGCCGCCCGGGCAGAATTTTCCGATATCGGATGGGAACGCCTGCGGCGTGTGAATACTACTCTCGCGTCCCTACGTTCAGGTTTGCACAACTCTTTGGGCGATCAAATTGACCGGGCTGTTCACCTCCTCGGATTAGATACCGCGGCCGCTACTCGCAGTGAAGGCGGGCAGCGGGTGCGTACCTCCATCGACCAATTCATTTCCATGGCCCGCGCATATGCGCACGGGGAAAGCCAGCGTGGCATGCGTGAATTCGTGGAATGGCTTGATGTGGTGGAAACGGAAGAACACGGCGGGGAAGAAGAATCCGGGGCGGATATTCCGCGTCTGGACAGCACGGTTGATGTCACACCCGGGGTTATCCAACTCATGACGATCCATGCCGCCAAGGGGCTGGAATGGCGTGACCTCGTCGTCGTTCCTGAACTTGTCAAAGGTGAATTCTCTGAAGTGACCGAAGGAGTGAAAGCCTGGCCGCGCAATACCGGTATTTTCCCCTATCCTTTGCGTACCGACTATCCTTACCTGCCCCAATTTACGCTCGCCGGTGCGCGCAATCTCGATAAGGTCACCGTTGCGAATACCTATGCGCGTTTCCTGGACGAATTGGCATACCATGAAAGCGAAGAGACGCGCCGCCTCGCCTACGTGGCTTTTACTCGTTCCACCCGAGAACTACTCCTGGCTGGCTACTGTTTCCGAGATGAAAGTGATGTGTCCGGCCGGGTACGCAAGGCGGAAAACACCGCAAAGAAAAACACGTCTGAAACCCTAAGCGATAGCGGAGATAACAGGCTGGAAATTGCGGCGCGCCCACCCTCGTATTTCTTGACCGCGGTGCGTGAAGCGGCTGCCCGCGGGGAGCTGGCATTGGCTGCCTCGCCAGCTAGGGTCTCCTCCGTGCAATTGCCGGCCGGATTCCCAGAAATTGCACCGGAAAGCTTGAGCGTGGATGAACTCATCGATATTTTCGGGGAGGATGTTGTATATCCACCAGCCTTAGAACCGGTGCCGCACTATTTCGAGGCACCCGATCTGCTTGCCTGGCCGCGCGACTTGGCCCGCAGCATTCCCATCGAAGCTGAAGCTCTCGATGCTGACCAGCGCGCCGAACTCACCCAGGTGGTGAGCCGACTCATCGCACGCAAACAGCAAGCTGAGACAGCCGAATACATTGAAGCCGGCGGGCATTACACCGCAACAGAGTTGGTATACCGGGCGGAACACCGCGAAGAATACCTGCTCAATAAACGCCGCCCGGTACCCCGCCAGCCCTCGCGGGCGGCTCGTTTGGGCACGATCCTGCACGAAAAGATCGCCGATAGTTACGCACGTGCTGCTGTGCTTGATATTGATAGCGAGGATCCCCTCGAGCACGATCCGGTTCTCAACGCAGAAGAAATCGCGCGCATGTATGAAAACTATGAGGCGTCCGAATGGGCCAGCTATCCGCACCTCGCCATCGAACAGCAAATCGGCGTGGTCGTCGGGGGACACGTGGTCCACTGCGCGCTCGACGCCGTCTTCGATACTTCGCGCGTCCCCGGGCGGGCCCCGGTGACTATTGTGGACTGGAAATCCGGGCGGCGCCCCTACGGGGAAACTAAAGCTGCCCGTGAACTCCAACTCGCCCTCTACCGGCTGGCCTGGTCCCGGGCACACGGCGTCCCCCTCGCGGATATCGACGCATCTTTCGTATACCTGCGGGGAAACAGGGCTGAGGAACTACGAGCAGGAAAGCTCAGCGAGGAGGAAATTCTGCTTCGTGCGGGTCTGCCCAATCAGGAGCCGTAACCGCAGTTTCCCCGGTTAGCTCAGCCTCCCCGCTCGCCTCGGCATCGGAAGAGCTTTCAGTGAAAGCAGGATCCGCTGCCGGGGGAGCGGGCAGCAAATCCGGGGCCTCGCGTACATCCTCGGCCAGCGCGGCGATCATCTGGACGGCGTCGTTCCTAATCTCCATGCTGCCGGTACGAATCCCGTACATGAGCCAGCGAATAATCGCAAACTCCGAGGTGAAAATAATACGGGTGTAATCTGCCTCCGAGAGCTCAACCGAGCGCGCATTCTCATACGAGGTAATAAAACTCGGCCACTGGTCATCATCGAGAACAAGCATCGCGGCTAAATCCCGAGCCGGGTCACCCACGTGTGCCTCACCAAAACCGAGCACGCTCGCAACCGAGCCGTTTGACCACAAGAAATTATCGGAAGCCACATCACCGTGGACAACTGTTTCCTCAAAATCCCACACTGCGTCGCTATCCAGCACATCCATCCAACGCTGGCGCAAAACCGTGGGAAGGGATGTTTCCTGGTCGGCTGCCTCAAGTTCGGCTCGCACCCGCTCGCGCCATTGCGCAGCCGTATAAACAGGCAAGCCGGACCGAGCCACCACATCCCGGTCAATGCTGTGAATCGCGGCAAGGGTGCGGCCCATCTCCCGCACCTCTTCCTCACCGAGGGCTTCGAAAACCAGCGCCCGCCCAAAAGGCTCCGGGTAGACCACCGCGCGGCCCCCGGTATCAGCATCGACAAAACCAGCAGGTCGCATAATATCGAAAGGCAGGCGACCGGCCCGCAATTCTTCCAAAAGCTGGGGGGCTAGGGCCGCCTCGGCTTCTAACGACGTCGCCGCCGTTCCATTTTTAGGAACTTTGACCATCCAGTGACGCCCCTGGGAATCAAGGACACAACCGGAAACAAAATCTTCCGTCTCAACAAACGGTTGGCGCGTGGAGACAATCTCGACGCCGAGAGCCCCGACGGCAAGCGCAGCAAGATAGAGCGGAGAAGTAGTCACCCCCTCAATTTATCCGAAAAATTAGCCACGTGCTTGCCCACACCCCGGCCACACCCCGGCCACAGCTTGCCCGCTGCTTCTATCCACACGATCACGAAACGCATCGCTCATCCACACCGGGCGAAGCAGGGGTAATTCTTGGGCGTAGGAAACTCTAGAGTGGGAGCACCTCACCACGATCACACCCGAATATCCAGAGGAGGTGCCATGCGTGAAGCGACGTATCCGGCTTCTACGGGCCTCGCCCCGGCTCGCCCAACGCGCCTAACTGGCCGCACCCATCACCCTGCCTCCACCAGCCGGCAAGGCATTGAAGAACGGGTGCGGGAAACGATCCGGCACCGCGGAATTGATCCGCGCCGGGACACAGCATTCCTGGAAAATCTTGTGGGAGAAACCCTCACAACGTTTAATGACGAATCGGTGCGCGGAGAGCACGCAGCACTGGCGGACACAGAAAGCGTACGCTCCCACCTCATCTCCCAGTTGAGCGGATACGGGCCGCTACAAGAATTCTTCGATGACCCGCAGGTGGAAGAAATCTGGATCAATGCCCCCGATAAGATCTTTGTGGCCCGCGCCGGGGTATCCGCCCGTGTTGATCTCACCATGGCAGAACAGGATATTCACACCCTGGTCGAGCGGATGCTCTATGCCTCCGGGCGGCGCCTAGATCTTTCTACGCCTTTCGTTGATGCCCAGCTGCCTAGCGGAGAACGCCTCCACGTGACTATCCCGGATATCACCGCACGGTACTGGGCAATCAATATCAGAAAATATACAGTGCGGGCCCGCACTGTCAGCGATCTAGTCGATGTGCATATGCTGGAAACGCGGCAGGCAGCTTACCTGAGCGCAGCTATGGAAGCAGGGCGCAATATTTTGGTATCCGGATCGACCGGGGCGGGCAAAACTACTCTCTTACGTGCTCTGCTCGGCGCGGTACCGCCAACCGAACGTCTCATTAGCGCCGAGGAAGTGTTTGAGCTGGGTATCGACCTCCCCGACGTCGTCGCGATGCAGACGCGCCCGCCATCCCTGGAAGGGCGCGGCGCGGTAACTTTGCGGGACCTCGTGCGCGAAAGCCTACGTATGCGTCCGGACCGAATCGTCATCGGAGAAGTGCGCGGGGCCGAAGCATTCGATCTGCTTATCGCCCTCAATGCGGGCATTCCCGGAGCGTGCACCATTCACGCCAATAGTGCGCGGGAAGCCCTCACCAAACTGGAGATTCTGCCACTTCTCGCGGGAGAGAACATCACCCCGAACTTCGTGACGCCCACCGTTGCCGCAACCATCAACCTCGTTGTGCACGTGAGGCGGGAATCCCACGGGCAGCGCCGTGTTTCCCAGATCTTGGAAGTCGCAGGTCTCGGTCCGGACGGTAGCATCCTCACTCGAGAAGCGGGGCGATCATGGGACTAATCGTTGGAGCTGTGATTGCCACCGGAGTCCTCACAGTTATTCAAGCGCTGGTCACGTCGAATCGCTCGGGTCGGCGGGATCGCTCGGGTCGGCGGGATCGCTCGGGTCGGCGGGATCGCTCGGGTCAGCGGGATCGCTCGGGCTGGCCGAGGCGTCAAAGAAAGCCTCGCATCACGATTCCCACACGCAGGCTCGGGATGAGTGTGTGCTGCGGTCTTGGTCTGGCTCTAGGCGTCTTGCTCACCACCGGTCATCCTTTCCTTGCTGCGGCCGGAGGGACGGTGGGAACCTGGTTACCGTTCTGGCATACACGTCACGCTGGAAGAAAAGCACGGGATGCCCAGCGCCTTGCCTGGCCCGACCGCATCGATCAGCTGCTCTCCTCCCTGCGCGCCGGCCGCACCGTGCCCGAAGCTCTCCTCTATCTGGCCACCCGGCCAGATGCCTCTCCGACGCTGCGATTCTTTGCCACCCACCTGGAAACAACAGGTAGCTTCGAAACTTCCCTAACCCGCCTAAAAGATGCCTTCCGGGATCCGGTAACAGACCGGGTACTCGAAATTCTCCGACTGGCGGTGCGCTACGGTGGCCATGATCTGCCCCGCGTCCTCGAATCACTTGCGTTGTCCTTGCGCGCAGAAAACCGAGCTCGGGGAGAACTCCTGGCCCGCCAATCGTGGACCGTCAACGGGGCACGGGTGGCCGCTCTTGCCCCGTGGCTCGTTCTCCTCCTGCTCTCGACCCGGCCCGGTACTAGGGAGGCTTTCACCTCACCAACCGGGACCCTCATCCTGCTGGCTGGCTTAGGCACCACGCTTGTTGCCTACGCACTTATGACACACCTGGGTCGTCTCCCCGAAGAACACCGCGTTTTAGCCGCTGCGCCTGCACCCCGGGGAGTCTCCCCAAGGTTGTCTCCACCAGCCGGTCTCGACGCGGCATCGCCGGCGCACGCAGCAGCTAAGCCACCGTCCGCCTCGCTTATCTCATCCATATCGACTACTTCGAGTACTTCGACGATTTCGACTACCTCAACTGCCGCGAGCACGTTGCCTGCTCCGCGGTGTCCCGGTCGCGGTCGGCGCGCCGCAGGGTAGAAGGGAGCATTTTCGTGGATTTCCCCCTTCCCGCACTCACCGGTAGCATCCTCGCGGCAGGTCTCCTGCTGCTAGCCTGGTGGTGGGCTTGGCCGGGCCCACCCCTGCTCTCACGCATCACACCATATTTAGGTAGTGCTCGCCCGCGCTTGCCTCATCGCATCATCAGAATTGCCTTGCGTGGCGCGGAAAAATTTGGTTCCACTCACGCGTCGGTTGCTCGCCGCCTCCATTGTTTAGGGGAGGGCGACGTCGCAGACTTCCGCTTTGCCCAGCTACGCGCGGGAGTGCTCGCGGCAGTAGCCGGGATCGCGTTAGGGCTAGCGTGCTTAGCGCGCGGACTACCCGCGGCGCTCGCGGCCGCCTGTCCTATATTCTTCCTGCTCGGTGCGATCCTCGCCACGGACTCCCACCTCACCGCGCGCCTGCGCCAGCGCGACAACGCTATTACCGCAGAACTACCCGATATCGCCCAGCTCCTAAGCATCGCGGTAGGGGCGGGCGCCAGCATCGTGGGTGCTCTCGAATATGTTGCGAGCTTTGCCGGCGGAGCCCTGGCAAAAGAACTGCGTCGCACCTTAGGGGATGTTTATGCCGGAGATCCGCTCACTACGGCGGTACGCCACTTGAGCGACCGCGTGCACAACCCGGCGCTACACAACCTCTGCGACGCGTTGCTAGCCACCCTCGCCCACGGATCTGCACTCACCGATACCCTGCGTGTGCAAGCAGAAGAAGCACGGAACTATGCCCGCCGCCAGCTCCTTGAACGCGGAGGCCGGCGCGAAATCCTCATGATGATTCCCGTTGTTTTCCTTATCTTGCCGTTCGTCGTGGTTATCGCCCTTTATCCGGGGCTGACCCGACTCACTTTCCTTCCCCTCACCTCACCGTAAACCGGAAATACTCAGCTCATGAAAGGAACCACTCATGCCCATGCCAACCCACAGCGCGCTTATCCACCCTGATATATCACCGGCAACATGGGCCGGTCCGGATCCCCGCGAACGCGGGGACGTGCCCGGCTGGGTGCTCGTCACCCTCATGACCGTTGGCCTAGTTCTCGCTATCTGGGCGGTAGCCGGGCCTGCCCTCACGAACCTCTTCTCGACCGCCATCGAACGCATATCGAGTTTTTCATGAGGAAGATACGCGATGCCGCACATTCCCCTGCCGAACGCGGGGCCGCGGTCGTGGATTTCTGCCTCTTAGCTGGGATAGTGGCCCTTGCTGCCCTGGCGCTCGCAGTTCTCGGATCCCGCCTCTTCGCCATCGAACAGATACGTGATTGTGCGGCGCGAGCCGCACGCACGGGAGCGGTGCGCCACCTGAACTTGTCAGAGGTGGCACGGCAGGCCGAGTCAGACATCGGCGCCCGCCTGCCCGGGTGCCAGTGCACGGCCAACGCGAGCACGATCCGCATCGGGAGCGAAGAATTCCTCCGGGTAGAGATCAGCGGAAACTATTCCTCAATCCTGGGAACCAGCCGGGTTCGGCTACACGCCCATGCGCACGTGCTCGACACAGATGCCACCACCCCGCGGCGGGCCAGCCCGTAACTCGCTACCTGACGCAACTAGCCAGCTGTCACGACTCGCCACCTGTCGCAATCCGCGACTTGTCGCAACCCACCACCCGAAAAGGAGCACCGGTATGAAGCACCCTCGCCTTCCTCTCCCGCTGATCGACAGCGAAGAAGGAAACGGCACCTTGGAAGCCCTCGCGGTACTCGTCATGCTAGTTTTGCCACTCCTCATCTTCACCGTGGAAAGTGCCGGGATTCCCCGCGCGCGGGCAGTAGCCGCCCGGGCGGCTCAGGAGGCAGCTCGCAGTTTCGCAACCGCGGATAGTACAGCGGCCGGAACCGCCCGCGCTCGGGCGGTTGCCCACGCAGTTGTGAGCGACGCCGCCATAAGCGACGCCGCAGCGAACACCTCACCACCGCAGATCTCCTGCTCCGCGCACCCGTGCCTGACCCCGGGAGCACGCATCACCGCCACCGTGGAAGTATCCGTGCCGCTTGTTTATATCGGGCGGGCCGTCCTCATCGAGCAAAGTGCTTCCACAACCGTTGATCGTTTTCGAGAGGCGCGGCCGTGACCGCCCCGGCGAAAGCTCCCACACCTCGCGAACGCGGCAATATCCTCATCCTGGGCCTAGGAGTCTGGGCGGTCAGCGCCATCCTGTGCCTGGGGTTCATCTACCTCACCACCGTCCTCACCGCTCGGCATACACTCCAGGGACAGGCCGATTCTGCCGCGCTCGCGATCAGCCAAGAGATCGCACAGGAGTGTTACTTCAGTGCTGCATCCCTAGCCGATTGCCATCCCAGCACCGCCACCGTGCGCCAGCTCGCCGCCGCAATATTTCCTGCTGATCACGTGCTGCCAGATACCGGCGCGGATAGCGCCGGCGTCGTCGTCGCTATAGAAAAAACCGTGCGGTTGCCGGTAGTGGACTTGCCCGTTTCGATACGCGCGCAGGCCCGGGCGCGCCTTGACCTGAGGTAGCCTTATGCCGTGAGTGATTTTTCCGAACGTCTTGACCATCTGCGTAGTGTTTTTCACCAAATCGAAGCGGTGACCGATGTGGAGGGCCTCACCGCGCGCATCGCCGCGCTGACGGAAGAATCCTCTGCGCCCGGGCTCTGGGATGATACTGCTCGCGCTCAAGAAGTCACCTCGAAACTCTCCCACGCCCAAAGTGAACTGGAGAAACTCGAGACCATGCGCGCGCGTATCGAGGATGCCGGTGCACTCCTCGAAATCGCCCAGGAAGAAGAGGTTTCGGATCCGGCTTCGGCTCGGGAAGTCTACGAAGCGCTCGGTGAAGAAATGACAGGCACTGAAAAAGCGCTGGAAGAACTCCATATCCGCACTCTGCTCGCCGGCAAATACGATGAGCGTGATGCCGTGGTGACCATTCGTTCCGGGGCCGGGGGAGTGGACGCGGCCGATTTCGCGCAGATGCTCCAGCGCATGTACCTGCGGTGGGCCGAACGCAGCGGTTACGCCACCAAAGTGCTCGATACCTCCTATGCCGAAGAAGCCGGATTGAAATCCACTACCTTTGAGGTGAGCGCGCCCTATGCCTACGGCACTCTTTCGGTGGAAGCGGGAACCCATCGGCTGGTGCGTATCTCGCCTTTTGATAATCAGGGCCGGCGCCAAACTTCTTTCGCTGCCGTCGAGGTTATTCCGCTTATCGAACAAACCGACCATATCGATATTCCCGATACCGATATTCGCATTGATGTGTTCCGTTCCTCGGGGCCGGGCGGCCAGTCCGTTAACACCACTGATTCGGCGGTGCGCATCACCCATCTGCCCACCGGCATCGTGGTATCGATGCAGGATGAAAAATCGCAGATCCAAAACCGGGCCGCGGCGATGCGGGTCTTGCAATCGCGCCTACTCCTTCTCAAACAGGAAGAGGAAGCGCGCGAAAAGAAAGAACTGCGCGGAGATATTAAAGCCTCGTGGGGGGACCAGATGCGGTCCTACGTGCTCCAGCCCTATCAGATGGTCAAGGATCTGCGCACGGGGTACGAATCGGGGAATACTGACGCTATTTTCGATGGCGATATTGACGGCTTCATCGACGCCGGTATCCGCTGGCGCGCTACCGGTGAGAAAGCGGGAGAAAAGGCGGGCGATAACGTGGGGGAGTGAACCGCGGGAGTTTCGCGGATCGTGCGGCGCGTCCCGCGCGATTTCGCGGCCTGTTCCGTAGGGTAAAGCACGATAGTAGTAATCTAAGGGCAAGTTTATGATCACATTTACCAAGGTGACGAAGCTCTACCAGAAGGGCGCGAAACCTGCGCTGGACTCGGTGAGCGCGGATATTGACCGCGGCGAATTCGTTTTCCTCGTGGGCCCCTCCGGTTCGGGAAAATCAACGATGCTTTCGCTCATCAACGTTGCCGAACGGCCAACATCCGGAAAAATTGAGGTGCTCGGTAAGGATCTCGCCACTGTTTCCCAGCGGCGCGTTCCTTTCCTGCGGCGCCGTATCGGTACGGTGTTCCAAGATTTCCGGCTCCTTCCCGATAAGAACGTGCACGATAACGTGGCACTCGCGCTTCAGGTCATCGGGGCTCCGCGCCACCGCATCCGCACCGAAGTTCCGGAAGTGCTGGAAATGGTGGGCCTGGACGGCAAGGAACGCCGCCGCATGAACGAACTTTCCGGTGGGGAACAGCAGCGCGTGGCTATTGCCCGCGCCATGGTCAATCGCCCGGAAATCCTCCTCGCCGACGAACCGACCGGCAACCTGGATCAAAATACCGGGCTGTCGATTATGCGCCTCCTGGACCGTATCAACCGCTCGGGCACCACGGTGGTTATGGCCACGCACGATGCCAGCGTCGTCAACCAGATGCGTAAACGCGTGATTGAGCTGGCCAACGGCGTGATCGTTCGCGATCAGGATCGCGGCCAGTACGGAGGAGGGCAACACTAATGCGCAGTCGTTTCGTCCTGTCCCAAACATTCAAGGGACTTATCAATAACAAGGCGATGGCTGCCTCGGTTTCCCTCGTCACCTTCGTTTCCCTCCTTTTTGTGGGCGCGGCAGCGCTACTCCAAACCCAGATCAGCCACCTGCGTGCCGATTGGTACAGCCAGGTGGAAGTCTCGGTGTTCATGTGCGCGGCAAATGACGCCACCGAACCATGCGCAGGTAACGAAGCCACCGAGGAACAAATCAAAGCTATCGATACCGCCCTGACCACCGAACCGCTCGCGTCCCAGGTGGAGCGCTACGAATTCGAAACTAAAGAAGAAGCCTTCGCCAATTACCGCGAACAAATGGGCGATTCGGTCTGGCGTGACACCGTCACCGCCGACCAAATGCAAGTTTCCTTCCGCGTCAAACTCCACGACCCGGAAAAGTACCAGGTGCTCGTGGAAGACCTCGGCAACCGCCCCGGGGTGCAGAGTGTGTACGACCAGCGTGAACAAATAGAACCGGTTTTCGCCACCCTTAATCGCTTCACCGCGATTGCCGGCGGGCTGGCCGCGGTCATGATCCTCACCGCGCTTCTCCTCATCCCCACCACGATCCGGCTCTCGGCAATGTCGCGGCGTAACGAAACGGGGATTATGCGCTACGTGGGCGCCTCGAATTTCTTCATCGAACTGCCCTTCATCCTCGAAGGAATTATTGCCTCGCTTGTCGGCGCTATTTTTGCGGTCGGTGGGCTGTGGCTGGCAGCGAAATTCCTGCTCGAGGATTGGATTTCCCAGTCGCTGCCGTGGATTCGGGTGATCGGCGTGAGCGAGGCCCTCCAGGTGGCACCCTGGCTGCTCATTGGTTCAGTGCTGGTGTCCGGCTTGGCGTCCTGGATCGCTTTGCGCAGGTACGCACGCGTATAACGGAGGTGGGGCGACGGCGCCGCGGCGTCGTCGCCAAGCCTAACGGTACGGTCGCTAAAAGAGATACATATAGGAAAGGTGAACCGGTGAGAATCGGGAGCAGACGATGGTTGGGGGCGCTGGCTGCGGGGGCGCTGGGCGTTGCCGGGTTGGCGACGCCGGCGCGTGCCGATGACCGCGACGACCTCGTCCGCCAGCAAGAACAGCAGGAAGCCGAAATTGAGAATCTGCGTTCTTCCCTCGAGGGAGTGGACGTGGATCTGCAAAACGTTTACCTCAAGCTGCAAGAAACGCAGGCGCAGGTTCCCGGGGCGCAGGCCGCGTTATTGCAGGCGCAGAACGACGCCGCAGCAGCCCAGCGCGAACAAGAAAAAATCGGGGCGCGCCTGGATGCGGCCAAGGGCGAGCTTGATTCCATCACCACCTCGATTGCGCAAGGTGAGAAGAAACTGAGTGAAACTCGCGATAACCTCGGCGAGATTGCGCGTTCCGAATATCGCGGTGATAACCGGGTTTCCACCGTGGAGCTTCTGATCGGCGCAAAATCAAGCGCGGATTTCTTCAACGCGCTATCCGCGAACCAGGCGATTACCCGGGTGCAATCCCAAACTCTCACCGACGTGACCCAAACAACGGCGGCGAACCGGACCCGTGCCCAGCGGCAAAAGGCAGTACAAGGGGAGATTTCCCAGCTCAAGAGCCAGGCGGATGCCGCGGTAGCGGAAAAGAAATCGAAAGAGGCAGCCGCCGCGGCCCGCACCAAGGAACTCGCGGACCTGGAAGCTTCTGTCACCCAGCAATCCCAAGCTCTGGAAGCTCGGCGCGGGGAATTCCAGAACTCGCTGTCGGCCATGAACGCGGCCCGCGATGATACCGCCGCGCAGATCGCCCGTATTGACGAAGAAAACCGGCGGCGCGCCGCGGAAGCAGCAGCCCAGGGCGGCGGGGGAGGTGCCCCGGCAGCGCCCCCGGCAGCTTCGGGTGCTCTCATTCCGCCAGTGCCGGCCCCGCTGTACGTGACCTCGCCCTTCGGGATGCGTGTCTACCCCTTCGATGGCGGCTGGTGGATGCACGAAGGCGTGGACTTGCGTTCAGCCTGCGGTAATCCGCAATATGCGGCGGCTGCTGGCGTGGTCGCGGCGGTACGCCCCGCCTCGGGTAACGGCACACACGGCAACCAGGTCATCCTCAACCTCGGCTATATTAACGGCTCGTCCTACGTGGTGGTTTACAATCACCTTTCCGGCTTCAATGTATCCGTGGGGCAAAGCGTGGGCCAGGGCGATGTGATCGGTTGGACCGGCATGACGGGCATGGTCACCGGTTGCCACGTACACTTTGAAGTGTGGCAGGACGGCGTGGTTATCGACCCGATGTCCCTGCCTGGATTCTACGAATAGCGTGCGAGGCAGCCCGGCTTAGGGCGGCTAGCCCGACGCCCCGGCATTTGGCCATCCTGGCACGTTGGCTATCCCGGTGCGCTGGCGTAGCCAAGCGCGCAACCACGAATCGACGAAGAGGATGTCATGACACAAGCACACGGCTCGACCGATCCCGCTCCCACCACCGACGCAGCCTCAACCGCACGTGACACCGCGCCGGGCGTTTCTAGTACGACGACGCCGCAACGGCCAAGCAGCTTGTCTAGTGCGGAGAAGCCGGCCGGGGAAGCTGCTCAGCCCGGAGTGGACGGGTCCGCTACCCAGCCGGGTGCCGCTACCCAGCACGGGGACACCGAGAAGGTAGTTCCAGCTGGTGAGCGCGCAGATGATTCGACCTCCGCGGAAGCATCCGCGCCGGCGAAGAAGAAGCAGAAAACTGATGTGAGCGAGTATTCGCGCCGGCAATTGGAGAAGCGCTACGCGCGCGGGCAGCGCAAGGCAACCGCCTACGAGGTGCTCACCGGTGTTTTGGGATTGGTGCTTGCCTGGTTTGTGTGGGATCGGGCTGCTCTCACCGATTCTCCTTACGCGGTGGGAACGCTGCTTTTCGCGGTCGGTTTCGCGGCGCTCATTGTGTTGGCGATGGTACGCCGCATGATTAATACGATTTCCACGCGGCGGGGGATCGCGGTAGCCGGGGTAGCTACCGGCGTGACTACTTTTGTTATTGGATTGATTATCACCTTGACGGTGAATACCGATGCGGCAGCTGCGCCGTCGTTCTTCACCGATCATCTGCTGGACGTGAGCGCGCCAGCGGTGGTACTGCTGGCCGGAACCCTTGTTTTTGTGTGGTTCCTCATCACTGACCGGCGTGAGCTCAAGGATTAGAACGGAGAAGCCCGAGTGGCGAAGAAAAAACAAGGAAAGCTGAGCGCGGCCCAGCAGGCGAAAGCGGCGGCCGATGCGCATCAGGTGATCGCGCGCAATAAGAAGGCGCGCCATGATTATTTCATTGAGGATACCTTCGAGGCAGGGATGTCGCTGTCTGGAACCGAGGTGAAGGCGCTGCGCATGGGCCGGGCCTCGCTGGTGGACGGCTGGATTGAGGTGGATCGCGGGCAGGTGTACGCGCACGGGATCAATATTCCGATTTACGCGATGGGGACGTGGACGAATCACGCGCCCACCCGCAAGCGGCGCCTGCTGTTGCACAAATCGGAGATCGAGAAGCTGGCGCGGGCTGTCGAGGCGAAGGGCTATACAATTGTTCCCCTCGAGCTATATTTCGTGCGCGGGCTGGCTAAGCTGGAAATCGCGGTGGCTAAGGGCAAGCAGGAATGGGATAAGCGCGAGACGATTCGCCGGCGCGAGGCGGATCGGGAGGCGCAGCGGGCGATGTCTGCCGCCCGGCGCCGCGAAGGGTTGGTACGGTAGCGTTTCCGCGCAATGAGTGGCAAGGCTTGAGTCCGTATATCGCGAGACTGGTGAAGTCGCCCCGTGACGGTGCCGCCTCTTGGACTACCGCAAACCGTTCACCGAGATGACCAGTCGGACGGTACGGTCCGCATGCATTGCTTTCATGAAGGTTTTACTTGGCGTGATGTAGTCGACGAACCACGCATCACCATTGTTCCAGCTTTTCGCGGGCAGGGTGAGGATTGGCGAATATGCGCAGAAGTTATCTCGAAGTTCGCCGAGAGTTCCCGCTGGGGCACTGCCGAAGGCAATTACGTTATTCCGATTTGTATCACTTTGCTTGTATACGCCGATATCGACATTCTCGAGCAGAGTGCAAGTGCCGTCCCCATTATTTTTTGAGTTTCCAAAAGGTGTTTTATCGATGATGCTCACCTCAAGGCTTTTACCCTTGTATTTATTGAATGTGGCCGTTGTTGTGGGAGTCGGGGTTGCCGTTGGTGCTGATTCTTTGGACTTACTAGTGGTGCCGCACGCGGTGAGAGCGAGGGCGGCGATCATGGTTAAGATAATCTGCCGTTTCACACCCTAATTTTAGTTGTGGTTCCCTGAGCTGGGCGGTGCTACAGGTCCCGCAATATTCCTCCTTGGTACGGTGCACTTATTCTTTTGGCCACATAGACAGAAATCTCGAGCGCTTAAGGAGTGATCGGCCGTCACTAACAGAGCTCGCCGCGAAGCTGCCACCTACTGCGGATCATCCGAGTGTGATTCTCCCGGCCAGGGTGGCGATTTGGTGAGACCGGTAGCTTTGATGTCTTTCGGTAGCGCTTCATCTAAAGACGCCATCGCATGGTATTTTTTGATGAATTCGGCACGATTCTTAAACCCGCCCCGTTCGATTGCCCACTGCAGAAGAGTGAGAGTGGTGGCATGTGCTATCGCACCGCCGGGCACATGGAGCCCCCGCTGATGCTGGATCATGAGCAAACGAGCCTGTTTCTTGATCAGGGCAGTTCCATTTTCCTCATCGCAAACGATGACAACTCTTTCCCCGGATCTCGCTAGAAGAACACCGTGCAAGATGGCCATATTCTCGCCCCTATCCTTCGTAAGGGAGTACATATCGTCAAACTCAACTCCCAGAACATCGCGACAACATTGCTGCAAATCCTCTGTTGGAGCATCCGAGATAATGCGTTTGAACCGTCCCGGAAATCTTGGCCATGTCTCAGCAGCTCGTATAAATTGAGAACGACGTTTCGGAGTGTCGTAGATTTCAAATTCCACAGCTGCCGGTATGTGCACAGGGTTACCACCCAGTGCTTTCACGAGCTGTGGTACACAATCTGTGGCGAAGAATTTAAAGATCGGCCCCGTGTCGAGAATATACATCGCAGCTATCCGCCCGTTGAGATCGCCAGCTCCCGGGTGGTGCGGCCTGATTCACCTGTCAAAAGGGCCAATTCCTCAGCACTTAGTTCCGCACCGGTATCGTGAGGGGCAGTAGCCGTAATATCCGGCGTCTCAACTGGAATGATTCCAGCTGCTCGCAACTCTTTGAGCAGAACGTGGTAATCATTTCTTCCTGTCAGGCGCGCTATAGCGGCTGGGCCAATGGCACCCCATCGATAGCCTTCAATCGCCCGAGCAAGAAGTTTCTGAGGGGCGCGCGGTTGTTGTGCCAGTGCAGCGAGGAGCTTGTATTCGGTCAACCATCCAAATTGCGCGGCAAGTGAAGATGCGGGAATATCACTCCATTCTTCACATGTACTCTGGTCGATAACACCATTCTCACGAAGCTGAACGGCAGCGTCCGCCGGCGAAACCAGGTAGCTGTGAACAAGATCCGATAACACAGCTAGAGTGGGTTCGTTTCTCTGCGTGATATCAGCTACAGTTTCTGCTGGCATAAGGAAATGCCGAGCGAAAGCATCTGCCTGATGCTCCCGCGGAGTACCTGTACCCCATTCCCGCGAAGCGCTCATGTGGCGGTCAAGATGCCCTAGCCGCAGATGGCCAAGTTCATGAGCAAGCGTAGAACGTAGCTGCATGGGCTGATCCGTACAACCCACCGCAACAAGCCGCTTATTTTCCCAGTCCACCACCATCCCGTGCCCAGGTGCGGCACCAGCAACAAACGCGACACCAACGTTCATAACGCGTTCAAGTAGCTGGGTCACGCTGAGAATCGGGGCGGATCCTAAATCGTGTTCCTTGCGGAATTGCGCAGCGGCTTTCCGGGCGATTTCTTCGTTGCTCATGCCGCCTCCGGAATCCCAATATCGTCAAGGCGCCGGGCAAGACCAAGAGCGTAGACAAGGTAATCATAGAGACCCTCAGCGCCCGCGGTGTCCGTACGGCCGGCATAACAGACCTCACTCTGAATGGAGTCCGTACCTCGTAGATGATCAACCAGAACTCCGCAGGCGTCAGCAATAAGGGAAAGCTCAATGAGAGTTGCCGGACGCTCGCCCGCTTCTATCCGGTGGATTGTGGATTGGGACAGGCTCGAACTTGCAGCTAAATCGCGCTGCGACATTCCCACGCACGCACGCGCGGCAGCGATGCGCTGGCCGATCCTAGTTTCACTAGCACTCATACTGAATCACTCTCCCCACAATTTGATTCTACAAGAACTTCCGTGCAAAAGTAAGCACCCGCGCCGAAAAATCGGAGCGGGTGCTCATCATAAGTGGAGATGCCGGGAATCGAACCCGGGTCCGACGATAGCCAAAGGAGTATTCTCCGGGCGCAGTTCGTTGATAGTTATTTTCGGCTCCAGGGTTCCACACGAACCAGGCCCTGACGAACCT
Organism: Actinotignum schaalii FB123-CNA-2; assembly: GCF_000411135.1. Classification (GTDB taxonomy): domain Bacteria; phylum Actinomycetota; class Actinomycetes; order Actinomycetales; family Actinomycetaceae; genus Actinotignum; species Actinotignum schaalii_A. The sequence goes on along the minus strand of NZ_KE150263.1, from coordinate 311,127 downwards.
ATCTATGTTGGTGTCGCGAGCACGCCCGTAGCAAACGTACTCACCAGTGGCTTTCTCAACGATGCTGAGGTCTAGGCGGAAAGCACACCTAGTTCAGCAGATTTCGCAGGTCGCTTAGCTTAGGCAGCGAGGGCGAAATCGGTGCTCTTGTTCTTGGCACCTATTGGTTTGCAGAGAGCGTTATCGAGGTGACTCTACATCCTCGGCCCGCTTCCCTCCGACTAACTACCGCCGTCGAAACCGATCATCCCCGTATGCTGTTATCAAACAGTTCCACCCGCTCGGCATTCAACGCCGGTAACGCGGTGGATTCACTAGTCTACAACGCGACCGCCGCGCGCGCTATTCCCGCCGCTATGTAAAGAGGTACGAATTCTATTTCGGAGTATGAATCTGTACCTATTTTTGAATTCTTCACGTCGATGTATTGGAGAGGGGAGGGTCAAGTCCTGGTTAGTGGTGTATCTGTGTTCTCGAATCATGATTGTCATTCTCTGGTTTCGATACTAATAAGGACTGGATATCAGACACAGG
>NZ_KE150263.1:0-309353 GCF_000411135.1 Actinotignum schaalii FB123-CNA-2 | reverse complement strand
GTTGATTCGAAAGGTACCCGCGATGGTCGCCTTTGTGCATGCCGACACGAGGATCACCGCGGGATACAGATACACCACACTAACGGACGCAACCGAGGGGAGCAGCTTTAGGTGGAGATGCCGGGAATCGAATCCAGGTCGGGCGCTAGCCACAGGAGTCTTCTCCGGCCGGCTTCACGCTTCCACCCACGCCTCATCCACATCCAGCACGAACCACCGATGAATACTGTCAATGAAGTGGATCGCAGAGCCGCGGGACCCTGCGGGGTAATAGGGGAGCGTGGCATCGGCTGCATGTTTTACCTGACAGCGAGTAATTTCGCGGTAGCCGTCGCTCGTATCCGCTAGCGCACAGATAGTTTCGTCATAATCACCGTAGGCCAGCACACGATTTCCCGAAACCGCCAAACCTCTCAGCCGCGGTATTTCCTTGCGGGTATCAACAATTCGCGTAATCCGATCTCCCGTTATCGTAACCAGCGGGAAATCGGAGTAGGGGCAAATAACCGTCTGCTCATCGGTGCAGTTCATGGCATAGCAATCAGCAATAAAGGTTAGGCGGGCCAGCTCCTCACCGAACTCCGGTTCCACATCGTGCCAGTCGGGGTACAGCCATTCCGCTTGCAACTCGCTATTCCAGCGGCAGAGCCCGCAAAATCCAATCGCAAGGTTCTCCGCCTCCCCGCTGGCCTCTCCACGTACTCCGAAATCCCAGCCGAAGTTACCGAGAATTCCTTCATCGAAATAACTTGTCCAGATGGTTCCATCGCTGCGGGCCTGAACATCTTGGATGCCATCACCGAGCACCCCGGATCGCACCAGCTCCCCGTCCGCTGTATAGATGTAGGCGTTGTGTGTGGCTTCATGCCGGTCGCTGGACCACCGGCATCGCGCGCCGACGGCCAGGAACGTACCGTCAGGCAAGTATTGGATATCGGGAACGGAAACGGGCAGATCGACGGGTGCCGATGCGGTGCGCACTGTCCCGTCAGCATTGTGCAGCGCGAAAATCGCATCCGCTTCTTCAGAAACGAAAACCCGTGGAAAATTCTCATTACGTTCGAAGAAGCGCGCGTATCCCTCTTCATCGCTCCAGATCGTCACCGGCAACCCGTGATAACTAATGGAGGCTTGCACAAGCACAGCGCCCTTAACCGGCGGTTGCAGAGTTGCTTGGTACCGGGGCGTGATAACGCGCATTTCTTCGACCTTTCCCTCGCTTCACTTTTTCACGCTAAGGTACGACGACGCTGTACATTTCACCGCTACTCATCCGGCCACACGTCGTTGATATCCAGGGTTATCCAGACGCCATACTCATCAATAACATGGATGGTAGGTCCGATGTAATTCGAGGACGAGGACGGGCTGGTATCGAATTCCTTCGGATAGCGTAGCTCACAGTTCTCAACTACTCGGTACCCGTCGCTGATATCAATGAGCGTGATGATCGGTTTACCACGCCAGGACCAAATAAGGACGCGGTCACCGGAGATTGCCACGCCGGGCACCCCTTTGAATTCTCCTTGGGTGTCAACGTATCTGGTGATTTCGTGATTCTCAATTGTAATGATGGAACACGATGTACTTGGGAGAACAACCGTCTGATCCACGTCAAAGTTCATGGAGGACATGTGGAACATCGATGCATAGAAAGCGCCTCGATCACCGAATCGCGGGCGTAGTTCTTCCATGGTGGGATAAACCCATATCGGTTCCAGTTCACTATTCCAATGAATGAGTCCGGTGATCTCAATGGGTTCACGAGGGGGCAGGTTGGCGTCGTTGCTTGGGAATTGCGGATCCCAACCAAGATCTTCACCTATGCCTTCATCGAAGTAGCTGGTCCAGAAAGTTCCGTCGCCCAGCGCTTGAACCTCGTCTATCGCATCCCCAACAGTTCCGCTCCTGATCAACTTGCCCTCGAAGTTGTAGATGAAAGCATTGTGTCCGGCACGGTTCTCCTCTACAGACCACTCGCTTCGCCCTCCAATAATAAGAAAGGCTCCCAGCGGCAGAGATTGGATGTGGGGGTAGCAAACCGGGAATCGAAAAATAGGTGTTTTCTGGATAATCTTGCCGTCGGCATTATGCCTCGTTAGCAGGGCATCAACCACTCCATCAACATATGCGTTGGCGGTGCAACCACCGTTTGACCGCCCAAAAAACTTACGCAAGTCCTCAGCCGTACTCCAGATCGCCACCGGTAAACCGTCGTAGCTAATAGAGGCCCTCACAAGTGCAGCTCCAATAACCGGCGGTTCCAGCGTAGCTTGGTATTTAGGCATGACGATGCGCATTTCTTCGGACATGCTTCAGTTTCTCACAACCAGTTTTTCCGCGCCATCGTGGCATATGTGCTGGTGAGGGAAGTGGCTGCGTCGTCGTACTAGAGCCGTGGGACTTAGTTCCCGTAATGGTTGCGCACCGCATAAGCGAGGATGAAACAAGCAGCCGCGCGAAAATACGAAAACACGCCTTTTCGCGGCCGGAATGCGGCGATGAAGACGTCGCGCGCCCCGGGTATGGCTGAGCCGATGGAGGGAGGAAATATGACGCATCTACGTAAACTCGGCGCGATGGCCGTTGCGCTTCTGCTGGGCTTGCTGGGCATCACAGCTTACTCGCAGGCCCAACCGGTCGATAGCCCAGCCGCGCGGATAGCTTGCCCGGCTAAGGAACACCCAGATTTCATCACCTTGGAACTGTGGGGAACCCAGTACACTCGCGATGCGGAAGGTAACCTGCAAAAGGAATTACCCAAGGAAACCATCAAATACGCAGTGTTCAAGGTGTACCAGGATCGCAGCGAGCAGCTCTGGATCAATCCACGCTATGAAGCCAGTAAGCATGAATACGAGGTCGTTAATTACCCCTCAACGGTCGATGAGTGGAATTTTACGTTCAGCGTCCCCAGGTATGAACTTGCCGGCCCTACCTGGACCGATAATGAAGTCGAATATAACATCACCGAAATTCCCACGCCTGGGTACCGCAGCGACGTGGGCATGAACCCGGATGGCACCCTCAAGTTCACGAATACCCTGGCTACGGATGTCTCGGCAACGAAGGCTTGGCAGGATGACGATAACGCTAAGCAGACACGCCCGGAGAGCATCACTTTCGTGCTGCTGGGGGACGGCAAGGAAGTTGCTCGTAAGACTGTTGGCGCGGCGGAAGGCTGGAAGGCAACCTTTGCTGACGTGGACAAGTGCGCGGACGGCTACCTCATCAATTACACGATTGTGGAGGAGTCTGTTGACGGGTATACCTCGACCGTGGCGGGCAATATGACGGACGGATTCGTGGTGACGAACTCTATCGTGCCCCCGCCCACGCCAACGCCGACTCCAACTCCCACGGAGTCGGAGACCCCGGAACCAACGCCCTCGTGTTCGGAAACTCCGGAACCCACCCCGACTCCCTCCGATACGCCAACACCAACCGCAACTCCCACGGAAACGCCCACGCCGACCGTGCCGGCAACCCAGCCGCCAGCGCCATCGGTTACGCCGACTCCGTCGGTTCCGGCAACAACACCGCCGGTTCCCTCGCAAACTCCCACGCCTACAACCACACCTACACCTCGGGAGCAGCTCGTGAAAACGGGAACCTCTATGGCCGGCCCAGCGCTGACGCTGGCGGGTATCGCGTGCGTGGCAGCGGGAGGGGTGATGGTGGTACGACGGCGCAGCTAAGCACCTTGTACTCGACACATTAATGTGACTCATTGTGGGGCGGCGACGCCATAAAGTCGCCGCCCCACACTATTGCGCCCGCCAATCTCCGTGCGCCATTCGACCATATCGACCCGCAAGGTCTCTTCACAAACGAACTTTTTAGTGACATAGTGGCTTGGTGATGGGGGCGCAGGTGCCCCGTTCAGTCTCGCTCACCGCGGCACCCGCCGCATCGATGACTGAAAAAACAATCACGTTTCATCAATAACTACAAAGGAGTAACCGTATGTCGATTCGCGTTGCCATTGTGGGAGTAGGTAATTGTGCGTCCTCGCTGGTGCAGGGCGTGACCTACTACCACGGCGCATCTGAAAGCGAAACGGTCCCGGGCCTGATGCATGTGGTATTTGGCGATTACCATATCCGCGATATTGAGTTCGTTGCGGCCTTCGACGTCGATGCCAAGAAAGTCGGCGCCGACCTGGCCACCGCGATCAACGCCAGTGAAAATAACACAATTAAAATCTGCGATGTGGCACCCACCGGAGTGGAGGTGCTGCGTGGCCCCACATTGGATGGCCTGGGGGAGTACTACCGCGCCACCATTACCGAATCCGATGCCGAACCCGTTGATGTGGTGGCTGCGCTCAAGGATGCGCGGGCCGATGTGCTGGTCTCCTACCTCCCGGTCGGCTCCGAAGAAGCCGCGAAGTTCTATGCGCAGGCCGCCCTTGATGCGGGCGTCGCCATGATCAACTGCATGCCGGTGTTCATTGCCTCCAACCCGGAGTGGGCCCAGAAGTTTACGGACGCGGGCGTGCCAATTGTGGGTGACGATATTAAGAGCCAGATCGGTGCGACTATCACCCACCGGGTACTCGCTCGCCTTTTTGAAGAGCGCGGGATTTCTCTTGACCATACCTACCAGCTCAACGTGGGCGGCAATATGGACTTCAAGAATATGCTGCAGCGTTCGCGTCTGGAATCAAAGAAAATTTCTAAAACCCAGGCCGTCACCAGCAATATCACCCAGCAGCTCGACCCGCATGATATCCACGTGGGTCCCTCGGATTGGGTCCCGTGGCTCGAGGATCGCAAATTCGCTTTCGTGCGCCTGGAAGGGCGTAACTTCGGTGATATCCCGGTCAAGCTGGAATACAAGCTCGAGGTCTGGGACTCCCCGAACTCCGCAGGCGTGGTCATCGACGCTATCCGCGCCGCCAAGATCGCCCTTGACCGCGGTATCGGTGGCCCGCTGCTTTCCGCCAGTGCCTATTTCATGAAGTCGCCGGCGCAGCAGCGCCCCGATGAAGAAGCCCGCGCCGCGGTGGAAGCCTTCATCCGCGGCGAAGTGGAGCGTTAAGCCCCGCCTCGGAATAGCTGGCACTCAGCTCAATAAACGTGGCGGCCGTTTCCCCGCGGGGAGCGGCCGCCACGTCTAGTACCCGGAGTGCTACATACTGCCCTAATTGTGCTCTACTGCGCCCCTAGCACGCACCGGGCGATGAGCTTATCGATGCGCCGCACGTCGATATGGCGCCCGAGGCTGATTTTGATGTGCCCGGCCAGCGTCCACATCTCAATCTCTGCGCTAATATCAATTTTCCCGGCATTTTCGCTCGACCACATCTGGATAGCCTTATAGGGCAGTGAATAAATCTCTACTTTCTTGCCGGTGAGGCCCTGCGCATCACGTACGATCAGCCGTTTCGAGGTGAAAATGGCGCTATCACGCAGTGTTTTATAGGCCGCGTACGGTTCTTCGCCGTCGGTGAGTAGATCGAGAACATCGGCTGGGATTGGGGTTTCTTCCATGAACACCCAGGCGGCAACGCGCGCAGCTTCCATACTGGCTCCTTTTCGTTGTGGGGTGCGAACACCACAGTTCGCAGCTATGCAGTAATTTTGGCACAGTATGAGTCGGTGCGAATAGGTACGACGCCGCAGCTCACCGGCCCACAGCTACCCGAGCCGGCATCGGTGTTCTATCGGGTTTATGCTCCCGTATTTGCCTTCACGTCGGCTACCACCTCAGTGTCAGCCATTTTCATGACATTCCGTCCTTGCTTAATGAGCAGGGCTTGGAGGGGGAGCCGGCCATAAGCAATCGCCTTGAGCGGCCAGGACTTATTCCGCCACTGGTGGGCCATATAGATATTTGCCGGGAAAACGGCGAGGAACAGCGCGATGGCCGCAGCTCCGCCGAGCTTGCGGGTGCGGCGGTGCGCAATAAGCCCGGCCGTCACCAATTCCGCCACCCCGGAGGTGAGGGTATATGCGCGTGGTTTGCCAGGAAGCTGGGGTGGGATGATGGAATCGAAAGGGTCGGGAATGATGAAATGCAGCGCTCCCATGGTGGTGAGGAGCCCGGTAAGAAGCTGCGGATCTTTGCGTGACATAACTTGATCATAGACCTGGCATGAGGCTGTGTTCAATCATTTCGCAACCGTTTGAGTTTTAACGGATTAGCCCTGTGCCCCCACGCACTTGTCACTAGACACCCATGAACATGTCGCGTACTTTTCGTCAATTATCGCGTGGTGCTCGCCACATAAAAACCTTTACTAATTGGTGAAACTTTATTTGAGGTAAACGATTTTAGGTCAAGGGTCCTAGAATTTGCCGTGCTACGGTACTGTGAAAAATGCGGGGGGAGGGGTGCCATTTCTGGGGATTTTTGCGCCATAGTATGCCAATTTGTTGAGTGTAAAGATTTGCAAAAAATTTTCAGGCTGAAAGCTGTCTGGGAACTTTGGCGGATATGAATCACGTTTCGGCCTACTGGACAGTAGGTATTCATTCCCGTAGCTTATTAAGCCGATTGATAACTATTAGTTATACGGCGGGCCGATAAACCACTTCTGGTGATCGAACCTTCGTGTAATGGACAGGATGAGCGTGAAATTTCGGGCGATACCGGCAACGGTTGCGACGATCGTGGCCGCACTCATGACCAGCCACGCCACGGGTGTCCCCTTTTCGGGTACCCCGGCGCCTCATCCCACCCCTGGTGTTACCACCGCTCAAGATGCAAGCGACCAGGCCGCCTCGGAAGCTCCGGAGCCTGGCACTGGCGCCGCGGATCCTGAGCAGCCCGAGCCCGTCAGCCCGGTGGCGCCGTCGCCCAGCGCTGAAGAAGGCACGGCAGAAGGAACAGACGGCACCACCGAACCTACCCCGGTACCGGATACCGATACGGAAACCGCCGAGGCCGCCACTCCGCTGGATCGGGCGCAGAAGAGCTGGCGCGAGCAGCTCGGAATTCTTGAGCAGCCAGAAGGTACTCCGCGGGACGGCTCCGCCAGCCCGCTCACCGCGCGCCCGAATCGTTTTGCCCCGCGCAATGTGCGACAAACTTCTATGGAGCAGTGCTCCGGCCGCGGTTTTTATTCCATGAGCTCCGGAACCGGCGAAATTAACTCTCTTACGATCAAGCCGAACGGTCAGCTTGGTTATGAGTTGGTCGGGCGAGTGGAGTGGAAAGGTGGAGGCCGCGTTGAGAAGCAAGTCGGCTATGATGCCCTTGCGATCGCCGCGGACGGCTCCATGTGGCATACCGAAAAACGGGGTACTACGAAACCGGGCACGAACCCTGAAACGTGGATTAGTCACGGCCGGATCTCAAATACCGGGGATCAGGGCTACCAAAACTTTGCACGCTACAAGATCATTGGCCCGGGAATGCCGATTAACGGCGGCGCGATGGATCCGGATGGTAGGTATCTGGTAGTTGGCGATGCTAATCGCATCCCGGACGCGCCACTCCCGCCGGGAAAATTCTATAGTTCCAAGCGCAAGCTGATGGTGTACGACCCGGGAACGCGTCGAATGGTAGTCCTTGGCTACCTGAATACCAGCAGTATTTCTTCCTCGGGGTCAAGTCCTGGTTAGTGGTGTATCTGTGTTCTCGAATCATGATTGTCATTCTCTGGTTTCGATACTAATAAGGACTGGATATCAGACACAGGTCAAGCAATAATTTCCTTCCCACTAATAGTCTTCTCGTCGATAACACCACGAGCGATAACATCCCGGGTTTGCGCCAGACTCGCCAACGACATGTACCGCTTTTGTTGAATCCATTCATCATGCTGCTCAGCTAAAACCGCTCCGACCAGCCTGACCACCGACTCCCGGTTAGGGAAAATACCCACAACATCAGTACGCCTACGAATCTCACGGTTAAGCCGCTCGGTCGGGTTATTCGACCAGATCTTGGTCCATATTGTTTCAGGAGCAGCGGTAAACGCGAGAATCTCGTCAAGGGATTCTTCCAGATAGTCCCCAACATGAGGAAACTTCCTCGAACAAAACTCGACCACGTCCCGGGCTTGCCCCCACACGCTAGCAGCATCTGGTTGCCTGAAAATCGTGTGGAACATTGCCGATAATGTAGGCCACTGGGTCTTAGAGACCATGGATGAAAGATTCTTCGCGAAGTGGGTCCGGCAGCGTTGCCAGCTTGCCTGCGGTAAACAATCACTGACCGCTGCCTGGATACCCAGGTGAGCATCACTGGTCACCAGGAAAACACCCTCAAGGCCACGGGCGATAAGATCACGGAAAAACCCGGTCCACGACGCGGTAGATTCCGCTGTAGCAACCTGCATGCCCAGTAATTCCCTATATCCGTCCTTATTGACGCCGGTAGCCAGCAGCACACTGGTTTTCACCACGCGTCCGCCTTCACGTACTTTCATGGTCAGCGCGTCACAGGACAGGTAATAGTAAGGGCCCTGGTCTAAAGGCCTGGTACGGAAATCGTTGACGGTCGCGTCAAGGTCTTTGGCCATGTCCGAGACTTGTGATTTGGAGAGGTTAGTGATGCCGAGCGTGGCTACCAGGTCGTTCATGCGTCGGGTAGACACTCCTTTGAGGTAGCAGGTGGCAATCACGGTGGTCAACGCGCGCTCTGCCCGGCTGCGGCGTTCGAGTAGCCAGTCAGGGAAGAAGGAAGCGGTACGTAGTTTGGGGATAGCGATATCCAGGCTTCCAACGCGGGTGTCTAACTGGCGGTGTCGGTAACCATTGCGCCTGTTGACACGGTCCGGGGAGGGTGTTGCATAGTTCGCTCCACAGATACTGTCGGCTTGGACGGACAGGATCTGGTTGATGAAATCGGTGAGCATGTGACGCATCAGGTCGGGGGATGCTTGGGTGAGTAGTTCGCCCAGGTAGGTTGTCGGGTCGATATGATGGGGGTCAGCGGCCATTGCGGGGTATCTCCTTTCGAGGATAGGTAAGAGTTGATTCGAAAGGTACCCGCGATGGTCGCCTTTGTGCATGCCGACACGAGGATCACCGCGGGATACAGATACACCACACTAACGGACGCAACCCTTCCTCGGTGTTTTCTGACCTTATTTTTGATAAGGATGGCAATCTTTATATGCTCTCCGGTTCCTCGGAAGGACGTCTTGCTAATCAGGGGAGAGATTACACCGGACTCAGTCAGATTCGCATCGACCGCATCGATGCGGCAGATTACCGGGCTGCATATAACCGGGCGATTGCTGCCGGACAGTTCGCGACCGCGAATAATGCGCGTGAGCCGATTATCAACCTCAACGGTATTCGTAATAAGAATTTCGCGGAGCTGCCTGCCCAGCTTATCCGTTCTTTCTACATGAATCTTATGATGTTCGAACCCGACGGTTTGGCGGCTGGTCCAAATGGCTCCTTCTATGTATCAGGTCGTTACACGGGTCAGAACCCGGGAGCTGCTGACAGCCGTGACGAGGGTTTCAAGCAATCACGAATTTACGAAGTAGATATCATTTCGGGACAAGTTAGAAACGGTGGGCGTTCAGTTTTCGAAGTTCCCAAGACCTCCGGAACGCAAAGTAAATCCTGGTATGACCAGTTCATTTCCGATACTGAAGGATGCGCGGAGCTTCCTACCATCAGCGCGGAGAAGAACATTACCAAGCGCTTGAATGACCGCGACCAGTTCACGGTGACCGTTGCGGAAAAGAATCCGGGTACGAATCCGATGGGCGGTGCTCCGTATTCCGAATCTGTTACGACGACGGGCCAAACCACCGGTCCCCAAACGCCGACGCGCAAGATGCTGCGCGGTCGGGACCACGTGTATGTGCTCAAGGAGCAGATGGCGGGCGATTCGGCGTCGTCTCTCAGTGACTACAACAAAGTGTGGAGCTGCACGGACAAGCTGGGGCGGAATGTTCAGGTGCGCGGGCAACGAGAGGAAGGCGGTGCTTTCCTCGGGGAAGTGACCTCGCCCGCTGTGAACGGGAATCTCACGTGCTCGGTGTTGAATAGCCCGAAGGTGACCTCGTTGACCGTGGAGAAGCGTGATGGGGAATGGAACGATCCGCTGCCCGGAGCTGTTTTCGACCTGTGCGAGGATACCAATGGGAACGCACGTTGCGATGCCGGCGAGCCGCGTCAAGGCGAGCGCACCACGGATCAATACGGCCGGGCCAGGTGGGACAATGTGCTCATTGGCAGGCGCTACGTGGTGGATGAAAAGTCCGCTCCGCGCGGGTACAGGCCCGCTGGCGCGCCGCAGGTAGTAACGACGGCGCAGCAGAATCCCCCGGTCATCATTAAGAATGATCGCGTGCGTGGCACCATCGTGTGGGATAAGAAGGAAACCGGGTCGGAGAAGTTCCTCAAGGGATCCGTGTGGACGGTGCGCGATCAGCATGGGCGGCCTTTCGAGGTAAGCGACTGTGTGGGGGAGACCGCGCAGGCGTGCTCGGCTACCAAGCTCTGGCAGGATAAGGATCCTCGCCCGGGTAAGTTGCGCCTGGAAAACATTCCCTGGGGTACCTACACCCTGGAAGAAAAGACTGCGCCGCTGGGCTATGTGAAGTCCACCGAGGTGAAAACCGTGGAGGTGGGCGCCACGACCGTCACGAATGATCGTAACGAACCCGTGGAACTGAATCTCGGCGTGATTTATAACAAGCTTCGTGAGGCACCGCCGCTCCCACTCACCGGTGGATGGAGCGAGGACGCGTTCCGCACGGCAGGCTTCGCGGTGCTCGGGGGAGCTGTGCTCCTGGTGAGCATCGTGATGATCAGACGGCGAAACCGGGGGTGAGCGTGGAATAAAGGCTCAGCCACTGAGAACTGTGCACGTAAAACTGCGCAGCTAACGCCGCCCTTCGGGCAAAAATAACCACACAACTAATTGAAGCAATATGTGCTGCAATCACGGAGAGGACTACCATGCAGCTGAAGAAATCTATCCGCGCGGTGCTCGCCGCCCTGATCACCGCCCTGCTGGGCGCCGCTGGTCTGGTGCTCGCACCCGGGGCCCACGCTGTTCCGCAGAACGACAATCTTGGTAACCCTGATCTCACCCGCAAGGGCTCGATTGTGGTTCACAAGTACGAGAACCCGGCCTGGAACCAGACTAATAACGGTCGTCTGCTGACCGCTCCCGATACTGCTAAGGCTATGGACGGCGTCGAGTTCATTCTCCAGAAAGTAAGTGGGATCGACCTGACAAACCCGAACGAATGGGAAAAGATTTCCCAGCTCCAGTATGACGAAGGGGCGAAGAAGGTTACCTACAAAGGCCAGGACGTTACCCTCGACGCTAACGAAACTAAGCAGGTCACCGCTGCTGGTGGCACAGCGACTTTCGGTGACCTCGCCGCTGGTGTGTACCTGGTTCGTGAAGGCGATACCGGTACTCACAAGGTAATCAAGAAGGCCCAGCCTTTCTTCGTTTCTATCCCCTTCCCCTCCAAGGAAGGCCAGAACGCTAAGTGGCTCTACGATGTCCATGCGTACCCGAAGAACACCGTGTCCGATGACGGCGTCAAGACTCTGAAGGACGAAGCTGCTCAGAAGGTCGGCGACAATGTTGACTGGGAGATCAAGTACGCTGTTCCGGCACTCGGTGTGAACGCCGAGGGTGTCCAGGAGACATACACCAATGTCGGTATGGAGGATCAGCTCGATGCTCACCTCAAGTACAAGAATGCTGTGGTGACCCTTGGTGGCGAAACCCTTACTCCGGACACCGATTACACGGTGACCGTGGAACCTGCCGATAAGGGAGAGACCGATACCACTGTTAGCCAGAAAGTCACCGTTAAGCTGACCCCGGCTCGCCTCGCTAAGGTGACTGCCGGTCAAGAATTCAAGGTGGTTCTTTCCACTCAGATCACGGGTGTACCGCAGAACGGTGAAATTCCGAACTCCTTCGGTCCCATCGTAAATAACTACCAGCCTGGTGTTACCACCACGCCCTCTGACCGTAAGGTTAAGGTCGGTGATCTTCTTATTCTTAAGCGCGACAAGGATGACCAGAAGCCGCTGAAGGATGCGGAATTCGCGGTGTTCGCGACGAAGGAAGCTGCAGCTGCTGGCACTGATCCGATCGCCAAGGCTGTTTCTGGTGCAGATGGCCAGGTTCGTTTCGTCGGCCTCGTTCTTGGAACTGAGGACAGCAAGAAGTTCTACCTCAAGGAAACCAAGGCTCCGGCCGGTTACGTGATCAGTACGGAAGTCAAGGAAGTGACTGTAAACAAGGGTAAGGCGACTCAGGTTGCCCTGACCATCGACAACACCAAGCATGGCGGCCCGAACCTGCCGTTGACCGGTGCTGCCGGCCAGCTCATGCTCACCCTCGGTGGCCTCGCGCTGCTGGGTGCTGCTGGTGGCTTGACCGTCGCTCAGGTTCGCCGCAACCGCGCGGTGAACGCCTAAGCACAGAACTGACCGCGTAACACTCGCGGCCTACCGAACGGGTGGGGAGGTACCATCTGGTACCTCCCCACCCGGGTCTGTATCTCATGAAGAAAAACCTGCTGCTGCCCTACCTTATCGGGCTTCTTGTTATCCTTGGGCTCACCTTGCTGGTGTACCCGCACGCTGCCGCCTGGCTCTCCCAATACGAGCAATCCAAAGTTACCGGCGCCTACTCCGAACAAATCGCCACCGCCCAGCCTGATAAAGATACCCAGCTAGCCGCCGCGCACGCCTATAACGAGGCCTTCAACGCCGGCGCAATCTTGGAAGCCAATGAACGGAAAGCCACCGGAACTGGCGACACCACCGCCGCGGACGGTATCTGGCCTTACGAAAAAATTCTTGCCGCGGATTCCGAAGGCCTTATGGCCCGGCTCCGCATCCCCACTATTGACGTTGATCTACCCGTCTACCACGGCACCTCAGATGAGGTCCTTAACCGCGCGGCCGGCCACCTGGAAGGCACCTCGCTGCCGGTGGGCGGGCCGAGCACCCGCGCCGTTATCACCGCGCACCGCGGCCTCGCCAACGCCCGTATGTTCACCGACCTCAACAAAGTTAACGTGGGGGATACCTTCACCATCGAAGTGTTCGGTGATGTACTCACCTACCGCGTGCGGGATACCAAAGTAGTAGCCCCGGAAGATACCGATACCCTACGGGTAGAAGAAGGCAAAGACCTCGTCACCCTGGTGACCTGCACCCCGCTCGGCATTAACTCCCATCGCATCCTGGTCACGGGCGAGCGCATTATTCCCACGCCGGTGGAAGACGTGAAAGCCGCGAATAAGCCCTCCGATCTCCCGCGCTTCCCGTGGTTCGCTATTGCCTATGGAGCGGGGGTACTGGGCACCATCGGGGTGCTCGCGCGCATGACGTGGAAAGAACGCCGCCGCGTCAAGAACAACGCCGCGAGTCAGGAAGCGTAGTGCTTGCAGCACAGCGAACGGGAGAGGTACCGCTCAGCACCTCTCCCGTTCAGCTAACCCAGTTCCTCTTCGTGACGTAGAAACTCATCCCGTCCGATGGTGAAACGCCGCTTGCTCACCGGGGCGGGCGGAGAAGGAAGCGCAATCGCGTCAAGATAAAAATCATTGACCCGCACTAACAGCTGGAGCCGGCCCTGTTCCACCAGGTAGAAAGCACGCGGATGCGGGCCGTCTAGCCAGCCGCGATACACATCCAGATCCAGCATACTGAGCACAAAGAAGCCGGCTGCCTTCCAGCGGTAGTGGCTCGGCCGGGCCTCCAGGTACCAAATCCGGGCATCGGGGAAGAGCTCGCGCACCTGATGATCCGCATCGCGCCGCTCAGCCGCCGCAAGCTCCGATTTATGCCGCTCCGGATCAACCACCAGCTTGCTGTGCACATTCTGGGTTGCCCGGCGCAGCACCACCGTGCCAAATTCTTCCATCGGCGTTTCAGGATTGCGCATCGAGGGGCGCTTGGCCATCAGGCACCTTTCTTTCCAGTCGCACTGGCAGCCGTAGGATCAGCTGCCGGAACGGCAGCTGCGGTGTCGTCACCCTCACTCGAGCAGGGCGCAGGCAGGCTCCATTGCAACGGAATCGCCCCGCGGCTGCGATCCGGATGCTGAATGACATCAAGGAGCCCCAGGATGGTGGGGGTGAGCGCCGTGGTTCCGGTATACGCAAGATAGCGGGACTGCCAGCGCGGCTTGAACTTTTCCTTGTAGGAACGCAAGCCCTTGAAATTGTAGAGACGGTCACCGAAATCGTAGATCACGCGCACCACCTTTTCACGCGCCCGCGAGAAGCGCGTGGTACCCGTATTGGACATGGGCGCCATCCCCAAATTGACGTGGGTGTATCCGTTTTCTTTCGCCCATTCAATAAGGGAAACAAAAATACCATCCATGGTGCCGCCCGGGGCGTCCGGCCGGATGCGCATAAGGTCCACGGAAGCGACCCCCGGGGCCATCGGCATAAGGCTTGCGAAACCTTCGATACGTTCCTCCCCGCGCACCAGCAGCACCGGGGTGCGGCCAATATAGGAGGCGTCGAAGAAACCGAGGGAGAAGCCCATTTCCGAACGTTTGCCCAGCCACGCGTCCGAAACCTCGCGCAGTTCCTCAATGAATTTGGGAGGGTAGGGCGGGAAATGCACTTCGAAATGCGTGCCCTTTTCACCCATGCGGTTACGCATCCGCCGGAAAACTTTGCCCTTATTCCCCACATTGGAATACGTGGCCAGATCCACGGTGGCATCCTCCCCGATTTTCACGAAGGAGAAACCGATATTTGCGCAGGCGCCCAGGTAGATATCCGCAATCTCATAAATCGCGACCGAACAGCCGTGCTCATCGGCGTAGGTGACGAATTCCTCGAAAAGCTCCTCGAAAGCGGCTTCGTCCCCGAACGGATCGCCGAGCACCAGCATGGAGGAACGGTAGGGCCGGTAGAGCAGCGCGGCACGCCCGTTAGAAGAATAAAAGACCTGCTTATCACCCAGGTAGAAAAGATGCGTGAAAGCGTTGCCGGCATTGTGCTGGCTCAGGAACGTTTCGAACCGCTGCACATCATCCGGGGTGGGTAGCTCGAAATGCGGGGCACGGGACCGCGAGAAAAGTAACGCGAGGGAAATAAGGGAAACGAAGCAGATCATGCTTAGCCCGGTGAGGAGCGCATGGGCCGTGGGGTACACGTGCGCCTGCGGGGCTCCGTGGATCCAGCGCCAGGCAAAAATCCCCAGCGGGATACCCACCGCGATAACCGCGGAAAACGCGAAAGAACGCCACTCGAAGGGGAGGGGTTCGCGGTTGAAAGCCCCGCGCGCCAGGTAGAGCAGAATCGAGAACAGAATAATGACGATAATCGCGCCGGTATCCAGCCCGCGCGCCACCGAGGCCACCGCGGCCACACCCAGCAGAATCAAAATAATGGGGAAGACACGGCTGACCCGCTGGCGCACCCCGCGCGCCAAAATAAGCAACATAATCCCCACCAGCAGCGAGACAATACGCGAGGAGCGAATCATTTCGTGGGGGAGGAATACATGCAGCAGCGCCACCCGCGCGTAAAAGGAGGGCGCGAAAGCGTTGACGATGGAGAAAATCCCCAGGATCACCACGCCGGTGGACAGCGCATTAATGAGCCAGCGTTCACGCTTATCCCGATCCTCCAGGCCCAGGCGCGGGTAGGCGTATTCGGCCAGCCAGTACACGGTGGCCGCCAGCCACGGTAGCGCGTAATAAGTAACGCGGTAAACAATAATCGCGAGCACCAGGACGGAGGAATCAAAACCGAGGTGCTGGAAGAAGACGATAACGGTGAGATCGAAAGTTCCCAGGCCCGCCGGGATGAAGCTGAGCAGACCCACCAGGGTGGCAGTGGCGTATACAAACACCGCCTGCACGAAGGAAACCTCACCCAGGAAGGTCCGCACGCAAATCCAGAAGAACACCGCCGCGGCCAGCCAATCAGCAACAGACGCAAAAAGCATCTGGAGTTTTTGCCGGAAATTCTGGGTGCCAATCGCGGTGTTGCGCAGGTCAATCTTCCAGAAATGGACCTTGCCGGCCAGGAAATACACCGGGATATATAGGCAGGCCACCACGGGTACCACTAGGAAACGCCCGTCGTAGCGGAAAGCGAAAGGCAGGGTGGCCAGCAGCATGGCGAAAAGCCCGAGCAGGTTCGCGGCCCATACCGCAACGCTCGCATCCACAGCGGCTTTGGTGGAGGCTCCGGCCCGCTTGTAGTAGCGCGAGCGAATCGCCCCGCCGGTTAGCCCACCCAGGCCGGCAAAATTGTTGAACGCCTGGGCGATCCACCCGATTTTCGCCGCCGTTCCCACCGGGAGCTCCACCCCGAAATGCCGCGAGGCGAAAATGTCATAAATACCGGTGGCGGTAAAGGCGAGGAAACCGAGAGCCACAAGTTCCACGAGGACTATCGGCGGTGTCTCGCTGAGCACCCGCGCCATGTGCTCCCCGCTCAACTCCTGGAGTTGGGTACGAGCCACGGCCGCCACCCCGGCGATCACCAGCACATAGAAAGTGATTTTGAAGGGGCGGGGATGGGAGCGGATGAAAGCGACAAGTCGCGACACCGGGGAACCTTTCTTCGACGACGACGCCCGGGCCCGCGCGCTCGCTGTCGCGGCGCTGGCTGGCCCCGAGGCATCCTGAACCTTACTCATTATGCCCTTAAGCCGGGCCTTCGCGCCGGTAAACGGGGGCGCTGCGGGCGCGCAAATCCTGTGACAACTGTGGAAATTGGTGGGAGTTGTGATGTATGTCTTAACCGACACGCGGTGATTTCGCAGAAAATTCTCACTTTGGCGCCAGTTTCCGCTACATTTTTGCTTAGTGGTTCTTATGAGCCATGTACCTGAACAGATATCGAGAGGTATTTTCATGTCCGTTAACCGCACAGAGCTCATTGCAGCTATCGCCGACCGTTCCGGCCTGTCCAAGTCCGATGCCGATAAGGCGATCGCCGCGCTCCAGGAAGTGCTCGTCGATTCGCTTTCCAAGGGCGAAGCCGTGAAGATCACCGGCCTGCTCTCCGTGGAGCGCACCGAGCGCGCCGCCCGCAAGGGCCGCAACCCCCGCACCGGTGATGAGATCGAAATTCCCGCCGGTTACGGCGTGAAGATCTCGGCTGGCTCCAACCTCAAGAAGGCTGTGTCCAACAAGTAAGGTCACTGGTTGTCCAGTATCGCCTCCTCGGTTCGTTCCGGGGAGGCGATTCTTGTGTGTGCTGAGGTGAGGTACGACGGCGCCGCCGAGCTGCTGTCCACTCTCGCTTTCTAGGTGACGTGTTCGGGGCGTCTTCCCCGGGCCGGCCCGGGCCGTACAATAGAGCCCATGAGTACTTCCCTTCCCGATCCTTTAGGAACTCCGGGCGCGCCATCGGCCCCGGCCGGCCCGGCTACGGAATCTCAACAATCCGTCGGGGTGCTGGAACGCACCGAAGAACGCCTCTCCCACGGTGATGAGGAACGTTTTTCCCACTATGTCCGCAAGGATCGCCTCATGGCTTCCGCCGTATACGGCCAGCCCGTGGTGGCGCTGTGCGGAAAAATTTGGATTCCCTCGCGCAACCCGGACCGCTACCCGGTGTGCCCCACCTGCAAGGAGATCCGCAAACAGATGGGCAACCAAGGCTCCGGATGGCCTTTCGGGCTGGACGTGCCGGGAAGTGGCAAGTGAGTCTACACCGCTCGATTCCCGCTTCCACCCCGCATACCCCCTCCGTTTCTGCCGCTTCGAATCTCCCTCCGGCTTTCCCGGCCCGCGCGGCCTGGGGAACCACCTCGAGCCTGCGTTCGTGGCAGGCCGAAGCGCTGCGCCTCTACCTGGAACGCATGCCCCGTGATTTCCTCGCGGTGGCCACCCCCGGTGCGGGAAAAACCACCTTCGCGCTGCGCGTCGCCGTCGAAATGCTCGCGCGCCACGAGGCCCGCACCATCACGGTGGTCTGTCCCACCGAACATCTCAAAACCCAGTGGGCGCAGGCCGCAGCTCGCGTAGGTATTCAGCTGGACGCTGATTTTACGAATGCGCAACGCACCGAGGGATCCTTCTTCAACGGGGTGTGCGTGACCTACGCACAGGTGGCCGCCAACCCGGCCCTGCATCGAGAACGTACCGGCGCCCGGCCCACTTTCGTGATTCTGGATGAGATCCACCACGGCGGGGATGCCCTCTCCTGGGGGGATGGCATCCGCGAAGCTTTCACCCCCGCGACACGGCGCCTGGCCCTCACCGGAACACCGTTCCGCTCGGATACGTCGCCCATCCCTTTCGTCACCTACGAACCGGACGGCTACGGAAACCTGCGTTCCAAAGCTGATTACACCTACGGCTACGCGCAGGCCCTGCGCGATGGCGTGGTCCGGCCCGTCATCTTCCTGTCCTATTCCGGGCAGGTGCGTTGGCAAACCAAACAGGGAGACGTGGTGGCGGCAACCCTGGGCGAGCCTCTCACCAAAGACATGACGGCGCAGGCGTGGCGCACCGCCCTCAACCCGGGTGGGGAGTGGATCCCGGAGGTGCTGTCCGCCGCGAACGAAAGGCTTACGGTGGTGCGCCGCTCGCTACCCGATTCGGGTGGGCTGGTCATCGCCTCCAACCAGAAAGACGCGCGGGCCTACGCGGAGATCCTTACCGAGATCACAGGGGAGGCACCCACGGTGGTGCTCTCCGATGATGCGGGCGCGAACGAGAAGATTGCGACGTTCGCGGATTCGGATTCCCGGTGGATGGTGGCGGTGCGCATGGTATCCGAAGGGGTGGACGTGCCGCGGCTCGCGGTGGGCGTCTACGCCACCTCAGCCTCCACTCCGCTCTATTTCGCGCAGGCTATCGGGCGTTTCGTACGGGCCCGCCGCCGCGGAGAAACCGCCACGGTGTTCCTGCCCTCGGTGCCGGTGCTGCTGGAGCTGGCCGCCCAGATGGAAAAAGAACGCGACCACGCGATTTCGAAGCGGGCGGAGGTGGCCGGCTGGGAAGATGAGCTACTGGAGGCCGCCAACCGGGAAGAAAAAGCCAGCGAGGAACTGGCCGGCCCGGGCTACGAAGCTTTGGAATCGGGCGCGCTTTTCGATAGGGCACTATTCGACGGCGGTGAATTCGGGCTCGGCGCAGCTGTCGGTTCGGAAGAAGAAGCCGATTTCTTAGGGATTCCCGGGCTATTGGAGCCAGAAGAAGTAACCACGCTGCTGCGCGCCCACCAGGCAGAGCAGGCGAAAAAGGCCCGTACTCAACGTCCTGCTTCCGGAAACGATGAACTCACCCGGCGGCGCACCGCCCGCAAGGAACTCACCCAGCTGGTGGCGGCCTGGGCGAAGAAAACCGGGGATCCGCACGCCCTTATTCACACCGAGCTCCGCCGGGCCTGCGGCGGTCCGGAAGTGGCACGGGCTAGTGCCGATCAGATTGAGGCACGGGTGAAAACACTGCGGCGCTGGTTCGTGGGCCAGCGCTAAGCGCGTAACCCCGAAGCAGCGCCGCAGCGAGCGGGAAGGCGAGCGGGAATTAAGCCGCGGCGTCGTCGCCCGGGAAAATATCCACCATGCGGGTGGGGATAGCGGGTTCCCCAGCGGAGAGGCGCCAGCCGTCGTAGGGGAGAGCATCGCGTGAGGTGTCGTGGCGCAGACGCGCGGCGGAGAGGACTTCCGTGCCGCAATAACGTTCGTCAATGCTGCCGGCATTCACCAGGTGAACCTGGAGGGGGCGGGCGCCCTGCTTCTCCAGGTAGGCCAGGCCCTCGGCGAAACTCGAGGCGCTCACCACCAGCTCTTCGGTGGCATGCCCGCCGCTTTCCAGGCGCCCGGCAACCTTGAGCCCGCCCACCGAAGCCTTGTTCTCCGAAGCCTTGGCGACCTCCTCGGGGCGGCCATCCGCGCCCTCGCGCTGAACCAGCTTGTAGACCATTTGTGCGGTGGGAACCCCCGAACCGGTCACCAGCCGGGTACCCACTCCGTAGCCATCCACCGGAGCGGAATTGAGGGCCGCAATAGCGTACTCATCCAGGTCCGAGGTAACGGTAATCTTCGTGGAGGTGGCACCCAAGCGATCCAGCTGCTCACGCACCTTGAAAGCAGTTGCGATCAAATCACCCGAATCGATACGCACCGCGCCGATCTCACCGCCGGCCGCGCGCCCGGCAGCTACCGCATTCTCCACGCCCTGCGCGATATTATAGGTATCCACGAGGAGGGTGGTACCGGTGCCCATGGCCGCGATCTGAGTGTCGAAAGCTTCCCGCTCCGAATCGTGAACCAGGGTGAAAGAATGCGCCGAGGTACCGGAAACCGGGATACCGTACTGGCGTCCGGCTTCCAGATCCGAGGTGCCCACAAAGCCCGCAATATAGGCTGCGCGCGCCGCGGAAACGGCGCTGCGTTCGTGGGTGCGGCGCGCCCCGAAGTCCACGCAGGGCCGGCCGTGCGCCGCAATCGTCATCCGCGAGGCAGCCGTCGCCACCGCCGAGTCATAGTTGAAAATAGATAGCGCGAGAGTTTCCAGTACGCAGCACTCCGCGAAAGTTCCCACCGCGGTGAGAATCGGAGAGCCGGGGAAGTACATTTCACCTTCCGCGTAACCCCAAATATCACCGGAGAACCGGAATGTGCGCAGCCACTCCAAAGCGGAATCGGAAACGATCTTATTGGCGCGCAAATACTCAATTTCTTCTTCCCCGAAACGGAAATTCTTCAGGGCGTCGAGGAGACGGCCAGTTCCGGCCACCACCCCGTAGCGGCGCCCGCCCGGGAGCCGGCGCGCAAAAATCTCAAAAACGGCCCGCCGTTGGGCCTTTCCCGACTGCATGGCGGCATCCACCATGGTCAGCTCGTACATATCAGTGAGCAAAGCAGTTGAAACACTCATATGCACGAGTCTACCCGCGCCCGCCTGAGCTGGCCGGGGATGATTGGCCGCGCCAGTCAAAGCTTGGCACTAGGATGGAGATATGAGCGCGCACCCATCTTCTGAAGATTTAGGGGCCAGCAGCCCAGCAACCCGCACCGAAAGCCTCACGCTTTTCGAAGCGGTGGCCGGCCCGACCCGTGCCTGGCGTACCGTTGTTCACGATGACCCGATCAACCTCATGAGCTATGTGCAATGGGTGTTCCAATCCTACTTTGGCCATTCGGCCGACCGTGCCCTCACTCTCATGCTAGAGGTCCATACCCGCGGGCGCGCCGTCGTATCATCCGGACCGCGCGAGCAGATGGAAACAGACGCCCGGGCCATGCACACCTACGGCCTGCTCGTCACCATCGAAGAAGAACCGGAAGGCGGGAGATAACCATGCTGCCTTTCCGCCCCGCCCGCGGCGGCTACCGTGCCAGCGTTGACGCGACCGAACGGCAACTTTTTGCCGGACTCGCGCGCGATGTTGCAACGCTGCTCGGCTACAACCTGGACGAAGAAATGCAGGCAGAAGGTGGACTAACCGGCCACGTCGCAGGCACAAGTAGCACCCAGAACGCGGAAGAATCCAGCGATGTGCTCGCCTCCTACGAACGCGAATTAGCTGACCTGGAGAGTACACGCTGCTACAGCCCGGCAAACAATATGGATACCGCCCTTGCTCGCCTCTTGCCGGACATGTCGGAAGAGCCCGCGCTCGCGGACGAATTACGTTCGCTTACCGAATCCGCGGTCTGCCACACAAAAATCCGCAACTTGCTAGTTTTCTACACTTCGCTGGCAACCGAAAAAGTGTGGGTGAGTAACGAAGATGCCGGGGCGTGGCTGGCCGGCGCCAACGATATCCGCATTGTGCTCGGCACCCGCCGCAATATCACCACGGCGGCAGAATCGCAGGCGGTAACTTCGCGTGCACTCACCATTATGGAATCCGAACGCCCCCAGATCGATACCACCGATGACATGATCGGGGTGCTCTACGTGATTATCGCGTGGTGGCAAGATTCACTCATCACTGCCATTCAGAACAAGGACCTGCGGCGGTAACTTGACAGTATGGATTCCCGTCCCATTGGTATTTTTGATTCCGGCGTAGGTGGCCTCACGGTCGCTCGCGCCATTATTGACCAGCTTCCTGGCGAATCCATCACTTATATCGGGGATACCTCGCACTGCCCCTACGGCACCAAATCTATCCCCGAAGTGCGCGCCTACGCCATGGACATCATGGATAAATTGGTGAGATCCGGTGTGAAAATGCTGGTCATCGCCTGCAACTCGGCGACTTCCGCGGCACTTGCCGACGCTCGGCAGCGCTTTGCTACGGAGATGGGGATCCCGGTTTTGGAAGTGATTCGCCCGGCGGTGCGCCGCGCGGTCCGGTCCACCCGGA
The DNA here is from genome assembly GCF_000411135.1 of Actinotignum schaalii FB123-CNA-2. Taxonomy (GTDB): domain Bacteria; phylum Actinomycetota; class Actinomycetes; order Actinomycetales; family Actinomycetaceae; genus Actinotignum; species Actinotignum schaalii_A. The sequence continues at coordinate 287,146 of NZ_KE150263.1, read as the reverse complement.
ACGGGAAAATCGGGGTGATTGCCACCCCGGCCACCATCGAATCGGGCGCCTACCAGGATGCTTTCACCGCTGCCCCGAATCTGGAACTCACCACCCGGGCTTGCCCGGAGTTCGTGGAGCTGGTGGAACAGGGGCAGACGGCCGGCGCCCAGGTGCAGGCAGTGGCCGAACACTACTTGGCCCCGGTGCGGGCCGCCGGGGTGGATACCCTGGTACTTGGCTGCACCCATTATCCGCTGCTCGCTGGCGTGATCTCTTACACTATGGGGGAGGATGTCACCATCGTGTCCTCCGCGGATGAAACCGCCCGCGATGTTTACCGCGAACTAGCCACCCGCGATATGTTTGCCGGCCCGGGCACCCCTCGGCGCCGCTTCTACGCCACCGGTGACCCGGTGAGTTTCGGGCGCCTCGCCCGCAGATTCCTCGGTCCGGAAGTAGGAACCGTGCTATCTACGGAGGAACTCTCGGCATGAGACTGACAATCATTGGATGTTCCGGCTCGATGTCCGGGCCCGAATCGCCGGCCTCGGCCTACCTCGTGCAGGCGGAAGGAATGGACGCGAACGGTGCGCCGCGCACCTACACCTTTACGCTGGATTTCGGCCCCGGAGCCATGGGCCATCTGCTGCGCTATACCGACCCGGCGCTTGTGGATGCCATGGTGATCTCGCACCTGCACGCCGACCACTGTGCGGACCTCATCGGGATGCAGGTCTACCGGCGCTGGCACCCCTCCGGCCCGCTTCCCCGGGTGGCGGTCTACAGCCCCGGCGATGCCCGGCGGCGCGCCCGCCAACTGGGCGATGACGGCCCCGAGGAAACCTACGATGATGTCTTCGATTTTCGCCAGGTTCGTAGTGGGGATACCTTCCGCATCGGCCCTATGACCATCCAGGCGTTCCCCGCACTCCACACGGTGGAAGCTTTCGCCTACCGGATCACCGGGCCCTCGGATATTCGCCCGGGGGAGAACGCGGTGCTCACGTTCACGGGGGATACCGATATGTGCGACGGCGTCGTCGCCGCGGCGCGCGGTGCCGATCTGCTTCTTTCCGAATGTGCTTATGAGGACGGACGGGATACCGTACGCGGTATTCATCTCACAGGTTCGCGAGCCGGCGCCTTGGCAGCGCAGGCCGGTGCACATGAGATGCTCCTCACCCACCTGCAGCCGTGGACGGATCGGGATTCGGTGCGGGCTGCGGCGCAGGAAGAATACGAGGGCCGGGTGGCCTGCGTGCGGGCCGGCGAAGCCTTCCGTATCTAAGCCCCGCGCGAGTTGAGTGGGGCGGTAGCGGCGTGAAGTGCCGCGGTTAGGCGTGCGTGGCTGTGAGGAAGCACGGCTTCGCGTCTCCTGCGGATTTTTCATGTCGGGGCGGCGCGGTAGCCTTAAGCCATGACTGATAAGAACTCCAGCGCCACTCGTGCAGATGGGCGCGCCGCAGATGAGATGCGCCCTGTCACCATTGACCGCCACTATTTTGAAACCGGGGAAGGCAGTGTGCTGGTGCGCTACGGGCGCACTACCGTGCTCTGTGTCGCTTCTTTTGAAGAAGGGGTGCCGCGCTGGCGTAAAGGCAGCGGGGAAGGCTGGGTTACTGCTGAATATTCCATGCTTCCGCGTGCTACCTCGGATCGCTCGCCGCGCGAATCGGTGCGCGGGAAAATCGGGGGTCGCACCCATGAGATTTCGCGGCTTATCGGCCGCAGCCTGCGTGCGGTTGTTGATATGAAAGCTTTGGGGGAGAACACCATCACCCTGGATTGCGATGTTTTGCAGGCCGACGGCGGAACTCGCACCGCGGCCATTACCGGCGCTTTCGTGGCCCTGGCGGATGCCATCTCCTGGGCTCGGGCACGTAAGCTGGTGCGGCGCCCGGTTCTCACCACCTCGGTTTCCGCGGTATCTGTGGGGGTTATTGACGGCCAGCCCCGCCTTGACCTGCCCTATGAAGAAGATGTGCGGGCTGATACCGATATGAATATCGTGGCTTTGGGCAGTGGGGACTACGTGGAAGTTCAGGGAACTGCCGAACACCACCCCTTTAACCGCGCTGATCTGGCGGCTTTACTTGATCTGGCGGATAAGGGCACGCGTGAGCTTCGTGAGCTCCAGCACCGGGTACTTTTCGAGGGGGAGAATCCCGTGCGTAGCGATGTTTTTACCGGTGGTGAGCAGTGGAAGTAGCGCAGTCGCGGCGCGTCGTCGTCGCTACCGGAAACGCCCATAAAGTCACGGAACTTCGCAATATTCTGGCGCCGTGGTTACAGGGAATTGAGCTCGTCTCCGGGGCGGAATTTGAGGTTTCCGAACCCGTTGAGGATGGAACCACGTTCGCGCAGAACGCCCTCATCAAGGCGCGGGCCTACGCGCGGGCCACCGGCCTACCGGCTATTGCCGATGATTCGGGCCTGTGCGTGGATATTTTAGGTGGGGCGCCCGGGATTTTTTCGGCGCGCTGGAGCGGTGCCCACGGGAACGACGCCGCAAACCGCGAGCTCCTCCTCGCCCAGCTGGCCGATGTGCCGCGGGCCAATCGTGGTGCGCATTTCCATTGCGCGGCCGCATTGGTAACCCCGGAGGGCCGTGAGGAAGTCCGCGAAGGTGATATGCCGGGTAATCTCCTTAGCGCTGAACGTGGCAGCGGCGGTTTTGGATATGATCCCATCTTCGCGCCGCTCGGCTTCAATCGTTCCAATGCGGAGCTGAGCCCGGAAGAAAAGGACGCCATCTCCCATCGGGGCAAGGCCTTTGCCCAGCTAGCCCCGGTAATTGTGCAGGTGCTGGCCGAGCGGGATTAGTGCGCAGAAGTAGCCGGGCGGCGCGGCGGTGTTCCCCGGATTCGTGTGAACACCGCTTACACGCCTCATAACCGCCGCTGTAAGCGCTGTTTACAACGGTTAGCAGCGGCCAATATAGCCGAGCGCGGCGCGCAGGAGAGCGGCGTGCCCATCAGACATTTCCGCTTGCAGCTCCGCGGTGCGCGCCTCCCCGGGCGTGAACCAGGTGAATTCCAGGGAGTCATTTCCCGGATCGCAATCCCCGTGAATAGGGATGATATAGGCCAGATCAACGCGATGCTGGCGTGCATCGTAATACCCGGCTTCCGGTTCGGGAGTGGGGAAGTATTCGGTGACCGTGAACGGTGCCAGGTACGGCGGAAGCTGAGGAAGTGCCACCGAGCCTAGGTCTTTATCGATATGGCGGATGAGCGCGGCGCGCACCGGTTCGTGGAAGAGGACCCGCCCCGAGGGAAACTCCCGCAAAATTCCCTCAGAATCGGCACGCAGTAGCATTCCGATAGCGATTACCCGCCCGGTTTCATCCAGGCGAACCGGAACAATATCCACGTACACCATCGGGACCTTGTGCCGGACAAATTCGAGTTCTTCGGGGCTGAGCCACGGACCCATATCAGCTGCGTCGACTTCACTCATGTTCTTAATTTTGCCGGGCTTAGCGGCCCCGTGCTTCACTCCACGCTACCCGCGAAACATCTGCATTTTCGCGTAGAGCGCCGGCGCGGGCCGGGTGCGGCGAGTCATGCGGAAGCTAGACTGAGTGGCATGCGCCAAGCTCGATACCTCAACTACCTAGCCCTCGCTATTCTTGTGCTGGGCGTGGCAACCCTTGTTTTAGGTTGGTATATCGCCATCAGTGGGAATCTCCTTCCGCAGTACGGAGTGATTCTCACGCTCGGAACAGTTGGAGCGGTGGCCTGCGGGATCGGGTACCGGAGCGAACGCCCCTGGATATTCGGGGCCGGTGCTGTTTTTATGCTGTGGTTCGCGCCCACACCCCTGGGGCTGTGGCCCCTCGGCATTGGTATTGCCATGCTCATCGCGTGGGCCGTGCTTATTGTGAAGGAAAATAATGTTAAATTCTGGTGATCGTGCCCCCGATTTTACTTTGGAGAGCACGGCGGGAACCTTCCGGCTATTCGAGCATCTGAACGACGGCGCTCGCGGCGTCATCGTGTACTTCTACCCGAAAGCAAATACCCCGGGGTGTACTACCGAGGCCTGTGATTTCCGGGATAATCTCAATTCCCTGCGGTCGGCTGGTTACGCCGTGGTGGGAGTTTCCCCTGATTCGCTCACTTCGCTGGAGAAGTTCCGGGAGAAGCAGGGTCTCAACTTTGTGCTCGCCTCGGATCCAGATCACGCGGTGGCAAGCGAATGGGGTGCCTGGGGAGAAAAGCAAAACTGGGGTAAAACGGTTATCGGAATGCGCCGCTCCACCGTAGTGGTTAATCCGGATGGCACCGTCGCAGCGGCTTTCTATAATGTGAAAGCTACCGGGCATGTGGCACGGTTACGGCGCGATCTTGGTATCGATGAGTAATCGGGAGGAACGAGCCGCCGGAACACTACCGTTAGTTCTCGGAACGCTGCCGGTCGTATTCTGATCTTCCGATCAGCTTCTGAATTTTCCTGCACCGGGAAATCCGCTAGGATAGACCGGTACGCGCGCGTGGCGGAATTGGTAGACGCGCTGGATTTAGGTTCCAGTGCCTTTGGGCGTGAGGGTTCGAGTCCCTCCGTGCGCACTCTTGTGAATTATTTTCCTATCAATACCTATCAAGGTGTTCGTGGGCAATATATCGCCACTATTGGCACAGGGCCGCCCGCATGACCTCCACGGGAATGTCGGTGCGGCCCAGCCAGATTTCCTCCGCAAAAACACCTTGCCACAGCAGCATATCCAGGCCGGATACGCAGCCCGCGCCGACCCGGCGGGCTCGCTGGAGGAGCTCAGTTTCTAGCGGTTCGTACACCGCATCAAAAACAATGTGATCGGGGCGCAGCCAGTTTTCGGGAATCAGAGCCCCCGGATAAGCACTCATCCCCACACTTGTGGCATTGACCAGAAGCGAAGCCGCATCAACCTCGCGGCGGAGCGCGTCCTCATCACTGAGGTCACAAAGCTGGGCATCCACACCCGTCTCGGCACGCAAGCGACCGAGGATACTGACGGCGCGCTCAAAATTCTGCCCGCGCCGGGAAAAAACCCGGATACGGGACACGCCTTCGAGGGCGGCCCGAGTATAGATCGCACGCGAAGCTCCGCCAGCTCCCAGAACCACCAGCGCTTCACCCGGGTCATAGCCTGCCGCCCGTACCGCTGCAAAAGCACCGCGGCCATCGGTGTTATGACCGACCGTGCTCCCATCCTCGCGAATGTGAACGGTGTTTACGGACTCCATGAGCCGGGCATCGTCGGAGAGCTCATCAACAAGCTCATACACGGAGGTTTTATGTGGCATCGTCACGTTAAAACCGCCAAAACCAAGGTCGCATAAAGCAGTAACTGCCCGAGCGCCCGAATCCGGCGCGATATCATACGCGAGGTAAACAGCGTTCACGCCCAGGTGGGAAAAGGATGCGTTATGCATGGCGGGAGAGCGGGAATGTCCCACCGGATGCCCGATCACGGCGTAACTAACCGTGTGCCCGTTAATCCCCATCGTGCTACTTCTCGCCGCCGCCTACCGCTCCAGGGTGCTGATCATCCTGCTGACCAGACTGCATCCCGTGCTGCCCAGCCGCACCGCGCCGCCGCAGCCGCTCAAGTCGGCGCTGCGCGCGCCGTTCCTTGCGGGCCGCACGCCGGCGTTCCTTCGCCTCGGATTTCTTCGTGGACTCGGAATGATTCGCCCCGTAAATACCATCCACCACATCGCGGTACCGCTCGAGCACAACTTCGCGGCGCACCTTCAGCGACGGCGTGAGCAAACCATTCGCCTCACTAAAATCACCGGGCACAATCACGAATTTACGGATGGATTCCGCACGCGATACCTGGGCATTGGTGCGGTCAATCGCCCGCTGGAGTGAGGCGTTAACCGGCTCAGAATTCATCGCCTCCGCCGGAGTCATCTTCGGTAAACCGTGCGAAGAAAGCCAAGAGGGCAGCATCTGCGCATCAAGAGTAATGAGCGCGGAAATAAAGGGCTCGCCATCACCTAAAACCACCACATTGGAAATGAGGGGGTGAGAGCTCAGCTTATCCTCCAGCACCGCCGGCGCCACATTCTTGCCCCCGGCCGTTACGATCAGGTGCTTCTTGCGGCCGGTAATGGTGAGGTTGCCGCGCTTATCGAGCGTCCCGAGATCCCCGGTATGGAACCAACCATCCGCAAAGGCAGCCGCGGTAGCTTCGGGATTGTTATGGTAACCGCGGAAGACAGAGTGGCCCTTGACCAAGACTTCGCCGTCGTCGGCAAGTTTAATACGCATGCCCGGAAGCGGCCATCCAACGGTACCCAACACAGGATTCGCCGCGCGCGTGGCATTTGCCGGACCGGTGGTTTCCGTGAGGCCGTAACCTTCGACCACCGTTAAGCCGATGCCGCGGTAGAAGCGCCCCAGGCGGGTGCCCAGCGGTGCCCCGGCGGAAATCGCGAAACGAATTCGCCCGCCCATTGCCTCGCGCAATTTATTGAAAACCAGTTTGCGTGCCAGTGCACGCTTCACCGCGAAAATCGGGCTGCGCCGGCGCCGGGTCCCGTTCTGCACCGCAATATCGGCCGCCCAGCGGAAAATCCGGCGCCGCAGGCCCGCTCCGGCTTTTGCCTCGGCCGCGTTATAGACCTTCTCCAGCACCCTCGGAACCACCAGAAGCAGGGTGGGTTTGAAAGTTTCCAGGTCGCTCATGAGATTCTTGAGATTACCTACGAAACCTACTGAAATACGGGTGGCCAAACCGAAGTAGGCGCAAATCCGCCCCATGACGTGCGCCATGGGGAGGAACAGCAGCAGCGACGCCTGCGGATTATTGAGGATTTCCGGTTCGTAATGCCAGGTTCCCAGCACGGTGCGCGCGAAATTCCCGTGGGTAAGCTCCACTCCCTTGGGGTCTCCGGTGGTTCCCGAGGTGTAAATAATGGTCGCGAGGGAATTAGCGGTGACCGCCGCGATGCGGGCGTCGAGATCTTCTTCGGGAACTTCAAGAGCCGCGGCATTGAGAGCGGCGCGCCAATCCTCCGTCATGACGGTCGCGGGCGGAATCGCGGGAGGTGTTACCGAATCAACCAACTCCGCATGGGCGCGGGTATCGGTGAAAATATGGGTGATCTCCGCATCCGCGACCATCCACGCGATCTGCTTGGCGGAACTTGTTTCATAAATCGGCACCGGCACAACCCCGATGTGCAAGGCGGCCGCATCTAGCAGCGCCCACTCGTAAGATGTAGCCGCGAGAATGCCGATGCGTTCGCCGTGCCCCAGGCCCAGGCCGATGAGCCCGCGCGCCGTAAGATGGACTTGCTCGAGGAATTCCGTAATCGTCAACGGTTTCCAATTCCCACCGATGGAGTTCTGGATATGCACCGCGATATCGCGCGGATACTTGCGTTGCCGCTGCGCGAGCAGCCACGGAACCGTGTGATACGACTCGTTCTTGAAAGGAGCTTTTTGCGATAGGGAACCATCGCGATGCTTCTTCATCTATCCTCCTGCATGGGCCCGTCCGCGGTGCGGGTGCGGTCCTCGGTTGTATAGTTCGCCTGCCGGACTTTAGTTCGCCGCAAGGACCGGGTTGCGCAGCACCCCGAAACCTTCGATTTCACATTCCACGACGTCGCCCGCTTTCAGCGGCGGCTCACCGTTAAAGGCACCGGGCAGAATAATATCGCCGGGAAGTAGGGTGCAGCGCCGCGAGGCCGCTGCCACCGACTGCGCCACGGAGAGCGGATAGTCAGAGGTCCGCGCCCGGGTGTAGGTTTCCCCGTTCACCCGCGAGGTCATGGCCAGATCGCTCACGTCAATATCGGTGAGAATAAAGGGGCCCACCGGGAGCGCGGTATCAAACATCTTCTGTGCACCGTTCACATCACCGCGGGCGGTTACATCATTAATAATGGTGTAACCAAATACGGCTTCCAGTGCGCGTTCTTCGGGAACGTCCTTGGCGACCCGCCCGATAATAATTCCGAGTTCCACTTCGTGGGCGAGGCCTTCGCTAGCCCAGTCCGGAATAATAATCGGATCATCAGGCCCGCACACCGCCGTATTGGGCTTCATAAAGAAGAAGAGGTCATCAGCTGTGGCACCCGGTGCGGTTGCATTGCCGAAACCAATTGCCTTCGAGCGTGGAATCATGGGGGAGAGGAGCACGGCATCGGCAGCGGCCACCCGCTCTCCGGTAGGTTGGATCTCCCCGAAAATCGGATCGTCGGCGAGGATAACGAAGTCATCAGCGCCTTCGTCGTAGACCGCGTAGCGCGGGCCCTGGCTCAAACTCAAGCGTGCTATTTTCATATCATTAACCTTAGTATTTCACCTAGACTTTAGCGACCGGCGCCCCGAAGGCGCGTTGCTGTGCTGCCTTGCTACCTGCGCGTTACGCCCCCGCCTCCAGTAGGCCTTCGATTCGGTCCAGGGCCTCCAGTGCGATTGCGCGCGGGGTCGCCAGCACCATGCGCGCCCATTGCTCAAAACCGGCGCCCGAGGCCCGCCCGGGAGTGAGTGCCACGTTGGCCCGCTCCAAAATAGCGGCGACGGCGCCCTTCGGCTCGCGCGCCTCTTTGCGGGCACGTTCCTCCTCCCCGCGCACAAATTCCGCCTCGGAAAAATCGAGGAAAGCGATATAGGTGCCTTCCACGTGGGCCATGCGCACCCCGGGCCAGGCCCGCACCCGGTTTTCCACGATCCGCAACGTTTCAGCGATATAGGAGCACACCGCGCGATTCCAATCTCGCCCCTCCTCGAAAGCGATTTTGGTGGCCCGGGCTCCCACCGTGGAAGTCGGGGAGCTCCAGGCGTTGTCAAGGGGTGCGTAGCGGGCGGTGTCGTCGTCGTTATAAAAAATGAGCTGCGCGGCCTTGAGACCGGGGATATTCCAGCCCTTCGTCGCACTGATCGCGCTGATCGTATGCGCGCGGGTAGCCGCGCTGCGCGGGCCGTAGGGAACGTAGGTGCCGTCAATCAGCACCGGGGCGTGAATGGAATCCTCAAAAACGCGGGCCCCGCGCCGCTCAACCACGGCCGCGACCTTATCGAGCTCCGGGCCACTCAAACATCGGCCCGCCGGATTCCACGGGTTGCATAAAACAAGGAGAGAACCGGGGGTGAGGGCCTCTTCCAGCGCTTCGAGGTCCAGCTCCCACCGCCCCTCGCGGAAAATCGAGGGGACCTGGCGTACCTCCCGGTCATACTCGCCCGGAAGTGTGAGGAACGGCATATAGGCTGGGGTGGGGACAATAACCGGGGCTCCCGGGGCCGTGAACTGCGTGATCGTGATGCGCAGAGCACTGAGAACCTCGGGAATGAGGAACATGCGCTCCGGGTCGGGAGCTGGGCCGAATTGGCCGAGCCAGGTGGAAACTGCGTTCATAATCCCCGGAATTTCGCGGGGAGGAAGGTAGCCGAGGGTGCCGCGCTGCGCTGCGCTCACCAGGTAATCGCGAATTTCCGGCGCGATTCCCAAGTCCATTTCGGCCACCCACATAGCGATAGCATCCCCAAACGTGGACCATTTGTGCGATCCCTGCGCGAGGAGATCAGAGATGGTGCGAGTGTCGAAATCATATGTCATATCCGTAGCGTATCCTTAACCCATCATGGCTATCACAACTGCTACCGGACGCGAGATCCGAGTTCGTTTCTGTCCCTCACCCACCGGCACCCCGCATGTCGGTATGGTACGCACCTGCCTCTTTAACTGGGCCTACGCCCGGCACGTGGGTGGAACTTTTATTTTCCGCATTGAAGATACCGATGCAGCCCGTGATTCTGAAGAGTCGTATCACCAGATTCTCGATTCCCTGCGCTGGCTCGGGCTGGACTGGGATGAAGGGGTTGAGGTGGGCGGCCCGCACGGTCCCTACCGGCAATCCCAGCGCGGTGATATCTACCGCAAGGTCGCGGCGCAGCTATTGGAGCGCGGCTATGCCTACGAATCTTTCTCCACTCCGGAGGAAATCGAGGCGCGCCACCGCGAGCGCGGGGAGGATCCCAAGCTCGGGTACGACGGTTATGATCGTGACCTCACAGAAGAACAGAAGGCCGCCTACCGGGCTGAAGGGCGCGAACCGGTGTTGCGCATGCGCATGCCTGATGAGGATATTACGTTCACGGATGTGATCCGCGGGGATATCACTTTCCGGGCCGGCTCCACCCCGGATTACGTGATTGTGCGTGCCAACGGGGATCCGCTTTACACTCTCACGAACCCCATTGATGATGCCCTCACGGAAGTGACGGACGTGCTGCGCGGGGAGGATCTGCTGTCCTCCACACCGCGCCAGATCGTGCTCTACCGTGCCCTGGAAGAGCTGGGCATCGCGAAATGGACGCCGCGCTTTGGCCATATGCCCTACGTGATGGGGGAGGGAAATAAGAAGCTTTCCAAGCGTGATCCGGAATCGAATCTGCTGCTTCACCGTGAACGCGGCATGATCCCGGAGGGCCTGCTCAACTACCTGGCCCTGCTCGGGTGGTCTTTCTCCGCCGAACGTGATGTGTTCAGCAAGGAAGAACTTGTGGAGCACTTCGATATCCACAATGTCAATCCGAACCCGGCACGTTTTGATGACAAGAAGTGCGTGGCCATTAATGCGGACCATATCCGCCTCCTTGACGTGGCCGATTACACCCGGCGCCTCGTTCCTTACCTCAGTGATGTGCTGAGCGCCTCCACCTATGAGGATCTCACGGATCGCGAACGGGAAATTCTTGACGCGGCGGCGCCGTTGGCGCAGACCCGTATGCAGCTGCTGGGGGAGGCTCGGGATCTGCTCGGTTTCCTTTTCGTTAGTGCTGCGAAACTGGAATACAACGAGAAAGCGCTGTCCAAGCTGCGCGATTCGGCGCCCGAAGCGCTGCGCGGGGCTCGTGAAGCGCTGAGCGCTCTGAATGATTTCACTCCGGATGCTATTAAGCCCGCCCTCGATGCGGCGCTGGTGGAGGGGCTCAGTATCAAACCGCGTTTCGCCTTCGGCCCGCTTTTCGTGGCGATGACGGGCACGAATGTGTCCATTCCTGTTATTGACTCCATCGCTATCCTCGGGCGTGAGGAAGCGGTGGCGCGCATCGACCAACTCCTGGAGAAGATTTCCGGGTAGTTAAGATACTGACGGGGAGGGCCGCGATGGTGGTATGTACGACGCCGCCGCCGCGGCCCGCCGCGTCTTTTCCCGCGCCGGGAACCTACTTGCGTGCCTGGGGCAGGGCCTGGGAACGGGTAGTTGTAGGCGCAGGTGACTGTGCGGGGGCGGGTGAACCTTGGGGCACGCGCGCGAGCGAAGGCGCGCGTGCGGGCAAGGGAGCGGCCTGCAGGGTATTCTTCGAGCCTCTCGACATGGATGACGGCAGTGTGGAGTGCGTTCCGCGGGTGGGGCTCTTCGGTGCGAAAAATTCCCAACCGTCCTGGCCGCTAGCTGAAGTGGGGCGTTTCCAGTGCGCGAATCTGGCGCTGGGGGAGTTCTCCATCCATTTTGCTTTTAATGCGGATATTGACCGGGTTCTTGCCGCGGATTGGGCTGTGGGTGCGCGCGAGGCCGCGCGAATCAATCATGTACTTGAGCAGCGTATTCCGCCCGAATGGGAGGCGAGCTTCGAACCCCAGCAGCTACGTTTCCACGAGGTAGCTCTACCTAGTCGCCGCCGCACTCACCGTTCCCGCCGCAGCCGCAAAGCACTTGGCTGGGAGATCAGTTCGCAGATCATCGAGATCCTCGGCCCGGCCGATAGTCCGGCGCTCCCGGAGGACTATCTTGCCTTCAGCTACCTCAGTTTCGACGTGGGCGAGTTCTTTGCTGGTCACTCCCTCGGGGAGCTCTCCAGTACCTGGTCGTTTTTCGGCGACGACGCCGGCGACTACCCCCATTCCCGCCTGGTCCGCACCGCGCTTCCGGATGCGGTCGAGCCGGATCCTTCGCGGATCTATCGGATTCTCACCGCGGCCGACTGGGTCAAGCTGGTGGAACGCTACCCGCTCCGGATTCCTCTCGACCGGACATGGAGCCCGGATGCCCTTGGCGGCCTGGATACCTACACGGTCAATTGGACGCGGGCGCGCTGCGATTACAACGCCGTGGACATCACCATCGCCGGGGCTGTGCGCACCGTATTTTCGCCGCTGCCCGCCTGCGATGGCTATACGATGCTGACCGGTTGTACGCCCGGTTCCCGCATCTGGTTGCGGGTGCCGGATGCCTTGCGGGAGGAAGCCGAGCGGCAGGGCCGCGTGCGTGAATGGTAGCGGTGGGTTTCGGCATGGCTTGCGCGGGTGCGGTTAGAGCTGGCTGTCCGTTTGCACCGGCGCGGGTGCAGTTCGAGCAGGTGCGCCGCTTGAACTAGCGTGGGCCGAGAACGTGGTGCGTCACACGTCCAGTGGATTTGCTAGCTCGAGGAGATTCCACTAAGCTTTTTATCTGTCGTCCTCGGGAACGTCATGATTCTGAGGTCCACACCCTTGGGGTATGGTGTAATTGGCAACACAGGTGATTCTGGTTCATCCATTCTAGGTTCGAGTCCTGGTACCCCAGCGATGATGCTTCGGCATCCTCATAGGCCCCGTTCGTCTAGCGGCCTAGGACGTCGCCCTCTCACGGCGGTAACACCGGTTCAAATCCGGTACGGGGTACAGCACAAGGCGGGAAAACTTCGGTTTTCCCGCCTTGACTCGTCTCAGCTCAGCCGCAGTCTCTAGGATGAGAATGCAGGGTTAATAGACAAAAGTGGGTCTAATGACGGCGTGGCGTTGGCTTGGATCCGGCCCGGAACTACCGTGAACTGCGTCCCGCAAACAAAATGTGCGGGAGAGCACCGTTTCGGGGCGGTTTTGTGTCTCTTACGCACATCCTGTGGGAGGCGATGTCCCGGACTCACACTTTGGCTCGCCGTCCCGCCTAGCCGACCGCCGCGCAGGCGAGGACGGTATGTTTTTCCGGGATGTACTTCGCATGTACGACAAGTGCAGTACAGCTCTGAAAACACATACCGCCCCTGCAGGTGCTGGTGTGACTATTGAAGTTGGTGAGATCCATGAGGTTCTCGCGGGAAGGTCGCCGCGTTTGTCCGAAATCAAAGTCACAGCAACGGCAGCCCCGTCCTGAATGCGCATTGTGTGCCTATACGGTTCAAGATGCCCACTTTGACACCTCTACCCACGATTCGCCTGCGATGCGTGGCGGCCCGAATTTTCTGTTGGCGTAGCAAGGAAAAGTCCGGGTGTTAGCGACCATTTCTATCTACTTACCCGCGAAGAGCGCGTTATTTACGCATATCATCAATCACGTTGTGCATAACATCATCGTCAAATCTGGTGTCACTCGCTGCCACGAGCTTACCTTCAACAACTTTCAACGTGGCCTTACTGCCAGCCGACACAGTAGATATCCCTTGCACATCGGCACACCGCGCCCGCGCTACCGCCCGCAAGAATGACGGATCGCGCATGAGCCGGGTTTCCCATTCCCCGCGCCCGGCTCCGCTATCCTCGCGGGCCGGAGTGAATACCACCTGGATTGCCGGACCAGCGCATTCCTCCAAAGCCGAAAGGTAGGCATGGCGTAATTCCCCGTAACTTTCGGCGGGGAACTCGGGTGGGAAGAAAACGACGTCGTCCGGAAGCCGTACCCCAAGAGCATCCGCACGTTCCACACGCCGCGCGTGCGCAGCTACCACATCCGCATCGGTACCGGAGTTCGCGTGCCGCGCCGAACCTTCTCCGGCCCCTGCACCCAGATCCGTCAGGTACCGCGAGGCGGCCAGGAGCGGATCACCCCGGCGCGCGTAACGCAGCGGCACACCCACGCGCCCGCAAAACTCCAGGGCGCAATCAATAACCAGGCCGCGCCCGCGAAAATCGCGACCGTAGCGCGGGCCAGCAATACCCGCGGGGCGATAGCCACGGTCCTCCATCCAGGAGAATTGCGCGGCCAATTCCGTGAGGATGTCTGCACGCACGAGTTGCGGGGGACCGGTGCTTTCTTCCGCGGATAAGTAGCGGCCGCCGCGGTCCGTCAAACTTGAGGCGTGCGCGGCGACGGCGCGCCACGGAGCCCCGGGCCCCTGCGAGCTAATGGCGAAACCCAGCAAAATCCGCCCCGGATCAATGCCGACGGCCGCCAAAGCCCGCAGGGCGTGATCCGCCGCGGGGGCAGCAACTAGGAGGGTTGCACAGGTGGCATGCCCGCGTTCGAGCATCTCGATAATGAGATTATTCAGGGCACGATTGCGCCCCAGCCCATCCGCGCACACCGCGACGGTGCGGGCCGAAGAGCTGGGATGGGATGCAATCATGTCGCCAAAAATATCCATCTCACGTTACCGAAATATGAACAAAAAATGAATGGGAGTCCGCGCGGCGGCTACGCGGGACCGAAAGCGCTAGTATTCGAGGTTGTCGCGCCCGGGCAGCCAGGTATTCCCCTTTTTGCCCCAGCCGTGCTCACGCTTGGCACGTTTCGCTGCGGCTTCCTCGCGCCCCGTGAGCCGATCCACGTACAAATGGCCGGTGAGGTGGTCATATTCATGCTGGAGAATGCGCGCGAACCACCCGGTTGCCTCGATTTCGTAATGCTCGCCCTTTTCGTTTTGCGCCCGTAGCAAAGCGCGCGGGGAGCGCGCCAGGGGATACTGTTCGCCGGGGAAGGACAGGCACCCTTCTTCGAAAGGCTCTTCATCCGGATTCACAGGTTCAATAAACAGCGTGGGATTAATAGCGACGCCGCGCTCGGGAGCCTCATCCTGATCGGCATAGACCCACACAAAAATCTGTTTGCCAATACCGACCTGCGGCCCGGCCAGCCCCACCCCGGGAGCCGCCACCGTGGTCTCATACATATCTTCGACCAACTGTGCCAGTTCCTCGTTAAATTCCGTAATGGGCTCGGCCGGCCGATGCAGAACGGGATCGCCGGTGATGTAGATAGGAAGAATAGCCATGCTTTAGTTTAAGGCCCGGGCGCGCCCAGGCAAAGAGCATTCCGTTCCGGTGCTTTTTCTGTCAGATGCGGGCGCTAAGCTGACGCTAGGAAAAAGAACGACGGCGCACCTACCCGCCGCGGGTGGGATGCTCCATCAATGGAACTCCTCCGTGGGGTATCTTCCGTAAGAAAGTGAGGGCTTATGCGCATAGCGCTTGTCTCGGATTGCTTCCTCCCGCGCCTGGGCGGGATCGAAGCTCAAACCCGTGATCTTGCCCTAGCCTTGCGGGATGCCGGCCACCGGGTGCTGATTATCACCGCCACCCCGCGCGATACCCCTCCGGATCCCGGGATCCCAGCGGATCGGGATATTGTGGCGGGTATTCCCGTCCAGCGCATTACTTCAGCACTCTTCGGTCATCTCCCGGTATCCCCGGGGCACGGTGCCCAGTTGCGTGCTTCCATGCGCGGTGCGGATGTGGTGCATATTCAAGCGGGGGTGGTTTCGCCTTTTGCCTGGGCGGCCATGCGCATCGCCGCGGTGGAAGGTATCCCCACTACTGTGACCTGGCACTGCGTATTGGATCCGGTGGAAAAGCTACTTGCCCCGCTGCGCTGGGTTACCGCGCGCGGTGTCGTCCATAACGCGGTATCCACGTGGGTGGCCGGGCAGGTACACCGGGCGGTGGGTGGTGACGTAAAAGTTATTCCCAACGGTGTGGATCTGGGGGAGTGGCGCACGGTTGCTGCCTATCGCCTCGGGCATCGGGGTACTTCGGCTGCCTCACGTACTCTCGGGGTAGCTGGTGCTGGCGGGGTTCCAGGCCTGGCGAATCGGCCGGGTGTCCCAGTGGAGGTTGTGGCCGCACGGCGCCTGGCTCCGCGTAAACGCAATGCTGCCCTCATTGACTGCGTGTCCGGGGCACGCCAGCTTACCGGGCGGGATATCCACCTCACCATTTACGGGGATGGCCCGCTACGCTCCCAATTGGAACGGCGCGGGCGTTCGCGCGGGAACCCGGGTCCCGGGGGAAGCTGGCTTCATCTTCCCGGCCGCACGGATCGGGCCGGACTCATGGATGCCTACCGGCACGCGGATATTTATCTCACCAGTTCACGCCGCGAGGCCTTCGGGATTGCCACCCTGGAAGCGCGAGCGGCCGGGCTGCCCATTATTTCTCCGGCCGGTACCGGAGCTGATGATTTCCTTGAGGACGGGCGCTCGGCACTCCTGGCAGAAACAGATGCGGATATGATCGCGCAGTTGGCCCGCCTGGTAGAAGATACCGCGCTGCGCACCCGCATGGCTCACCATAATGCGAGCGTGGCGCCCGGATACGGTTGGGAGGAGGTGGTTCCTTTGGTCCTTGCAGAATATGACCGGGCCATTCGGAACAGTAGTGGGTGGTAGTCCTCGACTACTCGCTAATGCCCTCGGTTGTTTGAAGAACGTCGGTGAGGCGCCCGGCGGCGGCCACCACCGCTGCCGAATGTACCCGCCCGGGCTGGCGGCCCATCCGCTCCAGCGGCCCAGAAATGGATACCGCTGCAATAACCCGGCCGCTCGGCCCGCGTACCGGTGCGGAGATAGAAGCCACACCGGCTTCGCGTTCACCCACGCTTTGCGCCCAACCACGCCGACGCACCGCGGAAAGATTCGTGGCCGTAAAGGAAGCGCCCTGCAAACCGCGATGCAATTGATCGGGCTCCTCCCATGCGAGTAACACCTGCGCTGCCGAGCCTGCCTTCATCGAGAGGGAAGCGCCCACCGGGATGGAATCGCGCAGACCCATGGTTCGTTCGGCATTCGCCACGCAAATGCGCTGGTCGCCCTGGCGGCGGTAGAGCTGAGAAGATTCCCCGGTATGGTCACGCAGCGCGATAAGCACGGGATTCGCCGCGGCGATGAGTCTGTCTTCACCGGTGGCGGAGGAGAGTTCACCCAGGCGCGGCCCTAAAGAAAAACGCCCTTCGTTATCGCGGGAAACGAAACGGTGGTATTCCAGTGCGACGGCCAGTCGATGCGCCGTCGGCCGTGCTAAATGGGTAGCGGTCACCAGTTGCGCTAATGTTTGCGGGCCCGCCTCGAGAGCATCGAGCACGGCGGCAGCCTTATCGAGAACGCCCACACCACTTCCCTCTGGGGCGGGCGCAGGCTGAGCGTGAGGAGAATCAACCATACCGAAATTTTCTCATCTCAATAAGTGAGATGCAAATGTCCACACTGTGGTGCCGCGCGCAGTGCTGTGGCTTCTGTGTGCATTGCTAAAACTTCCCCGGACCACTTCGAGACTCCGGAGCCGCCGCGTTACAGTAGCGTAATGTCCATATTATGAGACTTTTATCTTGCCATGTGGACGAGGTTCGGTACAGTGGTCCGCGGACCACCACAACCGATCACCGTTGGAAAAGTAGAAAAGCAGAAAAGTAACAGCAAGAAGAACCCGGGAAGATACCCGGGGAGGAGGGGAGGGCCGGGATGGGGCGCACACTCGCGGATAAGATCTGGGATGCCCATCTGGTGCGGCGTGGCGAGGAAGGAACGCCCGACCTTCTCTACATTGATCTGCATCTCATCCACGAAGTAACCAGCCCGCAGGCCTTTGACGGATTGCGCCTGGAAGGGCGGCCGGTGCGCTGCCCGGACCGCACCGTTGCCACGGAGGACCACAACGTTCCAACCATTGACATTGATCGTCCCATCGCGAATACCACTTCGCGCAAACAGGTGGAAGCGCTGCGTGCTAACGTCGCGGAGTTCGGCATCCCCATTTATTCGCTAGGACACGCGGATCAGGGAATTGTCCACGCGGTTGGCCCGCAGCTGGGCCTGACCCAACCGGGTATGACGATTGTGTGCGGGGACTCCCATACCTCGACCCACGGTGCTTTCGGCTCCATCGGGATTGGTATTGGCACCTCGGAAGTTGAGCACGTCCTCGCCACCCAAACCCTGCCCCTCCAGCGTTTCAAAAATATGGCCATTACCGTCAACGGCACCCTGCGGGAAGGAACAACGGCGAAGGACATCATCCTCGCTGTTATCGCCAAGATCGGAACTAACGGAGCGTCCGGGCACATTATCGAATACCGCGGGGAGGCAATCCGGGCACTGTCCATGGAAGCACGTATGACGATCTGCAATATGTCCATTGAGGCTGGGGCGCGCGCCGGGCTGGTGGCCCCGGACGCCACCACGGTGGATTATGTGCGCGGGCGCCCGCACGCCCCGCGGGAGGATGCCTGGGATGCCGCGGTAGCATACTGGTCCACTCTCTACACCGATCCTGACGCGCTTTTCGATACCGAAGTTGTTCTTGAAGCCTCTGAAATTGAGCCCATTGTCACCTGGGGCACGAATCCTGGACAAGGGGCGCCGCTGTCCGGCGTCGTTCCTTATCCGGAAACACTGCCGGAAGAAAAAGAGCGCCAAGCCGCGCGTGAAGCCCTCGCATATATGGATCTGCGGCCGGGCACGCCCATGCGTGATATTCACGTGGATACCGTCTTTATCGGTTCGTGCACGAACGGACGTATTGAAGATCTGCGCTCGGTGGCCGCGGTGTGGCGCGGGCGCCACAAAGCCAAAGACCTGCGCGTCATGATCGTGCCGGCTTCGGCGCGGGTGCGCCTCCAAGCAGAAGCCGAAGGACTGGATGAAATTTTCCGGGCTTTCGGTGCTGAGTGGCGCAATGCAGGCTGTTCCATGTGCCTGGGGATGAACCCCGACCAGCTCACATTTGGCGAGCGCTGCGCCTCGACGTCAAATCGTAATTTCCGCGGTCGGCAGGGCCCGGGCGGGCGCACCCACCTCGTTTCCCCGCTGGTGGCCGCCGCCACTGCGGTCACCGGCCATATTTCCCATCCTGCGGACCTCACCCCGGTTGCACATCTCGCCCCGGTCGCGGGTGCGGGTACCCTACCGGCCGCAGTCCGCGCTGTACCGGCCGTGGGCCGCGCCGCCCGCTCGTAGAATGTAGAAAGAACAGATCCGTGGAAATTTTCACCCAGCACACCGGTATCGGAGTTCCCTTGCGCGAAACCGAGGTGGATACCGATCAGATCCTGCCCGCTCGCTACCTCAAACGCATCACCAAAAGCGGTTACGAGGACGCACTCTTCCACGAACGGCGCAAAGACCCCGGTTTTATCCTCAACCAAGCCCCGTACACGGCCGGTTCAATTCTGGTTGCCGGGCGGGATTTCGGTACCGGTTCTTCACGTGAACACGCCGTGTGGGCGCTGCGCGATTACGGTTTCCGCGCTGTTCTCAGCCCGAGGTTCGGTGATATTTTCCGCGGCAATATGGGAAAACAGGGCCTGGTTGCGGGGAAAATTAGCGACGACGCCGCCACGAGGCTGTGGGAACTTTTGGAAGAAAAGCCGGGCCGGGAGCTGACCGTTGACCTGGAGGCCGGTGAGGTGCGCTGCGCTGATATCGCCTACCCCTTTGAGATCGATCCGTATACCCGCTGGCGTCTCATGGAAGGCCTGGATGATATTGCCCTGACTTTGCGTGATATCTCCCTCATCGAGGAATACGAAGCCCATCAGCCGGGTTTTACTCCGCGTACCCTGCCGCAGCGGCACCTTCCCGAGGTGCCAGTACGTTCGGCGCGCCTGGCCCCCGATTCGCAGGCATAGCGCCACCCGGATATCCTCATAACTCCGGAAATCGGCCGCGGGCCGGTATGCTGGCTGGGTACCTGTGACACGCGAGAAAGGCGGAGAGTATGGTGTCCCAACTTGTGGTTCGCGGAGGAGTCCCCCTGAGCGGTGAGATTACTGTGCGCGGCGCAAAGAATTTTGTGTCGAAATCCATGGTTGCTTCCCTGCTCACCAAAGAAACATCCGTGCTGCGCAATGTGCCGCAAATCCGTGACGTTACCGTGGTCTCGGAGCTGCTCGGCCTGCACGGCGTGGCGGTCAATTACCAGCCGGAAGCCGGTACCGTGGAAATCACCCCCGGTGATATTCACCTGCCCCACGATCCGCACGAAGTGAATGCCCTGGCCGGTTCCTCACGTATCCCCATTCTTTTTGCGGGCCCGCTGCTGCACCGCCTGGGCGAGGCGTATATTCCGGACCTGGGCGGGTGCCATATCGGCTCGCGCCCTGTGGACTTCCATCTGCGTGTCCTGGAAGAATTCGGTGCCAAGCGCGTCCAAGAAGAAGCAGGAATGCACTTGGTGGCACCCAAGGGATTGCGGGCCAAGCCGGTGCGCCTGCCCTATCCCTCGGTAGGGGCCACCGAACAAACCCTTCTTACCGCGGTGATGGCGGAGGGCGTGACGGAGCTGTCCAATGCCGCGGTGGAACCCGAGATCATGGATCTCATAGCGGTACTCCAGAAAATGGGTGCGATTATTTCGGTGGATACTGATCGCGTTATCCGCGTGGAAGGCGTGGATGAACTGGTCGGTTACTCCCATACTTCCCTACCTGACCGCATCGAAGCAGGCTCCTGGGCTGCGGCTGCCCTAGCCACCGGCGGGGATATTTTCGTACGCGGGGCCGAACAGCAGTCGATGACTTCCTTCCTCAATCTTTTCCGGAAAGTCGGCGGCAAATTCGATGTGCGCGACCACGGCATCCGCTTCTGGCACCCGGGCGGCGCGCTACAATCCGTATCTTTTGAAACGGATGTGCACCCCGGTTTTATGACCGACTGGCAGCAGCCGCTCGTCGTCGCGCTTACCCAGGCCGAAGGTATGTCCATCGTCCACGAAACCGTCTACGAAAACCGTTTCGGCTTCACCGAAGCGCTGCGGGATATGGGTGCCAATATCCAGACCTATCGCGAATGCTTGGGCGGGCACGAATGCCGTTTCGGGCAGCGTAACTTCTACCACTCGGCTGTCATCCAAGGGCCTACCCCGCTGCGGGCCACCGATATTGTGGTTCCTGATCTGCGTGGGGGATTCTCCCACCTCATTGCCGCGCTGGCAGCCGAAGGGGAATCCCGGGTATCCGGGGTGGATATTATCGATCGCGGATACGAAAAGTTCCTGGATAAACTCCAGGCCCTGGGTGCGGATGTTACGCCCCTGGATGACTAAGGGAGTCGCGGCGCACCGTTAAATAAGCACGGCCTGGTAGTACATAACTCCCAGGCCGTTCCTTAGTTTTACCTATTCAAAGGTATTAGTTATTGGCAACGTCAATAACGACCCGTTTGGGGCTCTCCAGTACCTGAACCCGGTAGGGACGGTCCTTATCCAGCCCGATATGGACCTGGTGCATGCCTTCAAAAGCATGTTCCACATGAACACCCTGAACCACTTTCGCGCCCCCGAGGTTTGGAACGGAGAGGTCCGCCGCCTGAGAAGGATCTTCTGGGTAGGTCACCCCGGAAATGCTCAGGGTGAGGAAACGCTTGCCCGGAATATCCAGGGGGCGCCCGGAACCGTCCTGAATGGCTTCATCACCGAAGAAACTGAACCATTCCAGATCGGCGTCGCTGTCATATTCCACGACCACGCGATCCCAACCTTCGTGGCCGGCCACCCGAACCGCGGTAGGAACCGCGGAGTTTTCGGTGAGCTTGGGATAGTTCGGGGACTGTGAGTCACCTTCAATAAAACCTTTGAGGGAGGCTTGCGCATCCTTGGGCGTGAGGCTGGGCGACTGGCTCACCGCCGGAGCCGAAGCTGAGGCAGTCGGGGTGGCGGGGGCGGTGGAAGCATCGCTAGCTGCGGCACCTTTTCCGGGTGCGGAACAACCGGCCAGCGCGAGGGCGGCACTGCCCGCTAGCAGGACAAATAACTTCGCTGTGTTCTGTGTCATATGTTTACTGTAGTAGGCCGCGCCCGGGTTTGTCACCTTGCCGCGCGGCCTGGCGTACTACCCTGGGTACAGCACTGAGTAGAAAGGTGTCCATTCGTGGCCACACATCACGTCGCCCTCATCTACGGGGGTGTGTCCGGAGAACACTCCGTCTCTTGCCTGACCGCAGCTTCCGTTCTGGGAGCCATTGACCCGGAGCGCTACACCGTTATCCCTATCGGAATTACCTCCGAAGGAATCTGGGTTCCTATGAGCACGGAGGAGGTGGCAGCCGGCGCGGAGGTGCGGTATCGCGGGGAGCGCGTGCTAGCGGATTTCGGTCCCGGAGGCGGTTTTGTGGTGCGCGGGGAGGATGGTAGCTCACGCAGTCTCGGTGCTATCGACGTCGCCTTCCCGCTGCTCCACGGCCCCTTTGGTGAGGATGGCACCATCCAGGGAACTTTCGAAATGATGGGTATTCCCTACGTGGGCTGCGGAGTTTTCGCCTCCGCTGCGGCTATGGATAAGCACTATATGAAACTGGTGCTGGAATCAGCCGGGCTTCCGGTTGCTCCCTACGTGCTCGTGGAACCGCAGCGCTGGAAGGCCGATCCCGATGGGGTACGCGCGGACGTTGCTGAACGTTTACAACTTCCCGTTTACGTCAAACCAGCTCGTGCCGGCTCTTCGCTGGGGATAACGCGAGTGGCTGAGCTTTCACAGCTCGATGCCGCCATTGCCACAGCGCGCGCCGTCGACCCTAAAGTTATTGTGGAAACAGGAATCCCGGGCCGTGAAATCGAGTGCGCCGTGCTCGGCGGGCGTGACGGGGCCGCGCCACGGGCCTCCGTGCTCGGGGAAATCGTTTTGGACGTGCAATGGTATGACTACGCCACGAAATACGTGGCAACCGAAGGCTTCCATATGGAGATTCCCGCAGCGCTTCCGGATGCGGACGCGGAGAAAATGCGGAGCCTGGCGCGGCGCGTTTTCGAAGTCTTCGAATGCGAAGGCATGACGCGCGTGGACTTCTTCTACACCGCCACCGGGGAGATGTACGTCAACGAACACAATACAATTCCCGGGTTCACCGCCGTGTCCATGTACCCCATCCTGTGGGAGAAAACGGGGCTGAGCTATCGCGATCTCATTTCCGAACTTATTGACCTCGCCCTCGCCCGCGGGGTTGGGCTGCGCTAAATGGTGGGAAGTTCCGAACCGCAGCGGCCGAGTGCCGGTTCCGGAGGCGGCGCGGTACAGGGCCTCGGGCCACTGGTACGGGATCTGAGCGAAGCTGAGCTCCTCGCGCAAATCGTACCGCTACTCCCTCGCGGAGAAACAACAATCGTTCCCAGCGGGGATGATAGTGCGGTGCTTAGCTTGAGTGACGGCCGGGTCACGGTCTCCACTGATATGCTCGTCGAAGGCGTGCATTTTCGGCGCGACTGGTCCAGCGGGCGCGATGTCGGATGGCGGGTTGCCGCCCAAAATATCGCCGACGCCGTCGCGATGGGGGCGCGGCCACGTTCTCTTGTTGTTGCCATGGAGTTGCCGGGGGATGTTCCGGTGGCCTGGGTAACGGATCTTGCGCGCGGCCTTGCCGAATGTTGCGGCCCGCTCGGGTGTGGGGTCGACGGCGGAGACCTCGTGAGCGGGAGCCATATGGCGATTAGCGCGACCATTCTGGGTGATCTAGAAGGGCGCACCCCGCTGCAACGTTCGGCGGCAGCTCCCGGCCAACCGCTGCTTCACTGCGGAAATCTCGGGCGGGCAGCGGCCGGCTTAGAACTACTCAACCGGGGTTTCGCCCCGGAACGAAGCTCTTTCCCGGATGCCGCCACCCTTCTCATACAGGATTTTCTGCGCCCGCGCCCGCCTGTCACCGAGGTGCTCAGCGCCGTGCGCGCTGGAATGCGCGGGGCACTGATGGATGTTTCCGATGGCCTCATCCGGGATGCTCAACGCATAGCCGCTGCTTCCGGCGTGCATATTGATATCCACTCTGAAACGCTCAGCCGCCACGCCCATGATCTTCTTGATGTGGCGCGGCACCTCGGGCGTTCAGATCCGCTTGAATGGGCCTATGGCTGTGTGCTCACCGGCGGGGAAGACCACGGTTTTCTCGCCACCATGGACGTGAGCCCGGAACGGGCCTGGGGTGCCCGCATTCCGCATCTACCCGAGGGCTTTAGTCTTATCGGGGCAGTGGAAGCCGCGCATCCCGGTGGGTTAGTGACCGTGGACGGGCGTACTTGGACGCAGGGGAGCGGCTGGGATCATTTTCGGCACGCCTAAATAATTGAACGTGTATATATAAATGGCTAAACTTATTTTTTGCGCGAAATAAGGACGTTCTCCCCTGGAATATTATGCCGTAGCTCGCAAAAATAGGAAGTGGTGCGAGGACCCGCACCGCTTTAACTGGGAGTAAAGATGCTCCCGCTGAAATAGGAGGAGAAAATGCGAGCAGCGACAGTTCGAGAACCCTCGGACGGCTACGTTGACATTAAGGACGTCGAACTGCGTCCTATCAAAGCCAACGAAGCACTCGTCGATATCGAATACTGCGGCCTGTGCCATACGGATATCCACGTGGCCCTCGGCGATTTCGGTGACGTGCCGGGCCGCATTATCGGCCACGAGGGTGTGGGCGTTGTGGAACAAATCGGTGAGGATGTCACCTCGCTCAAGGTGGGCGATCGCGTCTCGGTTGCCTGGTTCTTCCGCGGCTGTGGTCATTGCGAATACTGCGTAACCGGTGATGAAACCCTGTGCCGGAACGTGGAAAACGCCGGCTACAGCGTTGATGGCGGCATGGCTGAGAAGTGCATCGTCGTGGCAGATTACGCAGTCAAGGTTCCCGAAGGGCTGGATCCAGCCGAAGCTTCGTCCATTACTTGCGCGGGCGTGACCACCTACAAGGCTCTCAAGAATGGCAATATTCGCCCGGGCCAGTGGGTAGCGATTTACGGCGCGGGTGGGCTGGGTAACCTGGCTATCCAGTACGCCAAGAATGTGTTCCGCGCGCGCGTGGTTGCAGTTGATATCAACGATGAGAAGCTGGAATCGGCAAAGAAGGTCGGGGCTGACCTTGTTGTGAATTCCTCGGATATTAACTCCGGGGAATGGATCCAGAAGGAAGTGGGGGGCGTGGATATCGCGGTGGTGACCGCGGTATCGCAGGTTGCTTTCGGCCAGGCGGTGGACGCCATGAAGGCCGCCGGGACCGTGGTGTGCGTGGGACTTCCCAAGGGCACCATTGACCTGAATATTCACCGCACCGTTCTGGATGGCATCAAGGTGGTGGGCTCCCTTGTGGGTACCCGCCAGGATCTGGCCGAAGCCTTTGACTTCGGAGCCCAGGGCCTCGTCAAGCCGATTGTGGCGACCCGTCCGCTCGATGACATCAACGATATGATCGACGAAATGCTGGCCGGCAAGATCGAAGGCCGCATGGTTGTTGATTTTTCTAAGTAGCTCCTGAGGAAGGGGCCGCGCGTGGCACAGCGTCACCGCGGCGATACCTCTGCATATCTCTACTCGGCGGGGGCGGATCCGGTTTATCCGGGTCCGCCCCCCGCAGTTTGTGCAGTTTTCTGCTCTTCGTTTTGTGGCCGTTGGGCTCCTGTTCGCGCGTTCCCTCCTCTACGTATATTGATCTCCTCCTGGTGGTATGCCGGGTATACCCGGTGGTACTCTAGGCCGTACTAGTACTTAAGGCCTAAGTGTTCAGTTGAATGGGCAACGGAACTTCATGGCCACCACCATTGGGAGACTATCTATGGGAACGATTGTTTCAACGCCAAATCGCTGGCTCGTCCTCATATCTGGCAGTGTTTTTACCTTTGCTTTATCGGGTACATCTGCTTTCTCGGTCTTCGTTTCTCCTCTCATGGAAGAAACTAGCTGGGATATGGGGCAAATTACCCTGGCCTTCACGCTCTACAACATTTTCATCGCCACCATGGGAATTATCGTCGGAACCGTGGCTCATAAGGTCACCCCCGGCCGCATCGTCTTCACCGGCGCTTTATTTTACGGCGTAGGTTGGGTTCTCACAGGTTTTGCGAATAGCGTTGTCATGATGTGGCTGACTTTCGGTGTCCTAGCGGGCATCGGTGGCGGCATGATCTATAACTACACCATTACCTCGGTACTCAAATGGTTCCCGGATCGGCGAGGTCTCGCCTCCGGATTGGTCATCGGATTCGCTGCCGTGGGGCCGGTTTTTGCAGCGCCGGTGGCGACCGCGGTTATTGAAGCTAAGAGTGTTTTCGCAGGGTTTATCGTTTTGGGGATTGTCTATGCCGCACTCATGTTCGTGTTCGCGGTATTCGTGCGCCCTCCGGCCGAAGGGTACAGTCCTGCTGGATGGATCCCACCCGGCACGGATTCTTCTGTGCCCGGCGGACTGCAACTCAACTGGCGGGAGATGATGAAAACTCCTACCTTCTGGCTCCTTTTCTTCGTTTTCGTGGGCGCGGGTACCTCCTACATGATGATGCTTGGTGCTGCGGCCACCATTGGTAAAGAACAAGCCGGAATGTCGGTTGAGCTGGCCACCATCTCCGTGACAGTGGTCGCGCTATCGAATTTCATTGGTCGAATGATCTTCGGGGCGCTTTCGGATAAATTGGGGCGCGAAATCACCTTGATGATCGCCATGTCCGTCAATGTGGCAGCCATGCTATCCATGTCGGTGGTGGCACACGCGGGTCTGTTCCTTGCCTTGATGGCCCTGGTCGGTGCTTCCGGTGGGGCTCTGCTCGCCCTTTTCCCGGCGCTAGTCTCCGATCAATTTGGTGCCAAGTACTCCACCCTCAACTACGCCATTATGTTCACGGCGTATTCCGTTGCGGCCCTCATCGCTCCCCAGCTGGCGGCTTTCTATCGGCAAAGTGGTAATTACGCGCCAGCATTTATGTGGGCGGCCGGTTTGACGGTTGCTGCCATGGGCGCTCTTGGAATTGTTATGAAGAAGGGCACCGTATCACAGCGGCGCTCCAAGTAATAAAAGCTGCCGCCAGAGGCAGTGTAACCCAATATAAGAGGAGAAAAAATGAGTCAGAAAACTGCTGTTATCACAGGAGCAGCATCCGGTATGGGGCTCACAGAGGCCAAGCTCTTCGCGGAGCGCGGCTACAAGGTTGCCCTTCTTGACGTCAATGAGGACGGTCTAAAATCTGCGGTAGCGGAGATTCGCGAGGCAGGCGGGAAAGCACAGTCCTTCACAATTGATCTGACTGACCGCGATTCGATTATTGCCACCGTGGCCGAGGTGGAAAAAGAATTCGAGTACATTGACGTGCTCGTGAATAACGCCGGTGTCTTTGATAAGTACCAGGCATCCCTGGATACCCCGCGCGAACGCTGGGATTTCCTCCTGGCTATTAACCTGACCTCCGTCTTTGATATGACGAACGCAGTCCTTCCCGGTATGCTCAAGCGTGGCGAAGGTGCGGTGGTTAATATCGCCTCCGTTGCCGGAATTGTGGCTGCCAAGGGTGGGGCGGCATATACCGCGGCAAAGCACGCAGTTATTGGCTATACCAAGCACCTTGCTTCGGAATATAGCAAGGAAGGAATACGCTTCAACGCTGTGGCGCCGGGCACCATCGTGACTCCTTTGGTTGCCGGCATTGTGGATTCTATTCCTACCGATCCGGTTCCGCTGCGCCGCTTTGGTCAGCCCGAAGAGGTGGCGGAAGCAGTCTTCTTCCTCGCGGACGGCAAGGCCGGTTTCGTGAATGGCACCACGCTGACCGTGGATGGTGGCTTTACTATCCAATAAAGCGTTTGTGAAACTCCAGGGGCGCACCCGGTTCTAACCGAGGCCCGGGTTTCCCTCAGATCTACAAGGATAAAAAGGAAGTGGTCGGGAACAACATCCATGTTCCCGACCACTTCCTATGCTGGCACCGGCTTACTCGCGGGAGCGAGCCAGAACGCAGCGAAGCCACAGTACTTAGGCGGCGCGCTGCACCTTGCCGGCCTTGAGGCACGAGGTGCACACGTTGAGGCGCTTGGGGGCGCCCTTCACAAGCGCGCGAACACGCTGAATATTCGGGTTCCAGCGGCGGCTTGTACGCACGTGCGAGTGCGAGACGCTCTTCCCGAAGCCCGGGTGCTTGCCGCAGACGTCACAAACAGAAGCCACGGTGTTCTCCTTCGGTTGATCATGGATCCGCTCGCGCACCTGCCGCTGTTCGGTAGATACACCTGAGCGCATAGGAAAATTACAACTCCACTAGTATAGCGGTAAGCTGCTTGCTTGCCAAAGGTTCCCTCCGTGGCGTAGGGCACGTGTGGCGGGGGGGCGTCGTCGTCGTTACAAATATTGCAGAGCGGTAACGGTAATGTGAACGGTATGGACAGTGCGCAGGCGGCGGCACGTACCCGAGGCGGTACCCCTGCCGTGGTATCAGACGGATGGACCGCGCTGAGTGTGCCACTTGAGCGCGCTCTCGGCAAACGCAGCGCCACCTCTTTCGCGCGGCTCGGGCTGCACACCGTGGGCGAGCTGCTCTACCACCTCCCCTTCCGTTACGCCCGGCGCGGTGAACTCCTGCCCATTGAACAGGTGCGCGAAGGTGAGGACGTCACCGTGATCGGCCGGGTGGTGGGGGCGGAACTACGGCCTATGCGCGCGCGGCACGGCTTTATTCTTTCCGTTCTTATGACCGACGGCGCCCGCGAACTCAACCTCACCTTTTTCGCGAAGTCACAGCGGGTGCTGGCCTACCACGAACGGCGCCTGCAACCCGGCACGGTCGCGGCATTCTCCGGAACGGTGAGTTCTTATCGCGGCACGCTGCAACTCACCCACCCCGATTACGACCTGGTAGAAGACGAGGGGAGTGTTGACGTGGAACGTTTACGCCGCCCTATCCCCATCTATCACGCCAGCGCCGCGCTGCCCTCCTGGAAAATCGAGCGGGCGGTCAGCACTGTTCTTACCGGGCTGACCAGCGTGGATGTTCCCGATCTGCTCCCCGCCGGCTACCGGCACGCCCACGGTCTGCCCACCCGGCTTGAGGCTCTGCGCCGTGCCCACCGCCCGGAGGAGCCCATCAGCGCAGCGCTCGCCCAGCTACCCTTCCGTCACGAAGAAGCCCTCGTGCTCCACACCGTCCTCGCCCGGCGCCGCGCCGCTCGCGCCGCGCATCCCACCAGCGCTTACCCGCCGCGGAGCGGAGGCCTTCTGGATGCTTTCGATGCCCGCCTGCCCTTTGAACTCACCGCCGGGCAGCGCGCGGTCGGCGCAGAAATCGCCGCCGATTTGGCGGGCACCACCCCGATGCAACGCCTCCTCCAAGGAGACGTGGGAAGCGGGAAAACCGTGGTGGCCCTGCGTGCCATGCTCCAGGTGGTCGACGGGGGCGGCCAGGCGGCGCTCCTGGCACCTACCGAAGTGCTGGCTGCCCAGCATGCCCGTAGCGTGCGCGACCTGCTCGGAGATCTGGGCGCGGGCGGGATGCTAGGTGCGGCCGAGCAATCCACCCGAGTGGAACTCCTCACCGGTTCGCTCACCGCCAGCGAGCGGCGCGCCACGCTTGCCCGGATCGCTTCGGGAGAAGCCGGCATTATTATCGGTACCCACGCGCTGCTCTCGGATACCGTCCAGATTCCTTTCCTCGGTCTGGCGGTGGTGGATGAACAGCACCGCTTCGGGGTGGATCAGCGCGATAGCCTCGCGCGCGGCGTCCACACCCTTGTCATGACCGCCACTCCCATCCCGCGCACCGTTGCCATGACGGTTTTCGGAGATATGGCGGTATCTACCCTGCGTGATCTGCCCGGTGGGCGTGCCGGGGTGAGCACCGTCGTCGTTCCGGAAAACCGCGCGAACTGGATCGCGCGCATGTGGTGGCGTGCCCGGGAAGAAATAGCGGGAGGCGGGCGCGTATACGTGCTCGCTCCCCGTATTAGTGAGAACGACGACGCAGCCGCGCCCGCGGAGGACCCGGGCAGTGAAGGCACGTTGGCCACCGTGACCGAACTGGCCGAACGCCTGCGCGCCCTTCCCCAATTCGCGGGAATCTCGGTGGGGGAGATGCACGGTCGGCTCAGCGCCGCGGAAAAAGACGCCACTATGGCGGATTTCGCGGCCGGGCGGGTCCCCGTGCTCGTCTCCACCACCGTCATCGAAGTGGGGGTGGATGTTCCTCAGGCCACCATGATGATCATTATGAATGCTGAACGTTTCGGGCTTTCCCAGCTGCACCAGCTGCGCGGGCGCATCGGGCGCGGGAGCAAAGCCGGTCTGTGCCTGGCGGTGAGCGGCGCCCCGGAAGAGAGCCTGGCCGCTGAGCGTCTCGCGGCTTTCGCCGCCACCACGGACGGCTTCGCGCTGGCTGAGAAGGATGTGGAGCTGCGCTCCGAAGGTGATGTGCTCGGAACTCGGCAGGCGGGAACCACCTCCCACCTGCGTTTCCTCTCTGCGGTGCGCGACGCTGATATTATCGCTACCGCGCGCGCCGCCGCCACCGACCTCGTAGAGCGCGGTGCCGTGGGCGCGGAATTGGAGCGAGCGGCGGACGCATTGGATACCGAGCGAGCCACCTACCTGGAAAGGGGATAAGCAATGACACGTATTGTTGCCGGAACCGCCAAGGGGCATATTCTGCGGGTGCCGAGCTCGGGAACACGCCCCACCTCGGAAAAAGCGCGTGAAGCAGTATTTTCCCGGCTGGATCACCGCGGGTTTATCGCCGATGGGGAAGTGCTCGATCTTTTTGCCGGTTCCGGTGCCCTGGGACTGGAAGCGAAAAGCCGCGGGGCACGCGCCGTTGTTCTGGTGGAATCGGAAGGGCCGGCGGTCAGTATTATTCGTGACAACGCCGCCCGCGCCCACCTGGATGTGACCGTGGTCCGGATGAAAGCGGAAAAGTACCTCTCCCAGGAACCGAATTATCGTTTTGACGTCGTCTTCGTGGACCCGCCCTATCGTTACACCGAAGCGCAGATTACGAAAGTGCTCGACGGCCTGGCCCCGCACGTAGCCGCGGACGCCGTCGTCGTTGTGGAACGCGATAGTTCCTCACCGGAACCTAGCTGGCCGGAAGGATGGGAACTGGATGATTCGCGCCGTTACGGCACCGCGACGTTGTGGACAGCGCAGCGCAGCGAGAGTGCACAGGGCGCTGAAGCAGCGGTGGACGGCGAGAGCGCGCTGCAGTCGCGCGTCGACTAGGCTGAGCACCTCAGGAAAGATTAGGCTATAACTATGACGCTTGCAGTCTGCCCCGGGTCTTTCGATCCCGTCACTTTTGGACATCTCGACGTTTTTGCCCGCGCCGCTTCCCTCTTTGACGAGGTTGTTATTCTGGTCGCGCATAACTCTTCGAAAAATCCGCTTTTTTCGCCGCGGCAACGCGTGGAGTTCATTCGCGAAGAAGTGCGCCATATGGCCAATGTGCGGGTGGAGGATTTCGGCGGGCTGCTGGTGGATTTTTGCCGAGATATCAGGGCGGATGCCATCGTCAAGGGACTGCGCTCCGCGGTGGATCTGGATGCGGAATACCCCATGGCGCTCATGAACCGGGAAATATCGGGGATCGAAACGGTGTTCCTGGTGGGGGATCCGGCGAAAGGCCATATTGCCTCCTCGCTGGTGAAAGATGTGGCACGGCACAAAGGTGACGTGCGGAGTTTCGTTCCCGCGCGGGTGGCGCGGGCTTTGGAAGAGGAGATGCAATGACTCACGATACACGCGGGGAATCGGTGGTGGAGATCCTCGATGAGCTCCTCGCCCTGGTGGATAACGCACGTTCCATCCCCATGTCCGCCTCGGTGATGATCAACCAATCCGAGGTGCGTGACCTGCTCCAGCTAGCCCGCGATGCGGTACCCGATCAGGTGCTCCGCGCCGATGATGTGCTGGCCGATATCGATTCGGTGCGCGCCTCCGGGCGCCAGGAAGCAGCGAGTATTATTGCCTCGGCCCGCCAGGATGCAGAAAATATTGTGGCGGAAGCACGTGCCCAGGCCAGTCGGCTCGTCTCCAATGACGCCATCACCATTGCGGCGCGCTCCACCGCCGCGCGAATTGAGGACGAAGCCAAGCAGAAAGCCGAACGGCTACGCGAAGGCGCCAACCACTACTCTGATTCGACCCTCGCTAATCTGGAAGGCCAGGTGAACGGGGTCGCGGCCGCGCTGGAAGAGGCCGTGCGGGCCGCGCATGAAAAAATGGATGCGGCCCTCGCCCAGATTTACGCGGGCCGGGAAGTTCTTGCCAGCCGCCAAGAAACCACCGACGCTGTTTTTGATCATTCCGAGGAGGAATAGTGGACCTTCGCAGTCCTTTTGTTGTCTCGCTGCACGATTTACCGCGTAGCGACGGGTCCTTTATGCCGGTGCGGGAAACCTTCGCGGCGCCCGCGG
Organism: Actinotignum schaalii FB123-CNA-2; assembly: GCF_000411135.1. GTDB lineage: Bacteria > Actinomycetota > Actinomycetes > Actinomycetales > Actinomycetaceae > Actinotignum > Actinotignum schaalii_A. Next base: position 255,116 of record NZ_KE150263.1, on the reverse strand, counting down.
ATCTGGGTATCGAGCTCATGGCCGTCCCTACCGGATCCGAGCTGGATGTGGATCTCAACCTCACCTCGGTGTCCGAAGGTGTGTACATCGGCGGGCAAGTGCATTTCACCGTGGAGGGCCAGTGCTCACGCTGCCTGCGCGATATTCACGAAGAACGTACCCAGGAAGTATCCGATCTGGCCTACTACCCGCAGCGGCGTGCCGAACTCATTGCCGAAGGTGATGAGGATGCGGAAGAACACCCGGTCATTGAGGATGACCACGTGGATCTGGAACCGGTGCTCCGCGACGCCATTGTGCTCAATCTGCCTTTCCAACCCCTGTGTTCCCCCACGTGCCAGGGCCTGTGCGCCGGCTGTGGGGAACGCCTGGAAGACCTGCCCGAAGGGCACCACCACGAGGCACCCACCCTGCACTCGGACGCGCTGGACGCACTGGAAGCCCAGCTGCGGGCACAGGAGTAAGCATGGCCTATCGTGAATTAGTGGAACAGTGGGGAATCGACCTGCCTCGGCCCTTGCTGCGCCGCGCCCTTACCCATCGCAGCTTCGCTTTCGAGCACGACGAACCCCATAACGAACGCCTGGAATTCCTGGGTGATTCCATTCTGGGCCTCATCATCGCGGAGAAAGTATTCCGGGAATACCCCGATGCTTCCGAAGGCGATATGTCCCAAATGAAAACCTACGCGGTGTCCGAGAAGGCCTTGGCCGATGTGGCGCGGCGGATCAATCTGGGTGATGCCCTGCGCCTGGGCCGCGGTGAGGACCGTTCGGGCGGGCGTAATAAGGATTCCATCCTCTCCGATACCGTGGAAGCCCTCATTGCCGCGACTTATCTGGAACACGGAATGGAACCAACCCGTGAGATCGTGGACCGGCTCCTCGATTCCAAGATCAAGGACGCCTCGGTGCTGGGCCCCAACCTCGACTGGCAAACGAGTTTCGAAGAGCTTGCGCACGGCCTGGGCTGGGAAGGCACCATAGAGTTCGAGTTGAGCTCCACCGGTCCCGACCACGCGCGAGTATTCACCGCGGTGGCCTCCATGGCCGGGCGCGAATGGGGGAGCGGCGAAGGAAGCTCACAGAAGAATGCGCGCCATGCCGCCGCCGAAGCCTCCTACCGGATTCTCGCCGATCTGATCGAGAAGGGTGAGGTACAGCCGGCAGCTGCGAACACTGGGAACAATGGAGTAGGCGGGAACGACGGCGCAGCCTCTGGAGCGGGTGCACCTGCCACGGCCAGCGCGGCTCAGTAGGTTGGCGTGCCCGAACTTCCCGAAGTTGAATCAATCCGACGCGGACTCGCTGAACACCTGATGGGCCGGCGCATCCTCACCGCACAGGCTTTCGGTACCCGCGTGATCCGCCGGGCCCCGCGGGGCCTCGCCCCGGTGGTGGGGCGCACCGTGCGGGCAGTGGTACGGCGCGGGAAATTCCTCTGGTGCGATATGGGGGAGGATCTGGCCCTCCTCGCCCACCTGGGCATGTCCGGGCAGTTCCGGATAGATGAACCGAGCGGGAGCGAAGGTGCCGGCGGAGAAGAACGGGCCGGCGGCAGTGACAACTTCGGCGGCAAACGCCGCCATCTGCGGGCCCGCTTCGCGCTTGATAACGGCCGTGTCCTCGACTTCGTGGACCAGCGTACTTTCGGCTACCTGGCGCCGGTCGCTTTCCAGGCCACCGCTGATGGCCAGCCGGGCGGTGCGGGGTCCAAGCGCGCCGTCGTACCCGCGCCCGTGGCGCATATTGCCCGCGACCTGCTCGATCCTTACCTGGACGAAACCGCACTACTCGAAATTCTCGGCACCACCCGGCGCGCGATGAAACGCGTGCTCCTCGACCAGAATATCGTCTCCGGAATCGGAAATATTTATGCCGATGAAATGCTTTACCGGGCTCGTATTCACCCCGAAGCCACGGCGCTCACGAACCGCGCGGCGCGGGAGCTGCTGCACGCCGGGCGGGAGGTACTCCAAGCTGCGCTGGCCGCCGGCGGCACATCTTTTGATCGCCTGTACGTGCATGTCAACGGCGAGAGCGGCTATTTTGAGAGGTCTTTGCAGGCCTACGGGCGGGCTGGGCAGCCCTGCGAGCGCTGCGGAACTCCCTTGCAGAAAATTATCCTCGGCGGGCGTTCCACCACGCTGTGCCCGGTATGTCAAGTCGCTCCAATTGGGTAGAATAAGGGCGGATTATTGACCGATGATGGCGATGCAAACAAAGGAGGGCCGGCGCGTGGCACAAAATATTCGCGTCATGATTATTGATGATCATGAAGTGGTACGGCGGGGAATCATTGAGGTGGTTGACCGTTCGGAGGGCCTCGAGGTGGTTGCCGAAGCCGGATGCGTAGAAGAAGCGGTACGGCGCGGCGGCCTGGTGCTCCCCGATGTTGCGCTGGTAGACCTGCGGCTCCCGGACGGCACCGGAATCGATATTATTAATCAGTTCCAGGAGGTCAGCCCGGATACCAAGTGCATCGTCCTCACCTCTTTTGATGACGACGACGCCCTCTCTGAATCCCTCAACGCCGGCGCGAAAGCGTACCTCTTGAAGTCGGTGCGCGGGGCGGAGATTTCGGACAATATCAAGGCCGTGGCCGAAGGGCGCGTTCTTCTCGACGAACGCACGGTCTCACGGCGGCGCGCCGATCATGATGATCCCACCGCGGATCTCACCCCCTCGGAACGTAATGTTCTTGAGCTGATCGGGGATGGGCTATCCAACCGGGAAATCGGCGAGCAGCTCGGGGTGGCGGAAAAAACGGTGAAGAACCACATCACCTCGCTGCTCTCCAAGATGGGCTTGCAGCGGCGTACCCAGGTTGCCGCATGGGTTGCCGGCCAGCGTGCCACCGGGTGGCGTAACCAGTAGCTGTGCTTGTTGCTGGGGATTGGGCTGTTGATCGGCTGAAGCTCCGGTGTGTTACCTGTTGAGCTATTGAGCCTTTGGCCCGGTCACTCGGGTTAGCTGCTTAGGCGTCGATGAGGGCCCGCCAGCGCACTACTATACCGCTCTCGCTGCCCGGGGCAATGGAGAAGGTACCGTGGTGGCGCCGGGCTCGGGCGGCCAGATTAGATAGCCCTGAACGCCGGCTCAATTCGCCAATGCCTACGCCATCATCGGCAACTTCCACACTAATATCACGGTCGGTAACGGTAACCGTGACGGTGATGGTATGGGCGTGGGCGTGGCGCACCGCATTGGAGAGGCATTCGCGCACCACGGCGATCACGTCGTCGCTAATATCCGAACCGATGGCATCATCAATCTCGGTGTGGGTGCCGCTATCAATATCTTCGCCGCGCACGCTAATACGCAGGCTCGGGGTGAAACCGAGCTGTGCCGTCACGGAGCTCACCTCGCGGCGCAGGCGTGAGACCACCGGAACCGAGGTATCCGGACCGCGCAGCGAGTAAATAATCTGGCGGATCTGCGCCACGGATTCATCAATCGATTCGATGGCGTTATCGAGGGTGTCGAGCACATTATCGGCCACCGCATCCTCGGTGGCGAGATCATCACGCAACGCAGACAGGCGCATCCCGGAAGCGAAGAGCTGCTGGATCGCGAAATCGTGCAGATCGCGCGAAATACGGGAGCGTTCTTCCAGCTGCGCAGATTGGGCTTGTACGTAGCGCGCGTCGGCCAGCTCCAGAGCGAGGGCTGCTTGATTCGCCACGCTTTCCGCCATCGTCAAATCGACCATGTCGAATTCTGCTCGCCCGCGCACCCGAGCCAGAATGATAACGCCGCGCGCGGTATCCCCGCCGGCCATCGGCGCGTAAAGAAGCGGGCCGAAACGGCCGAGTGGATTATTGGGGGAAGGTGGCGCGGTGCTTGTATCAATAATGCGGCCGAGCCCGCTTTGGGCCACCGCCCGCGCCCGGGAATCCCGCCCGAACGTGGTGCCCACCAGGTCCTGCCCGACCTCGCCCGCCACAAATTCACAGGCCCAGGTATCAGCCACCGAGGGGAGAATAATAAGGGCCAAATCGGCATCCGCAACCCGCCGCATTTCGGTGGCGATGAGCTGGAGCGCTTCCTCTTCATCGCTTCCTTGCAGCAGCGCAATAGTGATGCGCCGCGAGGCGGAGAGCCATTGCGCACGGGAATTCGATTCCTCGTACAGGCGTGCATTTTCGACGGCGATGGTAGCGGCGCGCGCCAAAAGCGCGATGAGGTTGATATCTGCTTCGCTGAAAGATCCGGGTTTATTGAAGAAGATGACTCGGGCGAGCACCCGATTCCCGGTCATGAGGCGTGAGGTGAGGAAATTTGTGATACCCGGGCCGTAGAGTCCATCCCGGTGGCTGGCAGCGGTCAGGGGAGTGCTTCCCGCGGCAGGTTCCGGGGTGATGCCGCTTGCATCATGCACGGCACTGACTGCCTCGGCACGATCCCACATGATGGTATCTTCGGTGCCCAGGGATTCAAGATCACGATCCAGGCTGGTGGGGGTGAGGCTGGCAGCTGCGGGGAGTGGCTGGCCCAGGGTGACGATGCTTGTCACCTTTTCCGCCGAATTGAACATGAGAACGGCGGCGCTAGACGCCCCGGTTAATTTCAATCCGGCGCCGGCCAAATTTTCGAGCACCTGGGTGCGATCCAGGCGCGCGGTCAACGCGAGCGCATTGAAAATAACCGTTGTGGTATCCAGCATCCTTATTCCTGTTTCGCCGCCCATGCGTACGAGGCGAGCCTTTCGGTGAGCTCCTCGTGGGTGCCGCGCGCGCTCACGTGGGCGATACCACCGTCGGCACGGGTTATCACAATAACCTCGTCGGCGGCATCAAGGGGCGTGAGCCGGTGCGTCACCAAGATAATAGTACGCGGATCGGCGCTATTCTTACCGGCCCGAAGCAAATCGCGGATAAGCTCATCGGCGGTTTCCGGGTCGAGGTGCTCGCCGGGTTCATCCAAGAGTAGGAATTCCGCATCGGAGGCTAGCGCCCGGGCAAGGAGCAGGCGCCGTCGTTCTCCACCCGAGATCGTGGCGGCATCTTCTCCCAGCAGAGTATGAACCCCGCGCGGGAGCTGGGTGAGCCAGGTGCCCAGGCCCGCGCGTACCAGCAGTTCCACGGCCTCTCTTTCGGTGACCGAGGGGCGCGCCACCCGCAGGTTCTCTAGCACGGTGGTTTCAAAAACGTGGGCGTCTTCCGCCGTGAGGGTGAGGGTGCGGGAGACGGTGCGCCGATCCAGGGTGGAGACTTCGTGTCCGTCCAGGCGGACCGAGCCGGCATGCGGGCGCAGCATTCCCGCCAGGGTATAAAGCAGGGTGGATTTCCCAATCCCCGAATGTCCCACGATGGCAACGGAGGAGCCGCGTTCTACGTGCAGCTCAAAAGGCCCGGCCACGTCCGGCCCACCCGGCCACCCAATAATGAGGTCGGTAGCATGCAAGCCACGCTCGTGCCGCGGTGCCGGGGCTTCCGGTTCCTCACTGCGCTGGGCGCGGTCGAGGAGCTCGAGGATACGCTGGGCAGCCTTGGCGGAACGTACCAGTTGGATGGCTGCCTCTCCCAGCCCTTGAGTGGCTTCGAAAGCGGCGAGCGGGGTGAGGACGCAGACCGCCAGCGCGGTGGCGGAAAGCGTGCCGGCATCCAGGGCCCGGCTCCCGATAAGAATCGCACCCACCACGGCGATACCCATAGCAAGGGTATCCAGGGCGATAGCGAGGGCCTGGGGGCGGGCCGCGGCATCACGGTGCCGGAAGATCCGCTGTTCGGTGGCTTCCTGCACCTCTTCCATGGCGTCCACTCGCCCGGCTACCCGCAGCTCGGCGGCCGAATCAAGCATGGTCAGCGCGGTTGCGGAAATCTCGGTTTCGTCACGCACCTGCGCTTCTTCGGCGATACGCCCCCCGCGCATGGCCAGATAGGGCGCAAGAATCCCGGAAATAAGGAGGCAGCCGGCCAGCAGCAGGCCGATGGGTGGGCATAGAATCCCCACGATGAGGCAGGAGACGAGGCAGACAATACCGGCAACAGCTCCGGGCTGGACCGCTTTAACGACGACGTCACCGACCGAATCGACATCGCGTCCGGTGCGGGCGAGCAAGTCACCGCGGCGCACCGAGGTCACTACGTCGGTAGGGGAATCAGCCAGCGTCGCGTAGACGGCGGTACGCAAATTAGACATTCCGTAGAGGGTGACCCGGTGCGAGAAAATTCGATTGACGTAGCGCAGCAGTGCTTTGGACACCCCGAAGAAACGCACCGAGGTGGTGGCCACGCCGAGGGCGAGGACCGGCGGCATTTGGGAAGCCCGGGTAATAAGCCAGGCGGAGACAGCTGCCAGGGCCACCGAACTGCTCAGTCCGGCAGCACCCGCCGCAACGGAACCCCAGAATCCGCCCTTATCCACGCGCAGGAGGCGCAAGGCACGGAGGAGAGCACGGCGTTCATCTTGAGGGAAAGTACTCACTTGGTCACCTCGGTTGTCTGGGAGTTGGCGGGCGCGGGGACGGAAGGCGCGGGCGCCGATGGAGTGGCGGCGGGTTCCGGGACCGACCGCGCGGTGCCGGAAGATGTGGCAGCTGGCTGCGCCGTCGTCGATACGACATCAATAACCGCATCGGCAAGGTCGAGGAGCGCGGTGCGGTGCGCGATAACGATAACGGTGCGTCCCTGCGCCCGTAGATGCGCAACGGATTCGACGACGCGCCGTTCGCTGCGCGCATCCAGGTGCGCGGAAGGCTCGTCGAGGAGCACGAGGGGGCGCTCGGAAACCAGGGCGCGAGTGAGGGCAAGGCGCTGCCGCTGACCCACGGAGAGGCCCACGCCGCCCTGACCGATAAAGGTATTCCAGCCTTCGGGAAGTTCTGCGATGACTTCGTCAAAACCGGCGAGGGCCGCGGCCCGTTCCAGGGCTGGGCCCGGGGCAACCCCAATATTTTCCGCCACGGTTCCCGGCACGATCACCGGGCGTTGGGAAACCCAGGACACCTGCTTCCACAAGCTTTCTTGGCGGATATTTTCGAGCGGGGTGGTGCTGATATGCACGGTTCCGCTATCGGGGGTAATGAAGCGGAGGAGCACATTCGCCGTCGTCGTTTTTCCGGAACCGGAAGCCCCCCGCAATGCCGTGACGCGCCCGGGAAGAATCTCCGCGTTCAGCTGCGCGGGCGCGATGGTATCGCGGCCCGGCGCAAGAACCGAGAGATCGCGGATCACGATAGGGGAGCTGGCTAGATCAGGGCACTCAACCGTGCCGTCTTCCACCGGGAGGGGCTGCTCAAGTAGGTCAAAGACCTGGGCGGAGGCGGCCACTCCGTTGGAGGAGGCATGGAATTGGGTGCCCACTTCCCGCAGGGGTTTGAACACTTCCGGGGTCAGCATAATAATCGTCAAGCCGGTGAAAAGGGAGACATTTCCGGCCACCATGCGCAGGCCCACCTCGACCGCGACGAGGGCGGTGGATAGCGTGGCGAGGAATTCCAGCACCGCGCCGGAGAGGAAAGCGATGTACAGGGTTTGGAGTGTTTTCTTGGCGTAGTCATCCCCGAGGTGCTTGACGCGGCGGGCCGGCCCTTCTTCGCGCCCGAGTGCTTTGAGGGTGCTCAGACCGCCCAAAAGGTCGAGGAGCTGCTGGCCCAGGCGCTGCATGGAGGCGAGCCGCTCATTGGAGAATGCCTGGGTCATCCGCCCGATAAGGATCATGAAAATAGGGATGAGCGGGATACAGGCCACGATGGCGATAGCACTCACCCAATCAAGGAACAGGATAACAACGAGGGCGAAAGGGGTGACGGTGCAGGTGAGAATGAGCTGGGGGAGGAATTTGACGAAATAGGGTTCCAAGTCATCCAGCCCGGAGGTGACCAGGGTGACCGTGGTGGAGGTGTTCCCTGCGGCGAGCCAGCGATCACCCAGGTCGCCGGCCCGGCGTAGCACCCGGGCGCGCAGATTAGCGATGGTGCGCAGCGCGGCGCGGTGGCCGTAGGACTCGCGAATATAGATAAGAATGCTGCGGGCAGTAAAGGCCGCTGCGACCCCGAATACCGGCCAGCCGATGTCACGGAAGGTGAGATCGCCGTCTGCGACCGGCGCAACGGAGGCGGCAATAAAGAAACATTGCGCTAGCACGAGGGCTGTTTCCAGAAAACCAACACCACCGAGCAAGGCAACGTAGCGACGCGCCGTGGGCGCAAATTTCATAAGTCGAGAATCAACGGGCTTCATTCTTCTCCTTGCACACTGCTGTCATGGTAGCCCGTCCCTGAGTATGACACGGGAGCACCGCGTTTAACCGCGTACCACCACCCCGTAGTGGAGTCACGTCATACTTCAGGGCCCCAGGATCCGAGAGTGCGGATGGGAGGCTGCCGTATGAGGGAGGCCGCGCGCACGGTGCGTGCGCGCGGCCTCCTGATCTCACGTGCTACTTAGCGAATCTCGAACTCGCGGATCTTCTTCGGTTCCAATCCCACGGGTTCCTCGGGAATTTGCCCGGCGTCAATGCGCTTGCGGAACACGGAGTATGCCCACACCGTGTAACCGAGGACGATCGGAACGAAAATAAGTGCCGCGATGGTCATGATGGTTTGCGTTGGCGCGGTGGCCGAGGCTTGCGCGATCGTGAGGGAGTAAGCCTCGTTGATCGACGATTTCATGACATAGGGAACCATCATCGCAAAGATGGTGGACACCGCCGCGGCAATGGCCGCGAAGTGCAGCCCGAAGGCGAGAATCTCCCGGTTAGCCCACGTGGCTGCCACGGTGGCGATAAGGAGCACCGCGCAGATAGCCAGCGGGATAATCGCCAGGACTTGCGAGCTGTACACGAAGTAGGCCCACAGAGCCCAAACCGCGGTAATCGCGGTGGAGATCACGGTGGTGCGCTTCGCCAAGTTAATGGAACGCAGCTGGAGTTCACCGGCCGTCTTAATCGAGAGCCACAGCGCGCCGTGGCTGAAGAAGAGCGAGAGGGTGACCAACCCGCCCAGGACGGTGAAAGGCGTGAGCAGCGAGAAGAACCCGCCGGTCAGGTAATGGTGGTTATCCGCGAGGGCTTCCCACGTCACCGCATCGGGCGCCACGGCCACGAACTCACCGGAGGAGTAGTTGCCCACCTCGATTTTCATCCCGGCCACGAGGTTGGCGAAAGCCACCCCGAAGAGGATCGATACGATCCACGACACGATGCAGTGCAGGGTGTCCCAGGTATTACGCCAGCGCTCGGTGCGGATCATCTTGCGCCATTCGAGGGCGCAGATGCGGATAATAAGGCAGACGAGCACGAGGACGAGGGCGATGTACATGCCCGAGAACATGGTGGCGTACCATTCTGGGAACGCCGCGAAAGTAGCACCACCCGCGGTGAGCAGCCACACTTCGTTGCCGTCCCAGTGGGGGCCGATCGAATTGATCATGGCGCGACGTTCGCGTTCGTTACGCGCAAAGGTTTTGAGGAACATCCCAACGCCGTAGCCGAAGCCCTCCAGGGCCAGGAAACCAATCCACAGGACCGCTACGAGGATGAACCACAGAGTCATCAAAAATGTTTGTTCCATGAGGTCCTCCTAGTAAACGAAATTCGGGGTAGATTTCGCATCGTATTCGACGACCTTCTTGTGGGTATTGATACCCTCGCGCAGGTAGCGGCCCAGAAGCCAGATCCACACCACGCCGAGTGCCGAGTAGAGCACCGTGAAGATGGTCAGGGAGAAGGCGACGCTGCCACCGTTGACGGAATGGGAAACACCCAGGTCCGTCATGAGTAGGACGCCATCAATTTGAGTCGGGTAAACGATCCACGGCTGGCGCCCGATTTCGGTGAGGATCCAGCCCGCGGAATTCGCCACGAATTGCAGCGGGATCATCCACAGCCAGAACTTGCCCCAGCGTTCCGAGCGCATAATGCGATCCCCGCGCAGCACCCACAGTCCGAGGACCGCGATGAGGAGATCCAGCATCCCCACTCCCACCATGACGCGGAAGGAGTAGTAGGAGGCCAGAACGTTCGGAGTGACCTGCTGGTTTTCGAAAGCGGTATCGAACTTCTCCACGAGCTCCGCGTTGACGTTCTCCATCTGGTGGATGCGGTCACGCACGCGCTCATTGGCTTCGCTAATGGATTCCAGGCGCGAATCAGGACCGGACCAGTGGTTGGTCATCATGAAGGATTCCAGGCCGGGAATCGGAACGTAGATCGAGGTAGCATCCTCGCAGCTATTACCCCACATAACAAGGGAAAGCTTGGCGTTTTCTTCGCCCTGGCACACGCCCATCATGGCCGCGGCCTTGGGGGGCTGGATGACGCCGAGGTGCTGACCCATGTAGTGACCGGACAGGGCGGCAATAATCGCGGCGACCAGGGTGACCTTGAGGCCGAGCTTAGCGGTGGGTTTCCAGTATTCGCGCGCTTCGACTTCGTTGCCGGAGAGGCGAATAGAGCGTGCCATCCACCAGAAAGCGAAGCCGGCCACCAGTACGCCGGCCAGCGTAAACGCAGCGCCTAAGGTGTGGAGGAAGGTGAGCACCCAGGTGGTATTGGCGAAGAGACCAAGGAAGCCTGCCATGCCGTCCAGCTCCGCGCGCCCGGTTTCCGGGTTGAAGACCGCGCCGTGCGGATCTTGCATGAAGGAGTTGGCCGCCAAAATCCACGCCGCGGAAATCACGGTACCCATGGAGAAGAGCCAGATGGTCAGGTTGTGCATCTTGGGGGAGAGACGGCCCTTGCCGAAGATCCACAATCCGAGGAACGTGGACTCCAGGAAGAACGCCAGGAGGGCCTCGAAAGCGAGCGGGGCACCGAAGATGTCACCGACGAAACGCGAGTACTCCGACCAGTTCAAACCGAACTGGAATTCCTGCACGATACCGGTGGCAACGCCGAGCGCGAAGTTGATGAGCAGGATCTTGCCGAAGAAATCGGTGATCCGCTGCCACTTCGGATCGCCCGTTTTGCGGGCCTTAGTTTGCATATACGCCACGATGACAGACAGACCAATGGTCAGGGGCACCTGAAGCCAGTGGTAGACGGTTGTAATACCGAACTGCCATCGCGCAAGGGTGATCGGATCCACCTTTTCACCTTTCCGATGTGTAACACGTGTGATCGCGCGTGGATCGCCGCGGTGGTCCCGTAGCAGCGCGATCAAATTTTTCACCCTCGATCCTACTCATCCGCGCGGCAATAAGAGGTATCGAACACGAGGGACTTTTGTCCGGCCCGGCGCTCATGTGCCATCTGGCACACAGGTTAGCGACACCTCTCAAAAAATAGGGACGAAAGTCCCGGGCGGGTCTGTGTGGTGGTGATTGCAGGCCCCGGCAGGCGCTCGGCGTTGCGGAGATTTCGGGAACCTCCCAGCGCCAGTCCAGTACTCCTCATGTAGAATCGGTATCAGTGTACCGGGCGCTACCGTATCGCCCCGGTGGTTCGAGGCTGTGAAGAACCTGGCCGGCAGATGATGAGCGCCGGATATGCCCTCGAACGTGAATATGCTTGCGCGGCGTCGGCCGCAATGGTGATAGGTCCGCACGGGATACGGGGTGCGCGCCTGTCGGGAAGTGTAGACGAATGGCGAAAGAAGCCACCGCGTCGGAGCACGGCACCGTGAGTGCGGCTGCGGCGAGTCCGTTTTTCATTCCGGTACCTGAAGAAGAGGCGGTGGAAATTCCACGCTTCCGTATTAATACGGATATTCCACTCTTCCAGGAACCCGACGCCGCCAATGCTATCCGGGTCACCTACCTCGTTGATGACGATTCCTCCAGCGGCGCAGATTCCGATTCTGGCGATAGTTCCTCCCGGCGCACCCGGCGGCGCGAACGCGGCGAGCATGATTCTTCCGCTCGCGCGCCGCGAGGTTCCCAGAACGACGACGCCGCCCCTGAAGAAAGCGACCACGCGGAAACGGATGAAACTTCGGTAGCGCCCATCCGGAGGCGCCGTCGTAGCCTTTCGTCCGACGATGAAGTGGCAGCGCCCAAGGGCTCCACTCGCTTGGCTGCCAAGCGGGCTCGGCGCCGCGAGAATCGCGAGGGATCGGCACGCCGGCGCGGCTCCATTACGGAAGTGGAATACCTGGCTCGGCGCGAGTCGGTGAAGCGCGACATGATCGTGCGTGAACGTGACGGTCTCAACCAGATCGCGGTGCTCGAAGATGATGTACTCGTGGAACACTACGTGGCGCGCCATACTCAGATTTCCATGGTCGGCAATGTGTACCTAGGGCGGGTGCAAAATGTGCTGCCCTCGATGGAAGCCGCTTTTGTGGATATCGGTAAGGGGCGCAACGCGGTCCTGTACGCCGGGGAAGTGGATTGGAAGGCTGCCGGGGTTACGGGAAAGAATCGCCGGATTGAGCAGGCGCTCAAGTCCGGGGATACGGTGCTGGTGCAGGTCACCAAGGATCCTATTGGCCATAAGGGTGCGCGGCTCACCAGCCAGGTCACCCTCGCCGGGCGCCACCTGGTCCTTGTTCCCGGCGGGGATATGACCGGCATTTCGCGTAAGCTTCCCGATTCGGAACGTTCGCGCCTCAAGAAGCTTCTTAAAGAAATTGTGCCGGAAGATCATGGCGTTATTGTGCGCACCGCCGCCGAAGGTGCTACCGCGGAGCAACTCAAGAATGACGTGGAGCGCCTGACCAAGAGCTGGAAGGAAATCCAGCGCAAGGCCAAGGTCGCGAAAACTGCGCCGCAGGTCCTCAAGAGCGAACCGGAACTGGCTGTACGAGTGGTGCGCGATATCTTTAACGAAGATTTCGACTCTCTGCGCGTGCAGGGTGATGATGCCTGGGAGACGATCTCCACTTACGTGGAAGAACTATCTCCCGAACTGATGGACCGGGTGAGCCGCTGGGATGATTCGCGCGATATCTTCGAGGCCTACCGCGTGGAAGAACAGCTCGCCAAGGCTTTTGATCGCAAGGTGTGGCTACCCTCGGGGGGTACTCTCGTTATTGACCGTACCGAAGCCATGACGGTGGTGGACGTCAATACCGGGAAATTCACCGGATCGGGCGGCTCGCTCGAAGAAACGGTGACCCGTAATAATCTGGAAGCGGCCGAAGAAATCGTGCGGCAATTGCGGCTGCGCGATATCGGCGGGATCGTGGTTATCGACTTTATCGATATGGTCCTGGAATCCAACCGTGACCTTGTGCTGCGCAGGCTTATCGAGTGTTTGGGGCGGGATCGCACCCGCCACCAGGTAGCGGAAGTAACCTCCCTCGGTCTGGTGCAGATGACCCGTAAGCGCGTGGGGCAGGGACTCGTGGAGGCATTCTCGACCGTCTGTGAAGCCTGCGAAGGGCGCGGCTACATCATTCACGACCACCCGGTAGAGGAAAACGAAGAATCCCACGCGCCCCGCAAGCGTAAGAATCGGCGGGAGGCTTCGGCGCCGCAGCGCGAGGCGGCTGTTCAAATGATGAATTCCATCGCCGCTGCGGGCCATGCCGACTCCCAGCAGAAGGATGGCCAGGATAAAGATAAGCCCCAGGATTCAGAGGCCCCGAAGCTGGAAACGGTTGAGAAGCCCGCGGAAACCCCGAAACCGGCGAAATCTGAAAAACTGGACAAGCCCGCGAAAGTCGCGAAAGCCGCGAAGGGTGATAAGCAGGAGAAGTCGGAAAAGCCGGCTACCCGGCGTCGTCGTAGCTCGCGAACCGCACCGGCGGCCGCAGATACTTCGGGCACCGGAACGAAGGACACGAAGGGTACTACCGCGGGGCAGGAACGCGCCGCGGCCGCAGCCACGGGCACCGTACGCGCCGGAAGTAGCACCGCGGGCACAGGCACCGCGCGGAAGACTGGCATGGTGGTTTCCTCCGGCGTGGTGAGCCCGACGCACACGGCCGTTTCTGCTAGTTCCCACGCAAAGACGGTGTCGCCGTCGTCCGCTATCCATACCGGATCGCGTGAGGCAGCTAACGGAACCAGCGGGGGCACCAAGCGGCGCGCCGTGGTCTCATCGGGTCCCATTTCCACCGGAAACGGGGCGGGGGTTCTGAGTTTCCCGGCCAATTCCCAAGGGTAGTTCGGAGCGGGCACAGCGCTACAACCGGGAGGTACGTGGCGCATCCCATAGCGACACGGCCGGTCTCATGCGCTGTCTCACTTGTAAGAAAGCGGGTCGACACAGTAAAGTAGATGGTCGGTGCTTAGGCACTCAGTCGTTTAAGTGCGCTGTCCAGCGCGAAAAGTAGCCGTAATCAACAGGAGCAAACGTGGTGTACGCGATCGTCAAGGCCGGGGGCCGTCAGGAAAAGGTTTCTGTCGGAACCGTCGTGGTTGTTGACAGGATGGAAGGTGAAGTCGGCGATACCGTCGAACTCGAACCCATCATGCTCGTTGACGGGGATAAGATCACCACGGCTGCCGATGGCATTTCGGCGAAGGTTACCGCGGAAATTGTGCGCGATGAAAAGGGACCGAAGATCTCCATCATCAAGTTCAAGAACAAGACGGGTTACCGGAAGCGCCAGGGGCATCGTCAGCCCCTGACCCGCCTCAAGGTCACCGGCATCCAATAGGATCTGCCGCGTCAGCAGCTAGTTTTGAGATAGTAAGAAGGTAGACAGATGGCACATAAGAAGGGCGCCTCTTCCTCGCGCAACGGGCGCGACTCCAATGCCCAGCGCCTCGGGGTGAAGCGGTACGGCGGTCAGGTAGTATCCGCCGGTGAAATTCTCGTTCGCCAGCGTGGCACGAAGTTCCATCCGGGTAATAACGTCGGGCGCGGCAAGGATGATACCCTGTTCGCTACCGCAGCCGGAACGGTCCAGTTCGGTACCCGTCGCGACCGCAAGGTTGTCGACGTCGTGACCCAGGCTTAAGGCGGAGCGGCCCGAGCGCCGCACGCACCTATGATGAGGGGTGGGGGATTGAACCTCCACCCCGTCATTCGTTAACGCGGGCTCGGTGCGCGAGTACCGGCTACGCAGACGTCCATCTACTCGCGGCGGTTAAGCCGCCGCGGTGACGCGTCAGCACTACAGAAAAAGGGGAGGGCATACGTGGCCTCGTTCGTCGATAAGGTGACCTTGCACTTGCGCGCCGGCAACGGTGGAAATGGATGCGTTTCGGTGCGTCGGGAAAAGTACAAGCCTCTCGGGGGGCCCGACGGCGCCAATGGCGGCCATGGGGGTTCCATCATTTTTGAGGTGGATTCCCAAGAATCTACCCTCATGGACTACCACCACACCCCGCACCGTAGCGCGGAAAACGGCCAGCCCGGAGCCGGTGATAACCAGCGGGGCAAGAACGGCGCGGATCTGGTGCTCAAGGTTCCGGCGGGGACGGTCGTGAAAAACAGCGAGGGCGACGTGCTTGCGGATCTCGTGAGCCCCGGGGATTCTTTCGAGGTAGCACGCGGGGGAGTAGGCGGACTCGGAAATGCGGCCCTCGCTTCTCCGCGCCGCAAGGCACCCGGTTTCGCTCTACTCGGGGAAGCCGGCGAAGAACTCGATGTTGTTCTCGAATTGAAATCGGTGGCTGATGTTGCCCTGGTGGGCTTCCCCTCCGCCGGGAAATCCTCTCTCATCGCGGCTATGTCCGCTGCTCGCCCGAAAATTGCCGATTATCCGTTCACCACTCTTGTTCCGAACCTCGGTGTGGTGACCGCTGGCGAGGAGCGCTACACCATTGCCGATGTTCCCGGCCTCATTCCCGGGGCTTCGGAAGGGCGCGGGCTCGGGCTGGAGTTTTTACGTCATATTGAGCGCTGCGCTGTTATTGCGCACGTCATCGACTGCGCCACGCTAGAGCCGGGGCGGGATCCGCTCACGGACCTGGATACCCTCGAATACGAACTGGCCCGCTACGCGGCCAATATCCCGCCCACCGAAGGCCAGCTTCCTCTCACCGAACGCCCCCGCGTGGTGATTCTCAATAAAATTGATGTCCCGGATGCGCGGGAACTTGCCGAATTTGTGACCCCGGAGTTGCGCGACCGCGGCCTCGATGTTTTTTCTGTCTCCACCGCCAGCCACGAAGGGCTGCGTGAGCTCTCCTTCTACCTGGCCCGGGTGGTGCGCGAAGAAAAGGCGAATCGCGAGGTTGCTGAACCGGTGCGCCCGGTGCTACATCTGACGCGGGAACGCGATGATCGTTTCACTATCGTCAAGCGGCGCGACGGCATGCAGGAGTTCTGGAATGTGCGCGGGCGCCAGCCCGAACGCTGGGTGGGGCAAACGGACTTCGCCAATGATGAGGCGGTCGGGTACCTGGGGGAGCGGCTTCACCGGCTGGGCATCGAGGACGAGCTGGCTCGTTTGGGTGCGGTGCCAGGCGATATGGTGGTCATTGGCCCGCCGCAGACCGGTTTCGTTTTCGATTGGGAACCAACCGTTGCCGCCGTCGCTGAAATTTACGGGCCGCGCGGGCGCGATATCCGGGTGGAAGCCGAGCGCTCGCGCCCCACCCGCCGCGAAAAGCGCGCCGATTTTTACGAGCGCATGGATGCCAAAGAGGAAGCCCGGCAGGAATTGCGTTCCGAACGGGAGGCCGGCATATGGACGGATCCGCAGGCAGGGACCCCGGAAGGGGACTAAACTATCCTGCGGTGTCCCGAACCATCAGATAAGAAAGAGTGACTCGTGTCCGGTACCTCATCCACCTCGCTGACCCGGCGTGACTGCCTTGAGAACTCCCGTCGAATAGTCATTAAAGTGGGATCCTCCTCCTTGACGGGGCCGGACGGTGCCCTGCACCAGGAAACCCTCGATCTTCTTGTCAACACCATTGCGGACGTGCACGCCCGCGGGGTGGATGTGGTGCTGGTATCCTCCGGCGCGGTGGCGGCCGGTATCGGGCCGCTCAAGCTGGGCCGTCCGCGTTCCCTGCGGGAAAAGCAGGCCGCGGCCATGGTGGGCCAGTCCCGCCTCATGGCTGCGTACGAGGAACGCTTTGAAGCGCATGGCATTAGCGTGGGCCAGGTGCTCCTCACCGCCTCTGATGTCACGAACCGGCGCCACTACGCCAATGCGCTTACGGCGATGCGTACGCTTTTGCGTTTGCGGGTGGTTCCGATTGTTAATGAGAACGACGCCGTTGCCACTGACGAATTGCGCTTCGGTGATAATGACCGGCTGGCCGCACTGACCGCCCACCTTGTGGGTGCCGGCACTCTTATTTTGCTCACGGATGTGGATGGCCTGTATACCAAGCCCCCCAGCGAAGCGGGCGCCACCCGCATTGCGGAGGTGACCGGCGAGGAAGACCTCGCCGGACTGCGGATTACCGGGCGGGGTTCGGCGGTCGGAACCGGGGGAATGCGCACCAAGGTGGCGGCGGCCGAATTGGCAACCTCGGGTGGCGTCGGCGTGATTCTCACCCACGTTGATAATGTGCAGCGGGCCGTGGCCGGGGAGAATGTGGGAACCTGGTTCGTGCCGAGCAAACGGCATGTGTCCGCGCGGGGGCGCTGGATGGAATTCGCGGCGCGGGCCCGGGGGCGGGTTACATTGGACGACGGCGCCGTTGCGGCGGTCACGGGCAATCACGCATCTTTGCTCCCGGTGGGAGTCATCGGGGTCTCGGGCCGTTTTGCGGCCGGGGATATCGTGGAACTTTGTGATGGGCACGGAGAAGTTATTGCCCGGGGTCTGAGTGCCTATAGCGTGGAAGAACTGATCGAGCTGGTGGGAAGCACCGGGGCGCGCGGCAAGAAGCCGGTGGTGCACGCCAATGACATCGTGCTCTTGGGCTCCTAACTGGTCACGCCGTTAGCATCACCTGTCCCAGGTGCGGGTGCACCGCCTTTGGCGTGTGCCGGTCGAGCGTGCTTCAATGGCATCCGCACAGGAACGCTGCGGCGTGCACAAATCTGTGTTACGTCTTACTTTACGGACCTGTAACTACGGGAAACGTGCATAATTTTGCACTAGCTGTGCAGGGTGGTATTTTTATTCGCCCAGGTTGTAGCGCTGACACCCGAGAGTTTAGCGAAGTATTGCATCACCTTGATCGAATAGTAATCACGATAAATGAATAGTGATATGCGCAAAAAACCCTCGTGTTTGTCTTGCCTATTGGACAATAAAGATCTAGCGTTATCGCAAGTGCTTATATAGCACCCTCGCAATCGCTCGGAATACCCGAGCCGACGAAGAACGGAGAATTCGATGTCGCAGTTTGTCACGCTCCAGGGCCTCACCTCCAGCATGTGCGCGGACTATCGAATTACCATGGCGCATTGGCGCCGCTGGCATCACCACTTTATGAGCGCGCGCCTTCTTGCGCCTGCCAGTGCCCCCTCTGCCCGTCTTCGTCCCGATAGTGAGTACTAATGACCATCCAATTGACCACCCTGTGCACCACCACGAATGAGGAAGTTTTAAGAGAAACATTTTTAGGAGTCGATCTCTCGGCGCTCGGCGGCGGGGAGAATCTTTGCGGCGACGGCGCAGCTGCGCGCCCAGCCCACGGGGCTTCCATCGCGCACCTGGCCTCCTGCGCGGATGCGGCCTGGAAAGGCGGACTTGATTTCGTCCAGTTTTCCGGGGAATTCGTACTTCCCGGTGCCCGCGTCGCCTCCGCGATGGAAACGGCAAGCCGCCTAGGTCCACGTGCCCGCGGTGATATCGCGGTAGAAGTACCCGCCACGGCCCAGGCTTTACGGGAAGCGGTGGCCAGAACCCAGCAGGACTCCAGCGATACCCCGGCTCTGGTAAGTCTTCCGATCACCCCGGCTACCGACCTCGCGGCCCTGCGCAGCGACGTGGAAAATGCTATTGCGGCCGGGGTACGCCTCATGCCGCACGTGCGCGCTGAAGATGTCCCGAATCTGAATCTGCGGGCAATCTGCGGTATTTCCCCGATGATGCGCCTCTCCGCGCCCGATGCGCACCGCGCCCGCGAAGCCCGTTTCGCTTTGAGGGCGGCGGCAGAAGAATACGATACCGACCTGCAGGTCCTCCTCGACATGACCGTCATTATTTCGGCTACCCGCACCGCTGCTCGCGAACGCCTCTTCCTGGTGCAGGCCCTGGGCGGTCCGGATTTCACCCGCAGCGCTCACGTGGTGGGAACGGTCTACGATGTTGCGGATACCACCGAGTCCTGGCTGGGGATGGGTGCGGCAGATGGCATCATCTACCGGCCTACCTCCATCCGCACCGATTTAGCTTCGCTGGTGCGCGGAGTACTTCCGGTGCTTTTCGGGCGCGCTGAAATTTCCTAATTTTTCTGGGGAGTAATGAGGGGCGAACTGGTTGATTCCAGTTCGCCCCTCGGTGCTTGGCGGAAAGTCGGTAGCTTATTCAGCCTGTTGTGCGGATTCCTCAGCTTCGTGAGCGGCGAGACGGGCGCGAATCTCGTCCATATCCAGCTCCTTGACCTGGCCGATCAGATCCTCGAGCGGACCGGCCGGCAGCGCCCCGGCCTGCTCAAAGACGCGGATACCATCGCGGAAAGCCATAATGGTCGGAATCGCCTGAATCTGGAAATGCGCCGCGAGCTCCGGGCTATCCTCGGTGCTTACCTTCCCGAAGGTGATATCGGGGTGCTTTTCGGAAGCCTTTTCGTAAATCGGGCTGAATGCACGGCAGGGTCCGCACCAGCTCGCCCAGAAGTCCAGCAGCACGATGCCTTCGTGTACGGTCTCGTTGAAGTTCTCAGTGGTGACAGTAACGGTTGCCATGGTTCTCCTCAAATTTGTTGGAAATCTCGCTACCTGCAACGCGGGGGCGGGCGGCGCTATTCCCATGAGATTGCCCGAATATATATGAGTGCTCCTCATTCCCGCTCGCTGTTCCTCTTCGGTGTTCCTATTCGGTAACGGGGGCCTTTCTGGCCTAAAGTAGAGACTATGACCGCAACGTTAACCGAGGGCGTGGCCGAGGTAGCCCGCCGCGCGCGCCAGGCTGCGCGTTCTTTGCGCGGGGCGCAGACCACGTCGAAAAATGATGCTCTTTGCCGTATCGCCGCAATTTTGCGTAGGGAAACCGCTCGTATCGTGGCGGCAAATGCGCAGGATGTGGCCCGGGAACAGGGTCGGCTTTCCCCGGGAATGATTGATCGCCTCCTCCTCACCGAAGAACGCATCGAGGGCATTGCCCAGGCGGTAGAACACGTGGTGGGCTTGGCTGACCCGGTTGGCGAAGTGATCCGCGGTTCGCGCTCGGCTCACGGCATGCGTTTGCGCCAGGTGCGGGTTCCCATGGGCGTGATTGGCATGATTTATGAGGCCCGCCCCAATGTAACGGTCGATGCTGCCACCCTGGCCCTCAAAGCGGGTTCCGCGGTGATACTGCGCGGGGGGAGTGCTGCTATACGCACCAACGAGGTGCTGGTCGAGCTCATGCGGCAAGCGGTAGCGGAGGCCGGCTTCCCGGCCGACTGCGTGCAGACCATTGATGCTTTCGGGCGCGAAGGCACCGTAGAACTCATGAAATTGCGCGGCCTGGTAGATCTTATTATTCCGCGCGGAGGCGCAGGTCTGATCCAGACGGTCGTGCGCGAATCCTTAGTTCCCGCCATCGAAACCGGGGTGGGCAATAATCACGTGTACGTGGATGCCAGCGCCGATGTGGAGCGGGCTAGCGCCGTCGTCGTTAATTCCAAAACGCATCGGACAAGCGTGTGCAATGCGGCCGAAACGCTTCTTGTCCACGCGGATATCGCACCGGACTTCATGCCTCGGATTTTGCGTGAACTTCATGAGCGCGGTGTGATCTTGCATTGCGATGCCGCGGCCCAGCGTTTCGCCGGGGATGTTCCCACCCAGCTCGCCACGCAAGAAGATTGGGAAACTGAATATTTGGCCCCGGAGATGGCCGTGGCGGTTGTTCCCGATATCGAGGCGGCGCTCGCGCATATTGCCCGCTATTCAAGCGGTCATACCGAAGCTATCGTGGCCGAAAATCAGCGTGCCATTAATCGTTTCATCGATGAGGTGGATTGCGCCGCCATTATGGTGAATGCTTCGACGCGTTTCACGGACGGTGGCGAATTTGGGCTCGGCGCGGAAATTGGTATCTCCACTCAAAAACTGCATGCGCGCGGACCTATGGGACTGGAAGAAATGACCACGACGACGTGGATTGCAGAGGGCGAGGGGCATGTCCGATAAATCCGATAAAGACGAACCGGTGCAAATTCCTTTCGACGAACGCAAGCACCGGCGTCGGCGGATCGGGGTGATGGGTGGAACTTTCGATCCGATTCACCACGGACACCTGGTGGCCGCCTCGGAAGTGCAGCATCGTTTCGGGCTGGACGAGGTGGTTTTCGTGCCCACCGGCCGCCCCGCTTTCAAACAGGGCCAGCACGTAAGCCCGGCCGAACATCGCTACCTCATGGCTGTTATTGCCACCGCGTCGAATACCCGCTTTACGGTATCGCGGGTGGATATTGAGCGGCGCGGCCTGACGTACACCGTGGATACCCTGCGGGATTTGCGTGAGGTCTACCCGGATGCGGATCTGTACTTCATTACCGGAGCAGATGTTATTCCGGAGATTTTGCGCTGGAAGAACGCCGAGGAACTGTGGGGGATGGCCCGCTTTATCGGCGTCACGCGCCCCGGGCACACGATTGATGTTTCCGCGCTGCCCAAACACGCCGTGGAAATTGTGGAGGTTCCTGCCATGGCGATCTCCTCGACGGATGTGCGCGAACGGGTGCAAGCTCACGCACCCATTTGGTATTTGGTGCCCGAAGGCGTGGTGCAGCACATTAGAAAATACAAACTTTATGCCCAGCGCGAGGCACCGGGTAAGCTTGATCAAGGACGGTCGTACCGAGAGGAGAAGAAATGAGCGAGGGCGGGCGGCGCCTCACACGCAGCGAGATGCGCGAGCGCGGACTCTTGAAACCTCTCGAAGAAGGCGAGGCTTCGCCGGTGGAAGAATTGCGGCGCACCCGGGATATTCCGGTGGTGCGAGCAACGCGGCGGCGGGCTATTCTTGCCGAGCGTGCCGAAGCAGCTGAGGAGGTAGAAGCCACCGCGCAGCCCGCGGTAGCGACGCCCGATCCCGGTGCGGTGTTGGATGCCGGTACGGTTTCGGTTCCCGATCCGGTGCCTTCCCCGGCCCCGACGGGTGAGCGTATCTCAGTTTTCGACCGTTTCGAAGCCGATACTCAAGCACGTATCGGTGAAGATGACCACTCGCTCGTGCCCCCGCTTACGGCCTCCGCACCAGCGGCCGCGCCCGAACCTGCTCTGGAAGCCGAGGCCGCGCCCGAGTTTTCCGAAGGTGGTAGCTTGCGGGAGCGTTTGCTGGCCCGCACCCAAAACGATGCTTTGCGTGCCTCCGGTGCGCAGGGTGATGCAGCGCCAGAAGTAGAAGAGGCCGGGAACGACGCCGCAGCGGCGTTGTCGCCCGCTTCCGTTTCCGCGGCGCAGCCGGACCTGCATGCCACGGACCCGCTTACCCCGGATCCGCTCGCGCACGAGTATGTGGACGAGGATGAACTCGAAGATGAGTCCTCGCCGCGCCGTTGGACGGTGACTATGCTTCTCCTCATTGCGGTGAGCGTCGTGCTCGGCCTGGTCATTGGCTTCTTCTTCTTGCAGCATGGCGCGCAGGCCGCGTCCTTTGAATATGTAACCCCCGGTATTATCCCCGACATCAAGGAGATCTTGTGACAGCTTCGGATCGTGCGATAGAGCTCGCCCGTATTGGAGCCGCGGCAGCGGCGGAGGTGAAAGCGACATCGATTGAAGCTCTCGATGTTGGTGAGCGTTTCGCCATTTCCGATGTTTTCCTCATCATTTCCGGTGATTCGGAACCGAAAGTGCGCGCCATCGTGGATCGCGTGGAGGAAAAACTCGATGAGGCCGGCGGGCAGCGTTTGCGCCGCGAGGGACTCACTTTCGACCCGCGGTGGGTGCTCCTCGATTACGGGGAACTCATTGTGCATATCCAACGCGATGAGGACCGCGCTGATTACGCCCTCGCGCGTTTGTGGGCTGATTGCCCGCACGTGGATCTTCAGCTCGATGATGAGGCGGTTATCGCCGGGGATCCGGCGCCTGTAACGCCGGAGGTTGCCTCGGAATCACGGGACCCCGAGACGGCCGGTTCCGCTGAGGCGCATGCATGACGGCAGATCGCATCCTGCTCTGGCGCCACGGCCAAACTGATTACAACCTGGCTTGGCGCATCCAGGGCTCCACAGATATTCCCCTCAATGCGGTCGGGCTCGGTCAGGCTCGCTACGTGGCCCCCCACATCGCTGCTGCCGGCCCGGCGCATTTTGTGGCATCCCCGCTGCAACGGGCCTATGCCACCGCACTTGAGGCTGCCCGTCTAGTTGATCGTGAAGTGGCAACTGATGCGCGGTTACAAGAACGCTGTTTCGGGCAGTTCGAAGGCTTGACCCGCACTGAGATCGCGGAGCGCTATCCGCGTGAATTTGCACAGTGGCGCGCGGGGGAGGAGCCCGTGGGCGTCGGGGTAGAAACGAAGGAACATGTTGGCGCGCGCGTGGCCGCGGCCATTACCGAGGCCAGCGAAGGTATGGATGGGGGCCTGCTGGTTGTGACCGCGCACGGCGCGGCGATTACCTGCGGGCTCGGGGTGCTTCTCGGCTGCGGGGCTGATTGGCAGGGCCTGGGCGGCCTGGATAACTGCCACTGGGCTATGTTGCAGCGGCGTAAGAACGGGAATGTGCAGTGGCGCCTCACCGGCTTCAACCGTTTCCTCGCGGACGAGCACGATCCGGTGAAGAACTTTGAGGTGGAAGGGCCGGAAGGCTAGGCTCCCACCAGGAAGAATGCGATGCTCGACACAAAGTCGAGTTCTGATTTGCCAAGCGTTTCTTCTCCGACTAAAGTTCTATAAGTCGCTTGGGGCTATGGCGCAGTTGGTAGCGCGCTTCCATGGCATGGAAGAGGTCAGGGGTTCGAATCCCCTTAGCTCCACCAAATACACTGCTGGTGTTGATATATTTGGCAATCATGCAATAAAACCCCGGTCAATTCCTAATTTTCAGTTTTAGGTGTATCGGCCACGTTTTATGTCCATATATTTTTTAGACAGGGATTCTGGGAACTTTTGGGCCAGGGAGTCTGCCTGAGTTGATGGACGGGCCCCTAAGTGTCCATAGGCCTTGGAACAATAGAACCTCCACCGTGGCCGAAAGCAACACTGTGGTACCGAGTGAGAAGCTCTAGCATATGTGGCCCACAACGTCTCTCATCTGTACGCAGAGACACTACTTCTCGTATCCTAAGAAAAATCAAGGTAGACGTAACCCCGGCGATTCAGCCGAAGCTGGTGATCGTTCCGGGGTCTTCGCCACCAGTTTACCGTGGGAGGAAAGGATGTCAACGTTAGCAGGTACGTGGGATCGGGCCGTTATGTTGCATTTGCTCTCCGAGGAACGTATGGGCACCTATCTGATAGCCACTAACGGTAATGTAGATGATGCTTTTGGCCTCTATGAACGCAACATTCGCATTGCCTCTGCCCTACAAAGGGTGACTGCGATGGTGGAAGTCGTGGTACGTAACGCTATGGATGCCCTCATTGCAATACGCTTTCCCGAACGGACACAAAGATATCTGGACACGACAGAAACAGGTCTCAGCAATGCTGGGCAATATGACGTTTATCCGTAACCGCGCGGCGCACCTCGAGCCGGTTTTTCGGCGTAACGTCGCTAAAGACATCACGGAAGCTAGACATCTTATGCACTGGGTGAACCCAGAAGCACTGCTGTGGTTTGATGACACGCTGAATATTGATGATGTAATAAGCCGCTAGAGTCACATCAATCTGCCATCGTGGAACCTACACGTCAAAAAGAGCTGACACAATTATTGAGGAAGTTACTGACTCGGGTTCCAGAGCGAGAGGAAAGCGACACCTAGATGCCACGAGTACGCCATCGGTTGGGAGTGCTGAGCTCCGGTGGGAACATCACCTTTGCGCAACGCGAATTCACTCGCCCTACGAACGTGCTATTCGACGTCGACGGCACTCTTACCGATGCCAGTTCGCGGGTGCTCCCGGAAAATATCCGGGCACTCCAGCAACTCCACGCTGCCGGCATTCCCATTACCCTGGCCACCGGGCGAATCATTGCCGGGGCTGCCGATATCCTCGCGGAGGCGGGCGTTCCCGGATGGGTGGTGGCCGAAGGCGGTTCCATCGTCTGGGACGGGCACACGGTAGTGCGCCGTCATCCGCTCGGCGCTGCGACCTATGCGCGTGCGGTCCGATTCGCGGAGGAACACCGGCTCGGGATGGTTGTTAATGGCGAAGAAGGCGTCGTCGTGCAAAGCTTTGGGGCGCCCTTGTTTGAGGACGTTATTTGCAACGCTTCCGCGGGGCGGGAACCGCTCCGCGGCGACGTCGCCGCCCTTGCGGCCGATACCATAACGAAGCTCTCATTCTCCGGAACTGAAACCCAGCTGGACCGGCTGCAAGAACTCTGGCAGGCAGCTTTTCCCGGGGCGGTGCGCGGGCATGCTCATTTTGTTGATGTGGTTGCTCCGGGCGTGACCAAGTGGGAAGGAATAGAGCTGGCGCTGCGGGCGCGCGGCCTCGAAGCGGAACATACGCTGGGGGTGGGGGATTCCGCCAATGATATTCCCTGGATGCGGGAGATCGCGCTGAGCTACGCAATGCCGCAGGCCAGTGCCGAGACTCAGGCTGCCGCCCGGTGGATCCTCCCGGCGGGTCCGGCTCCTGTTGCCGATCTGGTTGCTGCGGTGCTGCGGTGATATTTGCCGAGTGTCACTATTTTGCGCTCACGCGAAGTATTGGAAAGTAGCTCACATATCCACTATGTTATGGGGTATGAGTCACAATATTAAAGGAAGTGCGCTACCGCATGTGGTCATCGTCGGAGGTGGCTTTGCCGGTATCCAAGCGGCACGTGGCCTTCGCCAGGCACCCGTGCGGGTAACGCTCATTGATAAAAATCCGTACACCACGTTCAAGCCGCTGCTTTTCCAAGTGGCTGCGGGCGCGCTCAACGCGGGGGATATTACCTACAACCTGCGTGCACTACGGAGCAAGCAAAAGAATCTGCGTTTTGTGCTCGGGGAACTCCAGCACGTGGATACCGGCAATAAGCTCATCGAGCTCGATGATGAGCGCACGATGTCTTATGACTATCTCGTCCTCGCCACCGGCGTGAGCGCAGCATACTTTGGTATTCAGGGAGCCGCGGAACACACCTTGCCGATGTACACGCGCGATGAAGCGCTTGCAGTCCGCGACCGGCTCTACGGGCTGCTGGACGGCATGGATGCGGTTGACAATCCCGGGCCTTTCCGGGTGGTTGTGTGCGGTGCGGGCCCCACCGGAGTGGAAACCGCCGGCGCTATTGCCGAACTACGCAATTTTGATTTTGAGACGTTGTACCCCGGCATTGATACCGAGCAGTGTGAGATCATCCTCGTGGATATGGCCCCCACGGTTCTCGGGCCTTTCGATGAGAAGAGCCGCAACGCCGCCCACCGCGCTCTTGAAGATCGCGGCGTCAAGGTGCTTCTCAACCAGGCCGTTTCCGCGGTGGAAGAGAATCGCATCCTGGTGAAGAACACCAAGACGGAAGAGGAACAGTGGATTGATGCTTCGCTGATCGTCTGGTCTTCCGGTGTGGGTGTTCCGCCCGAAGTCAAGGAATGGAACGTGCCGCAAGGGGCGCGGGGGCGTATCCAGGTGAACGAACACTTCCAGGTGGAAGGGGTCGACGGCGTTTTCGCTGCCGGCGACGTAGCTGTGAGCGGCGAACGCGGCCTACCGCAGCTGGCCCAGCCGGCTATCCAGGGCGGGCGGCATATCGCCAAGGTTATCTCCAATAACCTGGCGGGCAAGGAGACTGAGCCGTTCGACTACTTCGACAAGGGCACCATGGCCACCGTGGGCGTTGGTTTCGCGGTTACCGAAATTCCGCATCTGCCGGCTATTACCGGAAAGTTTTCCTGGCTTATGTGGAATGCCGTGCATATTCAGCAGCTCCAATCCGGGCGGGAAATGTTCGCGACTTTCACCAACCTTGTCTCGAAGTACTTCCTCTTCCCCAAGCGCCACGATGTCATCGTGGGCGATTTCCACCGCTTCTCGCGTCGGGCACGCCAGGGAATCGTGAGCGCCTCCCCGAAGCTGGATGCTCAAGAGCTCGAGAAAGCTGAAGCGTAGCGTGCCGGTGGCACCGCCAATAATGGTGGTGCCCACGCTGAACCGGAATGCGGCGGGCCCAGGGGTGGTTACCTCAAGATTTTCTGTCGTAACCTCATGCCATCATTCAGGTATGAATGAGATACTGCCAGAAGATGTCCAGGTAGCCCTATCCCTCGGCCCGCCGCCAGGTTCCGTGCTGGATCTGGCCTATTCGCGGTGGCCGCTTCGGATAGCTACCCTTAGTTGGTACCTACCCGCCTCCGGCGGGTAGTGAAATGAGTACGCGCGCTTCCACTTTCTTGGTATTTTAAGTGTGAAGTGCCCCGGGTCATGATCCCGTCGTGGCCATCGCTCGTTACGGAAGGAATACTCATGAGCGAACAGAATAACCAGTTCCCTGATAATAACCCCGGTTATGGTCAGCAGAGCGCCCAGCCGGAACAGCAGTCCTACCAGCAGGGTTTTGATCAGCAGAATCAGCAAACCCAGCAGAATCAGGCGCAGGGCCAGGGCTATATTCCCGCCCCGCAGCAGGGCCAGTGGGCGCCTTCGGCGTACTCGGCGCCGGGCTACGGCTACCCGCCCCAGCCCCAGCAGCCGCAGAATCCCTCCGGCTTCGCGGCACTGTTCTCCACGAACTTCTCCACCCGGGTGGCGCGGTCCATCGCACCGATCATCATGATCCTCGCCTTCATTGTGGCCGGCTGCCACGTGCTCGTCTCGCTTTTCGCGATGATTAGCGTCTTTGGCGAATACACGCCTGCCATGGTTGCGCTTGCCGGAGTTCTCAGCTTCCTCCTCAGCCTCGTGGTTGCTGTCCTTATTATTGGCGGTGCCCGGTTGCTCTGCGAAGCAGCCATCAAAGACGAACAGTAGTCGGAGCGCAGCACACTACCGCCGGGCCCTCCGGAGCTAAAAATCCGGATACCCAAGCTGGCGAAACCCACCAGCGGGCTGATACATCGCGATGTATCAGCCCGCTGCGTCGTCGTAAGAATGTGTGGGTACCCTAAAACAAGGGGCATCTACTCTGCGGGTAGGTAGCGTTGCCTAGTTATTTCGCATTTGGGTGCTCGGTGCACCATACTGTGGCTATGACGTCTTACCGCCTTATTGCTTTTGACTTGGACGATACCCTGGCACCTTCCAAATCCGCGCTCCCGGAACGCATGGCGCGGGCCCTGCGGGCACTGCTCGATACGTACGACGTGTGCGTGATTTCCGGCGGCCAATTCGGACAGTTCGAAAGCCAACTCCTGGAAGGACTAGACGGCACCCCCGCAGAGCTTGCGCGTCTCCACCTCATGCCCACCTGCGGAACCCGCTACCTCGTTCACGAGGACGGAGCGTGGCGCGATGTGTACGTCCGTAACCTCACCGCGGAAGAACGTCGGGATGCCGCTCTGGCCCTGGAAGAAGAAGCACGGCGGCTCGGGCTGTGGGAAAGTAGCACCTGGGGCGAGATCCTGGAAGACCGCGGATCCCAGGTGACCTTTTCCGCGCTCGGGCAAAGCGCCCCGCTGGAAGCGAAACGCGCCTGGGATCCGAGCGGGGAAAAGAAAAACGCGCTGCGAGAAGCTGTCGCAGCGCGTCTGCCGCACCTGGAGGTGCGCTCGGGCGGTTCAACGTCCGTGGATATTACCCGCAAGGGCGTGGATAAAGCCTACGGAATTGCGGAATTATCCAAGCAAACCGGTATCCCCATCGCCCACATGCTCTTCGTGGGGGACCGCCTCGACCCCGCCGGAAACGACTACCCCGTTACCCGGCTCGGCATCGATACCCACGCGGTGCGGGACTGGACCGATACTGCCGACTTCATTGAGGAACTGGTGGGGCTGGCCTAGACCGTTGCGTGTGTGGCCTAGGCGAGCGGGCATAACGCAGTGGGCTTAGGCAACTTGGCTTAGGCAACTTGGCTTAGGCGAGGGAACTGAGCTGGGCCGGAACGAAGGAACCCCAGCCCTGCTGCCGCAGGGCCGCGCGTAATTCCTCCATGGCCGCATCCAATTCGGTGCCGGGAACATCCTTGCGTGCCGATGCGAAACTGGTGACGTTTTCCGAATCAGCCGGAATAACATGCAGGTGTGTATGAGGTACCCCGAGTCCGGCGATGACGAGCATCGCCCGCTCCACGCCGAAAGCCGCGATCTGGGCCTTGCCAATACGCTTAGCCACGATGAAGAGATGCGCGGCTGTATCGTCGTCAAGATCGGTGAAACGGTCAATTTCCGCGCGCGGAACAACTAGCACATGGCCGCGGGCGTGCGGCTCAAGAGTTGCGAAAGCAACGCAGACGTCGTCGGCCCAAACAAAACGACCCGGAATCTCGCCGGCAATAATTTTTGAAAAGACACTCATGGTGCCAGTCTAGTCACCGCTGTGGACGACCTGAGATTTGTCGGAGGAGAGAGCTACAATTGACCGAAGTCGACCGTCGAAAAGGAGTACCCTTGAGCGCTGAGGATATGACCCAGTTCCGCTACACCGCAGAACTGGCTAATGAGATCGAAGCCCACTGGCAGGAACGCTGGGAAGAGGAAGGTGCCTTCTACGCCGCGAACCCGGTTGGGGATCTCGCGGGGGATACCTCGGCGCCGAAGTTCTTCATCCAGGACATGTTCCCCTATCCGTCCGGGCGCGGCCTGCACGTGGGCCATCCGCTCGGCTATATTGCCACGGATACCGTGGCCCGCTACCACCGCATGAAGGGTGAGAACGTCCTCTACACCATGGGCTATGACGCCTTCGGACTTCCCGCCGAACAGTTCGCGGTGCAAAATGGCAAGCACCCGGCTATCACCACCGCGGAAAATATTGCCAATATGGCAGCTCAGCTGCATCGCCTCGGGCTTTCCCACGATTCACGGCGGGTTTTCTCCACCACAGATATTGATTACGTGAAGTGGACCCAATGGATTTTCACCAAGGTGTTTAATTCCTGGTTTGACCCGGATTACCCGCGCCGGGACGGGCGTGGCAACGGAGCGGCCCGGCCCATTGCGGAACTCGAAGCGAAATTCGCCAGTGGGGAAAAGGCCACGCCGGATGGTCGGCCCTGGGAGGCGCTCTCCAGGAAAGAAAAAGCGGATGCGCTCAGCGAGTACCGCCTGGTTTATATTAAGGAAGCCCCGGTTAATTGGTGTCCGGGGCTGGGAACGGTGCTTGCCAATGAGGAAGTCACCGCGGAAGGCCGGTCCGAACGCGGTAACTTCCCGGTGTTCCGGCGCAATCTTGCCCAGTGGATGATGCGGATTACCGCCTATGCGGACCGCCTGGTGAGTGACCTGGACACCATTGACTGGCCGGATAAAGTGCGGGCCATGCAGCAGAACTGGATCGGGCGCTCCCACGGCGCCACGGTTCGTTTTGAGCTTTCTGACGGCTCCGGGCGGGTCCTGGATGTTTATACCACCCGCCCCGATACTCTCTTCGGGGCCAGCTTCATGGCCGTTGCTCCCGAACATGAGGCCTTGGGCGGAAGTGAAGCGGGTACGGATACGGATGCGCAGGCACTCCGGGTTCCCGATAGCTGGCCGGAAGGCACCCGCGCAGAATGGACTGGCGGATACGCCACTCCGCGCGCAGCGGTTGCGGCCTACCGGGCGCGCGCCGCCGCGAAATCGGATATGGAACGCACCTCGGATACTCACGAAAAGACCGGCGTTTTCTCCGGGCTCTTCGGGATTAATCCGGTCAACGGCGCCAAGGTTCCGGTTTTCGTGGCGGATTATGTGCTGGTCGGTTACGGAACCGGTGCCATTATGGCGGTTCCTGCCCATGATGATCGCGACTGGGCTTTCGCGCGCGAATACAATCTGGACGCTATCCGCACCATCGGCCCGGCGGAGGATCCGTACGGCCCGGACCTGGAAGAGGGTGCCTACACCGGGGATGGCATCCTCGTTGATTCCGCCAATGAGGAAATCTCCCTCAACGGCATGACGAAATCCGAATCCATGGCCGCTATTATCGCCTGGCTGGAAGAACGCGGTGCCGGAACCGCCACCGTCACCTACCGCCTGCACGATTGGCTTTTCTCCCGCCAGCGCTACTGGGGTGAGCCCTTCCCGATTGTTTGGGATGAGGAGGGTATTGCGCACGCGCTACCCGAATCGATGCTCCCCTTGGAGCTGCCCGAAATGGAAGACTTCTCGCCGGCGTCTTACGATGCCGACGACGCAAATTCACTGCCCCAACCTCCGCTGGAACGCAACCCGGAATGGGTGAATGTGGAGCTTGACCTGGGTGATGGTCTCAAGAAGTACCGCCGCGAAACCAATACCATGCCGCAGTGGGCAGGTTCGTGCTGGTACGAATTGCGCTATGTGGATCCCACCAATTCGGATAGCTTCTGCGCCCCGGAAAACGAAGCCTACTGGATGGGCCCGCGTCCCGAGGCCGGTAACACTTCCGGAGGGGTGGATTTGTACGTGGGCGGCGTCGAACACGCGGTGCTCCACCTGCTCTACGCGCGTTTCTGGCACAAGGTCCTCTTTGACCTGGGTTATGTTTCCTCTTCGGAGCCTTTCCACAAGCTCTTCAACCAGGGCTACGTACAGGCATATGCCTATACCGATGCTCGCGGGGCCTACGTGCCGGCCGATGAGGTAGAAGAACGCGAAGAAAACGGCGAAACGGTCTTCTACTACCGGGGGGAGAAGGTCAACCGGGAATACGGGAAGATGGGCAAGTCCCTCAAGAACATCATCACACCTGATGATATGGCTGATCAGTACGGTGCGGATACGTTCCGCGTCTACGAAATGTCCATGGGTCCGCTTGATGTTTCCCGGCCCTGGGATACCCGCGCGGTGGTAGGTTCGCAGCGCTTCTTGCAGCGGCTGTGGCGCAATATCGTTGATGAGCGCACCGGCGAGGTGACGGTCAGTGACGCGGCTCCGGATACCGAAACCGCTAAGCTCCTGGCCCGCACCATCGCGGGAGTGGCTGATGATTACGATCATATGCGTATCAACACCGCGATCTCCAAGCTCATTGTTCTCAATAACCATCTCACCGGGCTGACGGCGGTACCGCGGGAAGCTGCCTGCGCTATCGTGGCCATGGTGGCACCGGTGGCCCCCCATATTGCCGAAGAACTCTGGGCACGTTTGGGTAATAGCGGCCTGGTCGCGCGCGCTGCGTTCCCGCAGGTTAGCGACGCAGCGCTGCTGGTGGATGACACCGTGACCTGCGTGGTGCAGGTGAAGGGTAAGGTCCGCGCCCGTCTGGAGGTACCCCAGGATATTTCCGATGCGGATCTGACCGCCCGGGCCCTGGCTGAAGAACGGGTGCAGGCCTTCCTGGAGGGCGAACCGCGCAAGATTATTGTGCGTGCTCCGGGACTCATCAATATCGTTCCCTAAAGCGGAACGCAGGCAAGTCTCAGGCTCTGCTGGGGTCCGAGCCTGAAATGCTCGTTCACGCCCGTGAAGTGGGCGCCAATCCAAGGGGAGGAACCCGCGGGAGTAAGGAGGAATATCGTGGCACGTATGCGAATCACAGCGCAGGACTTTGACGGTAACCCGGCGTGGCTTCTTAGCGCACCGGGCGGAGCCAGCGCCCTCGTAGCTGCACGCGGGGCCACCCTCCTCTCCTGGAGTCCCGACGGGGAGGTGTTTTCCGGATACCGTAACGGTGCCGAACTGGAGGAGGCAGATGGGGGGCGTGGGCTTATCGAAGCCCCCTGGGTGGGGCCTCTCGCCGGCGGGTGCTACACCTGGGATGGGCAGAGCTACCGCCTCGAAGCGGATACCACCGGGCGGTGCTTGCGGGTCCACAGCTGCGAATTCCGGCGGGAACGCTCCGCAGATGCGCTTATTTTGCGCGCGGAGCTTCCCGCGGTAGCGGGCTACCCGTGGCCCGTGGGAATCCAAGTGGTCTATGCGCTGGGGGATTCCAGCGCGGGAACCCATCATCTTTCCGTCAGTCTGGAAGTGACGAACCGGGGTGAGAGCTGCGCCCCGGTGGCGGTCGCGTGGAACGGCTACTTGCGTTTCCCGCAGCTCGCTTCCATTTCAAAAATGTCGACGACGGTTAGTGCGCGCACCAAGATCGCAGCCGATGCCCACGGAATCCCGGCTCCCGGCGATGCCGCGCTCACGGGGGTAAGCACCCCCGTGGAGTGGCCGGTACTCGGAGCTAGCCGTATCGACTCCACCTTCACCTCGCTGGTGCCCACCAGTGACGGAGTCGTGGCAACCGTGCTGACCGATCCAGCTCGCGAACGCGATATCATCCTCGCCCAGGAACCGAGCGAAGCACCCTATGTGCGGCTATGGACCGGGGATACTCTGGAACGCGGGGCCCGGGAAGCTCTCCTGGTTGCCCCGGCCTCTGCCTTGCCCAATGCTTTTAATCGTTCGGATCAAGTGGGGCGCGTGGCGCTAGCGCCGGGCCAGTCCCGCAGCCTCACCGTCACCATGAGCTATCCGGCTACCTCTGCTCCGTATGCCCGAAAGTAAGCGGAATCCGCGCTAGCGCCGCCGCCCGAAAATCGAATTAATAATTGAACGGCCGAGTGACCTTCCGGCACTGCGCACCACCGAATCAATTGCGGCATCGCGGCGCCGGGCCTGCCGTTGCGCCTCCTTCTCGGCATTCCGTTGGGCCTGCCGAGCCTGACGCTCCGCTTCCCGCTCCGCGGCCGCCAGTTTTTTCTCCGCCTCGCGGGCAGCTTTCTTCGCCGCGGCTTCCGCGGCCCGCCGCTGCTCTTCAGCTTCTTTAGCAGCCACCGCGGCAGCTTCTCGTTGCGCGCGCCGCGCGGCAACAGCGCGGGCAGCACCTTCGCTTGCGGTATCCCCGGCTATAGGAGCAGGCCGGGGTGTGGTGCCAAGAGCGGTGCTCAACGCGGCCGGTCCGGCTGGGCCCATGATAGAGCGCGGCGCCCAGAGCCGGGTAGGGGCCACGGCCGTAGGGGCGCCGTCGTCGCCCAAACCTGTAACCACAGCCTCGCCGGTGCCGAGCGCGGGTAGCACGGCCGCTATATCGAGGGGTGAGAAGGGGAAGGTTTTTGCTGTTTCCTTGAGAATCTTCACGTCCTTGGGCGTGTGGGCGCGCAGCGCGTGGTGAATGCGGGTGCCCAGCTGCGCGAGCACCGATTCGGGAATATCCTGCGGCGTTTGAGTCACGAAGAAAACGCCTACACCTTTCGAGCGGATGAGGCGCACCACGCGGGTAACCTCGTCCACGAAATTCCGGGAAGCGCCCGAGAACAGCAGATGCGCTTCGTCGAAGAAGAACACCAGGCGGGGCAGGGGAGTATCGCCCACTTCGGGAAGATCGGAAAAGAGCCGACTGAGTATCCACATGGTGAAAGTGGAGAAAAGTTCGGGCATATCGCGCACGTCGGGAAGTTCGAGGGCGGAGATAACACCGCGTTCGCCTTCGTGGGCGATGAGCTCGCTGGGGCTAAAGGACGGGCGCTGGAAGAACATGTCTCCGCCCTGCGCAGCCAGGGCTGATACCTCGCGCAGAATCACCCCGGCGGTGGCGGTCGATACCCCGCCAATACCGGATAGCTCCGCCTTCCCCGCCGTGGTCAAATAATGAAGTACCTCGCGCAGATCCTCCAGGGTGTACAAGTGCAGATTCTCTTTTTCCGCCCACGCGAAAACCAAGGCCAGCGCCGATTCCTGGGTGTCATTTAGTTTCAGGGCCCGGGCTAAGAGCAAAGCACCGAAATCTTCCACCGTGGAACGTAGCGGCACCCCGGTTGATTCGGTGAGGGAATACAGGTGGAGCGGGAACGAGGCACCGGACCAATCCTGCCCTAAAGCTCGGGTGCGGGCCGTGAGCTTATCGGAAGCCACGCCCGCTTCGCACAGGCCCGACAGATCTCCTTTAATATCGGTGAGGAAAACGGCCACTCCGGCCGCGCTCAGCTGTTCGGCCAGCAGCTGGAGAGTACGAGTTTTCCCGGTTCCGGTTGCTCCGCACACCAGGCCGTGCCGGTTGAAACTAGCGAAGGGCAGCCGCACCAGAACATCGGGGCGCGGATTCCCAGCCGGGTCCAGGTAGGCGCCCAGGGTGAGAGCCGGGCCCGATATCTGGTAGCTGCGGGCAACCTCGCTCGCGTAATCCTCACCGGTGCTTTCTGGCGATTGTTCCGGCGACGCCGCCGCCGGCTGCGCCGGTGAGCGCTTCTCTGCCGCGGTGGCGGTGGTTATGGTGTCCGCGCCGTCCGCGCCTTCCGCTCCTGCCGTGGCATCGGCGGCGGTGGCTACTGCCGGGGAGGCTGCGGCGGCAAGTGCGGCATCGAGGCGGGCCTGGGCGAGTTCGGCTTCGGCGCGGGCAGCTTTGGCAGCGGCTTCGGCCGCTTGGGCACGCAGGCGAGCAATATCGGCGTCGTTCATACCAATATTGTAGAGCGGGCAATGGCCGTGGCTATCCACAGCTCGGCAAACGTTAGCGTTATCCCCAGGCCAGTGGGGCTGCCAACGCTGGGTGTGCCTCGGTGTGCATGATAGCCCCATGAATGCTTCTCTGCCTCGCCCTGCCCCGCGCCTGAGTCTGCCCTTTAACGATCCTCTCAACGAAACCCGCGGGGATCCGGGTGCGGGTGCGCCGCCCGGCCAGAGCCCGGTACGGGATTTCGCCACGCTGGCCCTCGGTGCGGGCACCGGCGAGGATATCGCCGTGCTCACCACACCCGCGCAATCATCGCGGTGGCGGTGGTCACCCCGCGCGTTGGGCGCCTTTGCTATAGCTTTGCTGGGCGGGCTGCTCATTCTCGGGCTGCTGGTATGGCTCGGGCGCGGTGGTGGTCCCGTTTCCGCCAACCCCGCAGCGGTGCCACCGGGAAGCAGTGTGGCCAGTTCGGGTTCCAACACGGAAAATCCGGCTGTGGTATCTACCGATCCGCAGGCTTCGCCGGGCCCTTCGCACGGCCGGGTAATGGGTAGCACACCTGGGCCGGCTGGCCCTACCGCGGGAGAATCCGCTCCCGCAACCATCGTTGCCTATATTTCTGGTGAAGTGGCCACTCCGGGAGTGTATAGCGCTCCCGGTGGGGCACGTGTCAATGACCTCGTGGAATTAGCCGGTGGGCTCACCCCGAATGCGGATGGCGCCGCGATCAATCTTGCCGAACCGGTAGCGGATGGCTCCCATATTCATATTCCCGCTCCCGGTGAAGCACCGCGAGCACGCATCGGCTCTGGAGCTAGCACAAGCCCGGGTGGGAGCGGTGGTAGCGCAGGTGGGAATAGCGGTGGGGCGGGCGGCGGCGCGGCCGGTGGGGATAAAGCATCTGGGAAAGCCGGCTCGGGTGCCCTGATCAACCTTAATACCGCCTCAGCCAGCGACTTGGAGAGCCTCCCCGGGGTTGGCCCGGCTACCGCTCGGGATATCCTCACCTGGAGGGAAAACAACGGCCCCTTTACCGCTCCGGAAGATCTTCTTGAGGTCCCCGGTATTGGACCAGCTAAATTTAATAAGCTTTCCGCGCTGGTGACAGTATGATCCGCAAGCTCGATGTCCCGCGCAGTCGCAGTGCCAGGGGCAAGCGCAGCGATCTGTGCAAGCCTAGGGTGTTCGGCGATCCCCGCACTCGCAGAAGCCAGCGAAGTTCGCATTGCGCGCATGCGGGCCACGGTCAGGATATGCGCCTCCTTCCATCAGCCGCCGCGGCCCTGGGCGGGGCGTGGGCGGCGCTGAGCGGGTATGCGCACTTCGGATTCCTCGGTGCTGCCCTGTGCATCGTGGCAGCTTGGGCAGTAACCGGGTATGCCCGGGCGCATCCCGGCCGGCGCGGGAAAGCAAGCGGGGTGGTTTTGAGTATCCTCGCGGTGGCGTGCACGCTGGGTGCTACCAGTATCGCCGGGCTGCTCGCCCTCTCTGCCGCGCATATCCCGGCAGTCAGGGGAAGCGTGGAACTGGATGCCTATGTCATGACCCGCCCGGAACCCTCCACTATGCCGTGGGGAGAAGAAAAATGCACGGCGCTGCTGCGCCCCGCAAAGATCACCACCGCTGGCCCGAACGGGGTGCAGCTTGCCAGCGGCCCCCGCGCGCGAATCCGAGCGGAAGTTCCCTGCACAGCCCTGGCGGGTCAGCGCGTGTTTGGGCAGGGCCGACTCACCCCCGCGCACGGGCGGCGGGAAAGTGCCCGCTGGTCCGGGCCTGCCCTCCAAACACGCGGGAGTGGCGCGCTGAGCGCCGGCATCGTTCACCGCATCGATACCGCGCTTGCCACGCTGCTCTCCACCCGCCCTGAGCACGCCCGCGGCCTTATCCCCGGGGTCGCCCTCGGAGACGATAGCCGGGTATCCCCGGAACTGGAAGAAGCCATGCGCACAACGGCCCTTACCCATCTCATTGCGGTCTCCGGGGCTCATGTATCCCTTGTTCTCGGCATCATTATTATGGCGGTGGGCCGGGCCCGGCCCCTGCGTACCGCGTTAGCGGGAGTGGTGGGTTTAGGTGGACTGGTTATTCTGGTGGGACCCGCGCCCTCGGTTATCCGGGCGGCACTCATGGGCCTGGTGGTTCTCGCAGCAGTGGGAATGAACCGCCGAAGCCAAGCTATCAATGCCCTGAGCTGCGCGAGCATCACCGCTGCCCTCATTGATCCGTGGCTCGCAACCGGCTACGGTTTCCTGCTCTCCGCCAGTGCCACCCTCGGAATTATCTGCGGAGGATACCCGCTTACGGAACACCTCAGCAGGTTCTTCCCGGCCGCACTCGCCCGGGTCGTTGCCATTCCGCTGGTGGCC
This sequence comes from Actinotignum schaalii FB123-CNA-2, assembly GCF_000411135.1. Lineage (GTDB taxonomy): Bacteria > Actinomycetota > Actinomycetes > Actinomycetales > Actinomycetaceae > Actinotignum > Actinotignum schaalii_A. The sequence continues at coordinate 217,359 of NZ_KE150263.1, read as the reverse complement.
CAAATCTCCTGCCTACCCGTACTGCTCCTCTTCACCGAAGCTGGGTCGCTGTGGGCGGTTCCGGCTAATGCGCTTGTGGCACCCGTCGTCGCACCCCTCACTATTTTCGGACTTGTCGGGGCGCTCACCGCACCGCTGTTCCCGGTGCTCGCCGGCCTCGCCATCTCCTTTGCGCAACTGGCCACGTGGTGGATTGACCACGTAGCCCGCGCCCTTGCCTCCCTACCGGGATCGGGAATTCCCCTTGTCCTTGCCGGAATCGGTCATATATGTGCGGTCTTGGTGCTCCTGGTGATACCCCGCCTGAGCGCAATCCTGATTCTGGTGGCCGCCCTCGTGGCCCTCGGGCTATCACGAGGGCCGGGCGCTACCGTGATTCCCTCCAACTGGACGGCGGTGCAATGCGATGTGGGCCAGGGATCAGCTTTCCTCTACCGGGTGCGCGGATACACGATAATGATTGATGTTGGACCTCGCACTCCCGCCGCTGCTCGCTGCCTAAGCGATGCTCAGGTGAGTCATCTTGATCTCCTCATCCTCTCCCATTTTCACTCCGATCACGTGGAAGGGTTACGCGACGTTCTCAGCACCGCAACAATCAGCGCGGTATGGATATCTCCAAATTCCGCCCCGAAGCCCCAGTCCCGCACCGCACTCGACTTACTCGATTCCCATTCCATTCCGGTGAACGTGGTAGCCGCAGGAACAACCTTGCGGGTAGATGATGTTCCCATCGCCCGGATTCTTAGCCCGCATCCGGGTGCGCGTAGCATTCCCGAGGAAGCCAACGCGGATTCCCTCGTGATCCTCCTCGACGCTGATGGTGTGGACAGCCCGGGCCGGGCAGCTAACGCCGGCGCGAGCGGTGGCACTAGCCAGGCTGCTCAACGCATCGTGGTTCTCGGAGATGCGACTGCCCCGGCCCAAGAACGCCTCGTGGGGGCGGTCGGGCCGGTTGATATCGCCGTCGTCGCCCATCACGGAAGCGCGGACCAATCCGCGCGCCTCGCCCGTGAACTTGACCCCGCAATTGCCCTGATATCCGTGGGGGAGAATAGTTACGGGCATCCCTCCGCACGCGTCTATGAGCTTTATTCCGGTGCCCAGATTTATCCCACCCTCGCGTGCGGGGCAATCGCATGGGCGGAAGGGGACCTCGTTTCCGAATGCGAGGAGCCACCCACGCAGCCCACGCCACCCAAGCCACCCGCCGTGCAGCAGGTGGGTTATGACATGAGAGAATGGAGCTATGGCAGCCAAAGAACGCGCGGTCGGGTACGACGCTCTCCGCTTAGAACCGGTGATCCTCATCGTTGGCGCGGAACCGGTCCTTGCCGAGCGCGCCTGGGCCCGCCTCATCAGCCTTGCCCGCCAGGCGCACCCTGAGGTGCAGGTCGTGCGCGTGGACGCGGCAACCTATGAACGCGGGGCCCTCGCCCTGCACACCTCACCTTCACTTTTTGGTGACCATTGCATCGTCATCGTCACCGGCGCCGAACATATGAATGACGCGTTCCTCACGGAGATGCTCGCCTACCTACCGCAGCCCAATGCGGATATTCCCGTGATCATCCAGCACGGGGGAGGTACCCGCGGTAAAAAACTCCTTGACGCTATCGCGGCGGGTGGTTGGCAAGTAGCCCGGATCGAAAAAATCAAACGCGATGACGATAAGGCGCGCTTGGTGACAGCGGATGTGCGGGCCGCCGGGCGCAAAATCACGGACGGGGCGGTGCGGGCGCTCGTTGATGCACTCGGCCAGGACCTGCGCGAATTACTCAGTGCCACCTCCCAACTCCTCGCGGATGTGGAGGGGATGATCACCGAGGACCATATTCGGGATTTCTATGCCGGGCGCAATGAAGCAACACCCTTTGAGATCGCGGATGCTGCCTTGGCCGGGCGTACCGGCCAAGCTTTGGCACTGGCCCGCCACGCTTTCGCCACCCGGGTCAACCCGGTTCCCATCGTGGCGGCGCTCGCGGCGAAACTGCGCCAGCTCGCTATTGTCCAGGCGCCTGGCATCACCCAGCGAGAATTGAAAATGGCGCCCTGGCAGGCCCAACGGGCCCGCCGGGAAGCACGCGGGTGGAGCGATGCCGGACTCGGGCAAGCCATTCGAGCGGTGGCGCTCGCCGATGAACAGGTCAAGGGTGCCTCCCGCGACCCGCAGTTCGCTGTTGAACACGCGATTATCACCATCGGGCGCGCCCGGCGCACGCGGTAGCGACTAACCCGCACAGTCTCACGCTTGCCGGGGTGCTCAGGCCCCTTCGGGAAACGTGGAATAATAAGGAATGTCCCGCGGCGGCGCGACAATGGCGTATCTGGAGCGCCGCCCACGCAGACCGCAGCACGGTAGTGCTGTACTGAGGAGCACTTTATGCTTGTTGGAATACCACAAAGTACCCGCCCGGGTGACCCCCTGGTGGCGGGCACCCCCGATACCGTCGCCAAGCTCATCGCTTTGGGCTACGAGGTCGTGGTGGAAACGGGGGCGGGGGAGGCCTCGTCCTACCCCGATAGCCAATACGAAAGCGCGGGCGCACGCCTCGTTTCCGCGCAAGAAGCCTGGGCTGCGGATATTGTTTTAGCCACCGACGCCCCGGATGTGAGCTACCTTGACCGCATGAGCCGCGGCGCCACCCTCATTGCGCGTATGAACCCGGCCGGCTCGCCCGAGCTTATCGAGGAACTTTCGCGCCGTGAACTCACGGCCCTGGCGCTTGACGCAATTCCGCGTATTTCGCGCGCTCAGTCCATGGATGTACGTTCCTCGATGGCCAATATTTCCGGCTACCGTGCCGTTATCGAAGCAGCCTCCCACTTCGGGCGGCTTTTCACCGGGCAGGTTACCGCCGCCGGTAAGGTTCCCCCGGCCACCGTCTACGTTATTGGAGCGGGAGTTGCTGGGCTTGCGGCGGTTGGCACCGCCAATTCCATGGGTGCGATCGTCAAGGCAACGGACGTGCGTGCCGATGTTGCCGAACAGGTTCAGTCCATGGGTGCCGAATTCGTGGAGATCCCGGTACGCCAGGAATCCGCGGACGGTTACGCCCGTGAAATGACCGCGGATCAGGCCAACGCAGCCGGGGTGGTCTACGCCCGGGAAGCAGCCGCGGCGGATATTGTTATTACGACGGCGCTCATCCCCGGCAAGCCGGCCCCGCAACTATTGGACTCTGCGGCGGTAGCCGCCATGAAACCCGGCAGCGTCATCGTTGATTTGGCGGCGGCTAACGGCGGAAACGTGGCCGGTACTCGCCCGGGAGAAGTTGTCCACACCGAGAACGGCGTCACGATTATTGGCTACGAAGATCTTGCCCTACGCCTGCCCGGCCAAGCCTCGCAGCTTTTCGGGCAGAACCTCGTCAATTTCCTCAAACTCACCACCCCGGGTAAGGACGGCCAGCTGGTGCTGGATACCGAGGATGATATTGTGCGCGGTATTCTGGTCACCCTCGGGGGAGCGGTGGCCTGGCCGCCCCCGCCCATCAAGGTCTCGGCCGCGCCGGCTGCGCCTCCAGCGCCTCCCGCACCGCCGGCCGCCCCTGAACCGTCCCGCCCTAGCCCGTTGCGCTACCTGTGGGCCGGGCTGGCAGCGGCGGTAGCCCTGTGGATTCTCTTCACGGCCCCGCCGAGCATGACTTCGCATTTCATCGTCTTCATGCTGGCCTGCGTGGTGGGCTTCTACGTCATCACCTCGGTGACGCACGCGCTGCATACACCGCTCATGTCCGTAACGAACGCGATTTCCGGAATCATCGTGGTGGGGGCAATCCTCCAGCTCAGTTCGGGACATCTAGCCGTGACCATCCTTGCCGCTATTGCACTCACCCTCGCTTCCATCAATATTTTCGGTGGATTCTTGGTGACTGCGCGCATGCTGTCTATGTTTAAGAGGAGCTAAGCCGTGCTCACTACTATTAACGACGTCCTTGCCCTTGCCACCCCGAACTTGGGTGGTCTCAAGGTTGCTTTCAGCGTGCAAACTGTCGCCTACCTGGTGGCGGCCCTGCTCTTCATTCTCGCTCTGGCCGGGCTTTCCAAACAGGAAACCGCCGCGAAAGGTAATATTCTGGGCGCCATTGGAATGGTGTTGGCCCTGGTCGCCACCATTATCGTGGTTCTCGCTTTCCCCACGGAGGCTTCTTCCACTGTTGTTGTGCTGGTGCTCGTGCTCGCCCTCGTGGTGGGCGGCGGCATCGGGATTTGGAGGGCCCGCACCGTGGAAATGACGGGCATGCCCGAACTCATCGCTCTGCTTCATTCTTTCGTGGGCGCGGCAGCGGTGCTGGTGGGCTACAACTCTTTCCTCCAGCAACCCGGGGAAGATTTCTCCCCCACAAATGCCTTCCATATGGGCGAAGTGGGCTTGGCTGTGTTCATCGGCGCGATCACCTTCACCGGATCGGTATGCGCCTACCTGAAACTCGCGGGGAAGATTCCCGGCAAGCCGCTGGTGCTCCCGGCCCGTAATCTTCTCAATTTGCTGGCGATCCTGGCGTGCCTGGGGCTTATTATCTGGTTCGCCTGGACCCGCGGGGTAGGGGCCGGCCTCATTCCCCTCATCCTCATCACGATTATTGCGCTGCTGCTCGGGGCACATATGGTGCTCGCGATCGGCGGTGGTGATATGCCCGTCGTCGTATCAATGCTCAATTCCTACTCGGGCTGGGCGGCAGCGATGGCTGGCTTCACCCTCGGCAATGACCTCCTCATCATCACCGGAGCGCTGGTGGGGTCCTCGGGCGCGTATCTCTCCTACATCATGTGCAAGGCCATGAACCGTTCTTTCATTTCTGTGATCCTCGGCGGTTTTGGGTCCGACGGCGCAGTTACCGGGGAGGCGCGTGACTATGGCAGCCACACGGAAACCACCGCGGCGGAGGTGGCCCAAGAACTCGCGGACGCCAGCTCGGTGATTATTGCCCCCGGCTACGGTATGGCCGTGGCCCAAGCCCAATATCCGGTGGCGGAGCTGACGAAGAAGCTGCGCGATAACGGAACTGAGGTACGTTTCGCTATCCATCCGGTGGCCGGGCGCCTGCCCGGGCATATGAACGTGCTGCTGGCCGAAGCGAAAGTCCCCTATGACATCGTGGAGGAAATGGACGATATTAACGATTCCTTCGCGGATACCGATGTTGTGCTGGTTATCGGGGCGAATGACACGGTCAATCCTTCGGCTTCCGAGCCCGGTTCGCCCATCGCGGGTATGCCGGTGCTGCATGTGTGGGATGCCAAGAAGGTGATTGTCTTCAAGCGATCCATGGGCAATGCCGGCTATGCCGGGGTGCAAAACCCGCTGTTCTTTAATGAGAATACCGATATGCTGCTCGGCGATGCCAAGGCATCCGTGGATGCCATCAATGCGGCTTTCCCCGGTTAAGGTAGCCTCGCTCCCGCGCCCAAGCCCGGGCGCGGCCGGGGCAAGCTGAACAACTATAGCCACACGAGGAATCCCTCAGCTAGCGCAGGTGGCCGGAACGCTTTTCAGGTTCCGGCCACCTGCGCTACGTGTATATCGCGGCAATACCGAAATACATAAGCCAAAGTTCCACACATGAGACGGGAGTCACGTTATAATGAAAGTGTCAATTACTGTGGAATGAAGAAGAAAGGAGGGAGGAATATGCGCTCAAAAAGGTATTTCTATTTCTCACAACTTGCACTCGGAGCTACTCTGGGAGGCTGCATTGGGAGCGCATTAGCAGGTGGTCGTTCCTGAGTCGTGCAACTTTAGTGACCCGGTTGTCCACGCGCATGTTAAATCTGCACGACTAGCGCAATACGAATTGCGCGACTCAAGCGCTAGTGCGTGCCGGGCGTCCGGCACCATCGCCGCTCAAAGCACGCCGGTGCCGTTGGGGCAGGTGTAAGCCACGGCCGAAAAACAGCCCCGAGCCGCTGCCACGCGCCACATCCACGAGGTGGGCAGAGAGGTGTCAAGTGCGCATTCTGGACCGTGTAGGTGCCATAGTGCGTGTTACAGACACGAAATCGGGTGTAAACACGGTGCTCTGCCGCGCGCTTCGTTTGCTGACCCAGTTCGTGCGGGTCCGCATCCGGATACATTCCAACGCCGCACCACCATTAGTAACTATTTTGTCTATTGGCCCCAGGCGTGGCACCCGAGGAGGTGCCCAATTTTACGCAGAAAATGCGGCACGACCCCGGTCAAGCTAAAACAACGCAACCGATTAGTGACCCAAAACCACCAACCACAACCCCCTGAACAGGGCAAACGTCGAAGAAAAACCTAAAATCCAAAAAGTTGCACGACTCAGGTGCGCTCAAAAAGGTATTTCTATTTCTCACAACTTGCACTCGGAGCTACTCTGGGAGGCTGCATTGGGAGCGCATTAGCAGGTGGTCGTTGGTACGACTACGCTCTTATTCCCGCCCTTATCACTCTTGCGTTACTCTGCCTTGCGCTATGGCAGCGGCACCGTGAAAACGAAGTACGCGCTACGCTGCGCCGTTTGGAAATAGAACGCCGCGGTTTGGAAGCGGAACGCGAGGGCGAGCACGAAGGAGAAGAATGAGAAAATTCGTGAGGGATACGAAAAGCGGCTGGAACGCCTAGGTTCCAGCCGCTTTTCTCTAAGCATCAGCGCGGTAGATATAACAGATACAACCGCGCCGGAGGTCCGGCCTGCACGGCCGGAGCACAGCCTACTTGGCCAGTGCGTTCACGCGCTTAGCGAGCTTCGACTTGCGGTTCGCCGCCTGGTTGCGGTGAATAACACCCTTGGACACAGCCTTGTCCAGCTTGCGGGAGGCCGCGGCCAGGAGGGTTTCCGCCTCTTCGGCATTGCCGGCTTCCACGGCAAGGCGGGTCTTACGGATGTAGGTCTTCAGTTCCGACTTAACGGCCTGGTTGCGAAGGCGACGCTTCTCGTTCGTCAGAACGCGCTTCTTCTGCTGCTTGATATTAGCCAATGAAATATCTCTTTCGGTCAATCGCTAGGCGATAGATGAATATGGTCGGAGAGGGAAGCGTTCCTCGTAGGACTGCGGGCGTGGGGCACCCGTGGTTGTTACGAAAGAACAAGGACTTGCCACCCGACCGGTGAAAGTCCATCTCCAAACACTACCAGAATCAGGCGGTTTCGCGCGAGGTCCCGGTGTGAATCCCCTCTCCCGCACGCTTGTCCAATAGCGTATTCAGAAACGTGGTGACAGCGGGAAGATTCGCAATGCGGCGCAGAGTGACTGTGGCGCCTGACGTCGTCGTCACAAGAAGGGAACCGGAGGTCCCGGTACCCGCAGGTTGCGCATCCACCCGTGCCACCGCGGCGAGCGGAAGATCGTGCCCGAGCTTTGTGAACACCCCACGCCGGGTAATAATCCGGCGGTTGGTAATACTCACCGTGCTCATATACCACTGCAGCCACGGCCACCCGGCTATCGCAATAAGCGCGAGAACCCCGGCCGCTACCACCAACCACCCGGCCAGCGGCTGCCACCTACCCGGCAGCGCTACCACCCCGAGCACCGCGAGGAACACCACCGCCGCGGCACCGAGCGCCCGCGGCAGCAAATGCCGGGCATCGGGGTGCATATGGACAAGGAGTTCTTCGCCGGTTCCGAGTAGTTTTTGCGACAGAGGCATACTCACCATCGTGCCACAAAGAAAACGCGGGCGTGCGAGGCGGCCGATAGCGTGGGGGAAAAGAAACGCGAAGCTGCGCGATACGGTACGACGCCGCGCCTAGCTGCCAGCGCGGCTCCTTCCTCAGCTATCCAAGCCGTAGCCACGCGCGGTGAGCTCCAAGCACGCCAGTGATTCTTCATGCGAGGTAGCCTGCACCGAGATCATCAGTTCATCGGCCTGTGCATCGCGGGCGAACTTTTGCAGGTAGTCACCTACCTCGGCCGCGTCCCCCACCGCGGTGTAGCGGAGCATATCGAGGATTTGGCGGGCCTGCGCACTGTCCATGACCGCATCAAGATCCGCATCGGAGATATCGCGGCTCGGCGTCTCGCGCAGCAGCATATTCCGGACCCGGGCCCGCTTGACCCGCTCAAATTCGCGGGCGGCTGCCTCGGAAGTTTCTGCCGCCGTCACATTCACCGCCGCAATAACATAGGGCTCGGCCAGCTCCTCCGAGGGCTGGAAATTCTCCCGGTAGTGGGCGATAGCCTCGTGGAGTAGGCGCGGAGCGAAATGGGAAGCAAAGGAATACGGTAGGCCCAGCTGCGCGGCCAGATCCGCTCCGAAAAGCGAAGAACCCAGAATGATGAGGGGCACGTGGGTGCCCTGGCCCGGATAGGCCGCCACCCCCGGCACCCGGGAGGCATCCCCGAGGAAACCCTGGAGTTCCACCACATCACGCGGGAAATTCTCATAGGCGCTGGCATCGCGGCGCAGCGCGTAGAGGGTGCGGCTATCGGTGCCCGGAGCCCGCCCGAGCCCCAGATCAATACGCCCAGGATACATTTCCGCCAGCGCCCCGAATTGTTCAGCAATGACGAGCGGGGAATGGTTAGGGAGCATCACCCCGCCCGCACCCAGCCGAATTCGGGAGGTATGCGAGGCAACGTAGCCGATGATAATCGCGGGGGAGGAGGAAATCACCGTGGGCATATTGTGATGCTCGGTGTACCACACCCGGGTGTAACCGGCGGCTTCGGCGCGCTTAGCGAGGTCCACGCAGCGGTGCAGGGCCGCGGCCGGAGCTTCGCCGTCGTACCGCGTAGCGAAATCTAACACTGACAAAGGAACATTCATGGCAACTCCCGTGACCGATATATCCATATCCATTATGGTCCAAGGACTATACTTGAGCAGAGTTTATTGTGAAGGAGAGACGTGCCTATTTCTTCCGCTGAGGAATCGCGCGCCATTATTCCGGGCGCGACGGCGCCCGAGCGTATCCGAAATTTTTGCATTATTGCGCATATTGATCACGGAAAGTCCACGCTGGCTGACCGGATGCTCCAGCTCACCGGGATTGTGGAGCAGCGCGAAATGCGTGATCAATACCTGGACCGGATGGATATTGAGCGTGAGCGCGGCATCACCATCAAATCGCAGGCCGTGCGTTTGCCGTGGTCGGTGGAGGGGAAAGCCTACGCTCTCAATATGATTGACACCCCGGGCCACGTGGACTTTTCTTATGAGGTCAACCGTTCGCTGGCGGCCTGCGAAGGCGCGGTGCTGCTCGTGGATGCCACCCAGGGAATTGAAGCGCAGACCCTGGCCAATTTGTATATGGCCATGGAAAACGATCTCACGATTATTCCCGTCCTCAATAAAATCGATTTGCCTTCCGCGCAGCCGGAAAAGATCGCGGAAGAAGTGGCTTCCCTCCTCGGCGTAGAACCGGAGGAATGCCTAGCCGTTTCCGGGAAAACGGGGGAGGGCGTGCCCGAGCTCCTCGATCGGATCGTCGCGGAGATTCCCGCGCCCTCCGGGCGTTCGGACGGGCCGGCTCGTGCCATGATTTTCGATTCTGTTTACGATATTTATCGCGGGGTCGTTACCTATGTGCGTGTGGTTGATGGTGAGCTGACCACCCGCTCGAAGGTGCGTACCATGGCCACCCGCACCGAACACGAACTCCTGGAACTGGGCGTGATTTCCCCCGAGCCTACGCCCACCACCGCGCTGGGCGCCGGGGAAGTCGGCTACCTTATTACCGGTGTGAAGGACGTACGCCAAACCCGCGTGGGGGATACCGTGACCGGTGCGCGCGAGAGCGCTACGGAAGCCCTGCCCGGCTACCTCGATCCGAAACCGATGGTGTATTCCGGAATTTACCCGATGGACGGCTCCGATTTCCCGAACCTGCGCGAGGCCCTGGAAAAACTCAAGCTCAATGATGCTTCGCTGGTTTACGAACCGGAAAGCTCGGTGGCCCTCGGTTTCGGGTTCCGCTGCGGCTTCCTGGGCCTGCTCCACCTGGAGATTATTCGCGAACGACTCGAGCGGGAATTCGACCTGGATATTATTGCCACCGCGCCTTCGGTGATCTACCGGGTCATCACGGATGCCGGTGAAGAACTCACGGTTACGAACCCCTCGGAATTCCCGGAAGGGAAAATTCGGGAGATTTACGAGCCGACCGTGCGCGCCACGATCCTGGCTCCTTCCGATTACGTGGGTTCCATTATGGAGCTGTGCCAGGAACGCCGCGGGGCGCTCCAGGGCATGGATTACCTCACCGCCGAACGCGTGGAGATTCACTACGTGCTACCGCTAGCGGAGATCGTCACCGATTTCTTTGACCAGCTCAAATCCCGCACGAAGGGCTACGCTTCCCTCGATTACGATATTGCCGGCGAACAGCCCTCCGATCTGGTCAAGGTGGATGTGCTGCTCAATCACGAACAGGTCGATGCTTTCTCCGCCATCGTCCACAAGGACAAGGCCTACTCCTACGGCAATGAGATGACGAAGAAGCTCAAGACCCTCATTCCGCGCCAGCAATTCGAGATCCCGGTGCAGGCCGCGGTAGGTTCGCGCATTATTGCCCGCGAAACTATCAAGGCTCTGCGTAAGGACGTGCTTTCCAAGTGCTACGGCGGCGACGTCTCGCGTAAACGCAAACTGCTCGAGAAGCAGAAGGAAGGTAAGAAGCGCATGAAATCCATCGGGCGCGTGGACGTGCCCCAGGAAGCTTTCGTTGCGGCCCTCACCTCCGAAGCACCCACGGGGAAGTAAATATGTCCGAGCGTCCCGAAGATTTACGCGCGGTTCGCCCGGATTCCGCACCGCAGCAGCACGACGGCGCAGCCGGGCCCTCCGCACCCGAGCGCTCCCAATGGCGCATCCGCTCTTTCTCCCTGCGCGGTTCGCGCCTGGGTGCGCGCCACGAAGAAACGGTGGCCCGCCACCCCGAGCTTTTCGTGCCGCTGGCCCCCGGACCCCAGGCCACCACGGTAGCCCTGGATGCCCGCTGTGACCTCGGGCAAGTTTTCGGCCGCCAGGCCCCGCTCGCCGTGGAAATCGGTCCCGGTTCGGGCGAGCACGGCGTCTCCTTCGCCCAGCGCCACCCCGAATACAATGTGCTGCTCGTGGAAGCCTGGGCTCCCGGTGCGGCGCGCTGCGTGGCCAGTATTCTGCGCGCGGGCGTTACCAACGTGCGGGTGCTGGAAGCTGATGCCGCCCAGGCCCTCCCGGTCCTCTTTGGGCTGGAATGCGCTGGCTTGGTTCGCGGGGAAGATGTGACTGCCTGCGGGCCGGCGCGCAGCGCCACCCACCCCAATGCCGCGAATCCGCGCGCCGAGCAGGTGTGGACATTCTTCCCCGATCCCTGGCGCAAAGCCCGCCACCACAAGCGCCGCCTGGTTGCCGCGCCTTTTGCCACGGTGGTGGCCGGGATGCTCCGGGAAGGGGGCACCTGGCGGCTGGCCACGGATTGGGATAATTACGCCTGGCAGATGCGCGACGTCGTCGAAACATCCCCGTATTTCACGAATCCGCACGCCGGTGAACGCCCCGACCCCGCGGATCCCACCCCGGAACGCGGCGGTTTCGCGCCGCGCTGGGAGGAACGCGTCCTCACCCGTTTTGAGGAACGCGGTATCGCGGCCGGGCGCACCATTCACGACATTCTCGCGGTGCGGGCCTAGGCTCCGATGGCGTCCCTCCCGCACGGCGAGCCGGCTCCGGCCTCCGGTACGCTCCCGAACCCAGATGTGAGCGCCGGTTTTTCCGCCTACATCCACATTCCTTTTTGCACGGTGCGCTGCGGTTATTGCGATTTCAACACCTACACTAAGGCGAGCTTCGGGCCAGGTGCGGGCCGCGATGATTTTCCAGCTTCTCTCGCCCGTGAAATAGCGCTTTCACGGGAGGTTCTCGACACCGGCACCAACCGCGCCGCGCTGCGCACCGTTTTTTTCGGGGGCGGTACTCCCACCCTGTTGGATGCCGAGCAGCTCGTCGCGGTACTCGCGGAGCTGGAGCGCGCTTTCGGTCTAGCCGAGGGTGCCGAAATCACCACGGAATGTAATCCGGAATCCGTGGACCGCGAGGCCCTCGCGACCCTGCGGGCTGGCGGTTTCACCCGCATCTCTTTTGGGATGCAATCAGCTGTGCCCGAGGTGCTGCGCACCCTTGACCGCCAACACAGTCCCGGCCAGGTCGAACGCGTAACCGGCTGGGCCCGCGAGCTTGGTTTGGAGTATTCTCTCGATCTCATTTACGGGGCACCGGGGGAGACGATGGCGCAGTGGCGCACCTCCCTGGCCGCAGCTCTTGCCCTCGAACCCGCGCATATCAGCGCCTACGGGCTCATGGTGGAGCCCGGCACTAAAATGGGGATGCAGGCCCGCCGCGGTCTCATTAGCCTCCCCGATCCGGACGAACTTGCCGATAAATACGAGGTCGCGGATGATATCCTCAGCGCGGCTGGCTACCGCTGGTACGAAATTTCGAATTGGGCCCGGCCCGGTCACGAATGCCGCCACAATTGCTATTACTGGGAGAACGCGAATTGGTGGGGTTACGGCCCCGGCGCGCACTCGCATATTAATGGGGTGCGGTTTTGGAACGTTAAACATCCGCGCGCGTATGCGGATCGGGTCTGGGCGCGCGGAATAGGGAACAACGACGGCGCCGCCGCGCCACGCGCGGCGGGCGGGATAGCCGCGAGCCAGCCGGCCATTACGTCGCCGGCCCTGGAGCGGGAAATTCTCAGCCCGGCCGAACAACGCGAAGAAAAAATCATGCTCGGTATCCGGATGCATAGCGGAATTGATATCCCGCGGGGCGTGGACGCCGCGGTGGTGGAGGGCCTGGTCCGGGATGGTCTAGTCGAGGCAGAAACCGCGCGCGCCGGGCGCCTCGTTCTGACCCGGCGCGGGCGGCTCCTGGCTGATACGGTGACCCGGGCTCTTTGGTAGAGCTGATCCTGGTATTTGAAACGGATAGGCTTAGCGGCCGGTGTAACCGGCATCCACGGCGATGACGGTACTCGTCACGTAAGAAGCCGCGTCGGAGAGCAACCACAGGGCCGGTTGCGCGATTTCGCGCGGGCTACCAAAACGGTTGAGTAAGGAAATCATGGGTGCGTATTCCTCACCGCTAGTTCCAAGAGCTTCTAAGGCATCATGCAACATCGGTGTATCAATAGCACCCGGGGCAATGGCGTTAACGCGGATATTATGCGGGCCGTTCTCCACTGCTGCTACCTTGGTTAGGCCAATTACTCCATGTTTGGCAGAAACATAGGCAGGATTAAATGGTTGGGGTCGAATGCCGGAAACCGAAGCGGTATTGACGATAGCACCTCCGTCGCCTTGTGCGAGGAATTGCTTAATTTCGTACTTCATGCACAGCGCCACACCTTTGAGATCGACTTTCATGAGCTTATCCCAGTAGTCTTCATCGAATTCGGAGGTGAGTGCATTATCGGGCGCAGCAGCTGCATTATTGAAAGCTCCATCCAAGCGTCCGTAGGTTTCTACCGCGGTCGCAACCATATTTTGGACGGATTCGGAATCTGAGACATCTGTACGTACCGCAATAGCTTTGCCACCAGCCTGCTTGATGGTAGCGACGGTTTCTTCAGCGCCGTCTAGATTGTAATCAGCGACGATGACCTTAGCGCCGGCTTCAGCAAAAAGAATCGATGCTTCGCGCCCGAGCCCGGAGGCTCCTCCCGTGACGATAACGCTCTTATCGGAGAGAACCGGGAAAGTGGTGACATTGTTAGTCCGCATAGCTACTCCTTCGTGATAAGGGACCTTAGTCGCAATCTATCGAAGGGTGGCTGCAGTGGTCGTCCGGCACGGAGTTTTTACGCTACGGGCCTACGCCGAATGCGTAGTGACGGCCGTTTGATGCCGAGCCGGTAGCGGCGCTTGGGTGCCCGCCCGATGAGGAAAATTCCGAGCAGCATAATAATGGCGCCCAGCCATTGCAGAGTGGAGAGCCGTTCGCCAACGAGCACCGCGGAAAAAATGATGGCGCTCAGCGGCTGAATCAAAATAAGGGTTGCGGCCACCGAAGGATTAACCAGCGGCATGCTTGCCTGGCAGAACAACCACCCCAGCACCTGGCTGGAGAGCGCAATAAGAATCATCCAGCCCCAGGAACTAGCCGAGAGCGCGAGGGTGAGGGGACCATGGGTGACAATGAGCAGCGGGGTGGACACCACCGTGGTTACCAGGCAGACGATCGCCATAGCGGTGCCCTGATGGTGCGGAGAATTAGTGCGCCCGGTGAGGACCACGTACACGGTATAGGTGAGGCCCGCGAGTGCAGAGAGGATAATGCCGCGTATCAGATCGGATCCGCCGGCGCCGTCGAGGATGCCCGAAAGCAAGAAAATCCCGCCGAGGGAAAAAGGTGCTGCCACGAAAAACATCCACGGGACCCGGTTGCGGAAGAAAATCCAGGCGACCAGAGGTACCGCGAGGGCCTGCACGTAATTGACCACCACCGCGGAAACCGACGGGCCGGCCAGCAGCACCGAAGGTGTCCACAAGGCCATATCCACCCCGAAGCACACTCCGCATACCGCGTAGAGCAGTAGATCAGTGCGCCGCATTGGCCCGTACTGGCGCCATTCATGAACCACCATGGGCAGCAGGGTAAGGAAAGCTAAGCCGAAGCGGAAGAATACAACCGTGGTGGCATTTTCTCCCGATAGCGTGATAAAGGGAGAGACAAGTCCCACGAGAACCGAAGCAACGGCGAGGGTGCCGCGCGGGGACGCAACCGCGATTTTGTCCACGAGGGAGCGGCGCTGGAGGGCCACGTGATCACAACTCCTGATAGGGGTGCAGAAGAACCGAAACAACGAGGGCAGCGGCTCCGGTCGGGACCAGATAGGCGCCACGCAGCAAGGATATACCCTGAGGGCCTCAGGATTGTAGCTAGGTTCGCGCAGCGGTTCCGGAAGGGGTGCTAATCGCGCTTATTGCCGGGATCGGAGAGGTGTAGCTTGTGGCTCCACCCGGGTGTGGGCGGGTGCTTCTTACCCCTACCGGGTGCCGGCAGCGGTGACGAAATCGATGAGTTCTTCCATGCGACCCAGCAGTGCGGGTTCAATGTCTTTATACGAATGCACGCAGGCGAGAATATGGGACCAGGCCCGGCCAATATCTTCGGGGGTTTCGTGGGGCCAACCGAGGCGGCGCAGGGTGCCGATCTTAATATCTTCCCCGCGCGGTACCTCCGGCCAGGCCCGCAAGCCCACCGCGGCCGGTTTAATAGCCTGCCACACATCAATATATGGGTGTCCTAGTACCAGTACTCCCGGGCCGGCCACCCGCGCCGCGATCCGCGATTCCTTAGAGCCGGGAACCAAGTGATCCACCAGCGCACCCAGGCGGTGCTCATTGTCAGGGGCAGTTTCCTTTACTACGGTCTCCAGATTATCCACCCCGAGTAATTCTTCGACCACTACTCCTTCGAGGGCTAGATCTTCACCCCAGATCTTGGCCACCAGTTCGGCGTCGTGCTTACCTTCCACCCAGATACGTGAGGCGCGCGCGACGCGTGCCCGTGCCTGCACGTGAAAAGAACCGGAGGCGGTCAGGAGCCGGCCGCGCGGAATCTCCACTTTCGGGACGGTGATCTCCACTGGCTCCCCCTCGATCCAATAGCCTTTGCCCAACGGGAAGGAACGGCGCACCCCGCCGCGGCCCTCCAGTTCCATCTGCCAGCGCCCTGCAACTTTCCCCACCGTGAGCACTTCGCCCACAAAACCGGAGGCCACGTCTTCAATGAGGAGGCCGGGCGCGGCCGGTACGGGGCGGGAGGGGCGGCGGTGGTCGTGCGGATCGCGAGCGAGCACGTCGTCGCCGTAGCGATCAGGCATTCCGGTAGCAGAGAACATCACGCTCTAAGGGTATGCGCTCAGGGTCCGCCCCGCGTAGAATTAGCACTCGAAGGTATAGAGTGCTGAGTGGGGTCGGGGTAAGGCTACGGGCAACGCCGCGGTTCCACGGCACGGGGAGGAAGGATACAGGTGGCGGCAGAAGATCGGCGCGGGCGCGTTCTTGAGGCGATTGTGCGCGATTACGTCACCACCCGCGAACCGGTGGGGTCCAAGGCTCTCGTGGAACGCTACGCTCTGGGAGTTTCCCCGGCCACCGTCCGCAATGATATGGCGGTCCTGGAAGAAGCCGGGCTGCTCACCCATCCGCATACCTCGGCCGGGCGCATCCCTACCGATGCTGGCTACCGGGCTTTCGTGGACTCCCTCACCACCGTCAAACCGCTCTCCCGGGCAGAACGGCGCGCTATTAGCCAAATCCTGGATGCCGCCGTGGATCTTGATGATGTGCTGGATCGCGCCGCGCGCCTGCTGTCCCACCTCACCCAGCAGGTCGCGGTTATCCAATACCCGGCCCTGGATAAAGCTCTCTTGCGCCACCTGGAACTTATTTGGCTCGGCGCTACCCGCATTCTCCTCGTGGTTATTACCAGCGCGGGGCGGGTAGAGCAGCGCGTTATTGCGGTGCCTGCACACCTGGAGGGCCTGGATGTGGATGCGGTAAGCCGGGAGGTGACCGCCCGCTGTAACGGTCAGCCGCTCACCACCGCAGTTGGAGTGCTCGCGGAGATCGCCGAGCGGAGTGAACCGGAAGTCTCCGCAGCCCTGCGTGATATTGCGGCGGCGCTCACCACCGCGGTGCATACCGGCGCGGAGGATCGCCTCACCATGGCCGGAACCGCCAATCTTTCCCGCCATTCGGTGGATTTCCTCCACTCGATTTCCCCGGTGCTGGATGCCCTGGAAGAACAGGTAGTGCTCTTGCGCCTCCTCGCCGCGATGGAAACTGATGTGGCAGTATCCATCGGAGTGGAAAATGACCATGAAAACCTGAGCGAAACGTCGGTGGTTTCCTCAAGTTACGAAGTAGCCGGGCATGAAGTGGCCCGGGTGGGCGTGGTTGGTCCTACCCGGATGGACTATCCCGGGAATATCGCGGCGGTGCGCGCCGTTGCTCACTATCTATCCGGTATTCTATCCGGGCAGTCATAAGTGCGGTGGTACCACAGCAGCTGGGAGCACGGCCTTTGAACGGGCACTCATCAGCTAGGTAGCACGCCGGGGCGCGGGCGGGCGCAGAACATAACAAAGACGGGAGAAATGTGGCTGATTTTTACGAAACCCTCGGGGTGGAACGTGATGCGAGCCAGGAGCAAATCCGCAAAGCGTACCTGCGCCTTTCGCGCAAATTACACCCGGATCACGCCGGTCCGGAAGCCGCTGAACGCTATAAGGAAGTCAATGAAGCGTATACGGTGCTTTCCAACCCGGACTCGCGCCGTCAATATGACCTGGGCGGGCGCGGCGGGGGAGCCGGAGCCGGCGGTTTTGGTTTCGATATGAACGACATCTTCTCCACCTTCTTCGGGGGAGCGGGTATGCGCGCCGGCGGCCCGACCCCGCGAGGGGAACGTGGGCGTGATGCACTTCTCGGTTTGAGCATCGAACTCTCCGACGTGGTCTTCGGTGCCCAGCGCCAGATAAGCGACTCCTTCTTCGCTGTATGCCCTACATGTGCGGGCCGCGGTTGCGCGGCCGGCTCCCAGCCGGTGACCTGCGGGGCCTGCCAAGGCCAGGGGATGGTCCAGCAAGTCACGAATTCTCTCTTCGGTCAAATGGTGACCCAGGTGCCCTGCCACACTTGCGAAGGCCACGGTACCATCATTGCCGACCCCTGCCGTCCCTGCCACGGCACCGGGCGCATCCGCCAAGAAAAAACCCTCACCGTAGATATCCCGGCTGGCATCGAGAACGGCATGCGCATCCGCCTGCGCGGCCAGGGCGATGCCGGAACCTTCGGCGCCCCGGCCGGCGATATTTTCGTGGAAATCCGGGTGGAAGAACACCCCATTTTCCAGCGGGTGGGCGATGAACTCCTCGGCGAGGTCCAGGTGCCCATGACTTTCGCGGCCCTGGGCGGCAACGTCACCATACCCACCCTGGATGGGGACCGGGAGTTGGAGATTCCCGCCGGGACCTCCTCCGGCGTAGTCCTCACCCTCAAGGGCCTGGGCGTGGCTCGCTTGCGCGGTAAGGGCCGCGGGGATATGCGGATTACCGTCGCGGTGAAAACCCCCACCGACCTGGATGAACGCCAGCGGGAACTGCTGCGCGAACTGGCTGAGCTGCGCGGGGAAAGTGTGCAGGATGCCCAGCTATCCGAGCAGGGCAAATCCTTCTTCGATAAATTGCGCGAAAGGTTGAGTTCGCTGTGACGCTCCCGCTTTTCTTCGCCGACTTCCCCGCCACCCGGCCCGGGGGCGGAGCCGGCGCCTGTCTCCGGGTGGGCCAGGAACTGAGCCTCACCGGTGAAGAAGCACGCCACGCCAGCGTGATGCGGATCCGGGTTGGCGAGGAAATCCTGCTCTCCGATGGGGAGGGCCGGCGGGCCCGCTGCACGGTGAGCGTCGTCGCCAAAAATGATGTGCGCGCCCGTGTTCAAGAAGTGAGCGCGGAGCCGAAACCGGCCGGGCCCATCACCCTGGTGCAGGCCCTCGCGAAGGGCGGCCGCGACGAACAAGCGGTGGAAACCTGCACCGAATACGGGGTGTGGGATATCGTCCCGTGGGAAGCGGCCCGCTGCGTCGCTTCTTGGAAAAATAAAGAGGAGAAGGGCCGGGCCCGCTGGCAGGCGACGGCACGCGCCGCGGCGAAACAATCACGGCGCAGCTACATTCCACGTATCCGTTCTTTAAGCACGACGGCGCAGCTGCCCCAGGCCCTTACCGGGAACACCGTGTTAATCTGTCATGAGGAAGCCGACGTTACCCTGGCTGAGGCGGTGGCCCGCGGAACGGTGAGCTTTGCGCAAGTGGCCGGACCCGTGGCCGTGATTATCGGTCCGGAAGGCGGAATCGCGCCGGAAGAGATGGAGTCGTTGCAGGCGGCGGGCGCTATCCCGGTGCTCCTGGGCGCGCATGTGCTGCGCAGCGCCTCCGCCGGGGCCTACGCCCTGGCAAGTATTGCCACCGTGCGCGCGCTGGGCGCGCTACTATAGGACGTAATGACGCACACAGAACACAGCCAGCGCACCATTGTTGTACCGGACCGAGTTTCCATGATTCAGCTGCTCGGGCATCGTGATGACGTCCTGCGGACCTTGGAAGAACGGCTGGCCCCCACCACTATTCACGTGCTTGGCCACCGGATCACCCTGACCGGCTCGGCTGCCGAGCTTGATTTTGCCGAATCACTCATCGGGGAATTAATCGACGTCGTCGCCGAAGGTGAAATCCTCACCCGGGACGCAGTCGCCCGCGCAGTTGATATTGCGCGCGCCGGCGTAGCGCATCCCACCACGCTGCTGCACACCGATATTTTATCTAACCGCGGCAAAACCATCCGGCCGAAAAGCCTGGGCCAGAAGGCGTACGTGGACGCCATCGACACCCACGATATTACTTTCGGGATCGGCCCGGCCGGCACCGGGAAAACCTATCTCGCCATGGCCAAAGCGGTGGTGGCGCTCAATGACGGGCAGGTCAAACGTATTATTTTGACGCGCCCGGCGGTGGAAGCCGGGGAATCCCTCGGCTTTTTGCCAGGATCCCTCACCGATAAAATCGATCCGTATCTGCGCCCGCTTTACGATGCCATGTATGACATGCTTGATGCCGATTCCATTCCGAAACTCATGGCCGCGGGCACCATTGAGGTGGCGCCGTTGGCATATATGCGTGGGCGCACCCTCAACGATGCTTTCGTGATTTTGGACGAGGCGCAGAACACCACACCCGAACAGATGAAGATGTTCCTCACCCGGCTCGGCTTCAACTCTAAGATGGTGGTGACAGGCGATATCACCCAGGTTGATCTCGGTGCGAATAAAGTGTCCGGATTGCAGGTGGTGCGTCGGATTCTACGTGATGTTCCGGGGATTCATTTCTCGGAGCTGAGCTCGGCGGACGTGGTGCGCCACCGCCTGGTTGCCGAAATTATCGATGCTTATGCTCGCTGGGATTCCCGGCAGCGTTAGCGCGGGTGATAGGTGTGAATAATGGCGTGCCTTGCAACTCTAGTAGCGGTAGAACTGTTTCGAGGAAATTTAGGGAACGGTTGTCAGGAAAGACCACATGATTGAAGTAAATGACGAATCGAGTTTTAGTCCGGCTCCGGATCTGGAAGAAATATCGGAGCTAGCTACCTACGTCCTCGATAAGATGCGGGTGCATCCCATGGCGGATCTATCTATCGTGCTCCTCGATGAAGATGCCATGGCGGATCTCCACGTCACGTGGATGGATCTGGAAGGTCCCACCGATGTGATGTCCTTC
Source organism: Actinotignum schaalii FB123-CNA-2 (assembly GCF_000411135.1). Taxonomy (GTDB): domain Bacteria; phylum Actinomycetota; class Actinomycetes; order Actinomycetales; family Actinomycetaceae; genus Actinotignum; species Actinotignum schaalii_A. The sequence continues at coordinate 197,126 of NZ_KE150263.1, read as the reverse complement.
CCGATGGATGAGGTGCGCCCGGCCCCACCGGGTGAAGAACCGCGCCCGGGGATGCTCGGCGATATTGCGGTATGCCCGCAGGTCGCCAGCCGCCAGGCCCACGCCATGGGGCACTCCACCGCGGAAGAAATTCTCCTCCTCGTCACCCACGGGATCTTGCATCTGCTCGGCTACGACCACGCAACCCCGGAAGAAAAAGACACCATGTTTGCTTTACAACGCCAACTCCTCCTCGTGTTCCTATCGGAACGCGGGGGAGGCGATCCGCGCCCCACGGAGGTGTAAGAAAGGATGGATCACTTACCCGTGGCAGCGGGAACGCTGCCCTCCGCCCCGTTTTATATCGCCGCAGGCCTGTGCCTTCTGCTTTCCTTGTGGTGCACGGTTGTCGGCGCCGCACTCGGGCGCATGACCCGCACCGAAGCCGCGGAAATGTACGCGCATAAGGAACGCGGTTCGGCACGTGTGGTGGCAATTATGGCTCGCCGCCCAGCCGCCTCCATGGGCATCGCGGTGGTGCGGGCCCTGCTCATGGCCAGCTACGGAATCTGCTTTACTTTTGCCCTGGGAACGGATGTAGCTGCCTGGTGGCAGATCTTCCCTATTTTCTTCGGCGTGACGGTGCTTGCTCTCCTCGCTTTTGCTTTCTTCAACCCCCTGAGTTTCGGGGTGGAACGCCACCAGCGGGTACTCCGCAAAGCCACCTGGTGGCTTTCCCCGCTCACCTGGTTGCTCTCACTACTCATCAGGGAACGCGAATTTTCACCCGAAGAAGCCGAACAACGGCAAGAAGACCAGCTCGCGGTTATGGTGGAACGCGTGGCCGAATCCGAGGCCTTGGATGATGCCGAACGCGATATCCTGCAATCGCTTTTCGATATGGGGAACACCCTGGTGCGGGAGGTTATGGTCCCGCGTACCGATATGATCGCGGTGGAGGCGGATGAAACCCTCGACCGCGCCATCTCATTGTTTACTCGCTCCGGATTCTCGCGGGTGCCCGTGTACCGGGAATCCATTGATGACGTTATCGGGGTGCTCTACCTCAAGGATGTGATCCGGCGGGTGCACCGGCGCCACCAGCACGATGACCTGCGGGTGGCCGATCTGGTACGCGAACCAGTTTTCGTTCCGGAAACTAAAATTATCGATACCCTCATGCGGGAAATGCAGGCCGATCAGGTTCATATCGCCCTCGTCGTGGATGAATACGGCGGAATCGCCGGACTCGTTACCATCGAGGACCTCGTGGAAGAACTTGTGGGAGAAATTTCTGATGAACACGACCGGGCCCTCCCGGCCGTGGAAGAGCTCGAGGCGGGTAGTTTCCGCATCCCGGCGCGTATGCCCATCGATGACCTAGGTGACCTCTTCGGAATCGAATTGGAGGACGACGACGTTGATACCGCCGGCGGGCTCTTCGCCAAGAGTATCGGGCGGGTTCCCATCCGGGGAGCCGAAACCACCGTGGCGGGAATTCACATGGTTGCTGACCGTTTCGAAGGGCGCCGGCGCCGGTTATCGACTATTATCGTTGCGCGCGAAGAAACCGACGATGATGGTGAGGACTAGAACACGATGACGGTGGAGAACACAGAATTTCGGGCCGGGTTCGCCTCGGTGGTGGGCCGCCCGAACGCCGGGAAATCAACCCTCACCAATGCGATGGTGGGCAAGAAGGTAGCGATTACCAGCGCCCGCCCGGAAACCACCCGGCGTATTATTCGCGCCATTGTGACTCGGGATGCAGGTCAGGTGATTCTGGTTGATACCCCCGGGATGCACCGCCCCCGCACCCTGCTGGGTGAACGCCTGGGTGATATGGTGCGCGATTCCATCGCCGATGTAGACACCATTGTTATGTGCCTTCCCGCGAATGAAAAACTTGGGCCGGGCGATAAATACCTCCTCGATCTGGCGGTACGCGCGAAAGTCCCCATGATCGCCGCGATTACTAAAACTGATCTGGTGAGCCGCGAAGCCCTCGCGGAAAAGATCGCGGCCGTGGCGGCTTTCCACGATTTTGTGGAGATCGTACCGGTCAGCGCCGCCACGATGGACCAGGTAGAGCTCCTCACCGAGCAGATTATTAAACAGCTTCCCGTCTCCCCGCCGCTATATCCGCTGGATGCCATTACCGATGAAACCGAAGAAACCCTTATCGCGGAGCTTATCCGCGAAGCGGGCCTGGAAAAAATGCGCGAAGAACTTCCGCATTCCCTCGCGGTTACCATCGATGAAATTATTGAGGACACCGCACCTAACGGTGGCTCGCTGGTGCGCATCCATGCCTCGCTACACGTGGAACGCGATTCCCAAAAAGGGATTGTTATCGGGCGCGGGGGTGCCCGCCTGCGCCAGATTGGGCGCGATGCCCGCAAAGCCATTAAGGCGCTGCTCGGTACGCCGGTCTATCTCGATTTGCACGTGAAAGTTTCCAAAGACTGGCAGCGCGACCCGAAAATGCTGGATCGACTCGGGTTCTGATACGTGCGCCTCACCGATCTTCCCTACACCCCGCCCACCGAGAATCCGCCGCCGGGGCGCACCCTGGTGCCGGCCAGCGCAATGGACGGCACGGAACATCTAGAACACAGTGCGCGGCGGGGATGGCGGCGCTGGCTTCCCACCCATAAACGTTTCGTCACCTGGCTCATTGTGGTGCTGGCCGCCGGTCTCGTCGGGAGCGCTTTCGGCCCGGGCTGGAATCCGCAACCCATGACCGCGGCGATCGCTCCGCAAACTTCGGATACCACAATTTTCACCGGGGTTCCCACCGCGCGGCTGGGAACATACGAGGTGGCAAGTAGCACGGTCACCATCACGTTGCGGGATGGCACTCCTATTCCCGCCGTCGTCAAACGCCCGGTGGGTGCGGGACCGGTAGTACCGGGCATGCTTTTCATTCACGGTACCGGTACCTCCTCCGCGCGTGATTTCGGGCGTGAAACCGAAGCTATTGCTTCCACCGGGATTGTCACGGTGGTTCCGGAAAAACGGGTAGCGAACTATACGACGACGCATCGCGACTACCTCCAGCTCGCCGCGGATTTCGAGGATGTCTACCGCGAGATGCTTTCCTGGGATGACGTTGATGCGCGCCACTCGGGCCTGTACGCGGTATCCGAAGGCTGCTTCGTGGCACCAATTGTCGCCACCAGCGCGAGGGCGGTGAATTACGTGGCGCTTATCAGTGCGCCGGTGCTGCCGATCCGCCAGCAGGGGGCCTACGCGGCCGACGCCTATCTGCGGGAAATTCACGCGCCGGAACGCCTGCGCGCCGCCATTCCAAAACTTATCGGCCAGGATTTCGGTCCTGATACCTTCCGCTATATCGATTTTGATGCGGCTCCGTATGAGAAGCGGATGACCATGCCGGTTCTCATGCTCTACGGCACGGCTGATAATTCCATGCCGACCATCCAGGGTCCGCAGATGATGAGCGAGTACCTGGAAGAGGCCGGAAACAGCGCGCTCACGGTGCGCTATTACAAGGACGCGGATCACGGCCTCCAGATCAACCGCAGGCAGCTGTCTCGGGCAGCTATGCAGGATACCGCGGATTGGGTTAACGGTTTACCTTTTACGGCGACGGCGCAACCGCGGGTGGCCGGTGACCAACCCCGGCAGGCCTTCGTGGCACCCACCCTCACGGCCGGCGGATGGTTCACCGCCCAAACGGCGCTCTATATCGCACTGGGTGGTGTGGCCCTTCTCGGACTCAGCATTGTGCTGGTGGCGGTGTGCTGGATTCCGGTGCGCGGGCATCGACTCTCGAATTTCTCCGGATCGGGGGCAGCTCTCAATCTCGCTTCGCTTTCCGTGGTGGGTGCCTGGGCGGTCTTCCTCGTGTACCTGGTGGCCGTTGCCCATATCGCGCTCACCTACTCCCATAATCTCCTCATCGTCCAGGGCGGTTTTGCTCTTGTCCACCTGGCGGCGCTGGGTGCGGCATGGATGCACGTGCGGGCCGCTTTCCGCAGCTGGAAGGCTCGGTCCGGCATGGGGCGTATCGCGCGCGTCACCACGCTCCTCACCCTCTGCGCCCAGGCGGTCCTGCTCCTGAGCTTGGGGTACTGGAACGCCTTCCCGGCGGTACTCTAAGTCTCACATCCCGGACAAATCTGTGCGTATTCAGCTAGTTGAGGGGCTAGAGTTATCGGTATGGGTTTCTCTCGCCTTCTCCTTATGAGCCGCCGCGAGCTTATTCGGCTTCTCGCGGCGGGTTAAGCTGCGCCGTCGTTCTTAAATTTGACCGCCACACAGAGAATAAAAGGTGACCACCCCATGAAAACTTCCGGATACACGCACCGTCAGCGCCCCTCGGGCATGCCGTTCTACAAGTACCGGCCCTTCCTCGACACCAATCCGATTGCGCTGCCGGATCGTACCTGGCCCAATAACCGCATTACCAAGGCGCCACGCTGGCTCTCCACCGATCTGCGCGACGGCAACCAGGCCCTTATCGAACCGATGGATATGATCCGCAAGCGGCGGATTTTCGATCTGCTCGTCAAGATCGGCGTAAAAGAGATTGAGATTGGTTTCCCGGCCGCCTCCCAAACCGATTGGGATTTTGTGCGCTCTCTGGCGGAGGACGGTGCGGTTCCCGAAGATGTAACAGTTTCGGTTCTTACCCAGTCGCGCCCCGAACTTATTCACCGTACTATCGATGCGCTCGCCGGATTCCCGCGCGCCACCGTGCATCTATACAACGCCACTTCGCCGGTTTTCCGCGATGTAGTTTTTGGATCCTCCAAGGAAGCCATTCGTGAATTGGCCATGGCCGGAACCCGGGAAATTGTGGCCTACGCCGAAAAAGTTCTTCCGGATGATCTTATTTTCGGCTTCGAATACTCCCCGGAAATCTTCGTGGACACTGAAATTGATTACGCCCTTGACGTGTGCTCATCCGTCATGGATGTGTGGCAACCGGATGTCGAGCGCGAAATTATTATTAACCTGCCCACCACGGTGGAACGCGCCACCCCGAACGTCTACGCCGATCAAATCGAATACTTCTCCCGCCATATTCCCAAACGTGAGTACGTGGCGCTTTCCGCACATAACCACAATGATCGCGGCACCGGGGTGGCTACCACTGAATTGGCCATGCTTGCCGGTATCGACCGGGTGGAGGGCTGTCTCTTCGGGCAGGGGGAGCGCACCGGAAATGTTGATCTCATTACGGTCGCCATGAATCTTTATTCCCAGGGAATTGATCCGGAACTGGATCTTTCCGATATTGACGCCATCGTGGATGTGTGCGAAGAATGCACCGGGATTGAGGTGGGGCCGCGGGTGCCCTACGCTGGCTCACTCGTTTACACGTCCTTCTCCGGCTCCCATCAGGACGCCATTAAGAAAGGCATGCAGCGCCGGTCCGCAGATTTGGCCGCAGCCGGGGGAGACGAGCGGCAAGTTCCCTGGGCGCTGCCCTATCTTCCTATTGACCCGAAAGATGTGGGGCGCACCTACGATGCCATCGTTCGGGTTAATTCCCAGTCCGGCAAGGGCGGAGTGGCCTACCTCATGCAAACCACCCGCAACCTGGATCTGCCGCGGCGCATGCAAATCGAGCTCTCCCGCATCGTGCAGACCTGGACAGAACATACCGGAGAAGAAGTCAGTGCGGATACCCTCTGGGATATCTTCGTGGATGAATACCTCCCGCTCTCGCAAGGGTACGGGGAGCAGGAGCTTGCGTATGCTGCTGCGACGGAGCCGGCGGGCGCTACCGGAGCGAACTCGGCGGGCACGGTAGCGAAACCGGCCGGCGCGGCGGAGCTGCGCGGGGTACCGGGTAAGGCCAGCACTCCGTGGGGACGTTACCGTTTGCGCGCTCTGGAATTCACAAACCACAGCGGTGGGGTAACCGATATTAGCGCCGTCGTTGAAACTCAGGCTGACGGCGTGCAGCATAGCCTGCACGGCAGCGGCAACGGGCCCATCCACGCTTTCGTGACCGCGATGGAACAGCTCGGTGAATATATCTGTGTGCTCGACTACGCTGAACACACCCTGAGCGAAGGTACGGATGCCTCGGCTGCCGCGTATGTGGAGTGCGAGATTGATGACCAGGTGCTATGGGGCTGCGGTATTCACACCTCCACGACACGCGCCGGCCTCAAGGCGATTATCTCGGCCGTCAATCGCGCGCACCGCTAAACTGGGGGCCAGTGAAACTCTATCGGGATGAAGGAATAATCCTGCGCACGCAGGACCTGGGGGAAGCGGATCGCATCGTCACCCTGCTGGCACGCGCGCACGGTCTGGTGCGGTGCGTGGCCAAAGGGGTGCGCCGCACCCGTTCCCGATTCGGTGCGCGCCTGGAACCCTTCACCTATGTGGATGTGCAGCTCTACCGGGGGCGCAGCCTCGATATAGTCACGGAAGTGGCCACCCTCAATCCCTTCGGGCGTGCTATCGCGCCTGATTTTGAAGCTTACGCGGCCGCGAGCACCATGGTGGAAGTAGCAGAAAAACTCGGAGCGGAGGGGGAACCGGACCGGGCCCACTATCGCCTCCTTCTCGGGGCACTCAATTCCCTGGCCTCCCGCCAGCATGCCCCCTACCCGATTATGGATTCCTACCTGCTGCGCGCCATGGCGGTATCCGGGTGGGGCCTGGCGGTGACCTCCTGCGCGCTCTGTGGTAGCGGTGAGGATCTCGCTGCCTTCCACGTACAAGCCGGTGGAATGGTGTGCCGGCGATGCGCCCCGCGCGGGGCGGCCTATCCGGGGGAGGACACCCGACGGCTCCTCGCCGCGCTAGCTCGCGGGGATTGGGACGTTATTGACGCGCTCGCCGGCAGCACCGGGGAAACCGCGCACGGCTATATTTCCGCGTACGTGCAATGGTATTTGGAACGCAAGGTACGTTCCTTGCAGATCGTGAGGTCGGCATCATGACAGAAGCGCACCCGAAGCGAGCCCAGCTGGACCATCTCCCTCACCTGGAGCGGCCTACTCCGGCCCACCGGCCCGGCATCACGCCCCCGCCCCTGGGGCGGGTTCCCGAACACGTTGCTATCGTCATGGACGGCAACGGGCGCTGGGCAAATGCCCGCGGGCTGGCGCGCACCGAAGGGCATAAAGCCGGTGAGCGGTCCCTCATGGATGTGGTGGCCGGCGCCCTGGAAGTGGGAATCGCGGAGCTCTCCGTCTACGCCTTTTCTACCGAAAACTGGCGGCGTTCACCTTCTGAAGTACGGTTCCTCATGGGATTTTCCCGCGATATTATCCGCGCCAACCGCGATCAGCTCCACGAATGGGGCGTGCGGGTGCAGTGGGTGGGCCGCGAGGGCCGGCTGTGGCGTTCGGTGCTGCGTGAAATTCGCGCCGCGGAAGAACTGACCGCGGGAAATACCCGCATGGTTCTCAACCTGTGCATTAACTACGGCGGCCGCGCTGAAATCGTGGATGCGGTGCGCGCGGTAGCAGAGCGGGTAGCCAATGGCGAACTCAAAGCCGAGCGCATTAGCGAAGCAACCATTACTGCCCAGCTTTACTCCCCGCGGATGCGCGACGTCGACCTCCTTATCCGCACCGGCGGGGAATACCGCACCTCTAATTTCCTCATGTGGGAAAGTGCCTACGCAGAACTGTATTTTTCTCCGCTACCGTGGCCGGAATTCGAGCGGCGCGCCCTGTGGGATGCCTGCGCCGCCTTCGGGCAGCGCGAGAGGCGCTTCGGTGGTGCCGTCGATAAAATTGCGCCTCAAGATACCGGTACCGGTGAGGCAGGCGCGCCGCGGGGCGCGGGCGCCGTCGCCGAAAATATGCCCGAGGGTACGGGCACGGAACGCTAGACTGGGACCTAAGCGTGCCCGCCGCGCGGACGCGGCGCCCCACGCACGCATAAGCACACGCATAAGGAGCGGAAATGACCACCCACGATCCCTACGCCGGAGTGCCGGCCGGAAGCGTCGATCTTCACCTCACCTCCGATGATTTTGCGGAAGGCGAGGCCCTTCCTGAAAGTGCCACCGGGGCGGGTAGTACCCCGGGCGGCGCGGACCGCAATCCGCAACTGGGCTGGGATACCCCGCCGGAGGGCACGGTCAGCCTGCTTGTCTCCTGCTATGACCCGGATGCTCCCACGCCGTCGGGCTACTGGCACTGGACGGTAGCGAATCTGCCCGCCGATACCGCTGAAATTGCGGCCGGCGGTTCCGGTGAGCTTCCGGCACCTGCCCTCACTTTGAAGAACGACGGCGGAACTCCGAGTTTCCAGGGTGCCGCCCCGCCGGCCGGCCACGGCCCGCACCGCTATATTTTCGCGGTGCTCGCCCTCGACACCGTTTTGGATATCGATGCGGAAACCCGGCCCGCGGTGGCGTACTTCCTGGCCCGCGAACACGTGCTCGGCCGCGGCCTACTCACCGGCACCTGGGAAAATAACTAAGGAAAACGAAGCGCAAGGGGAGGATAACTCAATGACTGACGTGCGCACATACGCGGTACTTACGCCTTTTGATAGCGCGGATGCCCTCGCGGCGCTCTGCGCGCTGCACGGTCTGGAGGTGCAGGTGGTAGCCACGGATTCCGGGGCGCTGGTGTACCGCCAGCTGGCAACGCCCGTCTACGATGAGTGGGATATCCGCAATATCACCGGCCCGGATCCGGATGAGGAACCCGCCTCCCTTTCCGATGATGCCCCGGCGGTCGCCGGAATGCTCTCCCGCCTCAGCCCCTACGGCTCCATCCTTATTGATGTGAATCTGGATAAGGAATCCACCGGTTTTGAGCCGGGCGTATCCGGGATGGTGCGCGCGCGGCGTTTCTTCGCGGGTAAAGCCGATGAGGAAATTGCCTCCGGCCTGCTCCTCAACTCCCTGGATCCCATCGTTGAGGAGCTCATGCTGGGGGAGCGCTCCATTACCGACTGCGCGGCCTTGGATTCCGCGAAGCTCACGCAACAGGATATTGAGAAAATCCTAAACAAGATGGCCCGCGGAGAAGATGCGGAAGATAGGGACGGCATGGAAGGCGAGGCTGGAGAGTCCGGCGAAGAACCCGGCCGCGGGGGATCGCGATGAGCTGTGAGCTGCTCGTTGCGGTAGATATTCGGGCAGGGCGTTCCGCGCGGCTGGGCACCGGCCCGGAAGCGTGGAATGACCCGGCCGCGGCTATCGCGGATTTCCGGGCGGCAGGGGCGCAGTGGATCCACCTGGTGGATCTCGATCTGGTATACGGCACCGGGGATAATTTCGCCCTGCTCGAGCGCCTTATGGGTACCAACCCGATGCGCTGGGAGCTTTCCGGCGGCATCGACACCCCGGAGGCGCTGGAGCGCGCCCTTGCTACCCGCGCGGAGCGCATTAATCTTGCCACCACTGCCCTGCGGGATCGTGCGTGGGTAGCGCGGGTACTGGCGCAGCACGCGGATCGGGTGGCGGTTTGTCTTGATGTCGACGGCGCCCGGGTGGTTGCGCGCGGTGCCGGTACTGATGTCGGAGGGTTACGGGAAGTTATAGATTTTCTCGACGACGCCGGTGCGCGCCGCTACATCGTCACGGACCGGACCCGAGACGGTGCCCTCGCCGGGGCTAACCTTGAGCTACTCGAGCGGGTCACGGAACTGAGCCAGGTGCGTATCACTGCCTCGGGCGGGATGGCGACGCTGGCCGATTTGCGCGCCGTTCGGGAGCTGAGCGAGCATAGCATGAGCGCGGATGGTAATTCGCCCGGCCCCGTCGACTCGGTCATCATCGGCAAAGCTTTCTACGAGGGAAACTTCACCGTTGCCCAGGCTCTCGCGGAGCTTTCCTGAGTGGTGAGTCCTGTATCTGCGGGGTACAGATGCGCCGTCGCATGTGGGGAGAATAACCCGCGGTGTTATCTGTAGCTCATGTGTCTGTGCTACACTAGTACGGTCAATCCGGCATTCTGCCGGAACGCAAGTGGAGAAATCCCACCTAGCCGCCCGCCCGGGCGCTACTTCGAAAAGGAATTTTCGGAAAAGATAAGTACCGGGTCATATCAAAGGGTAGCGGGTTCGTAACATGGCCGTTTGGCGTGCCGTGTCACCTCGGGAGTACTCCGTGCGTTGTCCACGTTGAGGAACAGAGGAACTGCAATTAACAACGAACCGCGTGTAAATGATCGCATCCACGTCCCTAAGGTGCGCCTTGTTGGCCCCAGCGGTGAACAGGTCGGTGTGGTGCGCACGGAAGATGCGCTCCGCCTGGCTGTAGAGGCGAACCTCGACCTGGTGGAAGTTGCTCCGAATTCCAATCCGCCGGTCGCGCGCCTCATGGACTACGGGAAATACAAGTACGAATCCGCCCAGAAAGCTCGGGAAGCACGTCGTAACCAGGCCAATACTCAGATCAAATCCATCCGGATTGGGCTGAAGATTGACGGTAATGACTACAACACCAAGAAGTCGCAGGCGGAACGTTTCCTGAACGCCGGGGATAAGGTCAAATTCGATCTTCGTTTCCGCGGCCGTGAACAATCCCGCCCGGAAATGGGTGTGCGCCTGCTCTCCGGCCTGGCTGAAGAGCTCGCGGAAATTTCCACTGTGGAAGCAGCACCTCGCGCTGACGGGCGCAATATGTCCATGGTCCTTGCGCCCACGCGGCGGAAGTCGGAAGCCAAGTCCGATCAGCGGCGTCGTCGTGAAGCGGAACGCGAGAACCGGCGCGCGAAAGCCGCCAAACGCGCGGCCGAACGCAACGCAAAAACCTCTGAAACGGAAAACAACGCAGCAGCAACCGAATAAGTTGACTTGTGAAAAGCGCGCCCGCGGGCGCGGAGATCTGGTAGATCAAATGTGCCCACGGGGCACGAGTGAGGATGAACAATGCCCAAGATGAAGACGCACTCCGGTGCGAAGAAGCGTTTCCGCGTGACGGGAAGCGGCAAGCTCATGCGCGAACAGCGCAATAAGCGCCACCTGCTGGAGCACAAGAGCTCCACCCGGAAGCGTCGGCTCTCGCGCGACCAGGTTGTGGACAAGTCCAACCTTCGCGAAGTTAACCGTCTGCTCGGCCGCTAGATTCGTCCGACGAAAAGTTTTGTAAAAGGAGAAAAACATGGCACGCGTCAAGCGCTCCGTCAACGCCAAGAAGAAGCGTCGCACTACCCTCGAACGGGCGTCCGGCTACCGCGGGCAGCGGTCCCGCCTCTACCGTAAGGCCAAGGAACAGGTCACCCATTCCTTCGTCTACAACTACCGCGACCGCAAGAAGCGGAAGAACGACTTCCGCAAGCTGTGGATCACCCGCATCAACGCGGCCGTGCGCGCCGAAGGCATGACCTACAACCGCTTCATCCAGGGCCTGGGCCTGGCCGGAATTGAAGTTGATCGCCGTCAGCTCGCTGAAATGGCCGTCAATGATCCCACCGGTTTCACCGCGGTGGTCAACGCCGCCAAGGCTGCGCTTCCGGAAGACGTGAACGCACCCAAGGTTGCCTAAGCTTTTTCAAGAGTGACCTATCAGCGGCCCGAGTGACGAAATCTCGTTACTCGGGCCGCTGCGTTTAGACTACAATCATGAAACTTTTCGCCCATCGGGGCCTGTGCGCCGACGCACCCGAAAACACCATGGCCGCATTTCGGGCTGCTTACCAGGCCGGATTCACCTGGATTGAAACGGATGTGGATATCACTGCGGACGGCTCTCTCCCGCTCTGCCACGATGCGACCCTCGAACGCACCACCACCGGCCACGGGCGTGTCGATGCGCTGCGTGCCGCTGACCTGGACACCCTGGACGCCGGATCTTGGTTCAGCCCGGGCTTCGCGGGGGAGAAGATTCCCACCCTCGCCCAACTCGTTGATTTTGCCCTCGAGGCCGGGATAAGCATCAATATCGAAATGAAACCCTGCGCGCAGGGTGGCCAGCAAGCCCGTGCCCTCGTGCGCGCGGTAGCGGAACAGGCCCGCAGGCTCGGCCCCGAGCGAGCCCTGGTTTCCTCCTTCTCACACCTGCAACTGGCCGAATTCGCGCGCTACGCCCCTGAGATTCCGCGCGGTGCACTCGTTGATCGCGCGAGTTTCGGGCCGGATTGGCGCACCGTTCTTGACCTCACCGATTCTCGCTATCTGCATGTGAGCGACGACGCCGTGACCGCGGCCGTGGTGGCCGAGGCCCGGGCCGTGGGCCGAGATGTGCACGTCTACACAGTCAACAGCCCCGAACGCGCCCGGCAATTGGAACGCTGGGGCGTGGCCGGTGTTTTTACCGATGGCTTCGTGCGGCCCTAGCTGCTGCCGACCACCTGCAACCTACTCCCTACAGAAAAAGAAACGACCCGTGAAAAGCACACCCGCATCGCATACCCAACTCACCCGCGCCGCCCGCCTACACCGGCCCCAACAGCGCGAACGCTTCCGGCAAACCCTGGTGGAAGGCCCCGGAGCGGTTCAGGAACTCCTCGCACACCGCGCGAATCTTGTTCGCGACGTCTACTATACGAAAGCCAGCCTTATCTCCAACCCGGACTTGGGTGGCCTCATCAAAGAAGCCGGCGTCTACCACCACCCGCTTAACGCCGATGAGATGCAGGCTCTATCCGAAGATGCGCGCGGTGTGGTGGCCGTTATCGACATTCCGGAAACTCCGGCGCTCACCCCCACGGTTAAGAACGCCAAGCTAGTGCTGGCCACCGCGAATATTCAAGATCCCGGAAATGTGGGCGCCATTATTCGGGCCGCGGACGTGGCCGGATGCGATGCGGTGCTCCTTGGCCGGGGTAGCGTCGAGCTATGGTCCCCGAAAGTTATTCGCTCCTCAGCCGGTTCCATTTTCCATCTCCCGGTTCTTGATTCCATTAACGTGGGCAAGCTCGACGGTGTGCTTGAGCGCGCGGGCATCAGTTTCCTGGCAGCCACCGGCGAGGGGGAGTGGGATCTGGCCACCCTGGTGGCCTCGGCTAATGACGCCGCTTATCTTGGGCAACCGCCCCTTGGCCCGGACCTTACCCGGCCGGTGTGCTGGCTACTGGGCAATGAAGCGCACGGCTTCGCGGATGTGGACGCCAATGTGGATGCGACGGTTGCCATCCCGATCTACGGGAAAGCCGAATCCTGCAATGTTGCTATGGCTGCCGCTATTCTTTCCAGTACGACGGCGATGATCCAGCACCGCCCTGAATAAACGTACGAGGATATAAGTAAGCGGGCGGCGAAGAGCTTTCTTCGCCGCCCGCTGCGGCTCACCCCGAGGAGGGCGCGCCATCACTATTTTGGTGGATTTTACTGATGAATGGTGGATTTAGTTGTTATCGGAGAGGTTCTCTTTGATGTCCTCGAACTTTTCCTTGGCAGCATCACCGGCATCGGAGGCGGCATCCTTGACCTTTTCGCCAGCATCTTTCGCCTTGTCACCGGCCTCAGAAGCCTTCTCCTCGGCCTTATCGCCGTGATCCTTGTCCGTCAGTTCGTCCTTGATGTCCTCGAACTTTTCCTTCGCGGCATCACCCAGTTGGCCCGCCTTATCAGCGGCCTTCTGGCCGAATTCCTTAGCCCGATCAAAAGCTTCGGTTGCGCCTTCTTTAATCTTGTCCACAAATTCGTTCGCCATAGCGACTCCTTTCCATTGATTAATGAAACAAGTCGATCATAGCAAAGTGGTGGCCGTCACTTCATGTTAAGGTGGTTAATGCACTCGGCCGTGCGCGAACGTATCGCGCACGGCCGAATCTGTAGCGCCGAGCGGGCTCATTTCGGAGTCACGCTCCGGTTACAGAGCAGTGATCCTCCGGCTGAGCGGCAGTTCTCTTACACGAGGAGAACTCGCGCTGAGTCGCATTCTCCTTACTTAGCGGTGGTCCCGCCCAGCTTGGAGGTATCCACCCGGAAGGCCCGTGCCGGAATCGTGGTCACGAGGGCTTCGGACACCTCGAGGGCTTCATCAAGCTCCAGGCGATGTTCAGCAACCAACCGCGCCAGATAAACGGCGTCCATCCGGCGTGCGACGTCGTGCCGCGCGGGAATGGAAGCGAAGGCGCGGGTATCGTCGATCATCCCGGAGGTCTTGTAGAAGGTACCGTAGGGGGTGACCTGTTCGCGGTAGCGCAAAATCGCATCCGGCTCATCGATGAACCACCACGGGGCACCCACGTACACGCTCGGGTAGTACCCGGCCAGCGGGGCCAGTTCGCGCTGGTACACATCCTGATCGATGGTGAAGAAAACAACCTGGAAGTTCGGGTTGTCTCCGTATTCGGAAAGCATGGGCCGCACGTTATTCGTGAATTCCACAGCCATGGGCACATCGCCCCCGACATCCGCCCCCAGGCGCTCGAAAGCCGCCTGGTGATGGTTGCGGTACACGGCCGGATGGAAAGTCATAACCAGGCCGTCCTCGCAGGCCAGGCGAGCCTGGTCATTGAGCATATGCCGGCGCAGGGCCGCGCCATCTTCCGGCGAAATCTTGCCGGCCAGGGCCAGCTTGTAGAGTTCGGCTGCCCGCGCTTCGGGCAGGCGTGCCGTGCCCGGATCGCGATGTGAGTGATCGGAGGATACCGCGCCCATCTCCTTGAAGAAGAGGCGGCGCTTGCGCATCGCTTCCACGTAGCCTTCATAGGTGGAGACATCCTGATCGGCTGCCTGGCCGAGCGCCTCCACATTGGCCTTGAAGTCCGGGGTGGCCGGTTCAAGGTACTTATCGGGGCGGAAGGTAGGTGGAATATAGCCTTCCCAGGTGGGATCATCCAGGAGCTGCTTGTGGTAGCGCAGATCCGAAACCGGGTCATCGGTGGTGGCCATCATTGCCAGGTTGAAACGCTTGTACAGTGAGCGGGGGAGGAACTCCTCCGTCTTGAGCAGGGCGTTGATGTGATCGTAGATCTCGTCGGCAGTTTCTTCGGAGGGGCGTACGTGCACATCGAAGACATCCACAAATTCGGATTCGAACCAGCCCTGCACCGCGGTACCGCGCAAGGTCCACCAGTTCTTGCAGAACAGGCGCCAGGCCGCACGGGACTTTTCGGGGGAGAGCGGGCTTCCTACCGGCACGCCCAGATCGGCCAGATCCACCCGGCCCACCGCGTGCAGGAGACGGTTGGTGTAGTGATCCGGGGTCAGGAGCATACTCGTAGGATCGGTGAAGGGAGTATTGAGAGCGAGCCATTCGGGGGGAACGTGACCGTGCGGGGAAATAATGGGGTGCCTCTTGGTGACCTCGAAAATTTCGCGTGCCAGTTTCCGCTGCGTCGGATCTGCTGGGAAAAGCCGATCCGGGTTGAGAGTGAGGGGCGTCGACATTGAATCCTCCTATTTTTGAACCGGGCGCGGGGCTTTCCCTCGCCTCGGCTTTCTTCTTTTAAGGTACTCCACCGGGCCAGGAGGCACGCGGGCGCAGAGACCGGGGGTGCGGCCATCGGCGACGCCGCCGCGGCACGTACCCTCACTTTACGCGAAAACACGCGGTTTTCGGGGGAGTATTTGAAAACCCGAAACGAGAATTTCTAAATGTGAAAAATATCATGATAGGGGTGGATAGGAGCGCGCAAGCGCCGTCGTCGTGCAAAAAACCGCGAGAATCCGCGGTTTTCAGAGAATCTCCGCGGCGGCACGTTCCTCGTCCACGATACGAACGGGAGAGCTAGGTAACTGCTGGAAAGCCGCGGAAACTTATAAGCTTTTGATGCGAAAGAGCGGTAGTGATAGCTTCGCGGCAGTGTAGCGCGGTAACAGCTCGCGCGGGTACGGAAGCCGGGCCTGAGCGCGGTAAGAGTCGATGGCGAACCACCACCGTTCCTCCTTTCACAGAAAGACAAAAGAAAATGGGAACACACAATAGCGGCGCATTAGACGCCGATAAGCGTGGTGAGCTGGAGAAACTCTCCAAGCTGCGCGTGTACACCGCCAAGCCGATCACCATTGGTCGCGGTATTTGTTTCGGGCTGGTGGACCTCATGGGTGGTGGGTGGAATACCATCATCTCCGGTCTGCTGCTGTACTTCTTCACGAATTACGGCGGGGTAACGGCTACCCAGGGCGGTCTTATCCTCGGTGTGGCTCGTATCGTGGACGCCGTTATCTCGGTGTTTATCGGCCCGCTCACGGACGGTTTCTACCGTACAAAGCTGGGTCGGCGTTTCGGCCGGCGCCACTTCTTCCTCATGATCGGCGCGCCCCTACTGCTCCTCATCTTCCCGCTGCTGTGGATTCCCTTCGGCGGATTCTGGTACTACCTCGTTATCTACCTGCTGATCGAGGTTATTATCGCGATCATCCTCATTCCGTGGGAGACCCTGCCCACGGAAATGACCCGCAAGTACGAAGAACGCACCACACTCTCGTCTATGCGCATGTTCTGCTCGGCCACCGGTACCTTCGTGGTGTTCTTCATCCCGGCGCTGGTGCGCGGTAACGTGTCCAACCCCTGGGCCTACCTCGGAATCGGCGGCGCCTTCGCGGTGCTCTTCGCCATCGGTGTATTCACCACCTACGCCACCACCTGGGAGCGTCCGCTCACTCCGGAATTCGTGGCCGAACTCGATGCGATGCCGAAGATGAACGGTTTCCAGATGCTCAAGCACACCGCGGTGGAATTTACCTCGGTATTCCGCAACTCTTCCTACAACAAGCACCTGACGGTCTACCTCTTCTCCTTCACCGGCAAGGATGTGTACGCTTCGGCGCTGACCTTCTTCGCGGTCTACGCGGTGGGGATGAGCGAATCCCAGGGCTTCTGGCTGCAGGCCGTATCCATCGTGGGTATCCCCATGACTATCTGGGCCATGTTCCTCATGCTCTCGCACGGGCCGCGCTTCCTGTGGGCCTTCTCCTTCACACTGATCCTCGCCTCGCTGGCGGGCGTGGGTGCGATCTACCTTATCGGGCCGGAAAGCAATGCCTTCATCTACCTGCTGGCCACCGCGGTCATCTACCAGTGCGGGCGCGCGCTGCTCGAATACACCCCGTGGAATGTGTACCCCTTCATCCCGGACGTTGACTACATCATGACCCGCGAAGATCGCGCCGGCATCTACGCCGCCGTCATGACCTTCGGGCGCAAGTCCACCGGTGCGCTGGGAACCTTCCTCGTGGGCTGGTTCATGGACCTGGGCGGCTTCGTCAACCCGCTGGAAAAGGGCACGAACCTCGCGGCCTCCGGCTACACCCCGCTGCACGAAGGTGCCTGCAAGGTGGATGCCTCCGGCGCGCTGGAAGGCTCCTGCCAGGTGGTTCAGTCCGCCGGCGCTTCCCATATGATCGCCTTCGTGACGGTCATCCTTCCCGCGATCCTCATCGGGGTGGCGCTGCTGGTGTCTCGCTTCGTCAAGCTGGATAAGCACACCCACGCCATTCTCATGGATGAGATCCACCGCCTCGAAGCGGGCGGGGCGAAGGAAGATGCCACTCCCGAAGCTCGCAAGGTTGCCGAAGACCTCACCGGGCATTCCTGGGACAAGCTCTGGCCTGAGGTTCCCTTGAACCAGCGCTAAATTCTAGGAACGACGCCGGCGCCGCGTACCGCGGCGCAAGCAACCTACCAGTAACCTCACAGCGGGGCCGAGTCCATCTCGGCCCCGCTGTTACGCACTCCCGGCGAGTTTGACTAGAATTGACATGGTTAACAACAAGAAAGGCAGCTATGTCCTCACAGCTCAGTCCCCTGGACGAAGCGGGAGTGCAGGCAGCCGTCGCGCAGGCATGTAGCGCTTTTGCGGCGGCCACCACTCTCGAGGAGTTGAAAGCCGCGCGGCTGGCGCACAGCGGTGATAATGCTCCGATCACTCACGCGAATATGCAGATCCGGAACCTCGCCAAAGAAGAAAAGCCCATCGCCGGCAAACTTCTGGGCGCGGCCCGCAAGGAAATCCAGGCGGCCCTCGCCAGTGCCACCGCCCGCATTGAGGAGGCGGAAGCGGCCGCGGCCCTGGCCACCGAAACGGTGGATGTCACGGTGCCAACCAACCGCTCTCCGCGCGGTGCGCGCCACCCGCTCACGGTTCTCAGTGAGGATATTGCTGACTTCTTTATTGCCATGGGCTGGGAGATCGCCGAAGGCCCCGAAGTGGAGCACGAGTGGTTCAACTTCGACTCCCTGAATTTCGGGCCTGACCACCCGGCACGCCAGATGCAAGATACCTTCTACGTATCGGGCGTCGTCGGCCCTGATGGTGGGGTTACCGAGGAACGCAACCTGGTGTTGCGCACCCACACCTCGCCGGTGCAATCCCACGCGCTGCTGCGCCGCGGGGCTCCGCTTTACATCGCCTGCCCGGGTAAGGTATTCCGCACCGACGCGCTGGATGCCACCCACACCCCGGTTTTCCACCAGGTGGAAGGTCTGGCCGTGGATAAGGGTCTGACCATGGCCCACCTCAAGGGCACCCTGGATCACTTCGCCCGCCATATGTTCGGGCCGGAAGCGAAGGCGCGCCTGCGCCCATCCTTCTTCCCCTTCACCGAACCGAGTGCCGAAATGGACCTGTGGTTCCCGCAGAAGAAGGGCGGCCCGGGCTGGATCGAATGGGGCGGCTGCGGCATGGTCAATCCGGAAGTGCTGCGCAATAACGGCATTGACCCGGATGTTTATACCGGCTTCGCCTTCGGAATGGGCCTGGAGCGCACCCTGATGCTGCGTAATTCCATCGCTGATATGCGTGACATGGTGGAAGGCGATGTGCGCTTCTCCATGCAATTCGGAACCACCGGGAGGGGAAACTAATGCCACTGATTCCGCAGGAATGGCTGGGCTCGCACGTGGAGCTGCCCGAGGACCTCAGCCCCGCGCAGCTGGCTGCCGCGCTGGTAAAAGTCGGCCTGGAAGAAGAAACAATCCACCCGGGCGCGGTCACCGGCCCGCTGGTGTTCGGCCGGGTGCTCAGCCGCGAACCGAAGAAACAAAGCAACGGCAAGATCATTAACTACTGCCGCGTGGACGTGGGTCAATACAATGACGAACCCGGAACCGGGCGGGAACCATCCGAACTGCCCTCGCGCGGCATTATTTGCGGTGCCCATAACTTCGAGGTGGGCGATACCGTGGTCGTCTCCCTTCCCGGCGCCGTGCTGCCGGGCGGTTTTGAGATCGCGGCCCGCAAAACTTACGGCCATATTTCCGACGGCATGATGTGTTCGGAACGCGAACTCGGGCTATCGGATGAAAGCGCGGGCATTATTGTTCTCGACGACACAGCAGCGGCCAGTGTGGAACTCGGCAGTGACGCGCGGCAATTCCTGGGCCTGCCGGGGGAGACCCTGGAAATTAACGTGACCCCGGATCGCGGGTACTGCTTCTCCATGCGCGGGGTAGCCCGCGAATACCACCACTCCACCGGGGCGCGCTTCACCGACCCGGGCCTGGCGGATGCTCCGCTCCCGGAAGCCACCCCCACCGGGTTCCCGGTGCGGGTGGAAGATACTGCGCCGATTCACGGCAAACCCGGCTGCGACCTCTTCGTTACTCGAGTGGTGCGCGGGGTGGATCCGGCTGCGCCTTCCCCGGCTTGGATGGGACGCCGTCTTCAGCAAGCGGGGCAGCGCTCCATTTCCTTGGCGGTTGATGCCACGAATTACGTGATGCTGGACCTGGGCCAACCCCTGCACGCCTACGATCTGGATAAGATTCGCGGCGGCGGGTTGGTGGTGCGGCGCGCCACCGCGGGTGAAAAACTTACCACCCTCGATGATGTGGAACGCACGCTCGATCCGGAAGATCTTCTTATTACAGATAACGGGGGAGAGCGCGTGCTCGGCCTGGCCGGTGTGATGGGCGGGGCCGATACGGAGATCACCGCGGAAACCTGCAATGTGCTGGTGGAAGCAGCGCATTTCGATGCCGTATCGGTGGCGCGTAGCGCCCGGCGCCATAAGCTCCCCACCGAAGCATCCAAGCGGTTCGAACGCAGGGTCGATCCCGCGGTGGCCGCGGTGGCCGCGCAGCGCGTCGTCGACCTTTTGGTGGAATACGGCGGGGGAGAAGCAACAGATGAAGTCTTTGTGTACGGGCAGGTACACCAGTTGCCCGCGCTCGCTTTCCCAGTTGCGGATGTGGAACGCCTGACCTCTTTGCAGCTGAGCGAGGATCGTATCGCGGATATCCTCACGGATATTGGCTGCACGGTGGAACGCGGCGGCGCGGTGTGGAGTGTGCAGCCTCCCACCTGGCGCCCGGACCTGGTGGGCTCGGCTCACCTGGTGGAGGAAATCGCGCGCCTGGAAGGCTATGATGCGATTCCCACCGCAGTTCCGGCAGCTCCGGCCGGGCGGGGCCTGAGCCCCGCGCAGGGCCAGCGCCGCGATATTGCGCGTACCCTGGCGGAAACCGGGTGGGTGCAGGTGCTGACCTACCCCTTTATTCCGGCCGCGCGTTTCGATGAGCTCGGCTACGCCGCCGATGATGAGCGGCGCACCGCTATCGCCTTGGCTAACCCGCTGCAAGATGAGGCCAATCTGCTGCGCACCTCCCTGCTCGATACCCTCATCCCGGTGGCCTCGCTCAACGTCAAGCGCGGTAATCCGGCGGTGGCGGTCTTTGAGATGGGCACGGTGAGCCGGCCAGCTGGGATTAGCCCGGCTCCGATTCCGGCGGCCGGCCAGCGGCCTTCCGAGGAAGAAATTGCCGCCCTGCACGCGGCTATTCCCTCCCAACCCCATCACGTGGCCGGGGTGGCCTGCGGGCCGCGTACCGCCGCCCGAGCCGGGTACCCGGTGGAAACCTGGGATTGGCGTGACGCGGTGGAAGCCGGGCGGCGCGCTGCCGGGATGCTCGCCGAGGTTTCGGTGCGGGCTGCGAACCAGGCACCCTGGCATCCGGGGCGCTGCGCGGCCATCCTGAAAGGGGATCGCGTTGTTGGCTACGCCGGGGAACTTGCTCCGGCCGTCTGCAAGGCCTTGGATATTCCGATGCGTTCGGTTGCTTTCGAGGTGAATACCGACGCCGCACTTCCGGAAACCGTGGAACCCGCCGCGGTGAAACCGGTATGGACCAGCCCGGTCGCCAAGGAAGACCTCGCCTTTATTGTTGATGCCGACGTGATTGCCGGCGAGGTCCGCGCAGCTATCGTAGCGGCTGCCGGGGAAATTCTTGAAGATGTTGAACTCTTCGATGTGTTCACGGGCGATCCTGTACCGGAAGGTAAGAAGTCACTGGCATTCTCGCTGCGTTTCCGCACCGATCACACCCTGACCGCTGAGGAAACTGCCCAGGTACGCCACCGGGTAGCACGCCGGATGCGCAAAGATTTCGGCGCGGAGCTGAGGGCGTAATGACGCGGCAAGAATCGGAAGGACTGGCACCGGCCCGCCGGATTCTCATCACCGGAGCTTCGCGGGGCGTGGGTAAGGAGCTTGCTATTGGCTTAGCGGCGCCCGGGCGCACCCTCGTTTTGCTGGCGACCAAGCTTTCCAATTTGGATGGTACCGCTACCGAATGCGAGATCCGGGGTGCCCAGATTATTACCCTCGGGTGTGATCTAGCCAAGGAATCCTCTATCCGGGAGATGCTGCGCATCCTCCTGGAGGAAGGCGCACCCGATATGGTGCTCAATTCCGCCGGGGTCTACGGGGAAGAAGAACTTCCCTGGGATACCAGTCTGGAGGATTTCCAGCGCACCATCGCCATTAACGTGGAGGCGCCATTCCAGCTAGCGAAAACTTTGGTGCCGATTATGCTAGAACGCGGCGGGGGGAGAATTCTTGATCTTTCCGCCACCGCGGCCTCCCACGATTCGGCGGATGCGGTGTCCTATTACACCTCGAAAACAGCGCTCTTGCGGCTGGCGGCTTCTTTGCATCTAGCCGGATATAAGCACGGCTTGCGGGTACTGTCCCTCAATCCGGGAGCGGTGAAAACCGATATGACGGCCTCCATGAAACGCTATCGCGACCGCACCGAATGGGTACCGCTCGGGGAATCGGTAGCTATCGCCCAGGCATTTGCGGCAGGCGAGCTCGATGGGCTTTCCGGCACCCAGGTGCGGGCCGGTACTGACTCCCTTGAGAAGCTCCGTGAACTCTCCGCGCGCGGGGTATCCGGGCGGGCGCGTCGCCTGCGCCTCACCGGATGGGATGCCTAAAACCCAGCGCCCATAAACAAAGCGGACTAAGGGCGGGAGTCTCCTTCAGTGGAGACTCCCGCCCTTAGTCATCTGCGTCTTACCCGAGCCGCACAAAGTGCGCGTCAGGAACATAGCCTGCAATTAATTAAGTATCGAAAATCGCATCCTGTGCGAGCACAATGACTATTGATTATTAGCCCCGAACTTATCCCCGCAGACCTTGGCTGCTTCTCCCATAATCGCCTGGTCTTCCTGAGAGAGCAAGAGGATCTTGGCGGCGATATTACGCTGGCCCTGCTCGGACAGGCCACGGCTCAACGATTCATCGACCGTGCATTCCACCAGCAGGGGAAGCATCGCCTTCTGAGCTTCCGGGATATCCTGGGTGTTCTTGAGCAGCTCGGAAGTAGCGGCAAGCATACCGGCGCTCACCTCATCGCGAGTAGGAGCCGGGCCGTCCGTTGCAATAGCCGCAGGCCCCTTATCGGTGATCGGAGCGGAAGGCTGAGCGGTGCTCGTATTGGTAGCCGAGGGAGCCGCCGGCGCCGAAGTAGCAGCAGAAGTTTCCGGAGCCGGCGAAGCCGATTCTGATTTATCGCTGGTACCCGAGCATGCAGCCAGGCTCACCGCGAGACATACCGCGGCTGCTGCACCTAAAAGTTTACGCATTTTCACTCATTTCCATGCGGAATAAAACAAGTAGATACTATCAGCTACGCGGCTTTCGCTCGCGGGGTGCCCGCGTGAGATCCGCCGCCGCGCTGCCCGGCGGGTGCTTGAGTGACGTTGCGTCAAACACCGGGTCGTATGTCCATTGGGTGCGGTATTACCCGGTGGCTCTTCGCGAAGAGTATTAGCCCTGGGGCTGGCCGATGAGCTTCGTTACGCAGCCCTCGGTGATCTTTTGGAGCAGCGCATCATCTTTCTCCGGAAGGTCATTGAATTTATCAGCGTCACCCGTGGCAATAATCTTGAGGCTCTCCGCCGAAACACCCTGTTCGATAGCCCCATCTGCTATGCACCCAACAAAGCTAGAAAGCATGGCTTCTTGAAGTCCTGCCGGGGCGGACCTACCCGTTTCCTTTATCGCGGTAGCGAATCCCTCGTTCAGTCCGGCCACGATCTCATCACGAGAAGGAGCGGCATCCTTTCCGGAACCGTTCGAGCACGCCGTCAGAGTGAATGCGGTGCAGATAGCTGCAAGACCGGCAATAAGTTTACGCATGGAATTCTCCTCGGAAGAGTGGTGATGGATGAAAGTTTATCCACCCGTCACCACTCTACCGGGGCATGGTTACCAGCGCGTGAACACTGAATAGCAAAATCTATGAGCGACGCCACCCGCGCCCACCGCGGCGTTCCCCGCGATCATGCCGATCGTGGCGCCGGTCTGAGCGCCGCTCAGACCGGTAGTCCGAACCGTAGTCACCATCATCGCCACGGTTGAAAGAACTACGGCCACGCCCGCGCCGATCCCCGCGTGCACCCCGATCAGAACGCCCAGCACGATCCGAACGGCTGTGGCCTGAGCGGCGCGCGGCGGGAGCTCCGCTGTCTTCAGAGATCCGCAGAGCACGCCCGGAAACCTGCGCTTCGGAAATGCGCCTGCGGGCTTCCGGAGAAAGTGGCACCCCAATTTCCACCAGGGAGAACGTGGGGTAGATATCGATGTGGCCCAGGTCCGAGCCGCGCAGCCCACCTTCGTGGGTGAGCGCGCCAACGATCGCTCCCGGCCGCACCCGGTCCTTATGCCCGACTTCGATGCGGTAGCGCTTCCCACCCTTGAATTCGCGAGCTTCACGGCGCTTCTTCTTGAAGGAATCGCGGTTATCCTCCCCGGTGAAGCTTTCCTCCTCATCCGCGGAAGGACCGGGATCACGCACGCCCAAGGCAAGCAAGGCCACGATAATATCCTCGAGGCTCATCGGCGCGGGTGCCGGCTCCGTTACTTCCGAAGGCAGCGCTTCCGAAGAAGAAGTATCCGCCTCGGTTATATCTGCTGCCGCTTCGGAAATATCCGGTGTTTCCTCGCGAGCTTCCTCGCCATCACAGGCTGGAGCTGCGCTAGTTTCCGCAACGTTTTCGTCAAGCGGGAGGGCAGCGGCTGCGGCGTCGTCGTTCTCATTCTGCTGCTGCTTTTGCTGCGCGGCCAAGAATTGTTCGAGTACCTCGCGGTAGACCCCGAGCCGTCCGGCATCGAAACGGGTGCGAGCCTGCTCCATGAGCTTGGCGGCGCGCAGTTTCGAGACCTCGGCCGGGGTGGGAAGATCGATTTCTTCCATCTTTGATTTGGTGGTTTTCGCGATGCGGCGCAGGCGCGGCAGTTCTTTCGGTGTCACGAAAGTGAGTGAGCGGCCCTCGCGCCCGGCGCGACCGGTGCGGCCGATACGATGCACGTAAGTATCGGCTTCGCGTGGCACATCAAAATTGACGACCAGCCCAATGCGTTCCACGTCCAGGCCGCGCGCGGCCACATCGGTGGCGATAAGAACATCGAGGGTGCCGTCACGCAGGCGCGAAACCAGACGTTCACGATCCTTCTGGGCGACGTCGCCCGAAAGCGCCGCGGTGGCCACCCCGCGGGTACCCAGCTCAATCGCCAAATCCTCGGCGGTGGCGCGGGTGCGCACGAAGACGAGGGCGGCGTCAGCTTCAGAAACCGCGAGCACCCGGGCGAGGGCTCCCACCTTGCGGCGGGCCGGAACCACGGCGAACTCCTGAGTAATATTCGCAACCGTGGAGGCCGGCGGCGTGACGGTAATTTCCTCCGGGTCGTTCAGGTGAGAATCGGCCACGCGGCGAATTGCCGGGGGCATGGTGGCGGAGAAAAGTGCCGATACGCGCTCTTCGGGCAGATCGGAGGCGATCTTTTCCACATCCTCCGCGAAGCCCATGCGCAGCATTTCGTCCGCTTCGTCCAAAACGAAATAAGAAACGTGATCGAGCACGAGCGCGCCACGATCAATGAGATCCATAATGCGGCCGGGGGTACCCACCACCACGTGCACGCCGTTTTCGAGGGCGCGCAACTGCGGGGGATAGGGCGAACCGCCGTACACGGCCAGCACTTTGGTATCCGTGCCGCGGGCAAAAGATTCAATGGCATCCGCGCCCTGGAGCGCGAGTTCGCGCGTAGGTGCGAGCACAAGTGCCTGTACAACGGCGTTGCTGGTATCCACCCGTTCCAGGAGCGGCAAACCGAATGCCGCAGTTTTCCCTGTTCCTGTTTGGGCGACACCGATAACGTCCCGACCGCTCAGCAGCAGCGGAATGGCCTGCTCCTGGATCGGGGAGGGGTGCTCAAAACCGAGAGCATGAATAGCGGTGAGCGTTTCCTCGGAAAGTCCGAGGTCAGCGAAAGTCGCCGGGGTGGCGGTGGAGGAAGAATCAGACGGCGTATTTTCGCCGAGATGTTCAGACATGAATTCCTAACATAGGCACAGGGGACGCAAACGCGCCGCTACTAGTTTACTCCGGGGTGCAAGTCTGACGGCGGATATGCGCGGTGAGCTTGCCCTCTGTTCACGCGGCGCTGGGATCCTCGCTGAGCATATCCGAGCCGCTCAGTTGTTCGCCACCCGGGCCGACGCCGCTCAGGCGTTGCGATTCGGCAAGATTGGCCGCGGCCTCGCTGCCCGCGGGCGGCACAATGCGGCTGGCCACCACCGCACCTGCGATAGTCAGTGCAATGGATACCGCGATTCCAGCCATAAGCGCAATATCCTGCGGCGGGGTAAGAACCGAATAGATAATGCCAATAATCGCGGCGACGAGCGATGTTCCCATGGAGTCTGCGACCTGGAGCGCAGAGGAGGTGCGCCCCTGACCCGCCTGAGAGGTGCAGGCGAGTGCATGCACGCTCAGCGCCGGGAAAGCGAAACCGCAACCGATACCGGCAATGGCCCAGCCAATAATGACGAGACTTCCGGGAAGTGCGTGGTGCGAGCCGGCAAGCACCAAGGCAAGCCCGATGGCATCGGCAATCGAGCCCCATAGCGGCAGGCGTAGACGCAGCGCCGCGTTAGTAATACGCCCGGAGAAATACGAGCCCACCGCCCAGGTAATTGAACCAACCGATAAAATAAGACCGGCTTCCACCGGGCTCCACCCGTGCACATCCTGGAGCAGCAGGGGCAAAAACATCTCGATTGCCACGAATGTTCCCAGCAATACACGGGTGGTAATAGTGGCGGGAAGCCCGCGTTGCGCACGGAAAGTCCCGCGCGGGAAGAGCGGGCGAGCGCAGAAGAGCAAGCCAACTCCACACACCCCGATAATGGCGAAAGTGTGCGCATTATGCGAGGTTGCCCCGCTCATAATTTGCAGGCAGGCTACCAGGGCGCCGGTACCGAAAGCTGGAATGACCATGGTGCGAATATTCATCGGCTTCTTGACGCGATCAATATCCGGGATTTTGTTCATACCGATAAAGAAGAATGGACCAATGAACAGGATAGTGGCCGGTACGAAACCGAAAATCCACCGCCAGGACATTGCCTCAACGATGATGCCGGCGAGCAGGGGGCCGAAAAGCGAGGGGAGGACCCAGGCAGCGGCGAAAGCGGTGAAGAATCCAGGGCGACGACGCGGCTGCACGCTATTGCCCACGATGGTGTAGAAGGGCACGATAATGAGGCCCCCGCCCAGGCCCTGGATGGCGCGCCCGGCCACGAAAATCTCCATGCTGGGGGAGACGGTACAGATCGTGAGCCCCAAGGTGAGAAGTACAACGCCGGTGTACAGGCAGGAATGTGGGCCTTTGGAATCGGACCATTCCCCGGCGAGCGCCGTTGTCATGAGTTGGGCAGCAAGTACCACACCGAGCGCGAGAGCGTAAAGGTTCTGACCGTCGAAAGCACGCGCGACGGTAGGCATGGCCGTGGTGACCGCCATGCTCTCAAAAGCAACGAGCGAAATAAAGCCAACGGAAAAAATACGGAAAAGGCGTTCGCGCTCCGGAGATAGATACCTGCTCATTAGATCAATTACACCAGCGGGAGGGGGAAGAAAGGAAGAGGAGGAGCTCAAGAAAGGCGGTGGTGTGTGCCACCGTTAGGGTCTAAGCCTAACTTTTGCCCCGAGTGCGCCGCGGGTTCTACCATGGATCTGGTGCTTGCTCGTCTCGCAAGCATCTCAGAACGGCCCGTCTAGCCGTTTCCCACGATAAGAAAGAGTGACAAAAGCGTGTTACGTACTCGTTATGCAGGCTCGCTGCGAGCAAGTGATATTGACAGCGAAGTGACGCTGACCGGGTGGGTGGATCGCCGCCGTGACCACGGGGGTATCGCCTTCATTGATTTGCGCGATGCCTCGGGTATCGCACAGGTGACCGTCCGCGAAGAAATTGCGCACGAGTTGCGTAACGAATTCTGCATTAAGGTGACCGGGATTGTGCGTGAACGCCCGGAAGGCAATGCGAACGCGGCCCTGGCCACCGGTGAGATCGAGGTGGAGGCCACGGACGTTGAGGTCCTCAGCCCCGCCGAAGCCCTGCCCTTCCAGGTCTCTGATCACGCCGAAGGCTCCGGCAAGGTTTCGGAAGATGTGCGTCTCAAGTACCGCTACCTGGATTTGCGTCGCTCCTACGAACAGAAGGCACTGCGGCTGCGCGCGAAGGTCAATCAAGCGGCCCGCCGGGTGCTGGACGGCCATGATTTCGTGGAGATTGAAACGCCGACCCTCACCCGTTCCACCCCGGAAGGCGCCCGCGATTTTATTGTTCCGGCGCGCCTCAACCCGGGAACCTGGTACGCCCTGCCGCAGTCCCCGCAGCTCTTTAAGCAGCTGCTCATGGTGGGCGGGATGGAACGCTACTACCAGATTGCCCGCTGCTACCGCGATGAGGATTTCCGCGCGGATCGGCAACCGGAGTTCACCCAGCTGGACGTGGAGATCAGCTTCGTTGATCAAGATGACGTTATCGCGGTCGCCGAAGAAGTGCTGCGTGAGATCTGGAAGCTCATTGGCTATGACCTGGCCACCCCGATTCCGCGGATGACTTTCAAGGACGCCATGGAAAAGTACGGTTCGGATAAGCCGGACCTACGCTTCGGGCTGGAACTTACTGACCTGACCGAGTACTTCAAGGACACTACTTTCCGGGTCTTCCAGAACCCCTATGTGGGCGCGGTGGTTATGCCCGGCGGGGCCTCCCAGCCGCGGCGCACCTTCGATAAGTGGCAGGAATGGGCCAAGGCTCGCGGTGCACACGGTCTGGCCTACGTCACCATCGCGGAGGATGGCACCCTGGGCGGTCCGGTGGCCAAGAATATTACCGATGCGGAACGTGCCGGCCTGGCCGAGGCGACCGGCGCCAAGCCCGGGGATTGCATTTTCTTCGCCGCGGGTGAGCCGACCTTCTCCCGTGAACTGCTGGGCGCGGCCCGCTTGGAAATTGGCCAGCGGGTGGGCCTTATCGATGAAGATGCCTGGGCTTTTGTGTGGGTGGTGGATGCCCCCATGTTCAAGCCGGCCTCGCAGGCCGCGGCGGAAGGCGATGTGGCCCTCGGTTCGCGCTGGACCGCGGTCCATCACGCTTTCACCGCTCCCAAGCCCGAGCACCTCGATACTTTCGATACCGATCCGGCCGGCGCGCTCACGAATGCTTACGATATCGTCTGCAATGGTAACGAGATCGGCGGCGGTTCCATCCGTATCCACCGTCGCGATATCCAGGAGCGTGTCTTCAAAGTCATGGGTATCGATAAGGAGGCCGCGGAGGAGAAATTCGGTTTCCTCCTCGAGGCTTTCAAATTCGGTGCGCCCCCGCACGGTGGGATTGCTTTCGGTTGGGATCGCATTGTGTCCCTGCTGGTCAAGGCCCCTTCGATCCGCGATGTTATCGCTTTCCCGAAGATCGGCAACGGTTGGGATCCCCTCACGGATGCTCCCGCGGAAATTACCGCGCAGCAGCGTAAGGAAGCCGGTGTGGATGCCACCCCGAAGGCTCGCTCTGGCGCGGTGGATGCCGCCACCGGGGCGCCCCTCGCGGAGGAGGCAGTAGCTGCCGGTGAGCCCAGTGCAAAGTAGCGGCCCGGCTGCCGCGTAGCGGCGGTCGCGAGCCTAGCGGTATAGCGGGAAGACGCCGAGCGTGCTCAGATGCGCTCGGCGTCTTTCACACCCGCAAGCAGGCGTGGATCAAGCGTGGCAGCCGGCCCGGTGAGCACCGATAGCTGCCCATTGGGTTCAAGGATGACAGCTGCGACGTCGTCCACACACGCAACGCCGCGCAAGCGCAAAGCCATCATGATTTCTTCCGTGGTGGTCGAGTGCCGCCGCGCGGCGGGTGTGAGTTCCCCGCGCGCCCAGATAACGACGGGCCGCGCGTGCACCCAGGCTTCCCCGCGGTGCGAGAGCGCGATAAAACGCAGTAGCGCTTGCATGAAGAACAGGGTGAGAAGGGCGACGACGCCGCCGGCCAGGGTGGGAGTATGTCCGAGTGTCACGCGCCCCGCGATCGCCCCAATAACGACGACGGCCGCCATATCCGAGGTGGAAAGCCGGCTCACCACGTTTTGCCCCAGGGCCCGCAAAATCACCACGAGGAAAAGGTAGATAAGGCAGGTGGCTACTGCGATAGCGCCAGCCTGTAACCAGGTGATACCCAGGAGTTCAGCTAGATTCAGGTGATTGATTTCAGACATGCCTCCATTATGACGCGGCGTGCCGGCCGCGTGGCATCGGCGTTACGGTGCTCGCGTGTGCGGGGGTATTGGGGGTGTCGGTGCTTAGCGACGTGGAACCCGTGAGAAGGGCCTTCGGCTCATCATCCGTGGCGGTTGCCGGCTCGTGGTGTTCGAGGGTGCGGTGCCCGCCTTCGGACACCCCAAAACGCTGGTAAATACGCGATAGCCAGCGCGGCGCCCACCAATTCCACTTGCCCAGCACCGTCATGGTGGCCGGGACCAGGAGGATACGGCTGAGGCTAGTATCCGCGATGACGGTGATGGCCAATAGCACGCCCACTTCCTTGATCGCGAGCATCTGCCCGAAGCAGAACCCCACGAAGACCGCCACGATAATCGCGGCCGCGGAGGTAATAATCCGCCCGGAGCGCTGCAAGCCCAGCGAAAC
The DNA here is from genome assembly GCF_000411135.1 of Actinotignum schaalii FB123-CNA-2. Lineage (GTDB taxonomy): Bacteria > Actinomycetota > Actinomycetes > Actinomycetales > Actinomycetaceae > Actinotignum > Actinotignum schaalii_A. The sequence goes on along the minus strand of NZ_KE150263.1, from coordinate 167,082 downwards.
CGCCCGATCATTCGATTCCCCGGAATCCCAGTATTCCTTCATGCGGGCCACCAAGAACACTTCGTAATCCATGGAAAGTCCGAATCCGAAGGCCAGGCCGCAAGCCACTACCACCGCCGTAAGTCCATTCGTTTCCGGCAAGCCCAGCAGGCCGTTATCGAAGAGGAAAGCGGTTAGCCCGAGGGAGGCCACCAGGGAGAGCGAATTAATAATGATGGCCTTGAGGGGGATCAATACCGACCCGGTCATGAGGAAGAGCAAAATCAGTACGGCGAGTAGCACCACCGCGAAGGCAATGGGTGCACCTTCGCGCAGCACCTCATTGAAATCAATCTGGATGGCGGCGCTGCCACCCACCAGAATCTCTGTATTTGCGGCGCTTGCCGCATGCGTGCGGATATCACGAACGGTATTACTGGCCTGGGCGGAGGTAGGATCCCCACCGCTCACGAATACCCCGAGGTTATGCCAGCCGTTATCCATTTTCGTGGATTCCCCGACCTTGGAAACTGCCGGCAGCCCGGCGATCCACTCGGATTGCTCGCGCAGCGCGGCATCATCACCCTTGACAAGGACAGTAATGGCCGGCTGGCTCAAATCCGGGTAGTCACGTTTCAGTATCTCCTGAGTGGTGCCCGGCGAGGACGTCACCGGAATATATTCACTGGTATCCGTGCGTAATGTGGTGTCCTTAATAGGAATAATCATGACCACGAGGATGGCCGTGACCACAGTCATAATAACCCACGGGCGACGCTGCACCCAGCCGGCGATACGGGAGAATACCCCGTGATCGGTATGGGTATCACCCACCGCGCGCATAAGGTGCCCCAATCCGGGAATCTTCGCGAGCGCGGAGGGCTGGGCCAGCCGTGGCCCGGCAATGCGTAATAGCGCCGGTACCAAACTCACCGCGGAAATAACCGCGAGCAGCACGACGACGAAACCGCCCATGGCGATCACCCGAATAATGCGGGAATTGAAGGCCAGCAGCCCGGCAATGGCGAAAGCAATGGTGACGGCGGAGAAGATGACGGTGCGCCCGGCGGTGCGAACCGTGGTGGCCAGCGCTCCTTCCATAATGGTGGCCAGTTCCTTTTTCTCCGGGCGGGCACCCGGTCCGTAGCGCCTTTCGATACCGCGGGTGATTTCTTCGCGGTAGCGGGAGACTACCAGCAGGCCGTAATCAATGGAGAGTGCCAAACCGATAATGGATACCACGTTGAGCACGAAGGAATCCACATCCGCCATGAAAGTGAGGAGCCAAATACCACCCAGGGTAATAATGATGGCCACAATAGCCCCGGCCAGCGGCATGAGGGCGGTGAGGACACCGCCGAAGACCAGCACCATGAGGATGAGGGCTACCGGGAGGCCAATGGCTTCCCCGCGCACCAGATCGTGACGGGCCACATCGTTAATGGCGGTCATTGCCGCGTTCGCGGAGGTGGCATCCACCTGGACAGAGTTCGTGGCCGCGAAAGCATGGAGAGCCTTCTCAACATCGGCTTCGGTGGCCTCGGTATTCGCCTTCGAGGTGAAGGTGATGACGAGGGCGAAGCCGTCCGCGGCACGCAAACCGGCTGTTTCCTCGCGTGCCTGGGTGCGTGCGGTGCTCATGCCTTCTTCACGTGCGGAGGTGACGATTTCTTCCTCGCTGGGTTGGCCCGCCTGGGCCGCGGCGGCCGCGGCGCTCGCCTCCTGGGTGGCACGGGCCTGAGCTGCTTCGCGGGGCATTCCGGCGCGCATAAGCTGCGCGGTGGCGGCCTCAATCTGGGCGGTGAGTTGCTGCTGGGCTGCCGCGGCGGCCTTCTGGTACTCTGCGCGTGCTTTTTCCTCCGCCTGGGCTGCGCCTTCCGCTTCGGCTTCTCGCACGAGGGAGGGGGAACTCAGAGCGCTGGAAACGCCGGGTATTTTCGCGATCTCCTCACTGAGATCAGCGACAGCAGAGGTCAGCTCCTGCGGATTCACAGCTCCGTGGATGACGGCCACCATGCGGTAATCACCCTGGGAATCGGTGAGTTCCAGGACGCGGGCGGATTCGGTGCCGGTGGTGAGGCCCTGGGTGGAGGACATACGGGAGAACAGGCCTCCCTGGCCGAAACCTGACAGTGCGGCGAAACCGGCAACAACGGCGCACAATATCCAGGTGATGATGACTCTCCACGGGTGGCGAATAGAGGCACGCGCTAACAACTCTGTCATGTCTCTATTATCGCTCATTTTCCCGAAAAATAGCGGTTTTTAAGCCATTTTTGAACGCTTGACCTGGATCTTTTGCGGTGACTTCAGTAGTCGGAGCATGAGCCTAGGTGCAGAGCTCGTAGACTGGGAGGGTGGATCTCTTTGAAAGTAGCCAGGTTGATGCTCGCGGGGTGCCCGATTCTGATACCGGCCCGCTGGCGGTGCGGATGCGCCCGCGCACGGCCGCCGAGGTGGTCGGTCAGGATGAGGTGCTCGCCCGCGGCGCACCCTTGCGCCGCCTCATTGACGCGGAGGCCGGGTCTGCGCCGTCGTCCGTATTTTTATGGGGCCCGCCCGGGGTGGGGAAAACAACCCTCGCGTACCTTATTGCCCGGTCAGGCCACCGTGATTTTATTGAGCTATCGGCGGTGAGCGCCGGGGTGAAAGACGTGCGTGCCGCGGTGGATAGCGCCCGGCGCAAACTGGTGAGCAGCGGTACCGAGACCGTGCTTTTTATTGATGAGGTGCATCGCTTCTCGAAAACACAGCAGGACGCGCTGCTGCCGGCCGTGGAAAACGGGTGGGTGATCCTGGTGGCCGCGACCACCGAAAATCCGGCCTTTTCCGTGGTGGCGCCGCTGCTCTCGCGCTCGCTTCTCATCACGCTACGCGGTTTGAACGACGACGATATCCGCGCCATCATCAATCGGGCCCTCACCAGTGAGCGCGGGCTGGGCGGGGCATATACCCTGGACGAAGATGCGGAATATAACCTGGTGCGCCTGGCCGGGGCGGATGGCCGGCGCAGCCTGACCCTCCTGGAAGCCGCGGTGGACGGAGCACGCGCCCGCGGGGAACAACGGGTGAGTGTGGAAGATGTTGCCCGGGCGGCCGACGGCGCTACCGTACGTTACGACCGTGACGGTGATGAGCACTACCAGGTGATTTCCGCCTTTATTAAATCGATCCGCGGCTCGGATGTGGATGCGGCGATGCATTACCTGGCGCGCATGTTGGAAGCGGGGGAGGATCCGCGGTTCATCGCGCGCCGCCTCATGATTTCCGCGGCTGAAGATGTGGGAATGGCCGATCCGTCCGCGCTGCAAACCGCCACCGCGGCGGCCCAGGCAGTGGCTCTGGTGGGCATGCCTGAAGCGCGGATTATCCTCGCGGAAGCCGTGGTCCACCTGGCCACCGCCCCAAAATCAAACCGGGCCTACCGCGCCATTAATGCCGCTATTGCCGATGTGCGGGCTGGGAAAAGCGCCCCGGTACCCCTCGCGCTGCGCAATGCCTCTTTCAAAGGCGCAGCTGAACAGGGCTACGGGGAGGGATACCGTTACGCCCACGACTATGAGGAAGGTATCGCTCCCATGCAATTTATGCCGGAGGGCTTGGAAGGTACTCGCTATTACGAACCCACCACCCGCGGCTACGAGGCCAATATCACTCCGAGGCTGGCACATAACCGCGAGGTGCTCGGCCGGGAGAACTGATACACTAGTTCGGTTGCTTTGCGAGAAGTAACACCTGGGGTCTTAGCCGATTGTGTTGGCCCCGAACCGGCGCCGCCCGGCGCTGGAACGTACATCTACAGGAGATTATCAATGGCAGGAAATCGTTCTCGTAAGGCCGTGCGTCAGTCGCGCGCCCTGGGCATCGCCCTCACCCCGAAGGCGGAGCGCTATATGCAGCGCCGCCCCTACCGTCCCGGTGAGCACGGCCGTGGCCGCACCAAGGATTCCGACTACTCGGTTCGTCTCAAGGAAAAGCAGCGGCTGCGTGCCCAGTACGGCATCCGCGAAGCGCAGATGCGCCGCGTATGGGAAGAAGCGCGCCGCCAGGATGGTCTGGCCGGTGAAAACCTCGTGGAGCTGCTGGAAATGCGCCTGGATGCCCTGGTGCTGCGCGCCGGCTTCGCGCGTACCATCGCGCAGGCTCGTCAGGTTGTGGGCCACTCCCACGTTATGGTGGACGGCAAGATCGTCAACCTCCCGTCCTATCGCGTGACTCCGGGTCAGGTGGTGCAGGTCAAGCCGAAGTCGCAGGCTTCCCCGCAGTTCCTCGTGGCTGCGCAGGGTGCGCACCGCGATGTGCTCCCCGCGGTTCCCGAATATCTCGATGTTGATCTGGAGAAGCTGAAGTTCACTCTGGTGCGCCGCCCGCGCCGCGTGGAAGTTCCGGTCCAGGCTGACGTCCAGATGATCGTCGAATACTACTCCCGCTAAAGATGTGGGACTTGAGGAAGGGTGCACCCGGAAAGGTGTGCCCTTCCTTTATTTCATAGCTTTTAGCTATGTGAAAGCGATGCTCGCCGCTGCTTGTCGCGCCCACGCAGGTAGCTGCGGCGTCGTCGTAAAAAATATGCCACTCCCGCCCGCGCCTCGAAAATACCGGGCGGGAGAGCCTGTACCATAGGTGCGTGGTCGGAACGGCCACATAAGCCATAAGGAGACAAATACGTATGCGCACCGCTGAGATTCGCCGGCGCTGGCTGGATTACTTCGCGAAGCACGACCATCATATTGAGCCGTCCGTGCCCCTCGTGTCGCCCGATCCCTCCATTTTGTTCACGATTGCCGGCATGGTTCCCTTCATTCCTTATATCGTGGGAACGCAGCGAGCTCCGTGGCCGAGGGTAGCCTCGGTACAGAAGTGCATCCGTACCAATGACATCGATAACGTTGGTAAAACCACGCGGCACGGTACTTTCTTCCAGATGTGCGGCAATTTCTCCTTCGGGGACTACTTCAAAGAAGGCGCTATCGACCTGGCCTTCGGGCTGCTGTGCGCGCCGCTGGAAGAAGGCGGCTACGGCCTGGACATCGAGCGCATGTGGGTGACCATCTGGGAAGAAGATGAGGTCTCTTTCGCTAAGCTCGTTGAGGTGGGCGTCAATCCGGCCCATATCGTCAAGCTGACCCGGGAAGAAATTTTCTGGTCCACGGGCCAGCCTGGACCGGCCGGTCCCTGCGCGGAAATTCATTACGACCGCGGCCCCGAATACGGCCCGGACGCCGTGGGCGGGACCGTGGACCCGGGCGGGGACCGCTACCTGGAAGTGTGGAACCTCGTTTTCGACCAGTACCGGCGCGGGGAAGGCTCCGGAAGCGACTACCCGCTGCTCGGGGAACTGGACCAAACCGCTATCGATACCGGCGCGGGCCTGGAGCGTATCGCCTTCCTGCTCCAGGGTAAAAATAACATGTACGAAACCGATGAGGTTTGGCCGGTTATTGCCCGCACCCAGGAACTCACCGGGCGTACCTACGGCGCGAATGAGGAAGATGACGTTCGCATGCGCGTGATCGCCGACCACGTGCGCTCGGCCATGATGCTTATTAACGACGGCGTGCGCCCGGGTAATGACGGACGCGGCTACGTGCTGCGCCGGCTCATGCGGCGCGCCATCCGTTCGGTCCGTTTGCTCGGGGTGGATGCCGCGGTCCTCGGTGACCTGGTGGAAACCTCGAAGAACGCCATGAAGGAGTCCTACCCCGATCTGGAGGAAAACTTCGGGCAGATTCACCAGGTGGCGGTGGAAGAAGAAGCTGCCTTCCGGCGTACCCTGGCCACCGGCGAACAGATTTTCGCGGCGGCCGTGGATTCGGCAAAGAGCACGCCGCATACCGGCAAGGTGATTATTCCCGGCTCAGCGGCTTTCACGCTGCACGACACCTACGGATTCCCCATCGACCTCACCTTGGAAATGGCGGCCGAAAAGGGCGTGGCTGTGGACGAAAAGGGCTTCCGGGCCCTCATGACCGAGCAGCGTGAACGCGCGCGGGCAGATGCGCAGGCGAAGAAGACCGGGCATGTGGACGCGCATGTCTACCACGAGATTCTCGATGCGCAGGGCGGGCCCACCTCCTTCCTCGGCTACTTCGAAAAGGCTGCGGAAGCACGCGTGGTGGCCATCCTTGAAAACGGGGTGCCGGTGCCCGCGGTCACGGCGCCTTCCGATGCCGATGTTATTTTGGACAAGACCCCCTTCTACGCCGAAATGGGCGGGCAGCTGGCCGATCACGGTACCATTAGCGTCGCCGGGGGCGGTATGTTCGACGTCGTTGACGTCCAGGCGCCCGTCAAGGGATTGCATGTGCATCGCGGTTCGCTTACCGAAGGGACCATCGCGGTGGGTGACATCGTCCACGCGCAAATCGATACCCTACGTCGCCACCGGATCGCTCAGGCGCATACCGCAACCCATATGATCCACAAGGTGCTCCACGAATTTATCGGGGAGCAGGCTACCCAGGCCGGTTCCGAGGATGCTCCCTCGCGGCTGCGTTTTGATTTCCGGCACGGTTCGCAAATCCCGGTGGACGTTATGACGCAAATCGAGGCGCGTGCCAATGAACGCCTCCAGGACAACCTGGAAGTCACGTGGGCGGAATACCCGATTGAAGAAGCCAAGAAACTCGGGGCACAAATGCTCTTCGGAGAGAAATACGGCGATATCGTGCGGGTGGTGTCCATTGATGATGCCTGGTCGCGGGAATTCTGCGCCGGCACCCACGTGGCCAATACCGGTGAAATCGGGATGATTACCGTATTGGGTGAATCCTCCATCGGTTCCGGGGTGCGCCGAATTGACGCGCTGGTGGGTGAAAGCGCCTACGCGCAGGGGGCACGTGAACGCGCCCTGGTTTCCCAGCTCACAGCGATGATGGGGGTGCGCCCGGAGGAACTTCCCGAGCGTATTGACACCATGCTCGGCAAGCTGAAAGCGGCTGAAAAGCAAATCGCGGCGCTGCGTCAAAAAGATATTGTGGGGCAGGTGGACACGGTTATTTCCCAGGGTGTGCACCTGGGTAGCCGCACCCTCTATCGCGCCCATCTTGGCGTGGTAGACAGCGCGGATGACCTGCGGGTACTCGCGACGGAGATCCGCGGGCGGTTGGCCCCCTCCGAGGATTTCATCGTCATTATTACCGGGATTAGCAATGAGCGGCCCCTCATCGTGGTGGCGGCTTCCGAAGCGGCGCGCAGTGCCGGGATAAAGGCCGGAGCGTTGGTTTCCCGCGCGGCCAAGATCCTGGGCGGGGGCGGCGGCGGTAAGCCGGATCTCGCGCAGGGCGGTGGTTCGGATGTGACCAAGCTGGATGATGCCCTCGCGGTTCTGGAAGCGGAGCTGCGCGGCTAATGCGGCGAGGCGTGCGGATCGGAGTGGACGTAGGACGGGCGCGTACCGGCGTGGCCAGTTGCGATAGTGACGGCATCCTCGCCACTCCGGTCGCCACGCTCCCGGCGAACGGCACGGATGTAAGTGAAGTTGCTCGCGAGGTGCGCGAGCGCGGCGCCATGGAAGTAATCGTGGGGCTGCCGCGCAATATGGACGGGAGCGAAGGGGCCTCCGCACGGTATTCGCGCAGGTGGGCGCGGCGTTTAGCCCGGCGTATCGCCCCGGTTCCGGTGCGCTTATTCGACGAGCGGCTCTCCACGGTGGCCGCCCATGCCCAATTGCATCAGGCCGGGCGCAGCTCGCGGAGCCACCGTGCCGTTGTTGACCAGGTTGCGGCGACCGTTATTCTTAATAATGCGTTGGAAGCAGAGAGGCTCACCGGCGCACCCGCCGGCGAACTTGTGGCGGCACAGACCGAAGCGCAAAGCGAAGCGAAAGGCGATAATGAGTGACGTTTTTGACCGCTTGAGTGCGGATGACGCCGACATCCCGCGCCGTCGCCAATCGGGTGCGCGGCGCAGCTCTCACGGAGGTGGCTCCCAGCGCGGCACTGCGCCGCGAGGCGGGGCACGCGGAAGTCATCCCTACGGACGCGGCTCGCAGGGGCGCGGAAGTTCCGGGCGGGTACCGGCGGGGCGTGGTCCATCGGGGCGAAATTCAGAAGGCCGCAATGCTGCGGAGGCGAGGCGTCGGGCTGCTGCGCGGCGTACTGAGCGTGCCCGCTTGCGCCGACGTAAGCGCATCACCACCGGAATTATTACTGTTTTGCTTGTCACCGCGCTCACCGCTGCGGCTGTTATTTTCTTCCCGCGCCTGCTGCACAGCTCTGATACCGTGCGTGACTACAGCGGAGAAGGAACCGGCCAGGTGGTGGTGCGGATTCCAGAAGGGGCTACCGGGCGCCAGATCGCCGCGGTACTCGCCGAGAAAAATATCGTGGCCACCGAAGGCGCATTTATTGACGTATTTTCCCGGGATCCGCGCTCCACGGGCATCCAGGCTGGGGCTTATACCCTGCGTGAACAGATGTCGGCATCGGCCGCGCTTTCCGCGCTACTGGACCCGGCCAATGCCGCCACGATTAAAGTGACGATTCCCGAGGGATTTACCAAATGGCAGGTGCGTGACCGGCTCGGTAACCTCATGGATATTGACGTCGGAGTGGTCGAAGATGCGATGAACGATGCCGCAGCTATCGGTCTACCCGCGGAAGCCGGCGGTAACGTGGAAGGTTGGCTGGCGCCCGCCACCTATGATTTTGATCCGAATACCACGGTGACCGAGGCACTCCAGCAGATGGTAGAAGTTCAGGTCGGGCGCCTGGAAGCCAGCGGTGCGGAACGGAGTCGGTGGCAGGCAGTGCTCACTACTGCGTCCATCGTGGAACGCGAAGGGCATCCGGCAGATTACCCGAAAATTGCCCGTGTCATTGAGAACCGACTCGGGGATAATGCCCCGGAAGTAGCGGGGCGTCTTCAGATGGATTCCACCGTGCTCTACGGGGTTGGCAAATCCGGCGGGGTACCCACCCGGGCTGAATTGGATGCGGAGAATCCCTATAACACCTACCGGGTGAAGGGCCTACCGCCCACCGCTATCGGGGCACCCGGTGTGGAAGCCATTGAGGCGGCGGTTAATCCGGCCGAAGGTAATTGGCTCTATTTCACCACGGTCAATCTGGAAACCGGAGAAACGAAATTCACGGCCGATTACGAGGAACAGATGCGTTTCCAGGCCGAGTTCCGCGAATGGTACGCCGCACACCCGGACGGAGAGAAAAAGGACCACTAGCGTAGCCGCATATAGGTACGACGGCGCAGTGACACTCTGGCACATATCGATGTGTCGGTGCCAGATTTTATCCCCAGGCTGCCCAAAGTGCTGTGCTATCCACAGGGCGCAGGCTGGGGCTGGTTGAGGTGCCGGGGAATCCGTAACCTGGGCGCATGCCCTTCTTTTCCCGCGAGCGCATTCTGCGCGGCACCCTCAGCCCACCGGTAGCGGTGTTGCTCATGCTGGGTCTGAGCCTGTCCTGGACGGGCTTGGGATGGTCGCGTTCGGTAGGTGCGCTTGGCGGTGGGAACCAGGTTATTGAAGCGGGTGCGGCTAGCTCTGCCGGCGCGTACCTGGGCGCCGGAGCGTTCCTGAGTACCGGTGTGCTTGCGCTTCTTTGCGAGGCCGTGTGCGGGGCGTGCCTGGCACTTGCCGCGGTGGTGGACGCGCGGGTGCAGCTCCTTCCCGATCCGTTGCTGGCCGCGGCCGGGGGAGTGGCACTCACGGGAATAGCGCTGCGCGGGCAGTGGGAGAATATCGGTATCGGAGCCGTGGCCGGCCTGGGCGGCTATGTGACGCATCGCCTCGCGCAGCTCGGGTGGGGTGATGTCAAAATGCTTATCGTGCTGGGATGGTGGACGGGCTCACAGCTCGGTCTGGTCTTGCTTCTCAGTGTTGCGGGCGCGGGTATTTTCGCCGCGGTACGGGTGTTGAGCGCCCAGCTCACCCTGGCCGATGCGGTGCCGCTCGGGCCGTGGCTCATGGGCGGTGGCGCCCTCGCGTGGCTGGCCGGGCTAGGATAGGGAGGCGCCCGTCTCCTCGGCACCTCCGGGGCATAGCGGGCGAACTGGAACCCGTCACCGCTGTAGTATCAGCACGGGTGGCCGAGATCGGTAACGGGAACTATGTACATAGGGAACGGGGAAGGACGCGGATGATTCGGTGGTCAACAGCGGGGGAATCCCACGGAGCAGCCCTCGTGGCGCTTATTGAGGGAATCCCAGCGGGCTTGAGCCTGAGTTCAGATACCATTCGGGATCACTTGGCCCGCCGCCGGCTCGGCTATGGGCGCGGTGCTCGCCAGAAATTCGAACAGGACAAACTCCACGTTCTCACCGGATTGCGGCACGGAGCCACACTTGGGTCGCCGATCGCGCTCGTCATTGAGAATTCCGAATGGCCCAAATGGGAAGCGGTTATGTCCGTTGATCCGGTTCCACCCGAAGCCCTGCTGCGCAATGCCGGGCGGGGAGATAGCCAAGAACTTGCCCGGAATAAACGCCTCACCGCGCCCCGGCCCGGACATGCTGATCTCACCGGCATGAACAAATATGACCACAACGATGCTCGAAACGTCCTTGAACGCGCTTCGGCTCGGGAAACTGCGGCCCGGGTGGCCCTGGGTGCTATTGCCCGCGAGTACGCGAACCAAAGCGCCGGAATCACTATCCTTTCCCGCGTGGTGGCGCTCGGTAGCGTGAGTGATACCTCAGGGATTGTTCCTGGGCCAGCCGATGCTGCAGCTCTTGATACCTCGCCGGTGCGCTGTCTGGATGAGGATACTGCGCGGGCCATGATGGAGGAAGTTGATCGGGCGAAGAAAGCGGGGGACACCCTGGGAGGCGTCGTCGAAGTTCTCGCCTATGGCGTGCCGCAGGGACTGGGTAGTTACGCAACACCTTACGGGCGACTCGACGCGGAACTGGCCCGGGCCATGATGTCGATTCAAGCGGTTAAAGGCGTGGAAATCGGAGATGGATTCGCTACCGCAGGCCGGCTCGGCAGCCAGGCCCATGATGAGATCGTGCGCACAGCAGAAGGCGTGCGGCGCCTGACCAATCGTGCGGGTGGAATCGAAGGCGGCATGTCCAATGGTGAAACGATTCGGGTACGGGTCGCTTTCAAACCTATTTCCACCGTCCCGCGGGCCCTGCGCACCATCGATACTGAAACCGGGGAAGCCACTACCGCGCTGCACCAGCGCAGCGATGCAAGTGCTGTGGTTCCCGGGGCGGTCATCTGCGAAGCGATGATGGCGCTGGTTCTCGCGGAAGCAATCCAGGATAAATTCGGAGGCGACACTCTAGGCGATACCCAGGCGGCGGTGCGCGCCTACCTGGATCGCATCCCGGAGGAACGCCGATGAGCGTGCGGGCAGTCTTGGTCGGGATGCCTGGAGTGGGCAAATCGACCGTGGGAAAGCTGCTGGCCAAAGATCTTCAACTTCCCTTTGCAGATTCGGATGCTCTTATCGTCAGCGAAACGGGGCAGAGCATCCCGGAGATTTTCCAGACGGTGGGAGAAGAAGGATTCCGCAGGCTAGAAGCCGATATTATCGCGCGTACCCTCGCGAATTTTGACGGTGTGCTCTCCCTGGGAGGAGGCGCTATTTTGAGCGGTGCCACCCGGCAAGCACTCCGGGGCTATCCCGTGGTCCTGATCGAAGCACGTATGGATATTCTGGTGCGGCGTATTACCGGCTCGCGCACTCGCCGCCCGCTCCTCGAGGATAATCCTGCGGCGCGGCTACGCGAACTCGACCGGGAACGCACTCCGCTCTACCGCGACGTGGCAAGCGTGACGGTAACTTCCGACGGGGGTTCGCCGCACCGGGTAGTGCGCCGGATTCGCGCGGCCTTGGATGTGTGCAGTGAGGCCGCGAAGGAAAAGTAGCGCGAGGCACTCGAGATAAGAGCGACATCAACCGGTGGAAGTGCAGCAACGGCCGAAAATATGGCCGCGTCGCAAAGATGAAACTCCCCGTGTAAACTTGGGGAGGACTATTTGTGAAAGGATACCTTGTGGCAACAACCAATGATTTGAAGAATGGCATGGTCCTGGTATTCGACAACCAGCTGTGGCAGGTTGTTGAGTTCCAGCACGTCAAGCCGGGCAAGGGCCCCGCTTTCGTGCGGACCAAACTGAAGAATGTCCTCTCCGGTAAGACCGTAGATCGCACCCTCAACGCGGGCATTAAGGTCGAAACCGCCACCGTGGACCGCCGCGATATGCAGTACCTCTATCATGACGGCACCGATTTCATCTTCATGGATGAGGATACCTACGAACAGGTTCCGGTTACCGCTGAGGTCATGGGTAATCTGGCGAACTTCCTGCTGGAGAACCAGAAGGCCATCGTTGCTTTCCACGAAGGTAATGTACTGTTCGTGGAACTCCCCGCATCGGTGATTCTCGAAGTGACGGAAACCGAACCGGGTCTGCAGGGTGACCGTTCTAATGCCGGCACCAAGCCGGCTACGGTGCAGACCGGGTACGAACTCCAGGTGCCGCTCTTCCTCAATATTGGGGACAAGATTAAGGTTGATACGCGCACCGGTGAATACATTTCCCGGGCGAATGACTAATGGCTAAACAGAAGAAACGCCGGTCCACAGGCCGTTCCACTCAGCGTCATCGCGCCTTGGATGTGCTTTTCGAAGCTGATGAAAAAAACATCACCTCGGAAACGGGTATCCTCGAGCTGCTTGCCGAGCGTCAGCGTATCTCTACCGCTCAGGTTCCCATTGGGGAATTTGGTTCGCAGATCGTGACAGCTTACGCGCAGCAAATGTCGCAGGTGGATACCCTCATTGAGGCTTCCTCGGAGGACTGGTCACTCGAACGCATGAACGCGGTGGATCGCAGCGCTTTGCGCGGCGCGGTTGCCGAACTCATGTACCTGGGGACCTTCCGCGGTGCCGTTATTGTGGAATGGACGAACCTCGTGCGTGAATTCTCCACGGATCGCTCGGTCGGTTTTGTGATGGGCGTGCTCAACAAGGCTGCCGATATCCGCGAACGCGAGGAAAGCGGGAACGCACCTATTCTTCAGAACGCCGCCGCTAGCGCGGTAGAAGCTGGAGAAAAAAGCGACTCTTCGGAATCCGATGAGGTCGGCCTGATCGCCGCTATCCGCACCGGTCAGCTGGATGACCCCGAAGCCGCGCGGGTCAGCACCGAAGAATAAGAGTTTCCCGGTCCACCAGTAACTCATGGCGAGTTTCCGTGAATTGACATCACGGAAACTCGCCATTTTTGTGCTTGATATACGGCTTGTGCTGTTAAACGATGACGGTGAACCCCTGAACTCCCGGAAACTTACCGGCGGCCATAATTGGAATTGCGGCCGAACAATCGGTCGAGTTCGCGCCGTTCTTTCTTGGTAGGCCGGCCGCTGCCAGGATCGCGCCGCATAACAGGTAGATAAATTTTTTCCCGCACCGGGGTGAGATCCTCGTAATTCTCCCGAGCTAGCGGAGCGCTCGTCCGCTTGGTAATAATCCCGGTAACTTTAAGAATCCGATCAAAACCTTCCACCCGGTAGCGTACCACATCACCAACACGGACCTTCGCGGCGGGCTTGACCGGTTCATCGTTGATGCGCACGTGGCCCGCCTTGCATTCAGACGTGGCCAGCGAACGGGTTTTGCACTGGCGCACACTCCAGAGCCATACGTCAATCCGGGCTGTTTCCATGGCTGTAGCCTACCCGGAAGCCGCTGCCCGCCGCGAACTTCGTCACAAGCCGCGGCGCTGACCTGCCGCGATGGTTTTATAAAAAAACAAGGGCGTGGCTCCTTATATTATTTAGGACTATTTCGCTCTACGCTACTAACAAGACGAGGAAGTTTCGTAGCGTCAGCGTCGCCGTGACTGATGTTGACGGAATTGTTATGAGCACCAGGGTATATCTGATGCGCTAGAAAGGGGACACTGTGGAGGTACCACCACTTACTCCGGAGCAGCGTCTCGCCGCTTTGGATAAGGCCGCCGAAACACGGCGGCGCCGCGCGGAACTATTGCAGCAACTGAAATCAGGGCAGCTGCACCTTTCGGAGGTTTTGGCTCAGCGCGATGATCCGGTCATTGCGCGCACCCGTGCCAGCGTGTTGCTGCGGGCACTTCCCGGTATCGGTGAAGCCAAGGCCGCGCGGGCCATGGCCGATATTGGGATTGCTCCTTCCCGGCGCGTGCGCGGATTGGGCGTACATCAAACCGCGGCCCTCATCGCGCTTTTCGGTTAATAGCTTCGTCAGGGCCAAAGTAAACTACTCTTGGCGACTGATGAGGGCTCTAGCGCCCGAAATTTGCGTCGTATTGCTATGGCACAATAAATGTCATGACATCTGAGGATCATCGCCGTATTTGCGTGCTTGCCGGCCCTTCCGGGGTAGGAAAGGGAACCGTAGTTGCGCAGCTGCTCGCGCAGGAACCGCGTATTTGGCTCTCTATTTCTGCCACCACGCGCGCGCCTCGCCCGGGGGAACGTGAAGGGGAATCCTACTTCTTTGTGGATGATGAGCACTTCGATCACCTCGTGGAAAGTGGGGAGATGCTCGAATGGGCTATCGTTCACGGGAAGCACCGTTACGGGACCCCGCGGCAACCCGTGCTGGATGCATACGCAGCCGGAAAAATTCCGCTTCTTGAAATTGATCTGGCAGGGGCGCGCCAAGTTCGCCAGTCGCTGCCCGAAGCCTTCCAGATTTTCCTAGCACCGCCGTCGTTCCAGGAACTTGAGGCGCGGTTGCGCGGCCGTGGTACCGAAACCGAGGAGGCCATTGAACGCCGCCTGGAAACCGCTCGTGGCGAATTAGCTGCGCAGGGGGAGTTTGATGCCGTCGTCGTTAATGACACCGTGGCACGTGCCACCGGTGAAATTCTCGACCTTATTGCCCCGAAGCGTTAGAATAAAAGGCCGAAGCTTCACGGTGGTGCCCATGTGCGGTACCGCGTTTATCCAGAAGGGAACTACATGTTCGGAACTGTTCCGGAACCCGAAGGCATTACCAATCCGCCTATTGACGATCTTCTCGCGAAGATTGACTCGAAGTACGCACTGTGCGTGCTTGCAGCGGATCGTGCGCGTCAGATCAACTCCTACAAGCAGGAAATGGCGCGCGGGGACGGCAATATCGAGCATTACGGTGCGCTTGTCTCGGCGGAACCGGAAGAAAAGCCCCTGTCCATCGCGCTGCGCGAAATCGCCGAGGACAAGCTCGAATGGCAGCTGGACGAAAAGTAGAGCACGCACCGCGCGTCGTTATCGGCGTAACCGGAGGTATCGCCGCCTATAAGGCGGCCCACCTCGTCCGGCTCTTCGTGAAAGCCGGTGCGGATGTGCACGTTATTCCCACCCCGGCCGCCATGGAGATGGTTGGGGCCACCACGTGGGAAGCTCTGACACACCATCCTGTTCTTGTTCGGACCAGTGAACATGCTGATGAAGTCGCGCATGTTCGGCTCGGAAAAGAAGCCGACCTGGTTGTGGTCGCTCCGGCAACTGCGAATACGATTGCGAAGGCCCGGGCGGGAATAGCTGATAACCTTCTTCTCAATACTCTGCTGGTGGCCCAATGCCCGGTGGTGATGGCACCCGCGATGCATACCCAAATGTGGGAGCATCCGGCTACTCAAGAAAATATTGCGGTGCTGCAGGATCGCGGGATACATATTATTCCACCCGCTAGCGGGCAACTCACCGGAGCGGATTCCGGTCCGGGCCGACTGCCGGAACCGGAAGAGATTTTTGTACAATCCTGGGAGATGCTCACCGGCGCGCACCCGAAAGTAGGTGCGGCGCCGGGCAGTGCGGAACAGGCCTCGCTGTGCGGGCGGCACATCCTTGTCACAGCGGGTGGTACCCACGAAGCCCTTGACCCGGTGCGTTTTATCGGCAACCGTTCTTCGGGGCGTTTTGGTCTGGAAATCGCTCGGGCTTTGCTCGAGCGTGGGGCACGGGTGACGGTACTGGCGGCCCATGTAGCCCGTGATATTACCGCACTTGCTCGGGGTGCTGAGATTGTTCCGGTTAGTTCGGCTCGTGATCTTCACGAAGCCGTTCTCGCGCGGGTGAAGAATGTGGACGGCGTGGTCATGAGCGCAGCGGTTGCTGATTTTCGCCCGGCCGAACCCGCTGCAAGTAAACAGAAAAAAGACGGCAGCGGCAAACGCGTCGTCGAACTGGTAGAAAATCCGGATATTTTGGCTGATATTTCCCACCGGCGCCGCCGCCCGGGGCAGCTCATCGTGGGTTTCGCGGCGGAAACCGGGGACGCAGGTGGAAGCGTCTTAGATTACGGACGGGAAAAAGCGCGGCGTAAAGGCGCTGATTTACTTGTGATCAATCGAGTTGGGGAGAAAACAGGATTTGGTGAGGTGCCCACTGAGATCACTGTGGTCACCCCGGCCGGTGAGATCGTTGCGAGCGGCGCGGGCAGCAAAGCTCAGATGGCTGTTCTCATCGCGGGTCTTATAGCCGATCATTTCACCACCGAGCACGTATAGAATAAGGCTTGCCTTACCTGGCAGGCGCTGGTGACTAATAGTGACTAAGTAGTTTCAATTTATAGCGAGGGGATACGATGCATTACCGGCAACCGTTCACGTCCGAATCGGTCACGGAAGGACACCCCGACAAGGTGTGTGACCTCATCTCTGACTCCATCCTTGACGCGCTGCTTGCGTCGGATGAGAATTCGCGCGTTGCCGTGGAGACGATGGTGACGACGGGGCTGGTGCACGTGGCCGGTGAAGTGACCACGGATGCTTACGCGGATATCGCTCATATTATCCGCAATGTTGTGACCGGGATCGGGTACAACTCCTCGCAGGTAGGCTTTGACGGAAACTCCTGCGGCGTAACGATCTCCATCGATGAACAAAGTCCGGATATTGCCGCCGGTGTTAATACCTCGCTGGAACGGCGGGAAAGCAGCGAGGCCGAATACGATCATTTCGACCTGCAGGGAGCCGGAGATCAGGGTCTCATGTTCGGTTATGCCTGCAATGAGACTAAAACGCTCATGCCCGCGCCCATTCTGCTTGCCCACCGCTTCGCCGAACGTCTCGCGCTGGTGCGCCGTGAAGGTGTCGTTCCTGGATTGCGCCCCGATGGTAAAACTCAGGTCACTATTGACTACGAAGGTGCGCGGCCCGTGGCCCTCAATACCGTGGTGATCTCCAGCCAGCACGACGAAAATGTGCAACGCGACTGGCTGACGGAAACGCTGCGTGACCACGTGGTGACGCCCGTTCTCGAAGAAGAAAATATCGATATCGATACCGATAAATTCGCGCTTCTCGTTAATCCCTCCGGGCGTTTCGTGGTGGGCGGACCGATGGGTGACGCCGGTGTAACCGGGCGGAAGATCATCGTGGATACCTACGGTGGAATGGCCCGCCACGGCGGTGGGGCTTTCTCCGGAAAAGATGCCTCCAAGGTGGATCGCAGCGCGGCCTACGCGGCGCGTTGGGCAGCCAAGAATGTGGTTGCGGCCGGGCTGGCTACCAGGTGCGAACTCCAGCTGGCTTACGCTATTGGTCGGGCGCATCCGGTTTCTGTGCGTCTGGATACTTTCGGGACGGAAACAGAAGAACTCGGACGTATTGAAAACGCGGTTCAGAAGGTCTTCGATTTCCGCCCCGCGGCGATCATTGATTCCCTGCAACTCAAACGCCCCATTTTCGCGAAAACGGCTTCCTACGGTCACTTCGGCCGAGAACTTCCCGAATTCACCTGGGAAAAAACGGACCGAGTCGAAGAACTCCTCCGCGCTATCTAGGGATAACTGAGCTAGGACTAAGTGAGGTATCTAAGATATCTAGCGCCCGAAGTTTCGCGGCGAATTTTTCTGTCGTAGGGCCGGGATATCCTAGGTTGCATGGAGAGCACACTCTTTGATTTCGATGCCCTCCCTCTCATGGGGGAGCAAGGCGCACTGCTTGAGGCGCGCCCGGCACGCACCCGCGTGCGCTCCAAGGTAGCAAATCCCGTGGCGCATGTTCATGTGCTCCATTCCCAACCCCATATGGACCGGGTATTTGACTACCTTATCCCTGAAAAATTCGCGGATAGTGCCCGGGTGGGAACCCGGGTGGTGGTAGATCTCGGTGCGCAACGGGTGGGCGGATTTATCGTTGCCCGGGATGCTATCACGGAAGGCTGCGGGCGGCTGCGCCCCCTGTACCGGGTAGTCTCGGAATATCCCGTTTTGACCTCATCGGTGTACTCGGTTGCCCGTACCCTTGCCGATAAGTATGCCGGAACAGTTGCTGATATATTGCGGACCGCTATCCCGGAACGGCACGCGCGCGCCGCGAAAGAATTCTTGGCGGATGCCCAAGAGGCTTTCCCATTAGCCAGCCCGCGCCCGGCTCCTGAACCGGGCCCCTGGGAAGCATATCGGGGTGGGCCGGAATTCCTTGCGGCACTCGGGGCCGGGAAATCCGTGCGGGCCTGCATGGCTGCGCTACCCGGGCCCGCCGGGGGAGTGGAGGCCCTGGTTCGGGCAGTGCAAGCAGTGCGGCACGCCGGGCGCAGTGTCCTGCTGGTTGTTCCCACCACCCGTGCCGCACGAGCGCTGCAGGCTACCCTCGCCACCCGGGTGGGGGAAACGCCCACGCTCATGGTCTCTGAAGAATCACACGAAAAACGCTACCGTGCTTTTTTGAGCGTGATCTCAGGGCAATCACGCATCGTGGTGGGTACCCGCGGGGCCGCTTGGGCACCGCTCACTGACCTGGGACTGGCCATCATCATGGATGATGCCGCCTCCACCTTGCGGGATATCCGCGCGCCCTATCTGGCCGCGCGTGATGTGCTACTGGAACGGGCTCGGCGGGAAAAAGCTGCGTTCCTCGCTTTCTCACCCTATGTGAGTGAAGAATGCGCGCAATTACTATCCGAACACCGCATCAGTTTGCTGGATGGTACCGCGGCCGCGCGCCGGGCTGCGCTTCCGAATATTTCTGGTCCTCACCAGTGGCCCGGGGGAGAAGCGGATCATTTACGCCTGCCCCAGCCCGCGTTCTCGATTCTGCGGCGGGCTCTGGAGGATGGCCCGGTTCTCATTCTGGTGCCGCGTAGCGGGTACATCCCGGCGCTGTGCTGTGCTTATTGCGGGGAGCGCGCCCTATGCACTATCTGCGGAGGGAACTTGGTCCAGAGTACTCCGCATGATCCTCTGCAATGCCAACGTTGCGGGGTGCGGGTGCACCCGTGGCGCTGCCGGCACTGCCAGAACGGGAAACTGCGGGCTATCCGGATTGGTTCAGCGCGCACCGCGGAAGAAATCGGGCGGGCATTTCCCGGGGTGGGCATTATTCTCTCCGGAGCACACTCCCCGGAGGGAATTATTGGGAAGGTCTCCCAGCGCCCACGGATCGTGGTGGCAACACCGGGTGCGGAACCGGAGGCTGAAGGAGGATTCGCTGCCGCATTGGTGCTGGATGCACGCTACCTCCTCGGAGAAGGCTTAGGGGCTGAAACACGTTTTATTCGGGTGCTTGCGCGGGTCGCGGCGCGGGTGCGCTGCGCGGGAGAAGGCGGTCATATGCTCGTGGCCGGGGGAGCTCCTCCCGAGCTTCTCAACAGGATCGCTCGGTGGGAATTGGGTGAATATGCCGCTGAGCTGCTCGAACAACGGGCCGAACTGGATTTGCCTCCCACCGCCACCTGGGTGGGAATCACCGGGGCCAGTGGGGATGTGCGTACCTACCTTGCCATGCTGCGCGCCGCGCTCAACCGCGGGGAAGCCGCGGCAGCTATGAGAGGCACGGCAGGGGCGCGAAGCACGCAGGGAACGCACGGCGAACAAGATGCGCATCTCTTCACCCAGTTTTCGCCCGATTTAGGGTCCAAGGGATGGCAACAGGAGAGCGGGAAAGAAACAGAAGCTGATTTGCTTACCGGGGGAGCCTTCGAACTGGCTTCCGGAATCGTGCTACTTGGCCCGGTGCCGGGCGCGCGGCCGGGCGAAATAACCGTTTATGGCCGGGCAGAGCTCTCCCGAGGAATCACCCTCACTAGGCAGGCACGAAAAACTTACGGCGCCTACTCCGCCCAGCGCCTGGGTGGTTCACTGCGCTTACAGGTCAACCCGCCCCTGTAACCAGGCGATATCGGATAGGCACAGAAAAGAACTAGGTAGGATTGACACGTGAGAATATTATTCGCAGGAACACCGGAGACCGCAGTTCCGGCCTTGCAGTTACTGCATCATGAAGGCTTCGATATCGCTGGGGTTCTCACCCGCGCCCCAGCAGCTCAGGGACGCAAACGCATACTCACCCCCTCGCCGGTACACCGCGTGGCAACAGAACTAGGTATTCCCGTGCTCACGCCCCGTACCTTGAAAGACGGTGCGATCCAGGAACAGATTGCTGCGCTTTCTCCGGAAGCTGTTGCGGTGGTTGCCTACGGGCTTATTATTCCGCCCGCGCTTCTCAACGTGCCGCGCCACGGCTGGATCAACCTACACTTCTCCCTCCTGCCGCGTTGGCGCGGGGCGGCACCGGTTAACTACGCGATTGCCGCGGGGGATACCACCACCGGAACCAGCGTCTTCCAGATTGAACAAGGCCTGGATACCGGCCCCGTATTCGCGAGCGAGGCCACCCAGATCGGGGAGGAAGAAACCGCTGGAGAGCTACTAGCACGCCTGGCACAATCCGGGGCGCGTCAATTGAGCGATACCCTCCACGCTATTGCTGCCGGTACCGCCCACGCGCAGCCCCAAAGCGGGGAGGTGACCCTCGCACCGCAATTCGATTCTTCCTGGGCGCGGGTGAACTGGGAGTGGCCCGCCCAGCGCGTCGCGGATCGCGTCCGCGCCGCCAACCCCGCACCCGGGGCCTGGACCACCCTCAACGGGCAGCGCTTCAAGATCGAATCGGTGGGCGTACGTGCGCTTGAAACACCCGAAGGCACCGCAAAGCACGTCAGTCTGGCGCCGGGCGAAATCAGCCCGGGCGGAATGGTTGGCTGCGGGGAAGGAACAATCCAATTGCGGCGGGTTGCCCCGCCCGGCAAGGCACATATGGATGCCTCCGCCTGGCTGAACGGTGCCCGGCTTGCCGCGCACACCCGTTTCGACTCCGAGGTGAAGGAGGGCCAGCATGACTGAGCGCCCCGCAGGCTGGGTACCGCGCCGCCAATCATCGAACCACGCCCGTCTCGTTGCTTATGATGCACTGCGGGCAGTAAATACCGAAGATGCCTACGCTAATCTCATCCTCCCGGGCATGGTGAGCCGGGCACGCCTCAATCGCAGCGATGCCGCCTTCGCCACCAACCTCGCCTACGGGACCTTGCGGCTTCAAGGCCGCTGGGATGCCATGATTGCCCGCTGTTCTCAAGGCCGTACCCTCGCAGAAATAGACCCGCGTGCCCTCGATCTGCTTCGCCTGGGCTGCTACCAGCTCATCGAGCTGAAAACACCACCCCACGCGGCCATTAACGAAACAGTTGCGTTGGCTCGCAATGAACTCGGCCAAGGAATCGCAGGTTTCGTCAATGCTGTATTGCGTAGGGTCTCCGAGCGTCGGGATGCCTGGCGCGGAATCATTGAAAATAGCACCGCTTCTAGAGAAGAGTTCCTGGCAGTCTGGCATTCCCACCCGCGCTGGATCGTGCGCCAGCTGGAAGCTGCCCTCGCGGTGGCCGGGCGCTCAACCGAAGTGGAAGCCGTTCTCGAAGCGAATAACACTCCCGCGAAAGTAGCACTAGCCTGCCGCAATATTTCACCTGAACACCTCAAAGCCAGGATTGAACGCGCCAAAATGACGTGGGAAAATCCCTACCTGGTGCCCAGTGCAGTGCTCTTAGCCTCAGGTGACCCGCACCGGCTCTGGCCCGTGCGCGACGGGGTTGCGGGTGTCCAGGATGAGGGCTCACAGCTGATTTCTGCCGTTGTCACAGAGGCATCTATCTCCGGGAAGGATGATTCCTGGCTGGATATGTGTGCCGGCCCGGGCGGGAAAACTGCAACTATCGCCGCTACTGCGGCCCGGCGCGGGGCCCGTGTATTCGCGAATGAACCCCAGGCCCACCGCCTCGATCTCGTTGAAGAAAACGTTGCCCCTTGGGCGGATACCGTTGCGTTGCGGGAAGGCGATGGTCGGGATATTGGCGCTCAGGAACCGGATAGTTATGACAGGATCCTCGTGGATGCCCCATGTTCTGGCTTGGGAGCGCTGCGTCGTCGCCCTGAAGCCCGGTGGCGCAAAAAAGAAAGCGACCTGGCCGCACTCACGCAACTCCAAGGTGAACTCCTCGACTCCGCCTACCGGGCCCTGCGCCCGGGCGGACTGCTGCTCTACACCACCTGCTCCCCGGTACTTGCCGAAACTCGCGACGTCATCTCCGCTTTCCTGGAGCGCACTGCCGGCGCAGAACTCGGAGACGTGACCGTCACCGCGAACCGGCGGGCCCTGCGCCCGGTCGCCTCCCGCGGAATGACCGTACAACTCTGGCCTGATATCCATCACACGGATGCCATGTATATGGCACGCATCCTCAAACCCGCAACCGCCCCCGCGCCCGCAGAACGGCGCTCCTGAAAGGACCATCATGGACGTGAAGATTTCCCCCTCGATCCTCAACTGCGATTTCGGGCATCTCGCTGATGAACTGGAGAAAATCTCCAACGCCGATTTCGTGCACGTGGATATTATGGACAACCATTTTGTCCCCAACCTCGCCCTCGGCCTGCCCATTTTTGAGGCGGCGGCGCAGGCAACCACCGTTCCGCTGGACGCGCACCTCATGATTGAGAACCCGGATCGGTGGGCCCCCGCCTACGCTGAGGCAGGAGCCGCTTCCGTGACCTTCCACGCCGAAGCCTGCCAAGCCCCGCTGCGCCTGGCGCGCGAACTGCGCGCGCAGGGCGCCCGCGCCGGACTTGCCCTCAAACCTGCCAGCCCCATCGAGCCGTATCTCGATATCCTCAACGAATTCGACATGATCCTCATCATGACGGTGGAACCGGGTTTCGGCGGGCAGAGCTTCATCGAAACGATGATGCCGAAAGTCACCCGCACCCGGCGCGCGATTGAAGCAGCCGGCTTGGACGTGTGGATCCAGGTAGACGGCGGCATTTCCCGCTCCACCATCGAACAAGCCGCGGCTGCCGGAGCCAATAACTTCGTGGCGGGCTCGGCGGTATTCCGTGCGGAGGATGCCTATGCCGAAGTGGAGAAGCTCCGTGAACTCGCCGCAGGCGCGTGCCAACACGCCTCAATCTAGCAATGCACGTGCCAGCACGCTGCAAACTAACAACGGGTGCACGCCAGCACCCGAAGGGCTAATATAGAACACGATGCACCGGGGTCAGTGAAAGTCTGAACCGGCGGTAACAGTCCGCGAACCACGCAAGTGGCCGATGGGGTGGAATTCCCCAACCGACGGTAACAGTCCGGATGGGAGGCGCATTGAGGGGCTCCACGCCCCTGCTTCGGCTACGCTATTTCAGCGTACCGCGGCGTCAGCGTCTCCCGGTTTGATCATTCCCGGCCATCGGGAAGGTCAGGAACCAGGACGTGAACACTGTGCGCCGCAACTCTCACCCACGCCCGCGCTCGCCGCGCACCGCGTGGGTACCCGCCACCCTTGCTCTTCTCGCGGTTTTTCTCCTCTGGGTGGTGGTCACGCGAGCCCACCTGGTGCCCGAACATCTCCTTCCCGCACCCGGCGCGGTCGGGCAACGCCTCGCCACCGCACTCCTGGGAATCGGCGGGCACCCGCCCTACCTCCTCAGCGCACTGGGGAACACCCTCACCGCGGCCCTCACCGGCTGCGCCTGGGCGGCCCTCCTCGGAATTCCCCTCGGCATTGCCCTGGCACGTTGGCGTCTCCTCAATAGCGCGCTCCAACCTTTCCTCGCCGCCTCACAAGCCGTCCCCGCCGTGGCCCTCGCACCCCTCCTCGTGGTGTGGATTGGCTACGGGATGCCTTCCATCGTGGTGCTCTGCACCATCATGGTGATTTTCCCGATTATCGTCTCGACCTCGGTGGGCGTGCACGCTATCGACCGCGATGTCATCGCCGCAGCTCGGCTCGACGGCGCATCCCGGCTCACCCTCCTTTTCCCCATCATCGTGCCCCTGGCAGCACCTTCCATCCTGGCCGGCCTGCGCACCGGATTCACCCTCTCCATCACCGGCGCAGTCGTGGGCGAAATGATCATCGGGGGAGCGGGCCTGGGCACCGAACTTTCGCGTGCCCAACCCACCGGAGATATCACCGGAATGTTCGCGGTCATCGTCGTCATGGCCGCCGCAGCCATCAGCATCTACCTGCTCATCTTTACCATCGAAAAACACGTCACAGCGGCGGTGCGTTAACTATGGCCTCTCAAAGCCACGGCTCGCACCCCAGCAAGACCCCAGCGCATAGAAGCGCAACACAAGAAAGGACACCCATGAAACGACTCATTGCCACACTTGCGGCAGCTACCCTCGGCCTGGCCGGATGCGCGGGAGGCGCCGCGGGAGGAGGCGCGGATAAAAACGGCGAAAGCACCTCGCCCTCCGCCGCGCAGCCAAGTACCGCGAGCGCCACCGCTTCCCTCACCGTTGGCCTCACCTATGTTCCCGATATCCAATTCGCGCCCTTCTACGTGGCCGAAGACCAGGGCTATTTCCGCGAAGCCGGGCTCGATATCACGCTGCGTCACCACGGCGCCCAAGAATCGCTCCTCGGCGCGCTTTCCAGCGGCAGCGAGGATGTGGTCTTCGCCGGAGGCGATGAAATGATGGAAGGCCGCTCCAACGGCATCGACGTGGTCAATTGGGCCACGATGTACCAGGATTACCCCGTCACTCTCATCGTCCCGGCTGATTCGCCGATCAAGAGCGCCGCCGACCTGGCCGGACGCCGCGTCGGCCTGCCCGGCCCGTACGGCGAAAACTACTATGCCCTCCAGGCGCTCATGGCCGCCCATAACTGGAGCGAATCAGATATCAGCGTGAATTACATCGGCTACACCCAGGCCGCGGCCCTGGCCAGCGGGGAAGTGGACGCAATTATCGGCTTCCGTAACTCCGATGTTCCCAGCGTGGAACGCCAGGGGGTGCCGGTGCGCACCATTGAGATGCTGCCGGGCGGACTGCCGCTGGTGGGCGTGGGACTCGGTTCGCTGCGCCCCACCGTGGAGGCCCATCGCGATGATTTCACCCGCATGCTCACAGCTCTTGACCGGGCAGTGAACTTCGCGCGCAGTAACCCGAAAGAAACCGTGGAGATCACCGCGAAGCATGTCCCGGCCCTGCGCGAAGCGGATAACGCCGCCGCGGCTGAAAAAGTCCTCGCGAATACCATCGAGCTTTACGCCGGGCGCACTCCGCTCGGAGTGCAGGATGCGCAGCGTTGGGAGGCGATGGCTGCGTTCATGTCTGAGAAGCTTCTGCGCGAACCGGTTGCTGCGGCCGATGCTTTCGTTGATCTAACCGGCAGCGCCGCGCATTAAGAACGACGACGCAGCTGTGCTCCACCGGCCCATCAGGCGCGCAGCTCACCTCGGCTGCGCCCACGCCACCAGCTCCCCGGCCGTGTAGCCGGCCGCGCCGGCCGCTAAGAAATTGAGGGGATCTTCGCTGAGTGAGCGCCCCATCGTGGACAGCCGTACCGGGAAGTCCGCGAGGGCGCTCGCCACCGCATCCGCCTCCACGTTCACCCGCTCCAGGTGCGGCGCCTGGAAAAGCTCCTCCAGTTGCCCGGCCAGCCGCGCGCCTACCTCAGCGGGAACCGCGCGGGAGAGTGCATCTGCACCCAGTACCGGCACCGGGCAGCTCACCCGGCAGCGCGCCACCCGCGTGAGTGCGGTAACACTGTGGTGGGAGAGCCCCAGGTGGCGCTCCCGCTTATCCGCGCTCGACATGCGCAAAGCCGCAATAGGGATTCCGCCCAGAGTGTCAGCGGCATTGAGATGCTCACCGACGCGCGTGCCAGAAAAACCCCACCGGGTATCCGTGCCCAAATTCCCCGGCCCTTGCGCCACCACGGCCACATCCGCCTGCCACACCAGGCGCGCCGCCAACAAGGCAGTGTAAATCGTGACAGCTTCGAGCTTCCCCCCGAAGGCCTGCCCGCACGAAATTGTGCCCAGGATAAGGCCAAGATCCTCCAGTAGCGCAGCGGTGCGGGAGAACCACGCTGGCAGAGCTCCGCCGTCGTCCATCACATACGCGATACGCGCCCCCGGCACGCGCGCACGCACCCCGGCAACAATGGCGGGAAGCGCCGAATGCAAATCCGCAGCCACCACCGGCATCCCGGCAATGGAATCCGCCTCGCGCAGCAGCTCGTGGTACGGGGAATTCTGTTCATCCACACCCAGAGTGAGGTACTGGAGCGGGGTGTAGCGGGCCTTGACGATATGGCCGGGCGTGGGGGAGTCGGCGGGGAGCCGCTCCGGAATCGCGCACACGAAGAAATACCCGCCGGTGCCCAGCCCGCGCGCGGCGGCACTCGCCTGGAGCAGCACGGTATCACCGGCGGCAGGTTCGCCCACGAGCTCGGGATAAGCGAGCGCCCGAGCGCGACTGCCGTCCTCAAGTTCCACCTCGGCTTCGCGCGCCCCGCGCCATGTTTTCCCCAGGGAAAGAATTTTCCCTCTGCGCCACATCATCACGGCTTTAACTCTACCGTCGGCTAGGCTGGGTACGTGAAGCAGAAAGAGACACGCCGGCACCGCGAACGCCAACTCGCGCTCCTCCACACGATTCGCCGCGGCAGTTTCCTCACCGCGGCGGAACTCATGGAGCGCATCCCTGCCTACGCCGAAGCGGGAATTGATCTGCGCACTTTCCAACGTGATATTGACGCGCTGCGCGAAGCCGGATATCCCATTATTTTTGACGACCAGTGGCGTTATTCATACGATTCCGCTGCGCCGGTGCTCGCGCGGGTCACCGGGATCGGGGCCGGGGTGCTCCACAGCTTGCGCTCCAGTATCGAGGCCGGCGATCCCCAAGGCGAATCGGCGCGTTTGGGGGTGGCGAAACTTCTTGCGGGCGCACCTCCGGAAAACGGCGACGCCGCAGCCCCCACCCACCTGCGCGTCCGGATTCCGGGCGGTGCAGCAGCACGGGTGGTTGCGCGCGCCTTGCAGTACCGGCGCCGGGTCAGTTTCGATTACCGTCGGGGTGCTGACCTTGTCAAACATTATGAGGTGGAGCCGTGGAATTTCGCCGAACACTACGGAATGTTCTATGTGTCCGGCTTGGCACGCTCGCGGGAGAGCGGCCGCAAGGATTTCGGCCCCTGGGCTGAGCGAACCTTCCGCCTCAGTCGCGTGATCTCGGGAACTCTCAGCGTGGGTGAACGGTGCGAGTTCCCCCGCGGGGAGGTAAGCGGGGAGCATTTTGACGTGGACATTATTCTGCATATTCGCGACGGTGCCGCGGCTGCCCTTGCCGCCCGCGGGGAGAAACTCAGCCGCGCGGATGCGCCGGCTGTAGCGGATGATTCGGCCCCCGCGCACGTACCGGCCCCCGCGGGCTGGACGGCCTACCGATTCTCCACCGTAGGCCTTAATCGTATTTTCGAATATCTGGCTTTTTACGGGGTGGATGTGCGCCTGGCCGCACCCGGCGAGCTGCGCGAAGAATGGGACCGCCGCGTAAACAATCTCATTACCCTGGGCGAAGCTGCCGGGCCGGGGGAGGGCGAAACTCGATGAGTACCGATATCGTCACCACCCTCGGCATGCTGCTCTACCTGCACGAACGCCCCCAGGGCGCCACCTTGGCCGAGCTCACCGCACATTTCCAATTCCCCTCCTGGAAGCGCACCCTCGACTACCTTTGGGATGCCAACCTGGCCGAAACCGCCGATTTCGATGTCCCCTTCGAATTGGAGTTGCCCGAGCGTGGTGCTTGCGCGGGGAGTGCGGCACAGGCGGATACGGCGGGCCGCTCGGGTAGCGCGGAGCTGCCGGAAAACATGGCGCAGGCGAATACCGCGGCAGGGCCGGAGAGCCGCGTCTACCTGCGCTCCATGACGGATGATCCGGTTATTCCCTTCACTCTGGACGATGCGATGGTGGTAGCTGCGCTGCTCGATGCTGCCCGGGATGTCAGCGCACCCGGGCCAGCTGCTACAACCCTCACCGCCACCCGCGCCGCGCTGGGGGAGGCGGTGCGGGAAGCCGGATATGAAGGTGCGCTCTGGCCGCCCTCCCGTCCGGCCGCAGACGCAGCCACGATGGAGGCCGTGCAGGCCGCACTCCAAGGCGGCTTCTACCTCGACTTTAGCTACGAACGTGCGCTCAGCGACCCGCTTCCGCACGCGCGCGCCGGGCGCGAACACGTTATTCCCCTCGTCATCCTGGCCGGCGATGCCCCGCTGCTGCGCGCCCTCACCGAGCACGGCCTGCGCCATTTCCGCCTGGATCGCATAACCGCGGCCCGCCCCGGCGCGAAGCTCAGCAGATCGGAACGCGCGGCCGCTCGCCGGGTCCTCGCCGAGGTGGAGAAAAAAGAGAAAACGCAGCGCACCCGCGGGGAAGATACCTGGGAGCCGAACGGCACGGACGTGCGCATTATCGTCACTGGAGCCTCACGTTGGGTGGCGGAAACCCTGCCCGGAGCGCGGGTGCGCGATGCGAATGAAGAGCCCTGCATCGCGAATGCGTGTGGTGAGGAGAACGTGTTGCACAACGGGGATGCGCGTCGTGCTGAGGAACTGCTCACCATTGAGGTCCGGGCCCGCTCCCTTCCCTGGCTCGTCTCACTGCTCGTGCAAATTGACGATGTGGTCGCCCTAGAACCATCGGAAGTTGCGCGCGCGGTGGCGGATTATTGCGCGCGCTTGCGCGCGAATGAGGGCGACGACGCCGCTACGCCGGCCATCCGTGAACATACGCTGGAAAGCACACCGGAGGGGGAGCGATGACGGATCTGCTACTTGAGGACTATCGGGAAAGCTACGCTAGCCGCGGGATCCACCTCGATGATTTCCAGCTGGAGGCATGCGCGGCTCTGGGGCGCGGCCATGATGTGCTGGTATGCGCGCCTACCGGTTCGGGGAAAACGGTGGTGGCCCACTACGCGGTGTATCTGGCGTTAGCGTCGTCGAAAAAATGTATCTATACCGCACCAATAAAAGCGCTCTCCAACCAAAAATACGCCGAACTGGCGCGAGAGATCGGCGAGGAACAGGTGGGGCTGCTCACCGGGGACCAGAGTATTAATCGCGAGGCGCAGATTCTGGTGGTGACCACCGAAGTGCTGCGCAATATGCTGCTGCACGAATCCCCGGATATCCTTGACGTGGGCTACGCAGTTCTGGACGAAGTACATTTTTTGGCCGATCCTGACCGCGGGCCGGTATGGGAAGAAACGATTTTGTCGCTTCCTGAGCACGTGCGTTTGGCGGCGCTTTCCGCCACGGTGGCCAATACTGAGGAACTCGCGGCGTGGATGCGCTCCGTGCGCGGGCCAACGGACGTCGTGGTATCAAAGAAACGACCCGTCCCCCTCGCGCAATACGTCAACGTGGGCCGCAAACTCTTCCCGCTTTACCGCGCAGATACTCTGGAGCCGGACCCGGCCCTCGTCAATGCGCTGGGGCGGCTCAGCGGGGAACGCAAAAAAAGGGTCTCGGATCGCGAACGCCGTGCCATTATCGACAAGCTCGGCGAACGGGGCATGCTCCCGGCTATCGAATTCATTTTTTCTCGCAAGGGCTGCGATAAAGCGGTTGAAGCTTTGCTGCGCCATAACGAAGTTCTTACCACCCGCGCCCAGCGTGCGGACATTAAACAAGAAATCGCGGCCCTGCGTGAAACGCTCACGGAATCGGATCGGCGGGCCGTGCATTTTGAGCGGGCTGCAGCAGCGCTGGAACGCGGCTACGGTGCCCATCACGCCGGGGTTTTCCCCGCTATCAAAGAGCTAACCGAGCGCCTCATGGAACGCGGGCTCCTCAGCATTGTTTACGCCACCGGCACCCTGGCTCTCGGTATCGATATGCCGGTGCGTACCGTGGTCCTGGAGGAGCTCCAGCGCTGGGACGGGCACGGCTTCGTGGACCTGAGCGCCACCGAATACACCCAGCTCATCGGGCGGGCCGGGCGGCGCGGGCGCGATACCGTGGGCTACGGAGTGGTGGTAGCCGATGCGGATACCGATCCGGAGTATCTGGCGGATCTGGCTTCGGGGCGGGTGGAGCCCTTGATATCCGCTTTCCAGCCCTCCTATAACACCGTGACGAATCTACTGGCTCGCATGAGCTACGCTGCAGCGCGCGATCTGATGGGCCGCTCCTTCGCGCAATTCCAACGCAATGCGGAACTGGGCGGCCTGGCGGCGCGGCGCGCCCGGATTCAACGCCGGGTGGAGACCGAAGAAACCCGCTTGAGTTGCTCGCGCGGTGATCTGCTTGACTACCTGCGCCTGCGCGGGAATGCCGGGCGGGCCGCAAAAGCCGAACGTAAAGCCGCGAAGCGGCGCTATCGGGAGCGCATCGCAAAGAGTTTCGCGGCTGTGCGCCAGGGCTACGTGTACGCTTACGCTATGGGCACCGATCTCGTTTACGCCTTGGTGCTCTCTGCCGCCCCGGACCGCGTGCGGGTGATCGATTGGTTCGGGGACCTGGCTTGGCTGTATGAAGATTCCCTCGCCTCGGAGATGCGCGAAATTGGCCCGGTCACGGTGCCTTTCGGAATGTCCACTAAAAAGGCGGTGGTGCGCGAGCAGATCGCCGAAGATATTCTGGACCTGGTGGGCGGCCGGGCTGATCTGGGAATCGACCGGGATCTGCTGGCATCCTGGGCGCGTTTCGCCACCCCGCGCGATCCCAAAGTCGCCGCGCACCCGGTTGCTTCCTGCCCGCATCTGTACGCACACCTTGATAATGCCCAAACCTGGGTCTCGCTGCACCACCGCATCGAGGAAATCGATCAGCGTATCGCGGCCTTCACCGATTCGGCCGGGCGGGAATTTGATGCCACGGCTGCCGTCTTGCGCGAGGTCGGGGTGCTCCAGGGTGATAATGACGCCATCCGCATGGGCCCGGGCGCCGCGCAATTACGCGAACTGCACACCGAAGCCGATCTGCTCATGTACCAGTGTTTGGCGCAGCTCCCCGAAGGTAGCTTGGACGCGCCGGCCCTAGCCGGATGGGTATCCATGTTTTTGGCTGATGAGCGCTTGGGGACTGCCTTACCGCGTGATACCCGACTCTGTGATGCGGCGCGGGTCGCTCGTGCCGAGGTACAGTACCTGCAATCCCTGGAATATCAGCATGGGATTACCCGCACCCCAGATCTGAGCCCGGGCTGCGCGGATGTTTTCGCTGCCTGGGCCGGGGGAGTGGGTCTGGAAGCCTGCCTCGAATCAGCCCACATGACCGCCGGGGATTTCATTTCCGCAGCTCGACGCATTATTGATGTGCTCGGGCAGGTCACGGTAGCAACTGAGGGCACCTGGCTGAGCGATATCGCGCGCCAGGCCCGTGACCTCATGGGGCGATCGGAGCTCATGTGAGCGGTGTTCTCTTACGGCTGTGCGGCGCGGTCCTAGGAGGCCTCGGGCTCTTCGCTGCTTTCCCGCCCCTGAGCTACGGCCTACTCGCGCCAGTGAGTATCGCGCTACTTCTCCTCGTTGCTGCATCCTGCCGCCCCAGCGCCGGCTTCGGATACGGACTCCTTGCCGGATGCATATTTTTCTCCTTGCATTTTTCCTGGGCCGGAGAAGCATCCGGGGATCTCATCCCCCAACTCGCCCTCGCCTTGTCGCAAGCACTGTTTACCGGGCTGGTGGTAGCCACGTGGAGCGCGATGTGTCGAGCACGCTGGACCCACTGCCCGCTCCTCTTCATCCCCGCGGCAGCCCTGGTGTGGGCGGGCGCGGAACTCGCCCGGTCCCTGTGGCCCTTCGGCGGTATCGCCTGGGGAACCCTTGCCTTTTCCCAGGTAGATAGCCCGCTGGTGCGGCTGGCTCCCTGGGGTTCCACCATGCTGGTCTCCGCAGCGGTGGTCATCTGCGGGGCGGCCCTCAGCCTGGCCCTGATGCGGGTGCGCAGCGGGCGGCTCTTCGTCGGGGCCGGTCTGGCGCTCAGTGGCGCGCTGATCTTCGCCCTACCTTGGGCACTTCCTCTTCCGACCGCAGCACCCGCCGGCACGCTGCGCCTGGGTTACGTACAGGGGATTGTCCCGCGGGCGGGCAGCCTTCCCGAGGGCCGCGATCAAGCCTTGACGGTCACCGAAAACCTCAGCACCGCCACCCGCGCGATTAACCCGGAAGAGGTGGACCTGGTGGTGTGGCCGGAATCCGCCTCCGATCACGATATTCGCGAATATCCGCGCGCCCGCGCCCTGGTCAGCGAAACCTCCACCTACCTGGGCGTCCCGCTGCTCCTGGGCACCCAATCCTATGAGCGCGACACCACCGGGAAGGCGATCAGCCGCACCAATGACCTTGTTGTCTATCTCCCCACCGAGACCGGGGGCGAGGTAAGCGCTGTATATAGCAAACAGCACCCGGTTCCTTTCGGGGAATATATGCCCTACCGGGATTTCTTCCGGAAGTTTAGTTCCGCGGTTGATCTGGTATCTGTTGATATGCGGGCCGGTACGAAACCTGCGGTTCTTGACATCCCGGTGGGGGAGCGCGCGCTGAGGGAGAGCAGCCCCGGCGGCAAAACCAGCGCCCCGGGCACGAAGAGTACTACCGCGCGCCTGGCCACCCCTATTTGTTTCGAAGTGGCGCTGGGCGATGTGGGATCTGAGGCGATCCGCCAGGGCGCCCAACTCTACGTGGTGGCCACTAATAATGCGTCATTCGGCGATAGCGCCGAATCAGCCCAGCAATTCGATATGGTTCGTTTCCGGGCGGTGGAATACCAGCGCATTGCGCTCCAGGTTTCCACCGTGGGAATTTCCGGCGTCGTCGAAACAAATGGTGCGGTACGTGAACGCACCGAACCGTGGACGCAAGCAGCGCATACCACCACGGTCGCTTTGCACGAGGGTCTTACTCCGGCGGCGCGTTTCTACCCGTACTACCGGAACGGACTTCTGGCTGCGGCTGGCGCGGTTGGAGGTATAGCATGGGTAGGGTACGCAAGGCTGCGCTGGAAGAAAGGTTAGTCGTGCACGTTCTCATCACGATTCCCACGTACAACGAGGCGGAGAATCTTCCGCGGATTATCGAGCGGGCCCGGCGGGCCGTACCCGAGGCGGATATCCTCGTGGTTGATGATAATTCACCGGACGGTACCGGGAAGATCGCAGATGAGCTGGCCGGGCGCGATGAGCACATCCACGTGCTGCACCGCACCGAAAAAGACGGGCTCGGGCGCGCCTATATTGCGGCTTTCGGCTGGGCCATGGAGCGCGGCTACAGCCACGTGGTGGAAATGGACGCCGATGGTTCGCATCATCCCGA
Organism: Actinotignum schaalii FB123-CNA-2; assembly: GCF_000411135.1. Taxonomy (GTDB): domain Bacteria; phylum Actinomycetota; class Actinomycetes; order Actinomycetales; family Actinomycetaceae; genus Actinotignum; species Actinotignum schaalii_A. The sequence goes on along the minus strand of NZ_KE150263.1, from coordinate 133,769 downwards.
ACAGCTGCCCTTGCTACTCGAACGCGCCGCGATGTCAGATGCGCCGGATCTGGTGATCGGTTCGCGCTACGTGCGGGGTGGGAAAATTGACGGCTGGTCCAAGCCCCGCGAGGCGCTTTCGCGCCTGGGGAACCTCTATATTCAAGGGATGCTTGGGCTGCCGGTGCGCGACGCCACCGCGGGCTACCGCGTCTACCGCACGGATATCCTCGAGCGCCTCAACCTGGATACCGTGGAAGCGCGCGGCTATTTCTTCCAGACCGATATGACGGATCACGTGGCACGTTGCGGGGGCCATATCGTTGAAATGCCCATCACTTTTTCAGAGCGTGAGGCGGGGGAGTCGAAGCTCTCCGGCTCGGTCTTCACCGAATCCCTCAAGCGCACCACAGTGATGGGCGTCACGCGGCGGGGAAGGCAGCTGGGCAATCTCGCGAAACGCGTGGTCACTCAGCTGCGCCGGCCGCGAAACTGAGCGCGATTAGCGATTGCGCCGCAGTCGCAGCTTGCCTTCGCGTAGCAGCTCGAGGCGTTCCTCCAGCAGCACCTTGAGCTCATCTTCGTTACGGCGTTCCAGGAGCATATCCCAGTGGGTACGCACCGGCTTGGGCGGCTTGCGGTCGTCCACGCCTTCGCCTTCGATAAGTTCAGCTTCCACGCCGCAGCGGCAGGTCCATGCGGTGGGAACTTCGGCGTCCACCGCCATCGCGACGCCAAATTCGTGGCCGTTCTTGCAGCGATATTTCACCTGCTGGCGGTCCACAAAAACCACATTGTCATCAGTTTCGAGCGAATTCGCTCCGATGCGCATACCGCGCAACGAACGTTCAGCCATATTGCTATCCTTCCTCGCGAGCGTGCCTGCTCGCGTTACGTTTCTCCGTTTCCATATTAACGACGGCGCCGCGCGCCCCGGTGGTTACGTCCCGGAAACGGGTGTCATGACGCGTTAAAGAGGGGCTGGACAGAATTCTGGCACTCTAGCTCTACTTGCCGATAATGTACATTATGTCAAAATACGCTCTGGCGGCGCCGCGCGAAGCGTATGTTGAGCCCCACCCGTCCCCTGCTCTCATTCCCTGCCTGCCGGTCGTTCACACTCTGGACTATCAATTTTGATTATTTAAGATATTCGGCAAAATTGCTGGCATGCCGTTGACCTGGGTACATATCTTCACGCTCGGGCCTGCGGTCAGTTATCAGGAAGGAAATGTATGGCTGAGCAACCACGCTGGCGCCGATTGGGCGTCACCTGTGCGTGTGCCGCACTCATGGGCGGCGCTCTCGCTCCCGCAACCGCCGTGGCCACGGAGTCGGATGGGCACGCGCCCCGCGACATCCGTGCTACGGTCGCCGCGGCGGAAAGTGATCCGAATTTCACCGGGAAATGGTTTATTGAGCTTAAGAGCGAACCTCTTATTCGCGGTGGTTCCTCCGCCCGCATCGCGGGTGAACAGCGGGAATTCACTCAGACGGTCGAAGATGACGGTGGCGAGGTAGACACCTCCTACCAGCACGTGTGGAATGGCGTGACCGTCGAAGCTGATTCGGTGGAACTCGCGCGCTACGTTAACGACGCTAATGTCATCGGTGTTTACCCGGTCCTCACGGTGGAACGGCCCGCCGAGGTGGACTCGAATGCGGAAATAAACCGCCCCGGCGAAACTCCCGATATGTATTCTGCGCGGGAGATGACTGGCGCGAGCGTGGCCAATGAAGAATTTGGAGTCACCGGCAAAGGCGTGCGCGTGGGAATTATCGATTCCGGCGTGGCCATTGATCACCCGGCCTTTGGTGGGAATGGTGTCAAGGGCGAGCGTGCTTTCCCCAATGACAAGATCGTGACCGGCTACGATTTCGTGGGCGATTCCTTTAATACCGATCGCAGTGACCCGAATTTCCAGCCGGTCCCCCACCCGGATGCTCTTCCCGATGATTGCGGAGCCGGCGGCGGGCACGGTTCGCATGTTGCCGGTATCGCCGCAGGTAATGACCCGGAAAGCAAGTTCAAGGGCGTGGCTCCCGATGCTGTGATCGGTGCTTACCGAGTGTTCGGGTGCACGGGTTCCACCAGCTCCGAAGTCATTCTTTCCGCTCTCGAACGCGCTCAGCGCGACAAGATGGACGTTGTCAATATGTCTATCGGCGCGGCTTTCGCCACCTGGCCCAACTACCCCACCGCGGTGGCATCGGAAAATCTCGTTGCCGCCGGCGTGGTCGTGACGGCTTCGCAGGGTAATTCCGGTGCGAAGGGCATTTTCTCCGGTAGTGCTCCGGCGGTGGGCCCCTCGGTTATCGCGGTGGGTTCGGTGGACAATACCCACGTACTACGCCCGGTTGTTATGTTCAACGGCGCGGCCGAGGGATTCGATAATGTAACGGAATCACCGGCGGTACCCACTGCGGGTAGGCTCGACGTCGTCGCCTATCCCGAAGGGCAAAAAACCGGTGCCGTTGATCTGCCTGGAACACCGTTTACCGGGAAAGCAGTGCTGGTCTCGCGCGGAACCTCGACCTTCTACCAGAAGGCGCGTGCCGCGCAGGACGACGGCGCCGCAGCGGTTATCATCTACAACAACCAGCCCGGTACCATCAACGCAACCATTGCCGGTAGTCCGGCCGTGACCATTCCGGTCATCGCGGTTACCCAAGAACAGGGCGAGCGCTTCGAAGAAGCCGCAGCTGCTGGAAACGCGAGCCTTGAATGGACGGACGCGAAGCGAGTGGCCGCCTCCCCCACCGGTGGGAAGATTTCCGATTTCTCCTCGTGGGGCCTGGCAGCGAATCTCCAGCTCAAGCCGGATGTAGTCGCCCCGGGTGGCAATATCTATTCCGCGTGGCCGGTCGATGATGAGGTGACGCCCTCGTGGAAGACGATTTCAGGTACCTCGATGGCTGCCCCGCACGTGGCCGGGAGTGTCGCTTTGCTCCTCCAAGCCAATCCGAAGCTCACGCCGGCGCAGGTGCGCACGGCTTTGCAGAATACCGCTGATCTGGTGACCGTGGATGGCAGCGCGGATGCCCTGAAGCTTGCCACGCACCGCCAGGGCGCCGGCCTCATCAACCTTCCTGCGGCCTTGACCGCCGTCACGGAGCCGGGCGCGAATGCCGGCGGAGTTCCCACCGCTATCACTCCCGCGAAGATTTCTCTGGGCGATTCTGACGTGCAGGAAACGACGACGCTCACCGTGCACAACGCCTCCGCAGCGCCTGTCACCTATACCTTCACGGCGGATACCCACGTGCGTGCCACCAGCGGGCCGCATGATCGTTTCACCAGCTACAACGGGACCGATGCCCAGGTGGCGATTAGCCCAGCGCAGGTAACGGTGCAGCCCGGGGCAGAAGCCCAGGTACAGGTTTCCGTGACCGATCCGACGAACGTGCCCGAGGGTGCGATCTACGGCGGCTATGTGGTGGTGCACGGCGATGATAATTCCACCTACCAGGTCCCCTTTGCGGGTCTCAAGGGCGATTACGAAAACGCCTTACAATTCCTGCACACCACGTGGAAGGTCAAGGACATCCGCCCAGATATCGCCCAAAAGCGCCCGGATCTGGCGAATCTGCTCGCCTACGATCCGCCTTCGCTGACGAAGCTCATTGCGTGCCCCAACCCCGCCACCATCTACAAGGGTGAGTGCCTGGATAAGGGTGCGCAGTACTCCAATGCTCCCAATTCCGAACTGTTCGCCTACGCCATGGACTACGCCAACGGCGCGGTTCCGGTAGTGGAATACCATATTGATTCCCCGGTGCAGAAGCTGGAGATCCGGGTCTTCCACGCGAACGAGGATGGCTCGAAGGGCGCCCCGGTTTCGGATAATAACGTGGTGCATAGTGAGGACGGTGTGGGCCGTACCGATCTGGGGCGCTTTGCCTGGGATGGCACCTACCTCGAATCTGCTTCGGCGACGACGCGCACCGCGGCCGCCCCGGGGCGCTATGTCTTCGAGTTGCGGGTCGTCAAAGGTACCGGCGGCGGAACGACTGAGCCGACCGGTGACACCCTTCCCGGCTTCACCCGCAGTGCCAGCGAAGAAACCTTCGTGACGGCGCCCTTCTGCGTCAAGGAATGCACGACGCCGCAGCCGACTCCCACGCCGGACCCGACTCCGAGCGAGAAGCCGGAACCTACCGCGCCCGCGCCGAGCCCGAGCGTCGAGCCGACAACTCCGGCTCCTGCACCGACTCCGAGCGTGGAACCTACGGTCGATCCGACCACGCCAGGCCCGGTGCCGACACCCTCGGAGGAGCCGACTGCGCCGGCACCGAGCCCGAGCGACAAGCCGAAACCCACGCCTGTTCCAGAACCGACCCCGGTTCCTACTCCGAGCACGGAGCCGACGGACGAACCCCCGGCACCCGAGCCGAGCGAAGATCCGGAACCAAGCGTGGAGCCGAGCGAACAGCCGAGCAAACCGGCCACTCCCCCGGCCTCGCACGGCAATACCTTCTTCGTCTCCAATAACTGGACGGCGACCGTTGCTTCCGTAGTGTTCTCTTACGGACGGGCTGGCGACGAAGTCTACGTGGGTGATTTCGACGGGGATGGCAAGGATACTTTCGCGGTGCGCCGCGGGAACACCTTCTACGTCCAGAACTCGCTCGTCGGTGGGAATGCTGAGCAGGTATTCTCCTACGGACGGGCTGGCGACCAGGTCCTTGCTGGGGACTTCGATGGGGATGGTAAGGATACTTTCGCGGTGCGCCGCGGAAATACCTTCCACATTAGCAACCAGCTCACCGGAGGAGATGCTGAAGCAACTCTTGCCTATGGGCGCCACGCTGATGCGGTCTTCCTCGGGGATTGGGACGGCAACGGAACGGATACCCCGGCTGTGCGCCGATAGAAAGAGTGAGATCCCCCTGTATTTTCACCTTTAAAGATTAAATGGACCCCGATGTGTCGCTACTTACGGTGACGACACATCGGGGTCCTTTGTTGCATCGCTTAAAGATAAAGCTGAGAAACATTTTCTTGGTTAGTAGCTCGAAGATCACTAAAATGAAACAACCTCGCATTTGCCAAGGTCAGAGGGATGTTTATTCCGCAAGGGCAGCGTTGAGTGCTCTCGTATTCCTCGAAATCAAATGACTCTAAACAAATACAGTAAGAACTTTGGTATTATCATCTTGTCACTATAGCTGGTGCAAAATATCAAGTCACAGTGTCAAGAATGTGCGCGTCGAAGTGTGCCCTCGGTGGCGCTGTTGAAAGGATTGCAGATGAAACTACGGGAAGAAAAAATTGGACAGGGGGTGAATCGGCTTCGCACCATCGCCGCGGGCTTGGTTTCCGGAATTATGGTTACCGGCGCTACGCTCGGCACGGCTTGGGCTGCGCCGGATAACACCGCTCCGACCCTGGAAATACAAAACGTCACAATCGCGAGCACATATCCCTTCGATCTGAAACGCATGATCGTGAAAGCCGGGGACGCAGAAGATTCTCAGCTCGGAAGTGATGACGTTGTCGTTACGAATAAGAGTGGGTTCACGGAAGGTAAAGATAAACCTAAGTATTCCGTGTATAACGAGGTTCGGGATTACACCGTCGAATTCTCCCTCACTGATAGTGGAGGGAAGACCACCAAAGCTACAGGAACGGTAACAGTCGTTCCGAAGCGCCACCTGGAGCGCTCCCATTCGTCAGCGAATGTCCTCGGTCGGGATACTAAGTACGGGAATACCCCGACCGAATCAAATGTGGCATTCCCCGCTGATCAGCGTACGCCGTATGAATTCAAGCTGAAATACGTCGATGATGAGACGAAAGAACCCGTTTCCGGGTTGAATCTCTGGTTCGAACGCAATAGCGAGATTATCGACGGAAATAAAGGGAAATTCTTCACCACTGATGCTAATGGTGAAATCGGTTTCTCAATGACTCGTGAGGAACTTGCAGCCTATTCCGTAGCGGACCAGCCCAACAAGCATTATCTGACCGGTTATGATGCCGCGACGCATATGAGGTACCTCCAGATTTTCGAGAAGTTCAATTATTCTCCGCATCTGGTGGCCATTTATGATTCGACACCAGGCCTTCCCATCGAGAAAGCGCACTATATCTATCCGGATGGCTCCACGCAGAATTTCAATATTGGTCTGTGGGGAGAAAAGCAAAATCTGGTCAAGTTCAATGCTATCGATACCGTATACGAGATTGAGGAGGGTAGTGACTTCTATACGGGACCTCAACGGAAACAGGAAGAGGTCGATAAAGCCCAGACTAACCTAAAGAAACTCGTTGATTCGTATAGCTATTTGAAGAATTCGGGTACTAAAGAGAACCCTGATTATCAGTGGACCACCATTCTTAGCGGAAACGATGCGCCTATGTATCGCGTAGCTTCCGGTAGTGTGGATACGTCCACCCCAGGCGAGTACCAGCTCACGTTACAAGCAGGTCCTTTTGCTGATTGGATTTGGCAGGACAATGAGATGGGCCTTCGTTCCTATGCGGAAGATACCGTAAAGGTTCGGGTTGTTCCGAAGCCTGTTGTGAATTTCAAGCAGCTCCTTCCCGATGGTTCTACCAAGGCCGAATCTTCAGTTAAGGTAAGTCGTAATACTGTGGTTTCCCAGCCGGGTTTCCCGACCGTTAACACGGAAGAAAAGGGTCACGTTTTCAAGGGATGGTTCAAAGATGAAAGCTTCACACAGCCTTTCGATTTCACCACCCCGATTACGGCTGACACAACTGTGTATGGACAGTGGGCTGCCGTCGCTAAGTACACGGTTGCTTTCGATACTCGTGGCGGAAACGTCATTCCTTCCCAGCAGGTTAAAGCTGGATCTCCCGCACAAGAACCTGAGAATCCGATTAAGGAAGGTCATGCCTTCATCGCGTGGTATCTCAATGGTCATCAATATGATTTCGCTACCCCGGTTAAATCTGATATTACTTTGACTGCGGAGTGGGATCAGATTCTATACAACGTTACTTACCGTTATGACGATGGGGTAACACCGGATGGTAACCGGCAGGTACTTCATGGCAAACAGGCCGAAAATATCGCACCTCCTGTTCGGGATGGATACAAGTTCATTGGCTGGTTTAAGGACGGTCAGCCTTATGATTTCTCCACTTCAGTTACGGGTGACATTACTCTCACTGGTCAATGGGAGAAAATAACAACCAAGCCTGGTGGTGATCCGGGGGCCAAGCCTGGTGGTGATCCGGGGGCCAAGCCTGGTGGTGATCCGGGGGCCAAGCCTGGTGGTGATCCGGGGGCCAAGCCTGGTGGTGATCCGGGAACGAAGCCTGATGACGACCCGGGAACGAAACCGGGGACTCCCAGTCCTAATCCCACAAATTCGGGTACCGACAATGCAATCAGTTCCACTTCCGCCAAAAAGCTCGCGCATACAGGAACGGCAGCAGCTGGTGGTATTGCAGGAGTTGTACTGCTTCTTGCCACCGGCCTTGCCTTCGTTCGGTTGCGCCATTGGGATAGAAAATAACTACGGAAATTAGCCACTACGATTACGGGAAAACAGTAATGTAAACGAAGCCTCTGGAAACGAAGCTATAAAAGCTTCCTCCAGAGGTTTCGTTTACGTGGTAACGGTGCCGGGTTTCTATACTGCTGAGTGACGTTGCTCGCCAGGGTAGGAAATGAGCAAGAGCTACCTGGAGCCTTGATAATAAACGAAACAGGTCCGCTGCACTTCGGCAACGGACCTGGATGGTAAAAGAATTGTGAGTTATGCACCGCGGCGGCGCTTGGCGGCCCGCCGCTGCGCCAATTCATCCACCACTTCTTCTTCAGCGCGTTCGGTGGGAAGCTCGGAAAGCGAACCCTGGATTTCACGCCAAACCCGGCCAACCGCGATGCCGAAAACAGCCTGGCCGCCCTTGACCAGGTCGATCACTTCATCATCGGAGGTGCATTCGTAGACCGAAGCACCGTCAGACATGAGGGTGATACCGGCCAGATCTTCCACTCCGCGATCCTTGAGCTGTGCGATCGCAACCCGAATCTGCTGGAGTGATACCCCGGTATCCAAGAGGCGCTTAACCACCTTGAGGACCAGGATGTCTTTAAAAGAATAGAGACGCTGGCTGCCGGAACCCGACGCATTTTGCACGGTAGGTGAAACAAGACCGGTGCGATCCCAGTAATCGAGTTGACGGTAGGTGATGCCTGCTGCCTTGCAGGCAATCGGACCGCGGTAGCCGGTTTCGGCGTCAAGCTCGGGAAGAGGATCGCCGAAGAGCATCGGTTGGGTGCGCCGATACGTCGCGTCTTTGGCGGTCGCGTCGCTCATAGTCTCTCCGTTTCGCAGCGTGGATTCTGGCCGGTTGCCAGTGTTAGCTACCACGATATAGCAGGCCGGCCAGCGGGTCAGCGCCCGGCGCGGCGTGTCTAAAGCTCAACTTGAGCTTTAGGGTAAGGTGCCGCAAGAAAGCACTGTTTACTACTCCCCTAGCCTACCGCATCCACTCCACAAATTGGCTAGTTCCCGCCACTTAAAGCCCGCGGCGCCGGCACGCTCCCACGCGGGAAGCGGCCGGCGCCGTCGTTCCCATCGCGATGTGATAAACGATACATGCGATGTTATTGTGACAGTTGAGGTACCTGAGGCGAGCATGCGAGATGCCTCGCGCGCACGCCCCAGCGCCTACCTCACCTAGCCCTCGTAGGCAGCAATCTCCGCGGCGATGCGTTCCTTGAGCGAGGCCGGCGCCCAGGAAATATCCACCGCATTGCGCGCGAAACGCTTGAGGGTCTCCTCATCTGCCCCGGCTTCGTCCGCCACGCGTTGGTAATTCTCCGCGATATAGCCACCGAAATAGGCCGGGTCGTCCGAATTGACAGTAACCTTGACCCCCCGCTTATCCAGTTCGGTGAGCAGTCCCACCTTAGAGCCGTCGGAGACCCAGGTATTGGAGATCGGGCAGGAGGTCAGACCGATACCGTGCTCAGCCATGTATTCCACCAACTCGGGCTTTTCCACCACATTCGTACCGTGGTCCACGCGGTCCACCCGCACGTCCTCGAGAACCTGACGAATATGCTCCGCTGAATCTGCAATATCAACATCGCAGTGCATCGTCAGCTGATATCCCAGCTCGCGGGCCTTCGCGAAGACGGCCCCGAACTTGGCGGGCGGGTTGCCGGTTTCATCCGAATCAAGCCCCACGCCGATTATCCAGGGGCGGTACGGCAGGGATTCCAGCAGGGTTGCCATGGCGTATTCGGCCTGGAAATCCCGCAGGAAACACATAATCAGAGCGCTGTCCACACCCAGCTGTTCGCGCGCCTCAATCTGGGCACGGCGCAGCCCGGAGATCACGGTATGGAATTCCACCCCGCGCGAGGTATGCGCCTGCGGATCGAAGAACATCTCCACGTAACGAACGTTTTGGCGCGCTACCTTGCGGAAATACTCCATCGCGAGGTCATAGAAATCCTCCGCGGTGAGCAGCACGCTCATGCCTTCGTAATAAGCGTCCAGGAAAGAGGCGAGGTCATCGAATTGGTAGGAAGCCCGCACCTCCTCCTCGCTGGCGTAAGGCAGCTCTACGCCATTGCGCGCGGCGAGCTTGAATTTGAGATCGGGTTCCAGGGTGCCTTCAATATGCAGGTGGAGCTCAACTTTGGGCAGACCCTGCACGAAGGGCGATATCGCAGTCATATTTTTCCTTTCTGCGTGGTTACGTTCGCGGGTACCCGTTACGTTACCGTGTTGCAATAACGGGATCGACGACGTCAAATTTGACGCAGTCAATGAGGCCGAGATCGGTGATCGCCCAATCGGGAATCGCGGTGATGGACAGGAAGATGAGCTGGCCAAAGGGCGAATCGAGATCCGCACCCAGCACCTCCCGGGCAGCCCGGTCCATCTCCGCTTCGGCGGTGGCCATATCTTCGGCTACCAGGTCGGCAACAATGCCACCCACCGGGAGGGGCAGGGAGGCAACAACCTCGCCATCACACACCGCAACCTGTCCCCCGCCCAGGCGGGAAACTTGATTAATCGCCAGCGCGATATCCTCCGGGTTTACTCCCGCGCACACCACATTGTTATCGTCCGGGGCCGCCGAGGTGGCAATTGCCCCGCGCTTGAGGCCGAAGCCCTGAATAAAAGCAACGGGCAAATTCGTGGTTTTGCCGTAGCGTTCCGCTACGCATACATAAACGGCATCCTGGGCAGTATCGGGTTGCACCTTGCCGTTCACCACCGGGAGTTCCACCTCAGCTCCGGGGCGCTTGAAGGCAACATCCTTGGAGAGCACGATGGTGCGCACTCGCGCCGAGGTAGCCGAATCGGCAACCCGAACTGCGATGCGATCAGCGCTGACCGGGGCGAGCTTGAAGGTATCGAGCACCGCTGCGGTGCGCTGCGGTGCATGCGGGGCGTGCACGGCGGCACCGTTCTGCGCCACGATCCTCCCACCCTTGAGGACGGTGCGGGGCCGGAAATCATCGAGGGAATCAACGAAGAGAATATCCGCGAAACGCCCCGGAGCAATCGCACCGATGCGGTCATCGAGTTGGAACATCCGCGCGGTGTTAATCGTGGCCATCTGGATCGCGGTGACGGGATCAATTCCCTTCGCAATGGCCAGGCGCACCACGTAATCGAGGTGGCCGCGGCCCAAAATATCGGTGGCCGTCACATCGTCGGTACAGAAACCAACCCGGTGGGCCGGGGCGCCCATCTCGGTGATGAGCTTAATATTTTCCTCGAGCATCGGGGCGGCGGTGGATTCCCGGATAAGGATATTGATGCCGTTACGCATCTTCTCCAGTTCTTCTTCCGGAGAATAGGATTCGTGACACAGCGTCACGCCCGAAGCTGCGTAGCCGGCTACCCGGCGGGCATCCACGAGCGGTGCGCAGCCAAAGGCGTGCAGGCGGTTTTCCTCGGCCAGGTCCATGGCGGTGAGGACTTCTTCATCACCGTATTCCACCATTTCCTGCACGGTTTCCCACAAGCCCACGCATTCGGGCATGCGCTGCACTTTCCGATGGTCTTCCACCGCGAAACGGTGCCCCACGGTAGATTCAGGAACCGTGTAGGGAGCTTTAGCGGGCGCACCCCACCACACTCGCATGGAGGATTCTTCGGCTTCGGCCAGGAATTCCTTGACGCCTTCCAGGCCTGCGGATACCAGGATCTGGTCGAGGCCGGAAATAACGGAGGTTGTTCCGTAGCGGGATACCAGATCCGCGAACATCGTCACGGAAAGCTTGGAGCATTCGATGTGCTGATGCCCGTCAATGAGACCGGGAGTCAGATAGGCGCCGTCGGCATCAATAATGGTGGTGTTCGGGCCGCGCTGCGCGTCCACGTTCCCCACCGCGGCCACGCGCCCGTAAGCGATGGCGACGGAGGCGGGGTAGGTTTCCCCAGTGAGAACGTTTACCAGAATTCCGTTGTCAATAATGGTGTCGGCGTGGGCGCGCCCGTAGGCGACATCAAGAAGCTGACGATGAGGCATGAGTTTCTCCTAAAAATAATGACGTTGTTGCGGGGTGACGGTATGCGGCCTTTAGGCAGCGGTAATGAAGGCCCGGCGGGCAGCGCGTTCGCGTTCGCGCACCGGGCGCAGAGCCAGGTAGATTAGCGCGGAGGCGATCACTCCGGCGGGAATGGACAGATCCGGTGCCGCGGCGGGCACATCCACGAGGAGTCGGGTGAGCGGGCCCACCAGGTAGCCAGAGTTTGTGAAGAGCGCTGAGCAGAGCATGCCGCCCAGCAGCGCGGCCATTCCGGACCAGCGCACCCCACCGCTGCCCCAGTACGGGCCGTGGGATTCAATGGCCAGGCCGGAAAGATGGTAGGTGCCGTGCCGGGCCACCCAATCCAGCAAATATACGGTCACCCACGGCGCCAGCCAGATGCTTAGCGAGGCGGCGAAAGCATTGAGGAGGCTGTAGAACGCTTCCTGCTGGATCGCGAAAATGCAGATGGCCACGCAGATGAGGCTATCGATGCACACGATAACCATGCGCGGAACGTGGATACCGGCGGTCTGCAAATTCAGGCCGGAAGAATAGAGGTTGGTGCCGTTTTGGAGCAGCAAACCGACCATAACAAGAATGAGGAAAGGTACCGCAAACGCCGGGCTGAGGATCGCCGGGACGGCCAGCGGATTAGAAAGTTCCACCTCAGCGGGAACCGCTACAGTTGCCATCGCGGCCCCGAGGGTCTGGAGTAGCACGTAGGGAATAAACCCACCCAGCGCCGCCCAGGTTCCCACTGCGAGTGGCGAAGAATTAGCGGGTAGATAACGGGAGAAATTTGCTCCGCTTGGCGCCCAGGAAAGCCCGCCCGAAACAATAACGAGCGAGGTTGCAGAAATCATGGTGAAGAGCGAATCGGTACCCGCGGAGGCGCCCGGCGCGGCCTGCGGAATAATGAGGGCTGCTAACACAATAAAAGCCACCGTGAAAATCATGGTTGCGTATTTTTGTGCTGCCATGAGTATCCGGTGGCCAAGAAGGGGAAGAAGAAGCTGAATACCCGCAAGAAGAACGACGACGGTAATCTGCGCGCCGCCCTCCAGGGCGATACCCGCACGAGCGAGGAGTGCCTCACAGGCATAGTAAACGAGAATGAGTCCCCCGGCTTCGAAGCCGATGAGCATCAGCCAGGACAAAACTCCATTAATACGAGCTCCGCGAGTACCGAGTGATGCTCGCGAAATGGTCATCGTGGTGGTGCCGGTTAGCGGCCCTTGAATGGAGGTTAGCGCGAGAAGCGGGTATGCGATAACGTTGCCGATTACGATAACGGCGAGCGCTTGCGTGAATGAAAGTCCGTAAAGCAGCACCAGCATGGCGCCGTAGGACACGGTAAAAATATTAGTGGTTGTGCCCGCCCACAGGAAGAAAAGATCGCGGGGGCGACCGTACCTTTCGTGGGGCGATACAAGGTCGATACCTTGGGTTTCCACAGAACCTGACATTAATTGTCTCCTGCTAGTTGAGGTGCCCAGCATGACCTGGGTTCGGTTCAATCGATATGAAGTTGTACTGCCACCTTACTCCTGAGTGGGTGGTGCTGTCTGCCTGACGTGGTTCATTTTTGCGCAAAAGGCTACTTGCCGGAGCGGCGAGCTGGCCTTAGTGCATTAAGACGAGGTTGAAAACGTGCCCCGTGAGCGCGGCGGTGGAACGCACCTTAGCGCAGTTCCACTTCGACGTTTTCCGTGAGAAGAGCACCGTAAAGCCGCGCGATGGTGGTGCCGTCTTCGGCGGCCTGGTTGAGGGCGCGCTCGGAGGCAACCGGTGTTTTCTTTGCCAGCTCGGTAGCTAGCTGGGTGGTAATCATCACGGCTTGAGCGTGTGCGGAATTTTTGACGCTGCGAATCTGACGTAGATCATAACCGGCTTCCAGCAGCATCACGCAGTAACGCACAATATCCGCCGATTGGGCGGATAGGCGCCCGCGTGCGTCGGTAGCAAGGATGCCAGCGGTGACGAGCTCCTCAATGGTGCCCAGAGCCGCTCCGGTCATATCGGCCAGTTCGGCTTGAGTAATACGTTCGCCCGGTTTCGGGCGGCGCACTTCCGGTGCGGCGACGGCGCGCATTCCCCCGGGGCGTCCCGGGGCCTCAATGATGCCCTCGTCGAGCTGACGCAGCTCCTCCCGGATTTGATCGAGGGGTAGGAAACGATCACGCTGTTCCCTCAGGATGAAGCGCAAACGCTCGGTATCCGAGGTGGAAAAAAGTCGCTGATTAGTAGCGGTGCGATAAGGAGAAATAAGATTAATGGATTCGTAATGCCGGATCTTTGAAACCGAGAGCATGGGGAACTCGTCCGTGAGTGCACGGCGAACCTCCCCGATACGCAGAGTTGGTTCGTGGCTGAGGTCATGGGGCCAGGTGCTCGGGCTGCCATCCGTCCGCATGCGGCGCGGCGCGCAAGTGTGCGGGAAGGAAGAATCCGGAGTGGCCGTAGAAGCGCGAGATATCACCGGTGTATCACGCACCGGCTCGCGAAGCGTAGAAAGTTAACCGGAATTTTCCGATTTGGATCTCATCACCGGTGCGGAGTACAGCGTCATCGACTCGTTCCCGATTTACGTAAGTGCCGTTGAGAGAACCGGAATCACGCACGTGGAACGTATCGCCGCGGCGGAAGAACTGAACGTGCTTACGGGAAACAGTGACGTCGTCAAGAAAAATATCGGCACGTGGGGAACGTCCCGCATTCGTCACTTCCCCATCAAGAAGGAACCGAGCTCCGGAATTAGGACCGGAGAGCGCAATCAGGAGCGCGGAGCCGGCAGGGAGCGCATCAATAGCGGTACATTCTTGCGGACTGAGATGCCGTTCGGCCACCGGTTGATCAGGTTGCGCGCCGATAGCGGTGAAGCGAGAAGTTTCCGTAGGCGCGGGTGCGGCCGACCTCGGATCAAATTGTTCAGCCATATGACTTCTCCTTCACTGCCCTGGTGCGCTCCCCGGGCGCGTCTTTATCGGTAACAATCCTATAACGATTCGGGGTGATAACTCTAGTGAGGCTATCCGTTCCGAAAGATACGTCAGAGCCGTTGTGTCGGAGTGATGGCACCGGGCTGGGCGTATCACAGTTCCGAGGGAAGAGCGTGCTACGTCACCTTCTGAGATTTGTATTTGTCTGCGCTCATGAGGTAATCTCATGTGGTCCACGTGGCGATGACCCGGTGTTGAAATCAGGTTTTCGGAACGGGGGTAGCGCTAAGTTTTCTTATCGCTTCGGGCTATGGCGCAGTTTGGTAGCGCACTTGACTGGGGGTCAAGGGGTCGTGGGTTCAAATCCCGCTAGCCCGACGATTGTGATGTCCCGCGTCATAGGTCCGCCTGTGACGCGGGATTTTTCGTGTTTTTGGGTTGGATGTCTCACGTCATATGTCCGGGTATGTTTCGCGTCATGTGTCCGTTTTCTTTGTGTTTTTCTTTTGGTAATCCCGGGTCGGGTCGATGGTGAACTCGGCGATTATTTCCCCGCTGGCTCGGTTGATGATCAAGGCGTTGGGGCCGTGGGTGAGGGCTATGACGGCCTGGCCTTGGTAGGCTCGCCCGATTCCTAAATGGCGTAGTTTGCCGGCGTAACGCAAGGTTATGGTGCCGGAGGTGTCTATTTTGTCGATACGCACTCTCCAGTCCTGGTCTTGGTAGGACATGGTGGGACCGTCTTTAGGACGGGCGTGGTAGGCCTCGTGTGGTGTTTTATTGGCTAGGGAGCGGTGGGGGCGGTGCGTGTTGTAGAGGTCCTGGAATTCTTTCACGAGTGTGTTGAGTTCGTCCACGGTGGTTGCTTGGGGTTGGGCTCGTAACCATTTTTTGAGGGTTTGGTGGAATCTTTCGATTTTCCCTTGGGTGGTGGGATGTCCAGGACGACCGTTTTTCTGGATGATGGAATAGTCGGCTAGGAGTTGTTCGAAGGCGTTGGGTTGGTAGCTCTTGTTTTTGTTTCCGGCTGCTAGGCGGGTTGTGTAGACCATGCCGTTATCGGTGAGGGTTGAGGCGGGTAGGCCATAACGTAGGGCTGTTTGGGTGAAAGTGGTGGTGACCGTGGTGCCGGTAACGCGTGGGTGTGCGCTGATGTGGAGGAGGTAGCGGGAGTGGTCATCAAGCCAGGAAATGATTTCCGTGTCGGTTTTATCGGCAAGGGGCCAGTGTGTGAAGTCTGACTGCCAGGTCCCGTTGGGTAGTTCAGCCTGGAAGCGTGTATAGGAGTTTTTCGGGCGTTTTTGCGGTTCGGGGGTGATGAGTCCTGCTTTTTTCAGGATCCGCCATATGGTGGTTGGGCTGGGTTTGTTTTCCATGTTTAGGTGGGCGTGGATGGTGTGGGCTCCGCAGTCCATGCCTTGTGTGGCTAGTTGTTTCCTGATTTTGAGGATTTCGTTGATTGTTGTGGTTGGTGTTGTGTTGGGGTTGGTGTGCGGGGCACGGGATTTTTCTTTTAGGCTTTCTATTCCGTGTTCGTGGTAGCGGGTTAGCAAGCGGCGAATGTGTCGGGTGGAGAGGTGGAACTGTTGGCTGGCTTGGGTGATGTCCATGTTGCCCTGGGTGATTGCTAGGACGAGGGCACGGTTTCTTGAGAACGTCATGTCTCATTTTGCTGGTTTGAGTGTGGACGGATGTCGTGGGACATGCGCGGACGTATGTCGTGGGACATGCGTGTTTAGGTTGTGGTGGGGTGGGATGGACATATGTCCTGAAACTAGACACCGCTAGCCCGACGATGTGATGTCCCGCGTCATAGGTCCGCCTGTGACGCGGGATTTTTCGTGTTTTTGGGTTGGATGTCTCACGTCATATGTCCGGGTATGTTTCGCGTCATGTGTCCGTTTTTCTTCGTGTTTTTCTTTTGGTAATCCCGGGTCGGGTCGATGGTGAACTCGGCGATTATTTCCCCGCTGGCTCGGTTGATGATCAAGGCGTTGGGGCCTATAGGACACTTGGGTCTAATGACGGCGTGTCCTTGGCTTGGATCCGGCTCGGATCCGTACGAACTGGGTCCGCAAACGAAGTGCGAGGGAGAGCACCGTTTGCACCCGATTCCGTGTCTCTAACGCGTACTGTGGCGCCTGCGCGGTCCCGAATGACGCACTTTGACACTTCTGTCCACCCCGCGGCTGTCAGGAAAGCAGGCTCATTGAGGTACTCAACCTTAATAAGGTCGACTTCTCGCTGCCATAACAGGGCAAACCCGGATATAAGAGCCATCTTTGGGGATGCGGGCTGAATTCGTACCGGGTATAGGAGTCTGTCCGGGAGGTGAGACACACTGCGGCGTCGTACTCAAAACAAAACCTGCGCAAAATGGCGAGTTTTCAGCGATTTCCGTCACACGGGACTATTGTCCGGGGAAATGCTCCATGCAAGCTGATAAAACTCTGGGCAAATTAAGTTATGCTTGACACATGGAAAATCATCAAGATTTCAGTGGCATCCCCACTGACCTAGAGGAGCACAAGGTTGCCAGGTGGGCGTCGCTCCTCGCTAAAGCCACCTGGGTTGTCCTCGCGCTTGGACTCGTTATCGGGCTGGTCTTCTGGGCCACGGCAAGCGGAAGTACCGGGCAGGATCTTGGCGTCCTGAGCTGGTGCATCACTTTTGCCGCTTCCATCGCCTTGATGTCCATCCGCCAATTCCTGCTTTCGGAAAGGAGGTAACGGGCCATGCTCATGCAAGGTATTACGTATAACACCACCATGGCGCTCGTTGCCGGTGCGATTATGGTGCTCGTGGTTCTTTTCGCCCGCGTGGCTGCGAACCCGAATCACCGCACCCTGGCCGGGTGGGGCTGGACTTTCGTTGCTACCGGTGCCTTCCTGGGGATTACCGGTATTCATATGACCCTGACCTGGCCGCTGGCCCAGATCGACGGCGCTTTCTGCTGCTCCGTTGATAACATCACCTTCGGTGAGCCGGCTGCCTTCTACGGAATTTTGACCTTTATCGCCGGTATTGCGATTCTGCGCGCTGAAAAGCTTGCGGATAAGGGTGTGCGTCCCCTCGATTTGGTGGCCACGCTGCGTCCGCTTCTCTACGTGGCCGCTATTGGTGGCTTCGGGCTGGTGCTTTTCGGTATCGCGGGTATGCATTTCGGTATGTGGCGTCCCCCGGAAATCGAGCCGGTTGCGCGCCTCATGGCCGGATCGCTGATCGAGCCGCTGCTGGTCATGTTCCTGTACGTGGGCACCGGGGTTTCGGCGATCCTCTCCCCCTTCGTTCCGGATAGCAAGTGGGTGGCGCGTATTGCCGCCATCCTGACCTGGGGCGTGGGCATGCTGTGGATCTTCCTGTCCCTCACGGTGTTCTACAGCCACGTGGGCTTCTTCCCACAGCCGGACGGTTCCTATATCTAATAACAGTTCCTATATTTCACATTTCATGATGTCGCCGTAGCGGAAACGCTAGTGCACATCACACGATCCGCGGGGTTTGGCGGTGTTCCTGGTGAGCATCCCGGACCCCGCGGATTGTTATTGTTGCTTTCGGAAAAGATGGACTGCCGACAGACTGAACGTGTTCGAAAATCTGGTTCGAATAGATAAACTGCGATGTCGCGCTCGCGTGCGGGATCAAGTACTCTCCCACTTTCTGAGCCGTAGGCAACGATGGCGGTTGGCTGCTTAGTTTCACAGATGTGCCGAATTTCTTCTTTGACGATGGCGCGATTCGCGGGATTTTTCACGCAGCCATGGAGTCCGATGGCGAGCGTTGAGCCACAAGGGATTCCAGCCAATGCGTATTCGTCTGAATACGGTCCGCACATGCGCACATTCGCGATTACAGGAATACCCTCGTGTTGTGCCCAACTTCCAAGTAGCTGGTTGCGATAAACCGAATGAAGCTTCTCGGCCGCGGGCATATTCGCGTATGTCGAGAAGTCGGGAGAAATTATTCCCCCAAATTCTCTCAATCTATTGATATAACGTTCCGGGTGTTTCCAAAGTCGTTCGAACTTGTAGTCATCTTCGTAGAAATGAATCCACGTTCCGGTTTCTGCCTTGCTTCGTTTTGAGGCAGCTTCGGAGAAAGCAATGAGCTTCTTAGGGATTGCCGTGCACGGATCTATGATAGGGATTCCCCACGGCTCGGCACTATCGAGCCGTTCTAAGAGGTTCCAGTTTCGGTTATTCTTTCTTAGCTTTTTATCGCCGGAGGTGAGTGACGGCTCAGGGGAGCTTGGGGTAATGAGATTATGGCCGTACTGAGTTATATTCGTGAATCCACTCAGCGCCAATCCGGGTATTTCTTGCTTTCCAATTCCAAATAAACGTTTAGCTTCGCTAACCATGTATCCTGCCAAAATTGTTTTTACGGCCACACCATCTAGAGACATCGGGTTTCCGTAGTGGTTTTACAATCGCTTTGAAGGTGGATAGAGCACAACACCGTTCGTGATGTCGATAATTTTTTCGGGGAAGTCGCGGTAATCGAGCGAAAGGTATTGGTTGAGGCGTCTGGGGCCATCGTGAACAATACTCACGATCTCAATCGCAACAACGAAGAATTCATCGTATCTAGGATCGTCCATTTCAATTCCAAGCTCGCCGGCATTATCACTTTCGAATGCCGCGAAAAAAATACCTATGTATTCCTCACCATCGGCAAAAACAATGCGATAGTACACATCCGGATGATCCCAGTAGTAGCCCTCAAGAACATCTACTTGGTCTCGTTCCTCTGGATGGGTGATGCCGGTCATTTACTCTTCCTCTTTGTATGCGTGGCGGGAACGATGTGTGCACCACTCCTTGAATAGTGGATATTTGCCCGAGTTGTCGGTTGCCCAACTTTTGGTGCCGGGAACGATAAATGCCGATCACTACCCCAAAGTCAACAACCTCTTTATTCGAGTTATTGGGCAAGCGGGATCCGTAGCCAGCGTGCCGTAAAACGAGCTTCTGGATCGTCACGATGTCTAAAGTGACTGCGGAACGGTGAGGTTCGTATTCGGGCTGGCCGGGCATGTGCTTAGCCTGCGTGCCGAAATGAATCTCGGTCGTGAAGCCGTAAACCTCACGGAACTTCAGCTTATGGTACGGAATCAACTTGCTACGTGGTTTACCCATATGCTTCTTCCGATTCCTTCGGTGGATTTACCTGGTAGACCACGGTGTTGTTCGTGATGTCGATAATTCTCTCGGCAAAGTCCCGATAGTCGATGGACAAGTACTGGCTGTATCGGCGCGGACCGTCATGGATAATCTCACGGATCTCAAATACCAGAACATGAAACTCGTCGTAACGGGGATCGTCCATTTCGATGTCTAGTTCACCGGCGTTGTCGCTTTCAAAGGCGGTGAAGTAGACTGCGCGGTAACATTCACCATTGGAAAAAGCGATCTCGTAAACGGCATCAGAATGTTCGTTGTCATAATCCCACACAACCCCAAATTGGCTGTATTCTTCAGGGTGGAAAAAGTTATCGTGTCCCATTATCTCCTCCTAGGATCTGCTAGTACTAAGTGCGCTCCGTTTTTGGAATAGTGAATCGTAGCCCAGGTTGTGGGCAGACCTGGATCGGAACTGCTATACCGATACATGCCAATAACCTGTTCGAAATTGACGATCTCCTTATTCGGACTGGATTCATAACGTTTGCCGTCACCGGCGTACCGTAAAACAAGACGCTGGATCGTGAGAATATCTACCGTGACAGGCGAACGTGACGGATCGTATTCGGGCTGGCCGGGCATGTGCTTAGCCTGCCTGCCGAAATGAATCTCGGTCGTGAAGCCGTAAACCTCACGGAACTTCAGCTTATGGTACGGAATTAACTTGCTACGTGGTTTCCCCATATGACTCCTCCGAATCCTTCGGTGGATTTACCTGGTAGACCACGGTGTCATTCGTGATGTCGATAATCTTCTCCGGAAAGTCCCGGTAATCAAGTGACAGGTATTGGTTGAGGCGTCTGGAACCATCGTGCAAGATCTCTTGGATTTCGATATCAACAACGAAGAACTCATCGTACTCGGGATCATCCATCTCTATCCCGAGCTCTCCGGCATTATCGCTTTCGTAAGCTGTATCGAAAACACCGATATATTCTTCACCATCTGAAAAAGCGATGTGGTAGCGCGCATTTTGATGATTCCAGTGGTATTCCTCCAGATGACCTGCCTGCAAATGTTCTTCGGGATGGTCAATTTTTGGACGCATGGTCTTCCTCCCTTGGCGCAGCAGGAACAATATGAGCTCCTGTCTTTGAATAGTGAATATTTACCCACGTCGTCGGGACTGATCGCGTGGAATTGAGGGAGCGGTAGTTTCCTATAGTCACTCCAAAATTCACGGTTTCCTTGTTCGAGTTTTTGCCGCGAAGAGTGCCCCTGCCGGCATGACGTAGAACAAGTCTTTGGATGGTGAGAATATCGACCGTAACAGGTGAACGTGACGGATCGTATTCAGGCTGGCCGGGCATATGTTTAGCCTGCCTGCCAAAATGAACTTCAGTGGTGAACCCGTAGACTTCGGGAAACTTGAGCTTGTGATAGGGAATGAGCTTGCTTCGCGGCTTACCCATTCACACCCCCGATACAAAATCAGTACAACTTTTCAGAAAAAGGTGTAGGTTTATGGGATGGTTTTGTAAATAGTATTCATAGCCAGCTTCTAGCTGGTCTATATGCCGCTCCTGGCGTCACCAATATTGTATGTATGCGGTTATGCTTTTGACTAGCACATTAGGATATAGTGCGTAATGTCACATGCAATTATTTATCGTACGCCCTTATATCAATGGCGCACTAACACAGCAGCGGCCAGGAAGCTCCCGAAAGAGCCCCTGGCCGCCACTTTCTACGCGCCTTTCACCGCGGGGATATAACCGAGTTCGATCCTATTCCATACCGCCGTTTAGTTGCGCAGGAGAGCGAATTCCTCCTTGCTGGCGTAGGAGGTTTGGGTGCCGCGCTTCGTTACCGAATCGGCAGCGTAGCGATTGGCCATCCGCAAGGAATACTCGATATCGCCGGTGGCCACCACGTAATGCGAGAAGCACCCGATAAAGGCATCGCCTGCGCCGGTGGTATCCACCGCCTCCACCGGCGTTGCCGGCAACAGCATATCCACGCCCTCGGCCACCCAGAGCACTCCCCTACCGCCGAGCGTCACAATAACGTTGCGCATGCCCGCCTCCAGCAACGTATGCGCGGCATTGCGAACATCCGGGATAGTTTCTACCGGCATCCCGGTGAGCAGCGATAGCTCACTTTCATTGGGTGTGAAATAGGTGCAGGCTCGCACCCGGGAGAGCAGCAGATCCGGCTGGGCTGGCGCCGGGTTGAGAAGCACATCAATTCCGTGTTTCACCCCGAATTCAATAGCGTAATAGACCGTTTCCAGGGGAATCTCCAGCTGCAAAACGATCAGTTTGCACTTGGAAATATCCGCGGCCGCGGCATCAATATCAGCCGGAGTCAGCAAGGAATTAGCACCCTGCACAATAATGATCGAATTCTGGGAATCCGGATTGACGAAAATAGGAGCCACCCCCGATGTTGCCGCGGTACGCATCACGTAGGTGGTATCAATCCCGTTGCGCTCGAAATTCGCAACCGTGTTATCGGCAAAGAGGTCATTACCCACCCGGGTCACCATCCGCACCGCCGAACCTAGGCGTGCGGCAGCCACCGCCTGATTGGCTCCCTTTCCACCGCAGCCGAGTGCAAAATCGGGCGCCTCCACGGTTTCGCCATCGCCGGGCATGCGGTTGATATAGGAAATAAGATCGACCATATTCGAGCCGATTACTGCGATATCCATTAGTGTGCCTCTTCTGCTGTATCGTTCTTCGCGCTGCGGGAATGAGAAAGCTCCGCGGCCTGCACTTCCGGTACCAGGCCAGTATGGACCCGGAAACTCCGGGTTCCACCAGGTTCCACCCAGATAAGAGTGCCGGCCCCCTTAGCAGCCAAGAAACCTTCAGGCCGGCTGGTTCCCGGAAGAACAAAAGCGGCCACCTGCTGGTCTAAAGTCCAGAGGATCCACCGGGTCGCCACGGGGAATTGCGCCGTCGAAAATTCTGTGAAGAAAGCGTGCCCCTCAGGGGCAGCAAGCTCAAAACGCGCGCTCTGCCCGTAGCGGGGCAGATCATCGGCGAAGTACACGATTTCCGGATTGAAGCTCTCCGCACCTTCTAAGGAATCCGGATCGATTTCACCGGCGATAATCCGGTTATTCAACTCGGTCCATTCCGGCGTGGGCGTGACGTGCGCGGGAATGGAGCGGCGCAAGTGGAAACTACCCGCCGGGAGCGACTGGCGCATGATGCCGCCGGGCACGAAAGCATAATTCATATGGCACATGTACTGGAGCGGCATCGGCTGGCAGGGAGAAAGATTCTCCACATCCATACCGATGGTGAAATCGGTGGCCCCGGCACCCAGTGAAACCGTGGGCGTGGCGCGGTAATGATCGCCAAATCCACGTGCGTATTCATAGGTGGATGCAAGCCGAATAGCGCCGTCGTTCCCACAACCATCGATCTCAATCCACGCGCGATCCATCGTGGCGCAAGAAAACTCCCCGTGCAGCACGTGAGTATCTTCCGGACTGGGGCAGCCGGCCGCAAGCAATCCGGAATGGAAAGCGAAACAGCCGTAGGTATCCGAAATCTCGCGGGCGGGGCGCGGCTGGTTGAACATATTTTTCATGCGCAGCGAGATACCGTCAAAATTGGCATCCCAGATGATGCCGCCCATAAACGGAAGAACCTCAATATATCCGCGTGAATTATGCACGGTGAGCGCAGCAACGCCCGAAGGATAGCGCTGCGCAATCACCCGAAACTCTGGGGATTCGGCTAGGCAGCGCGGTGCCTCGGTGAACTGATCCTCACGCAGATTAATAGTGAACGTCATAATGATCTCCTTTGTTCATAACAGTGACGTCTCAAAAACACGACAGGCAGGCGCGGTCAGGCCGCGGCGCCCGCGCGATCTTTACGATAAATAGAGAAGAAGTAGATGAGCACCGCCACGAAGCAGCACAGCGACACGATGAAGGAGGTTTGCATCGACCCGGTCTTATCAGAGACCAACCCTTGAATAACGGGTATCACCGCGCCGCCGATAATCGACATAACAATAACGGCGCCACCGGTTTCCGTATGCCGCTTATCCTCGATGGCGTCGAGGGTACGCGAATAAATAGTGGCCCAGCACGGCCCGAACAGCCCGGAGGTCACGATGGCGGCGTAAACCGCCGTCATATTCGGCACCAGCACCACGTAGCTGAGGGCAGCCACCCCGGCCAGGGAATACAGCACGAGCACCAGGTTTTCGTTCAGCTTCGTCATGAGAATATTCGCGATGAATTTCCCGGTAAAGAAAGCCGCGAAAGCCCACACCATATAGTTACTGGCGGTGCGTTCATTAATGGAAGTATCGAGGGTGAGGGCGAGGCGAATCGTGAAGGACCACACCGCCGTCTGCATACCTACGTAGAGGAACTGGGTGAGAATCCCGGTGCCGAAGCGCTTATTGTGGAGAAGATAGCGGAGCGTTTCGCCGATGGACGCCCGGGACTGGTGGTGCGCGGCGTTGAGCGGTTTACACGACGGCAATTGCGTGAGCGCCACCAGAATAAGTACGACGGCGAGCACCAGAATAATGAACCTATAAGGCTGCAAAGTGCGCTGGAGCATTTCCTGCGCAAATTGGGTTTTCTCCAGGCCGCTCAGATCATCGAGCTGCTTATGTAGCGCCTCCCCTTCCGTGAAAATCAGGTATTTACCGAGCAGAATTCCGAAAATGGAGCCCAGCGGATAGAAAGTTTGGGAAATATTGAGCCGCAATGTAGCGCTACGCCGCGGGCCAATCATGGTGGAATAGGTATTGCAGGAGGTCTCCAGGAAGGAAAGCCCGGTAGCAATAGCGAACAGCGCTGCCAGGAAAACGGAGTAGGTTGCCATATGTGAGGCCGGGAAGAACATCGTGCAGCCGATGATATAGCAGCTCAGACCCACCAGGATCCCGGTTTTATACGACCATTTCCGGATCACCCGCGAGGCGGGGATGGCCAGCAGGAAGTACCCGCCATAAAAGGCGGATTGCACGAAGGCGGAGGCGAAATCAGAGAGCTCGAAAATTGATTTGAATTGGGTAATGAGCACGTCATTGAGGGACGCGGCGGCTCCCCACAATGGGAAACAAATGGAAATAAGAATGTATTGGAGCAGCGGGGTGCGGTTGAGATAACCGTCGCGCAGCTGGAGGGAGGGATCTTTAATGAGACCGAAGCTGGTATTGGGAACTCCGGAATTTTCTTCGTGCGGTTTTAGTGTGGTCCGCAGTGGGGCGTCATTGCCCGATTTTCCTGACATGACTAGTCCTTCTTTTGTCAAAGTTCGCCCGCGGGTGGTGGGTTGCGGCGTCGCTGCCACCCCACCACCCGGAAGGGAATATTCGTTTTTTCGGTTGGTACGTGTGCTCGTGCTGGTGTTTAGCGCTGTAATTCGGCGAGGATCTGAACTCCGGCGGAAGCCCCGATGCGATTGGCTCCGGCTTCCACCATGGCGCGGAAATCAGCGGCGCTGCGGATCCCGCCGGCCGCCTTCACCCCCATCTCTTCCCCTACAGTTGCCCGCATGAGCGCGACGGCGTGTTCCGTTGCCCCACCGGAGGAAAAGCCCGTTGAGGTTTTTACGAAATCCGCTCCGGCACGTTGGGCAGCCCGGCAGGCGTGCACGATCTCCTCATCGCTGAGCAGGCAGATCTCAATAATCACCTTGACCAGTGCGGCGGGCTGAGCTGCACCCACTACCGCGGCGATATCCGTTTCCACATCCTCCCAGCGTCCATCGCGTGCCGCACCCAGGTCCATGACCATATCTACTTCGGTAGCTCCATGCGCGATAGCATCGCGAGTCTCGAAAGCTTTGGTTGCCGAAGTACTGGCCCCCAAGGGGAATCCAATAACGGTGCACACCTTGACGCCACTACCCGCAAGGCGGGCCGCGCAAGTTTCCACCCACACCGGGTTAACGCATACCGATGCTGTTCCCAGGTCGCGGGCCTGGGAGCACAGTTCCTCAATCTCGCCGCGGCGTGCATCGGCTCGCAAGAGTGTGTGGTCGATGAGCTGTGCGGGATGTGGATAATGATCGAGAGCGGGCATCATGACTCCTTTGTATGTTTCCCACCGTGATTCACGCTGATAGCGGGAAACTCCACCACCGTAGTCTCCCCTAGCAGTCTCACGCTACTGATATAACACCGTTCCCGGTGTTCACGAGTGAATCTAGGCGAGAGCCCCACTTGCGCGCCATGCGCTGCCCCGCGCTTCTGCAGTGTACAAAACCGCGTCAGCTTGCGGGAAAACCACTGTGGCGCGGTTACGGAGCGCGCATATTGCCACCGATGTTCGCGAAAGGAACATTTGTTACACGGCAGCTTAGCCTTGTTATCCCTCAGCCGTTCAACTTCGGATCACTGTGTTCAGGCTTATCATCAGGCCATCATCGTCAAAGCCCGCGCGGTCCCAACATCGGTAACCAGGCGGGACACATAGCCATTGGCCAAGGCTGCATAAATAGCCTGGAGTTTATCCGGCCCGCCGGCCACCAGGATCTTTTGCTCCTTTTCGCGCAACTCGGGCAGGCTAATCCCGGTGGCACGATTATTGAGATCCGGAAGGCATATCCGGCCCTGCGCGGTAATGAAATGGGTGCAAATATCACCGACCGAGGTGGTGAGCAGGCGCGTCATATCGGCATCCTCCAGGCGGAAACCTGCCAGATAGGCCAGATTGGAGCGAGCATCCCCCACGGTGTAGAGAACCACCCGGGTACTGGCCCGCTGCGTGCGCGTAGCTCGCAAGCGCGCCTTCACGCCCGGATCTTCACGTTGCTGAGCACTGAGAAAAGCCGGGAGCTGGAAATACACGGCCTGCCCGCCACAGGAGGCGGCAATGCGTTCCATCACCATCGTTTCATCAATGGTGCGCACGCATGCCCCGATACAGCACGTCAGCTGAATAATCGCCACGCCTTTACGCGGAATACGAGGCATATGGCGGGAGACCGCTTCGGTCGTGCGCGAGAGGCAGATGCCGATAGCGTCGCCGTCACGAATCTGTTCGCTGAGCACCTGCGCGCCCACCCGCCCGAGGGCCTCGCGCATATCTTCCGGCGCGGAACTGGGCGGGCTGACCAGGCGCACATCCAGTAAATTGAAGCGCTCGCTCAAACGCGCGCATAGGAAAGCATCATCTTCGCGCGGATCATTGACGGTAATCCGCACAAAACCGCGTTTGCGGGCGTGGCTGAGCAACTTGGAGATCGTGGAGCGGGCCAGGTGCATACGCTGGGCGACCTCGTCCTGGCTGAGTCCGGAGTAATACAGTTTTGCGGCGTCAAGCGCATCAATATCCCGAGTAGAAAGACCAGAGTCCACGTGCACCACCTCGTCGTCGTACCTCACCACCGCTAGTGTAAGCGAGGCTTCCCGCGCACGTAACAACGCAGTCGCCGCGGCGTCGTTCCACCCGGGACCTGTGATTACACCGGGGCGCGGCCTTAGCGTTAGGATGGAGAGCGGCGTCGGTAAGGGCACACGCCACAGCTGTGCCTCGCCCGATACCGTGACGGTGAAATCCCCAAGGAGAGGCGAGTAGATCTAGTGAGCCACGACCAAGATATTCAGCTCCACGACTCCGTTGACCGCACCACGGCCCGCTCCACTGAAGATTTTGACGCCCCGTTGCGCGCGGTTGTGCGGCGCCTGAGCACGATGCTCGGTCAAGAAATCGCCCAGCAGCACGGGGAAGAAACCCTCGACCTTATTGAAAAAGTTCGCGCGGCTGCGCGTGACCTAGATTCGGAGACGGCGGCTTCGGAAGTGCAGCGCTCCCTGGATGATATGTCCACGGATACCGCCATTATTCTCACCCGCGCTTTCGCGGAATATTTCCTGCTGGCCAATGCCGCGGAACAAACGTTCCGTATCAAGGTTATCGGCGATAAAGAGCCGGCCGAATCCTGGGTGCCGCGCGCAATTTCCCGGATCTATGACGCGGTCGGGCTGGAAGGCCTGCAAAAAACCGTCGATTCGCTTGATATTCGCCTTGTTTTTACCGCTCACCCCACCGAAGCGCAGCGGCGCGCCGTGCTCACCAAGCTACGCCGCGTCTCGGAAATTGTGGAGACGGAAACGGAAGAAGGCAGTGAAGAACGCGCCCGCCAAGATCGCGAACTCGCCTCGGTGATGGAGAGTATCTGGCTCACGGATGAATTGCGCCGGGTACAGCCCACTCCTCTGGACGAAGCCCGCAATGTCATGTGGTATCTGCGCAGTCTCTACACGGATACCCTTCCCGATGTCATCACGGATTTCCGTGACGAACTGGAACGTTACGGTGCCCGCCTTCCGGAAGACGCAGTGCCGATTCGTTTCGGATCCTGGATCGGTGGGGATCGCGACGGAAATCCTTACGTCACGGCAGATGCCACCGCCGATGTGTTGCGGTTGCAGTCCAGCACCGCTATCGATATTGCGGTGTGGTTCGTCAACCGCGCGATGCTCAGCTTGTCCATTTCCTCGCGTCTTTCGGGCGACGACGCCGCACTGCTGGCTTCTCTGGAAGAGGACTTCCGCTTCCCGGACCTTGTGGATGAAGATTCGCGGGCTCTTTACGCGGAAGAACCCTACCGGCTCAAACTCGGCGCTATTCGCTCCAAACTCAATAATACGAAGGTGCGCATTACCACCGGGGCCGAGCACATCCCCGGCCATGATTACGCAACCGGATCGGAAATTCAGGAAGAATTCCAGCTGCTCCGCGATGCACTGCGCCGCCACGGTGCGGAACGGGTAGCCGATGGGCTGCTCGCCACCGCCCAGCAAATTATTCACGGGATGGGCCTAGGGCTAGTCATTTTGGATGTCCGAGAGCATTCCGAGAAGCATTTTGAACTGCTGAGTGAATTGTTCAATCGCTTTGGTGGGCTGGAGGCGGATTACGCAACGCTGAGCCGCGAAGAACGCACCGTGCTGCTGGGGCGGGAACTGGCTTCGGCACGCCCGCTGGCCCCCGCGCTCATTAACACCGATGATTCGCCGCTCACCGCGAGTTCGCAAAAGACTTTCGAGGTGTTCCGGGCGATTCGCCAGGCCCATAAGATATACGGGACCGATGCCATCACCACCTATTTGGTCTCGATGACCCACGGCCCCGATGACATCCTCTCCGTGGCCCTGTTGGCTCGCGAAGCCGGGATTATCGATTTGGAAAGCGCGGAGAAACGCGCAGATCTGGGATTCGCTCCGTTGCTGGAAGAAGTGCCGGAACTGCGCCGGGCCGGGGATATCCTCGATACCCTCCTTTCTGATCCTTCCTATCGGGAAATTGTGCGGCTGCGGGGTAACCGTCAGGAAGTAATGCTGGGCTACTCCGATTCCAATAAAGATGCGGGTGTGGTGACCTCCCAGTGGGAGATTCACCAGGCCCAGCGTCAATTGCGCGACGTCGCCGCACGCCACGGCGTGACCCTGCGGCTCTTCCACGGCCGTGGTGGCTCGGTGGGGCGCGGGGGTGGACCCACCTATGACGCAATTTTGTCTCAGCCCTACGGTGTCCTGGACGGGGAAATTAAGTTTACAGAACAGGGCGAGGTTATTTCCGATAAGTACACGCTGCCGGCCCTGGCACGAGAGAATCTCTCCCTCACCCTGGCTGCCGTGATGGAGGCCTCCGCCCTGCACCGCGAACCGCGCAATAGCAATGTGTCGCTCAGCCGTTATGACGAAGTCATGGATTTCCTTAGCGGTGCTGCGTACCAGCGCTATCGGGTTCTTGCCGATGATCCCGATTTGCCTGAATACTTCGTGACCTCCACTCCGGTGGAATTGCTGGGCGATCTTAATATCGGATCACGTCCTTCCAAGCGCACCACCTCGGAAAAGGGCTTGGATGGCCTGCGAGCTATTCCCTGGGTTTTCGGGTGGACCCAATCCCGCCAGATCGTTCCGGGATGGTTCGGCGCTGGTTCTGGGCTCCGGGCTGCTCGCGAAGCCGGTTACGGTGAGGATTTGAAGAAGATGGTGCGCGGTTGGCAGTTCTTCCGCACCACGATGTCCAATATCGAGATGACCCTGGCGAAAACTGATATGGATATTGCAGGGCATTACGTACGTACCTTGGTGCCTGAGCGTCTCCACCATATCTACGCGGAGATTCGCGAAGAATATGAGCTGACGGTGCGTGAACTTGAGGCCCTGCTGGCTGAGGATGACCTTCTTGATACCCAACCGGTTCTCCAGCGTACCTTGCGTATCCGTGACCAGTATCTCAAGCCCATCCATTACCTCCAGGTGGCGCTACTGGCGCGGGTTCGGGCTGATGCGGCTTCGGGCAAGGAGCAATCAGCTGATGAGCAGCGTGCTCTGCTCACCACGATTAACGGGATCTCCGCTGGAATGAAGAACACGGGATAAGCGTTAAGGAAACCGAATGAAGCGTGCGGCGAACTCACCGCGCGAGATGAGGCTCAGTACCGACAAGGGCGCCGGTGCTGAGCCTCATTTTTATCCGGATACCTTTCGAATGGCGGCGGCGCATGGGGGCTTCGGAACTCGTTGCTGCGAGCACCACCTCGGTTTCCCCATTTGTTAAGAAAAAACCTGTGTTTCGAGCGACACCGGAGTTATTTTTACACTAAACTGAAACCGTGGAACGAACGCATGGAAGAAAAGTGGGTAGGAAGCAACGCTTCAACGCTGACGATGTTATTCGGGCAGCGAAGGAGGTTGGCGTCTTTACCTTCACTATGAGTGATATAGCAAGCAAGATCGGCGTCGCGACCCCCGCGGTGTACCGCCTCTACGATGGCCGCCAGGACATTGTGGATGCAGTCGTTCGGCGTGCCGCCGATGAAACACCAATCGTGCTGGCGGGCACAGATTGGCACGATGCCATTGAGCAGGCAGATGCGAATCTGCGGCGCACCCTGGATGATTTCGTGGGTCTGGGTGAGGTGCTGCTGTGTAACCCGAAATTGACGGTGCACTTTGCCCGTCAGCTCCAAGGGCTCTCCCGGGCACTGGAAGATGGCGGTTTTTCGCATCGCAAGGCGGTGGCTTTCGCATTTATGGCAACCGGGCGGACTATTCTCCACTATGTTACGGAAAAGGCTTTCCGTAACATCGATCTGGAGGGTCTGGATGTCATGGAGAAAACCGGGCCGGATCTGATTCCCTTCCTCGAGGATGCGGCGGAGGATCCCGCGGGCGCTCTGGACGGATACGAAGCAGTGCTGCTCCGATATCTGGAAGACCGGGAGCGCTAGGCGCGGCCTTTTGCAGTAGTTGCGGGGCTGGAACACGACACCAGCTAGCGCACAAGAATCAACCTGTACACGGGCGGGTACCGAGGAAACGGTACCCGCCCCTTAGTTTGCCAGGCGGACATCATTCTTCCTGAATGATGTCCGTGTTTCCACAGCATCGTCCTCACCTCGCGCCTCAGCCCCGCATCCAGGACCTACCGCTTGGTGCTCTGCTGCACCACTGCGTACCCGTGCAGGGTCACGTCCAAGCCCCGATTCTTGGGCTGATCCGCGGTGTTATGCGGAGCACGTTCCCGGGCCTCAGCCCAGGAATCGTAAGAATCCTGCGAATCCCAGCCGGTGACCACGTAGTACTCCTCCACTCCGCGCACCGGGCGCCACAGCTCGAAGAAGGAGAACCCGGGCGCCGCATCCACGGCTGCCTTGCGCGCCGCGAAGCGCTGCTCAATAACCTTCTCCATCCCGGGAAGGAAGGATAGCGCTACAAGAGAAACAAAACCCGCCTGCGGGGTTTCCCCGTGCTCGACTTCGGGAAGATTGACTACATCAAATTCGAGCAGCTGCGCGCTCAGGTCCGCATGGGCAGCCGCGTGGCGGTTCTCCTCCATCTTGCGTGGATGTGCCGCTGGATCGCTACACCACGCGGTGAAATCTTCCTCGGACTCCCATTCGGTGACCACAAGGTAGCGCTCACCTTCGTTGAGTGGGCGCAGCAACCGGAAGGATAGGAAACCGGGCCGCTGATCTACGGCGCCTTCGCGCGCTGCAAAACGCGCTTCGAAGTGCTCGCCAGCACCTTCCGGAACAGAAATAGCATTGATTTTCACGACGGTCATGGAGGCTCCTTCACCTTGAACAATGGGACCTGCACCATAGTAACTCTCTTGGCGCCCCGCGCTCCGCATCGTGGAAACTTCACCCTCCGCTCCCCCGCCAGTGCCACAATAGGGCGCATGCCTTCCCACGTATCAGATGTACGCTTCGGAGCACAGATGGCCGCGGGCGCTGGCCTGGGAATGATCCCCCTGGGCATGGCCTTCGGACTTCTTGTCATCCAGTACGGCCAACCGTGGTGGTTAGCGCCCGCGCTGTCCTTCTTTATTTATTCCGGCTCGGCTGAGCTGCTCGCCGTCGCCCTCATTAGCGCACACGCACCGGTCCTCACGATTCTCCTCACCATCTTTTTCGTGAACGTACGTCACGTTTTTTACGCGTTTTCGTATCCCATCGCGCAGCTCACCCACCCGCTTGCCCGCATGTATTGCATCTACTCCCTCACCGACGAAACCTACGCGATCACCACCTCACATCCGGGCGTCTGGAACCAACGCCGGCTCATCTCTCTCCAAGCTGTGCTCCAGGCATGCTGGGTTGGTGGCGGACTACTGGGAGTGGCGATTGGCGGATTCCTTCCCGGTCAGATTCGTGGTGTTAATTTTGCGCTCGTCGCCCTTTTCATCGTCCTCGCACTGGACGCTTTCCACGCACGCCGCGATATTCCCGGCGTGCTCGGTGCCGGCCTCGCGTTCCTGCTGGCGCAGCTATGTGCGCCGAGCGCCCTTCTGCCCGTCGCGATGAGTCTTTTCGCGCTGTTCTTGGTGGTGCGTTTCGTGGTGCGCACTCGTGTCAAGAAGAACGACGACGCCGCACCTTCCCCGGGCGGCGCAGCAGGCGAGGTAGGTGATCTGCGATGACTGGCTATCTCCTGGCTGTCCTGCTCGGCTCTTTGGCTCTCATGCTGTGCCTGCGCGGGATTCCCTTCCTCATTTTGCATCCGCTGCGCCGCTCGCGCCTGGTTCGAGCGCTCTCGGTCTGGCTCCCGGTGGGAGTGCTGGTAATTTTGGCGCTGGCGATGGTACGCAACGAAGTCCTTCCGGTGTCTGCTGAATCTGTGCTGCACGTGAGCGTAGCCAGCGCCGTCACGATCCTGGCGCACGAGCTTTCTGGGCGCCGCATGCTCGTTTCCCTCGCCGCCGGTACCCTCACCTACATCGGCTTGCTAGCGATCTAGAATCTGGGGTGACGCTTGCGCCACCGGGGGCAAGCGGAAGACGGCTGAGGAGGATCCGGATGTCTCAGGCCCGCAAGCGTAGTTTCGTGAAGCGGCACCCCTACCTCACGCAGATTTTTCTTGCCTATGTTATTGCAGTCCCCGGGTATCTCCTCTATACCGCATATACGGGACAGCTTAACCCGGGGGCTTCGTGGGACCCTCAAGGTTTGATTTTTCTTTTGGTTTTC
The DNA here is from genome assembly GCF_000411135.1 of Actinotignum schaalii FB123-CNA-2. Lineage (GTDB taxonomy): Bacteria > Actinomycetota > Actinomycetes > Actinomycetales > Actinomycetaceae > Actinotignum > Actinotignum schaalii_A. The sequence continues at coordinate 100,773 of NZ_KE150263.1, read as the reverse complement.
TTCGCCCTCCTCCCCTGGGTGACCACGTACCCGGTTATTCTCACCTGTTACCAGGTGATCGCGCTCATCACCGCAATACGGGGGAAGCCGCTGCCGGTTCTAGACGTAGCGCATGATGTCTGGACTATCTTTCTAGCGCTTAGTTTCCATTTGGCCGCTATCTCGATGAGATACAGGGTGGTCTTTTATGCCGATTGGTCGGAGCATCTCGTCAATGACCAGACGCATACGCCGGTCCACACTGATTTTCAGCCATTTTTAGTGCTGCTGTGCATCGTCTGCTCGGTAGCTTTTCTTTACGTGCGGCTCAAGCCGCTCAGCCAGATCCCGCCACTTCTCACGGTTCTCTGCTTCTCGTGCATCTATCTTGGCAACGCGATTGTTATCGTATGGACTATTCAAACATTCCGGCCTGGGGGAGCTGAAAATCTCATCCTGTTGTTGCCGGTCATCGCGGTAGTGTTGATCTCCGCGAAAACAATCATCGTGAAAATCCACGAATTTCATCGCCAAGAGCTCCGAGAGCCCCGGGAGACACCGGAAAGCCGGGAGGTCGGATCAGGCGTGCTCGCCTACCTGGAAAACATTCTTTCCCATGCCCGAACCTGGCCGCTGCTCGCTCTGCTCGGCCTGATACCCGTGCTGGGTATCTTCCTCCTTATTCTGGTGCTCTTCGGCCAGGAACCAAACGCCGCCATCAAAGCCTTCACGGAAACAAGCGATTGGACGCTTTCGCAGCGAATCTCCCCGCCCAATACCTACTACGACGAGCACTATTTATGCACCGTGGCAGCAGGCGGGCACCCGGCAGTGGTGAAACCGATCCGGGACGGAGTACGCGGCGGGCATCGCATCACCGTGAATCGCCAGCTTCTTATCGCGAATGCCTTCGAACAGGTTCTGGAAGAAAAGACCCCGAGGGCACATCGGGCAATCCGCAGCCTCTATAACCGTTACGGCTTCCCGCTCTCGCGACTCATCCGCACCCGCCTCGCAGCGGACGTCGTATGGCTCGCTATGAAACCCCTGGAATGGCTGTTCCTGGCAGTTATTTACCTTGTTGATACCCGCCCGGAGGACCGTATCGCAATCCAGTACACCGGCCGCCGCCGTGAGGACTTCACCGCCGGGTAATCTCAAGCGCAAGTTGAAACTGAACTAATAGCGCAAGGGTGTGCGTAATGTAGCTGCCATTGCGCTTTGATTCCGGGCAAACACTGCGGTCTTCCCGCGAGAGCCTCATGGACCTCACGAACTTCGATAGTCACATCGGCCCCGGGCGAGGGGGTATCTGTTTTCAGAGCTGTACTGCGCTTGTCGTACATGCAAAGTACGTCCCGAAAAAACACCCTACCTCCCGCGGGCGAGGTAGGTAGAGTGGGTCATTCTCAAGCGTCAAGGCTGCAAAACGTGCATTTTGGACTGTTAGGGGCACAGAGTGTACGCCACGGACATTGAATCGCGGAAAAACTGTCACCCAGGTACATTTTGTTAGCCGGCCTGGTCTCTCTCCTCCTCAAAGTGCGCATGTCGAACCATGGTCCCCGCCAAGCGCGCGTAGGGGACACGAAATCGCCCCGAAACGGTGCTCTCCCGCGCACTTTGTTTGCGGCACGGTTCACGGTGGTTCCGGGCCGGACCACTTCGTTTCCTGGTACGGTTCATGCGGCTCCGTGAATGCAGAGGGGAGCAGATCCGGATGTCCGGATCTGCTCCCCACTCATTGCGCTGTGTGCGGTGTGCGCCCTGAGCTAGCTCACTCGAAGGCAAGCCGCGCGATAGGCGCGTGACGCACGCCGCGGTTATGCGGCTTTAGCGCGTGGCGTACGCTGCACCTGTGCACCTCTGTGCAGCTTATACGGCCTTAGCGCTTGACGCGCGCCGAGCCACCGCGGGCGAGGTTCTCTACCTCGGCGCGGGTAGCCATGGTGGTATCACCCGGCGTGGTCATGGCGAGGGCGCCGTGGGCGGCCCCGAGTTCCACTGCCTTCTGGACATCACCGTATTCCATGAGCCCGAAGATAAGCCCGGAGGCGAAGGAGTCTCCCCCACCCACGCGGTCAAATATCTCTAGGCCATCACGCTGGGTGGCCTGCACGAAGCCCTGGTCACGCTTCCATGCCACTGCACCCCAGTCATTGATGGTTGCCGAACGGACCTGGCGCATCGTGGTACCGATGGCCTTGAAGTTCGGGAAGGTTTCTGCTGCCTTCTCAATCATCTTGTGGAAGGATTCCACCTGGAGATTATCGAGGTTTTCATTTGCGCCTTCGATTTCCAGACCGAGGCAGGCAGTAAAGTCCTCTTCGTTACCGATCATGACATCCACGAAGGGTGCCAGGGACTTATTCACTTCCTGCGCACGGGCCTTTCCACCGTGCAGATTCCACAGCGAGGGACGGTAGTTGAGGTCATAGGACACGACGGTGCCGTATTCCTTGGCCTTCTTAATAACCGCCAGGGCCGTTTCCGAAGCTTGCTCCGAGAGGGCCGCGTAAATCCCGCCGGTGTGCAGCCAGCGCACCCCAAGCTCGCCAAAGAGGTAATCGAGATCGATATCCTCCGGGGTGAGCTGCGAAATCGCAGTGTGGGCCCGGTCGGAACAGCCGACCGCTCCGCGCACGCCGAAACCGCGTTCGGTGAAATTGAGACCGTTACGAGCCGACTGGCCGATGCCGTCGTCGTCGACCCAATGAATAAAACGGGTGTCTAGACCGCCGGTGAGGATCAGATCCTCGAGCAGCAAGCCCACTTCGTTACGTACCAGGGAAGTGAGGATCGCACCGCGCTTCTGGAAAGCGCGCCGCAGGCCGCGAGCCACGTTGTATTCGCCGCCACCTTCGGAGGCAGCGAACTGACGCGTGGTGCGGATACGCCCGGCACCCGGATCCAGGCGAAGCATAACTTCACCCAGGGAGACAATATCGTAGGTGGTTTCCTCGGCGGATTTAATCGTCAGGGCGTCGCTCACTTGCGAATCTCCTTAGCTAGATCGGATGCTTCTTGGGACAGACGGGTGATCTCCGCAAAGTTCCCAGAGGAAATCAGGTCGCGCTTGATCATCCACGAACCCGATACGGACAGGATCGCCGGATCGGACAGCCACTCGGCCATATTCGCGAGCTTCACACCGCCCGAAGGCACGAAGTAGGTATTCGGGAAGGGACCGCGCAGGGCCTTGACCATGGGCAGCCCACCCGCTTCCCCACCGGGGAAGAACTTTACCGCGGTGGCACCGTACTCCAGGGCCATCATGATTTCCGTAGCGGTCTGCACACCCGGAAGGTAGGGAATTTGGCGTTCGGCTGCCACATCGGCAACACCGGCGCTCCAGCCCGGGGACACGAAGAACTTCGCGCCCAGGTCCGCGGCGGTTTCCGCCTGGGCCCGGGTGAGCACCGTTCCGGCACCCACCGTCATTCCCTCGATATCGCGCATGGCTTTAATGGCTTCCCCACCGGCAGCGGTACGGAACGTCACTTCGGCGCAATGGATACCGCCGGCGACGAGCGCGCGGGCCGCCTCGGGTGCCTGCGCGGCATCATCGATCACCACAACGGGAACAATGGGGTGGGTTTCCAGGAACGGACGAACGTCTGGAAGTTGCTGAGACACTACTTTGCCGCCTTCTTCATCTTGTCGATGCCGTCCCACAGCCCGAGGAGGTACTGGGTGCCCAGTGCCCGGTCATACAGCGGGTAGCCGGGGCGGCCTTCTTCGCCCCAAATCATGCGGCCGTGATCGGGACGCACGTAAATATCAGGGCAGGTATCGTAAATGGCTTCCACCGCGGCCTGCATATCGAGGTCGCCGTCCGCGGACCAGTGGGCCGCTTCCTTGAACGTCTTCTCCCCGAGGTACTTGACATTACGCAGGTGGGAAGCGGCGATACGGCCACGTTCGCCAACGTAGCGCAGGATCTCAGCAACGTTATTGGACGGGTTGGAGCCGAGCGAGCCGATGCACACGCACAGGGAGTGCATCGGGGAATCATTGAGAGCCAGGATTTCCTTGATGTCATCCAGGCTCTTGTAGGCACGCGGAATACCGAAGAGATCCCAGGCCGGATCATCCGGATGGCAGGCCATCTTAATGCCGACCTTTTCACAGGTGGGGATGATGCCGTCCAGGAAGTACTTCCAGTTTTCGCGCAGTTTCTCCACTGTCATATTCTGGTAAAGCGCCATGACTTCATCCAACTTGGCCAAGCGTTCGGGTTCCCACCCGGGCAGGGTGAGGCCGCCGGACTCTTCGGCCGTCTTATTGACGATATCCTGCGGGGTCATGCCTTCGATTTCGGAGTGATCGTAGTACAGGCAGGTGGAGCCGTCCTCGTTCACGTGAGCGAGCTCGGTGCGCAGCCAGTCAAAGACCGGCATGAAGTTGTACACAACTACCTTGACGCCGAATTCCGCGAGGTTTTCCAGCGTGGTGCAGTAGTTCTTGATGTACTCGTCACGGCTCGGAAGCCCGAGCTTGATGTCCTCGTGGACGTTGACGGATTCGATGATCTCGCATTCAAGCCCGGCTTCGTGGACCTGGTCGATGAGGACCTTGATTTCGTCCTTTTCCCAGTTCTCCCCCGCCGCCTTGTAGGACAGGGTTCCCATAATTCCGGACACGCCCGGAATCTGCTTGATGTACTGCAGCGGAATCGGGTCGTGACCTTCGCCGTACCAGCGGAATGTCATTTTCATTAGTTGATCTCCTCGTGAATAGTGGCACGCACAGCGCCGGGACCGGCAATGAGCTTGGTAAACAGAGCTTCGACCTTCTCCGCCAGCGGAGTGGTATACAGGTCAAGGCCGAAGATATTGGCATTGGACAGAATGGGCTTGAGCACGGCGTGAGCGTCAACGCTTTCACCGAGCTTAATTCCCTTGAGGTGCCCCTGGAGTTCTTCCAGCAGCGGATCGGAAGACGGCGTGAATTCTTCGCCATCGTCCGCGATACCGAGCAGGTACCGTGCCCACACCGCGAATACGAGCGGGATCACGCGCAACTTGTCCATATCCAGACCGCGGCGCTGATACTCCTGCAGCGTGACACCGAAACGGATCGGAATCTTCTGCGAGGTATCCATGGCGATACGGGCCGGATTATCGGGCAGCGCGCTATTGGGGAACCGCTCTTCGAGGACTTCGCGCACGAAGTCCTTCGGATCGATGATCCCCGGATCGGTTACTACCGGCATCGCTTCATCATAGGCGAGGATATTGACCATCTTCGCCAAATCGGGATCGCGCATTTCCGAATCAATGGTCGGGAAGCGCATAACCGTACCGGACACTGCCAGTGCGGTGTGGAGCGGATTGAGGCAGGTGGTGACCTTCATCCGCTCGAACTTATCGCAGGTTTCACGATCGGTGATGTACACGCCGTAGTCCTCAAAAGGCGGGCGTTCGGCCGCGAACTTATCTTCGATAATGAGGTATTCGGTGGGTTCGGCGTTGACAAACCCGGCAATCGGGGTGCGCCCGAGGTGGTCAATACCCATGTCGGTAAAGCCAAGACCGGTGAGGTATTCCGAAACTTCTTCCGAGGGTCGGGGGGTGATCTTATCGATCACGGAAATCGGGAAAGCAACCTTGGTGTCATCACTGACCCAGTCCAGGAATTCCTGGCTGAGTGCGCCGCGCTCCACCCACCCGCGGGCAATTTGCAATATCGAATCGCGCAGCTTATCGCCGTTGTGGGAGAAGTTATCCGCAGAGATGAAGTTAATGGGTGCTCCGCCCGCCTGGTAGCGATGCGCGAGGAGCCCGGCCAGCAGTGCCATGGTGTTTTCATGGTTAGCGTAAGGATCCGAAGCGATATCCGCGCGGGTAGCTTCGGAGAGTTCACCCTGGGAATCCTGAATAACATAGCCTTTTTCGGTAATGGTGAGAGTTACCGTGGTCATCTCCGGCTTGGTGAAAATCGAGACGAGCCGGTCAAAATCACCGTCGCGGCGGGTGGCCAGGCCATCAGCCAAGCCGGCGATAACGCGGGTATCGCGCTTGTCCCCGGAAAGAATAACGCCCAGGGTCAGCAGATCAAAAGCTTCGAGCTGCTTTTCCATTTCAGCGGGATCCATGGGAACCACACCGGTAATCGGCCAGTACTTGCCGTCTGCAAGCATGTCATCCGCAATGCGAGCCAAGAAAATCCGGAAAATATTACCCGGGCCGATATGCAACCAGCGCGGGTTGGTGCGCGCGCGCTCCTGCGTGGCGGCCACATCAAAAGCCGGAACTTGAATACCGGCCGCTTCGTAATCACTCGCGTGGGAAAGCGAGCTGAGATTGAGTTTCATATACATCACCTTTGATAGTTGGATCGGGACGGCTCCACGTGCGATCCACCGGCGGCCGCCCCGCAGGATCGCCGGCATGCGCCGCGTTCCTACCGTGAGGTCACCCGGTGAGTGAACACCGCTCCCGATGTCACCACCCAGTATTCCTTTATAAGACGACGAACCGGCCAGGCACCCCCGCACCCGTATGTTTCTTTACGTGAAACGCCCGTTCGCACGTATGAAATGATTGTACCTCATTTTCATTCCGGACGGCACCCCTGAGCGACGTATGAAGTATTCGGATTTCGGGCCTTTTCTTATTCAACACTGACTGCCTGATGCTCTCATTTCCATGTTTCACATATTGAAATCCCGCGGTATAATTTTCCCGGCCTGCAGTTATACCCTCGTTGAGTAAAGGAGCTTGAGGTGTCCGGTACTTCCCCCGAGGAGCGCGCTCCGCTCTCCTCCATTGATCGTGCATTGCTCGTTGTCGAGTTTTTAGCACGCCGCGGACCGGAAGGTGCCCCCCTCTCCGATATCGCGGCCGCGGTAGAGTCCAATAAGGCCACGGTCCACCACACTCTGCGTTCGCTGCGCTACCGGGATTGGGTGAACCAAGATCCCGACAACGGTTACTACTTCCTCGGGGACGGCGTCGATCCGATCATTCGCTACACTACGCGCACCCAATTCGTGGTGGACCAACTCCACCCGGCCCTGGTTGCTATTTGCCACCGCTTTAACGAGTTGGTGCACCTGGGCAAGCTATCCGGTCAAGTTGTCACCTACCTGGATAAGGTGGAGCCAGACCGGCCCATTCGAGTGGTTTCTTATATCGGGCGTAATGCGCCGGCCGTCACCACCGCGCTCGGGCGTGCCCTCCTGGGCGCGAATAACGTGACGGGCGCGGAAATTGACTGGTACCTGAGTGTCCCCACCGACACTCCCCCTACCCGCGCCGCTATCGAAGAATGTATCGAGCATGTGCACCGCTACGGCTGGGGTATGGAAGTGGAAGAAAACGAAGCGGGGATTGCTTGCGTGGCGGTTCCCGTGGATTTGAAAAATGGCGAGCGGGTAGCGGTATCCGTCACCGCACCCGCCGAACGCCTGGGTGCGGCAACACGTGAAGCGGTGGCTTACGGCATCGCGGAAGAAATCAGCGCTATCGCCGGCTCCACCGGCGTGAGCGTTCCGGAGGTTCTACTGCCGCGCTCGGCGCGCTAGCCGGAGCGCCGTGGGCAGGGACAGCGATGGGAGCTTTCCTGCCGCGGTCCCTGCCGGTGGTGGAAGTACGACGACGCCGCTAGCTGCGCCGTCGTACCCATCTCCGCTACTTCTTGCGCCGTTCGCGCACCCGAACCGAAATTTGAAGCGGGGAGCCTTCGAAACCGAAAGTGGCCCGCAAGCGATTTTCCAAGAAACGCCGGTAGCCTGCTTCGATGAAGCCGGTGGCGAAAAGCACGAAACGCGGCGGACGGGTGGAAGCCTGGGTGCCGTAGAGGATACGCGGCTGCTTGCCTCCGCGTACCGGATGCGGGTGCGCGGCCGCCAATTCGCTGAGGAAAGCATTGAGTTTGCCAGTGGGAATACGCTGGTCCCAGGATCGCAGCGCAGTGGTCATGGCGTTGGAGAGCCGATTGGTATGCCATCCGGTTTTTGCCGAAAGATTGACGCGCGCGGCCCACTGGATCTGAACCAGCTCCCGCTCGAATTCGCGGTCAAGTTCGAAGCGACGTTCGTCATCCACTTCGTCCCATTTATTGCAGACGATGACCAGGGCGCGCCCAGCGTCAATCACCTGCTGGATCACCCGAATATCCTGTTCGGTGAGCGGCTCGGAGGCATCGATGAGGGCGAGGGCCAGTTCGGCTTCCGCCAGCGCGCGCTGGGTGCGCAGATTCGCGTAATAATCGGCCCCGCGAGTTTGGTGAACCCGTCGGCGAATTCCAGCGGTATCAACAAAAGTCCACGGGGTACCGTCTAGCTCAATGACTTCGTCAACAGGATCGCGAGTGGTTCCGGCAATATCACTCACCACGGCGCGGGTTTCCCCAGCTAATTGGTTGAGCAGTGAGGACTTGCCCACATTCGGGCGCCCCACAATCGCGACCCGGCGCGGGCCGCGGTGAACGGGACGTGCCGGTACCTCGCGTTCCGCGGGAAGCGCACCGATGACCACGTCGAGAAGATCTCCCGAGCCACGCCCGTGCAGAGCGGATACCGGGTACGGCTCCCCTAGCCCTAAAGACCACAGATAAGCAGCATCCGGTTCCTGCTGGGGCGAATCTACTTTATTGGCCGCAACAATCACGGGCTTGCGCGAGCGGCGCAGTACCCGCACCAGAGCTTCATCGGTATCCGTCATACCCACGGTGGCATCCACGACGAAAATAACGGCATCGGCCTGGTCAATGGCAATTTCGGCCTGCAGGGCAACATCGCGATCCAGACCGGCAACGTCACGTTCCCAACCGCCGGTATCCATGAGGAGGAAGCGGCGATCCGCCCACTCGGCTTCGTAAGATACCCGGTCACGGGTCACGCCCGGAACGTCCTGCACCACGGCCACCCGCTTACCAACAATGCGATTCACCAGGGAGGACTTGCCCACATTCGGGCGCCCAATAACCGCCACCACGGGTAGCGCGCGGGCAGCCGCCTGCTCCTGGGGTTCCTCACCGGCCAGGAGCGCCAGATCGGCTTCGTCCAGATCGTAGGCGTCCAGACCGGCCCGGAGTACGCGTTCGGCATCGTCCGGGGTGGTCCCCTCCGTGCTCATATCACGGTATTCCTCAGTCATTCCTGTTCCTTTCGAGAGCCCTGTGCCAGCGCTCGCACCGCGGCTACCACGTCCGCAATACTCATCTGAGAAGAATCAATTGTAACGACTCCATCGCGATCTTCCAGGAAAGAAGCGACCGTCGAGTCCTTCGCGTCCCGCTCGCTCACTTCCGCGCGGGTAGCTGCTAGGGCAGCGGGCGCTACGCTTCCGCGTACCTCCCGGGCCCGCCGTGCCAAACGTGTTGCTTCCGATGCGGTGAGAAGAATTTTTGTGGGCGCATCGGGGGCGACGACGCTGGTAATATCGCGCCCCTCCACCACAATGTCCGGGTGCGCTGCGATAATGGCCCGCTGCCGGGCAATGAGTTCGGCTCGCACCTCAAGATTCACGGCCACCTGGGAAACTACCCGGGAAAGCTCCGGAGCGCGAATAGCGGCGGTTATATCTTCACCTTCGCAGCTAATCACCTGTTGATCGGGATCGAGGGGCATCTCAAGTTTCATTGCCCGCACCACGGCGGTCACGGCCGGCTCATCAGTGAGCTCCACGCCGGCACGCTGCGCGGCCCAGGCCGCGGCGCGGTACATTGCCCCGGTATCCAAGTAGCGCAGCCCAAGTTCCCGGGCAACCTGGCGGGACACGGTGGATTTACCCGAGCCGGAGGGTCCGTCAATAGCAATGGGATAGCCCGCAGCCTCGGGGCGTGGGATGCCCAATGTGCCCATCTCACTCATGCTCTCCTCCTTCAATAAAAGCTTGCCACTGGCGCGCGGCGAGAGCTCCGGTGAGATCCCGGGCAGCGGCCGGAGCTACAGATAACCGTGCCCGCCCTACTTTTTGGGACACGGAATGTTCAAGAGAAAAATCTTCAATATTCACGCCGATTTCACCCACCTCGGTGAAGAGGCGGCCCAATTCACCAGGGCGGTCCGGAACCAGGACGGTTACTTCGGTGTAGCGCTGGGGAGCTCCCCCATGTTTGCCGGGGATACGCGCTACCCCGCGCCCACCTGCAGCGACCACCGCGGCAACCGCCCGGGCCAGCCCGGGTGCCCGCGCCGCACCCGCGGCCGCTTCGAGAGCACTCGCCAAGCGCCCGGTACGCTCGGCAACATCGCGAAGAACGGGAGCAACCGCCGCGCAATTACAGGCGATAATCGCGGTCCATAGCTGCGGATCCGAATGGGCCAACCGAGTCATATCGCGTAAACCTTGGCCGGCGAGGCTCAGCTCGGTAGCTGCGGCGTCGTTCAACGTGCCCGCCAGCAGGGACGACACCAATTGTGGAACGTGACTGACAAGGGCAACGGCGCGATCATGCGCTTTTGCCTCCACAAGAATCGGCATGGCTCCGCAATCCAAAGCCAGGGTGCGCAAACGCACAATATCTTCTTCGCGGGTCTCCGGGCGCGGGCAGATCACCCACGGGCGGCCCTCAAAAAGATCGGCATCCGCGGCGATCGCCCCGGAACGTTCCCGACCTGCCATGGGATGGCAACCCACGTAGCGGGCTCGTTCGGGATGCGCGGTAAGGCGAGCCGCCACCACAGCCTTCACGGAGGCAACATCGGTGACAAGCGCGGTGGGGAAACGATCCAGGGCCGTGCTCACCACCTGCGCCGTCACATCCGGGGGAACCGCAACCACCACGAGGCTCGGCTCCCAGGCATCTTCCGGAGGCTCCTCCCCAGCCCCCAGATCACGGGCGAGGGCCGCCGCGAGCGGAGAAGCATCCTCCAGATACACCGGGATATCGCGCAGCCGTAGCCGCAGTCCGAGGGAAGCGCCCAGCAACCCCGAACCGATAATAAGGACCGAACCGGCGCGCATCACATCCCTACCGAATGCATGAGGGCCGAGAGCTCACTTCCTGCGATAACCCTGCTTTTACCGGGGCGCAACCTCCCGGCATCAATAGTGGCGAAACGGGTGCGCACCAGTTCCATAACGGGGTGTCCCACTTCTTCCATAATGCGACGCACAATCCGATTGCGGCCCGAATGCAACGTGAGTTCCACGATGGAATTGCGCGGCTGCGATTCCCGCAGTACGAATTTATCCACCCGGATAGGGCCGTCCTCCAGGGTGATGCCCTTTTCCAACACTCGCGCGAGGCCACGCGTCACCTGGCCTTCCACTCGCGCCACGTAGGTTTTGGGAACCTCGTACGAGGGGTGGGTGAGCCGGTGGGTGAGTTCGCCATCGTTCGAGAGCAGAATAAGGCCCTCGGTATCTTCGTCCAGGCGCCCGACGTGGTAGAGCCGTTGCTCGTATTTCTCCACGTACTGGGCGAGGCTCGGGCGGCCCATATCATCATCCATGGTAGAAACAACCCCCGGCGGCTTGTAAAGCGCGACGGTCAGCAGATCGGGTTTCACGGCGATTGGCATACCATCCACGTGGATGGTGTCACGTTCGGCATCCGCACGCGTTCCCATTTCGGTCACGACGGCGCCGTTCACAGCCACCCGCCCCTCGGCAATGAGCGCTTCGCAAGCGCGCCGGGAACCCACCCCCGCGTGGGCCAGGATCTTTTGCAAGCGTTCTCTCATCTTATTTCTCTTTCCACATCATCAAGGTCGGTTGCTTCGGGCAGATAGGGCGCCAGCGGAGGCAGATCATCCAGGGAATTCATACCCATGGCTTCGAGGAAATACGGGGTGGTCACATACAGCACTGCACCGGTGGACGGTGTAGTGCCCGCTTCTTCAATGAGGCCGCGAGTGGCGAGCGTACGAACAACTCCATCAACGTTCACACCGCGAATGGCCGCGATCTGGGCGCGGGTAACAGGCTGCCGATAAGCGATCACCGCCAGCGTTTCCAAAGCCGGCGTGGATAGTTTACCCGATTGTCCGCGGGTCACGTGGGCAAGAACAACGTCCGATACTAACGGATTGGTGTAGAAACGCCACCCCCCTCCCGCTTCGCGCAATTCGAATCCGCGCGGGCGCCCACTGCAGTACTCCCGCGCGAGATTTTCTAATTCGGTGCGGGTATCGGCTTCGTTCAGACCCACCGCCTCGGCAAGAGTACCGAGAGGAACCGGAGCGGCCGCCACAAAAAGCACCGCCTCAAGTGCGGTGGCGGGGCAAAGATCAGCCACAGATTCTCCTTTAAGCTTCCGGATCCGGAGCGGCACGCGCACAGTGCTCGCCCTGATGCCCAGTCTAGTCGCTGCTCAGCGCGCTGGTTGGCGACACTTCGCCGTATTCCGCGGCAACGTCGCCTGCACCGGCCGCCCCGCGATCATCAGCCGGCGTGGGACGCAGCACCAGCGCGCCCAAAGGCTCATCCTGTTCGGCGGCTATCGCGCCCCGACGTAACAATTCCAAGACCGCCAAGAAACGAGCCACGACTACCTGCACCGATCTAGCGTCGGAGCAGAGCTGCGCAAAAGTGAAAGAATCGCCACCCCGAAAACGTTCTTCTAGGTAGGAAATTTGACTGGCAACCGGAACAACCGGGGAGTGCAAATGCTCCAGGCGAACCACCGGTTCGGAAGTATCACGGGTGAAAGCACGGGCAGCCAGTAGGGCCAGATCCATGACACCGAGCGGGAGGCGCACCTCCGGAAGCGCTTTCGCGTACATTTCCTCGAGGGGAACATCGCGGCCCACCCGCCGCCCGGTTTCCTCCAGGCGCGCTCCGAAATCCCGAGCCACTTCTTTGAAGGCTCGGTATTGGAGCAGCTTGGCGAAGAGAAGATCGCGCTGTTCAAGGAGCTCCCAATCTTCTTCTTCGCTTTCGTGGCGCGGCAGCAAGCGCGCTAGTTTCATATCGAGGAGGGTGGCGGCCACGACCAAAAATTCTGAGGTGGTAGATAGATCTACCTCCGGCCGAGACCGAATCCAGGCGATGAACTCATCCGTCACTTCCGCCAAGGCCACCTCGGTAATATCCAAGTTTTTCTTGGAAATCATGGAGAGTAGTACCGAAAATGGCCCCGAATACACGTCGAGATCAACGTCAAAATCGGAGGAGACATCAAAAAGGGTGGTCACGCCCACTCCCGCTTAGGCACTCTGACCGCGGGCAATCACTTCGCGCGCCAACTTCCGATAAGCTACCGCACCCGGGTGCGAGGGCGCGTATTGGGTGATAGGTTCTCCGGCTACCGAGGCATCGGGGAACTTCACGGTACGGGCAATATAGGTGTGGTAGACCTTATCCCCGAATCCTTCGTGCACGGATCTCATCACATCGCGCGAGTGGAGGGTACGCATATCCACCATGGTGAGGAGGACTCCATCAATGGTGAGCCGCGGATTAAGGCGATCTTGCACCCGGCCGATCTGTTCGGTCAGCAGTGCTACCCCGCGCATGGCAAAATATTCCGCCTCTAACGGGATAATAACTCCGTGTGCGGCAGTGAGGGCATTGACAGTGAGGAGGCCCAGGGAGGGCTGGCAGTCAATAATGATGACGTCATAGTCATCGAGAACCGGGCGCAGCACCCGGCTGAGAGCCTGTTCGCGTGCCACTTCATTAATGAGCACAATTTCGGCAGCGGAAAGGTCAATATTGGCCGGGACCACATCTAGGCCCTCCACTTTCGAATGCTGAATAATTCCCCGCACATCCGGTTTCGCGGCAATAAGTTCGTTATAAATGGTGCGATCCAGCGCGCGGGCATTAATACCAAGACCGGCAGAGGCGGCGCCCTGCGGATCAAAATCCACAATGAGAACGCGCCGTCCATACCCGGCCAGCGCCGCGGCGAGGTTAATCGACGTTGTTGTTTTCCCCACGCCACCCTTTTGGTTCGACATCGCAATAATGCGCGCCGGGCCGTGTTCTTTCAAGGGCTCCGGTTCGGGAAAATCCACGTTCTCAGTTTCAAAAAGCGCGTTCTGTTCGGTCACATCTCTAGGGTACCTAAACTCGGAGGACTTGCGGTGCCATTTCTGGCGAAGAGCGTAGAACGACGCCGCCGCGCCTACCCCGCTTCCTACTCGCTGCGCAGCGCCCGCGGGTGCGAGGTGGCATACACCTCCTTGAGCACGTCGGGGGAAACCTGGGTATAAATCTGGGTGGTGGTCACCGAGGAATGCCCGAGCAGCTCCTGAACCACCCGCACATCCGCGCCGCCCTGGAGAAGGTGAGTAGCAAAAGAATGCCGCAGCGAATGCGGGGAAACATGCGCGGTAAGACCGGCACGCTCGGCAGCCTGGCGAATAATGAGCCAGGCGCTCTGGCGGGAAAGCGCCCGCCCGCGGGTATTGAGGAAGAGCTTGGTCACTCCATTCCCGCGGGCGGCAAGCTCCGGGCGGGCTCGGGTGATGTAGGCATCCAGTGCTTCCAGGGCGTAGCGCCCCAGCGGCACGACGCGTTCTTTGCGGCCCTTACCGAAGAGTCGAATCGTGGCGGTATCGGTATCGATATCATCTGCGCTAAGCCCGAGTGCTTCGGAGATCCGCGCTCCAGTTCCGTAGAGAACCTCCAGGAGGGCACGGTCGCGCAGGCCCAGGGGAGGCGGGGTGGTCCCAGCTGCCTCGATCATGGCGGTTACTTCGGCAATTGTCAGGGCTTCGGGCAGGCGCGCGGGGAGTTTCGGGGGGCGCACCCGGCTAGCCGGATTGGCCGGGCTAGCGCCGTCGTCGTATAAAAAAGTATGAAAAGCTCGCACCGCGGTCACGGCCCGCGCAATAGAAGCCGGGGCCATACCGGTGAGCGTTTCGGAAAAGGAGGCGACGTCCTCCTCGCGTACCTCAGCGGGGTTGGTGACCCCGCGGGAATCGAGGTGCGCAAGATATTTACGCAAATCGCGCCGGTAAGCGGCCACGGTATTGCGCGATAAGGCACGTTCGACACCGATATGGGCGAGGAACTGCGCAACAGCGCGCTGCAAGGGTGGGGTGCCGGGTTCAGCCATCTATTCTCCTTCGCGGGTGCGCGGTAGCCGCGCGGTAGTGACGCGATAGCTAGGCGCGCAGGGTCTCGCGCCGGGCGCGAACGGAGGTGCACCCCGGGCGCGCGAAACCCGCGTGACCAGTAGACTAGTGCGTGGCACATCTCATGTAACCACAACCTTATGTTAGGAGAATTCAATGGCGAAGCTCGAATGGTCGCAGCTCGATCAGCGGGCCGTGGACACAACCCGGTTGCTGGCCGCGGATGCGGTACAAAAAACTGGGAATGGGCATCCCGGAACGGCTATGTCCCTGGCTCCGGCGGCCTATCTGCTCTACCAGCGGGTCATGAACCACGATCCGGCAGATTCTGCGTGGGTGGGCCGTGATCGTTTTATTCTCTCGGCCGGGCACTCCTCCCTCACGCAATACAATCAGCTCCTGCTGGCCGGTTACGGTCTGGAACTCGATGATATTAAGGCCTTGCGTACTCTCCACTCGAAGACTCCCGGCCACCCTGAATACGGCTATACCAACGGTGTGGAGATGACCACCGGTCCGCTGGGCCAGGGCCTGGCCTCCGCGGTGGGATTCGCGATGGCCTCCCGGCGCGCCCACGGGCTTTTTGACCGCGATACCCCGCTCGGTGAATCTGTGTTTGATCATTTTGTGTACGTGATTGCCGGTGATGGTTGCCTCCAGGAAGGCGTGACCAGTGAGGCGTGCTCGCTCGCCGGCACTCAGGAGCTCGGGAATCTTATTCTCATTTATGATGACAACCGCATCTCCATTGAGGACAATACCTCCATTGCTTTCAGTGAGGATGTGCTGGCGCGTTACGAAGCCTACGGCTGGCACACCCAGCACGTGAATTGGATTAAGGAGGATGGTTCCTACCAGGAGGATGTCCAGGCGCTCTACGATGCGATTCTGGCCGCTCAGCAGGTTACCGATAAGCCCTCTATTATTAAGCTCTCCACCATTATTGCCTGGCCGGCGCCCACCAAGCAGAATACCGGCGCCTCGCACGGTTCGGCCCTGGGGGTGGAAGAAATTCGTGCTACTAAGGAAATCCTGGGCTTCGACCCGGATGTTGATTTCCCGCTGGACGATGAGGTGCTCGCCCACACCCGCAAGAATGCGGCGGAGCGGGCAGCCGCGGCCCGGAAGGATTGGGATGCGCGTTTCGAAGCCTGGCGTGCCTCCCATCCGGAAGAAGCCGCACTGTACGACCGCATCCGGGCCAAGAAGTTCCCGGAGGGCTGGGAAAAGAAGCTGCCGAGCTGGGAGCCGGATCCCAAGGGTATCGCCACTCGCGCGGCTTCCGGAGCGGTGCTCAATGCCCTCGCCCCGGTGCTCCCCGAATTGTGGGGCGGTTCGGCTGATCTGGCCGGCTCGAATAACACCACGATGAAGGGCGAACCGTCCTTCCTGCCCGCGCATCGTTCCTCGCAGATGTTCTCCGGTGATATTTACGGACGTACCCTCCACTTCGGTATCCGTGAATTCGCCATGGGCGCGATCATTAACGGAATTACCCTCGATGGACTCACCCGCGCCTACGGCGGAACTTTCTTTGTGTTCTCCGACTACATGCGCGGTGCGGCGCGCCTGGCGGCCATTATGAATATCCCCTCGATCTTTGTGTGGACGCATGATTCGGTGGGCGTAGGCGAAGACGGCCCCACCCATCAGCCCATCGAACACCTGTGGGCCTACCGAGCCATCCCGCGCCTCAATATTGTGCGTCCGGCCGATGCGAACGAAACCGCTGCCGCGTGGCGCGGGGCATTGGAGAAGGCCGACGGCGGGCCTACCGGCCTCATCCTCACCCGGCAGGGCGTGCCGATTCTGGGAGGGACCTCCACCGAAGGCGTCCTCAAGGGCGGCTACGTGCTGGCGGACTCCCCCACCGGGACCGTTGACGTGCAGCTGCTGGCTACCGGTTCGGAAGTGCAGCTGGCAGTAGCCGCCCAGAAGATCCTCGCGGAGCAGGGTGTGGGTGCGCGCGTTATCTCGCTGCCCTGCCTGGAATGGTTCGAAGCTCAGGATCGGGCCTACCGTGATGCGGTGATTCTCCCCAACGTCAAGGCACGGGTCTCGGTGGAAGCTGGCGCCACCTTCGGATGGGCTGGCTACGTCGGGGACGCCGGGCGCAGTGTGGGTATCAATACCTACGGGGAATCCGGGCCCGGTGGTGAACTCATGAAGGAATACGGGATGACCGCTGAGCACGTGGTCTCCGCCGCCCTCGAATCCATCGAAGCGGCGCGCGCCTAAAACCCAGGCAGCACGGCTGTTGTACAGAATCCCCTAGCACGATCAAGGTCGCGTGGTCTTTTTTGGCCGCGCGACCTTGATTAGTTGCTGCAGTTTCGACTTCGGAGCCTCCACTCGCGAACTGGCTGCACTCATGGCTCCCGAAGCCAGCCGCACACCGTGATGGACACGGCCGTGCCCCTTTTCATCTCAAGCGTCTACCATAAGACAGGCGCATATTCTCGCCAGCTTTTTCACGACAGGAATTTCATGGTTGCTTCTATCTCAGGTAATCCGCTCCGTGCCGTCGCTGACCGCCGCCTCCAGCGGGTGGCCGGCCCTTGCGGCATCGTTCTTTTTGGCATCACCGGTGACTTGGCGAACCGCAAAATTCTTCCCGCTCTCTATGACCTGGCGAATCGGGGACTATTGCCGCCGTCGTTCTCCATTATCGGAGTGGCGCGCCGTCCCGTGAACGCGGCCCGCAGTGTGGAAGCGGCCATCCGCAAAGGCGCCCAAACTCCCGTCATCTCCACCACCCTGGCGCAGATCCTTGACGGTTTACGGATGGTAGAAGGCCAGTACAACGATCCGGAACTTTACCGTGCCATCGGCGCCACGATGGCAGATGTGGATGCCACCCGCGGTACCGGTGGGAATTTCGCCTTTTATCTCTCTATTCCACCCAGTCTTTTCCCGGTCGTGACCGAAGGGCTCGCTTCCGCGGGGCTCAACCGCGGGGCACCGGGCAGCTGGCGGCGCGTGGTTATCGAGAAGCCTTTCGGGCACGATATGGCTTCCGCGCGTGAGCTCAATGCTTCGGTGAGCGGGGTCTTCCCCCATGATTCGGTTTTCCGCATCGACCACTACCTCGGTAAAGAAACGGTCCAGAATATCTTGGCGCTGCGTTTCGCTAACGAGCTTTACGAGCCGCTGTGGAATTCTTCGCATGTGGATCACGTGCAAATCACCATGGCGGAAGATATTGGGATCGGCTCACGCGCCGGATATTACGACGGTATCGGGGCCACCCGCGATGTTATCCAAAACCACCTGCTTCAGCTGCTCGCTCTGACCGCCATGGAGGAGCCAACCTCTTTCCACGCTGATGCCCTGCGCGCGGAAAAGGAGAAAGTCCTCGAGGCTACCCACCTGTTCGGGAGCCCGGCGCAGGCTTCGGTGCGCGCACAGTATTCGAGCGGGTGGCAGGGCGGCCAGTGGGTGCGCGGCTACCGGGAAGAAGACGGTATCCCCGCCGAATCCATTACCGATACCTACGGGGCCATTGCCCTGGGGATTGAGACGCGGCGCTGGTCCGGAGTGCCGTTCTACCTGCGCACCGGCAAGCGGCTCGGGCGGCGCGTTTCGGAAATCGCGGTGGTCTTCCGCAATCCGCCCTTCCTGCCCTTCCCGGACGTGGCCGGACTGGGCCAAAACACCCTGGTTATCCGGGTGCAGCCCAATGAAGGTATCACTTTTAAATTCGGTTCCAAGGTGCCCGGCTCCGAAATGCGCCTGCGTGATGTCACCATGGACTTCGCCTACGGCCACGCTTTTACCGAGTACACCCCGGAAGCTTACGAGCGCCTTATTCTTGACGTGCTGCTGGGCGATCCGCCGCTTTTCCCGCAGACTCGGGAGGTGGAAGAGTCCTGGCGGATTATTGACCAGGTGGAAAACTATTGGGATGCTCATCCGGAGTCACTGGAAACCTACGCGCCCGGATCCTGGGGCCCGGCCGGTGCCGATGCTATGCTCGCCGCCCACGGCCACGCCTGGCGCCGCCCCTAGGCCGGCACCCCTCAGCGGACCCTATCCCGTACCTGAAAGATCCGAGGAAGCTTCATGATTAACCATATTGCCGATATCACGTCTGCCCAGGTGGGCCAGCAGCTTGATCAATTGCGCGGAACTTCCGGGGTGGGAGCCCTCGGGAGGGTCCTCACCCTCATTATTGTGGCGCATACCGAGGGTGGGGTGCGCGACGCTCTCGAAGCGGCGGCCGGAGCCTCTCGCGCCCATCCTTCGCGGATTATCGCGGTACTGCCGGTAGCCGGGGAAACCGCCCGTCTCGATGCGGAAATCCGCACCGGATCCGAGGCCGGTGCTTCCGAGATCGTTATTTTGCGCGCGCACGCGGGTGCCGCGGAGAATGTGGATACGTTGGTCACCCCGCTGCTGCTCCCCGATACTCCCGTGGTGACGTGGTGGATTCAGAATATGCCGGAAAACCCCGCGGCTACCGAGGCCGGGCGCATCGCGCAGCGCCGCATTACCACCACCCGCACCGCCGATCATCCGGCTCTGGCGCTCCAGCATCTTTCCGCCAATTACGTTCCCGGGGATACCGACCTGGGCTGGGCGGGCACCACCCTGTGGCGCAATTACATCGCTTCCATGGTCGATGAATTCCCGGGCCGCACCATTACCGGCGCGAAGGTATGGGGGCGCCCGCACCGTTCCTCCCTTTTCTTGCTCGCCGCGTGGCTGCGGCTGCGCCTCGACGTCCCGGTGGAGATAGAGCCGCAGGAGGGCGCTCCGATTACTGGCGTGGAAATTTTCTTGAACGACGACGCAGCCCTCAGTCTGCATCGCACCCCGGGCAATGATCACGGCATGATGCTGCGCCCGGGCCGGGCTCCCCAGGAAGTATCTTTGCCGGTGCGCAGCCTTGAAGCGATGCTCATCGAGGATCTGCGCGACCTCAATCCCGATACCGCCTACGGCGAGGTTCTGACTAAGGGACTCCCCCTGCTGGATTATTCTCCCGCGGATGTGGATGTATAACCTGTTGCAGCCGTAGACGGATAGCGCTGTTGTACGCAACGTGATGCACTCAGCCGCGAGAAGCAGCGTGCGAAGCGGGGCCGGTACGTAATATCTACGTACCGGCCCCGCCGCTTAAAGGCTATATTAACGCCTTGTAAAAACTCTCCGGGCTTAGATGCCGACCTTGACAATGAGACCAATAAGAATAATGGAAATGCCCCAGATGAGGGCCAGCACCACGGTGATACGGTTGAGGTTGCGCTCGGCTACCCCGGAGGAACGCATGGACGTGGAAATACCTCCACCGAACATATCGGAGATACCGCCGCCCTTGCCTTTGTGCAGCAAGATGGAGAGCGTGAGGAAGATGCTGGTGATGAGCATAAGTACTTCGCAGGTAATGAGCAAAGCTTTCATTTCCAGTCCTTTCGGATGCTTCGTGCACCCGGAGAGTAATAGAGTCCTTGGTTAGTGTACCTGGTGACACCGGCCAGCGGGAAATAAAACGTGCGGGGTGGGAAGAATCCCACCCCGCACGCGAGGGCCAGGCCGGTACACCGCGGTGATCGTTCCTAGCCGCTATCCTTTTTAGCCGCGGAACATCACGATCTTCGCGAATTCCTCCGCCTTGAGGCTGGCGCCACCCACGAGGGCACCGTCAACATCAGGCTGGGCCATAATCTCCTGGACGTTAGCCGCCTTGACCGATCCGCCGTACTGGATGCGAACCGCAGCAGCTGCCTCCGCACCGAAGGTTTCCTCGATGCGAGCCCGGATGGCACCGCAGACTTCCTGGGCGTCTTCCGGGGTGGCCACTTCACCGGTGCCAATAGCCCAGATGGGTTCGTAGGCGATAACGAGTTTGGCCACATCCGCTGCCTGGAAACCAGCGAAGAGTTCATCAATCTGAGAGACGACGTACTCGACGTGCCGGCCTTCCTTACGCACCTCGAGTTCCTCACCGCAGCAGACGATGGGCGTCATGCCAGCGCCAAGAACCTTCTGTGCCTTCTGGCCAATGAGTTCATTGCTTTCGCCGTGGTAGGCGCGCCGCTCCGAATGACCCACGATGACGTAGCTGCACCCGAGCTTGGAAAGCATCGAGGTGGAGATTTCACCGGTGTAGGCGCCTTCGTCATGCACGGACACATCCTGAGCACCGTAGGCAATGCGGAGCTCATCCGATTCGCACAGGGTCTGGATAGACCGCAGATCGGTGTAGGGGGCGAAAACCGCCACGTCTACATCACCGTAGGTGAAACCTGCATCATCCAGGGTCCACGCGACTTTTTGCACAAGGTGGGTAGCCTCAAGATGATCCATATTCATCTTCCAGTTACCCGCCATCAGGGGGGTGCGTGCCATTAATCCTCCAGAACAGCGATACCGGGCAGGGTCTTACCCTCGAGGAATTCGAGGGAAGCGCCACCGCCGGTGGAAATATGGTTGAACTTCTCTTCGTCGAAACCGAGGATGCGCACGGCAGCCGCGGAGTCACCGCCACCAACGATGGTGAAGCCTTCGGCATCCTGCATGGCCTGGGCAACGCCCTTCGTGCCCTCAGCGAAGGCCGGGAACTCGAAGACACCCATGGGGCCATTCCAAACGATCGTCTTCGAGGAAGCGATCTTCTCCGCGTACTCAGATACGGTTTCCGGCCCGATGTCCAGGCCCATGCCATTGGCGGGCATATCGGAAGCGGAAACAATTTCGGATTCTGCATCCTTATCAAACTTATCGGCGACGACAACGTCAACCGGCAGGAGCAGCTCCACGCCCTTATTGGAAGCGGTTTCAAGGTACTCGCGGGCCTTGTCGATCTGGTCATCTTCGCACAGCGAGGAGCCAATCTCATAGCCCTTGGCGCGCAGGAAGGTAAAGGCCATACCGCCGCCGATGAGGAGAACATCCGCCTTATCCAGAAGGTTCTCAATCACGCCGATCTTATCGGAAACCTTGGAGCCACCGAGCACCACAGTGTAGGGACGCTCCGGATTTGCGGTGGCCTTGGACAGCGAATTAATTTCCTTGGCAACGAGTTCGCCGGCAGCCGAAGGCAGCAACTTTGCAATATCGTAAACCGAGGCCTGCTTGCGGTGGACAACACCGAAACCGTCGGACACGAAGACATCGGCCAGTGCAGCGTATTCCTTTGCGAGAGCCTCACGGTCAGCATCAACCTTGGAATCTTCACGCTTGTCGTAGCGCACGTTCTGCAGCAGCACAATATCGCCGTCGTTCAGGGCGTCAATCTTAGCCTTAGCATCCGGACCCACGGTATCTTCCGCGAGGGGAACATCACGGCCGAGGAGTTCACCGAGGCGCTTAGCGACAGGAGCCAGGGAGAATTCCGGCTTCGGTTCGCCCTTGGGCCGGCCCAGGTGCGCGGTAACGATGACCTTCGCCTTGGCATCGAGGAGACGCTTGATGGTGGGCAGCGCGGCGCGGATACGGCCGTCGTCGGTAATGTGATCCCCATCCAGCGGAACGTTGAAATCAGAACGAACAAAAACCTTCTTGCCGGTGAGGTCACCGAGCGATTCAATAGTCCTCATATTTTTCCTTTCGCGTAGGGAAGCCCGTGCGCGCTAGCGCACGCACGGGCTTCACATCAGCTCATCGCTTGATCTTTAGAGCTTGCTCGCAACGAGGTTGGCAAGCTTCACGAGGGAAGCAGCGTAGCCGTATTCGTTGTCATACCAGGAGCCGATCTTGACCTGGCCGTCCATCACCTTGGTGAGGCCGGCATCGAAGATGGACTGGTGATGATCACCGATGATGTCCGAGGAGACGATGGGATCCTCGGTGTAGGCGAGGGTGCCCTTGAGAGCGCCTTCGGAGGCTTCCTTCATCGCGGCATTGATTTCTTCCACGGTCACATCGGACTTTTCAGCTTCGAAGGTGAGGTCCGTGAGGGAGCCGGTGATGGTGGGGACGCGCACGGCGTAACCATCAAGCTTGCCCTTGAGCTCAGGGAGAACCAGAGCCACGGCCTTGGCCGCACCGGTGGTGGTGGGAACCATGTTCTGCGCGGCCGCGCGGGCGCGACGCAGATCCTTGTGCGGGGCATCTTGGATGTTCTGATCCGCGGTGTAAGCGTGGATCGTGGTCATCAGACCCTTCTTGATGCCGAACTTATCCACGAGAACCTTCGCCACCGGGGCGAGGCAGTTCGTGGTGCAGGAAGCGTTGGAAATAATATTGTGCTTGGCCGGATCGTACTGATCGGAGTTCACGCCGATAACGAAGGTGGCATCTTCGCCCTTCGCCGGGGCGGAAATAAGAACCTTCTTGGCGCCGGCTTCGATATGAGCCTGGCAAGCTTCACCGGTACGGAAGCGGCCGGTGCACTCGAGAACGATATCAACCTCGAGTTCCTTCCACGGGAGGTTGGCCGGATCCTTTTCAGCAAGAACCTTGATCTTCTTGCCGTCGAGTACGAATCCATCTTCGGTTGCTTCAATCTCCACGGGGAGGCGGCCGCCGGCGGTGTCATACTTCAGCAGGTGGGCGAGAGTCTTGATATCGGTCAGGTCATTGACCGCGACGATCTCGAAATCCGCACCCTCGGCGAGGGCTGCGCGGACAGCGGCACGACCAATACGGCCGAAGCCGTTAATAGCAACGCGTACAGTCACTCTTTATCCTCCTCACGCGCCAGCTAGCGCGTTTCCAACTCGACTTCTTGTCTTTGAGAAGTCCGTCCGAGAACTTCTCTCGGAACCACTAGCTATTCTACCGGTCACGTTCGGCTTGGGCTAATGCCAACGGGAAGCACCTTGCGAACTTTGGCACAGAGCGAAACCCGACAGCGGCATAACACGCCCTTAGTCCCATTCTTGATTGTTAGTTTTTTCGACGACGGCGAACGCGCTACGCGCGTTAGGATATTGCGCTGTGCCCTGCGGCACGCACCGCGGCCATGGTGTCCGGAATGCCCAGCTCCTTGGCCCGCTTATCAGCCATAGAATTCAAGCGACGCAACCGGCCGGCCACGGCATCTTTGGTGGCGCGCGGCGTGAGCTGCTCCCCGAGCAGGTTGAGAGAATCTTCCGGGTGGGCGATGCGGGCTTCGCCGGCTGCCCGCAAATTCTCCGGAACATCCGTGCCGAGAATTTCGAATGCTCGCTTGACCCGAATCACCGCGATGACAGCGGCATCGGCACTGCGGCGCATATTTGCGTCGTCGAAATTAGCAAGACGATTAACCGTGCCGTGTACTTCCCGTTCCACGCGTAACTCTTCCCAACGCAGCACGGCATCATTGGCGCCCATCCGGGTGAGCATATCGGAGATAGCTTCTCCCCCGCGGATATCGATACGGTGGGCACCGCGCGATTCACGTACCCGGTAGGGGATATCAAGGCGGCGTGCCAGCCCACCCAGGGCATAGGCGGCCTCCAGGCGCGGGCAAATAATCTCAAGGGAAGCATTGCGCCCGGGCTCCATGAGGGTACCTCGCGCGAGGAAAGCTCCGCGCCAGGCTGCTCCCGCATCGGCTTTTGAGCCACCAACGACCGAGGGAGGTAGCCCCCGCACCGGCCGCCCGTGCGCGTCTAGGAGGCCGAGTTTCACCGCAATGCGTTCGGTGTTTTCCGAAGAACGAACCAGGAAACGTTGCCCCTGGCGCATCTGCGAGGAAACCGAGAGAAGTTCCGGTTCCACGGAGAAAAGCTGGCGCACCAATTCCCACAGGCGTTGCGCGGTTGCTCGGTGGCCCAGCTCAGCCACGAGTTCGAGGGTGCGCGAACGCACGGCCAATCCCCCGCCGTACCGGAACATCGCGGTGAGTTCAGCCAGAGCGGCGGAAAGCGAGGCCGGCGTAACGGTGGCTAGCTCATCTTTCACCGTACGTGTTAACGCGGACACGACTCCCCTTCCTCCTATGGTGGGACCGCTGCTCAGCAGGAAATATCCCAGTTGTGGATTCTTCCGTGCGCGAGTTCCCGATTTAGGAATCTCCCATGACGCCTTCGAAGGCATCCCGATAGGCAGCGGCCAAACGCAACGCATCGTGACGTGCGCGATTATCGCCCATTCTAACCTGTCGCAGCATAAGCGTGGCCCCAATGCCTTCAGCTTCCGCTGCGACTTCGCCGATGTCATCCACGCTGCGCGGATCGGCCACCACCACGTCAATACGCAGATCCGGAGCATGGCGAGCAAAAGAACGAATATGATCAGCGGCGCTCATTCCCCATGTTTCACGCTCGTTACGGAGATTGAGGGCAAGTACCCGCCGAGCCGGGGAACGCACGAGGGCCGTGTGCAAATCAGGAACCATGAGATGGGGAATGACAGAGGTATACCAGGATCCCGGTCCGAAAACGATCCAATCGGCCTCGTCAATAGCGGCAACCGCTTCGGGCTGGGCGGGAGGATTCTCTGGAATAAGGCTGACGTGTTCCACCCTTCCACGGGCTGTTGCTACCGCCACCTGCCCGCGGTAGAGCTGGGGGCCGTCTTCCTCGTCAATCACCCGCGCCTCAATCTCCAGGGGAATAGGAGACATAGGTAGCACGCGGCCGTCAATGCGCAGAAGCTGACCCACCCAGTCGAGGCCGGAAACTGTACTCCCCAATTGCTCCCACATAGAAACAATGAGGAGGTTACCCATGGCGTGGCCGTTAAGCGGCCCCTCGGAAGAGAAACGGTATTGGAGAACATCGCGCCAGGTTTGGCCCCATTCGCCGTCGTCACACAGCGCCGAAAGGGCCATACGTAAATCTCCGGGTGGAATCACGTTAAATTCATTGCGCAAGCGCCCCGAGGAGCCGCCGTCGTCCGCAACAGTAACCACGGCGGTGATATTTTGGGTGATGAGCCGCAAGGCCGAAAGTGACGCGTATAAGCCGTGACCGCCCCCGAGGGCGACGACACGCGGGCCGCGACTACCGCGCCCACCCATTATTCACGCCCCAAATCACGATGAATTGTACGTACCGAGTGCCCGGCGGCGCGTAGAGCTTCGGATACCGCTTCCGCGATAGCCACCGAACGGTGTTTTCCGCCGGTGCAGCCAATCGCGATAGTGGTGAAGGGCTTGAGTTCGCGGGCGTATCCGGCCAGGATTGTGTGGATAAGATGGGAGTACTCCTGCACGAAAGCCTCTGCGCCGTCCTGTTCCAGCACGAAATTCGCCACCGGTTTATCGTGACCGCTCAGGTGGCGCAACTCGGTAATCCAGTAGGGATTCGGCAGGAAGCGCACATCGGCCACGTTATCAGCATCCAGGGGCAGGCCGTATTTGAAACCGAAAGACATCACCGTTACGCGGGTGGCTTCTGTTCCGGAGGTTTCACCCACAAGGCGGCGGATTTTGCGAGAAAGATCGTGGACGGACAGCCGCGAGGTATCAATAACAGAATCTGCGCGGCTACGCAGATCCGCCAGGAGTTTACGCTCCGCGGTGATGCCATCAAAAAGCCGTCCGTGGCCCTGGAGCGGGTGGGGCCGGCGCACGCTTTCATAGCGCCGCACCAGGGAAGCATCATCGGCATCGAGGAAAATAATGCGATAGTTAATGCCGCTTGCGGTGAGATCGGCAAGAACTTCCAGGAGCTCAGCGAAGAATTCCCGGGAGCGCACGTCCACCACCGCTGCCATGCGGGTCACCTTTCCATTACCGGAGAGCAGCCCGGCCAGGGCGCTGAGCAAGCGCGGCGGGAGATTATCCACCACGTACCAACCCAGATCTTCGAGGGTGGCAGCCGCTCGGGATCTGCCCGCCCCGGACATTCCCGTGACAATAATGATTTCCGGAACGTCGGCCGGCGGAAGCTCAGCTGTACAATCGGCCGCCGGAAGAACAGCGGGGATACGGGACGTATCGTTAATGTCACGGGTGTCACTCATATCTCCATCATGCCACAAAGATTCGCGAGCTACTTCTCCCGCAGTGCTTCTTGAATCGCTGCCGCCAGCACCGGGCCAATACCCGGAACTTCGGTGAGTTCCTCAATGCTGGCTTCCCGAATCCGTTTGACCGAGCCAAGAGCGCTCAGTAGTTTCTTCTGCTTAGCCGGCCCCAGCCCCGGAATGGCATCAAGTGCGGAGCGGGTCATCGCCTGACCCCGTTTCTTGCGGTGGAAAGTAATGGCGAAGCGATGCGATTCATCGCGTAGTTGCTGGAGGAGGCGCAGCGCCGGCGAGGTGCGCGGGAAAATAACCGGGAATTCTTCCCCCGGAATCCACACTTCTTCCAGACGTTTAGCCAGGCCCACTACTCGCACATCGGCACCGAGTTCCTCGACCACCCGCTGGGCGGCATTGACCTGCGGCAGCCCGCCGTCCACCACGAGGAGGTCGGGGCGGTAGGCGAAACGACGCGGCGCGGCCGCGGCAGTAACGGCACTAGCCGTACCCTCATCTTCCACTCCCCCGGCATCGGCGGCGTGCGCGGCAGCGTCGTTCAAACGGTGTAATCGCCGGCGTAACACTTCGTCCATCGCGGCGGTATCATCCCGGGCCCCCTGGCCCTCCGGCCCGCGCACGATAAAATGCCGATAATCGGAGGTTTTCTTAAGGCCGTCCTCGAATACCACCATGGAGCCAACCTGCTGGCGACCCTGGGTATGGGAAATATCGTAGCCTTCGATGCGCAGCGGAGCGCGATCCAAATCCAGCCCGATGCGCAGCTCTTCCAGGGCTTGGGAACGCACCGTAATATCGGCTGCGCGCGCCAGCTTATTGCGGTCAAAAGCCTGTTTCGCATTCGCGTGCACGGTATCCGCCAGCTGGGCTTTCGGCCCGCGCTGGGGGCGCTTGAGGTGAACCGGCCCGCCGCGGCGTTCAGCAAGCCAGCGCTCCAGCCCCGCGCGGTCCGAGGGGAAGACCGGCACCCAGATTTCCCCCGGGATAGCCCCGGGCGGTACGTGGTCCCGGTCATCAACGGAGGTGCCGGCCCGCACGGTTCGATCTCCCTGGGTGCCTACCCCGCGGTAGGAGTCGTATTCAGGATTGCCGTAAATATGGAGGAGTAGCGCGTTGATAATATCGGCTGGTTCGGTACCTTCGGTTTCTGTTACCCAGCCGCGCTGCCCGCGGATTCTGCCCCCGCGCACATAAAAAATCTGGACTGAGGCATCAATTTCATCGGATTCGAGACCGATAATATCGGCATTGAGATTAGAATCGAAGACCACTACATTGCGTTCAGTTGCGGTTGTCATTGCGGTGATTTCATCGCGTAGTTTCGCGGCACGCTCGAAATCTTCCACGGCGGCTGCCTTTTTCATCTCCGCGGTGCGGGCACGAATAAAATCGCTACCATCCGATTCCATGAATTTTACGAATTCTTCGGCGACGGCGCGATTCTCCGCCGCGCTCACCATCCCGGCGCAGGCCCCATTACACAGCCCGATATGAGTATTGAAACAGGGTTTCCCAGTGCGCTGCGCCCGCCGAAATTCCGCGTCGGAACACGAGCGCATGGTGAACACCGGTAGCAGGGCGTCCAGCACTTTCCGGATCGCCCACACCTTGGTATACGGCCCGAAGTACAGGGTGCCTTTGCGATGCTTTTCCCGGGTGATATATGCCCGCGGGAACTCCTCCCCCAGGGACACCGCCAGGTAGGGATAGGACTTATTATCCCGAAACATCACGTTGAAGGGCGGTTCGAATTCCTTAATCCAGGAGTATTCCAGAGTGAGCGCCTCAATTTCACTCCCCACCACCACCCACACCACATTCGTGGCGGTATACACCATGGTGCGGATGCGCGGAATGAGGCGTTCAGGCGGCTGGAAATAGTTCTGGAGCCGGTTGCGCAGATTCTTCGCTTTCCCAACGTAAAGAATGCGCCCCTCACCGTCCACGAAACGGTAGACGCCCGGGTCGGTGGGAATCGACGACGGCGCCGGGCGGTAGCTGCGTGGATCAGCCACGGTCCGTCACCTCCTCGTCTCCTCCAGGAGCGGGCGAAGGAATTGCCCGGTATAGGATTCGGGAACCGCGGCGATCTGTTCCGGGGTGCCGGTGGCGACGACGGTGCCACCACCGGCGCCCCCTTCCGGACCCATGTCGATAACCCAATCCGCGCATTTAATAACATCGAGATTGTGCTCGATAACAATCACCGTATTACCTTTATCCACGAGGGATTGCAGCACTAGAAGAAGCTTGCGAATATCCTCAAAATGCAGGCCCGTGGTGGGCTCATCCAGAATATAGACCGTGCGTCCGCTGGAGCGCCGGTGCAGTTCCGAAGCAAGCTTCACGCGCTGCGCTTCCCCACCGGAGAGCGTGGTAGCCGATTGCCCCAAGCGTACGTAACCCAGGCCCACCCGTTCCAGGGTGGTGAGATATCGGGTGATATTCGTGATGGGATCAAAGAATTCCGCAGCCTCGTGAATGGTCATATTGAGAACTTCGGAAACATTCTTCCCGCGGTACTTCACCTCTAGGGTTTCCCGGTTGTAGCGGGTTCCGTGGCAGACTTCGCAGGGCACATACACATCGGGAAGGAAGTTCATCTCAATTTTCACGGTGCCATCGCCCTTGCAGGCTTCGCAGCGACCGCCTTTGACGTTAAAGGAGAAACGACCCGGACCGTAACCGCGCACCTTCGCCTCCTGGGTTTGGGCGAAAAGCTGACGAACTTTATCCCAAACCCCGGTGTAAGTGGCCGGATTTGAGCGCGGGGTGCGCCCAATCGGAGACTGGTCCACGTGTACAACCTTATCCAGGTTCGCGGCCCCGGTAACTTCACGATGCCGCCCGGGTACGGTATGAGCACCGTTAAGCTGATTAGCCAAGGAACGATACAGAATCTGATTGACGAGGGTAGATTTCCCGGAACCGGAAACCCCGGTCACCGCTATCAAGGTGGAGAGGGGGAACGCCACCTCCACGTTTTTGAGATTATTTTCCCGTGCACCCCGCACCGTGATCTTCCGATCCGGATCACTAGCGCGGCGTTGCTGTGGCGTCGTAATACTACGTTTTCCGGAAAGGTAAGCACCGGTCACGGATTCTTCGCAGTCACTTAAGCCCGCAACATCCCCCGCGTAGACCACATGCCCACCGAATTCCCCCGCACCCGGCCCAATATCGATAACGTAATCGGCGGTGCGAATTGTTTCTTCATCGTGTTCGACAACGATCAGGGTATTCCCCAGATCACGGAGTTTGACAAGAGTACCGATGAGTTTTTCATTATCGCGCTGGTGCAGGCCGATGGAAGGTTCGTCCAGCACGTAGAGCACACCCACAAGCCCGGAACCGATCTGGGTGGCCAGGCGAATCCGCTGGGCTTCGCCCCCCGAAAGAGTGGAGGCCCCGCGCGCAAGGGTGAGATAGGACAGCCCCACATCCACGAGGAAGCCCATCCGAGCCTGGATTTCGCGCAGCACCTGCGCGGCGATACGGGCCTGGCGTGCATCGAGTTCCACGGAGTCGAGGAAGGCTTTAGCATCGTCGATGGAGAGGGAGCACAACTCGAAAATATTGAGGTTTCCGATGCGCACGGCCAGCACATCCGGCTTGAGACGCGCGCCGTGGCAGGCCGAGCAGGCGATCTCCCTCATATAGCCTTCGTAGCGTTCCTTCGACCAGCTGGATTCGGTTTCCCCGTGCTTGCGTTTAACGTAGCCGAGTACTCCTTCAAAGCCGGTCGCATAGGTTTTTTCCCGCCCCCACCGGTTACGGTACTTGACAGTGACCTTGTAATTATTACCTTCCAGCAGGGCCTTTCGCGCCTTCTTAGGCAGATCCTGCCAGGGAGTATCCACATCGAAGCCGAGTTCCTCCCCCAGGGCTTCCATCTGGCGGGTAAAGAAGTCCTGGTGGCCGGTCCACGGAGTGATTGCGCCCTCCCGCAGAGTTTTTTCCGGATGCGGCACTACCAGATCCGGATCCACTTCCAAGGTGGAGCCCAGACCATCACAAGCCGGGCAGGCCCCGTAAGGAGCGTTAAAAGAAAAAGTCCGCGGTTCGATTTCTTCCAGGGCGAGGGCGTGCCCGTTTGGGCAGGACCGATGTTCGGAAAAACGCCGGGAGCGTTCTTCACCTTCCACCGCGTCCACGAATTCCACCACCATGAGCCCGGCGGAGAGCCCGAGAGCCTGCTCCACCGAATCGGTGAGGCGACTGGTGATACCCTCGCGCACCACAAGCCGATCAACAACGACGTCGATATTATGGCGCAGCTTCTTATCGAGACTGGGCGGGTTATCCAAGCGGATATCTTCGCTATCCACCCGGGCGCGAGTGTAACCGGCCTGGGCGAGATCCGTGAAAACATCCGCATATTCGCCCTTGCGGTCACGCACAACCGGGGCAAGGACCTGGAAACGGGTTCCTTCCGGGTAGGTAAGGAGCGTATCCACGATTTGCTGGGCGCTTTGGGCGGTGATTTTCGCCCCGCATTCCGGGCAGTACTGCACCCCGGCACGCGCGTAGAGCAAACGCAGGTAGTCGTAGACTTCCGTGACCGTGCCCACCGTGGAGCGCGGGTTACGGTTGGTGGATTTCTGATCGATGGACACCGCCGGGGAAAGCCCCTCAATGAGATCCACATCCGGTTTATCCATCTGACCGAGGAACATGCGAGCATAGGAGCTCAGCGACTCCACATAGCGGCGCTGCCCCTCGGCAAAAATGGTGTCAAAAGCCAGGGAAGATTTACCGGAGCCCGAGAGTCCGGTAAACACAACGAGTTGATCGCGGGGAATATCCACCGTGATATTACGGAGGTTATTTTCCCGTGCGCCCTGAACATGGATAACATCACTCACCCGGCCAAGCTTACACGGTTGAACACAGGTTCGATAACCGAATGGTGCAATGTTCACGCTAGGCTGGTTTCCATGGCAATTAAGCGAGCACGAAGCTGCGGGAATGGCCGAGAGGATAAGAGAGCCCATCGGGGCGCTCGCCTCCTCCGCTACCGCCCCGATCCCCTAGTAGCAGGAATTATCCTGGCGATGATCGCGGGACTGCTGATTCCGGCGCCCAGCGCCCTGCGGGCACACTTGGGAACCGTATCGGACCTCGCGGTTGCCTGCGTATTCCTGGTCTACGGGATGCGGCTACGCACCCGGGACGTACTGGCCGGGCTGCGCAATATCCGCCTGCAAGGCCTGGTGTTTCTATGCACCTACCTGATTTTCCCACTCCTCGGTTTCGCCCTGGGCCACCTCGTTGCACCGGTTGTGGGTCCAGCTTTTGCCCTCGGTTTCCTCTACCTGGCACTCCTGCCCTCTACCATCCAGTCCTCGGTGACCATGGTCTCCATCGCCCGCGGGAACGTGGCCGCTGCCGTCACGTCCGCCACGGTATCCAATATCGCGGGAATTTTCCTCACCCCGCTACTCGTCCTGCTTTTCCTGCACGTAGAGGGGGCTTCGGCCGGATCTATTAATTCGGTGCTCCTCAAGCTGCTCCTCCCCTTTGTTATTGGGCAGTGCCTTCAGCCCTGGGTCGGCACGTGGTTCCGCGCGCACCCGCGCCTGGTACGCACCGTGGATAACACCTCGATTATCCTCATCGTGCTCTCATCCGTCCTCAATGCCACCGCGGAAGGGGCCTGGGCCGGGGTAACGGTCTGGACAATCCTCGGACTGCTCGCCCTGTGCTGTGTGCTGCTGGCAGCAATGCTATCCATTACCTGGTGGCTGGGGGGCCTGGCTCGGATGCGTGTAGAGGACCGCATCGTGGTACTCATGTGCGGATCAAAGAAATCATTGGCAACGGGGCTCCCGATGGCCAAGGCACTATTCGCCCCGGCCACGGTCGCCCCGTTGTCCGTTCCGGTGGTTATTTTCCACCAGCTACAAATTTTTGTGTGCGCAATTCTGGCGCGCCGCCTAGCCCGGCGCCACAGCAATTAGCCCAGCGCCACGCTGATTCGTGCGCCGCTACAGCAATTAGCCCGGCACGCGCCGCCCTAGTTAGCACCGCCAGCTGCATCGTCGTCGTTCTTCTTCTTGCGTGCAAGGGAACGCGAGCGCAGCAGGGAGGCCACCACCGTCACCACGATGATGACAACGATCACGAGCAGCGAGCTCAGCGGTGTGAACTCGAAGAATCCCGCGGCGATATCGTAATGGTGCAGCGCCTCGAAAATGAGTTTGAAACCGATAAAAGCGAGGATCGCGGCCAGCCCAAAATGCAGGTAGACAAGTCGTTCGAGGAGGCCGTCCACCAGGAAGAACATCTGACGCAGGCCCATGAGGGCGAAGGCGTTTGCCGCGAAAATAATGAAGGGCTCGGTGGTGAAACCGAAAGAGGCCGGGATGGAATCGAGGGCGAACATGAGGTCAATCCCGCCGATGGCGATAATGCACAGCAGTAACGGGGTGATGTAGCGCTTGCCGCCCCGCTTCACGATGTAGTGGTCGCCGTGGTAATCCTCGGCCACTGGGAGGGTGCGGCGCGCCAGGCGCACGAAGAAATTATCGGCTTCCTCGCCTGTCGGTTCGCTATTCGAGAGGCCCTCTTTGACCTGCGAGAACGCGGTCCACAGCAAGAAAGCGCCGAAGAGGAAGAAGGACCAGGCCAGGGATTCCACAATGACTTTACCCAGCAAAATAAAGAGGAACCGCAGGCACAGTGCGATAACAATACCCCAGAACAGCACTTTTTGCTGGAGGGCACGGGGCACCGCGAAGGAACCCATAATAATAATGAAGACGAAGATATTATCGACAGAGAGGGAATACTCCACGCCCCAGACGCTGAAGAATTGCAATCCGAAGGTATCCCCGTGGCGCCACCACAGGTATCCGCCCAGGCAGACGGCGAGGAAAATGTAGAAAAGCAGGAAACCTGCCGATTCTTTCATGCTGGGCTCGTGCGGTTTGCGCACGTGGGAGAGCAGATCGAAAGCGAAAATACCGATAACAACAACGAACAGCAGGATCCACTCGGCCATATGGACCGACATCTGATCGGGCGTGCTCGTCAACGGCAGCACACCCGTGGCGTATGAAAGCATATATACCTCCGGATGGAATGACCGGAGGTCTCTTCCCACCGACCGGGCGCGCGGCCGCGGCAGGTCTCCGATCCGGACGACCCGGGTGGGTCTCGTGCTGACGAATCGGCGGTTGACGGGAATACTCCCCTCCACGAGTGCACACTTTACACGATGGGGAGCACCACCGAGCCGCGTTTCCTATGCGGTGTGGGTGCCGGGCGGAGATGCGTGCCCGTGCGGGCGCGCGTTTCCCGTGCGGGCATTTTACTTTTGGGCCTGCTGAGAGTGCCACAGCTCGCTTTTTAAATCTTTGATCTCATCGCGATAGCGCGCCGCGAGCTCAAATTGGAGCTGTTCGGCGGCCGCGTGCATCTGTGCGGTGAGCTCGGTAATGAGTTCGCGCAACTCTTTGCCACCCTGCGCCCGGGCAATTTCAGCTTCCGAAGCCCGCGCCCGAGCATGCGCGGGTTCTTGACGATACCCGCCGGCGAGCAGCTGCTCAGTATCCACGTCTTCCCGGGCGAGCATATCGGTCACGTCCGCAATGCGTTTGCGCAGTGGTTGCGGATCGATACCGTGTTCCCGGTTATAGGCGAGCTGCTTTTCCCGGCGCCGATTCGTTTCATCAATAGCCTGCTGCATATTCGGGGTAATGCTATCGCCGTACATATGCACTTCCCCGGAAACGTTACGGGCCGCTCGCCCAATAGTTTGGATGAGCGAGGTGGTAGAACGCAAAAAGCCCTGCTTATCCGCATCGAGGATGGCCACGAGGGAAACTTCCGGAAGATCCAGGCCCTCGCGCAGCAGGTTAATACCCACAAGCACATCGAATTTCCCGAGCCGCAATTCCCGTAGCAGCTCCACTCGGCGCAAGGTATCCACATCCGAATGCAGATACTCCACCCGCACCCCGCGGTCAGCCAGGTAGGCGGTGAGATCTTCAGCCATTTTCTTCGTTAGCGTGGTGATAAGTACCCGCTCATCACGTTCGGCTCGTACCCGTACTTCCTCGAGGAGATCATCGATCTGACCTTCGGTGGGTTTGACTTTAATAAGAGGATCCACCAAACCGGTGGGTCGAATAATTTGTTCGACGACGCCGTCCGCTTGCTCGAGTTCATATTTACCAGGTGTCGCGGATAGGTACACAGTTTGGCCGATACGATCAAGAAATTCCTCCCATTTGAGGGGACGGTTATCCATGGCGGAAGGTAGTCGGAAACCATACTCCACGAGCGTGCGCTTGCGGGACATATCCCCTTCGTACATGGCCCCGATTTGGGGAACAGTCACATGGGATTCATCGAGGATGAGAAGGAAATCATCGGGGAAGTAATCAAGAAGCGTATTGGGTGCGGTACCCGGCCCGCGCCCGTCAATATGCCGAGAATAGTTCTCAATCCCGGAGGTTGTTCCAATATTGCGCATCATCTCGATGTCGTAGCTGGTGCGCATTTCCAGGCGCTGTGCCTCGAGGAGCTTATTGTGCGCACGCAGGTATTCCAGGCGTTCGGCCAGTTCTTCCTCAATGGAACGGATAGCGCGTTCCATCCGCTCGGGTCCGGCCACGTAATGGGAAGCCGGGAACACGTGGGCGGTATCGGTGCGTTGGAGAACATCCCCGGTGAGCGGGTGCAGTAGGGATATCCCGTCAATTTCATCGCCGAAGAATTCAATGCGGATAGCCAATTCCTCGTACACGGGAATAATTTCCACAGTATCGCCCCGCACCCGGAAAGTGCCGCGAGTAAAAGTAATATCATTACGGGTGTACTGCATGGAGACGAAGGTGCGCAGCAGCTCATCACGATCCAATTGCTGGCCCACGTGCAGTTGCACCATACGATCAACATATTCCTGCGGGGTACCCAGGCCGTAAATGCAAGAAACGGAGGCTACTACCACGGTATCCCGCCGGGTGAGGAGCGAATTAGTGGCCGAGTGGCGCAGTCGTTCTACCTCATCGTTAATGGAGGAATCTTTTTCGATAAAGGTATCGGTTTGAGGAACATAGGCTTCCGGCTGGTAGTAATCGTAATAGGAAACGAAGTATTCCACCGCATTATTCGGCATAAGTTCGCGGAATTCCGCTGCCATTTGCGCGGCCAGCGTTTTATTCGGCTCCATAATAAGGGTGGGGCGCTGTACCTGTTCGATGAGCCAGGCGGTGGTGGCCGATTTTCCGGTACCGGTGGCTCCCAGCAACACCACATCCTTTTCACCGTCGTTAATACGACGGGTGAGTTCGGCAATCGCGGCGGGCTGATCTCCCGAGGGACGGTACTCGGAGATAACTTCAAAAGGCTTATCGCTGCGCACAATCTCAGAATCAAGAGCCATAGTGGCGAGCTTACTAGCCTCACCCGGCGCGCGGTACGAAATACGCCAGCGGCCGGATAGAGACCCGAGGTTATGGTCGAGTTTCTATCCGGCCGCTGGGCGCCGTCGTTATCCCACGCCGTTCGAGCGTGGCGAGAACCGGCCTTGAACTAAAAACTAGTCAAGGTGCTCCACGGTGGCGTGCAGGGTGAGCGTGGCGCTCTCCCCCGGCGCAAGCTGCGGGGCCCCTTCGCGCACCCGAGTTGCTTCCACGCACACAAAATGCTTCCAGGCATCATCGGGCATATCCGCATTCGCGGCCGAGCCCTTCGTACCCGGGTTCCACACCACCGATTTATCGGATTCTTCCGAGCGCAGGGTGATCTTACGGTGTCCGCCCGCGTCCACGAGCACGATATCGCCCGCGAAGGGGTAGAAACGATCAACGGTTTGGCCTTCGAGAGCCTCGAAGGGGCCGGCGGGGAGTTGGGCATTATCCGCAAGGCGATCGATGCCGCCCTCCTCGATACCCTTGATACGCAGATCCTGCGCATCCACAGCCCAGTAGGCGTGAAGGGCTAACTCCGGGGCGATCGTTTCGGTGCCGGTATTGGTGGCGTTTAGCCGCACCCAAAAATCACTGCCCAGGTGCACGGTGTAGCTGAGGCTGAGGGAATCAGCCAGGTCGCCACCCAGGGCGCTGCCCGCGAGGGTGAAGGTTGCTTCCACCGCGGTGGTATCGCCACTGACGGATTCGAGGGTCCAGTCCTGGATGCGGGCCCAGCCGTGCAGGCCGTTATCCGAAGGTCCAAACCACGGGGCTACCACCGGGATACCGCCCCGGATAGGAGTGCCCTGCGTGAGGCCAGATAGGTCGCTCATGTAGAGGACGTCCTCGAAGCCAGCCGGTTTCCAGGAGGCAACGTGGGCGCCGTAGGGGAATACGGAACCGGATACGGTATCAGTGTTAATCTCTAGCGCGCTCAGGTCCCCACGGGTGACGAGGCTGACGCCGGCGATAGCTTGCTCGGCAAAGGGAATGCTCTGCGTCATGTGTACTCCTTGATTATCTTTATGTGTGCGATGCGGGCGACCATACCGGCCGCCCGCACCCGCCTACTCATGCTCTAGCCGAAGAACGGCGAGAGGCACATTACGTACGCCAGTGAAACCAGTGAACCGGAGGCGAGCAGGCCGCCCCACGTCTTGAGAGTGTCCTTGATGGACAGATCGAAGTATTCCTTGAAGAGCCAGAAGGACGCGTCATTAATATGCGTCATGAAGTTGGAGCCCGCAGCAGTGGCAAGCACGAGCAGCGTGGGATCCACGCCCGCCTGCATCACACCGGTGGTCGGATCCATAACAGCCGCACCAATAATGGAGGCGGCGGTCATCGCGGAGACCACGCCCTGACCGGTAGCCAGGCGGATAAGAACGGTGATGAACCAGGCCATAATGTAGGGCGATACCGCGCCCGCACTCATGAAGCCGCCGATGTAATCGCCAATGCCGGAGTCAATCACAACCTGCTTGAAGGCGCCACCGGCACCGATAATCATGACAACGCCGGCGATAATCGACACGGCCTTATTGAACTTGTCCATGACCCATTCGCCCTTGTGCCCGCGCTGAATACCGAAGAGCAGCATAGCGAGCACCAGCGCCACGGACATGGCCACCGGGGAGGAACCGAAGAAGTTGAGCCACTGGCCCAGCGTGGATTCTTTATCTACCCAAATATTGGCGATGGTCACCGAGATCATGATGAT
Source organism: Actinotignum schaalii FB123-CNA-2 (assembly GCF_000411135.1). Taxonomy (GTDB): domain Bacteria; phylum Actinomycetota; class Actinomycetes; order Actinomycetales; family Actinomycetaceae; genus Actinotignum; species Actinotignum schaalii_A. The sequence continues at coordinate 62,816 of NZ_KE150263.1, read as the reverse complement.
GGCCGGGCTGAGCGGCACGATGAGGGAGATGAAGAACGACGGCGGATTGACCGCGGCTTCCTTATCGTCCTTATCACCGGACATGAACTTCGGCACCGGGCGCTCAAGGTTACCAAGAACCTTGGGCAACAGCACGCCACCCACGATCACCCAGAGAATCGCCATGGGAATACCAAGGAGGTACACCATGCCGGCATCCGCGTGATACTGGTCAATGAGCGCAACCGGACCGGGCTGCGGCGGGAAGATGGAGTGAGCGACCGTGGTAGCGCATACAGCCGGAATGGCTAGGCGCAGCCACGGCACCTTTGCTTCCTGAGCGATAGAAATAACGAGCGGAGCAATCATCAGGAAGGCGACTTCGTAGAACATCGCCAGGCCGAAAATAAGACCGATGATAATAACAGCGATACGCACGAAGCGCAGTCCGAAGCGCCGAATGAGCCCCGATGCCAGCACGTGAGACGCACCGGAATCCACCATGAGGCGGCCGATAACTGCACCGAAAACAACGATAATGGCGAGCGAACCCAGCGTAGAACCAAAACCGGTGGTGACGGTCTTGAGAGTTTCCATCGGGCCCATGCCATTGCACAGTGCCACCACCACGGCGGCGAGCAACAGCGCGAGCATCGAATTCACCTTGAATACGATGTTGAGCACGAGCATCAACGCAATGCCCACGAGCAGCCAAACAATTGGCATAGCTTTTAACCTCTCAAATTTTAGGCCCCATCGCCGCGCATCGTTGCTTCGTGGCGACGAGACGTACCATATAGCGAAACGGTCATTTCACTATTTGTAAATGGTACTCCCTCTTACGCTGAGAGTAAACACGGTACGGATCACCATTTTACTTGCGTTTATCTTGATTTTTCTACGACGACGCCGGCGCCTGCGGCGCCGCCAGCCAGCTATCCGCGCATTTGGCAACGAGCTTCTCCAACTCCGCGCGGCTTCCTGCATTCTGAATCCAGATATGAGCCAGGCCCCGACGGACTTCATCATCAACCTGAGTGTGCATCCGGGCCCGCGCATCTGTTTCGCTCATGCCCCGGCCGCGGAGGTGCTCAAGGCGCTTTTCTTCCGGGGAAGAGACGATTATCACGCAATCGACCTCACGATCGGCGCGGGTTTCTACCAGGAGGGGCACATCATAGACAGCCAGCTGGTCCGGGTGCGCACTGGCAAGGATCTCCCGAGCCCGCGCGATAATAGCGGGATGGGTGAGAGCTTCAAGCCGGTGGCGGGCGGCCGGATTGGAGAAGATATGTGCGGCGAGGGCAGCGCGGTTGAGTGCGCCGTCGTCGTTTAAAATACCCGAACCAAAAATGGTGGCGAGCTGCGCGAGGACGGGGCTACCCGGGGCGGTGACCTCCCGGGCGAGGGCGTCCGCATCGGCAATAAGCGCGCCGCGGTCCCGCAGAACGCGAGTGACCGTGGATTTTCCGGCGCCGATTCCACCGGATACCGCTACCCGCAGGGCGCGATCCCGCGGGTGGGTGAAGGTGCGTAGCAGATATGCGCTGGCTCCCCCGACTGTTAGTGCTTTCACCGTCTCAGCTTAACAATGTGCTCGAGAGAAAGAAAACGCCGCCGGCGCTCCCCCAAAGAGGTGCGCCGGCGGCGGTACTAGATGCTACCCGCGGTAGCCTATGCCTTAGTTGTTGGTCAGCTTCTCGCGCAGGGCAGCGAGAGCCTCATCGGCATCCGAGTCGAGCGAGCCGCTCGGTTCGGAGGTGGAGGTGTAGCTGGCCGGGATTTCCGCGGCCGGCTCGGCAGCGGTAGCAGCCTGGGCGCCAGCGGCAGCATCGGCTTCGAGCGCGGCAGCAACCTGGGCCTTGTGTGCTTCCCAACGAGCCTGGGCCTGGGCGTATTCGTTCTCCCATGCCTCGCGCTGAGCTTCGTAGCCCTCGAGCCATTCGTTCGATTCGGGATCGAAGCCTTCGGGGTACTTGTAATTGCCGTTTTCGTCGTAATCAGCGGCCATGCCGTAGAGCGAGGGATCGAAGTCCTGGGAGTTCGGATCCACGCCTTCGTTCGCCTGCTTGAGCGAGAGCGAAATACGGCGGCGGTCCAGATCGATATCGATGACCTTGACGAAGACGTCGTCGCCCACCTTGACAACCTCTTCCGGGGTGTCGATGTGGCGGGAGGCCAGTTCGGAGATGTGGACGAGGCCTTCGATGCCGTCCTCCACGCGCACGAACGCGCCGAAAGGAACGAGCTTAGTGACGCGACCCGGAACGATCTGGCCGATCGCGTGGGTGCGGGCGAAGGACTGCCACGGATCTTCCTGGGTGGCCTTGAGGGAGAGCGAGACACGCTCGCGATCCATGTCAACATCGAGAACTTCCACGGTGACAGGCTGACCCACTTCGACAACCTCGGACGGGTGGTCGATGTGCTTCCAGGACAGCTCGGAAACGTGGACGAGGCCGTCCACACCGCCGAGGTCCACAAAGGCACCAAAGTTGACAATGGAGGACACGAAGCCTTCGCGCACCTGGCCCTTCTGAAGCTGGTGCAAGAATTCGCCACGAGCCTGGGACTGGGACGCTTCCAGCCAGGCGCGGCGGGAAAGAACCACGTTATTGCGGTTCTTATCAAGTTCGATGATCTTCGCTTCAAGCTCGCGGCCGATGTAGGGCTGCAGATCGCGCACGCGGCGCATTTCAACAAGCGAAGCGGGCAGGAAGCCGCGCAGCCCGATATCAACAATCAGACCGCCCTTGACGACTTCAATGACAGTGCCGGTAACGACGCCATCAGCTTCCTTGACCTTCTCGATTTCCGCCCAGGCACGTTCGTACTGCGCGCGCTTCTTCGAGAGGAGGAGACGGCCTTCCTTGTCTTCCTTCTGGAGGACAAGGGCTTCTACCTGGTCGCCAATTTCAACGACATCATCAGGGTTGACATCGTGCTTGATCGAAAGTTCCTTGGAGGGAATAACACCCTCGGTTTTGTAGCCAATGTCGAGCAACACTTCGTCATGGTCGACCTTGACAACGGTTCCTTCGACGAGGTCACCATCGTTAAAGTACTTGATCGTCTTATCGACGGCGGCAATAAGTTCTTCCTCGGAGCCGATATCGTTGACGGCAATCTCGGGGAGAGTCGAAGACTCGGGGGTGGTATTAGTCATTAACTGATAACTTCCGGACACTATTGTGAATATTTGCTTGGGACCGATGGATATCGGCCAGTGCGGCGGGTGCTCACACCAGTTCTCCATACTACGCGGAAAAGCTTGGCTAGTGCAAGGCATCCGGGCCAGAATCGGCGTGGTGTGGGCGCCTCGTTCTAGTGGGCTGCCTCCCGCCAATTCGGGCCGTACCCAACCCCGACCGAAAGTGGGACCCGCAGCTGGGCTGCGCCGGCCATTTCCCGCCGCACGATCTCCTCGGTGGCCTCGTGCTCACCGGGTGCCACTTCCAGCACCAGTTCGTCATGGACCTGGAGCAGTACTCGGCTGCGCAACCCTGCTTCGCGCAGCGCTTCCACCACGGCCACCATGGCGATTTTGATAATATCCGCCGCGCTGCCCTGAATCGGAGCATTGAGAGCCATGCGTTCAGATGCCTCGCGCAGTTGTCGGTTCGTGGAACGCAATTCGGGAAGGTAGCGCCGCCGCCCCAACAGCGTCTGGGTATAGCCATCTTCACGGGCTTTCACCACGAGGGAATCAAGGTATTCGCGCACTTTCCCGAAACGCGCGAAATAGGTATCCATGAGCTCTTGAGCATCGTGGGCGGAAATATGGAGCTGGCGGGAAAGCCCGTAGGCGGAGAGCCCGTAAGCCAAGCCGTAGCTCATCGCTTTAATACGGGAGCGCTGTTCGCTACTTACCTCACTTTCGGGAATCCCGAAGACGAGAGAGGCCACCGAGGAATGCAGGTCTTCGCCCTCGTTAAAAGCGGTGATCAACGCTTCATCGCCGGAAAGCGAGGCCATGATTCGCATTTCGATCTGAGAGTAATCCGCGGTCATCAGCGCCGCATAGCCCGCGGAAGGAATAAAGGCAGAGCGGATCTGAAGACCTTCAGCCGTGCGCGCATGAATATTTTGAAGATTCGGATCCGTGGACGAGAGCCGCCCGGTAGCTGCCACCGCCTGCTGGTAGGTAGTGTGGATTTTCCCATCCGCCCGGGTATTGCGCTGCAAACCTTCCACGGATTGCCGCAGTTTAATGGCATCACGGTGCTCAAGAAGAGCCCCGAGGAATTGAGTCCCGGCTACCGCCTTATCATCTTCGCGCGCGGCAATGCGCACCGCCAGATCTGCTAGCGCTTCCGCATTCGTGGTGTACCCGGATTTGGTTTTCCGGGTGGTGGGCAAGCCGAGTTCCTCGAAAAGCACCCCTTGTAATTGCTTGGGACTGGAGAGGTTGACTTCGTGGCCGATAGCATCATAAGCGAGTCTGGCCGCGGCTTCCACGCGTCCATCGAAATCTTTTCGCAGTTTTTCAAGGTAGGGAGAATCCACCGCAATGCCGGTGTCCTCCATGCGCGCGAGGGTGCGGGACACGTCCATTTCGAGGTTGAGCAAGGCACCATCCTCACCGCGGGCCTTCAATTCCTCGAGCAACTTATCGGAAAGCGGGCCGAGGAGTGCGGCGCGCTGCGCCAACGGATCAGCCTGTCCGTCCAACCCGGGCAGCACTCCCCCATCCCCCAAATCAACGCCGAGGTGACGCAACGCAAGATCTCCGAGATCATAGCTGCGCTGATCGGGGTAGAGAAGGTAGGCACACAGCACGGTATCGCGGACGACGCCGCGTAACTCGGCGCCGTGCCCCCGCACCCGATGCCAGGCTTCTTTGGCGCCGTGCACCACTTTCGGAGCATCAGATTCCAGCCAGGCACGCACCTGCGCAGTATCGTCGTCGTTCATGGTGTGAGTATCGAGAAGTAAGGCGGCCGTTGCCGTTCCAATCGCAAGTGCCTCCACACTCCCCGCACCCGGACTAGCAGGGCCCGCAAGTTCAAGACCGTACACCGGAGCGTCGGAGTGCCGGGCGAGCCATTCTCGCACCCCGGAGGTGGTGATCTCCAAGCCGGTGAGGGTAAAACCAACACTTGCCTCGGTTTCGGCGGTGCCGTCACGCGCCGGTAACTCTGCCAGGACGCGCCCGCGTAGAGTGTCAAAATCGAGAGTGTCAAAAAGCTCGTGCAGCGCTTCCCGTTCCACTCCGCGCGGGCGGAACTCCTCGAGGTTCTCTCCGATAGGAAGATCACGCACAAGGGTATTGAGGGACCGATTCTGGCGAACCTGATCCAGGTGCTCGCGCAAGGAGGCACCTACTTTTCCACCAATTTCATTCGCACGGTTGAGAATAGTATCGAGGTCGCCATAGGCGGCGAGCCATTTCGCCGCGGTTTTGGGGCCGACACCGGGGACTCCGGGAATATTATCGGCGCCTTCCCCCACGAGCGCGGCCAGGTCGGCATAGCGTTCGGGGCGCACTCCAGTTTTCTTTTCGATACCGGCCGGGTCAAGGGCCTGCATGGCCGAACGCGGCATGGGATAGAGCACGGTGGTGTGCTCATCAACGAGCTGATAGGAGTCTTTGTCGCCGGAGGCAATATAGACATCCGCTCCCTCTTCTACCGCACGACGGGAAAGGGTGGCAATAATATCGTCAGCTTCGTAGTCCTCGTAAGTAAGCCAACTTATTCCGCAGGTATCCAGGACGTTTTTAATAACATCGATTTGGCCGGAGAATTCTACCGGTGTGGGGGCCCGGCCTCCTTTATATTCCGGATAGACGCGGGTACGGAATGTTCCTCCCGGCAGGTCAAAGGCCACGGCGATGTAATCGGGGTGGTAATCACCAATGATTTTGAGCAGGGTGGAGAGGAAACCGTAAACAGCATTGGTGTACTGCCCCCGATCGGTGAGGAAATTCTCTGCCCGCAGGGCGTAGAAGGCGCGGAACGCCATAGAATGGCCGTCAACAAGAAGGAATTTTTTTTCACTCACCCCTCTAGCCTACGCGAGATAGCTAGCAGGCGCCCACCGGAAAATCGATGAGCGCCTGACTGTGAGACTGTGGGACCTGGCACGTACGCGGCTGGATGCGCTTAACTACGCCCGCCAACCTGTTCGATCACAGCATCGGCTACTTCGCGCATGGTCAGCCGCCGATCCATCGAGGTCTTTTGAATCCAGCGGAAAGCTTCCGGTTCGGTCAGGCCCATATGCGATTCCAGCAAGCCCTTAGCCCGATCCACTCGCTTGCGGGTTTCAAATTGCTCGGCCATGGTAGAGACTTCGTTTTCGAGCGCTTCGATTTCCTGATTACGCGAGACAGCGATTTCGACCGCGGGAATGAGATCAGCGGGCGTGAACGGCTTGACTACGTAAGCCATCGCTCCGGCGTCCCGTGCGCGTTCCACCAGGTCACGCTGAGAGTAGGCGGTGAGCATAACGATGGCCACCCGATGTTCTTCTAGAATCCGGTCCGCTGCGGTAATGCCGTCCATACCCGGCATCTTCACATCCATGACAATCAGATCGGGTTCGAGTTCGCCGGCGAGTTCAATAGCGGATTCGCCATCGCCGGCTTCTCCGACAACCTCATACCCGGCATCTTCCAGTGTTTCAACAATATCGAGGCGAATGAGAGTTTCGTCTTCAACGACAAGAACCCGAATGGCTTCTTTGTTCTCCGCGGCTTGCGCCGCCGTGTCCCTGGCCATCATGACCCCTTCGACCGGCATGCCGGATAGATTGAACCAATTTACTGCGTGCGATGTTGCACCTGCATCCACACCGAAGTGTTCTCTGACCCTTGAGAGAATGATGACCGGCAACGGGATTCACGCGCCCCTTACCATGCTGTCAGACCACGCGGTGCAGAGCAAACAACGGGACAGAGATTCCCAGCGAACTTCAAGGTTATCGCCGCGGTGCTCCCGGAGGGACTCGAACCCTCACGCCTTGCGGCGCTGCATTTTGAGTGCAGTGTGTCTACCAATTCCACCACAGGAGCTTGTGCATATGCCGCCACCACCAGCAGAATCTCCAGGATCACCGCGAGTGAATGTGCAAACGCAGAGAATATTTCACCATACCCGCCACCAAATTTCAAATGATGGTGACGCAGAAATCTGGAACGGGAGCGGGTGCCCGCCGGGATAAGCCCGGGGGGCACCCGCTCACCTTTGCTGTGCTACTCGCGCATCCGGCGCGCCCAGCACGGTTCACGAGTTTTAGGCAACGCCCGTTTCTTCACCGATCTTGTGAACACGCAGGGTGTTGGTGGAGCCGGCCACACCCGAGGGCATACCGGCCACGATCACCACGCGGTCACCGACCTGGGCGCGGCCCAGTTCGAGAAGACGGTCTTCCACCTGCTGCACCATTTCATCCGTGGTGGCAGCCGAATGATCCACCGTATAGGTTTCACTGCCCCACAGCACGGCAAGCTGGTTGCGGACCTTCTCCGAAGGAGTGAAGTTGATAATCGGCAGGCGGGAGCGGTTGCGTGCCACGCGGCGGGCGGTATGCCCGGTTTCCGTGAAGACCACAACTGCCTTGACACCCAGGGCTTCACCGATGTCCAGAGCGGAGCGGGTGAGAACACCGTTGCGGGTGCGATGCAGGGAGGAGAGCTGCGGGATCTGCTCCAGGCCGTGTTCCTCCGTGTAGGAAACGATGGAGGCCATGGTCTTCACGCACTCAATCGGGTAGAGACCCACCGAGGTTTCCCCGGAAAGCATAACGGCATCCGCACCGTCCAGAATGGCATTGGCGCAGTCAGAAGCCTCAGCGCGGGTGGGCCGCGGGTTCTGGATCATGGATTCGAGAACCTGGGTGGCCAGAATGACCGGCTTGGCACGCTTGCGGGCCAGCGAAATGGCTTCCTTCTGCACCAGCGGAACCTGCTCGAGGGGCAGTTCCACGCCGAGGTCGCCGCGGGCAACCATAATGCCGTCGAAGGCCTGGACGATGTCATCCAGGTTGGCCACGGCCTGCGGCTTTTCGATCTTGGCGATAACGGGCAGGTGGATGCCCTCTTCGTCCATGATGCGGTGGACATCGTCAATATCCTTGGCATCACGCACGAAGGAAAGCGCGATAAGATCCGCGCCGTAGTTGAGTCCCCAACGCAGATCCTCTTCATCCTTTTCGGACATGGCAGGAACGGACACCGCCACACCGGGAAGATTAATACCCTTGTTATTGGACACGGGACCGGGGACTTCCACGCGGGTGACCACGTCAGTTCCGTCCACAACTTCCACGACACGCACGGAAACCTTGCCATCGTCGATCAAGAGCACATCGCCGGGATTGCAATCGCCCGCCAAGCCCTTGAAAGTGGTGGAGCAGATATCCTTCGTGCCGGGGATATCGCGGGTGGTAATGGTGAAAGTATCGCCCACGTTCAGCTGGACCGGGCCTTCGGCAAAACGGCCGAGACGGATCTTCGGGCCCTGCAAATCAACGAGTACCGCAACCGGGATACCCAGTTCCTTCGCGGCGGCGCGCACATTATCAATGCGCTTTTCGTGTTCTTCATGCGAACCGTGGGAGGCGTTAATACGCGCCACGTTCATGCCGGCTTTAACAAGTTCAAGGATTTGATCGTAGGTATCCGTAGCGGGACCCAACGTACACACAATTCTAGCTCTACGCATGTTTCCTATCTTACCCGAGCGCCCTGTTTCCCCATCGGGACTCAAGGCACTCGTCCTGGTAAATATGCACCGTTATGAGCCCCGCTCCCGGAGCTCATCTTTACGCTAGCGCACGGTTCGGGCATTGGCTTCACTCGTTCACTGAGCGGTTACCCACGCCCTATTCGGATTCCTTTGCCGCGGTGGCGGAATCGTTTTTACTTGCAATCCCGGCAGTTTCCATTTTTTCATGCACGGCGACGGCTGCGCCCGCTGCGGCGTCGTTGTTTTGTGACGTGTCGATTCCCTCAGTTTCTGGTTCGGGGCGGGCCCGCAACCACACGTGATCGCGAGAAGAATCACGCAAATAGGCGCGTCGTAAGATAACGAGGGCAATGATCCCGCCGAGTAAAACGAGAAGCGATGTCCAAACATTGAGGCGTAAACCAGCAACGAGGTGCGCCGGATCGATACGCAGGTTTTCAATCCACACTCTGCCGAGAGTGTAAACGATGACATATGCGGCAAAAAGCTGCCCGGCCACCAGGTGGAAGCGCTTTTCAAGGAGAAGGAGTACGACGGCGCCACCCAGGCACCACAGGGATTCGTAGAGGAAGGTGGGGTGGAAGAGCTGATCGGGTGGAAAACCGGCTGGGCGGTGCGCGCCGTCCACTTCCAAGCCCCACGGTAGTGAGGTGGGGCCGCCAAAAAGTTCTTGGTTGAAGTAGTTGCCCAGGCGGCCGATGGCCTGGGCAATGAGAAGGCCCGGAGCAAGGGCATCGGCAAAGGGCAGGAGCCGGACACCGTTGCGGCGGCACCCAATCCAGGCACCTACACCACCCAGCGCAACCGCACCCCAGATTCCCAGACCGCCTCCGCGTAGGTCAAAGACGCGCCACGGATCACGGCCGGGGCCGAAATACAGCTGGTAGTCCGTTATCACATGGTAGAGCCGCCCACCGATAATCCCGAAAATAACTGCCCACAGCGCGATCGAAAGCGTGACATCGCGGGTCGCGCCTTTCACAACGTAGCGCCGTTCCGTCACGGCATACGCGATGATAATGCCGATGACAATAGCAATCGCGTAGAACTTGATGGAGAGGGAAAATCCGGATGTCTCAAAAAGCACCCATTCGGAGTGCTCGGGAGCCGGAATAGCTGTTGGAATCATCGTGTCCCTTCTTGTGCGGGGGTGTGGGGCTGATGCCCGAGCCCGGGTGCCTGGGCCGTATCTTCGGTAACGTCAAGGGTATGTTCAGTTACGTGCGCAATGCGTTCGGCCATGAGCAACGCGGCCGGATGCCGCCCCGCGGTTGCCATGCGAGCCACAAGCCCGACCGGGTCATCGGTTTCTAGTAGGGCCCGCCCTACGATAACGCACCCTGCACCGTGCCGTGCCGCGGTGAAAACATCCCGGGGATTGCGTACCCCGCGCCGTACCACCCGCACGCAGGTATAGGGCAATTGCTCGAAAAGCTGCGGATAATCCGTGGCGGAACGCGAATCTGCGACGATTACGCGCGCCGCGCAGCCAATCGCGCGAGTTATGTCACTTTCGGATTCCACTTCCAGGCAGGGTTCCATGCCGAGGGATCGCGCGCGTTCCACCAGTGCTTCAAGTTCCACATCGGAGAGGATGCGAGGGGTAAGCGAAACAGCATCCGCGCCCGCCGCGCGAGCCCTTAAAAGCTGCACTGCGGAAACAGTGACATCACGGTAGAGAAGCGGCCCCACTCCGATGGCGCGGGCGCGCCGTAGCGCCGGGAGGCCGAGACCTCCGGGGATAACCGGAGCGGTCACAGAGATCGCAGCCGCTCCCCCGGCGCTCAAGGCCTCCGTAAAAGCTTCTAGATATTCCGGTGCGGGGCTTGGATTTCCGTCCAAATTGCGGATCTCCCCAATGACACCGATAGGACGCTGCGGACTGGGCGCGAGAGCACGGTAAAACTCGCGTGGTGCAGGAGCTGCCTGGACGGCGCGCCGCAGCGCATCACGCTCCTGGTCTGAGACCTGCCGAGCGGCGGCCCGCACCCGCTGTGCTACCTCATCAATAAACCATGCCACTGTGCCTCCCGCTCTCGGTGAGCTTCGCTCCGCGTGCCGGTTATGACATAGAGTACCCGCACGGGGTGACAAAAAAGATGCAGGAATAGGTGAGGCGCATGAACGGTGGCACGGACGGCCTGGGTCTCCTCGCGGCCCTGGTACTTCGCGGGAAAGGCCGGAGAATCTACGGCATTGACGGGCGCAGCGGAGCCGGGAAAACCCAGTTATCGCGGGCTCTTGGGGCGCGGCTACGCGCGAGCGGGCTGGCGGTCGAAATCCTCGAAGTGGAACATTTCGTACCCGGGTGGGATGGCTTGGCTCGCGGCGTGGAGCGGGTAGCCCGGGAGATTCTGGAGCCTTTTCTGCGCGGAGAGAACGCGCGGGTAAAACCCTGGAATTGGTATCTGAGCTGCTACGACGCTCCGGTAACGGTGCCGGCCGATCAGCTCACCGAGGTGCTGCTGCTGGAAGGATGCGGCTCGGCTTCGGCGGCCTGCGCGCCGCTATGCACGGCCACAATCTGGATGGAATGTGAGGATTCTCTCCGGCGGGCTCGGGTACGGGAGCGTGAGGGAGATCCGAGTGGCTGGTGGGATATGTGGGCCGCCCAGGAACGTGTGCTACTCGCAAAAAGAGACGCCCCGGCCCTGGCATATGCGGTGGCGAGCTGGGATGCGGGACAGCTACACGTGGAGATGCGCAGTCATTAGGCAGCTCCGGCACGAATCTGGGTAAGTGCCTGACCCGTGGCCAAAATATCGACAATGGCCACAAGGTCAGTATCCCCGCGAGCTTGGCTAGCGGGAATCAGAATCATGACCCGCGAACCTACCCGCTGATCGACCAAACCTTTGCGCATCCCATCCATGAGATCGCCCATGGCGGCACGCACCGGCCCGGATGTCCAGCTGGAGTCAACCGTTTGCCCATTCGGATCCACGAGGAAGTAGTTGAGCACAAGTTCGTCCGAGGCGGCTACCTGCTCACCGCGCCCGAGCACGAGGGGTACCACCGCGAATTCCGGAATGGGCCCGCCACCCCCGGTAAGCACGGGTGCCACTCCTTCTCCGCTTGCCAATCCCGGCATTCCTGCCGGTGGCGTGGCCGGCGGAGACGCTGCCTCCCCGCGTGCATTTGTGTAAAGAATATCGACAATAACGATTTCTACCGCACCGGGGTCTCCGGCGACTAATTCTTCGCGCTGGATGAGCAGGCGGCTGCCTTCCCGCTGTCCGCTGATATAGGGAGCTAGCTCCCCCACTCCAGCCCGGCTCACGGTAGCGAGAGTAATCCCGCCGGTGGCAAAGCCTTCCACCGGAGCCTCGGTACGCGAGTCAAAGGAGGTGATGCGGGCGAGGACCGGGCTTCCTTCGGCCAGTTCCACACCGTCTCCCGGGATGAGGACATCCTGGCGCACCCCGTCTACATGGAGGTTTCCACTCACGGAGATAGTGACGGGAGCTCCGAAAGCGCCTGTGACATCCACGCTTCCGGGAGTGTCGGGCTCGCGGTGGCCGCTACAGCCCGCTAGCGCGGTAGCGGCCACCGCGAGGCCCGCCAGGATCGCTCGGTATCTCACGGGGTACTTCACGCGGTGATCTCCTCGATAAGTGCTTCGACCTCGGGGTTTTCAGTGGCGAGTGGGTCGTTGAGGACCACGGTGGAATTCCCATTGGCCTCCATCAGGCGCAGGGTGGACCAGTCCACCGCCACATCGCGCCGGGCTCGCCGCGCCGCGGCCAAAAAACGCCCCCGTAACGCGGCTCGAGTGGTCTGCGGCGGGGCCGTGATCGCTGCATTAGCGCGTTCGGGCGTGATAACTCGGCGTAGGAGCCCGGATTCTTCCATCCGATCGCGCAAACCGCCCGCGGTGATATCGTGATATGCCAAATCCAGGCGCGCCACCCGGGCATCGCAGAGTTTCGCCCCGGTGCGTTCCCGGTAGCGGGTGAGAAGGGCGAGTTTGGCAGCCCAGTCGATTTCGGTGGCAATAGTGCTTGGATCGCGGCGTTCCACCGCATCAATGGCGCGCTCCCACAGCTCGAGGAGATAGCGCCGCGTGGGATCGAGCTCCGCCAGGTATCCTTTCCGATCCAGGTGGTTCATCGCGGCTTCATACATTCGCTGCTGTACCGAAATCGGATCGGTCAATCCACCGCTGGCCAGTTCCAAATTAGCTCGCCCCGATAGATCGGCGCCGGTGATCCGGATGGCGTGCATGGGATCGGCGAGTTCCAGGTCCGGAAGGATCGCGCCTTCTTCCACGAGAGTGAGGAGAGCTTCGGTGGCCGCGACTTTGAGACCGGTTGTAGCCTGGGCAATATTGGAATCTCCCACGATAACATGCATGCGCCGGTAGAGTTCCGCATCAGCGTGGGGTTCATCGCGGGTATTGATCATGGGCCGGGACCGCGTGGATGCCGAAGAGATGGCCTCCCACATTTGGTGGGAGCGCTGGGAAAATTCGTAGCGAACCTGCCCGTCTTCCCCGCGGTGCAGGCTTCCGGCTCCCGCCACGATCTGCCTGGTGACGAAGAAGGGGATGAGCCTGGCAATGCGCTGGCGGTAGTCCGGGCGCCGGTGCACCATGTAGTTTTCGTGGCACCCGAAAGAATGCCCTTCTGAATCAACATTGTTTTTCAGGAGGTGGATGGCCCCAGGTACGCCGTCGTCCTGTAATTTTTCATTGGCACCCTTCGCGAGCCGCGCAAAAATGAGTTCTCCGGCGCGGTCGTGAGCGAGGAGGTCGTCGATATTATCGCATTCAGCGGTGGCGTATTCCGGGTGGGCACCCACGTCGAGGTAGAGGCGTGATCCATTTTCTAGGAAAGTGTTCGTGGACCGATGCATGGCCAGTACCGGCGCAAATAGCCGCTGGGCGGATTCTTCGGCGTCCAGCGGTGGGCGTGTGCCGCGCCGGGCTGCGCAGGTGATCCCGTACTCGGTCTCAATGCCCATAACGCGACGGGGTATCACTGTCCGCCTTTCTGCACGAAGCCCTGCACGAAGGAGGACGCGTTGCTTTCTAGCACGGCGTCAATATCGTCGAGCAGCGCATCGATACCAAAATCTTGATTCTGCGCCTGCGGGGCGTCCACTTCGGTTTGTTCTTCCTGCCGGCGTTGGGGCTGCAGGAATTCTTGACTGGACATTTCTTCCTTCCTCTTCTTTGGTACTGGTGCGGGTAGGTCCCGGCTGCGTTACTGGCGCTGCCCCGACTACGAACCCACCGCGGTGAGCGCGGCAATAACGTCGTCTATCGTGTGTGCGGCGGCCAGGGTAGCCCCCAGGGTCGCTTCGTTTGCGGCAGCCGGATCGGGCAGGCTGAGGCGATGGAGCCGGCCGGCGCTATCGCGCAGCACCGCGCTTGACCAACTGGCCGCGGCCACGTGTTCGGAGAAACGGGAGATGAGCTGGCCGCGCAGATATGCGCGCGTGGAACCCGGGGCGTGCAGGGCAGCTCTGGAGATCTCCGCTTCGGAGAAGAGTTCCTCCACCCGTCCGGCACGCCGCAGTTTCGCCACGATGGAGCGCTCGGGGCGCAGATCATGCCATTGGACATCGAGGGCGCGCAGTTTATCCGAATCCCAGCTACCCCCGCCGCGTTCGCGTAATTCATTGAGGATCTGGTATTTCGCCACCCATTCCACCTGGGGTGCGGCGGAGAAAATATCACGTGAGAGCAGGTCCAGCACGCCTTGCCACCGCTCGAGGATTTCCGCGGTATCGGCATCTACCTCACCGCGTTCGGCCAGCGCATCGCGCACCGCATCGAGGTAAATCTGCTGGATTTCCAGTGCGGTACGCGGTTCGCCTTCGTGCACCTCAAGTTTGGTGGTAAGGCTCGGGTCTTGAGAAACCGTCCACGTGAGCGGCACGGGATTATCCATGATGACCGATTCCAGCCCGAGGGGCACCGCGTCCTGTTCCAGCATCCACAGCACCAGCGAGGTGGTTCCCACTTTGAGCAGGATAGACACATCAAATTGGTTGGCGTCTCCCCCGATGACGTGAAGGCGCCGGAAGCGCTGCGCCGCCGCATGCGGTTCATCGCGGGTATTGATAATGGGTCGGTTGAAAGTAGTTTCCAGCCCGACGTCATTTTCCACGTAGTCGGCGCGTTGCGAGATTTGGAATCCGGGTTGTTCCGAGCGCGGGCCGAGCCCCACGCGCCCGGTACCGCACAGAATCGGCCGAGTCACGAAAAAAGGAATGAGGTAGCGGATGATCTCTGTGAAGGGCAGGGAACGATCAACCAGGTAGTTTTCGTGGGAGCCGTACGCCGCGCCTTTTCCGTCCACGTTGTTTTTGTAGATGGCAAATTCGCGGCCGTTTTCGCGCAACAGCTCGATTCCACGCCGCGCGATAAGCTCTCCGGCGCGGTCCCAGAGCACGGCTTCGCGCGGGGTGGAGGTTTCCGGCGAAGAATATTCCGGGTGGGCATGATCCACGTAGAGACGCCCGCCGTTAGTAAGAACCGCGTTCGCGGCGCGCGGGCGGCGCAGTTCTGCCTCTTCTTCCGTGAGAGGTGCGACGACGACGCCAGCTGGCGGGGCAGGATTCTCAGGATCATCGGTGAGCTGAGAAGGGTCCGCCTCCTCCCGGCTCATCCGGAAACCGCGGGCGTCATTGAGGGGATCTTCTCCGGTGTAATCCCAGGCCACCGGACCGTGCGTACCGGCCCCTTCCCCGGCATGCCCGTAGGTTTCTACAAAATCAGCCGAGAGCACCACGGGATTTGCCCGCAGATCAGCGGGTTCCATAATCCCGAATTCTGTTTCCAGGCCGATGACTCGACGTGCTGTCACCGTGGTTCCTCCCCTGTTGTGTTCTGCGCGGGCGGCACACTTGGTTCGGCATGGCCGGACGCACTTGCCTGGCGTGCCTGATCACTCTGGCGTGGCCGCACCGCCACGATCCGCTCCCCGCGGTTTTTACCGTTGACTTTGGCCCATTCATCCGGGTTGGAGATCTGGTCCAGTTCCGAGCTATCACGGGCTTCGGCATGCACGGCGGCGATAGCGTGTTCCGCGGTAATTCCGCGCGCCCCGGTTGTTAAATACGTTTTGATAGCTGCCTTTTTTGCGCGATCAACAATACCTGCGAGCAGCGCGCCAGATACAAAATCGGCAAGATAAAGAGTTTCTTTCCTACCCGATGCATAGGTGACATCCACGAAGCGGTTCTCCGGCGATGCCTCGAAAACCTTATCCGCGATGAGGCGGGCCAGATGGGCGGAGGCTCCCGTCCCACCACCATAGGCCTCCATATCAGCTGGTGTATAGGGCAGATCTGGGGTGAGGTATTTGGAGAGGATATCCACACTCCCCGCATAATCGGGGCGTTCTACCCGGATTTTCACGTCGAGCCTTCCGGGGCGCAAAATAGCCGGGTCAATCATATCTTCCCGGTTGGAGGCGCCAATAACGATAACGTTGGAGAGTTGTTCTACCCCGTCAATTTCGGCCAACAGCTGGGGTACCACGGTTGTTTCCACATCGGAAGAAATCCCGGAACCGCGGGTGCGGAACAGGGCTTCCATTTCATCGAAGAAAATAACAACGGGAATACCCGAGGAGGCCCGATCCCGGGCCCGCGAAAAGATTTCGCGGATCTGGCGTTCGGTTTCCCCCACGTATTTATCGAGCAGCTGCGGGCCCTTGATATTGAGAAAGTACGAGGAGGCTTTCGCCACCCCTTGGGCACGTGCAGCATTCTCCGCGAGAGAGGTGGCCACCGCTTTCGCGATCATGGTTTTCCCGGTTCCCGGAGGCCCGTACAGCAAAATTCCCTTGGGTGGACGCAGGCCGTGCTCCCGATAGAGGTCGGGTTGTTGGAAGGGCAATTCGATACTGTCGCGAATTTCCTCAATCTGAGCATCCAGACCGCCAATATCCGCGTAGGAAACATCCGGGACTTCTTCGAGTAAGAGGTGCTCAACATCCGGGCGTTCCACTTTCTCTACCAGAAATCCGGTTTTTAGATCCGCCATGCAGGTATCCCCGACCCGCAGTTGCGCAGCCGAAAGCTTCCCGCCGATGCGCAGCACTTTTGTTTCATCCGCGTGCACCCGCACGAGTACCCGCTGGGGGTCCAGCACGAGTTCAACAGCAACGAGCTGCCCGATATTTTCGTAGCCTCCGATGCCGACCACTACGAGTTCTTCATTAAGGCGTACTTCTTGGCCAGGGCGCAATTGTTCCAAAGCGACATACGGGGACACGGCCACATTCATTTTCCGGCCGCCCACGAGGGCATCAATGGAATGATCGGAGGAATGCCCACGAATAAAGGTGGCGAAGGTAGCCGGAGGCCGGGAGAGGGAATCGAGTTTCTCCCCCAATTCCTGGATGCGTTTGCGGGCGGCGACCAGCGAGGTGGAGAGACGTTCATTTTTCTCACGCAAGGACGCGATTTCGGCAAGAGCCGCGCTCGACTCCGGTGTGCTCATGGCTTCCTTTCTGATCGTCCCTTTATTCTAGGACAGGCCTACCTTACCGCCCACCCCGGGAGATAGCATCCCGGGTGCCCTCACGGTTAGGTCACTAGTCCTCGACGTGCTGTGCGTGCTCCACATCCCGTCGTTTGTCCACTTCCCGTGATTCCTCCGCGTGCCGTTTCTTTTCCGCTTCGCGGTGCGCGATTTCCGCCGCGATTTTCTCAGCTATCTGGCGGGAATGTTCTCCCGGAGTGGAGACCCCGCTTTCTTCTACATCCGCCCGGTGTGCCAGATCGCGGCGGACCTTACGAAGTTTCTTTTCCGCAATAGTGCGTTCTTGAAGTGGTTCAGCTTCTGGGTTTTCCCAGGGCATGGGTTCGGCGTAGGCGCCCTTGGCAGGGCGGGATGCCGGAGAAAGCCGGGTGGGCCCCGCTAGCCGGCGCGCCACAATGAGGAAACCGGTATGGGCAACCATCCGGTGATCGGGGCGCACCGCGAGCCCTTCTAAATGCCAGGTGCGTACCAGAGTCTCACTGGCTTCAGGGCCGGTGAAAAGTCCCGTTGCTTTGAGATCTTCGGCGCAGCGAGAGAGCTGCGTCGTCGTTGCAACGTAAGCGAGGAAAACCCCGCCGGGTACCAGAGCCTGCGCGGCCGCCGGAATAATTTCCCAGGGAGCGAGCATATCGAGGATAACGCGATCAAAACCGGCCGGGTGAGCAGCCAAAATATCAGCCGCTTCCCCGCATTCCACCCGCCAGTTCTCCGGGTGGCTCCCCCACCACGACACTAGATTGGCCTGCGCAATCTCCGCGAATTCCGGACGACGTTCCGCGCTGAGAAGAAAACCTTCGGGGCCGACCGCCTGGAGCAGGGATATAGAGAGAGCCCCGGAACCGACCCCCGCTTCAAACACCCGCGACCCCGGGTAAATATCCGCAGTATGGGTGATTTGCGCCGCATCTTTCGGATACACAATGGTGGCGCCACGCGGCATCGAGAGAACGTAATCGCTCAGGAGCGGGCGCATGGCGAGGAATTCGCGGCCTTCTTCGGTGGTAATGAGGCTGCCTTCCTCTTTCCCAATAAGTTCGCTGTGGCGGAAAGAGCCCCGCGTGGACTGGAAATAGCCATCAACCGTGAGATTGATGGTGTAATGCCGCCCTTTAGGATCGGTGAGTTGCACGCGTTCACCGGGGCGGAAGGGGCCTCGTCGTAATGTCATTCCTCCAGTGTAGTTTGTCCTTGCGATAGATTTTTCTGTCGTAGCGAGTTGTTAAAGTGGAGGCATGACTCGTCACGCCGCACTATCACCATCACGTGCCAAAGATTTCAAGCAGTGCCCGCTGCTCTTCCGTTTCCGAAGCGTTGATCGTCTTCCGGAAGCACCCTCCCTCGCCGCGCTACGCGGCACTCTCGTACATTCGGTTTTGGAATACCTGTACGCCGCTCCGCAGCAAGAACGTACCGAGGAATACGCCCAGTCCCTCCTCCTCCCACGCTGGGAAGCCCACCTGGAAAAATCCCCTCAGGATGCCGATCTTTTTGAGTCCGCGGATGCGCTTTCGGAATGGCTGGAGCAGGCCCGCGCTCTTATTAGCAATTATTTCCACATGGAGAATCCGCAGTTTTTGGCACCGCGGGATCGGGAGAAGTTCATCAATGCCCGCCTGCCTTCCGGTTTGGCCCTACGTGGAATCGTTGATCGTATCGATGCTGCTCCCGATGGCGCCTTGCGAGTGGTTGACTACAAAACCGGGAAGTCCCCGCACCCGCGCTACCAGAACGAAGCGCTCTACCAGATGCGTTTTTATGCGCTGCTTTTGGAGCTAACGGAAGGGCAGCGCCCAGCCCGCACCCAGCTTGTCTACCTCAAAGATGGGCGCACCCTCACCTATGATCCACTCCCGGAAGATACCCGGCGTATCGCCCTGGATCTGGAGGAAACCTGGAGGGATATTGCCGCGCGCCTGGATTCCGGAGAATTCGAACCGCGCACCTCCCGCCTGTGCGATTGGTGCTATTTCCAGCAGATCTGCCCGGCCTACGGTGGAACTCCCCCGCCGCTCAGCATGGAGGGGGTGGAGCAGATGCGCACGGCACATAGTTAGCGCATGCGCCCGGGCCGAGTTCGCACGGCGAAATGCGCACCGTCCGCAGCCCGCACGTGCCTAACGCATTTACCTCAGGCGGCTGGATTTTCCACCTAGTTGGCAAGCAGCTGGATACCCAGGAGCGCATCAACAGCGCGCACCACCTGCCCCGCATTGGGCGCTCCGGATGCCGCCCAATCATCCAGGATGCGCAGTGCCTGCGGAGTGTCCAGATCATCGGAAATAGCGTCAATAAGTGCTCGGCACGTTGGATCTAACTCCGTGGAGGTATTGCTTGGTGATACAGCGGAGGTTTCGGGGGAGCTCGCAACACCCGCGGCCGTTGCGAGCGCACCGCGAGCTGCCTGTTGCCATGATTCCAAACGGGCTTCGGCATCCCGGAGCGCACTCGCCTCGTATTCCCAATCGGAGCGATAATGATTGGCCAAAAGAACCAGACGAATGGCACTCGGGTGCGCACCTGCCGCGGTCAGCTCTGAAACTCGAACTAGATTGCCCAGCGACTTGGACATTTTTTCGCCCTGGTAGGCCACCATACCCACGTGGAAGTGGATATCTACCCGGCCGCGATCATCGGTCATCTCCCGCAGATGACTCTCACTCATTTCATGGTGCGGGAACAGCAGATCACGCCCGCCGGCCTGCACGGTGATATGCTCCCCCAGGTAGGTGCGGGCTATCAGCGCGCATTCCACATGCCAGCCGGGCCGCCAGAACCCGGGCTTCTCCCCCGCGGGCCGGAAGTCATTGCCACGCACACCCTTCCACACCAGCGGGTCCAGGGTGCGGCGTTTGCCGGGGCGAGTTGAGTCGCCACCGTGCTCGTCAAAAATCTGCTCGAGATCCAAATACTCAAATACCGGCGCGGCGGCAAAACTCGGATCGCGGGTGAGATCAACATAGATATCTTCCGAGCCATCCCCATTGGGAAGTCGGTACGTGAGACCGCGAGCTTCAAAATCGCGAACGACCGCCTCCACCTCGTCCAGCACCTCGGACACCGCAACCCAGTTCCCGGGCGGAACAACCCGTAGGGCATCCATATCGGAACGGAAAAGCGCTATCTGAGAATCGGCAAGTTCACGCCAATCCACCTGCGTTTGCTCGGCGCGTTCGAAAAGCGGATCGTCGATATCCGTGATGTTTTGGGCATAGCGAACCGGAAGTCCGGCCGCCAGCCAATACCGCACCAGGGTGTCGGCGCTCACGTAAGTAAAAGCATGGCCCAAGTGGGTGGCATCGTAGGGTGTGATCCCGCAGGTATAGAGGGTAGGGCGCCGCGTTTCTACCCGGCAAATGTCCTCATTATCAGAATCGTAAAGGTTGAGGTCCGGGGTGAATCCCAGTGGTGGTACCTCCGGGTGTGTCCAAGTCTCCATCTGGTTATCCGTTAGTCTCCTACTTCACAGGTCCTCCCCGCGAGGAACCCACGCACAGTCTACCCAGTACGCCGCTAGCTCTCAGAGAACACCCGCGCGAGGCGAGCCGTCACGGCGTCGTCGTTAAAAAACAGAAAGCGTACCGGTGCCCAGCAGCACCACCACGAGTACCGCCAATCCAAGACGATAAATCACGAATGGCAGGTACGAACGCGTGGACACCAAACGCAAGAACCACACAATCACCGCGTACCCCAAAACGAAAGAAATTACCGTGGCAAGAATCGTGGGCCCGGCCGGAATCGAGGCGTCTCCGGCGTATTTGACCAACTGGTAAAAACCGGAGAGCAGCACCGCGGGCACCGCCATGAGGAAAGACACCCGCGCCGCAGCTTCGCGCGTATAGCCGAGGAGTAGCCCGGTGGTAATCGTTCCGCCCGAACGGGACACTCCCGGAATAAGCGCGAGAGCCTGCCCGAAACCGAGAAGCAAACCGTCACGGTAGCTCATATCGCGCAGCTCTTTACGCTGGCTCGCCCATCGATCTGCCAGCCCGAGGAAAATTGCGAACAGCGCCAACACAGCCGCGGTGATATAGAGATTACGCAGCGACGTCTCGATGGTATCCGCGAAAAGGAGGCCGAGAATGCCAATGGGAAGCGTTCCGATAATGACCACCCAGCCCATCCGTACATCCGCGTCCGTGCGCGCGACCCGCCCGGTCCACGAACACAACCACTTCCGGATGATGCGCACAATATCTTTCCAGAAATAGCAGAGGACCGCTGCTTCGGTGCCCAGTTGAATAATCGCGGTGAAAGCCGCACCCGGATCTCCCCAGCCGAAAAGATCACCGATAATACGGATATGCGCCGAGGAAGAAATCGGCAAGAATTCCGTTAGCGCTTGCACAATGCCAAGAATGGCTGCTTCTAGATAACCCACGGGGCCTAAGCATAGCGGGCGGGGCGCGCGGGCACGGGGAAGTGTCCGGGCACTGTCGGCCCCGTGCCTCGATAGCCGCTACTGTCGTCGCGACCAGCAGAGCGCGGCGGCGCTGTACAGTGCGGTGGTTTAGAGTGGAGCCATGGATTATCGTGCGGTTGGTACCAGCGGACTTCTTGTATCCGCTCTCGGCTTGGGAACGCTCACGTGGGGTCGCGATACCGATGAGGAGGAGGCCCGCGGGCAGTTGCGTGCTTTCCTCGACGCGGGCGGCACCCTCGTGGATACTTCACCGGCTTTCGGTGATGGCACGGCAGAAGCGCTGCTCGGCTCCTTGCTTAGCTCTTTTTTTGGCGACGCCGCCGCTCGCTCCCAGCTCACTATCTGCACCCGGGTAGGTTTCCTCGATAATCCGAGCGGTCCCACCTACAGCGTGTCGCGGGCCGGTATTGAACGTTCCCTCGAGGCATCTCTCTCCCGGCTCGGTATCGAGACGGTAGATATCGCGGTGGCCGGCGGCCCCGATGGAGTGACCCCGGATGAGGAAACTGCGCTGGCCCTGGCGGGGCTGGTAACGCACGGTAAAGCGCGCTACATCGGAGTATCGGGTTATGAACCCTGGCGGGTAGCGGCGATGCACACCCTCTTGCACGAACGCCACCTGCCTCCGCTGACCGTGGTAGAAGAAGAGTATTCGCTTGTGGAGCGGAGTGTAGAAAAATCCACGCTTCCCATGTGTGAAGCTATGGGGATCGGGCTGCTCGCCACCTCAGCCCTCGGGCGGGGCGTGCTCACCGGGAAATACCGGCACTCCATTCCCGCCACCTCGCGGGCTGCCTCCGATCACCTTGCTGCCTTCATCGCCCCCTATTTGGATGAAAGGCCGCGCCGGATCGTGGAGGCAGTAGCTAAAGCTGCTGACGGGTTGAACTGGAATCCCGCCGAAGTTGCGCTGGGATGGCTCCTAGCCACCCCGGTGAGCGCAGCTCTGGTGGGCGCACGTACCGCCAGCCAATTAACAAGTCTGCTCGGGGCAAACCTAGCGGGTGGTGAGGAACTGCCCGATCTGGTGATCGAGGCACTCAACGATATTTCTTAGGAGCGGGACCCTGCGGAGTCCTCATCCTCTTCATCATCGAGACCGGGGTAATCGTCCTCATCATCCTCGTCGTCATCGTAATCAACGTCCGAATCGTCATCATCGTCGTCCAGATCGTCGTAATCATCGGTGTCGTAGAGGTAATCCCCGGAATCGTCATCATCATCGTAGAAATCGTCACTATCGTTATCGAAAACATCCAGCGGTGTTTCGACATCAAAATTCGTGAAGATGACGTCATCGTAAATGGTGTAAGCATCCGCCAGCTTATCGGCGGCTTCCAGCACCGCCGGAGCTTCCGGGTCATCAGCGGTAGTAGCCGCCTGGTGGAAATCCTCGAAAGCACCGATGAGACGGTCAAGCGCAGCGCGCGGATTCGTAGCCATGGCCCTAGAATACCCCGAAAGGCACGCGATTAGCTAACCTCTTCGGCACCGGGTCTCTCCGCAGAGCAGGCCGGGAAAGCACCGGGCATGCGAAAAGCCCCGGAAGTTGGTATTTTCCAGGGCTTTCTCACCGTGCGCGGAGGGGGACTTGAACCCCCACCCTCTATACGAGGACTAGCACCTCAAGCTAGCGCGTCTGCCTGTTCCGCCACCCGCGCGGTGATTGCCATTCAGCACACCGTGCTGAGCAACAGAGAAGAATCTACCAGGCCCGCGCCCGTTTTTTCAAATCCTAGGGCCGGGACATGGTGTGATTCCACTTACGCACCCTGGTGCGGGTTCTGGTGCGGGTTCTGGTGCGGGCCCCGCCGGTACTTGTATCGCGGGCCACGCTAGTACTTGTTCGGCCCGGCCCGCTACCGTTAAGCCTATGAGTACTCTCTTACCTGATTTTTCGCATGTGACCCCGGCATCTCAACTTGCTACGGTCCTTGATTTGATGGAGCACCAGCGCGGCGTCGTCGCCTCTCTTCTCGAGGTTACAGATGCGCCCACCGTTGATAATTTCCTGCGCCCCTTTGAGCTTTCCGGCGCGCAACTCGAGGTGGAAGCTTCGATTTTCTACACCTATTGTTCCTCGATTGGCGGGGCGGAATGGGATCGTGTTGAGGCCGAGCTCAGCCCGAAAATGACCGCACACGAAGACGCGCTGTATATGGATCCGCGGTTGTACCGGCGTTTTGAACAGCTGTGCCAGGCGGATCTGGATCCGGAAACCGCGTATACCGCCCGCGAGCACCTCAAGCGCTGCCAGCAGTCCGGTGCCGGGCTCGATGAAGCGGCCCGGGGCGAACTGGCGACTATCAATAACCGCATGGCCGAACTTTCTACCGAGATCGGTCAGCGCATCGTGCAGGCCGGCCTGGATGATGCGGTGGAATTCACCGAAGCGGAGCTGAACGGACTTTCGGCTTCGCAGCGCGAAGGCTTGGCCGGGGAGGCCGCCGCGACGGATAGCTCGGCCGCTTATCTTGCCACGCTGCGTCTTCCCACCCAGCAGCCCCTGCTGGATAATTTGGACGACGCCGCAGCCCGCGCCCGCCTCCTGGATGCTTCCCTGCGGCGCTGTGATGGTCATGACGCGGCCACCGATACCCGCGAGTCCATCCTCGAATTGGTGCGACTGCGGGCCCGGGCGGCCAAGCTGCTCGGCTACCCGAACCATGCCGCCTACGTGGCCGCAAATTCTTCGGCCGGGACGCTGGAGAATATCGATGCGCTCCTCTCCCCCATGATGGCCCCCATTGCCCGCAATGTTGCTGCCGAAGCTGAGGAGCTGGCCGCTTTCGTCAAGGAACGCTGGGCGAAGGACAGCTTCACCGCTAGCGATTGGGTGCGGGCCCAGAATCAGGCGCGTGCCGAAAAGTTCAGCATTGATGACGAGGCCCTCACCCCGTATCTCGAGCTCGATAATGTGCTGGAAAAGGGTGTTTTTTACGCGGCGAATAAGCTTTATGGCCTGACTTTCACCCGCACCGAAGAACACGGGTATACCGATGACGTGGTCGTCTGGAAGATCACTGAAGAAGATGGCACCTTCCTCGGCTACTTCCTCGGTGATTACTACGCGCGGCCCGGTAAGCGCGGGGGTGCGTGGATGCACGCCATCGTGCAGAAGTCCGCGGAGGGAGCCCCGGCCTCGGTTATCTGCAATAACCTCAATATCACCAAGCCGGCTCCCGGCGAACCCACCTTGCTGAGCTGGGACGAAGTGGAAACCGCCTTCCACGAATTCGGGCACGCCCTGCATGGCTTCCTCTCCGATGTGCGCTGGCCCTCGGTGGCCGGAACGAATGTTCCGCGCGATTTCGTGGAATACCCCTCCCAAGTCAACGAGATTTGGGCGCGGCATCCGGAGGTACTCTCGCGCTACGCTCGCCACTACCAGACCGGGGAGGTTCTTCCGGCCGCCCAAACTGAGGCACTCGTTGCTTCGCGCGGCTACGGCGCCGGCTTCCGCATGTGCGAAATTGAGCAGGCGGTGCTCCTGGATCAGGCCTGGCACCGGCTCAGTGAAGCCGAAGTCCCGGCAAGCCCCGCGGACTTCGAAGCTTTCGAAGAGAAGGCTTTGCGGGCCACGGGAGTCCAGCATGAGCTGGTGCCCCCGCGGTACCGTAGCGCCTACTTTAACCACGTTTTCTCCGGTGGCTATTCTGCCGGGTACTACTCGTACACCTGGTGTGAAGCCCTGGACGCGGATACGGTGGCGTGGTTCCAGAACGATGCCGCACGGGAGGGCGATCTCGGCCTCAATCGGGAGGCTGGCGAAAAGTTGCGCCGCGAGGTTCTCTCGCGGGGTAATTCACGTGATCCGAAGGAGTCCTTCGCGGCGCTCCTCGGGCGGGATGTCGATGCCACCGCCCTGCTCAAGCGGCACGGCCTGGTGGAAGCCTAAGCTCTGAGATCGGCTGCTTCTTGCGGTGCTTCTAGGATTGCGTGAGGAGCGCCGGGAACTGGCGCGAGGCCCGAACTGTCTGGCGGTTCGGGCCTCGCGTTTTTGTAGGCTTGCTGGCCTGCGTACACTAAAGCCATGCAGGAGTTCACACTAACCACGCCATCGTACTTTCTCAGCGCTCCGAGCCCCGCGGATGTTCCCGCGCTGGCCACAATATGCGCAGATCCGGATATTCAACGCTGGACCACGATTCCGGCCGGGTATTCGCGCTCTGATGCCGAAACTTTCGTCACGGAGTTCGCGCCGCAAAAATGGGCAGAAGGTTCACCGGTGTGGTTGATCCGCCGTGGTCCGGAATCGGCTCCCCTGGGCTGTGTGCAGGTCGATGTAACGGGGAACGGGCTCATCGGCCGGCTCGGTTTTTGGGCCGCCAAGGAAGCTCGCAATACCGGGATGGTGACGGAAGCCGTTCGTTCCGTCCTGGAGTATTTCTTCGATAAGACCGATCTGGCGGCGATGCACTGGGATTGCGAAGTGCAAGGTTCGGATATCAATTGGGCATCGGCGAAGGTCGCCTGGAAACTCGGTTTTTCTTTTGTCGGTATCCGCCCGGCCATCACAGTGAATAAAGGCGAGATCTACGGCCTGTTCCAGGCCACTCTCCAGCGTGGGGATGCCATGAAGCCCGCGCATGCCTGGTTTGGCCCCGGTGAGAAGCACCCGGCTTTTCCCGATCCGCGCCGCCCGGAGGATCTGGTGCGGCAATTCCACGAAACGTACGCGCTTCCTATTGTCACGGATGGACCGAATGCGGATCGGCCACGCCTGCCGATGCGTATGTCCCTCATCGCGGAGGAATTTACCGAATTGGTGACGGCCGCCTACGGGAAGGCGGCCGGTGAGCAGATCAGCGCGGCTTTTGCGCGCGCTGTTGATCTTGATGACGAGACCCGAGATATTGTTGAGATTTCGGATGCGCTCGCGGATTTGGTATACGTGATTTACGGGATGGCCCTGGAACTGGGAATTCCTATGGCCGATGTGCTTGCCGAGGTGCAGGCTTCGAATCTATCAAAGCTGGGGGCGGACGGCCGGCCGATCTATCGGGAGGACGGCAAAGTTCTCAAAGGCCCGAATTTCTTCAATCCGGATATCCCGCGCGTTTTGGGAATGTCCCCGCGCGCTTAGGGCCTGCACTCCCGCTTATTGCGTTGCTGCTGGGTGCTCGTACTCATCGCGATTCGTTCCGGACGTACCAGCATCTGTAGAACCGGGCGTATGGGGCTTGCCCACTCCGGGAGCAGCGTTCTCTCCCGGAGTTCCGGGCGTGGGAGCAGCTGCGTCGTCGTCAATAATGGCGTCTTCAATGTAATCGCTGAGGCTGGCGGAGAGAATCTGTTGGGATAGCACGTCGATTCGTTTGGAGAGCTTGCGCCGTTCCGTGAGCCGCTGTGGGCGGGCCATCGCGTCAAGGACGGGGATGGCCCGTTCAATAGAGTCGAGTTCTGCACGCCAGGCCGCGGCTTTTTCGGCAATTTCAGCGGTGTTGGCAGAGGCGTAGAGATAGGTGACCTGCTCTTTGAGGATGTCGATGCGGCCGCTCAGGCTGTGCGCTTCCCGCTCGTTCGGCTTTTTTCCGGCAAGTTGATGCATACGGTCCTGGAGTTTGGACACAATTTGCGGATTCTCGCGGATGAGGGCGCGCAGTTGCGGTCCGTAACGCGTGATTACGAAAACGATGGCGGGGCCGATCCGACGCGCAAGCCGCAACAGTGCCCGATATTTACCCATTACCTTGTGCCTCCAGATTCTGTGCGGGTGATGCTCCGGGTAGGGAGCAACTTCAGTTATCGTATCGATTGTTCGCGGCCGGTTGCGTTCTTTTCGCTAAGAGGTTTTAAGCTACGACGACGCCGCACTTTCGCCACCGGCCCTATCGCGCGGCTAGCGAAAATCCCGGGAAGGCAGGCTGATCCCGAGCGGGATAGCTTCGATTCCATCCGCGTGGAAAACAGCGGCTCCGCCATCGCGTTCAATCATCCCGCGGATGACCAGGGCGTTCGAGGTGCGCGCAATCTCCCGGTATCGTTCCCATAGCTGCGGAGTGATGAGGACGTTGAGCATCCCGGTTTCGTCCTCAAGGTTGAGGAAGGTGATGCCTTTCGCGGTATGGGGACGCTGGCGGTGAGTAACAAGCCCGGCCACTTTGCACCGGCTTTTTTCCGGATGCGTGGACGCTGCGGCAACCGTAAGAATTCCACGCGCGCTAAGAGCTGGGCGAATAAATTCCGTCGGGTAGGAGTCGGGAGAAATACCGGTGGCGCGCAGATCCGCATGAGCTTGTTCCACGGCGGTGAGTTCCGGGAACTCCGGTACCGCTCCGAAAGGTTCGGTTCCGGGAATCGCGGGCTGATATGTGGTGCCCCGTGCGATATCAGCATTGCTCACGGCTTGGGCAATCCAGACACCTGCCCGTCGGCTCAGCCCCAGACTATCCGTGGCTCCGGCGCGGGAGAGAATTTCGATATCCGCTGTTTTTAGCCGGGCTCGCTGCGCCAGATCCGCGAGGTCACGGAAAGGCGCGTGGGAGCGTGCCGCGAGAATTCGCTGGACTGCTGCGTTCCCGAGGCCTTTGATGCTAGTGAGCCCGAGCTGGAGGTAGCGCTGGCTATCCACGTGGACACGCGGATGTTCCCGTTTCTGATGCAGCTCCGTATCGCACAGTTTTTCCACACTTGCGTGTTCTTGCGAACGCGTGACATCCGCCCGCCGCACCACGAGGTGATGCCGCCGCGCATCGGCAACGAGGGATTGCGGGGAGTAAAAGCCCATCGGTTGCGCATTCAGCAAACCCATATAGAACTCTTCCGGGTGGTGAACTTTGAGCCAGGCGGAAGCATAAACGAGGTAGGCGAAGGAAAAGGCGTGTGATTCGGGGAAACCGAATTCGGCGAAGGCGGCGAGTTTCTCATAGATTTCTGCGCGCACCACCGGATCAGCTATCCCCTGTTTTTCCATGCCTTCCATGAGTTGGCCGCGCAGGCGTTCCATGCGGGCAGCTGAGCGTTTGGAGCCCATGGCTTTGCGGAGTTGATCGGCCTGCGCGGGGGTGAAGCCCGCGGCGTCAATGGCAATATGCATGAGCTGTTCTTGGAAAAGCGGCACCCCCAGGGTTTTTTCCAGCGCGTTTTTCAGGAGTGGATGGGAATAGGTAACTTTTTCTTTGCCTTGTTTACGCCGAATATACGGGTTGACGGATCCACCTTGAATAGGTCCGGGTCGGATGAGAGCCACCTCGATAACAAGATCATAGAAGCATTCGGGTTTCAGGCGCGGCAGGGTGGCGATTTGCGCGCGAGATTCCACCTGGAACACTCCGACGGTATCGGCTGCTTGGAGGAGCTTATAAACGTCCGGATCTTCTGCCGGCACATTGTGCAAGCTGAGGGGGTGGCCATTAGGAGCCAGAATTCCGCGGTGCGCGAGTTCGGTGAAGCTGATACGCAAGGCGGTGAGCATTCCGAGTCCGAGAAGATCGAATTTCACGAGCCCGGCGGTAGCGCAATCATCTTTATCCCATTGCAGTACTGTTCTTCCCGGTTTGGAGGCCCAACCTACCGGGCAAACGTCAATGACCGGGCGGTCACAGAGCACCATTCCGGAGGAATGAATACTAAGATGACGCGGGAGCCGCTGTATCCGGTTAGCCAACGTGGCAACACGTTCGGGCAGCCCGGCTGGCTGGAGCTGTGCGCCACTACCCGAGCTGATACTGCGATGGTGGAATGCTGATGCCCACTGGTCGATACGGCCCTCCGGATATCCGAAAGCCCGAGCCACATCGCGGAGAGCAGAGCGGGGCCGATAGGAGATAACATTGGCGACCTGGGCAGCGCGGGAGCGTCCGTACCGTTCGTACACATGCTGGATGACTTCTTCGCGGCGTGAGGATTCGATATCAATATCAATATCGGGTGGCCCCGAACGCCCCGGAGACAAAAATCGTTCAAAAAGCATGGAGTATTTCACGGCATCTACGGAGGTGATTCCCAGGGCGAAACAGACGGCAGAGTTCGCGGCCGAGCCGCGCCCCTGGCACCAAATGTCACGCGAGTGGCAAAAGGACACTATTTCTTCCACGATAAGGAAGTATCCGGGGAAACCCAGGTTGGTAATAACCTCGAGTTCGTGCTCAATCACTTCCCAAGCCCGCGGGTATTGCGCGGGTGTTCCGTAGCGTTCGCGGGCTTTACGCATCACCAGTTCCCTCAGCCACGTGGCTTCGGTATATCCTTCCGGGACCGGGAATGGGGGAAGATTCGGCGCGACGAGGGAGAGGTCAAAGGCACATTCTTCGGCAATACGAGCTGCGGCCTCCAGGTACCGTTCGCGCCCGCGGTGCAGAATACGCAAGGCGTGACCGGAGCGCAGATAGGCTCCGGCGGCGGGCAGGTAGGGATCTATCTCATCGAGAGTGCGGCGGGCCCGGGTGGCCGCGAATATATCGGCAATCGGACGGTCCGCGGGACGTGCATAGTGGACGTTACCGGTGACCGCCGCGCGAACCCCAGCTTCCCGGGCCAGTTCTTCGAGAAGGTCACATCGCTGCGCATCAAGAGGCCCGGCATGGGAGGTGAGTTCCACGACGACGTTAGCTTTCCCGAAGATGTCGATAAGAAGATCAAGTTCTTGCCGGGCCGCGCGGCGGGCCCCACTGCCGCGCTGGGTATCAAGAATTCGGCGGAGGGCGCTTTTACGGCAGCCGCCGGTGAGGACGAGAATATCGCCATTATTGCGTGCAAGATGAGCCAGAGTATGGTGTGCGATTCCTTTTGCACCGCTGGTGAGCATGGCTGTTCCGATAGCGCGGGAGAGGTGCTGATATCCGGCCGGGGTGCGGGCAAGGAAAACAAGATGGTCACCTTCCGGATCCGGGCCTTCGCGTGGCTGGGTGCTATCCAGTGTTATTTCGGTGCCGGTAATGGTGGGTAAGCCGGTCTCTCGCCCGGCTTGCGCGAGCTGCATGACGCCGGGAAAACCATCGTGGTCGGTGAGCGCG
Organism: Actinotignum schaalii FB123-CNA-2; assembly: GCF_000411135.1. Taxonomy (GTDB): domain Bacteria; phylum Actinomycetota; class Actinomycetes; order Actinomycetales; family Actinomycetaceae; genus Actinotignum; species Actinotignum schaalii_A. The sequence continues at coordinate 32,270 of NZ_KE150263.1, read as the reverse complement.
AGGGCTTCGATACGCAGATCCAGGCAGCCTTGCACGAGGTCTTCGGGCAGGCTAGCTCCGTCGAGAAAACTAAAAGCTGAGTGAGCGTGCAGTTCCGCGTATGGCACATAGGGAGGGCTGCTGATAAGAGTGGTCATGACTAGATATAGCTGGCAGCAAGGTACCAGCGCTCCTGTTCTCTATAGAGAAGTACAGCCCCGGTGGTGGTGACTGCTTGAATATAGGCGCGCCGGGTGGGGCGCGCCCACCAGCGCTGTTCGCTAACCCAGGGACCGGCGTAGTCGAGCACCCTGAGGAAACCTTCCGCACCGAAAAGAGGGTGGAGCGATGCGGTGGGAGGTCTGGTTCTACCCGTAGCTGAGGTGACACCGCCGAATACAGCAACACTTCCGACACCTGGAGCGGCATGTTCCGCGGGTAAAGCCGCACGGACAGTAACGGGAAAGGGATGCCAGCACTCCCCCGGGCACTGCAGCGCGGTGGTTGCTGTAATGGCAAGTGGTTGCCCGCAGGCACACAGTACAGTCACGGGATAGGGTGTGCGCAGGAGTTGTACCGGAGCGGGTTCGGGCAGCCGGCCCGGCCAGGGAAGCTGAGCCCGGGAGGTATCTACCGCCTGGCCCCAGGGAATTTCTTGTATATCTTCTTCGGGGAGGCGCCCGCCCACCCTGCGGGGTACCCGCACGTATTCTTCACCGAGGAGACTTTGGAGGCGGTGAGCCCCACGAGCTGCCGCCGCATCGCTGGCGGTGCGCGCGCCCCAGAGGGGCGTCGGATGGTTGCCCACGAGGGCAATATCCCGTGCTATCAGCTCTAATTGAGTAATACCTCCGCGGGTTTCCGCTGGAGCTTCGCTGGCATCATGCCGCCGCGCTATCCAAGCGGAGATTTGCCACCGCACCCGATCCACCACATCTTCTTGGGTGAGGAGCTCGAGGTGCCAGCTGCGTGTCATCACTTCGCCGTGTGCGGCACTCGCCCGAATATCCAAGCGAGCTGAGCCAGCCGCACCGGCACGCATTTTTGTTTCGAGCTGCCCGGCGAGATTACGCGCGGCAAAAGCCGCGTGTTCCGCGTGACTCAAAGGCGGATCAAAAGTGGCAACCACGGATATATCACGAGTATCCGGAGTCGCCTCACGAGCTGTCAGGGTGCGCGCTGTAGCCAGGTCCCACAGGTATTGCCCCATATTTCCGAAACGCGTGACAAGGGAACGCTGCCCCAGCCCGATAGCATCAGCGATAGTAGTGATACCCAGATCATGAAGTAACTCCACACAATCGCGAAGCGCGGGGCGTGTTGCTGGTGTCGCGGCAAGAAGAAAAAGTGAGATCGGTTGGCTGGCCAGCGCCTGTTCCGAAGCACCCGGAGCAATAATGCGCGAAGTGCGAGCTGCCCACAAGCTAGGAAGAGTTCCTTCCGCGATTCCAACCCGGACTTCGCACCCGGCGGCATCAACAATATCTCCCACGAGGTTTTCACACAGGCGTTCTTCTCCCCCTTCGGTACGCGCCGGCCCCGCCGCTGAAAAGATAACCACCCCCGGTTCCACCAGCGAAAAACGCGCCACTCTAGTGGAGATAGCACGCAGCACCGGATCGAAGAAACGCAGTTCACGCGCCCCATCACGTTGGATAACCTGGCATTGAGGTACGAGAGATTGCAGCTGCCGGGTAGACATATCCACCCGGGCGCCTTGCTGCCAGGCCCAGATATTGAGACTGGCCACCCGATGGTGTTCCACAACAGCTACGGGAATTTCTCTGCTAACGATCCCTGCCATTTCCGCCGCGATAATGGGCCAGTTAGGAACCCATACCGTTGCCTGGCGCATTATTTTTCACCCCTCCCCCGCGTACCGTTGACGGGTACCAAACGGAGCCCGCCCCCGGTAACCTGCCCGCGCGGAACCCGGTGTGCCGGAGTAGCTTCGCGTACAGATGGCACCGCACGCAGGCCCGCGGCTGGATGCCAGCCAGTAGCATCCCATTCAATACGCAGGCGCGCACCGTGCCCGGAGCGAAGCTCCACAGTGATATACGCTATATGCCCGCTTCCGTTAGCCGGGCCCCTCACCGATTCATAGCGCGCATTCACCCGATCCCGAACCTGCCAATTTTCCGCAATAAGAAGCGTTTCCCGGTTACGTGCCCGCTGTGCAAGCCGGCGCTGCTCCCGCGTATCTAGGCGCAGCGCACTCCCCACAATCACCACGTCAAAAAGATCAATAGCGGCTGAAAGGGCTGCCCCGCTCCGCGCCGGCGGGAGGTAGGGAATAGTAACAATCCGATTGAGATCACTGCCTAACCCGACGCAGGCCTCCCAGCCCATATCAGGCATACCCAAGTAGATGCACCACGCGCCTTGTGCACTCACCAGGGAGGCCACCAAGGCCAGTGCAATACGCGAACCGCTGACTCCGAGCGTCATTCCCGGGGCGAGGCCCCGCGGAAAAAGCGGAGAAAGTTCCGGGGGAAGATCCCAGCCTTTCCCGCCCGACTGCGGTTGTACTTGCGGTTGCGAGCCGGCTAATCCCACCGCGGATTCCGCCCGGGCAAGTGCGGCCCGCGCGGCCGCTAATTTCTGCGCACCCATAGCACCCCCCACAACACATTAGAACGCATGTTCGATTTTACGGTACGGATTTACTCTACCGAAGGGATACGACACAAAAATCGCGCGCGAAATTCTCAGGCTAGTACCCTAGATGGGTGCTTCATATTGTTTTCTTCGAGCCGCGCATTCCCGGTAATACCGGCGCGGCCATTCGCCTAGCGGCGTGCACCGGCGCCACCTTGCACCTGATTGAGCCCCTCGGTTTCGATTTCTCTGACGCGCATCTCAAACGCGCCGGCTTGGACTACCACGACCTCGCCAGCCTCGTTATTCACCCGAATTTTGAGGAGTTTCTCACCAGCGCACCCGATGCTCGCATCTTTGCTTTTACCGGACACACCCAAAACAACTTCGCCGAAGTCTCCTACCAGCCCAACGACTATCTCCTTTTCGGGCCGGAACCAACCGGCTTGCCCGCGCGCGTCGTCGCCCACGAACGTATCACCGCGGCGGTGCGCATACCAATGCTCCCCCACCTACGATCTCTTAATCTTGCTAATGCGGCATCCATCGCCGTTTACGAAGCCTGGCGTCAGCTCGGATACCCCGGCGCCGCCCAATTTTCCTAAGGTATTTCACTGGCCCATCTCAGTGCGATGGCCCGCGCCTTATGTCCGGTATATCAAACTACCTCACACCAACGCTGGCCAGGGCTCAGGCTACAAGCCCTCCTCACGAAGCGCCTGATCGTAGAGGCGCTCGGCTTCACCGAGGAGTTCCCCGGCGGACATTTCGAGCGCTCGGGCCAATTGGAGCAGTGTGCGCAGCTGCGGATTAGATGGCTTTCCGGTTTTATGATCGGAGCGCCCACTTTCTAGCGATTGCAACGTGGTGCGGTTGAGATTGGCGCGCAAAGCGAGATCTTCTTGCGACATTCCCAGGCTTTCACGCCGGTCACGTACTGTTTTCGCCAAGCGCCACGCGACGAGCGAATCAATTCGGGAACTGTCCTGCACCCTTCCACTTTCGTCGTGCGTAGCACCTTCTTTCCACCGGGTATACCCGGCATTAACAGTAATTATTTTCTCAATTAGCCGCTCTACGTGCCGCTTCGTTACGCTCCGCTTCTCTCAGTGACGCTTCCACCCCGGGGCAGTATCAGCACGGGCCCGCTGCTTCTGCCTCAGTTGCGGGTGCGCAGCGCCCAGCAGGCCACCGCGCTCGCGGCAGCCACATTGAGGGAGTCCACGTGCCCGGCCATGGGAATAATGACCCGGGTATCCGCGCTCGCGACAGTGCGTGAGCTCAGGCCGTCCCCTTCCGTTCCGAGAATAAGCGCGACCCGCGAATCCGGGGCCAACACATCAGCTCGGTTCGCAAAATCGTCCAGAGTTTCGGCGTCGTCCTCCAAAGCTAGTGCGGCCGTGAGGAAACCGAGACCGTGCAATTTTTCGATACTGCGCGGCCATTCGTGGATTCGCGTCCACGGCACCTGGAACACGGTCCCCATGGATACTCGGACCGAGCGGCGATACAGCGGATCGGCACAGGTATCGGTCACCAGCACCGCATCGACCCCGAGTCCGGCGCAGGAACGAAAAATAGCGCCCACATTTGTGTGGTCCACCAGGCCTTCTAGAACGACGACGCGCCGTGCCCCGCGCCCCTCGCGTGCCTGCGATAGCAGGGTTGCCACATCGGCCAATTCCGGGCGGTGCATCGCGGCCAGGGCACCCCGATGAACTTTGAAGCCGGTTACTGCCTGGAGCATCTCATCGGTACCCACGTAGATGGGCGCCGCCGCTCCGTCTGCCTCCCAACCGCAGCGTTCCAAGCAGGATTGCAAATCCGGAAGCCAGCGGGGGGAGGTGAGAAAAGAGCGCGGCTGATGGCCGGCCTGCAACGCACGCTCAATAACTTTCGTCGATTCGGCCATATATACCCCACGCTCAGGCTCGAGTAAGCGGCGCAGGTGCACATCGGTGAGCCGGAAATAATCATCGAGTTCGGGAGCGGCAACGTTATCGAGGTAAATCAACACATAGCAAGCGTGCCACCGCGTCGGTACCCGATACAAATCACCGGGGCCGCACCGCGCGTTGTGCACAGGGTCAGCCCCGGTCATTTATCGTTATTCAAGCTCCGCGACTCCACACGCCGGTGAGCCTTCTTTTTCGCTTAGTTCTTCGGGATCTGGGTGGGATCGGAAACGGAACCGCGCGCATCGTCAACAGCGCGATTAGCTTCTCCGCGCGCATCTGCCAGCGCCGAATCAATATCGGGGAGGGTTGTTTCCTTGAGAACATCCGCTACATCGGCCGCGTTCTCGAAATCGACCCCGGTGGGCCCTGTCGGGCCGGGTTCGTCTCCCCCGCTGCTACGGCCGCCGCCGAAACCCTTCTGCACCGCATCGAGCGCGGCGGTGAGCTCGGTAGGAACAATCCACAGCTTCGAAGACTGCGAATTAGCGATCTGCGGCAGCGTCTTGATGTATTCGTAAGAGAGCAGCTTCGGATCAGCATTGCCCTTGTGGATAGCGTCGAAGACTTGGAGGATAGCGCGGGACTCACCCTGAGCCTTGAGAACAGTGGCCTGAGCTTGACCTTCGGCCTTGAGAATAGCGGATTGTTTTTCACCTTCAGCGGTAAGAATCTGGGATTGCTTAATGCCTTCCGCGGTGAGAATCGCGGCGCGGCGGTCACGTTCCGCCTTCATCTGCTGCTCCATCGCACCCTGGACCGTGGCCGGCGGATCAATCGCCTTCAATTCCACGCGCGAGACACGAATGCCCCAACGCCCGGTCGCATCATCAAGTACGCTGCGGAGCTGATCATTAATACGGTCACGACCGGTGAGGGCCTGTTCCATATCCATCGTGCCGATGATATTACGCAAGGTGGTGACGGCCAGCTGCTCAATACCCGTCATCGGGTCGGCAATTTCGTAAGTTGCGGAATAAGCGTTCGTCACCTGGTAGTAGATAACCGTATCAATGGAGACGTTGATGTTATCGGAGGTAATAACCGGCTGAGGCGGGAAAGGCACCACCTGCTCACGCATATCGATGCGTTGGCGGACCGCGTCGAAGAACGGCACCAAGAAGTGCAGCCCCGGTTGCAGCACGGAGTGGTAGCGCCCCAGGCGTTCCACCACTACCTGGTAGCCTTGCTGCACCTTGATGACGGAACGGAACACCGCCACCACCACAAGGAGAAGGAGTAAGAGCAGGAGCACGCCAATAATCGTGCTCGCGTTGAGATCAACATCCATGATTGTTCCTTTGTGCCGCTAGGCGGCCTCGGTGACTTTTCGGTGATACGTGAGTAGATACAATTTACGATTCTGGTGTCACGATTGCGGTAGCACCGTCAATTGCTTGTACAAGTACGACGCCGCCCTCCGGGATGCGCCCCGCAGCGGTCCGCGCACTCCATTCATCTCCGCCAATTTTCACGCGCCCGCTGCGCTCGTTAATTTCCGTGAGCGCGTATGCCCGCCGACCCACCTGCGCTTCCACATTGCCGACGGCAGCTCCGCGCGGATTGACGTGACGGCGCGCCCAGGGGCGCGCGAAAAGCAAGAGAATAAGAGCGAAAACCCCGTAGGCCACAATCTGAATCCACAGAATCTCTGTTCCCAGGGCCACACCCGCGGTAGCCAGGGCAGATAGTCCCAGCATAAGGAAAGTGAAATCGAGGGTAAACATCTCAACAATTGCGAGTGCCAACCCGGCTATGACCCAAATTTGCCACGTCATTGTTCTCCCTTTCCTGAGAGTTCCGTACCGCCGGTTCTCCGACTCCGGGCCTCTTCGTCCTCTGGTGCCATGCTACCGGACGCACTGTGCCTCGGATATACCGAGCGCCCGATCCCTTAGCGGGCAGCGCGCGCGGTATACCGACCCGCGTTTTCCTCCACCTGCAGCGGGTAATCAAAAGTATCCGAGAGGCGCGCGGAGGTTAAAACCTCCGCTAGCGGCCCGGCCGCCACAACATTGCCCGCTTTAAGAAGCAGCATATGGGTAAATCCGACCGGGATTTCCTCCACGTGGTGGGTGACCAGAAGCATGGCCGGGGCGTATACTTCCCCGGCCAGCCGCGACAGGGTAGCCAGCAGGCGTTCGCGCCCGCCCAGATCCAGGCCCGAGGTTGGTTCATCCAAAATGAGGACTTCCGGATTGGGCATGAGGGCCCGCGCAATCCCTAAGCGTTTACGTTCCCCGGAGGATAGGTGCGTGACCTTGCGTTCCTCAAGGTCACGCAAACCGAGCCGGCGCAACATGGCACGGGCGCGGGCGTCATCTGCGGCGTCGTACTCTTCATTCCACGCGGCTAGGTGCCCATACGCAGCGCTGCGCACCGCCTGGAAAACCGTTTCCCCACCGGGAATACGATCATCAATCCCGGCCGAGGTTACGCCCACGGCGCTGCGCAGCTCCCGCACGTCCACCGTGCCGAGGCGTTCGCCCATGAGCTCTACGCTTCCCGAACTGGGGAAGAGTCGCGCGGCAGCCACCTGTATAAGCGTGGTTTTCCCGGCACCATTCGGCCCGAAAATCACCCAGCGTTCCCCGGAATTAACATCCCAGGATACCGAGCGGAGAATTTCCGTGGCCCCGCGGCGTAGCGTTACATCTTTCAACGACAGCACGTCACCCATGGTTCTAGAATAGCGTGCTGCTGCGACAGGTCGAGTTAGCGCCGCGGATAGTTATCCACGAGTTCACGGTAGAACTCCATAGTTTTTTCGCCAATAGCTTCCCAGGAGAAATGATCTTCCACCCGGCGCCTGCCCGCAGCTCCCATCTGCGCGGCCCGTTCCGGATCGGAGCACACCTCGTTGAGAGCCTCAGCCAGATCTGCCTCGAATTGCTCGGGGTTGAGCGGAGTACCCGTACCGTCCTGGGCTTGTTCGATGGGAACGAGGAGCCCGGTGGCTCCGTGGACAATGCAATCGGGAATTCCCCCGGTTTCGGTGCCGACCACCGGTAACCCCACGGCCATAGCCTCGAGATTGACAATGCCGAGGGGCTCATAAATGGAGGGGGTAACGAAAGTGGTGCAGCATGATTCCAGGGCAACAATACGATCCTGACTGAGCATATCGTCAATCCACACCACGCCTTCGCGTTCGGCCTGCAGCTCGGCCACGAGTGCCTTTGTTTCCTCCAGAATTTCAGGGGTATCGGGAGCCCCGGCACACAGTACCACCTGGATCCCCTTATCTACCTGGCGGAGGGCACGCAGCAGGCCCGGCACCCCCTTCTGACGGGTGATACGCCCGACGAACATAATGGTGGGCCGATCCGGATCCAGACCGTAGCTGGCGAAATACCGGCGGGCATCTTCCTTCTCTGCGGTGGTTTCCGGAGCTTTCCACGCGTTCAAATCAATACCGTTGTGGATCACCCGCACCCGTTCGGGAGCAATATTCGGGTAGCAGCGCAAAATATCGGAACGCATCGCGTGAGATACCGCCACGATTCCGGCCGCGGATTCATACGCGGTCTTTTCCACCCAGGAGCTCAAGTGATAGCCGCCCCCGAGCTGTTCGCGCTTCCACGGGCGCAGCGGTTCGAGCGAGTGAGCCGAAATCACGTGCGGAATTCCGTAAAGAATCGAGGCGATATGCCCGGCGAAATTCGCGTACCAGGTATGGGAGTGCACCAGATCCGCTCCCTCAACATCCGTGACCATCGCGAGATCAACGCCCATGGTACGCACAGCCGCATTAGCCCCCTCGAGTTCCGTGAGGTAGTCATAGCCTTGCAGCGCCACACCCGCGGGAACATCGTTGTTCTCCGCGGGGGCACGCGGACCATCAAAAGCACGCACGTGAATATCAGCGTGCTGGGCGAGAACACGAGAAAGCTCCGTAACGTGAACTCCCGCGCCTCCGTACACATGCGGGGGGTATTCGCGAGTCAGTAAATCAATGCGCATGGCTGCCTCCGGCTTCTTCGCCGCCGTCCGCTTCCCCACGAAGCGAATCATGCGTGCGTACTACCTCAAGGGTATCCCACCGCACGGGGAAACACAGCCGTAGCGCTCATCTATCCACAGCGTGGACCGACGCTCACCTTGTCCACACTCACCTCGAGAGGTGGGTGTTCAACTTCACGTTTTACGGTACGCTGTAGGCATGAGGAGAGATTTACGCGTTCTGGCCATCGTCCTTGCGGGAGGCGAAGGCAAGCGTCTAATGCCGCTCACTGAAGATCGAGCGAAACCCGCGGTTCCTTTCGGGGGCATTTACCGGTTGATCGACTTTGCGTTGAGTAACATCGTGAATTCTGGATACCTCCAGATCATCGTGCTTACCCAGTACAAGTCACATTCGCTGGACCGCCACATTACAAGAACCTGGCGTATGTCCAACCTCTTGGGCAATTATGTGGCCCCGGTTCCCGCCCAGCAGCGGCGCGGTAAGGGTTGGTTCTCCGGAAGTGCGGATGCCATCTATCAGTCCATGAACGTCATCGATGATGAACGGCCCGATGTTGTGCTCGTGACCGGTGCCGACAATATCTACCGCATGGACTTTTCCCAGATGATGGACCAGCACGTGGAATCCGGTTTTGACCTAACCATCGCCGGTATCCGCCAGCCGCTGGAACTGGCACCGTCCTTCGGTGTTATCGATGTGGATGAGGAAAACCACCAAAAGGTTTCCCGGTTCCTAGAAAAACCGCAGGATACAAGCGGTTTGGGCCTGGAAGAAGCCCCGGATCAGTTCCTGGCCTCCATGGGCAATTACATTTTCAATACTGACGCGCTGGTTGAGGCTCTCCAGAATGACGCCGCGGATCCCAGTTCCGCCCATGATATGGGTGGAAGCATTGTTCCGCGTTTCGTGGAGGCCGGTAATTGTGGCGTCTACGATTTCACCTACAACCGCATCCCCGGTGAAGGTGAACGCGATAAGGACTACTGGCGTGACGTGGGTACCATTGACGCCTACTACGCGGCGAATATGGATCTTATTTCCGTTACCCCGGACTTCAACCTGTACAACGAACGCTGGCCGATTCTGACCGGGTACACCGGGTTACCGCCCGCAAAATTCGTGTACGGGCATCACGAACGCCTCGGGCATGCCCTAGATTCCATTGTTTCTCCCGGAGTGATTGTTTCCGGCGGTGAAGTCATCGGATCGGTGCTCTCCCCCGGGGTGCGGGTGAATTCCTGGTCCTCGGTGCGCGAATCGGTCCTGTTGGACGGAGTGAACGTGGGCCGCAACGCCACCGTTATCCGCGCCATCGTAGATAAGAACGTCCAGATTGAAGAAGGCGCGCAACTGGGAGTTAATCACGATTATGATCGCGAACGCGGTTTCTACGTTTCCGAAGGTGGCGTGGTCGTGGTTCCCAAGAATGCGGTGGTGCGCCGCTAAGCACCTAAGTTGCTCAGCGCGTGCCCTGAGCTACTAGCCGCAGGCAGTATCTGTGCCCGGTATTGGTTTCCAGTACCGGGCACAGGCGTACCCCTAGCCATATTTCCCTGCTTTCCACCTCCGCGAGTAACTCCCGCCGCTTAGGCGAGGGAGACCAACTCCAGGTAGTCGTCGTTCCACAAGTCTTCATCTCCGTCCGGGAGGAGAAGCACCCGCTCGGGATCAAGTGCGGTCACGGCACCTTCGTCGTGCGTGACGAGCACGACGGCGCCTTCATATTTACCCAGAGCAGCTAGGATTTTTTCGCGGGATGCCGGATCGAGATTATTCGTCGGTTCGTCTAGCAGTAGCACATTGGCGCGCGAGACCACCAGCATGGCCAGCGCCAAACGAGTCTTTTCACCGCCGGAGAGGACGCGGGCGGGCTTATCGGCGTCGTCACCCGAAAACAAAAACGAACCGAGCACGGTGCGTAAGCCTGTTTCATCGAACTCCGGGGCGACGTAGCGCAAATTATCCACCACAGTTTTATCAGTATCGATAAAATCGTGTTCCTGCGCGTAATATCCCAGCTTGAGGCCGTGGCCGGGGATTACTTCGCCGGTATCCGGTGTTTCCGTTCCGTAAAGCAGCCGCAGCAGCGTGGTTTTACCCGCGCCGTTGAGCCCCAGAACGACGACGCGCGAACCGCGGTCAATCGCCAGATCAACGCCGGTAAACACCTCCAGCGAGCCGTAGGATTTTGACAGGCCCCGGGCCCGCAAGGGGGTTTTTCCGCACGGGGACGGTTCCGGGAAGCGCAGCGCTGCCACTTTGTCATCCGCGCGTTCTTCTTCCAGGCCCTCGAGCAGCTTCTCCGCACGTTTCGCCATATTTTGAGCGGCCACCGCCTTCGTAGCCTTCGCGCGCATCTTATTAGCCTGCGCTAGCAGCTGGTCCGCCTTCTTTTCGGCATTAGCGCGCATCTGCCGGCGCCGGCGTTCATCGGTTTCACGTTGCTTGAGGTAGGCCGACCATCCCATCGCGTACTGGTCAAGAGCTGCCCGGTTGGCATCTAAATGCCACACCGCCGTGACCGTTTCTTCCAGCAAATCCACCGAGTGAGAAATCACCACGAAACCGCCCGAATAATTAGAAAGGTAATCGCGCAGCCACAGGAGAGAATCATGGTCGAGGTGGTTGGTCGGTTCGTCCAGAAGCAGCGTATCTGCCTGGGAGAAGAGCACCCGCGCCAGATCGACGCGGCGGCGCTGCCCACCCGAAAGCGTCCCCAGCGGTTGGTTGAGGACACGCTCATCCAAGCCCAGCGCGGCAGCCATCTGGGAGGCCTGCGCATTGGCGGCCCAGCCCCCGGCCGCGGTGAACTCCTGATCGAGACGCACGTAGCGCTCCATAGCTTTTTGCTGGCGCGCTCCGGTACATTCGGCCATATCCTTTTCCGCTTTGCGGATACGGCGAATCGTGGCGTCGATTCCGCGCGCCTCCAGGATACGATCCCGAGCTATCTGATTCGGATCCCCATCGTGGGTATCTTGCGGGAGGTAGGCAATGGTGCCGCTGCGGTGCAGGGTTCCTTCGTAGTCAACGGCATCAGACGTGGTGCCTTCGCCCGCCAGCAGGCGAGTCATCGTGGTTTTGCCAGCGCCATTGCGCCCCACCAGGCCCACGCGCATACCCTTGTGGACCTGAAAACTAGCGTGCTGGACAAGTTCACGCGTACCGATGCGGATCGTGAGATCAGAAGCCGTAATCACAAGGGCCTACTTTACCGAGAAAACCGCCCGCGGGCCGCATTGCTCATCACTCTAGCGCGCTACGGGTGGACCCGGCCGGCATATGCCGGCACGCCAACGCGCCACTGGTGCGCCTAGCCCGCACGCGCGACAATGGAGAAGTGATAACAGCTTCTTCCGCACCCGAGCCGAATCCCGGCGAACAGCCGGAGAACCACACCACCTATGTGCTGCCCGTGATGATATCCGTCTGCGCGGCAGCCTGCGTATTCCTCGGGCACGGTCGCCTGCTCGTCCAACTCCTCGCCTGGCTCGGCACGGTAGCTGGCCTGGTGCTCACCGCTGTCACCCTCTCGCGCGAACAACGCGCCACTCCCGGACAGCTGCGGTTCCGCAAGGCTGCCGGATGGAGCTTCCTCGCCTGTGTGCTGTGTGTGATCGTGGCCGCGCTGCCCCTCGGGTACGCCATCGCGCAATACTGAAGCGCGGTTGAGGAAACGCGCACGGGGTGCGCACCGGGAGGGTAGGCTCAACGTCATGAGTGTTAACGACGGCGTGCGCCTCGACGGGGCGAGAGTACAACATCGCGGCCGCGGGCGCGGTACCATCATCGGCGGCGGTATGGGCGTGACCGGCATCATTATTGCCCTGGTGTGGTACATAGTTACCGGTACTCCCCCGCCGGCGGCCCTCTCCCAGGGTGGCTCAGCGCAGGGCAGCTCCGCCCAGCAATCCACCACCTCCGATTTTGCGGATAAATGCCGCACCGGGGCGGATGCCAATGCTTCCACCGAGTGTTTCATGGTGGCGATAGCCCAATCACTCGATACGTTTTGGGAGGGTGAACTTCCCCGCTCGGCTCGCACGTCCTATGAACTTCCCGGATTCGCACTCTTTTCTGAGGGAGTGAGCACCGGGTGCGGGAACGCGTCCAGTCAGGTGGGGCCCTTCTACTGCCCCGCCGATAGAACCGTCTACCTCGACACCACTTTCTTCGACGAGCTGGAAACCAGTTTCGGGGCAGAGAACACCACCCTGGTGCAGGCCTATGTGGTTGCCCACGAATTCGGGCATCATATCCAAAACCTCACCGGGGTATTCGAACGTATTAATCCGCGTGATACCGGCCCGGATTCTTCGCAGGTACGTTCGGAGCTGCAAGCTGATTGCTACGCTGGACTCTGGCTGCATCACGCTGCCAGCACGGTGGATCCGGCCAGCGGAATCCCGATTCTGCAAGCCCCCACCCGGGAGCAGCTCGCCAGCGCTATTGATGCCGCGGTCGCGATCGGCGATGACCATATCCAAGAAAGCGCCGGAATGGATGTCAACCCCGAAAAATTCTCTCACGGGTCATCTGCCCAGCGGATGGATGCACTGACAACCGGCTACGAAACAGGCGATTTCAACGCCTGCAATACCTGGCGTTAAAGTAGCGCCGGTAGAGATAACACGGGCGCCCAGAGTTTTCTGGGCGCCCGTGCGTCGTCGTACTAAATATTGAAACCGAGGGCACGCAGGTCATCGCGGCCATCTTCGGTAATGCGTTCCGGGCCCCACGGAGGCAACCACACCCAGTTAATATCCACGTCATCAACAAGATCTTCCGTGGCGATAATAATGCCGTCGGTAATGGCGTCTGTGAGCGGGCAGGCCGGCGAGGTGAGAGTCATATCGAGGTGAAGATGGCGGCCGTTGGTCGTCACGCCATACACGAGGCCAAGATCAACAATATTGACGCCGAGCTCCGGGTCGATAACGTCTTTCATCGCTTCGAGAACGAGATAGGGGTCGACGTCGTCCACCGGGCTATCGCCGTCCGTGTAAATAACTTCGCCGATATGTTCCCCGGCCTCGGTCGGGGGCGGTTGAGGCGTGCTCGTTGTGCTCAACGTTTCCACTACGGGCGCTGTGGCCTCGGGCTCCGGCGGGGTTGTGTCCTTCTTCTCCGTCATTGTTCCGGGGTCTCCTTTGTGTTCTGCGACGTATCTTCCGCGGAGCCACTCTCCTGCCCATCGGAGGTGCCGAGGTGGCGAAGAGCTTCGTCAGTGGCTTCACGGACCGCCATCCAGCCCAGCAGCGCGCATTTGATACGCATGGGGAAACGCGCGACACCGTGGAAAGCGGCGGCATCTTCCAGGGCATCCGCGGCGGCCTCGGGCAGCTCGGCCCCGCGGCTATCCATCATCTCGCGGAAATAGCTGTAGAGCGTGGCGAGATGCTCGATGGACTGCCCGGCAACCAGGTCATTCATAATGGAAATCGAGGCCTGGGAAATAGAACACCCCTGCCCCTGCCACGCCAGCTCGGCGATCTTCTCCCCATCCGGAGACAGGCGCACCTCAAGGGTCACTTCATCCCCGCACATGGGATTGACCTGGGTGGACTCCCCACACGGCCCGGATTGCGCGCCCGCGCCAGCCGCACCCGCGCCGGCCTCCACCGGCGCCAGCTCGCCTTCCCCGTGCCGTTCACGCGCCGCATCGAGAATAATCTGCTGGTAGAGCTCATCAAGTTCGCTCACGTGCCTATCCTTCCGCCCGGAAATAGCCGCGGACCTGGCTCAACGCGTCCAGAAACGCATCGATATCCGAGCTTGTTGTATATATCCCCACCGAGGCGCGCACCGAGGCAGGCACCCCGAAGAAATCGTGAATGGGCTGGGCGCAATGGTGCCCCACCCGCACCGCAATACCGCGCGCATCTAAGAATTGCCCTACGTCATGGGGATGCACACCGGCAACGGTAAAAGCCGCGATCCCGGTACGGCCACCTCCCCCGCGCGGTCCGAGCACCCGGATCCCCGGGATCTGCCCGAGGCCTTCGAGGAGCTGGACCGTGAGCGCGTCTTCATAGCGTGCCACCTTCTCCATGCCGATAGCACTGAGATAATCAACCGCACGCGCAAGGCCCACAATCTGGGTGACCGGTTGGCTTCCCGCCTCAAAACGGGCCGGCGGGCGCGCGTAGCGCGTTTTTTCCATCGTCACCCGTTCGATCATTGAGCCACCAAATTGGTAGGGCGGCAGATCCGCGAGGAGCTCTTCGCGCCCGTAGAGCGCGCCCACACCGGTGGGGCCGTACATTTTGTGCCCCGAAAAAGCAGCGAAATCCACGTCGAGGGCATGCACGTCCACGGGAAGGTGCGGCACCGATTGACAGGCATCCAGAACCGTAAAAGCACCCACCGCGCGGGCAGCTGCCACGATCTGCGCTACCGGAGATACCGCCCCGGTCACATTCGAAACGTGGGTGAAAGCAACGATACGAGTGCGCCGCCCGATAACCCCGAGACTAGCCGGGTCAATTCTTCCTTCGCTATCCAGATCAAGCCACGTGAGTCGGGCGCCGGTACGTTCACACAGCTCTTGCCAAGGCAGCAGATTCGCGTGGTGTTCGGCCCGGGTGACCACAATGTCGTCACCGGCACGCAACAGAAAACGATCCGCATTACCCCATCCGCGTCCCGCCGTGGCATTCGAGATCGCGTAGGCGAGGAGATTGAGGGACTGGGTGCTCCCGCTGGTCCACACGATTTCCTGGGGTGCCGCCCCGATAAAGGCCGCCACTTTCGCGCGGGCTTCTTCGTAAGCCACGGTAGACTCCTCCGCGAGAAGGTGGCTGCCGCGTTTGACCGCTCCGTTGGAGCGCGTATCGAAATCCACCATCGCGTCCAGAACGGCGCGCGGACGCTGCGCCGTCGCCCCAGAATCTAAGTACACGAGGGCCTGGCCGGCGCGCATCGGGCGGGCGAGGATCGGGAAATCTTCCCGCGCCACCAGCGGGCGCACGGCGCTCACCTACTTCGCCTCCGCTTCGATGTAGCTGTCGTAACCGGAAGCTTCCAGTTCGCTGGCCAGATCCGGTCCGCCGGTGCGCACAATCTTGCCGCCGGCGAAAACGTGGACGTAATCGGGTTTGACGTACTGCAAAATTCGGTTGTAGTGGGTGATGAGCAGCAGCGAATTACCGGTGCGTTCATGCACATCGACGATCCCTTCAGAGACCACGCGCAGCGCGTCCACGTCCAGCCCGGAATCCGTTTCATCCAGCACGGCGATCTTGGGTTCCAGTAATTCCATCTGGAGCACTTCGGTGCGTTTCTTCTCCCCACCGGAGAAGCCCACATTGAGATCACGCTTAATGAAATCGGCATCCACGCGCAATTTCTCCGTGACCTTGCGCAATGCCTGGGACCATTCACGCAGTTTCGGAGCTTCTCCATCAATCGCGGTTTTCGCGGTGCGCAAGAAATTCGAGACAGATACCCCCGGCACTTCAACCGGGTACTGCATGGCGAGGAAAAGTCCCTCGCGGGCGCGTTCATCAGCGGTCATATCCGTAATATCTACACCGTCGAGCAGCACCTGGCCGGAGGTGATCTCATAGGAAGGGTGCCCGGCCAGCGCGTACGCCGTGGTCGATTTACCTGAACCGTTCGGGCCCATAATCGCGTGGATCTCATTGTCACCGATATGCAGATTGACGCCGTGCAGGATCGGTTTGGGGCCTTCGGGGGTGATCACCGAGGCGTGCAGATCAATAATATCGAGAGTAGCCATTACTTCTCCTCAGGTCTTGTGTCCACGTCGACAAAAACGCGGCCTTCGTTATCGCAGGTCAAGGGGTAGACGGGCACGGGCGTGACCGCCGGGAGCGTGAGGGCACGCCCGGAACACAGATCGAATTCCGCACCGTGTTTGGGGCATTCGATTGTGGTATCAAAAACTTCGCCGTCACTGAGATTGACGTCTTCATGGGTGCAGATATCGCCCACGGCATGCCAGGTGCCGTGGCAGTCGCGTGCGATGCATACCGGTACGACGGCGCCGTTAGCAGCGCGGACTTCCACGCTCAGGGCGCTTTCCGGCTCGAGATCCGCGGTGGTACACACCTGCTGCCAGCTCATGCATCCTCCCCGTTTCCGGCATCGGCTAAATCGAGTTCCCGTTCGATAGCGTCCATGAGCTTGGTGCGCACCGAATCCACTTCGATCTGCTCCACCAATTCCGCGAAGAAACCGCGCACTACCAGGCGGCGCGCCACATCGGCGGGAATGCCCCGTGCCATGAGGTAGAAGAGTTGTTCATCATCAAAACGGCCCGTTGCTGAGGCATGCCCAGCCCCAGCGATATCTCCGGTGAGAATCTCCAGGTTAGGCACCGAATCGGCCTTGGCTCCCTCGGTGAGTACCAGGTTGCGGTTGAGTTCGTAGGTATCCGTCTGTGCGGCCTGAGCCCGGATGAGCACATCCCCGATCCACACCGAATGCGCCTCATCGCCCTGGAGCGCACCCTTGTAGGTAGCGCGAGATTTGCAGTGCGGGGCCACGTGATCCACGAAAATGCGGTGCTCGTGATGCTGGTGGCTTTCGGTGATATAGGCACCCAGCAGCTCGCTATCGGAACGCTCTCCTTCCAATTCGCACGCGGTGGTCATGCGGATGAGATCCCCGCCGATGGTCACCACGATATGCCGGAATTTTGCGCCTTCTCCCACTCGGATCCGCTGGGCGGAATGTTGGGAAGCACAGCGTTCTTGTTCCTGCACGGAAACAACGGTGAGATCCGCATGCGCACCCACCTCAATTTCCACGGTTTCGGTGAGGTTGCCGCTACCGGTGTGCTCGAGCACTACGGTGCCGCTAGCCTCCGGGGCCGCGGTAATAAGGGTGTGGGCAACGCTCAGCTTTCCTTCCCCGTTGATAATGGCGACGACGTCCGCGTGCTCGCTTCCATCGAGGGTGACGATATGCGCACGCTGAAAAGCGGACCAGGCGAGGGCCGCCGCGCGGTCGTCGGGTTTCCCGACTGTACCTAAGCGCGGATCGCTGCGGTCCACTTCTTCCACACAGGCACCGCCCACGACGGTGGCGGTGACGGTGGCATCTCGCACCCCCTCCACGTCCTTAACGAACGGGGCTACCCGATCCATCGGCGTAAAACGCCAATCTTCTTCCTCTCCGGTTCCGCGCGGAATCGGGAACTCCTCCGGATTAAAGGAGGCGAAGCGATCCGAGCGGTCGGCGTGCGCGGTATGGAATCCTTCATCTGCTAGCACCGCCTGGGAATGATCAGTACTGACCATTAGCCCACACTCCCTTCCATTTGCAGATCAATAAGACGATTGAGTTCGAGTGCGTATTCCATAGGCAGTTCCCGAGCGATGGGCTCTACGAAACCGCGCACGATCATACCCATGGCTTCCTGCTCGGATAGGCCACGTTGCATGAGATAGAAGAGCTGTTCCTCGCTCACCTTCGTCACGGTGGCTTCGTGCCCCATCTCGACGTCGTCCGTGCGTACGTCCACGTACGGGTAGGTATCCGTGCGGGAAATATCGTCTACGAGCAGCGCATCGCAGACCACATTAGATTTCGAGCCACGCGCATCTTCCGAAACCTGCACGAGACCGCGATAGGAGGAGCGCCCGCCCCCGCGCGAAATCGACTTCGAGACAATCGAGGAGGTGGTATTCGGCGCCAGGTGCTGCATTTTCGCGCCGGTATCCTGGTGCTGGCCGGGGCCGGAGAAAGCCGCGGAAAGCGCTTCCCCGTGCGCGTGTTCACCCAGGAGCACACAAGCCGGGTATTTCATATTGAGACGTGAACCGATATTACCGTCCACCCATTCCATCGTGGCCCCCTCCGCTACGGTCGCACGCTGGGTGACGAGGTTGAGCACGTTATTCGACCAATTCTGGATCGTGGTGTAACGGCAGTGGGCGTTCTTTTTCACAATGATTTCTACGATGGCGGCGTGGAGGGAGTCCTCAGAGTAGATCGGGGCGGTACAGCCTTCCACGTAGTGCACGTAGGAGCCTTCATCACAAATAATGAGCGTACGTTCAAACTGCCCCATCGCCTGGGTGTTGATACGGAAGTACGCCTGCAAGGGAATATCCACGTGGACATTCTTCGGGACATAAATGAAAGAGCCACCCGACCATACCGCGGTATTGAGGGATGCGAATTTATTATCGCCGGCCGGAATAACGGTACCGAAGTATTCCCGCACCAGGTCCTCGTGCTCACGCAGTGCGGTATCGGTATCCACGAAAATAACGCCCTGTTCTTCCAAATCCGCGCGAATCGAGTTGTAGACCACCTCGGATTCGTACTGGGCAGCCACCCCGGCTACCAGGCGTTCTTTTTCAGCTTCCGGAATGCCGAGCCGGTCATAGGTGTTTTTGATTTCCGGGGGAAGGTCGTTCCAATCGGTCACCTGACGGTCGGTGGCGCGCACGAAGTATTTGAAGTCATCAAAGTTGATACCGGAAAGATCAGCTCCCCACGTGGGCATGGGGCGTTTCTCAAAAAGGCGCAAAGCGCGCAGGCGCCGTTTGAGCATCCATTCTGGTTCTTCCTTCGCCGCGCTAATCGCGCGCACGACACCTTCATCTAGACCGCGGCGCGCGTGAGCCCCGGCGGTATCGGTATCGTGCCACCCAAATTCATAGGCGCCAGACAGGTTCGCAATAACGTGTTCCTGCTGCGCCACGGCCTCCGCAATTGCTGCCTCGTGCCGTGTTTGTGCCATGTGTTTCCTCCCGATTTAAACGCTGTTAGCGTGCAGCGTCACCGTGCACACGTGACTCCCCGATGCAATGGTTGCCAACCGCTGCACGGGAACCCCGAGTAGTTCGTGAAAAGCGCGGGTTTCCGCCGCGCATAAAAAGTTATTCTGTGTGGCGACGTCGCGCAGGGGGCAGCGCCCCTGACACAACTGGATCATATGCCGCGGCCCATCCTGGGTACCCGGAACATCGCGAACCGAAGCGGCATAACCATCTTGGGTGAGGGCTCGCGCCAGACGGCGCAACCGTTCCACCGAATTTTCCGTATCCCCAAGCACATCGCGGTAACGAGCGACCAAAGCACGCTCGCGGCGGCGCGCAAATTCCGCCACTCCGGCCTCCCCCAGATTTTCACGCAGAAAATCAAGAGCTGCATTCGCCATGGTGTGATAAGAGGTTGCCCCGGCATTCTGCCCGGCATCCGTTGCCACGTAGTAGCGTGCTGGCCGCCCGGCCCGCGCCTCACGCTGCCCGGGTTTCTCACATTCGGTAATAGCACCCGCATCTTCGAGCGCCACAAGATGGCGGCGCACCCCAGCTGGAGTAAGGATAGCTAAGCGGGCAAGTTCCGTGGCGCTAATGGGTCCGCGTTCCATAATGAGACGCAGAATACCTTCGCGGGTTGTTTCTTCACGGGGGCGGATCTTTGCGCCTTCATCTTCGGACACTTGGAACACCACCCCCGTTACAGTTCTACATCCTCGCCAAGCACGTATGCGCGCCCGGACCACGACCGCAGGTTCTTTCGAATTGAGCACCGCCACTTACCACGCGGTGGTCGACCATATCTAGGACCTCGCCTCCCAATTAAACAACACCAACGTTGCGTAATCTAGTTTGGACAGCCTAACCGGACGGAAAAAGGACCGTTGTTACCGGCGCGGGTCCACACGCCCACACGAGTTACGCTCGTGGCTAAGAGCGGTGCAGAACCGCCGTTGAACCGCTGTTAAACAGCCGTTGAACCGCAACAGCGATCGGCCCGGACCCTCCTAGTCGTTAAGAGCTACGCGCCAGGTAAGCAAGTACCGCTGCCACCAGTTGCGGATTAGCAACTCGCCCGGTCATAATTGCCTCCCGCACCAGGGCTAGCGGCACCCACCGCACCTCAATTTCGGCCTCTTCATCCTCGCGAGCAAAAGCTGCCGCGGCTGGCTCGGGATTACGAGTGAGATAGACCGTGAGCTGCTCGTTAGTGAAACCGGGCGAGGTGTAGAAACGGGTAAGAAACTCCAGTTCCCCGGCGGCATAATCGGTTTCTTCGCGCAGTTCCCGGCGAGCGGCCTCCATCGGATCCTCACCCTCTATATCGAGGATGCCAGCCGGAATTTCCCACAGGAGCGAGCGAACCGGAATCCGATACTGCCGGATAAGCAGTACTTCCTCAGGTGCGCCGTCGCCACTGCCCCGTACCGCAAGCACGGCCACCGCATCGCGGTGCTCCACCCAGTAACGATCCATTCGCGCTCCTACGCTGGGCAGTTCCACCGTATCCTCGTACACGTTAATGAACGGAGACGTGAGCACGTTGCGCCGCTCCAGGAGCCGCATATGCTCGGGGCAGTATTCATCACTCAGACCGTTGTACATAAAATTTCCTTTCCCACCTGCGCGGGCGTGCAGGCCGCAGACCAAGTTTTATGCATTCGCTTCGTCGAAAGCCACGGCAATAGCGGGCATTTCTTGGGTCGACGGCGCCTCCGCGTCACGCGCCAGCCGCAGCGCCCGTCGGTCAACGAAGTAGAGCGCCACTCCCCCGATCGCGAGGGTGAGTGCACCGGCCACGGCAGTTGCTCCCAGGGCACCCAGGGCGCCTTCCCCCCACCAGCGTAGTATCTCGCGCCCGCTGGTATATCCGACCGTGCCAGCTACTACAGCGGCAGGCAGCACGATCCGCAGGGAGTAACCGACACCGCGCAGCGCCCCGGGGCCTACCGCGCGCCGGATCGCGAAAATATGGCCAATACCTCCAACGGTCATTCCCGTGGACATCGCCACACCGATGCTGATGAGCACTTCGGTGCGTCCGTGCACCCCCAGGCCCGCCGCCCCGATAAGAACCACAACGACCATCAGCCACGCCGCCGAATTGACAATAATAACCGCACGAGCTGCCTCCACTGCGTAGAGAACCCGCGACCCATGGTAAATAAAGGCATAGCCGAGGAGTGCGGGCGCCATAGCCAACATGGCAATATCCATATGAGCCACCGGACGCGCCACCGCGAAGAGTGCCTGGGCAGGCTCTGCAACCGCCACCAGCAGTGCCACGCAGAGCAGTCCAATATCAAAAACGAGACGGGAAGAGCGAGCGGTGATCCGAGCCAGACCCGGGCGCCCGGGGATCGCGGCGGCTTCTGCGAGGCGTGGGAAAACCGCGGTGGCGATCGGAACAGCAAGCACGGCGTAGGGCACCATATAGAGCTGGTTCGCGAAAGTGAAAATCGGGTAGGTTCCCACATCACCGCGGGCATTGGCAAAAAGCATGACCGCGATGATTTGGATCTGTTGAGCGAGCAGGCCGGCCAGCCCCGCCGCGCTTAACCGTAGCGCACGGCACCCTACCCCCGGCGGGAAACGGAATGTAGGTCGCAAGCTGATGCGGCGTAGCACCGGGATAAGCTGGGGTAGGGAGAAAACCGCGACCCCCGCCGTGGTACCCCAGGCCAGCACATAGAGGGTCGCCCGAGAAATCCGTGCCGGATCGTGCTGATTACCCCCGGCGAGCTGCGTGAAAATAACGAAAGTAATAATAACCGTGACCGACGAGAGCAGCGGGGCGAGAGCGGGAAGCACAAATTTTTTATGCGCCTGCAACAGCCCCGTGCACACCACCGACAATCCGTAGAGGGGGATTTGCCAGGCGAAAATCCGGAGCAGGGTGGCGGCGAAATCCACGCTGGCTGCCGGCGAGCCCTCCCCCAGGAGCACGTCCATAATCGGCCGGGCACCCAGGGTAACAATCCCCGCAACCGGAATTCCGATGGCAAGTACCCAAGTGAACAAGGCCGAGGCAGTGCGGGATACTTCCGCGGCCAGTGCCTTCGCTAGGAATCCGGAGACCAACGGGATGACCGCGGCAGCCAAGGCACCGCCGGCCGCGATTTCAAAAAGCACATTAGGGACGGTATTCGCCGTCGAATACGCCTCCCCGGCGAGGGAATCTCCCAACGCCCCATTTTGCACCCAGGCCCGCACGAAGCCCATGGCACGCGAGAGCAGGGTAAGAATCGCTATGGTTCCGGCTGCTCCAAGTGCAGTTCCAAGAACTTTTTTCATGCCCGGCCTGCCTGGTCGAGAGCGCGCAGCCACGGGTGGGTTGCGATAACCCGCGAAAATGATATTTTTTCGCTCGCGATATTCAGGGCGACGACGACGCCCAGCGCTCCGCGCCGCACCCAAGGACCACGGCTGGCGAGCGTCCAGCCCAGTGCCGCTCCCACCGCATTTGCCCCGGTATCGCCGAGCATGACCCTACCCGCGAGGTCCTCAGGCAGGCAGGCTGTGCCAGTACCCACGAGAGCCGCGGCAATGGGACCTGCCGGCGGGTAGCTGACCAGGGAGAAGGGAGCCGCGGCTATGAGCGTTCCTTTCCAGGCCCGGCCCGGCGCGAGGTCAAGGAGATTAATAAGATTCGCGGTAGCAGCGATGAGAATGGTGCGTTCGCCGCGCAGCGCGAGCTGCCGCGCGCAAGAACCACTACTACGAGAGCCGTCCACAGTAACCGGGACGCATGAGGCCAGAGCCGCACCGGCCCCAATAATGACTATTTTCAGAGCCCCGGAGGTCAGATGGCCCCGGGAAAGTGCACCGAGGTGGCCGCGCAACCCTTTGGAGGTACGTGAAAATGCACCTTCGTAAAAATCGTCAATATAACCGGCCAGTCCTCCGCTGAGCGCCGCGATTACCGAACCAGCCGAGCTCGTGCCTCCGGAAAGTAGAGCGCCCACCGCGCTTCCGGTAACCGTGCCTGCTACCGCAACCGGGCCTTCCCGCAAACTCACAGTACGCCCGTCCTTAGCGGTACGCTGCCAGGCGGGCGCGGCGCGCCGGGCGAGCAGCTTCTCGGCTGCGCGAGCCGCGGCGAATCCGGCCAGGGCGGCAACGCCCAGGCGCACTTGATTCCTCCAGAAAGCAGAAAGGGTCATGCACCCATGGTACCGTTACTGCCCAGCCGGGGCCTGCCCGCCTTCGGGAGCTTGCCCGCCTTCCGCGGGTGCGGGGGCCGGAGCAGGAGCCTGTTCAGGCTGCGGAGCGGGCGCTGTTTGCGCGGGTGCGGAGGCACTTTGGCGCTCCCCAATCGCGCTATCCGCTCCGGGCGCTACCCCGAGGTGTACGTGGCGTTCATGCAATTCGGCAGCTGCCGCCATGGGAATATTGACATCACCAAGCGCGGTTTGCGCAGAATCCACCGTGGATCCGTTTTTTGCTGAACGCACGGCTCCCAACACCGAGTTTCCGTCTGTTCCCGCACCGACGGCCACGGCCGGGCCCCGCCCGGCAATAGCCGCAAAGGCAGCCTGGTAGGTATCCGTAATATGCGGCGAAGTGGTCGCCTTATCGGCGGGAACCGGTGCGGTCTCAGCCGGATCCGAGGTGATGAAAACAACCACCTCCGCGGCTTCACTCGGAGCAACCGCCACGTCAATCAGCTTATTTTCCGGAGAGGTGAGAAGAGTGATGAGCGTCGTCGCCCCCGCATCTTCCGGCGCAGAGCGTACCACGGTATCCACGGCCGCCCCGAGAATCGCATCCGCGGAACCACCGGCCGGCAAGTCCTTGACATAAGAGCCGAGGTTACCGGAAAGGGTGGAACGGTAGGTAGCGTATTCGGTATCCGTAAAAGCTGGAGCCAGGGTGATTTCACCCGTGATACGAGCCCCGGCCGCGGTCAGGCTCTGCCGGGTTTTCTCCACGATAGCTCCGTCGGCCCCGGCTGCCGCCACGATAGCAACGCGCCGGTTGGTCAGCGTTCCGGCATTAAGTTGCTCGCCGGCACCTAGCAGCGCCGTCGACGCAGCATCAAGCTGTGCCCCGCGTTGATCGAGTTCCACGCGCATCTTGTCACGCGATTCACGCAGGGAATCCACCTGGCCGGTAAGCCCGTGCGCGATGGAATTTTGCAGCGGCCCGGCCCCGAGAATCACTCCGATGGCCAGCGCTAAAAACACCGAGACCAGGGAAACGAGATGATACCTAAAATCAACCATCAGCTAACTTTCCTAGAAGAGATTACGGAACCACTCGGCAAGATCCCCGAGGCGAGTGGTGAGCACGGACAGGAAGGTTTGGCCCGCACCGGTAACGGCCAGGGCCGCGAAGAGTGCAAAAACTCCCGCAAGAATGAGGGCAACGAGCATCCAATTCGAAATCGAGGAACGATAGAGGCGTGAAACACCTTTCGCGTCAATGAGTTTGCCACCCACCACCAGGCGGGTGAGGAACGTTGAGGCCATTCCCGCCCGGCCCTTATCGAGGAATTCCAGAATCGTATTGTGAGTACCCACCGCCACAATGAGCTTGGCGCCTTTGGAATCAGCCAGCAGCATGGCAACGTCTTCGGAAGTCCCGGTAGCCGGGAAGACCACGTGATCCACTCCCAGATCCTCCACCCGCTTCTTGCCGGGTGCGCGCCCATCGCGGTAGGCGTGCACCACCACCTCGGCACCGCAGCGCAACGCTTTATCGGAAACCGAATCCATATCACCCACGATAATATCCGGGGTGTAGCCAAGTTCCAGAAGAGCATCCGCTCCGCCATCCACCCCGATCATGAGCGGGCGATTTTCCCGAATATAGGGACGCAGGGCGCGCAGGTCTTCACGGTAGTCGTAGCCGCGCACCACCACGAGCACGTGCCGGTGCTCCATGGACGTACGGATATCTGGAATTCCCACCCCATCGAGGATGAGTCCCTGTTCTTCGTTGAGATATTCGAGGGTATTGGCGGCGAAAGCTCGCAGTTGCACGGTCATGCCCGCGCGGGCGGCCTCGCTATCACGCGCGATGCTCTGGGCGGTTTGTAAAGTGCCTTCCGCAATAACGCGTCCGCCTGCCACCACGCGTGCCCCATCAATATCGACCCACTGGCCCTCCGAAATATCCATAATTTCTGGGCCGAGGTCATCGATGAGCGGGATACCGGCTTCTTCCAGGATCGCCGGGCCAAGATTTGGGTAGCGCCCCGAGATAGATTTCGCGGCATTGAGCACGGCAACGGGCTGCGCGGCGACAAGGTTTTCCGCGGCCACCCTATCCAGATCCGTGTGGTTAATAATCGCTACATCGCCGGCTTGGAGACGACGAGTGAGATTTTTGGTGCGTGCGTCCACCCGGGCCGGACCGGCCAGGGTGCCTTCCGCAACGACCTTCTTTTTTCGCCATAACTTCGATGCCACAAGCTTTATAGTGCCACACTCGCGGCCTTAAGTAGCTCAGCGGCGTGCGCGCGTGCCACATCGGTATCGCTGCCCGAAAGCATACGGGCGAGTTCTGCTTCGCGTTCCGGCCCCGTGACGTCACGCAGCTCCGTGCGCGCGGTACTTTCTTCAAGTTGTTTCACGACGACGAGTTGGTGCTCGGCATAGGCCGCGACCTGGGCAAGGTGAGTAACAACAATAACCTGGGCACTACCAGCCAGTTTTGCCAGTCTTTTCCCAACGGCAGTGGCAGCACGGCCCCCAATCCCGGCATCAACTTCGTCGAAGAGGAAAGTGTGGCCCCGCTGAGCACGCCGGGCCGCCAATCCCACTTCGAGGGCGAGCATAACTCGCGAGAGCTCACCGCCCGAAGCACCCGATGCGAGCGGGGACAGCGGCGCACCGCGGTGGGCGGCTAGCAAAAAAGTGACGGAATCCGCACCGGCTGGCCCAGGATCCGCGGCGCTGACAGCCACGGTGAAGTGGGCATCGGGCAGCGAGAGCTCGGGAAGTTCCGTTTCCACAGCACGGGCGAGTTCTTCCCCGGCAGCGGCACGCGCGGCACGTAGGGCTGCTCCGGCTTGTTCCATGGCCGTATGAGCGTGCGAAAGCTCCTTCTCAAGACGTTCTAGAGTGGCCGCTGGATCATCGAGGTTCTCTAGACCCGCTCGGGCCTCAGCGGCGGCGCGCAGGATTTCTTCGCCGCTCATTCCCAGCTGTTTGCGCAGCCCGGCCAGTTCGGAGCGGCGCGAATAAATCGTAGAGAGCTCCTCGGGTTGGGCTTGGGTACCACGAGCTAATTCTGCGATATCGGCATAAATATCGTTGATATCGGCTTCGGCATTTTCCAAGCGTTCGCGTAGCTCCCGAAGTTGTGTATTCGGCACATCAGGGCCGCTGAGTTCAAGAACACGCTCGAGTTGCGCGGCCGCGCTACCCAGCGCGGATATGGCTCCGTTTTCGGTGTCGCTCCCGCTCAGTGCTTCGGCAGCCGCGGAGTATGCCCCGTACATTTCCACCGCATTTTCAAGCACCCGGGCGCGCGCCCGCAGAGTTTCTTCTTCACCGGGATGCGGATCGACCGCCTCAACTTTGTCAAGCAAGGCTCGGTAGGCTAAACGCTGTTGAGCAGCGCGCTGTGCACCTGCCTGAAAGGTATCGCGGGCTTCGCGGGCTTCACCGTAGTTTTTCCACGCCTGTTCCCACGTTGTTTTGGCCCGCGTGATCGTTTCACCTCCGAATTCATCGACCGCAGCGCGCTGCTGGCCGGGGTTACCCAACCGAATCTGATCGGATTGGCCGTGCACGGTGACAAGTTCGGCCGCGATATCGGTCAGCACCGCGGTGGGTACTGACCGGCCTCCAACAAAGGCACGGGAACGCCCCTTCGCGGGAATATGCCGAGCAATAATCACAGCAGCGGTATCGCCTTCAACGTCATACCGCCCCCCTGCCTCGGCGATACGTTCCAGCAACGGGGAAGTCGCGTCCACGAGAAACGTTCCTTCCACTTCCGCTTGGACGGCCCCGGCCCGCACCCGTGCGGGATTCGCTTTAGCTCCGAGAAGCAACGTAAGGGAGGTCACCGCCATAGTTTTTCCCGCCCCGGTTTCCCCCGTTAGTGCGGTGAGCCCGCGAGATAGATTAAGCTCGGCTTCCGCGATAACACCGAGATTGCGGATACGTACCTGTTCGATCATTCCCGTACCTCACGCTCGCGCCAGCCGCGCACCGGCAGGTGGAAGCGCGCCACCAGACGCCCGGAGAAAGGGGTTTCATTCAGTCGGGCGAGCTTGACGGGACGCTCCCCCCGCACCGCGGTAATCACGGTCCCTTCAGGTGCGACGAGCCGGCGCCGTGAATCGCAGGAAACCATCGCCTCATCACGCAAAACCCGTACTTCCAAGGTTGAGTAGGGGCTCACCACCAGAGGACGGGTGAAAAGCGCGTGAGCGGCCACCGGGGTGAGAAGAAGTGCTTCCACGCTGGGCCATACCACCGGTCCACCCGCCGAAAAATTGTAGGCAGTAGAACCGGTGGGCGTGGAGAGTAGCACCGCGTCGGCTTTGAAAGCAGAGATTTCGCGCCCGTCCACACCGATAGAAGCTTCGATGAGACGCGAATTAAAAGCCTTTTCCACCGATACTTCGTTGAGGGCCCACTGGACGTTACAGGAGCCATCCGGGCGCTGCACATGCACATCAATGGTCATTCGTTCGGAAATAACCCAATCGCGCGCGGCAATCCTTTCCACGACGGCAGGGAGCTCATCAGGTTGAGCTTCGGAAAGAAAACCCATATGCCCGTAGTTAATACCGAGGATGGGCACGCCGGTACTACGTCCTAACTCAGCCCCGCGCAAAATCGTGCCGTCCCCACCCATGACGAGGATGAGATCCGCATTGCGGGCACCCGCCAGAGTTTCACTGGTATCCACCCGTACGCCGCGGTCTTCTAGGGCGACAATCGCATCGTGAGCGGCGCGCTCCATCTGCGGTGGTAACGTGCGATTGACGACCAGGGCGACTTTTGGTTCTGCCATCGAATGCCTCCCCTCTCCCAGGTATCCTACCCCGCTACCGCGCTGGCCGTCCTTGCCCCGCTGGTCCAGCTTTCACCGCGGCCCGGACACTTTCTTCGAGGTTCTCGCCAAGCTGATCAATAGCATTTTTCTTCATATAAAGAAAGTATTCAACGTTCCCCGCCGGTCCAGGAAGGGGCGAAGGCGCGATCGCTTGCAGGCCCAGCCCTGCGGCACGGGCGGAAAGGGCGACGTCGCATACCGCCTCAACGTGGTACTCCGGGTTTCGTACCACCCCGTGCGCACCGATTTTTTCCCGACCCACCTCGAATTGAGGCTTGACCATAAGCAAAAAATCGGCCGTTGGCGAACTCGCCGCAGCGAGCGGGGCAACGAGGAGCCGCAAAGAAATAAAAGATAGATCCCCCACAACCAGATCAGGCGCGGGGGCGACCGCCGCGGGATCCAGGGTGCGCACATTCGTGCGTTCCAGCACGGTGACACGAGGGTCTTCACGGAGCTTCCAGGCCAGTTGGCCGTAGCCAACATCCACGGCAACCACGTGGGCAGCACCGCGCCGCAGCAGCACATCGGTAAATCCACCCGTGGAAGCGCCCGCATCCAGGGCACGGACTCCTTCCACACGCGGGCCGGCGTCTCCGAGATAATCGAGGGCTCCCAGGAGTTTATATGCTCCGCGGGAGACGTAACGATCCTGAGCCGCTTCTTTCACCAAAAGCGCCTGTGCCGGATCCATCTGTCGAGCGGGTTTCGTTACCTCAGCTCCGTCAAGGAATACCTGACCTTCACGAATGAGCACCGCAGCATCCTGGCGAGAGCGCGCGAGCCCGCGCCGGACAAGTTCCGCATCAACGCGCCTTAAACGCCCCATAGGCTCGCCTTTCTGATTTAGAGCCGCGCCCGGGATAAGCGCCGACCGAGTTCGGTGTGAATCGCCTCCAACTGTTCAATCTGTTCGGGCAGATCGAGTTCGTTGAGATTCTCCAAGGCGGCTTCAATATTGAGCGGAGCGCTCGGCAACGGTACCGTTGCCTCCGGCGCCGTGGCTCTTTCCTGGTCCGTCATCGCCGCTCCACGATGATCTCCTCGAGCGTGACGTTCCCCTCCAGCCCGCGATCTCGGGCCTCCCATACCGCGTGCACCGCGGCCCGGTAAGTATCCAGCCCCAAATGTGGCCCGCATCCATCGGAGGTGACCAAGCGGGCCGCTGCGCCGTCGTGTCCCTCCTCAACCTGTGCCCAGGATGTGCCTGCCACCCAGCGTTCACCTTCCCGATGAATCTCCGGGTAGTCCTCGTTGAGGACCCGCAGATCATCACCGAGATAATCGGGGCGTTCTTCCTGTGCAGCCAGCATAATATCGCGAGCAGAACTCACTCCGGTAAGCACGTGGAGACTGGCGATACCTGCGGCACGCGCTCCACGAATATCGGTATTGAGCCGGTCACCAATAGCGAGAGGATGGCTGGCGCCGAGCATATCCATCCCAATGGCAAAAATCGCAGGATCGGGTTTGCCCGCGGAGAGTGGTTGCACCCCGGTGGCGTTAACTACTGCAGCCACGAGGGATCCGCAACCGACCATAAATCCACGCTCCATGGGCAGGGTGGCATCGAGATTCGTGGCCACGAAAAGGGCGCCGCGGCGAATGGCCAGGGCGACTTCTGAAAGCGCTGCCCAGTCAATTGTCGGGTAAAACCCCATAATGACCACGTCGGGGTTATCATCCGCGGATGATACCGGAACGAGGCTAGTTTCACTCACCGCACGATGCAGACCGTTGCCCCCGATAACGAGGGCTTTTGCGCCGGCAGGTACTCGCGACACGGCGAGCTGCGTACTTGCCATTGCAGAGGTAAGCACCGTTGATGCCGGGGCTGAAATTCCCACTGTTGCGAGGTGCGCGGCGACTTCTTCCTGGGTGCGCGAGGCATTATTGGTGAGGAAAAGCGGGCGCATACCAGCAGCGATGGCGCGTCCGTAGGCATCGGCAGCGTGAGGGGCCGGATCGGTGCCGAGGTAAACGACACCGTCCAGATCGAAAATCGCGCCGTCAAAATGGGATATCAGGCTCACCATTATTCTTCTTCTGATTCCTGCTCGGAGTCCGTCTCCGAGTTTACCTGCGCCTCGGCCTCAGCTTCGTGCGCCACTTCATGTTCGGCTTCGGCTGCACACGTCGGTTCACTCTCGGATGTCGTATCAGACTCAGCTAGTGCCCCGGCCTTATGCTCCACTTCCGATGCCTGTTCCGCTTCCGTTTCCGCGTCTTCGTTCGTCTCGGTTTCAAAATCGGGCACGTCTGTTGTCTCGGACTCAGGCTCGTCCGCGGTGAAAAGCTCGACTTCGCCTTCTGCATTGTAGACCGGATTCCAGCGCGCACGCAGATCTTCGGCCTCCTCCACGCGTCCTAGTTCTTCGAGACGATCTGCCTTAATGAGCTCAACGCGGGCGCGTAATTCTTCATCAAGGTTCTCAACCTTGATTTTCTCCAGGACGGCCAGTCCGGCCTCGGAATCCCCCGCGTCCGCACGGGCGCCGGACGTCACCAGCGCCAATTCGAGCGTGGTGGCGGTATTGAGCCGCTTGAGCGGAATTTCAGCAATAAAGGCAAGAGCCTTTTCAGGCCGCCCCAATCCGCGCTCGGAATCAGCCTCAAGGGCCACATGCGAGTAATCATCGGTCATGCGCCGATAGGTGCGCAGTTCACGCAGAGCTTCGGAGTACCGGCCGGTCAAGTAGGACGTCAATCCCAGTGCCTCACGCACGATGTCGATGCGCGCGGCGTGCCGGTAGGCTGCTTTCGCGTGCTCGTAGGCGAGTTCCGGGTTCTGATCCATCATGGATCCGGCATAAACCAGATGCCGCGCCACGTTCTCGGACACCGCTGGCGCGAGAACCTTGAGTTTACGACGCGATTCCGCCGCGAGATCCTGTGCATTAACCGTTTCCGGAATAAAGGGATCTTTCACGCCGCGGCTGCGGCGGTCATCACGCCGGCTTTTATCTTCTTCGCGATGTCCACCACGTTCGTCACGCCTGTAGCTATCGCGACGGCGCTCATCACGGCGCCGGCCATCCTGCCGGTGGTTGTCACGCCGGCGCTCACCGCGATCAAACTGCTGCTTGTCGTCATACTGGTCGCGGCGCCCGTAGTTGTTATTATCACGGGGTTCGTTTTCGTTGGTACGACGACGATCTTCGCGCCCGGAACGCTCATTATAACGATCATCACGCCGCTCCCCGAATCGCCTGTCCTGGCCCCGGCGATTATCGCGCCACTGGCCACCCCGTCCGCCGCGCCGGTCGTAGCGGCCTTCACCGCCGCGATCCCAGGAACCTCGGGATTCGCGCGATTCACTCGAATCCCTGTCATTCCAATCGCGCCGGTATCCACGATGGTTGTCACGGTCACGTCGGTTGTGGAATCCACCCTTCTGTCCGCGTTCGCCGCTACCATCGTGGAATTCACCCTGACGGTTCCACGAAGAGCGCCGGGAACCACCATCGCGCCCGCCACGGGAATCTCGCGATTCCCAGGAGTCACGGTCGTGGCCGCGATCATAACGACGGCCACTACGTCGGTCCCCTTGGTGACGGTTCCAGTTTTCTTCTCGATTATCCCGACGCCGTGGGCCTCCGCGGCGGTCATTCCAGGCATCGCGGGGATCGCCCGAATCGCGGGTCGCGCCGCCCTCTCCATCGTGCTGCGAGGGTTCGCGCCGTTGCCGCGCGGACCGCCATTGTCCTTTCGGACGGTCGTCTTCGGAGCGCTCTTGGCTCCACTCTTCGTGGTCAGACATTTCATTCCTCGCAGTTCGATTGTTAAGAATCACGATGCTGTGCTTATTTTAGGCCGACTCCAGCTCGGCCGCGCGCTGAGCTTTGAATTTTTGGCGCGCAGAGATTAAAAAGTGTGGGGTGTGTACTATGCCTACCAAAAAGACATAAACACACCCCACACTCTAAAAAACATGGCGGCAGCAACCTACTCTCCCACACCCCACCGAGTGCAGTACCATCAGCGCAAACAACCTTAGCTACCGGGTTCGAA
>NZ_KE150262.1:842823-1289037 GCF_000411135.1 Actinotignum schaalii FB123-CNA-2 | reverse complement strand
AAAAAATTCACGTAAAAAATAATAGTCAGACACGCTATTAAGCATCCAAACACCACACCCACACCCCACACCAACCACCAAAACCATTGACTGGTCAGCCCAGGAAGAATCATCCACGCTCAAGAAGAGCAACCCCGTAAGCCTACCACCACAAGCCGACCCATTCAAACCAGGAAGCTAGTGAACTAGGCCACTCACGAGGAGTTTCCGTGCCACCTCGAGGCGTTTCCGGCTCTCGGCGACGGATAACAAGCTTACAAGCCCACCCCGCTATACGCAAACCAAACCAGAGAGACACCCACCACACCTGGCTAAATAAGCGGAAAACACTTGGAAAACACCCAAAAACCCGATAAAAAGCCGCAGCACGCCCGGCAAAAATCGTCAATTACGCCGATATCCCCCTACTGATCTATTCGTGCACCGTGGTTCATAGATAGTGGCGGCGCTACCACTACCGGTAACGCCGCCTACCCATCACAGCTCACGTGCGAAAGCCGTTTTGACTTCGCTATTTACTCCGTAACGCGGATAACCGCGAGGTTTTTCTTGCCCTTGCGTAACACCACAACACCCCCGGGAAGCACATCGCTGCTAGTCAGCACGTCAGCCTCTGCCACTTTGCGGTTGTTGATATTCAGCCCGCCGGATTTCGCGGTACGCCGCGCGGCGCCCAGACCCCGTTCTTGGCCCGTGGCCACAAAGAGTTCCGGAATCGGAGTTCCCAGGCTCGCGTTCGCCTGCGGCAGTTCTGCCACGGCATCACGCAGGGTATCCGCATCCAAAGCGGCCAAACCGTCACCGCCGAAGAGCGCGCGCGAGGCATTATCCACTCGTTCTGCCACGTTCGCGCCATGCACCCAGGCCGTCACATCTTGAGCAAGTACGCGTTGTGCCCGCCTTTCCTGGGGGCGCTCCGCCACCGCGGTAGCCAGCTCCTCGATCTCTTCCCGAGTCCGGAAAGTAAAGACCTTGAGCATGTGCACCACATCTTCGTCGGCGGTATTGAGCCAGAACTGGAAGAACTTGTAGGGACTGAGCATCTCGGGGTTGAGCCATACCGCCCCTCCCTCGGATTTCCCAAACTTTGTGCCATCCGACTTGGTAATCAGCGGATTCGTGAGCACGTGCACCGACTCCCCTGTCACCTTGCGGATGAGGTCCATTCCGCCAACAAGGTTGCCCCACTGGTCGTTCCCGCCAACCTCCAAGGTGCAGCCGTAACGAGTGAACAGCTCAAGGTAATCATTGGCCTGGAGAACCTGGTAAGAAAATTCGGCGTAGGAAATGCCCTCGTCCGATTCCAGGCGCCGCGCCACAATGTCTTTGGAAAGCATCGTCCCGAGCCGGAAATGCTTACCCAAGTCGCGCAGGAAATCAATCGCGGAAAGCTGCCCGGTCCAATCCAAGTTATTGACGAGCCGAGCCGGGTTATCTCCCTCGAAATCCAACAGGCCGCGCAACTGCCCGGCCAGAGATTCCACCCATTGAGCAACGGTGTCCCGTGAATTAAGCGTGCGTTCGGTTGAGGGGCGCGGATCCCCAATGAGCCCGGTTGCCCCACCTACCAGCACCAGGGGATGGTGTCCGGCCAGTTGGAGATGCCGCATGAGCTTCACCGCGACAAGGTGACCGTGGTGCAGAGAAGCCGCCGTCGGATCAAAACCGCAATAGAAGGTGACCGGACCGGAGTTCAGCGCGCTACGCAGCGCGTCAATATCCGTATGCTGGGCGATCAGCCCCCGCCATTCCAGTTCCTCAAGAACGTCCTTCACGTCTCGTGTCCTTCCGTTGTGATTCGCGCGTCACGGGCCTTTCCGTAACGTCACGTCCGGACGTTATCACGCCCGGTTTTTTCTTGCCACTATATTTTTACGACGACGCATCGGTCGCGCTGCGGGCAAAGCCCTCCGCGCGCCCGATGAATTCCCGCGCACTGGCCAGCTGCTCCGCGACCCGCTCCGGGGCGGTGCCGCCCGCCCCGCGCCGGGCCCCTACAGAGGCGGCCACCGTGAGTACTTCCCGGACATTCGGAGTGAGCCGCGCGTCGATGGAGCGCAGCTCGTCGTCGTCCATATCCCATAACTCAATACCGCGCTCTTCGCAGAAGGCGACCGCGCGACCCGAAATTTCATGCGCGTCACGGAAAGGAGCCCCGCCACGCACCAACCACTCGGCGATATCGGTGGCGAGGGAGAATCCCTGGGGCGCCAGCTCGGCCATGCGCTCGTAGTTAAGCACCATGGTCTCTACCATGCCCGCTACCGCGGGGAGGAGGAGGTCGAGGGTATCGATGGCGTCGAAAACCGGTTCTTTATCCTCTTGCAGATCTCGGTTATAGGCGAGCGGGAGTCCCTTGAGGGTAGCTAACAATCCGGCCAGATCACCGATGAGTCGTCCGCTCTTGCCGCGGGTTAATTCGGCCACGTCCGGGTTCTTTTTCTGCGGCATAATCGAGGATCCGGTCGCGTAGGCATCATCAAGAGTGACGAAGCGGAATTCGCGGGTATTCCACAGGATAATTTCTTCGGAAAGCCGCGAGAGATCCACCCCGATCTGGGCGCAGATATAGCTGAATTCGGCAACCAGATCCCGCGCGGCCGTGGCGTCGATGGAATTGTGTTCCGGGGCATTAAAGCCCAGTTCTGCCGCGATTGCCGCAGCATCCAGCCCCAGGGTATTCCCCGCGAGAGCCCCGGCACCGTAGGGTGAATACGCAGCCCGCTTATCCCAGTCCTGCCAGCGCCCGATATCGCGCAATAACGGCCAGACATGGGCGAGCAAATGATGGGCCACCAGCACCGGCTGGGCGTGCTGGAGGTGGGTGCGCCCGGGCATCACCGCGTCGCCGGCGCGTTCGGCCTGCGAAACGAGGGCCCGAACCACCGTCAGCAGTTTTTCACTCAGGTACCGCGCCGCGTCGCGCAGGTACATGCGGATGAGAGTAGCGATTTGATCATTGCGCGAACGTCCAGCGCGAAGCTTTCCTCCCAGCTCCGCCCCGGCTTCGGCCAGCAGGGCACGTTCTAGAGCCGTATGCACATCTTCATCATCGGGGGAAGGCGTGAGTTCCCCGCTCGCCACCCGCTGCCCGAGCGTATCTAAAGCGGCGAGCATCGCGGCAAGCTCGGAGTGGTCCAAGAGGCCTGCCTTGGCCAACGCCCGGGCGTGGGCGTGGCTCCCGGCAAGATCGTAGGGTGCCAAGCGCCAATCAATATGAGTCGAGCGTGAAAGTTCGGTCAGGGCGTCAGCGCTGGAACCGCTGAAGCGCCCACCCCATAGGGCGAGATGTTCAGTCATTACACTATTCTAAACACGGTCACTTTCATGCGGGAAGTTCAGCCGCTCCCCCGCGGAAAATTCCGTGCACCCGCCGGTATCCCACTACTCTGCTACGTCTTCCACTGGAAGTGCCACGTCAAAGCCCTGCGCTCCAATGGCTGCCAGGAGTCGCCCACGGCGTGCCACCGACCCGCTCAGGCGGGTGGGTACGTACTCGGTGAAAGGCCCGACCGGCTTTCCGTAACGGATATCCACCCAGGGCGCGATAGCGGCGTCGTATTCACGCAGCGATTCCACCGCGGATTCCGGTTCCTGATAATGATCGGTAAAAACGCGCAGCCCGGCATCCATGCGCGGTTTGAGCTCGGGAATGCGCTGCGAATCGGGGTATCCCATAATGAGGCCAATGACCGGGAACGTGAGTTCGGGCAGGTCCAGCACCTGGCACATGCGTTCGGCGTCGTTCAAAATAGAACCGAGGTAGGTGGTACCCAAACCGTGACCTTCCGCAGCCACCACGGTGTTCTGGGCCGCGATCATGCAATCCGCAACCGCGGCGTTAAAGGCGTCATAGCTACGGGCCCCGGCGCCCTCGACCCCCTGCTCCTGGCATACGCGCCAGACGCGGCGCGTATCCGCCACGAAAATCCACAATTCAGGTGCCTGCGCCACATAAGCCTGGGTGCAGATTTCCGCAATCGCCTGGCGGCGGTCCGGATCCTGCACCCGGATAATACTTGCGTATTGCATGCCCTGCGAGGTCGCGGCGTGCAGGGCTGCCTGGATCAGGGCGCCAGTAAGTTCCTCTCCGAGCGGCCGGCCATCAAAATCACGAATGGTGCGGTGGTTAAGCTGAGTGCGCAGAATCTCTTCCGCGCCGCTGTTGGCAGGACGCGTATCTTCTGAAGTCTTATGTGAAGTATCCATACGGGTATTCTCCCACGCTTGGGCCGCGGCGCAAGATTCGTCACAACTGGCATTGGCGGGGAATGCTGCTATGCTGGCACCCGTACCGGGACTGCTGTCTCTGCTCGCTCGCCTCCGCGCGGGCTCTTTTTGTGCATGCGCCGGGTGTTCGGCTACCCTGCCGCCCCGCCGCTCACCTTTGTACACCACAGCATCACAGAGTTACCGGAGCTAGGGTGCGTTCGTCTCACGGCTATATCTATGCCGCCAGCGTGCGCGTTGTTGTGAAGGATGGAATGGAAAATACGCGTTATTTCACGATTCCGGGTTCGGACCGAACGTATGACCGCAATAAGCTCCTCGTGGTGCTCATCGTTGCGCTCGTCATGTCGCTTATTCAGGTCAGCTCGGTTAATAATCTGCTTCCCATTATCGAAACGGGCCTGAATGCCGGGCGCGGTGATATTCAGTGGGTGCTCTCCGGCTATTCCCTAGCTTTCGGGCTGCTCCTGGTACCCGCGGGGCGCCTGGGTGATATCTTCGGACGTTCCTCGCTGTGGATGATCGGGATGGCGGTGTTCACACTCGGCTCGCTACTGTGCGGGGTGGCCAGCGACGCGTTGATCCTCAATATCGCGCGCGCCCTCCAGGGCATCGGTTCGGGGATTTTCTCTCCCCAGGTCACCGGCATGATTATGCAGTATTTCGACGGTCACGCCCGCGCGAAAGCCTTCGCCTATATGGGCCTGGCCATTTCTGCCTCGGTTGCCGTGGGACCGCTGCTCTCGGGGAGCCTCGTCCAGATCTTCGGGCCCGTGGGCTGGCGGTGGTCCTTTATTCTCAACGTCCCGCTCGGCTTGCTCGGTTTGGGGCTGGGTATTTTCTTGCTGCCGTTCCTGAAGGAACGGCGTGCTATTGGCGACGACGCCGCCAAGATCGACGCCGCCTACCGGGCAGAAATGGAACGCCGGGGCCAACCGGTCGGTCGCCGACGCGGGCATCACCTCGACCTCGACCCGGTGGGAATGACCCTGTTGGCTCTCGCGGTGCTCTGCCTCATGCTGCCCTTCATGTCGCACTTCGCCTGGCGCTGGGCGCTGCTGGGCGGTGGGGCCCTTCTCGGGCTCGCCTGGGTGCTCTGGGAGCATTCTTACGCGAAGCGGGGCCGGATTCCCATGGTCAACCTACGCCTCTTCCGCATCGAATCCTTCAGTTTCTGCACCTCCATTACCGCCATCCAGTTCCTTGGGACAACATCTGTTTTCGTGGTGCTGGCCATGTATCTCCAGCAGGGCATGGGATTCAATGCGCTGCAGGCCGGCATGCTCGGCCTGCCCAATGCGATTGCCTCGGCCTACGCCTCGGTGTGGGCGGGGCGCTACGCGGTGGCTTGGGGCCGGCATATCCAGGCTGGCGCTTTCGCGCTCGCACTGGTATCGCTCGCCTCAAGTATTCCGTTGGCTGCTGGAATTGCCTATTCGGGGTGGAGCCCGTGGTGGCTTTCCCTTCCCATTTGCGTTTTCGGCTTCGGAATTGGCGTCATTGGTTCGGCCAATCAGACCCAGGCGATGATTGATGTTCCGCGAGCCCACGGCGGTACCGCGGGCGGGGTGCAGCAAACCAGTCAGCGTATTACCACCGCTATCGGCAATGCCATGGTAACCGCCATCCTCTTCGCTTTCGTCAACGAAGGTACCCCACGCGGAGACGGTGCCTGGTTCACCGGTTACGCGGCTTCCATGGGGACCATCTGTTTTATTGTGGCACTCGCTCTGACTGTCTCGATTATTTTCATGCGCCGGCCCGCTTCGCCGGCGATGCTGCGCGCCCGCGAAGCGAAGTAACGCATTGTCAAGCACCGAATAAAAACGGGGCCGGGGTTATGACGACCTCGGCCCCGTTCTCTATACGGCTAAGTTGGCGTGCATCCTAAATATCTGTAGCTGCTCGCCGGGAACCTCGCCGCGCGAGCAAAACTTAGTTCGGTCGAGCTCACGCGCCTCACTAGTTCAGCCGCGCGGGCGGGATAGCCACCCCGCGCCCGAAGGTAACATCGCGAGCGGCTGCAAGTTTCGCGGGCAGCCCGGTCAATTCGATGAAGCCCTTCGCGTGGGACTGGTCGAAGGAGTCACCGGCATCGTAAGTAGCCAAATTGAAATCGTAAAGCGAAGCCTCCGAGCGTCGCCCGGTGACGGTAGCGCGCCCGCCATGCATAACCATACGAATATCACCGGAGACATAACGCTGGGTATCTTCGATATAAGCATCGAGGGAGCGCTTAAGTGGGGAGAACCACTGGCCTTCGTATACGATATCTGCCCAGCGATCTGCGACCGTACGCTTGAAACGAGCTTGCTCGCGATCCATCGTCACGTTCTCGAGTTCCTTATGCGCGGTGAGCAGCGCCATGGCACCCGGTGCCTCGTAAATCTCACGGGATTTAATACCGACATAGCGGTCTTCAACCACATCAATCCGGCCAATCCCCTGCTTTCCAGCCCGCTTATTGAGCTGTTCAATAGCTTGCAGCGGAGTGACTGCTTCGCCGTCGATCTTAACCGGAATACCGCCCTCAAAGGTGATAATCACTTCATCAGGCAATGGCGGATAGGTCGGATCATCCGTGTAGGTATACACATCCTTCGTGGGTGCATTCCATAGATCTTCGAGGTATCCGGTTTCAATGGCTCGGCCCCACACATTCTGGTCAATGGAGAAGGGATTATGGTGGGTGGTTTCGATGGGCAAATTGTGCTTATTGGCGTAATCAATAGCGAATTCGCGGGTGAGCGCGAGATCGCGCACCGGGGATAGGCAGGCCAGATCCGGTCCCAACTGGGTAATGCCGTTTTCGAAACGTACCTGGTCATTGCCTTTTCCGGTGCATCCGTGCGCTACCGTACTCGCCCCGAATTGCCGGGCCGCTGCCACCAGGTGCTTCACGATGACCGGACGGGAAATCGCGGAAATAAGCGGGTAGGCGTCCATATAGAGCGCCCCGGCCTTGAGGGCCGGCATGCAGTATTCGCTGGCGAATTCATCGCGGGCATCGGCGATATAGGCTTCCACGGCCCCGCAATCGAGGGCGCGTTGGCGAATGGTCTCCAGATCCTCGCCACCCTGGCCTACATCCACGGCGACCGTGATGACTTCGGCTCCGGTTCGTTCCCCGATCCAGCCGATCGCCACCGAGGTATCCAGTCCGCCCGAATAGGCGAGAACTACCCGCTCCTTCGCCATTATTACTCCTTTTTCTCCCCCATTGAGAGGAGGTGTTGCCTGATCTCTACCGCGCGTTCTTCGCTACGGGCAATGACCAGCACGGTGTCGTCTCCGGCAACGCACCCGAGCACGCCATCCAAGCGCGCCCGGTCAATCCCGGCGGCGAGTAGCTGCGCGGCCCCGGGCGGGGTGCGCAACACGATCTGGTTGAGAGCACATTCGGCGCTGAGCAGTATTTCACGAGCCCACCGCGCCAGGCGCTCCCCGGTATCCATCGTCTGGTCAGCGATGCGATATGCCATCGATCCGTCCACCCGGATCTTAACGGCCCCCAAATCGTCTAAATCACGGGAGAGCGTAGCCTGGGTGGCATCCACCCCGGCACGTATGAGATACTCCCGCAGTTCATTTTGGGAACCGATGAGATGAGCATCCAGAATCGAGGCGATAAGCCCTTGGCGGGCGGTGCGACTCGAAGGAATTCCGGCGGTCACAATGATCCTTTCGCATCACCGGGAGCGCGAACCGGCGGCCCGCGCTCCCTTGCATTATAATCATACACGCGCATGCAAGTTCTTGCATTACACGCGGCGGGTGCCGGCCCGAGTCAGGCAGACACCCGCATTAATGATGCCACGGCGCGCGCAAAGTCTCGGTAGCGTTCCATTTCCGTGCGGAACGGCACCAGCACGTTTTCGCGAACTTCGGTTTCGATAGCGGCGCGCGCCCGCGTGGTGACCTGACGTTGAAGGCGTTGCGCCCCGTGCGTGCGTGCGGCCCTCGCGCTCATACTTACGACGACGCCGCATACGGAACCGGCCACCAAGCAGATCAGGCTCGCCCGACGCAGCCCCAGCGGAAGGGTCACTCCCCCGACCTCGGTGATGATTCCGGCGGCTAGTCCTAGCGTTCCCAGCATCAGAGCGGCGAAAGCGAGCCATTGGAGGGCCGCGGCGCAGCCCCACCAGCGCGGCCGGTGCCAGGCCTGGCTTTCCCGCGCGATTATCCGGGCGATGTTATCGGCGAGCCGCGCAGCTTGCCGGGAACTCTCATCGCGTACCGCCCCGCGCCAGGAACGCGGGAGAAAACGGGTAACTTGGGTGGTGAATTCGGCCAAAGTTACCCGAGTGTTTTCCACGGCTCCGGAGCTAGCCACTGCCGCAACGCTGCCCGCCACATATGGCCTGGCACCCGTATCGGTGGTGGCGGCCGAATGAGACGTAACTCCCGCTGCGGAACTACGCATAATATCTGCGCCGCTTCCGTTTCTGCCACCGGGAAGGGCTCGCCTACCCCGCCCGCGCAGCGGCGGCCAGGCGGTGGCACGCCGTGCCGCCCTCCGGTAATGGCCTGCCGCTTCGCGTGCTGCGGAGCTGAGCCCGCCGGCCCGAGCCAGCCCGCTAACGAGCTCATCCACCCCGGCAATATCGGTGAGGTCACGCGGATAGCCGCCCTGGTCAATGAGGTTCTCCGTGAGCGCGGCTCCCGCGGTCCGCACATCCGCGGCGAGTTTTTCTGCCGCAGCTCTCTTCCCCGCCGCGATTTCTACCAGTGCCCCGCGAATCTCTTCGATGCCGCGCCCGGTGAGTGCCGAGGCCGCCACAATATCCGCGCTCACGCCTTCGGTGACGAGAATACGCCCCAGATCCGCGACAATAGCTTCTTCATCACCAGCACCGAGACGATCAACTTGATTGATAACGATGAGGAGAGACGAATGATATTCGCTCATCGCGGCCAAGAAGTCTTCGTGAACCACGGCATCCGCGTATTTTTGGGGGTCGAGTACCCAGATAACCACATCGGCTCGGGCAATAATACGCTCGGCCTGGACGCGATGGGTATCCGCCGTGGAATCAATATCCGGCAGGTCCACAAGCACCAGATTGGCGGTGGTATCGGGAGCTAGCTGGAGCAGCACTTTACGTTCGCGCACCCCGAGCCAATCGAGGACATCAGAGGCATGGTGCCCCGAGACTCCTAGAGGTGCGCGGGTGGCTGGACGGGTGGCGGCCACCCCGGCCACCTCCTGTCCCACAATGGCGTTAAGCAGGGATGACTTACCCGAGCCGGTGGCGCCTGCCAGAGCCACCACGGTGCGTTCGGTTCCTATCAGACCGCGCTGGCGCGCGCGGTTTAGCACATCGCGCGCCTGGGCACGCACCGACTCATCAAGGTAGGCACCACCCAGGTCGAGGGCCTGCTCCAGGTTCTTTAATCCAGTGGGGAGATCCATCCGCGCCTCCCTTCCGCGCTGCGCATCGCCTCATCTAGCTCATTCAGAGCATCTGTGCTGACTCCCAAGCGCGCGATTTCCTCTCGATAGGGTGCGGCCGTGGCCGCGAAGAACTCTTCTGCGCGCCCGAGGAGATCCTCGGTAGCGGAAGCGGCCATGCGGCGAACAGCGTCGTCGCCGAAAATAGCTTCCAAAACGCGCTGCGCTACCACGGCCGTTCCCCCGGCGATAGCTACTTCTCCACCGGTAAGACCGGCGGAGTGAGCAAAAACAACCAGCATGAGCGCGACGCCCACCGCATTAATACCGAGGGAAACGACGCGTGCGGTGAGCTGCTTGCCGTGTCCCTGCTCGCCGAGCATATCCATGAGAGAGCGGCGCCAATCACGGACCAGGGCTCCGGCAGCGTCCCGGCGAGCCGCGCGATCCCTGCCGGCTTCGATAGCCCCGCCTACCGCGGCATCATGCCCGGCATCTCCCGCCGCGGTATCGCGCTCGGAACCGGCCTCCGCGCCCCGGGACTCAACCGCGAGAACTATTCCCGCACCCGCTGCGCTGCGCTCCAATTCGGTGGTAAGGCAAGTGGCCAGGCCGGTGTCCGCGGTGAGGAGCATATCGGTGAGGGAGTCTTCGATGGCCTCTCCCACGGCGTCTTCGCTCGCGTTCCGGCTAGCGGTTCGCCGCGAGCTCAGCCGATCACGCCAACGCGTGACACCTGCCTGCACAGCGCGAGCCCACTGCCCGCTGCCGAGCATCTCATGCCAGCGACGCAGCACTTCTCCGCGCAACACGGTACCATCCGCGATACCGGATTCTATACGGGCACGTGCCTCTTTCAGCGCAGCACTGACCTCTGTGTCTAAGCGTTCGGCTTCCTCGATCTGTTCGAGATAAGAGTCGCGGGCCTGGGCGCAGGTATCGGCCAGGCTAGCGAGCGCCCCGGTGAGAGTTTGGCGCGCTACCGAGGCACGCGAACGTTCATCGCGGGCGAGCCCGGCGAGCCACTCGCGCAGCGGAGCCACATCGGCCTCCGGAATGCCCGGCGCCCCCGGGTACTCGGTTATCACAAAGAGCGGGGCGCTTCCCAAACCGCGTTCCTCAAGCCTGCGGATCAAATCGGGGCGAATCGCCGCGGCATCCCCAACAGGAACCCTATTGAGGACAACGGCAATGACAATATTGCGCTCGGCTGCTTCATCGAGGAGGGCCCATGGAATCGCATCCGAATAACGCGCGGCGGTGGTAACAAAAACCCACAAGTCAGCCGCTTGGAGAAGCTGGCCGGCCAATCTACGGTTATCCCCCTCGACTGAGTCAATATCCGGAGAATCCACCAGTGCCAGGCCCCGCGGGACACGAGGTGATTCCACCAAGCGGATGGCACCGCTCGCTTTCGCCGCCCGCGCGCTACCAACCGCTGCTGCGCCGTCGCTCACAACCACCGCTGCGCCCTTGCCGGAACGTTCTGGCGCAAGCGCTGCGCCGTCGCCACTCAAACGAGCTAGCCCGGGGAAAATACGGTCGCCGGAAAACCATGCTTCCTCCCCGGGAGCGTGGGCGAGCACCGGGATCCGGGTAGTGGGGCGCAGCGCGGAGGATGGTGTCACCGATGCACCCACGAGGGCGTTCACCAGGGCCGATTTACCCGAGCCCGTAGATCCGCCCACCACGGCCACCAGCGGCGCATCCAGGGAGCGCAGGCGCGGGAGCACGTAGTCATCAAGCTGGTGGAGACCGTCGGTGCGAGCATCACGCCCGTCTGCCGCCCCCGGGGTGGGCAGTGGGAACCTCAGGTCTTCCAGTGCCTGGCGCACCCGCTCAAGGGAAAGCAGGCGACTCACGGCATAATCACCCGCGGGTAGCGATCTTCTTCCGGCGGAGTCCAGGTATCCGGGTCAGCGGGGACCTGGGTGCCCGAGCGCACATCACGAACCTGCTCGCCTTCCGCCGTTGTAAACCACACAAAGGGAATACCGCGCTTATCAGCCGCTTTAATCTGCTTACCGAACTTCGTGGCGTTATGCGAGACGTCCGCCGGAATACCGCGGGCACGCAAACGTGCCGCGATGGTGGAGGCATGGTGACGTTCGGATTCATCGTTGACCGCCACGTACACGGCCGTGGGAACCTTGCGGCTAGCGCGCAGCAGATCCTGGTGCAGGAAACGTGCGAGCAGGCGCGATACCCCGATGGACAGGCCCACGCCCGGATAGCTGCGGTTACCGGCCGTTGCCAGGTTATCGTAGCGCCCACCCGAGCATACCGAGCCAAGATCTGCGTGACCTTCCACCGTCGATTCGAAAACAGAACCGGTGTAGTAGTCCAGACCGCGTGCAATAGATAGATCCGCGCTGACCGAACCGGGGATAAGAGAGTTCGCTTCGGTGACGAGTGTTGCTAGTTCTTCCAGACCTTCGTCCAAGAGCGACGACGACGCACCGAGCGCGCGGACTCTGTCTACGAAGGAGGCATCTTCGGTGGTGATACCCGCCAAGCTCAAGGCAAGTTGCGCCTGCTCCGCGCTGGCTCCCACGTGTTCGGAGAGTAACTCGGTCACCACTTGCGGACCTACTTTGTCGAGCTTATCTAGGATTCGCAGGGTTTCCTCGGTATTTTCCAGCCCGATCGCTTCGTAGAAGCCCTGGGCGAGTTTACGGTTCGAGGCACGCACCCGCACCCTTGGGATGGGAAGCTTGCTCAACGCATCAACCATGACGAGCGGCAACTCAATATCGTGGTGGAAGGCGAGGGAGTCCTGGCCAACCACATCAACATCAGCCTGGTAAAACTCCCGGAAGCGCCCGTCCTGGGGGCGTTCGCCGCGCCAGACCTTCTGGATTTGG
Organism: Actinotignum schaalii FB123-CNA-2; assembly: GCF_000411135.1. Taxonomy (GTDB): domain Bacteria; phylum Actinomycetota; class Actinomycetes; order Actinomycetales; family Actinomycetaceae; genus Actinotignum; species Actinotignum schaalii_A. The sequence continues at coordinate 1,276,548 of NZ_KE150262.1, read as the reverse complement.
TAGCGCTTGAAGGGGAAATCGAGTTTTCCGGCGTTTTCCAGCACGTAGCGGGCCAGCGGCACGGTGAGATCGAAATGAAGACCGAGGCCGGAATCCTGGCCTTCCTCCCCCTGGAGGCGGCGCAGCACATACACTTCTTTGGAAGTTTCGCCCTTGCGCAGCAGCTGATCCATAGGTTCGACGGCGCGAGTTTCCACGCCCGAAAAACCGTGGAGTTCAAAGGTGGAACGCAGGGTGTCAAGAACTTTCTGTTCCACGATACGGGCTTGCGGAAGCCATTCGGGGAAACCGGAAATCGGCGCAATTTTCATAGGTACTATTCTTTCACTTCATCGCGATATAGGCGCGCAGGTACGGTGAGGCTTTGAGCTCGCGCGCCAGGGTGGAGGGTTTGCCGTGGCCGGGGAAGAAAATCGTGGAGCCGTCCACCTCGGCAACGATGGTGCGCAAGGAAGCGCGCATCTGCGCATCGTTCCCGCCCGCGAGGTCGGTGCGGCCCACTCCGTCCCGGAAGAGCACATCTCCGGTGATCATGAAATTCTCCCCGAAACCCCAATCGGGAAGCTGCGGAGTTTCTGGATCCGCTTCGAAGCGCCCCGAGAAGAGAAAAACTGTCGAGCCCTCGGTATGCCCCGGGGTAGCGAGGGCGCGCAGGTGCACACCGGGAACCAGCTCCATTCCCTCCGCGTATATTTCTTCGGGAAGAGGCACGATCTTTTCCGGTTTCACCCAGGAACGCCCCCCGGTGGCGGCCAGGACGAGCGGCGCGTAAAAAGCATTGGCGATCGGATTATCCAGCCGGTATGCGTCAGGCTCAGCGATAAAGCACGGCACGCTTGAGCCGGCCACCACCCCGGCATCCCACACATGATCCCCGTGCCCGTGCGTGGCCAGTACGGCGCCCAGGCGCAAATGACGGGCTGCCAGGGTGCGTTCTACCCACGCGGCGCTGCCAGCTCCCGCATCAACAACCAGGGCAACCCGATGAGTAGGGTCGGCCATGATATAACAATTCGCCTCCAGGGCAGTATTGGAATACCGCAAGAAAATCATGCATTAACCGTATCCTTTCTCCCGATTTTTTCCTACTGGCACCCGGAATCCCTTTCTCCGTGGCACAATTGTGGTATACCGTAAGAATTAAAGTTGTCCCGCGGCGTGTACCTCACGCCTCTTTCTCCACAAGGAGTAACAATGTCCACAGCTCATCCCGCTCAGCCCGCTCCCGCGCCGCTGGATCCGGCCGCCGTCGCCAAAGCCCGTCCTTTCGGACGCGTGGACGACGAAGGGAAGGTGTGGCTTAAGGATGGCGATACCGAACGGGTCGTTGGCCATTACGCGGCTTCCGGCACCGAAGATGATGCCCTGGAATTCTATATTCGCCGCTATATTGACCTGGATACCCAGGTAAGTCTGGCAGAAACGCGTGCCCACCACGTATCCCCCGAAGAAAGCCGCAAGTCAATTGCATCCCTACGCAAGGAACTGGCCGAACCGGCCGCGGTGGGTGATATCGCGGCGCTGCGCACTCGCTTGGATAAGCTCGAAGAAGTCGTGGCGCTGCGCGCCAAGGAATACGCGGCTCAGCGCGCCGCCGCCAAGGAAGCTGCTCTCCAGGAGCGAACCCAGATTGTGGAACGCGCTGAGGAACTCGCCAACGCGAATCCGCACACCATCCACTGGCAGAATACCCGCGCTGAGCTCAATGATCTTTTCGAAAGTTGGAAACGGGCCCAGCGCCAGGGTGCGCGCATTGATCGTCCCACCGAAGAAGCACTGTGGCGGCGCTTTGCTACTGCCCGCTCCACCTTTGATCGCGCCCGGCGCAACCACTATAAGGAACTGGATGTACGCCGCAGCCAGGTGAAGGCCACCAAGGAAAAGCTCATTGCGGAGGCCGCCGCGCTCTCCTCCTCCACCGATTGGCGGGAAACCGGGGATCGCTACCGCGAACTCATGGATGAATGGAAGCGGGCAGGGCGGGCCGGGCGCCGCGATGACGATAAGCTCTGGGAGCGTTTCATGGCCGCTCGCCAACCTTTCTACGACGCTCGGGATGCGCATTTCAGCCAGGTGGATAGCCAGTACGCGGAAAATTTGGCCGCGAAGCTCGAATTGGTGGCGGAAGCTGAAGCTCTCCTTCCCATTACCAATGTTGATGAAGCCCGCGAAAAGCTCCGTGAGATCGGGGAACGCTGGGACGAGATCGGCTTTGTGGCCCGCGGTGATATCGCCCGGACCGAGGGCCGGATGCGGGAAATTGAGGAAAAGATTCGCGCGGCGGAAAACGACCGCTGGAACCGTACCGACCCGGAAAAGCAGCAGCGTTCTTCCGGTATGGCCGCACAGCTCGAAGCGCTTATCGCCGAACTCGATGAGGAAATTGCCCAGGCCCGACAGGCCGGTGATGAAAAGAAGCTCACCGAGCTAAACGAGGCGCGGGCCGCCCGCGTGGCCTGGCTCGAGCAGGTAAATAAGGATCTGTAACTTTTTCCTACCTGTGGATAAATGCAAGCCGCTCTCCCCGCCTGGGGAGAGCGGCTTGCATTATTTTATTCACCACCACACACTCTCGGTATGTATGTGGACGGGGTGCAGCGCCTGGATATTAACGCTGGCTTGCTGGTGGAATACGCTCCCGGGTTAGTGTGCGCGGCTGATTGTGCCGCTTATGCGCCGCTACGGGCTTCTCTTCTTGCGCAGGTACTGGGGCGGGATAGCATTGCCACCACACTGAGCGCAATGTGGGTTTATACCGGTTACTGGCCCGCGGACCGGCTGATTCGGATCTGTAGCGTGCGAGCTAAGTCACGGACTATCCGCAAGCCGGCACCCGAGGAGCGCCAATCGATAGCCGGCTTGTGCTTAACCACGCTGCCACGTACCATCACGGATATTTTTCGCCAGGAAGAGCTGGACGTAGCAATTACCTGTGCTCTGGAGGTGGCGCGGCAGCGCCTTCTAGAAGCTGATGGGTGGGAAGCGGCGGCAGAAAACCTGACCGGCCGGCACCTCGCCGCAGCGCGTGCGGCTGTGCATGCTATTGCCCAGCGCTAAGCACGGGAGCGACCAGGAGCTTCCGGCGTTCAGCTCCGTGCCGTAACCGCGGCGAATCCGCGCTATGCACGCGGAGATTCCACCCGGCGCTGATTAGCGGGCTTGGAATTAGTCACCCGGTACGCATCGTACACGCCTTCAATCTTGCGTAGATCTGCCAGCACCCGAGCTAGGTGATGCGGATCGGCCATCTCAAAGGTGAAGGTGTTACGCACCATGCGTTCTTTCGTGGTCATCATATTGCCGGCCAGAAGATTCACCCCGTTATCCAGGAGCGCTCGGGAAATATCGGAGAGCAAGCCCTGCCGGTCGAGTGCGTCCACCTGGACCTGGATAACGTACACCGCTTCGGAATCATCAGCCCAGTGCACCTCGAGGAATCGTTCCGGTTGCTTTTGCAACTGCTCCACATTCGGGCAATCCGCGCGGTGGATGGACACACCCGAGCCGCGAGTCACGAAACCAACGATGGAATCGGGGGGAACCGGGGTGCAGCAGCGGGCTAGCTTGACCATAACATCCCCGGCTTCCATGCCTTGGACCACCACAGCGTTATCGGTGCTGGCCGTGCTCCGCCGCCGTGAAATACGGTTCGGAGTCACTGCCTCCGCGAGAGTTTCCTCCACCCCGGCCTGCCCGCCCTGGGAGGTAATGAGGTTACGCACCACTGTTTCGGGGGAGATATCCCCTTCCCCAATACCCGCGTACAGGTCATCGACGGAACTGCGTCCGGCCTCCCGCGCTACTTCCGCGAGTGTGTCATGGCTCATGAGGCGCTGGACGGGTTGGTTACGTTTACGGATGGCGCGGGCAAGCTTATCCTTGCCCTCTTCTACCGCTTCATCCCGGCGACTCTTCTTGAACCACACCCGGATCTTGGCGCGGGCACGCGGACTTGCCACGAAATCAAGCCAGCCGAGGGAAGGTCCGGCATCCGGGCTTTTCGCGGTAATAATCTCAACCGTATCCCCGGATTCCAGCTTGTGATCGAGGGTGACGAGACGATCATTCACCCGCGCCCCCACCGTACGATGCCCCACTTCCGTGTGGACAGCATAGGCGAAATCGACCGGGGTGGCTCCGGTGGGGAGCTCCATAACTTCCCCGGCCGGAGTGAACACGTACACCTTATTACCGGAGATCTCATAGGAGAGCGACTCGAGGAATTCTGCCGGGTCCGCGGTTTCCCGCTGCCAATCAACTAGCTGGCGTAGCCAGTTGAGCTGGGTTGTTTCTTCGTCGACTTTCGCGGTCCCGCCCCCGCGCTTGGTGGCATTCGGGTTTTCCTTATACCGCCAGTGCGCTGCCACTCCGTATTCCGCGCGCCTATGCATATCGTAGGTACGGATCTGAATTTCAAGAGAGCGGTTATCCGGGCCGATAACCGTGGTGTGAATCGACTGGTAGAGGTTGAATTTAGGGGTGGTGATATAGTCCTTGATCCGCCCCTGAATGGGCGTGAAAATAGTATTGGCAACACCCAGCACCGCGTAGCAGTCCGGGATAGTTTCCACGAGTACCCGCACTCCCACGAGGTCATAAATATCTTCGAAGTCCTTACCCCGCAAAATCATCTTCTGGTAGATGGAGTAATAGTGCTTGGGGCGACCGGTAATCGTGCATTTAATATGGGAACTCTTGAGCTCCCGCTCCAAAATGGCCTTGATTTTCGCGATATACGCTTCGCGTTCCGGGGTGCGTTCTTGCACCAGGGATTCAATTTCGGCGTAGACCTCCGGGTACATGGTTTTAAAAGAGAGGTCCTCGAGTTCCCATTTAATGGAATTCATGCCGAGGCGGTGCGCGAGGGGCGCGTAGATCTCCAGGGTTTCATGTGCCTTGGATCGTGCCTTTTCCTGCGGCATGAAACGCCAGGTGCGGGCATTATGGAGCCGGTCGGCAAGTTTAATGAGAAGCACGCGGATGTCTTTGGACATCGCGATCACCATTTTGCGCACCGTTTCCGCCTGCGCTGCTTCTCCGTATTCGACCTTATCGAGCTTCGTGACTCCGTCCACGAGCAGTTCCACGGTGGAGCCGAAATTATCCCGGACCTGCTCGAGGGTATATCCGGTATCTTCCACTGTGTCGTGAAGGAGAGCACCCACGAGGGTATCCTCGTCCATTCCGAGTTCGGCGAGGATGGTTGCCACCGCGACCGGATGCGTAATATACGGCTCTCCCGAGCGCCGCTTCTGGCCACGGTGGCATTCCTCCGCCACGTTATACGCCCGGATAATGCGTTCCTTATCAACATTACCCAGGGCGCGCATAAGGGGTTCCAGGGCATCAGGAACCTGGCTGGCCGTGCGTCCGGTCAACCACGATAGCCGCGATAGTACCCGCGGACCCTGCGATTCCGACATGCCCCACTCCCCTCTTGCGTTAATCGAAGGTTAGCACCGCTTCGACCTGCCTACCGGCCAGACGCTCCCGACCGCCCATACCCGCCAGCTCAATGAGCATGCACAGGCCGGCCACAATCCCGCCCGAGCTTTCCACCAGCTCACAGGCTGCATTCGCGGTTCCACCGGTGGCGAGAACGTCATCGATGATAAGAACGCGCTGTCCATCTTCAATATTAAAGGGCTGAACCTCCATCCGGGCCGAACCGTATTCCAGTTCATAATCAACCCCGATAACCGGCCCGGGCAACCGCCCGGCTTTGCGGATGGTAACCATTCCCAGCCCCATGGCGTATGCCAGCGGCGCGGACAAAATAAATCCGCGTGATTCCAGCCCGGCAACGGCGTCGATCTTACCTTCGTAATGGCGGGCCAGCTCATCAATAAAGAGGTGGAATGCTTCACCGTCTGCTATCAGCGGGGTGATATCACGAAAGATAACCCCGGGCGCCGGGAAGTTTTCACGTTCTCGCACCCGACTGGCCGCTAGTTCCACGAGTTGCGAAGAAAACGCAGTGCTCACTTCTTGCTCCTCTTCTTGCGGCGCGGCTGCGCGGTATTACCAAGATGGTGGCCAGGTTCGAGCACCGCGGAGACGACGTCCTCTTCCGCAACACCGGCCTCAACACGTTCGGCGCGCGCAGCAGCCACTTCCGCGTTATGGGCCTTGATGCGCGGATCGGCATTCGTCAGGGTGACGGCGAGCGGCGCCGCCAAGAAGATGGACGAGTACGCCGAGAGCAGCAGACCGACGAAGAGCACCAGCGCAAGATCGCGCAAGGTACCCGCGCCCATAAGGTACACCCCGATGAACAGAATGGATGCCACCGGCATAATCGAGGTGACCGAGGTGTTGATGGAGCGGATGAGAGTCTGGTTGACGGCGTGGTTCGTGGACTCCCCGAAGGTCACACGGTGCTGACGCAGCACGTGCTCGGTATTTTCACGGACCTTATCGAAAACCACCACGGTGTCGTACAGGGAGTAGCCGAGGATTGTCAGCAGACCAATCACGGTGGACGGCGTGAATTCGAATCCAAAGAGACAGTAAATACCCACCGTCACCACAAGGTCGTGGAAGAGCGCAACGATTGCGCCCAGGGCATTGCGCCAGGATCGCATATAAGCCCACAGCGCGAGGAGCACCAGCACGATAAAGACCACGAAACCCTGGAGGGCCTTCGTGGAAATATCCTGGCCCCACACCGGGCCGATATAGGTGGAGGTGACATCCTGAACGGAGGTTCCGTATGCTTCAGCCAATTCCGTGCGGATCGCTTCTGTTTCCGTATTGCCCACGCCGGTACCATCAGCATTCGCCGAGGTTTGGATGCGCAGGGAGTTCTCACCTACCTGGGCTACGCGAGCGGCTGCATCCCCGCCGTGGCGGGCCATGATATCCGAGGCGAGGCGCTGATCGGTGGTTTGTGCCCCCGAGACCGTGAACTGGGATCCACCGGTGAACTCAATACCCATATTGAGCCCGCGGGTGAAGAGCGCGATAAACGAGGCGATAACGCAAATAATCGCGATGGTGTACCAGGTCTTGCGCCGCTGCACAATTTTGAAGCTGCGCCGCCCAGAGTAGAGATCATTACCTAAGCTGTACATCGACATTAGGCGTTCTCCTTTCCCTCGCTGCTCGCGGGGAGAGCGGCCCGACGCTCGCGGGTGCGACGCTCAGCAAGCGAGCCTTCCCCGGGAACCTTACGGCCGCGGTACGCCGGGGTATGCGCCAAATGCTTGGCGGACATACCCGATGCCGGGTGCCCCCCGCCGAAGAACTTAGTGCGCACCAGCAGCGTCATAAGCGGATAGGTAAACATAAAGACGACAACGAGGTCGAGGATCGTGGTGAGCCCCAAAGTGAAGGCGAAACCGCGCACCGAGCCCACTGCAATGAAGTAGAGAACCCCGGCGGCAATAAGGTTGACGGAATCAGAGGCGATAATCGTGCGGGTTGCGCGCTTCCATCCGCGCTGCACCGCGGTACGTACCGCGTGCCCGTCACGAATCTCATCCCGAATACGTTCGAAGAACACAATGAAGGAATCGACCGTGATACCGATAGAAATAACCAGACCGACGACGCCGGCCATTGACAAGCGGTAACCCATCACCCAGGACAGTAAACAAATAACCCCGTATGACAAGCCCGTGGCAAGCACCACCGAGCCGATAGCCACAATAGCGAGGGCGTGGTACTGCCAAATCAGGTAAAGAACAATAAGCACAAGACCGATCAGCCCGGCCACCAGGCCCGCGCGCAGCGATTCAGAACCGAGGGTGGCCGAAATTTGCTGTTCGGATTGCACCTCAAATTCCAGGGGTAGCGAACCGAATTGCAGCTGGTTGGCCAGCACCCGCGACGTCGTCGCGTTAATGCCGGAACCGTTAATAACGGCCTGCCCGCCTGAAATCTGGGTTTGCGGAACCGCGGAGGAAATAACGCGCCCGTCTAGAACGATAGCGAATTGGTTTTGTGGACTCTTCAGGCCCACCAGCCGCCCGGTCACTTCAGAGAACTTCTGCGCGCCCTCGTTATCGAATTCCAACTGTACAATCCACTGGCCCTGCTGCTGATCGAAACCTGACGTGGCCCGGGTCAGGTTCGTTCCGGCAATCTCGGCCGGGCCGAGCACGTACTTAAACGGCGTGACCTCGCCCGTTTTAGAATCCTTGCTTTGCCCGCAGGCCACCAGCGCGGTATCCGGGTTTTCTTCCGGGGCGGTAGCCGGGTTCTCTGCGGTGCAATCCAAGGTCAGCGCATCGTAGGTGACCCGCTCGGTTTTCGCCCAAGCTGGATCCGAGGCGTTGCTCGGCTGGCTGGGCGGAGTGGTGGAGAGCTTGCCGTCTCCATCTGCGTCGGCAGCCTTCATGGCCGCTTCTTCCAGCGCGGTGCCGGCCAGGGGTGCGGCATTCTCCCCCTCGCCCTTCATGGTTCCCGGATTCGCCATGGCGAGCACCGGGCGCATCCGCAACACCGCGGAATTACGCACGAGGTCGAGGGTTTCCTGACTGGGATGCCCGGGCAGACCCACCACAATATTGGAGCCACCCTGAGAGGTAATTTCCGCTTCCGCCACACCCGAAGCGTCCACGCGCTGGCGAATAATTTCAATCGCCTGGTTGACATCTTCGGCAGTGATCTCGGAATTATCCGTGGTCTTCGGGGTGAGAATAAGCTCCGTGCCCCCTTCGAGGTCAAGAGCAAAATTCGGGGTCCACCGGGAATCCGATCCGGAGCCCGTTGCCGACCCCACCCCCAGGGAGACAAAGAGCGCGATCGCCAAGATCGCAAGGGTAATGATCCGGCGCCAGGATAACCGGACGCCGGAATTTTTAGATTGAGACATAGTGTTTACTTCCAGGCCGAGCCCGACTCATCTTTCTTTTCACCAAAAGCCGAGTCCGTGCTCCGAGGAGTCACGTGACCGGTCACTTCCGGGGCCGCCGCACTAGCGGAAGCAGCAGTTCCCGCGGCACTATCCGCATCGCTCGCGCCGGCTCCGGATAGCTCCGAAGCGCTCAGGCGAGCGGCTTCCGCAGCATCTTCCGCCGCCGCTTCTTCTTCAGTGATCGGCGCGAAGGGAATGGAGGCCTGCTCCCGAATAGCCAGGCGCGACCACACAGTTTCATCCCCGGAGGGACTTTCGAGCGTCACCGCATCCCCGTCAATAGCAACAATGCGCCCGTAAAAACCCGCGGTGGTCATGACATCTGTGCCGACCACCAGAATGCTATTGCGGTGTTCTTCAGCACGTGCCCGGGCCTTCTTATTGGACTGGGACATGAACAGAACCATCCCCACCAGGATGGCGCCCATGATGACGAATTCCACGCGAGAGCTCCTTGGAAAAGACAATAATTACCGTGCCAGTTTACCGTGCATAACTGAAAACACCTGCGGCCGTGACGAAACTAATCTGTAGGCGGAGTTAAACCCAGATGCGTCCAGGCCCGCGGGGCCGCCATTCGCCCCCGCGGAGTGCGCACTAGATAGCCTTCGCGCACCAGGTAGGGTTCGACCACCGTCTCTACCGTTTCCGGTTCTTCTCCCACCGAAACTGCCAGGGTAGTCAGGCCCACCGGCCCACCGCCAAAGCGGGTACACACCGCGTCGAGTACCGCACGGTCAAGCCGATCCAACCCGGCTGGATCCACCTGGAAAAGGTCGAGGGCGGCCCGCGCGGCCCTCAGGTCCAGCTCCCCGGTGCCGCGCACCTGCGCCCAGTCCTGGACGCGGCGCAACAGCCGGTTGGCGATACGCGGGGTGCCGCGCGAACGCCCGGCGATTTCCTGAGCGGCATCCTCGGTAATGCTATGGCCGAGCTTAACGGCATTACGCCGCACAATACGGGCTAGGTCGCGCTGTTCGTAATATTCCAGGTGCGCCGTAAAGCCGAAGCGATCACGCAAGGGAGCGGGCAGCAAGCCGGCGCGCGTCGTCGCCCCTACCACCGTGAAGAAAGGCAACGGCAAAGGGATCGAGGTGGCGCCCGGTCCCTTCCCCACCATCACGTCCACCCGAAAATCTTCCATGGCCAGGTAGAGCATTTCTTCGGCATTGCGGGCCAGGCGGTGGATTTCATCGATGAAGAGGACGTCGTTTTCCTGCACGGAGGAAAGAATCGCAGCCAGGTCTCCCGAATGCTGGATCGCCGGACCGGAGGTCAGGCGCAGCGCCCCGCCCACTTCCGCCGCAATAATCATGGCGAGGGTAGTTTTCCCCAAACCCGGCGGCCCGGAAAGGAGCACGTGATCGGGAGTACGCCCGCGCTGCACCGCTGCCTGCAGCACGAGGGAAAGCTGGTCACGTACGGTGTCCTGGCCCACGAATTCGGAGAGCTGGCGCGGGCGCAGGGCCGCTTCGGCGGCACGCTCCGTTTCGTTGGCTTCCGGGGAGACCAGGCCGGCGTCGAAGGACATATCTTCGCTCATCGGCGGGCCCCTAGTATTTGGAGACTTGCGCGCAGCAGCTGGGCCACGGTGCCCTGCGGTACTTGCGCGCGCGCTTCTTCATACGCGGCGACGGCGTCGCTTTCTTTCCACCCCAGTCCCACCAGACCGGCAACCACGGCATCGGGATCCGCCCCGGCGGTGGCCGTCTCACCCGCCGCCACCGGCGCCGGACCAAGCTTATTGCCCAGCTCCAAAATAATGCGCTGGGCGCTCTTCTTGCCAATACCGGGAACCCTGGTGAGGGCAGCTTCGTCCTTGGATTGCACGGCGGCGCGCAGAGCATTCGGGGTGTGGACAGAGAGGAGAGCGAGCGCAACTTTGGCGCCGATCCCGGACACCGTTTGCATAATGTCGTAAACGTCGCGCTCGTCCGCTTCGCTAAAACCGTAGAGGGAGGGAAGATCATCGCGGCTGGCAACCAGCGAGGTATAGAGAAAAGCTTCCGCGCCTTCGCGAAGGCGCGCGAGAGTATCCGGCGTCGCAAAAACTTTGACGCCCCACCCGCCGACCTCCATCACCGCGAAAGTGGTGGTAACACGGCTCACAGTTCCGCGAATACTTGCAATCACTCAGGGCTCCTTCCTCATGACTCTAGCCGGTAGCGGAGCGGTGCGGGGAGACCGCGCCGGCGCGCCGACTCATGCGTTCAGCTCCCGCCCACATTCGCTGCGCGGCGGTCAAATCCGCTCCTTCGGCACGTGGGAGGGTACCGGCCCCGCCGTGCTGACCATTATCCACCGTGGCATCCAGGGCGTGGGCGCCCCCGCGCCATGCGTGGGTGATGGCAATGGCGAGGGCGTCCGCGGCATCCTTGGGACGCGGCAGCTCGGCCAGACCTAAAATCCGCTGAACCATATTTTGCACCTGGAGTTTCCCGGCGCGCCCCGAACCGGTGACCGCTGCTTTCACTTCGGAGGGCGAGTGCAAGCCGAGGGGAAGCTGGGCGCGGGCAGCAGCCAGCATAGCGATACCGGCCACCTGCGCGGTTGAGGTCACCGAGCGCACATTTTCCTGCGCGAAAACGCGTTCCACCGCCACGACCTCGGGAGAAAACTCCGCGATCACCGCGTCGATTTCATCCGCGATAAGGAGAAGACGCCGATGCGGGGCCAGGTCCACCGGAGAGCGCGCCACGCGCATATCCACCAAACGCACCCGCCGCGTCACATCGGCGTCAATGGTTCCCAGCCCGCAGCGCGTAAGTCCCGGGTCAATACCCAGAATGCGCACTACTCACCCTCGAGCTCAGCGAGGATCTCATCGGCGATATCCGCGTTGGTGTAGACCTCTTGAATATCATCGACATCGTCGAGCGCATCGGTGAGTTTGAGGAGCTTTTCCGCGCCGGCGCGATCCAGGGGAACATTGGTAGATGGAACAAAGCGTGATTCTGCGGAATTGTAGTCAATTCCGGCTTCCTGAAGCGCGGTTCGCACAGCTACCACATCGCTAGAAGCACAGTAAATGGTGAACGTTTCGCCGTCGTCCTCAATTTCTTCGGCGCCGGCGTCAAGAACCGCCATGAGAACGTCATCCTCGGAGTTCTCCCCTTTAACCGCTTCCACCACACCGCGACGGTTGAAGAGATAGGAAACCGAACCCGGATCCGCCAGGGTCCCCCCATTGCGCGTGAGTGCGGTACGCACATCCGAGGCGGCACGATTGCGGTTATCGGTCAGGCATTCGATGAGGATAGCCACCCCACCCGGGCCGTAACCTTCGTAAGTAATGGCTTCATACTGGATGGAATCATCAGTTTCACCCGAGCCACGCTTAACCGCGCGATCAATATTATCGGCCGGCACCGAGTTCTGCTTGGCTTTGCGGATCGCGTCAAAGAGCGTGGGATTGCCCGCGGGATCTCCACCACCGGTTGCCGCTGCCACTTCGATATTCTTGACCAGACGCGCGAAAAGCTTGCCGCGCTTGGCGTCATTAGCGGCTTTCTTATGCTTGGTGGTTGCCCACTTGGAGTGTCCTGACACGTGTCCTCCCGAGTAGATAAAAACTTCCGGAGCCATTGTACGCGGTTCGAGGCCCGGGAACTATTACCTGGGCCGCAGCGCGCCTAAGCTGTACCGTTCAGGGAGGTTAGTTCTCCCAAAGCTCGCGGCAAATTCCATCCCATCCGGCGTGCACCTGGGCCGCCAGCTCCGCGAGACCCGCCGGATACACCCGTTCCCTCGGGGAACCAGCGAGTTGCGCGCCGGCACGCCAGTCGATAACGTCGAGAAGTTCTTCTTCCGCCGCGGTCCAGGCCCGCCCGCTTCCGGTCACCGCCGCGCGGGCGCGCACCGCGTCCAGCCGCACCGCGAAAAATTCTTCGTCTTGGCTGAGGGTGGTACGGGCAAAACGAAAAGTTGCGTGCCGGCGCAGAACCGGCCCGATAAGTTCCGTTTCAGTTACGACGACGCCGGTCTCCTCCCGAAATTCCCGCACTGCCGCCTGCCGGGGGCTTTCCGTATCTTCCAGTCCCCCACCGGGCGTGAACCACCACCGGTGGGAAGGATCGTCCCGGTCATGGCCGCGGATGAGGAGGACGCGGCCGGCTTCATCCAGGGCGATAATGCGGGCAGCACGCCGGGGAGTGGTGGTCATCGGGAACTCTTACTCATCGTCAATATCGATGGTTTGCGGGACCGGGGCGTGCCCGGCGATGGGAAAAATGGAGAGAATCCGGGAATTGCGTACCCGGCGAGCCTGGTCCACATGCGAATTATGGAAGGAGCGTGTCATGCGCACATCGAGACGGGCACGTTCGAGGCGCCGGTAAAATTCACGGGCGGCTGCATCGGTGATATCGTTCGGGTCCAGCTCATCCACGGTGAGTCGCAGGGCGCGGGAAAGCTCGGATTCCACCGCGCGCCGTTCCCGGGCTGCCACGGCCGGATCGGGAAGATCATCGCGCATATCACCGGGTAAGGCTTCCAATCCGTCCGCCACCACCGGAAGCATGGAGGCGGAGAGCACCCGCTGGGCACTATCGGTGAGGATAAGAGCCCCGGCCATATCCAATTCCCCGGACATAGCCATATCGTAGGCGGTGCGGGCGCGGGCGGCGAGCGCCTGTTCCACCGCCCGGCGCGATTTCAGGAGGGTGGTATGGAGGCGATCAAGGCGACGGGCCGCCACCACCGCGCTCAGACCGAGAAGGAGAAGCACCACGCCGGCGACGAGGGCAAGCCACCACCATATATTCACTGCTCTACCTCCATCTGGGCGGTGCGGACCGCTGTTTCATACACGGCAAAGACTTGAGAGGCAACAGTGGACCAGTCGTAACGCTGGGCTTCGGCCTGGCCGGCCTGCGCCACCCGAGCCCGGCGTTGCGGATCACGCAAAGCCGCCACGGCCACCCGGGCCAGATCCTCCGGGTCTTCATTGGCGAAGTGGTCCCCGAAGGTTCCCCCGCCCAACACCGCGCGAAAAGCGGGAATATCCGAGGCGAGCACAAAACCACCCGCGCTCATTGCTTCGATAAGAATAATTCCGAAGGATTCACCCCCGGTATTGGGGGCTACGTAAAGGTCCACACTGGCGAGCATGGCGGCTTTATCGGGATCGCTGACGGGACCGAGGAACGTCACCCGTGCGGCCGCCTCCCCGAAGAGTTGCCGTGCCGCTTCCTCATCACCTTTCCCGGCCACGAAGAAGCGCGCCTGCGGGTAGTCGCGCAGGATGAGCGGGGCGGCAGCGGCCAGCACCGGCAGACCCTTGCGAGGCTCATCCAGACGGCCGAGGAATCCGAAAGTGGGCGAGTCGGGCGTGCCGGTGAAGCGGGCATCACGCGGTACTTCGAAATCGGCGGTATATACGCCATTGGGAATAATAAAAGCGTCTCCGCCTAAATACTGCACCGTGGTACGGCGTGCTTCTTGGGAAACCGCGATACGCGCCTGGATCTTTTCCAGGATGGGGCGCAGCACCGGAGAAAAGAGGTCGAAGGCCCGGGAACGGTCCATGGCGGTGTGGTGGGTGGAGACGACCGGGCATTCCGCACTCATGAGGGCAAGCATAGAAACGGAAGGAACGAAAGGTTCGTGCACGTGGAGCACATCGAAATTCCCTTCCCGCAGCCAGCGGCGTACCGCCCGATTGACTCGCGGACCGAAGGAGAGGCGCGCTACCGAACCGTTATAGGGAATCGCCACGGAGGCTCCCACCGGTACCACGTAATCGGGCAGCGCCTCGTTTTCTTCACTCGGGGCGATCACCGAAACACTGTGTCCGCGGGCGATGAGCTCCTCGGCTAGATCCCGGATGTGGAATCCCACTCCCCCGGGCACGTCCCACGAATAAGGGCAGGCAATCCCGATGTTCACGGCGTTCCTTCCTTCGCGTCGTACTCTGCTTGGCGGCACGCAAGTTCCCGGGCGGCTTTCTCACGGTTGGTGCGGTAGCGTTCACCGTCCAAATCGGCGACAAAAACAGGCTGGAGCATATGCCAGTCCTCAGGGTGCTCAGCCAGCACGCCTTCAAAAGCTGTGATCCATTCCTGGGTGATTCGCTCGATTTCTGCGTGGCGTTCGCGCGGGGAAGCCGCGGCGTCCACTCGCGCGCGGATGGGTGCGCCGCTGCGCAGCACCATCCGCCATCGGGTGGGCACTTCCCGGGTACGTTCCCTTTTCACGTAGTAGGAGAAAATAGGAACGACGGCGCAGCCGGTATCTATGGCAAGGATCGCCGGTCCGGCAGCGGCGAGCATACTCTCCCCAAAGAATTCCACTTCCACGCCAGACGCGGTGAGATCACGATCAGCCAGAACCGGGGCGAGAATGGGGGCCTGGCGGGTATCCTCCGCGAGACGGTGAATCGCCCCACCGCCTTTGACCACGGGATAGATAACCATCCCAATATTTTCACGCAGGCGCACGAAGCGCTCGAAAACCTCGGCGGGTTCTAATTTTTCTACCAGGGTGTACACAGGTGCGAGGAAATAGCGCGACCACGCCCCAGCCATATCCCAATTGCCCATGTGCATGAGCGCCCCGATGAGGGCATGGCCGCGGGCAAATTCCGCGCGAGCGGAATCGAGACCGTCCTCGATGACCCGCGCCGCTAAGTCGTCGGCTTCCCAATTTCCCAGCCGCAGGGCTTCGTAATAGTAGCGCATATAGGAACGCATGGCGGCGCGATTGAGCCGGCGGGCAGCCCTGCCGCGCACATCTGGGCGTATCCGCGCGAGGTTGCGGCGCAATTGCTGGGTTCCGCGCAGCGGCAGAGCTCCGGCGACCGTCCCGACCGCGGCAAAGAGACCGCGGCCCACCGGTTCGGGGAGCCGGGCCACCGCCCCGGTGGCACGGAAAAGAAGATTGCCGAGATTCACTGGCCGCTCCCCTGGCCGACCCGCTCACCAGCACCGTGCTCCGCGCGGGACTGCCGGTAGACCGTTACCATGCGCTGGGCCACCGTGATCCACCCGGCTACCGCGAGATAACCGAGAGCCACCAGCAGCACCCATGCACTGGCCCCGTAGCCGGTAATCAGCGCCCCGAGCAGCACGATAACCAGCCGGTCCGCGCGTTCACTGATCCCCACATTCGCGGTGAATCCCACCGCTTCGGCGCGGGCGCGCGCGTAGGAGGTGCACAGCGCGGCCGGGAGGGCCGCCAGGCAGGCCAGAGCCAGCCAGTCGGTGAGCCCGGCCGTCGCCCCGATGTTCCAACGCGTGATCCACAGGAGAATCCCGCAGAATATCGCGGAATCTGCCAGGCGGTCCAGGGTGGAGTCCAGGAAGGCACCCCAGCGGGACGCGGTTCCGGTCAACCTCGCAATTTGGCCATCAAGACTGTCGAAAATGACGGTGATACCGATAATCCAGGAGGCCCACACGGGGTGCCCGAGGGGATAGAGGATGAGCGCGCAGGCCACCACCGCCACGGTTCCGGTGATCGTCACCGCGTCGGCGCTGATCCCCGCGCGCACGCACAGGCGCGCAATGGGACCGAAAATTGCCTGGGCCAGAGGCCGCCCGCTCCGGGAGAGCATTAGAACTTCTCCGCTTCCGGCTCATTAGCGCGCCGTCGTACCACATCCACGATATGCGCGATCGCTTCGTCAATAGCGACCCCGTTATGCTGCTCGCCGTCGCGGAAACGGAAGGACACGGCGCCGGCATCGACGTCGTCCCCACCGGCAATGAGGGTGAAGGGAATCTTTTCCTTCGCGGCGTTCCGAATCTTCTTGCCGAAGCGATCATCGGACGTATCCACTTCGGCACGAATATGCTGTTCACGCAGGCGCCGGGCGATATCTTCGCAGTAGTCGTTGAAGGTTTCGGCCACCGGCACCAGGCGCACCTGCACGGGAGCGAGCCAGGCGGGGAAAGCCCCGGCGTAGTGCTCGACCAGCACACCCAGGAAGCGTTCGATGGAGCCGAAGAGGGCCCGGTGGATCATGACCGGGCGCTGGCGCGAGCCGTCCGGCGCGGTGTATTCCAGGCCGAAACGCTCCGGGAGGTTGAAATCAAGCTGGATCGTGGACATCTGCCAGGTACGTCCGATGGCATCACGTGCCTGCACCGAAATCTTGGGGCCGTAGAAGGCCGCGCCTTCCGGATCGGGCACCAGCTCGAGACCGGAGGATAGCGCCACTTCTTCCAGGGTGCGGGTGGCTTCTTCCCAGAGGTCGTCATCCCCGATGAACTTCTTGGGGTCTTTCGTGGATAGCTCCAGGTAGAAATCGTTGAGACCGTAGTCCTTGAGGAGGGACAGCACAAAGGTGAGCAGAGAGGAAAGTTCCTCGCGCATCTGCTCGCGGGTGGTGTAAATATGGGCATCGTCCTGGGTGAAACCGCGGGCGCGGGTGAGACCGTGGATAACGCCGGACTTTTCGTAACGATACACCGTTCCGAATTCGAAGAGCCGCAGCGGGAGATCGCGGTAGGAACGCCCCCGCGCCTTATAAATAAGGGAGTGCATGGGGCAGTTCATCGGCTTGAGGTAGTAATCCTGATCCTCATCCACCCGCATGGCCGGGAACATACCATCCTTGTACCAGGACAGATGCCCGGAGGTCTGGAAGAGCTGGCCTTTGGTGATATGCGGAGTATTGACGAAATCGTAACCGGCTTCGATATGGCGCTGGCGGGAGTAATTTTCCATTTCCATGCGGATAATGCCGCCCTTGGGGTGGAAGACCGGGAGCCCGGAGCCAATTTCATCGGGGAAGGAGAAAAGATCTAATTCGGTTCCCAGCCGGCGGTGGTCCCGGCGTTGGGCTTCCGCAATACGGGTCTGGTAGGCATCCAGTTCTTCTTTACTCGGCCACGCGGTGCCGTAGATGCGCTGGAGATGATCGTTATTCTGATCCCCCTTCCAGTAGGCGGCCGAGGCGCGGGTGAGCGCAAAACCATTGCCGATGAACTTGGTGGAAGGCAGGTGGGGCCCGCGGCATAGATCGGTCCACACCACATCGCCGTGGCGATTGACATTGTCGTACATGGTGAGCCCACCATGGCCCACTTCTACGCTGGCGCCATCCGCATCGTGACCCTTGGTGGTGATGAGCTCGAGTTTATAGGGCTGGGAGGCTTCTTCCTGGCGCGCCTCTTCTTCGGTGATTTCGCGCCGCACGAAACGCTGATTTTCCTTAACGATGCGCTTCATGCGCTTTTCGAGTTCTTTCAGCATCTCCGGAGTAACCGGGTCAATATTGCCGAAATCGTAGTAGAAGCCATCCTCAATGAAGGGGCCGATGCCCAGATTCGCATCCGGGTAGATTTGCTGGACTGCCTGGGCCAGCACGTGGGTGGCGGAATGGCGGAGAATATTGAGCCCGTCCGGGGAATCAATGCGCACCGGTTCCACTTCGGCGCCGTCCAGCGTGGTCAAATCCGTGGCCAAATCCTTGAGTTCCCCGTTGACTTTCAGGGCGATAATCGCGCGATCCGCGGCGAAATAGGCGGTTCCCGGGCACGGTTCGTCAAGGGTGACGAGGGTGCCGTCCACGGATAGACGTGCGGGCATAGTTTTCTCCTTAGTTCTATTTTTCACGGCATCCAGACCGGGGATGCCCGCCCACCAGGATACCTGTTTCACTCCGGCCACGCCCGCGGGGCATCACCACCGGGGCCCGGAAGGGGATACAGCTCACGCATACCGCGGGTAGAGTCCTGGGACGCTCACACACCCGTTATAAACACAGCGGAGGGGACACACCCCACATATCAGTGGGATGTGTCCCCTTCGCTCAGAGTCACAAATGTGAGCGTCAGTATGACGCAGGTGACTTAGTTTTCGACCGCGGAGGCCTTCATGAACCAGCCCTGCAGCTCCAGGTTGCGAGCGACCCCGATGAGTAGGTCACCGCTGAGCGGATCGGCTTCGTCCACCTTGGACAGGTCATTCTGAATACGCCGGGACGCTCCGTAGAGCTTTTCTGCCATCACGGTATAAACATCGTCCACATTGAAGGGACCGGTACCCGCATCATCGAGACCGCTTTCCTTGGCCACGGTCACGGCCCGTCCATCCGGGAAACCACCGATGGTTGCGATACGTTCGGCAACCTCATCAAGGTCAGTGCGGGTGACGGATACGACTTCATCAAGAGCAAGGTGCAGAGCACGGAAACGCGCACCCTGAATATTCCAGTGGTACTGCTTAGCCTGCAGGGAGAGGTCAATAAGATCGGTCAGCGTGCGCTGAAGAGCATCGATAACAACTTTTTCGGCCATTGATCCATCCTTTCGTTTACGTATATAGGTCTACCCGCTCTATTGCGGAAAATATAGTCAGGAAGACCTAACACACCGCCGCGCGCGGCACTTTTTTCACCCGCTTTTTCCGCACGACGACGCCATTTTCCCGCGTGGTTGCGCGCTTTTACGCTCATGGCATGATTGCTTCCAGCTTGAGGCGGCCACCCGGGACTTTGGTCATTTACTTCCCTGCCTATTCTTTTACCCGGCCCTGTAGCGATCACCCGCTCGACATGGACAAGCGTGGATGATATGAGCGGTGGCGCCCATAAAAAGCAACCTGACGACAACGGGCCCCACATGATGCAACTCCACGACACTAAGACAATTTCTTAACGTAGTTGCCGTTGCGCTTTGATTTCGGGTGGATCCCGCGGCTTCCCTCGAGAACCCCATGGGCCTCACAAGCTTCAATAGTCACACCGGCATCTGCAGGGGTGGTATGTGTTTTCAGAGCTGTACTGCGTTTGTCGTACATGCGAAGTACATCCCGGAAAAACATACCTTCCTCGACAGCGCGGTACTCCAGATCTGCGGGGCAGCCGAGCGGTCCGGCGAGACAGAGTGTAAGTTCGGGACATCACCCCTCACAGAGTGTGCGTAAGGGACACGAAACCGCCCCGAAACGGTGCTCTCCCGCACACTTTGTTTCCAGGACACAGTTCACGGCAGTTCCGGGCAGGATCCAAGAACGGTACGCCGTCATTAGCAACCATTTTGTCTAGATAACCCGGTGAAAAAATATGGTGGGCGATACTGGGATCGAACCAGTGACCTCTTCCGTGTCAGGGAAGCGCGCTCCCGCTGCGCCAATCGCCCGAGCGGATGACGGGGCTCGAACCCGCGACCTCAACCTTGGCAAGGTTGCGCTCTACCAGCTGAGCTACATCCGCACTGTTTCACAGCGAGCCACTAGCTTACCCAACCGTGAGAGCCGGGTCAAAATGGCGCTGCAAGGAAATAGTGGTGGGCGATACTGGGATCGAACCAGTGACCTCTTCCGTGTCAGGGAAGCGCGCTCCCGCTGCGCCAATCGCCCCGCGAGGTGGGTACGGGATTCGAACCCGTGTACACGGCTTTGCAGGCCGTTGCCTCGCCTCTCGGCCAACCCACCGTCCGGATACGTGAGAGGAGTATGGGCACGTGTGCCGCTTTGCCTTTCTTCACATCCGAGCGGATGACGGGGCTCGAACCCGCGACCTCAACCTTGGCAAGGTTGCGCTCTACCAACTGAGCTACATCCGCGTGGCCGATCAACAATCACTAACCAAACCTGCCGGCAGGCTATACCGTGGCGGGAACCGCCGCGGCGACGTCGATGACATCGAAAAACTATAGCGACATTCCGCGCACCCGGTCAAACCGGGACAGTGAGGTGCACACCACGTTAGTTAAATTTGAGTTTCTCCGCCCACCCCCTATAAGCTTGCGTGATGCACGGGCCGTTACGGTCGCCCGGGCGATTAGCTCAGTGGTAGAGCGCTTCGTTCACACCGAAGAGGTCACTGGTTCGAACCCAGTATCGCCCACCGTTTCGCTAGATTTTCAGTAGATTCCCACTTTCGTATGAGATACTCAGGTATGAGAATTTGGCCTGGACACCCGTATCCGCTGGGCGCTACTTTCGACGGCACCGGCACGAATTTCGCGATCTACTCCTCCGTGGCTGAGAAAATCGAACTCTGCCTACTTGACGATAACAACAAGGAAACCCGCGTGGAACTGCGGGAAGTTGATGCCAATGTCTGGCATTGTTACCTCACCTCGATTCGGCCCGGGCAGCGTTACGGATACCGCGTGCACGGCCCCTACGATCCGGCCCAGGGCCTGCGTTGCGATCCTTCCAAGTTCCTCCTGGATCCCTACGCCAAAGCTATCGAAGGCAATATCACCAATGCTCAGGAAGTCTTTTCCTACGACTTCAACGACCCTTCGCAACCGTGCACCTTGGATTCGCTAGGCCACGTGCCGGTCTCCGTGGTCATCAGTCCCTATTTCGATTGGGGTTATGACCGCCCGCCCAAGCACGAATATAACGAGACCATTATTTATGAAACGCACGTGAAGGGCTTCACCCAGCGCCACCCGGATGTTCCCGAAGAATTACGCGGTACCTACCAGGGCCTCACTCACCCACCCGTTCTTGATTACTTCACTTCCCTGGGGGTGACAGCTATTGAGCTTATGCCGGTGCACCAATTTATCAATGACACCTCGCTCCAGGATCGAGGGCTGAGCAATTACTGGGGTTATAACACCATCGGCTTCTTTGCGCCCCATGATGGCTACGCCACCAGGTCGCGCGGGGAGCAGGTCGATGAGTTTAAGGCCATGGTCAAAGCTTTTCACGAAGCCGATATTGAGGTCATCCTTGACGTGGTCTACAACCACACCGCGGAAGGGAACCACATGGGCCCCACCCTATCTTTCAAAGGTATCGATAACCGGTCCTACTACCGCCTGGTTCCCGATGACCCACGGCACTATTTCGATACCACCGGGACCGGGAACTCCCTGAATATGACCTCCCCGCACACCCTCCAACTGATTATGGATTCACTGCGGTACTGGGTGACGGAGATGCACGTGGATGGTTTCCGTTTCGATTTAGCCTCCACTCTGGCCCGGGAACTTCACGCAGTGGATAAGCTCTCCTCCTTCTTTGACATCATCCAGCAGGATCCCATCATTTCCCAGGTCAAACTCATTGCCGAACCCTGGGATGTGGGCGAAGGTGGCTACCAGGTGGGTGGATTCCCCCCACTATGGACAGAATGGAACGGCAAATACCGTGATACCGTGCGTGATTTCTGGCGCGGGGAACCCGCTGCCCTTCCGGAATTCGCCTCGCGCCTGACGGGCAGCGCGGACCTGTATGAATCTTCCGGGCGTCGCCCCTTTGCCTCCATTAATTTCGTGACCGCGCACGATGGTTTCACCATGCGCGATCTAGTTTCCTATAACGAGAAACACAATGAAGCCAACGGTGAGAACAACGCGGATGGAGAATCTAATAATCGCTCCTGGAATTGCGGGGAAGAAGGCCCCACGGACAATCCCGATATTCTCGATCTGCGCGAACGCCAAATTCGTAATTTCATCTCCACCCTGCTGCTTTCTCAAGGCGTGCCAATGATTTCCCACGGTGATGAAATTGGGCGCACCCAGGGCGGTAATAACAACACCTACTGCCAGGACAATGAGATCGCCTGGATGGATTGGGATCTCGATGACCGCCAGATGGATATTTTGCAATTCACGCGGGCAGCGATTGCTTTCCGCAAGAACCACCCGGTCTTCCGGCGCCGGCGTTTCGTTTCCGGTTTCAATCCTGTATGCGAAGGTTGCCTGCCGGAAATCGAATGGTTCCGCCCCGATTCCAGCCAGATGGAAGATTCCGATTGGGATTCCGGTTTCGCGCGTGCCCTGATGGTTTTCCTCAACGGCGCTGGCATCCGCGAACCTGATGAGCGCGGCAACCCAATTATTGATGATGATGTCCTCCTCATGTTCAATGCGGGCGACGACGAAGTTGAGTTCGCTATCCCCGGCGGCGAATACGCCCGCGAATGGACAGAGGTGGTTAATACCGCGGCGGAGGTGAATCCCCAGCTGATTTTCGCTTCCGGGGATACCACCAGTCTGATCGGGCGTTCGATGCGCGTTTTCGTGCATGAGCCCTCCGAGGAAGATATCGATGATGCCCTGGCCGGTGCTCAGAAAACTACGCCGACCGTGCGCTAAGCTCGAAAGTATGACCGCAATCACTGATACCTCCAGTATTCCAGCTCTACGTTCCCACGTGCCCGGCGCTGGGCAGCGCCAACCCGTGTCCACGTATCGACTGCAACTCGGTCCCCATTTCACCTTCGCGGATGCCACCGCCCTGCTCCCCTACCTCGTGCAGCTCGGGATTACCGATGTGTACTGCTCCCCCATCCTCCAGGCAGCCCCGGGATCCACGCACGGCTATGACGTAGTTGATCACACCCGGATTTCCGAGCCAATGGGTGGGCGGGACGGTTTTGAGGCTTTTGCGAATGCGGCGCACGCTGCTGGCCTCGGCATCATCGTTGATGTGGTTCCCAACCATATGGCGATGCCCACCCCGCTCTACCTCAATCGGGCCATGTGGTCCCTGCTGCGCGATGGGCCCGAGTCGCCCTACGCTTCCTGGTTCGATATTGACGTGGAGTCCAGCGACGATGGGATCCTCATCCCGGTGCTGGGCGAACGGGTGGGTACGGCACTCGCCCGGGAGGCAATTGCGCTCGATCACGTCGTCGTACCAGGTTATGAGGACGACGGCGAAGTTCCGGTACTGCGCTACTATGACCACATTTTCCCGGTCCGGAAAGGCACCGAATTTCTACCGCTGGCAGAACTGCTGCAACGCCAGTACTATCGGCTCGCCTATTGGCGAGTAGCTGAAGAAGAACTCAATTACCGCCGATTTTTTGATGTGGATACCCTCGCGGGGATTCGGGTAGAGGATCCTGAGGTATTTCACGCCTCCCACGCGCTGCTGCTGGAGCTCTTCCACGCCGGTTTTATTGATGCATTCCGTATCGATCATCCCGATGGGCTCGCCGATCCGCGCCAGTATATGGAGCGCCTGTACGAGGCAACCGGCGGGACGTGGATCGTAGCGGAGAAAATCCTGGAGGGTAACGAAAAGTTGCCTTCGGATTGGAAGTGCGCGGGGTGTACCGGGTATGAGGCTTCGTGGCGTATCGGGGCGCTACTGACCGACCCTGAGGGGATGCGTGCCCTCACCGCGAATTTCGTGCACCTATCCCATACCACCCAGCCGTATCCGGTTCTGGAGCGCGAGGCGAAAAGCCAGATTATGCATTCCTCCCTCCAGGCGGAAGTGGAGCGGATGGCGCGGCTCATGGCGGAAGTATGCCGCGATGATCTGCGCTTGCGGGACCATTCCCAGCGCTCTTTGTATGATGCGGTGTCCGCGCTCGTCATCTGCATGGATAGGTATCGGGCCTACGTGGTTCCCGGGGAGAAAGCGCATGCCAGCGCTGAAACTGCGCTGCTCGAGGCCGCCGAACGGGCCCGGGGCCTGCTCTCCGAAGATCGGTGCGAAACCCTGGACGTTGTTGTTGATATTTTGCTCGGGCGGGAAATCGGTTCGGCAACGAAACGCCATGACGCTTCCCGTAATGAAGCGATTATCCGATTCCAGCAGGTATGCGGCGCGGTCATGGCCAAAGGTGTGGAAGACACCGCTTTTTATCGGTATACCGCGCTCACTTCGGCAACGGAGGTGGGATCCGATCCGCTGCGCGCGTCGCTCACCCCCGATGAACTCCACACCTGGACCCGGCAGATGATGGCCGATTGGCCCGTGATGATGACCACGCTCACCACCCATGATACGAAACGCGGGGAAGATACTCGCGCCGCTATTGCCACCTTGGCCGATTACCCCACCGAATGGCTGGAACTCCTGGAACGGCTGCGCGAACGGCACGCTGCCTCCCGCCCCGCGGAACTCGATGGCCAGATCGAGAACCTCATGTGGCAAACAATTATGGGAACCTGGACGGATAACGGGCCTATCGAAGCTGATCGCCTCATTGATTACCTACGCAAGGCCGCCCGCGAACAAAAATCGTGGACCACGTGGACCGAACCGGATGAAGCACTGGAAACCGGGCTTTTTGCCTATGCGCGCTCGGTTATTTCCACCCCGGAATCGGTGGCGGAGCTCACGGCTTGGTGGGAACATACCCGCCCGGCACGCCGCGCGCGTATCCTCGCCGCGAAGGTTCTGGCCCTCACGCTGATCGGGGTGCCCGATACCTATCAGGGAGAGGAAATCACCCGCAATCTGCTGGTGGATCCCGATAACCGCCGCCCGGTGAATTACCGGCGGCTTGCCAGCATGCTCGAGCAGCTGGATAGCGCGGGTGCGCTCCCCGCGCAGGCAAGCGTGGATGAAGAGAAAATGTGGGTGACCTCGCGCCTCCTGCGCCTGCGCCGGCACCGCCCGGATACTTTTGTTTCGCTGCGTTCGGGCTACGAGCCGCTGGCTGCCACCACCGGAAATATTTTTGCTTTTACCCGCACCCTGGATGGGGAGCCGGATGTGATCGTGGTGGTCTCGCGCCTCGCGCACCGCCAGGAGGTGGCCGGCGGCTGGGGCGATGCGCATATCGTGCTCCCGCCCGGGCGGTGGCGCAGCGTTCTGGAGGAAGGTGAGATTGAAGGGCCCCAGCTCCTTGTTCGCGATGCCTGCGCGAATCTGCCGGTGGCAGTGTACGTTCGTGCTGATGCCTGCGGATCCGACGGCGCGAATGCGGCAGGCCGCGCTCAAGCGAGCACTGAATCACCTACTGGAGCGAAGGCCGGAGGGAACGCCGGGGGCAACGCAGGGTGCGACGCAGGAGGGAGCACCGAGTAATGGAACCGCTGAGCGTGTGGGCACCGGGGCGCACGAG
Source organism: Actinotignum schaalii FB123-CNA-2 (assembly GCF_000411135.1). Classification (GTDB taxonomy): domain Bacteria; phylum Actinomycetota; class Actinomycetes; order Actinomycetales; family Actinomycetaceae; genus Actinotignum; species Actinotignum schaalii_A. The sequence goes on along the minus strand of NZ_KE150262.1, from coordinate 1,250,968 downwards.
AGTCGAGGCCCTCGTGGACGGGGAGCGCCTCCCCTTCCGGCCGGTCACCGCCGCGGATATTGCGGCAGCTCGCTCTGGGCGCGACGGCGCTGCTCTAGCTAGCGGACCGGGATGGTGGATCCTCGATACTCCCCTGCCGGCCGGCACCCGCTACCGCATCAGTCTGGATGGTAGCATGGGGCTACCCGATCCGCGCACCCGGCGCCAGCCCGAAGGAGTCATGGGCCCTTCCGAAATTGTTGATCTCGACGCTTTCGAATTTTCGCCTTTCCTCGGTATTGATCCGCTCGGCAAAGTGTTTTACGAACTGCATATCGGCACCTTAACCCCGGAAGGCACGTTCGATGCTGCGGCGCAAAAATTCGGGTACCTGCGCGAACTCGGGGTGGATATCGTCGAAGTCATGCCGATTTGCCCGGTACCCGGCACCCGTAATTGGGGCTATGACGGCGTGGATATCTATGCGGTCACCGAAAATTACGGCGGTCCGGCGGGTTTCGCGCGTTTCGTGGAGGCCGCACACCGCGCTGGCCTGGCGGTGTGCCTGGACGTGGTCTACAACCATTTCGGACCGGACGGGAATTTCTTAGCTGAGTTCGGCCCCTACACCACGGATCGTTATTCTTCGGTGTGGGGCCCGGGTGTGAACGTGGATGGCCCGGATTCCGGCCCGGTACGGCGTTATTTTATTGACAATATGCTCCAGTGGGCCCGCGATTACCGCGTGGATATTTTTCGGCTTGACGCCGTCCACGCTATCCGGGACCGCTCCAGTAAACATATTCTCGCCGATTTATCCGACGCCGCCGCGGCTTTCGCCGCGGAAACCGGCCGGCATATCGCCCTCGTAGCAGAATCCGATCTCAATGATGTGAGGATGCTGCGCCCCACAAAGGCAGGCGGCTACGGTATGGATATGCAGTGGGCTGATGATATCCACCATGCCCTGCATGCCTATGTGACCGGGGAACATTTCGCCTATTACGGGGATTTTGCGCTTCCCGGAGCCCTGGAAAAGGCCATGCGCCGCGTCTTCGTGCACGACGGTAATTTCTCTACGTTCCGGAAGCGGAACTGGGGTTCTCCGGTGCCCGATACGCTTGATTCGCGCCGTTTCCTCGTCTATACCGAAAATCACGACCAGGTGGGTAACCGCGCACTGGGAGACCGCCGCTCCCATACTCTGAGCGCGGAACGCGCCCTCGTTGCCGACGCGCTCATGCTGCTCTCCCCCTTCACACCCCTCCTTTTTATGGGCCAGGAGTGGAATGCTTCCGCGCCTTTCCAGTTCTTCACCGATCACACTCCGGAGCTAGGGGAACGTGTGGATGCGGGGCGGATTGCGGAATTTCGTGACTGGGATTGGGGTGAGCACGCCGGCCAGATTCCCCCACCGCAGGCGCTTTCTACGTTCACGCGCTCGCATCTGGACTGGGCGGAGCTCGAGGAGACCTCCCATGCTCGCTATCTCGAGGCGACCCGGGAGCTACTGCGGCTACGGCGCGAGCACCCCGATTTTTCTTCCCCTAACCGGGAAGATTCGGAGATCGTGCGCCTGGGTGAGGCGGGATATTACCGGCGCGGAGCCAGCTTCGTGGTTTTCCACGTGGGGGAAGTCTCCCCACTTCCTGGCGAAACAACTGCCAATAAACAAGATGAAACACAAGCGGAAACACAAGGGGAAGAAACGGCCACCGTGGCCGCTCACCCCACTCGGGTGCAGCTGCCGCCCGAGGCGAGCCGCCTGCATACGCTCCTCACCTGGGGCAGCGTGAGCGTGGCCGAATCCTGTGTTGATTTTTCCGGGCCCGGTTTCGCGGTGCTCAGCCCCTACCGCCTCAACAATCCCTGCACTCCCGGCAAGGCCTAGCCCCGGGGCGCGGGCCGCGCTGAGGAGCCTAGGAGCTAGGAAGCTTTGCCTAAGCGGCGGCCCAGGCGCTCGCGCACGCCGCGCACCGCCCCGGCAGAAGCACGTACCGCCCCCACCGCGGAGCGTTTAGCACGCAGGGCCAGCTTGAGACCACGGTAGTAGCGCGGGCGCAGCGGCACGTCCCAGGCGCCGGCCACCTCGGTGAACTCGGCAGCGAATTTTTGTTTGTAGCCGGTCACGCCTTCCAATTGCGGGGCGCGCTCCGAATGCACCCCCATCAGGTCATAAGCTTTCCGCCCGGTTTCCCGCAACCACGTTATGGTGTGCAGATCCATAAACATGGAGGCGTGGCGCTGGCGGGCCTCCGCGTTGGTCGCCCCGTAATAGGCCTCCCCAAGATCATCGGTGGCGAGCACAATTTGCCAGGCCAGCGCCCGGCCCTCGGCACGCGCCACAAAAAGCCGGGCGTGATCCGGGCCCAGAGATTCCAGCATGGTCACGTACTGGCTCATCGGTGCCGCCCCGAAATCATCACGGGTAGCTGTTTCGGTGAGGATGGCGTACAGCTCCGGGAAAACCTCCCGGGCCCGCTCCGTTTCATCGCAAAATTCCAGACCTTCCGCCTCAGCTTTCCGTGCTTGACGACGCCCCGACTTGGAGAAACTCGCCCGGATCTCCGCATCCGGGCGTGCGACGTCGACCACAACGGTGCGATCATAGGTGACTGTTTGCAGTAATTCGTGCAGGTCCGGGGCCCGGTGCCAGGCGTGAATCCTCATAAAAGCGAGACCGCGATCAGCACGCCGCACCAGCTGCCCCAACGCGGTGCGGAACTCCAGTTCTTCGCTGGCGGTGGGCCGTTCCCCCAACCAGACCGGGCCCTTTTTCGCCCACAGGTAAGTAAAACCGCGCCCTTCCATCCGGGTGAGAGAAATAAGAGCACGCGGCGCACCTGCGCTATCACGCCACAGGAAACGCCCGAAAGGTGCGTGGCCGGGCAGAGCATCCTCGTAGCGGTCCCAGGCGGGTAGCTGCTCAAGGGGCAAGCCGTGGCCGGCAGCCAGGTCCAGGTAGGTGGTGTCATCGATCCGCGACAGCGAGAGTGTAGACATGCCGCCATCCTACCCGCGCGGCGCGCCTGGCTAAAACCCGTGCACCGGCGCATTACGGTAACTAGCGTGTCTCAGATTCATGCACCCGAGGACTTTCTCACCGCGCTTGATAGCCTGCGCGGGCACGAGTTTCGTCCCGAGCTGCACATCGTGCAGATACCGCCGCCCAAGCGTATAGCCCCGTGGGCCGTTGCGCTTCAAGCTGAGATTAACGATTCGACAGCGATGGAACCGGATAACTACCGCGGCGGAGCCCGCTTCGTGGTGCTTCATGACCCGGCCGGCCAGGAGGCCTGGCACGGAACTTTCCGGATCGTATGCCATATGGGGGCGCCGATGGATGCGGCCATGGCCGGCGATCCGCTGCTCGGCGAAGTAGCCTGGGCGTGGCTTGCCGATACTTTGGATGCGCACGGAGCTGACTACCACCACCTGGTCGGAACCGTGACTCGCATGTACAACGAAACCTTCGGCGGGCTGGAACTCGCCTCCTCCCTGACCGAAGTGGAATTACGGGCCTCCTGGACGCCGAACAGCCCCGATCTTTATCACCACGTGCGCGCCTGGGCAGATTTTATTGCGCTGGCCTGCGGCCTAGCTCCGGAAGGAACGACGGCGCTGCCAGCTCGCTAGGTGCGATCCTGCTAGGAGGTGGCACTCCTGCACGTGGCCACCCCGTGCCTGCCCAGGCCCGCTAGTATTAACCGCGGCCCCTAGTCTGATGCAGTTGTGAGGTTATGACGTCTTCTTCTATTCGCTGGAGCGAAGATCCCACCCTGGTCCATGTGGATACCCCGCGCGAAGGTATCCCGCCGCTCACCACCGGTCCCGCCTATCGCCCCGCACTCGCACGGTTGCGGCGCGGCAGCGGCCCCGTGGCGGTGGATGTGGAGCGTGCCATGGGAATCCGTTATTCGGCCCGGGCCTACCTAATTCAACTGCGCCGCGAGGGCTCGGGAACACTGCTATGCGATCCGGTAGGGAATGAGGAGTACTACCCGGAGCTGGCCGCGATTCTTGGCGATGCCGTGTGGATTTTGCACGCTGCCGATCAGGACTTGCCCTCCCTGGGAGACCTTGGTTTACGCCCGGGACCGGGCAAACTTTTTGATACCGAAGTAGCCGCGTTGCTCTTGGGCGATGAACGTATTTCCCTCCAGGCCCAGCTCGCGGAAAATTTAGGATTGCTCCTCGCCAAAGAACATTCGCAAGCGGATTGGTCAGAGCGCCCGCTCGCCGATGAGCTGCGTTCTTATGCCGCGCTCGACGTGGAATTGCTCGCTCCCCTGCGCCACGTGCAACTCGAGCGCCTGGAGCGGGCCGGGCGCCTGGAGTGGGCGGCCCAAGAATTTGAAGAGATCCGCACCCGGCCTCCTAAAGCCGCTCCCGCAGAACCGTGGCGGCGCGCCACCCATCGCCAAGATTTTTCTTCCCGGCGCGATCTCGCCCTGGTGCGGGCCCTGTGGCAGGCACGGGATCGTATCGCGCAAACCACCGATACCGCCCCGGATCTGGTACTTTCCCGCGCCGATATCGCGGCCCTGGCACGGCGCCGCCCGCGCTCCCTGGCCGATGTGCGTACCGCGCGGCCGCTGCGCAGCGGGGGCAAACAGTATTTGGCGCCGGCGCTGTGGCAGGCGGTGGCCCAGGCCTGGGCACTGCCGAGCTCTGAACTTCCCGAACCCGCCCCGGCCCGCCCCTCCCGGCGCGCCGAACGTGGAATCCCGCATCTACTTGACCACGTGCGCAGCGCGGTTCAGGAACGCGCAGCGGAGCTGGGAATCCGCCATGATGTACTTCTCAAACCGGCCGTGCAGCGTGAGCTGGCGCGCCTTTTGCGCCGCAGGGTGGCGCGCACCGGCCCCGCCATTGGTGATGCGCTGGCCGAGCTGGGGGCACGCCCCTGGCAGGTGGAAAATACCGCGGCCTGGATTGCCGCGGCGGTGCGCTCTTAGCGCAGCGCTGTCACCACTTCGAAGTGGTGGGTATTGGGGAAGAGGTCGACGGCGCGCATGGATTCCACGCTTCGCCCGGACTCCACCATCGCGGCCACATCACGGGCCAACGCTGCCGGATCGCAGGAAACCAGAACTATCCGGCGGGCTCGGCTCGCTGCGGCGGCCCGGGCCGCCGCGATTCCCAAGCCGCTCCGGGGAGGATCTGCGAGGAGAATATCGGCGTCGCTAATATCCCGTACCGAAATAGTGGCGGTACGGGCACGCGCCCACGGGTAGGGCCGCAGATTTGCCCGGGCGTCTTCCACCGCGGTGCGCGCCCCTTCCAGGCTTTCCACTCGGCCGGTTGCCCCGACCGCGCGAGCCAGCGGCACGGTGAGCAACCCGGCACCCGCGTAGAGTTCGAGAATATGGTCGCCGGGCTCCGCACCTGCGGCGCGGGTCACCAGATCGATAAGGGTGGCTGGCGCCTCGCGATGCACCTGCCAAAAACCGGAGGCCCGCACCCGGTAACGGTAGTTCTCCTCCCCCACGCGCACCTCTTCACGCACGAAGGGGGAGGATTCTGCGCCGGTCGCATCAAAGGTGCGCCCGCCCAGGCTCACCGCGACCGGACTGGCCGAAGGCGCGAGGATACGCACCCGCTGACCATCGCGCAGCGGGCCGAGGCTGCGGGCGAGCCGGGTGAGGTAACTTCCGTCCCACAGCCCCAGCTCCGCGATCTCCTTGACGGCGAGGGGCATAGAAGTGATGGGCAGAACCTCGCGGCTGCCTTCGCGGAACATTCCGAAACGTCCCGAGGTCACGGTCACGTCAATGCGAGTGCGGCTCGCCCAACCGCCGCTAGCGCGGTCGGATTCCAGAGCCGTGACCGCAGGAACAATCCCCTGCGTTTCCAGATGGTCACTGAGAGATTGGCCGCCAATCCTACGGAGAGTTGAGCTCAGGACCCTGGTTTTCCACTCGTGCTGGTAGTCAAACACCACGTGTCCCAGGTCTGCACCACCCACTCCCCCGGGTCCGGCTTCCAGCCACGGATGGGCCTGCCGGTACGGTGAGGGATCGCCGAGTACCTCAATCACATCCCCGCGGGCGAAGCGGGCGCGTTCCTCGGTAAGGGCGACCCGCACGCGTTCCCCGGGCAGCCCGAAGCGAGCCAGAATCGCTTTGCCCTCGGCACGCCCGATGGCAATACCGCCGTGGCCGATATCTTCCAGGGTGATATCGACGGTCGAATAATGAGCTTGAGCAGCAGGTGTGGTCACAGGTCTTCTCCCGAATGGATTTGGTAGGGAACTTGCACCAGCATGAGGCGCGAGTCATAGGACAGGTCAGCGAAAAGTGGGGGTACGGATCGGCGCAGGTACACCCGATGCCACAGGGTCGTGGATACCACTTTCGGCGCGATAACCAGCACAATATCCTGCGGGTGGGTGTCGAGGAGGAAACGAATGTAGTCCACGAGCGGCCCGCGCGCCCCGCTCGTGGGACTACCTAGTACGGTCAGGCCCACCGGCAATTGGGATTGGTTCCAGGCGGCGCGCAGCGCGGCGGTACGGCTTTCGCTCAGGTCCACGGTGAGCGCGGTCAAGGTGGAGGGCCGCAAGGCCCGTGCGTAGGTAACCGCCCGCAAGGTCGGCAAATTGAGTTCTTGAACCAGTACCACCGCGTGGGTACGGACCGGAAGTCTCCGCCCCGCTCCCACATCCAAGGGTTTGAGGTGGGCGCTCATCTTTCCGCGCCCGCGCTGGGCGATGAGCATCCCCGCCGTAGGCACCGCCACCGCCGCTAGCGAGGTAAGGGTCCAAGCCGGCTGCATGGCCACCGTGACGAGGAGAACAGCGAATCCCGCCAGCGCGAAGAAAGCGAAACCCCAGCGCGAGGCATGCGCAGCCCGGCGTTCCTCCCGCCGCTCCGAAGTTTTAAGGATCTGCCCACCGCGCAGGGAGAGCGCCGCGCAATGCAGCGTAAAAATAAGGAAACATACAAAGACAAGGGCAACGACACCGGCGTGCGTCGTCGACAAAAATACCCCGAGAGCGCCAGCGAGAACCGCAACCAGCAGCACAACACCGCTGCGGGCCCGGGAAGCTTCCGGGGCGGCGAGGCGAGCGGGCAGGGCGCCGTCGAATGCAAGTTCCCGCAACAGCCGCGGGAGACGTTCGTAAACCACGAAAACGCAGACTAACCCGAGGAAGCCGAAGGCAATCGCGGTGACGATACGCCCGGTACTTCCCCAAAATGCCGTACCCATAACGATACTGGGTAGGCCCACCGGGACCGTGAGGATATCCAAGCGCATTTCCAGATAGAACGTGCCCGAAAGTACTACCGCGGCAATGCCGGCAATGGTGCTCAGGGCGCGCGGCCCTAAGAAACGTTCGCGCCCGGTACCGATGCGTCCGCCCACCAGCAGTACCACCGCGGCCAGGAAGCACATAATAACGAAAGTATTTCCGAGCGGGTGGATAGCTTGGGAACCGGGTAGTTCTTCGGCGCGGTTGGTGATGAGGTCCGCGAGGGAGACGGTGCCGCGGGCTTCGCGCACCAGCCCGGTGACGAGCGTTGCAATAATCACCCCGCTGGCCGCGAGCACGGCGAGCAAGGCGCCCGCCAGCGGTAAACGCCAATGCAGCAGCGCGGGCAGGGCACAGACCACGACCAGCGGGATCTGAATGAGACGCCCGTCCACCGCCAACGGGGTGAGCGCATTCACCGCCATACCTACCAGGCCGGCGGCCAGGACCAGGAGCAGCGCGAAAGCCGCGAAACGTGCGGCAGCGGCAACCGTGCCAAAAGCCGGGGAAATATAGCGGGAGACCACCTGGTGCGCGGCTTTGCCGGGCAGGACGCGGGATGCTGCGATGGTGGCCGCCACCACGAGCGCAAGCACCGCGGCCCCCGCCAGCGCCATGGCGCCCACGAGGGTGGGGTTCGCGAACGGTGCCCCGCGTTGAATACTGCGTGGGAGCAAGACCACCGCCAGGCAGACGCAGGTAGCCGCGCCCACGTACTGGGACATCCCCAGGAACGATAATTTTCTCATCACTAGGATACGGTACCCGCTTTGCGGTAGCGTAATGTAGTGCACTTCGTAATTATGGGATGCGGGCGCGTGGGTGCCGCACTGGCGCTCTCGCTTTCCGCCATCGGCCATTCGGTGGCCATTATCGACCAGGATGCTGAAGCTTTCCGCAAGCTCCCCGAAGATTTCCCGGGGCAGCAGATCACCGGCGTCGGTTTTGATCGTGATGTTTTAGCGCGCGCAAATATCGACGACGCCGCCGGCTTCGCCGCCGTTTCCTCGGGCGATAACTCGAATATCATCGCCGCCCGGGTGGCGCGCGAAACTTTCGGACTCACCAATGTGGTGGCTCGTGTCTACGATCCCACTCGCGCGATTATCTACGAACGGCTCGGGATCGCCACGGTCGCCCCGGTGCGCTGGACGGCGGACCGGGTGCTGCGTGAACTCATTCCGCTGGGACCCCACCACGAATTCCGCGATCCCCTCGCCCGGATTTCCCTCATTGAAGTTGCGGTGGATCGGCGCTGGTTCGGGCGCACCGTCGCGGATGTGGAAGACGAAACCGGGGCGCGAGTCGCCTATATTATCCGTAGCCTGGCCGGGCTCCTCCCCCACAGTGACACCGTGATCCAGGACGGGGATACTCTCAAAGTGCTCGTGGCTTCCGAGGACGCCTCCGGCGTACAACATATGCTGCTCAAATCGGAAGGTGCGCAGTGAATATTCTCATTATTGGGGCTGGCGCCGTCGGGGTGTCGGTGGCCCGCGAACTTCTCAAATCCGAACATTCGATCTCTATCGTGGATAAAAAGCCCTCCGCTATGCGTATTTCGAGTGCTTCGGATGCGGATTGGCATCTGGCTGACGCCTGCGAAGTTCCCGCACTGCGCGAAGCGGGCGCGGCGGAGGCCGATATTATCGTGTGTGCCACCGGGGATGACAAGGTAAATCTGGTGGTGTCTTTGCTGGCAAAAACCGAGTTCGGTATCGCCCGCACCATTGCGCGTGTCAATAACCCGCGTAATGAATGGTTGTTCACCGATGCCTGGGGTGTGGATGTCACGGTTTCCACTCCGCGAATTATGGCCTCCCTGGTGGAGGATGCGGTCTCGGATGGCTCCCTCACTCAGGTCATGCGTTTCCATCGCAGCGGGGCGAGCCTGTGGCAGGTTTCGGTATCCGCCGATGCCCCGGTGGTGGGAAGCGCCATCAGCGATATTGAGCTGCCCTCCGGAGTCGCCATTAACGCCATTATTCGTGATGGTGTGCCACTGACCGCCGATGCCGATTTAATCGTGGATGTGGATGATCAGGTGCTCCTCATTGATGGCGGGGACGATGTGGATATGTCCGCTCTCAAGAGCTATTTCCGGCCCCGCCCGGCCCCCGCTCAAGATGCGGAAGGAGAGGCCGCCGTAGATTCGGAAGGCTCCAGGTAGGTGCTGGCCGGGGGCAGGCCACGTACCAGTAGCCAGGTGGCCCACAGGATAAGGCAGAACAGCACCGGCCCGGCAATAATTTTGATAACGCCCAGCGCTGCGGTATTGCCGCTGATAAAGAAGGGCAGTTGTACGACGACGCGGCCGGCGAACATGGCGAGCCACAGCCATGTAATGCGGGTATAGCGCCGGTAGGTGAGCCGAGCGGCCGGGTGGGTGGCGCTGCGCCACGAGGCAATATCCCCGCGCAGCATCCCGATAATATATCCCATGATGGGCCGGCGGATGAGAAGGGAAATAGTCACTCCTACCGCGTAAGCGGCATTGGTGAGGAAACCGGGAAGGAAATAGGTTTCCGCGCGTCCGGAGCGCCAGGCGAAAAAGGCCGAGATTCCAACCACAAAAAGCCCGCCGAGGGCCGGCATCACGTCGATCCGCTGCATGAGCCGCACCAGAATAGCCAGAACGGCCATGCCCAGAGGAACGAGGACCGCCAGGGGAATATTGCGGGTAGCTAAATAAATAATGACAAAAACGAGGGCGGGAACATTAGCTTCAACGACACCGCGCACCCCACCTATCGCTTTCCAGGCATCGAATTCTTCCCCGAGAACCGCGCGCAGACCGCCGCCGGGTGTGGTGGTATCCATGTGGCCTCCCGGCTGTTCAGGGGTGCTCGCTAAAGCACGATATATTCCGGGTTATATGCTACCAGCACGCCCCTGCGCCGCAATGGCACTATCCGGGCACGAATACGGTCCCCAACTCGCACGCAGTCGATGGTGCGCCTCCCTTGGAAAATAAGGGTGAGGAGCCCCGCGGTGGTTTCCACAGCGATACGTACTTCCGGGGTATGGGCCCCATTCCCTCCGGGGGCGCCCGGGTACGTGATGGCGATAATATCCCCCGTCACCCACACCGGTGTAGCCATAGCTATCTAGTGGATCTCTTGGATTTCCGGGCCGCGCTTGGGGAGCTCGATGCCGGTATCAGGAGTTTCTGGTTCCGGCTCACCCTGCTGGGGAAGAGCGAGGGGAAGCAGTTCGCGCGGCGGGATAGCTTGGGTGCCGCGCACAACCACCAGATCATCGAGGACGCGGTGGAGTACTTCGGTACCGCGTTCCGGATCTACCGCCCCGCGCCCGGTCACGGCTACCCGCAGCAGCCAGCGAGGGCCGTCGATACCGATAAAGCGCACCGGTACCCGGCCGTTCTCCGCGGGCATCTGGGCCTGGATTTCGGGGCCGTATTCCCCTTCAGCTTCCTGGAAACGCCCGCCCTGATTGGCGATGGAGGAAATCACTTCTACCCGGATATCCTCCCACAGGCTAGCGGATTTCGGTGCGGCGAATACCTGCAATTGCACCGCGGAATCCCCCATCACGTAGACCACGCCGAGCACGACCTGACGTTCGCGATCCACGGAGAATTGCATGGTGGCATCGGGCAAAATCGGTAGTCGCAGCGCACCGCCGTCAATAAGAGCGGGGTTCTCCGGGGCTTCGGATTCATCGTAGGGGCCGCGTTCCTTCGGGCCTGCAGCGGGAGCTTCAGCACCGGCAGTGGTCTCCACGCTACCTTCCGCCGCTCCGGAATTTTGCGCAGCGAGGTTCTGGCCGGTTTCTTCACGCTCTACCGGCTGCGATGCCGAGGTCGTGTTTTTCTTCCGCCGTGAGAACCATGCCATAGCTTTATACTCCTCGTCCCGATTCCTTCATTTCCTCTAGTCTAATGAGGGAAGTCGCACCGTGTTGAGATGCACTGTGGTGAGATACCGCGGCCCGAGGGCCGCGGCGTCGTCGTACTTCCAGTTAGCCCGCGCAATCCACGCAGACGGGCAGTCCGTCTTCCACGTGATCCAATTGGGAGCGATGGTGAACCAGGAAGCACTGTGAGCAGGTGAATTCATCATCCTGGGCCGGAATCACATTGACGGATAGCTCGACATTGGACAGGTCCGCACCGGGGAGCTCAAAGCCCTCGGCCGCTTCGACCTCGTCCTCATCAACCGCGCCGGATTGCTGGTCCGAGCGCCGCCCGGCGAGCTGTTCGAAAGAATCCTCGCGGAGCTCCTCGTCTTGCTTACGCGGAGCATCGTAATCTGTTGCCATAAAGTCACTCTCCAAAAATGCCGGGGTCCACGCGGTGGATTCCGCACGAACCGGCGTCCACCCGCGAGAAACGGATCTTTCCGCCCTCGCGTATGGTCCTGACGGGTGGTACTGCGCGCTTAGTGTAACAGCACGCGCGGCACATGGAAACACACCCGCGCCCAATACCTGCTTTTCGGGCCCGGAGGTGGCACCCTAAGAGTGGTACCAAGAGTAAGGGAAAAGATGAAAAAGCTGGAGCTGCTCGGCTTGCAACCCGACGGTCACAACCTCACGCTCAACGATGAGGAGGGCAATCGCTATCTGCTGCCCGTCACCGATGATCTGCGTGCTGCCCTGCGCAAGGATCCCCATCCCAGCACTCCCGATGAGGAGATCACCCCGATGGGGCCGCGTGAAATCCAAGCTCTCGTGCGTGCCGGCCGCAGCGTGGACGATATTTCCGAGATGGCCGCGCTACCTCCCTCACGCATCTCCGCCCTGGCGTATCCCATTATTGCCGAACGTAACTACACCGCCGCGCAGGCCCGTAACTACACTCTCGGGCGCGACGTGGGCGGTTTCACAGTTGAAGAACTCGTCACATCCCGACTTGTTGCCCGCGATGTGGATACCGCCTCGATCACCTGGGATGCGGTGCGTGAGGCCGGGCAGCCCTGGGCGCTGATTGTGCACTTCGTGTCCGCCGGGCGCGAGCACGAGGCCCGCTGGTTTATTGATACGGATCGCCATACTCTTCAGGCCCGTAATGATGAGGCCTCGTGGCTGTCGGAAACTTCCCTCACGGCAGATGCGGGCCCGTGGCGCCCGGATCACACTCCCGCGGTGGTGCCGGGAGCTGCGGATCCTGTTTTTTCCGGTACGACGCCGCCCGCGGCGGTTCCCGCCGCGGTGCCGGCCTCCCCCGCTGCCCTCCCGAGCGCGACGGACACTCCCCCGGCGCGCGCCTCTATTGATGAAGTGCTGGCCTCGCTTGATTCCCAGCGGGGTAAGTCACGCCCCATGCCGGATGCCGATCATGATATCGATCCCAATGAATGGGACGGGGCACATCGGGCTCCCGAAGATGAGGAGGAGCTGCGGGCTCCGGCCACCATCGTTTCCCTACCCTCACGCGAGGGGCAGCTACCCGGCCAGCGAGCGCTGCTGGAGCCCGAGGAACTCACCCAGACCCCGGTGCTCCGCCCGGCTTCCGTTTCAGATGAGAGTGGGGCCGCTGGCTCAGCCGCGGGCACGGTTTCTGGTGCGGGTGCTGACTCCGATGCCGATGGCGGACCGTCCGATGCCTCAACTGAGGCGAGCGGTGCGGCTGGCGCTGCCTCGGCTAGCGTGCCGGCTGCCGAAAAAACCGCGCCGGCAAGTGCGCCAGAGAAAACAGCACAGGCAGCTACCGATGCACGGCGCGGGCGCAAGCGCACCGATCGGCCGACCATGCCGTCCTGGGATGAGATTGTCTTCGGTAAAAAAGACTAGCTTGGGCGGGCGCCCGTGCTAGCGTGCTAGCACCACGCGTACCCGCGAGCGCGCGCACCGCTACGCATTCCGGCGCTACTTGAGCTCCAGGAGCAGGGGAATAAGCATCTCCGTGGGGGTAAGCGAACCGTGGACCCCGCGCATAAAGGTGGCCCCCGGCTGCATCTGCCCGGTGTGGACCACGCTCAGGTGGCCACGCTGGAAAGCGAGCACATCCCCCATAGCTTCGCGTGCCTGCGCGGTGACCGGCCCGAACATGCCGGTCGCGATTGCTTCTTCTTTGGTGTACACCCAGGATCGGTCCCCGAGGTAGTCCCGCCAGCGCGCCGCCACTTTTTCCGGTTCCCGGGTGTAGAGATGCACCGCGCGTTCTTCGCCCGAATATAGGTCCACGCCTTCGCTCAGGGCCGGCGTGGTAGCTACATCGATGCGTTCACTCGGATCAACCATGCCGTGATCAGCGGTGAGGACCAGCAGAGTATCCGGGGGCAGCAGCCGGGTGAGCAGGCGGATACCGGCGTCCAAATCTTCGAGCGCCATGGTCCATTCCTCACTGGTGGCTCCCCAGCGGTGCCCGCGGTGATCAACTTCCCCCCAGTACAGGTAGGCGAAACGCCCACCCTCGCGCAGGAACCGGGCGGCTAGGTGGACCCGGTCATCGAGGGCCGGCCCCCCGATCGCGGTAAAGCCGCGCCAGGCGGCCCGGGTTAGCCCCGAGCCGATGTGGTCCGGATCCTGGATGGCACCCAGCTGCGTGGCCGTGCCGGGGCGGGCGGCTTCCAGGCGCTGCGCCCAGGTGGGCACCGGCTGCCATTCTTCCGGGTCGAGCCCGCTATCATCCCAGCTAATCAGGGAGAAATTACGGCCGGTACGCGGGGAACGCAGGGAGTAGGACAGCATCGAGGTGCGCCCGGGAAGCGCCCCGGTACCCAGGGTGGTGAGGGCGGCGGCGGTGGTGGACGGCGCCGTGGAAGTGAGTGGTTCGCGCGCGGTCAAGGCACGCAGGGTGGGTGCGTGGCCGATGCGCGCCGCCAGGTTTTCCGCCCCCAGGCCGTCCACGAGGACGAGGCAGACCCGGCTGGCCGGCGGCAAGTCCAGCACGCTCGCCCGCTGCGTATCAGGCACTCCCTCCCCCCGCGTATGTGGCACGCTCGCCCGGCCCGCTGTGGGGCCATCCACCCGTTCCGTTTCAGCCGCCGGGTTTTCCGTTTCGGGCAGCATCCCGCAGGCGGCTAAACATTCGCCCAAGACGGCACGCAGGGAGCGCGCCCCGGGCAACACAGGAAGCTCAGTCATGCCTCTCAGTCTACTTTCCGCCCCGACACTCCTGTGCCGCCGCCCCGCGCGCGGCCAAAAAGCGGGATAATTGAGCAATGCCCAAGAATACGAGCCCCGCGGAACATATCGTCGATATTAACGTGTCGGAGGAGATGCGCACCTCCTTCCTCGAGTATTCCTACTCGGTGATTTACGCGCGTGCTCTGCCCGATGCTCGCGACGGTCTCAAGCCGGTGCAGCGCCGTATTCTCTTCCAGATGGGGCAGATGGGCCTGCGCCCCGACCGCGCGCACGTGAAGTCCTCGCGCGTGGTGGGTGACGTGATGGGACGCCTCCACCCCCACGGTGATACCGCTATTTATGATGCGATGGTGCGCCTCGCCCAGCCTTTCACTATGCGGCTACCGCTGGTGGACGGGCACGGTAATTTCGGTTCGCTCGACGACGGGCCAGCTGCCTCGCGCTATACCGAGGCCCGCCTAGCGGCCCCGGCCATGGCGATGATTTCCTCGCTCGACGAGGACGTTGTCGATATGGTCCCCAATTATGACAACACCCTCCAGCAGCCCGAGGTGCTCCCGGCCGCGATCCCGAATTTGCTGGTCAATGGTTCTTCCGGCATCGCGGTGGGAATGGCGACCAATATTCCGCCGCATAATCTTATTGAGGTTATTAACGGGGCGAAGCACCTGCTGCGCCACCCGGATGCGAGCCTCGAGGATATTATGCGTTTTATCCCCGGCCCGGACCTGCCCGAAGGCGGCAAAATTATTGGTTTGGACGGCATCCGGGAAGCATACGAAAGCGGGCGCGGTATTTTCCGTACCCGGGCGACGGCGCGCATCGAAAAAATCAGCGCCCGTAAGCGCGGCATTGTTATTACGGAACTGCCCTATCTTGTGGGTCCGGAAAAGATCATTGACAAGCTCAAGGACGCCGTTAACGCCAAGAAAATCCAGGGTGTCTCCGGGGTTCAAAACCTGACGGACCGGCACCACGGCATGCGGCTCGTCGTCGAAGTAAAAAATGGGTTCCACCCCGAAGCGGTACTCGCCCAGCTGTACCAGCACACCCCGCTCGAGGATTCTTTCGGGATTAATAATGTGGCTTTGGTTGATGGACAGCCGCAAACCCTGGGGCTACTGGAACTGCTGCGGGTGTGGATTAAGCACCGCATCACGGTGACGCGCCGGCGCAGTGAGCATCGTTTACGGGCCGCGCAATCTGATTTACACCTGGTGGAGGGCCTACTTATTGCCGTCCTCAATATTGATGAGGTGATCGCGGTTATTCGTTCTTCGGATGATACCGCGGCGGCCCGCGAGCGGCTCATGGCTATTTTTGATCTGTCCGAGGCTCAGGCTGATTATATTTTGGAGCTGCGGCTGCGCCGCCTCACGAAGTACTCCCAAATTGAGCTGGAAGGGCGCCGCGAGGAGTTGGAGCGCACCATCGCGGAGCTGGAAGAAATCTTGGGGTCGCCCGAACGTTTGCGGGAGGTAGTGGCGACTGAGATGACGGAGGTGGCCCAGCAATTCGGTACTCCGCGGCGCACCGTGCTGCTGGAATCAGACGGAGCGGCCAGCGCCGCGGCACCGCAAGCTCTCCCCCTGGAGGTCTCCGATGATCCGACCTGGGTGCTGCTCTCGGGAACGGGGCTGGTGGCGCGCACCGCAAGCGGCGATGCTCCCGAGCGCGGCGGCCCGCGCCGGGCCCACGATGCGATTATTTCGCGGGTTGCTGCCACGGCCCGCGGGCATATCGGCGTGGTGACGAGCCACGGGCGCATGATCGACCTGGATGTACTTACTGTCCCCGCACTTCCGGATACCGCGGGGGCTCCCTCGCTGGCCGGTGGCACCCCCGTAGTGGATCTGATTTCTCTAGATTCCGGGGAGCGTGTCATCGGGCTGGCCCCGCTTACCGCCGCCGAGGGTGATCCGGTGCTCACCTTGGCCACCGCGCACGGGCGGATTAAGCGGGTGAACGGCGCGTACCCGAATAAGGAGAGCTGGGAGGTCATTACCCTGGCGGAAGGCGATAGCGTGGTGGGCTGCGCGCTGGCCCGCGATACCGACCAGGTGGTTCTTATCACGAGCGATGCGCAGTTATTGCGCTTTGAGGCATCATTGGTGCGCCCGCAGGGCCGGGCCGGTCAGGGTATTGCCGGGATTCGCTGCGCGGAAGGTGCCCAGGTCATTGCCCTCGGGGTGGTGCCCGGTGATGATCTTGCCGGTTCCCTGGTGGTCACGATTGCCTCGAATGCGCAGGCCCTCCCCGGTACCGAACCGGGTAGTGCCAAGGTCACGCCCCTGGATCGTTTCCCGGCAAAAGGCCGGGGTACGGGCGGGGTGCGCGCCCAGCGTTTCCTGCGCGGAGAAAATGTTGTGGCACTGGCCGCTATCGGCCCGGAGCCACTGCGCGCCATCACGGCCTCCGGCCAGCCGGTTGAGCTACCCGAGGTTGAAGAGAAGCGGGATGCTTCGGGCAGTGCCCTGACGATCCCGGTTACCGCTATCGGAAGCTAGCCACGCAGGCACGACGCGACGCGGCCGCCTTGGTGCACGTGCTTTCGCACGCAGCTAGGCACCGCGCGCCACAGCGGAACGCGGCTCCTTACGAGCGCGCCGGCAGATCCGGAAGCGGGTGGTGCACTACCCGGGTGCGTTCGGTGACTTCGAAGCCGAAGCTTTCATACAGGCTCAGGCGCGCCGCACTGTCGGGGGTCAGGCAGGTACCGTCCGGCTCGTAGTGGACGGTGAGATCCAACGTGGTGGCATCCATGCCGCTCTCCGCCTGGGCGGCAATACTGGCAGCCAGCAGGCGGGCATTGACCCCGTCCGGGCTTTCCGCCCGCACCGCGAGCTCATCAACATAGCCCTCACAGAATCCCAGGCCGGGCCAGTCCTGCTCATAGGCGGCGGTCATAATGCACCCGAGTACCCGGGGGCGATCCCCGCGGGTATCCACCGCCAGGAAACTCCATTCCCGGCGCATAAAAGCGCATTCAATACGCCACTGCTCCCGGGTGTAAATCGGATAATTCAATTTATCTGCGTAAAAAGAATTGTGGGCAAGAAGCGCGGCGTCGTCCCAATCGGGTGTGAGAGGAACTAACTCCACCCCATTGTTCTCAGCATGCGCGGAAGGCGGTAGGGGCAGCGGCCCACGCGTGAGCGGCCGGCGCATTTGCAGATAGGAGAGCCGGTCGGTGAAGCCGGCAGCCGCCAGGGCCCTCCCCCGTTCCGGATCCCAACTTTCCACATTCGCCACGGCCACGGGGTGCAGGGTTCCGGCCGCCAGGGCCGGAGCCCGGCGCAATTGTTCGGCGAGCACCCCGCGAGCTGCCTGTTCGCGCAGCTCCGGGCTCAGCCCGGGGTGCACACTAGCTGAAAGGGTAACCGTGGGATGCGCGGTGCGGGCATCGTACAGGCGCACGATACCGAAAGCAAGAAGGCGCCGGACCGGTACTGCGTCGTCGTACCACCCAAAAACACTATGCGGAACCGAGGGCTCAAACATGAGATCGATTTCTTCGCGTGAGGTGCGGAAGCTGGAGTTCACGGTGCTTTGGTGAGTATCCAGCAGCGTGAAAATCGCGCGGCCATCCGCCGCTGTGAGATCGCTCCACCGTATCGCGCCGTTACCCATGAGCCCTCCTTTACGGGTATGACTCTCAAGTGTAGCGAAGCGCGGGCCCGGAATCTTAGGCATCGATCTTGTCGTAGGAGATATCGTCAGCGCCCTCGACAATAAATTCGCGACGCGGGGCCACCTCGTTACCCATCAATACTTCAAAAACGGACTCGGCTTCCCGCAGCGCAGCTTCGTCCTCGATGCGGATACGCCGCAGGGTGCGGTGGGCCGGATCCATGGTTGTTTCAGCGAGCTGGTGCGCGTCCATCTCCCCCAGGCCCTTGTAACGCTGGATGGGTTCCTTATAGCTTTTCCCGGCGCGTTCGAGCTTCTTGAGTTCCCGATGCAATTCTTCTTCGGAATAGGTATAAATATACGAGCCCTTTTTCCCGCCACGCCCGGCCACCTCGATGCGGTGCAGTGGCGGCACCGCCGCGAAAACCCGCCCGGCTTCCACGAGGGGACGCATATAGCGGAAGAAAAGCGTGAGCAGCAGGGTGCGGATATGGGCGCCGTCCACGTCCGCATCCGTCATCATAATAATTTTCCCGTACCGCGCCGCCGCGAGGTCAAAAGTGCGCCCGGAACCGGCCCCGACCACCTGAATAATGGAAGAAACTTCCTGGTTGCGCAGAATATCGGCGGGCGAGGCGCGCTGCACGTTGAGGATTTTCCCACGGATGGGTAGCAGGGCCTGGAACTCCGAGGAACGCGCCAACTTCGCGGTGCCCAGCGCCGAATCTCCCTCGACGATAAAAAGTTCGGTGTGCTCAATATCATCGCTGCGGCAATCGGCGAGCTTGGCGGGCAGAGTGGAATTTTCGAGCGCGTTTTTGCGCCGCGAGATTTCCTTGTGGACGCGCGCGGCCACCCGCGCGCGCATTTCCGCCACGATTTTTTCCAGGAGCCTGGAGGTTTCGGTTTTTTGGTCGCGTTTCGTGGACGCCAGGATACTGTGGAGTTGTGCGGCGACGACGCGCGCCACAATGGGGCGCACTGCCGCAGTCCCCAGGATCTCCTTCGTTTGCCCCTCGAATTGGGGTTCGGCTAACCGGACCGTGACAACCGCGGTCATCCCGGCCAAAATATCGTCTTTTTCGATTTTGGCGTCTTTGGCGGTGAGCTTGAGGCGCCGCGAATTGGTGTCGATCAGGGCCCGCAGGGTTTTCACCACGCCCTGTTCGAAGCCGCTCTGGTGCGCACCTCCCCCGGGCGTGCGAATAATGTTCACAAAGGATTCGGTGGTGGTGTCATATCCGGTCCCCCAGCGCAGGGCCACATCCACTTCGCAGGTGCGTTCAACTTCCTGGGCGCGCAAATGCCCGCTTTCCGGGTCGAGGACCTGCACGTTTTCGGTGAAGGTTTCGCTGCCCGTGAGGTGCATGGTAGCGGTGAGGGCCGGATCGGTGGCCAGGTAGTCCGCAAAATCGACGACGCCGCCCTCGTAGTGGAACACTTCCTCGTGGGGGCCGTTCTCCCCCGGGGTGCCCGCCAGGCCGCGTTCATCACGAATGGTGATGGTCAGGCCGGGCACCAGGAACGCGGATTGGCGTACCCGTTCGGTGAGCAGGTCATAGGAGAATTCTGCTTCGGCCAGGAAAATCTGGGGGTCAGCCCAGTAGCGCACGGATGTTCCGGTGTTTTTCTTCGCGACTTTTCCGACTATATCGAGTTCGCTGCCGTGGGTGAAGGCTTCGAAAGGTGCTTCCGGGGAGGACTGGGCGCCGTCCTGGAAACGCCCGGGTTCCCCGCGCTTGAATTGCATTTGGTAGATCTTGCCGCCGCGCCGGACTTTCACGTCCATGCGGGCGGAGAGGGCATTGACCACCGAGGCACCCACGCCGTGGAGGCCGCCCGAGGCGGAATAGGATCCGCCTCCGAATTTCCCGCCGGCATGCAGGCGGGTATACACAACTTCCACTCCGGAAAGTCCCACCCCGGGGACGGTATCCACGGGGACACCGCGGCCGTCGTCGGTTACCTCAACCGAACCGTCGGCGTACAGGGTGACGGTGATATGGGTAGCGAATCCTTCCAGCGCTTCGTCGATGCCGTTGTCGATGATTTCCCAGAGGCAGTGCATGAGTCCGCGTGAATCCGTGGAGCCGATGTACATGCCGGGGCGTTTGCGCACGGCTTCCAGGCCTTCGAGAACTTGGAGATGACGAGCTGAGTATTCTTCGGAAGTTGACACACCGGTAGTTTACGCGAACGGTTGTTCGCGAGCCGCCGCGGCGCGCGTGTGAGTACGTGAAAGTACATGAAAGTGCGTGAAAGTACGTGAATCCCACGGTTCACACCAGTCCCAGCGGGGGTTCTATGCGTTTTCAGAGCTGTAGTGCATTTGTCGTACACGCGCAGTACACCTCGGAAAAACACCCCGCCACCTCCACGCAGCCGGCGCCGAGGGTACCAGCCGGCATCAGCTGAGAGCCACGGTAGGAACACGTTAACTCAAAAGCGGCCCGGGTGGGCCGCTGGTGGTGAGATCGAAGAGAAGCTAGGCGATATTTTCGCGTTCGTCTTGAATCTCGAGGGCATCTTCACGCAGCTTATCGAGGTGCTGGGAAGCATGATGGCCGCAGAAGAAAAGTTCTCCGTAAGGCAGGCGTACCCGAACGTAGGCCTGGGCTCCGCAGGCATCGCAACGATCCTGCGCGGTCAAGGGAGCTAATTCAGTCAATGTAGTACTCACATACCTATCAAAGCATAAAAGGGCTCGCTTATTCCTGAGGAGAAGATCACCTCAGGCCCGTGCTCTCGGTAAGCTGAACGCATGGGTGTTTCTCAGGCGCACGGTTTTTCTTCTGGCTACGCTGCCCTCGATCTGGAAACCACCGGTTTAGATGCGCGCGCTGACCGCATTGTGGAGATCGGGGTGGTGCTTCTGGATGAGCAGGGCAATCCGGAGCGCGAATGGGAAAGCCTGGTGAACCCGCTGCGGCCCATGGGAGCCACGGAGATTCACGGAGTACACGCTGCGGAAGTGGCACAGGCGCCGTCGTTCTCACAACTGCTCCCCCACGTGGAACGGTTGCTGCACCGGCGTATCCTCGTGGCGCATAATGCCCGCTTTGACCTGGCTTTCCTCAACGAGGCTTTTCACCGGGCCGGAAGCCCGCTACGTATCCCGCTCAGCGCTGCCGTGTGCACGATGGATCTCTCGCGCATTTATGTTCCTGACGGACGCCATTCCCTCATGGCCGTGGCCCAACGGGCGGGAATAGAGATAGAAGAACACCACCGCGCCATCACGGATGCGCGCATGTGCGGGCGGCTCCTGGCGGAATATCTGCGCCGGGAGGCACGCGGGGAGCGCTACGCCACCCATGCTTACAGCCGAGACGGGAAGGAAATAACAGCAGCGGCGTGGGACGATGCTCGCCTCCACGCCGCTGAGATTATTTGGCCCACCCCGCTATTTGAGATGGAGTTCCCCGCTGTGCGCCGCGCGCGCCGGGAACCTGCCGCGCCTGGTTTTACTCCAGATAGTCGCGCAGCACCTGCGAACGGCTCGGGTGGCGCAGCTTAGACATAGTCTTGGATTCGATCTGGCGAATGCGTTCGCGGGTAACCCCGTAAACCTTGCCGATTTCATCCAGGGTTTTCGGCTGGCCGTCGGTGAGGCCAAAGCGCATCGAAACCACCCCGGCTTCCCGTTCGGACAGGGTATCGAGAACGCGATGGAGCTGTTCTTGGAGCAGGGTGAAGCCGACGGCATCCGCCGGGACCACCGCTTCGGAATCCTCAATGAGGTCACCGAATTCGGAATCGCCATCTTCACCGAGCGGGGTGTGCAAAGAAATGGGTTCCCGGCCGTACTTTTGAACTTCGACGACCTTTTCTTCGGTCATATCCAGTTCTTTCGCCAGTTCCTCGGTGGTTGGTTCCCGCCCGAGTTCCTGGAGCATCTGGCGCTGGACCCGCGCGAGCTTGTTGATGACTTCGACCATATGCACCGGGATCCGAATGGTACGGGCCTGGTCCGCCATCGCGCGGGTAATAGCCTGGCGAATCCACCAGGTGGCGTAGGTGGAGAACTTGTAGCCCTTGGCGTAGTCAAACTTTTCGACGGCGCGCACCAGCCCCAAATTCCCTTCCTGAATAAGATCAAGGAAGAGCATGCCGCGGCCCGTGTAGCGCTTAGCCAGGGAAACTACCAGGCGAAGATTCGCTTCGAGCAGGTGGTTCTTGGCGTGCTTGCCATCGCGGGCGATAATCCGCAGTTCACGAATATAGGCGTGATCCTTTTCCTTATCGAGATTGCCCTGATTCAGCAGGTGCTGGGCGTAGAGCCCAGCCTCAATCCGCTTGGCTAGTTCAACTTCTTCCGCAGCGTTAAGCAGGGGAACTTTACCGATCTGCTTGAGGTAATCCTTGACCGGATCCGCGGTGGCACCGGCAACGTGAACACGTACCGCCGGCTCATCGGAATCATCGGAATCTTTGACGGTGAACCCGCCTCGGGAATTACGCCCGGTTGTTTCCGTTTTGGCGGCGTTATCCGTTTCCTTATCGGCTTCGTCCTCTTCTTCTTCCTCGGGCTCCTCTTCGGCGTCCTCAGAATCGTCCGCGTCATCCTCGAGATCGTCGTCTAGATCCTCGGCATCAACATCTTCAGCATCGACATCGAAATCTTCATCCTCGAGATCCTCATGTTCTTCAGGATCTTCCGGCTCTTCCTGCTTAGCGGTAGCACGCTTCGACGTAGCCTTCTTCGCGGTGGAAGCCTCCTTGGATTCGGCTGCCTTAGACGTGGTCTTCTTCGCGGCAGTCTTACGGGTGGCCGGCTTCTTAGCGGCCGGCTTCTCCTCCTTGGCTTCCGCAGAGGATGCGGAAGCCTCCGTGGCTGCCGCAGCAGCTTCCGGAGCTTCGGCTTCAGCGGCTGCCTTCTTAGTGGAGGTTTTCTTCGCCGCGGTGGACTTCGAGGCGGTGGACTTTGTAGCAGCTGACTTCGCTGCGGTGGCCTTCTTCGTGGAAGATGCCGAAGAAGCGGCCTTGGATTCGGAGGCCTTCGATTCGACTGCCTTGGAGGTGGTCTTCCTAGTGGCAGCCTTCTTGGTAGTGGTGGCCTTGGCTGCACTGGCCTTCTTGGCCGCCGGCTTCTTCGCAGCCGTTGTGCTTTCGGAAGCGGTAGCTGCCGAGGTGGCCGATGCCGTGCGACTGGAGGAGCGAGAGGCCGCCTTCTTCTTCGTACCCGAAGCGGATGCGGAGACCGCGGTGCCCTTTTCCACGGCAGCGGTTTCTTGTGCACTGGCAGACTTTGTGGCCACGTGAGACCTTTCCCTAGTGTTATCAACGAATGCCGAAAACCGGCACGGGGTATCCACCCCAAAGAGCTACTTAGCGGAACGCACCCCACCCACTTTTTGTTCCCCACCCTCCCTAAGGTGCCGATCATCACATAGCATTCTTATGCTCGGGGACTATAGTTCGCCCACTTTCCGCCGGTATGAACTTCCGCCGGCGCGAGCTTCCCTCCAGCGCGAATACCATCTTCACGCACGTAGCTACGTAGGTTCTTTAGGCTGCTTGGCTACCCGACCCATATCGATCCGCGGCTTCCGGCTCACTAGCTGCCAAACCGCAGGACGTGACATCGTCACCGGCACCGTCACTATCCACTTCCCCTTGATCGCCACTATCAGCTGTGGCGTGCGAGCACCTCCCGCCCTCATTCGCGCCTACCAACCAGGGAGGCAATGCGTTCCATTCGGCCGCATCTTTGAGCATGCGCGCCAGGCGCGAGCCTGAATTTATCTCCAGCGCTTCCTGAGCGCGCAGCGCGGTCATAGAATTTTGCCCCACCCACCAGGCTAAATAGGCCGAGCACGCATAGGGGACCTCCACTCCTTCCGGAGCCAGCCGAGCCAATTCATCCAGAAGCGCCATCATCCCTAAAGCCCGCACAATATTGGGACGCTCCCCCACCCCGGTAGCAAAACCCACCGCGGGATCAACGGAAGACATCGGTAACAGCGGATCATGCTCAAGGGAGACCTGCAAGATTTTGTCCCGAATAGGGATGCGTAAGAGCCCGGCCAAGGCTCGCCCCGCTTCGCGGGTGGTGATGCGCGGTGGGCCGGCTTGGCGGCGGCGCACCACCCGAGCAAGGAGCATATCCCAGTGCTCTTCCAGTGCTGTGTCTTCCTCCCCGCGCGCTTCTTCCAAGGCTATGGCGGTATTACGCATTCGAGTGGGGCTGGCCTTGACGATATCCCGGCGCGGTTCTTCTTCCAGAGGTGCCGACCCCTTGTAAACGAGAGCAGCCGCCGCCTCGGTAGATTCCAATTCTTCCCAGCGGCAAAATGTTTCTTCTCCCATATCCATAAACCCTTCGTTATCGGCAATAAAAAAATCACAGCTCCACGCATCGCGAGTGCCCGGGTCACCGTCCCAGAGTCGGGAAAGAGCAGCGCAGAGCAGCTCAAGGAGGGCCAGCACCGAAGCAAATTCACGGGTGTGAGCGAAGCGAATAAAACTTGGACAGTAGACCACCGCCACGCAGCTGAACATGCGGCAGGCAGCTACCGTGTCAGTTATTTGCCGGGCAACATAGGGCGAGATAGGGCCGGCACGCAGATCTACCCGAATGAGTGGCGTTTCACCCCCGGCCACGGCAACTTCCGGACGCTGCGAAGATTCCAGCGAACCGAACCATTGCGGTAGTTCCTCACCTTCCGGGCCCAGACCCCGATGCAATTCCGGGCTTCCCCCGAAGAGTACGAAGTGGTGGCGCGGGTGATAGCCCAGCAGATGGGGAATAACAGCGAGGGCATCGCGCGGATGATGAAGTGTGATTGTGTCCATAGGGCTAGATAACCAGCTTCGGCAACCGCGTGCTCGCGAGTGCCGGTACCCTGTGGATGGGGCGCGCACCTCACGAATCTGTGGATAAAAGAAGCGGAGCAGGAGCAATGGAGTGGAGCACTCGCGATTTCACCAACGGGGTTGATAGCCGCATTGAGGCGCGTTTAGATTCGCTGCGCCGCTGGAATCAGCCCGAGGTTGAGGATTTCATCAATACAGTTACCGCACTTGCGGCCGGGGGTAAGCGCACCCGGGCCCGGCTGGTGCGCGCGGGAATGCTCGCCACTCTGCCTGAACCCAGCTGTGCGGATATGGTGGCGGCGGTGCGTTTGGGTGCGGCCGTGGAGCTTTTCCAACTCGCGGCCCTTATTCACGACGATATTATTGACGCTTCTGCCACCCGCCGTGGGGTCCCCACGGTGCATGCCGAGCTGGAGAATTATCACCGTGTATCCGGTTGGGATGGTTCCCCCGAGCGCTACGGTTTCCGCTCCGGTTTGATTGTGGGCGATGCCGTGCTAGCGCTGGCTTCCCAGGAAGCGGTGAGTGCCGGGCGCAGTGCTCCTCTCGAGCCGTTTTTTACCATGTGCGAGGACGTGGGCATCGGCCAGTTCCTCGATATCCGCTGCGAATACACCCGCGCGGCTACCCGGGAGAATATCAGCGCGATTATCACGCATAAAACGGTGTCGTATTCCGCACTCTTCCCCCTGCTCATCGGGGCGGCGCTCGCCGAACAACCCGCCCCGGAAACAATCGCAGATTTGCAGGCTTTTGCCACGCCTTTCGGTGAGGCGTTCCAATTGCGCGACGATATCCTCGGAATTTTCGGGGATCCAGCTATCACGGGTAAACCTGCCGGTGATGACCTCACCGAAGGGAAAAACACCTTCCTCTTCCTCGAAACGCTGGAGCGGGTCAGCGAGGTGGATGCCCGGTGGCTGCGGTCCTTACGCGGGAAACGGTTGGAGGGCGACGACGTCGCTCGTGCTCAGGCCCTCATGGAGGACTCTGGAGCGCGGGCTCACGTGGAAAACATGATTCGCCACCGTGAAGATAGTGCACGGGCTATCTTGCCGCGCCTGAACGAGGCCGCCCGCGACAGCTTAGGGGAACTCCTCCAGCGCCTGCGTTCACGCACCCACTAGATCCGGCGGCCCCTGCCAAGGTGGGCAACCACGAGCTAAAAAGCCAGGCCGGCGATGACGCGCCGCACCGCGTGGGTGTGCCCGGCGATGAGTGCACCCAGCGGGGTGTCACGTAGTTCCGGTTCGAAGCGCCGCAACCATTCTTGGGCTTCGTCGTCGTTATACCCGGCATCGCGCAGGGAAATAATGGTGCCGCGCAGCGAGGGTAGCGGCACGCGCTGCCCGTCTTTCATCACGAATTGTCCCGCGTCGGCGTAGAGGGCGTTATTTTCCCCGCGCCGCACCGCCAGGAAACGGGCATCGCGCAGCTGGGAGCGTACCGTACGCAGATCGGTCTTGAGGTAATCGGCCAGCTCCGGAAGGCTCAACCATGTCACAGTTGTATTCTCTTTTTCCACGCTTCCTATCTTAATGCCGCGGCCGCGCAGGCGCGCAGGTGGGCGAAGGCGCGGCGTCGTCGCCATTACAAAATCGTCACATTCTGGTGACATTTTCACAACAGTGCACTATTGTCACAAGTAGAACAGCGGCCGGGGCGCAATCGAATGTCCCCCGCACCGGCCAGGAAGTGAGAAATGGTGGGATCGAAGGCGAATCTGGCGCGTTTGCGGGCGCAGGTACCGGCCCCGCGCTACGAACTTTCGCACGCGGAAATCGCGGCGCGTTTGAATGCGATTATCGCCCCGAGCCGGGCGGAAACGCAGAAGATGGTGCGTGATACGGCGGCGCTTATGGGCGTCAATCCTCGGCTTGCAATGGCGCATGCCTATATCGAATCCGGTTTCAATTCCCGCGCGCTCTCCCCCAGCGGTGCGGCGGGTGTGATGCAGCTGATTCCCGCGGCTTCGCGATGGGCGGGGCGGATGGTCGGCCGGGATCTGGACTGGCTTATTCCCGCGGATAATATCACCGCAGGTATTGCGATTATTCGCTATTTGCAGCGCCATACCGCCAGTACCCACGAGGCTATTGCCGCCTACTACCAGGGTTTGGCGCGCCTGCGGGAGGCGGGGCCGTACCCGTCTACCCAAAAGTACGTGCTGCGGGTCTTGCGCGCAGCTAAGAGTTTCTAAACGCGGCGTTT
The DNA here is from genome assembly GCF_000411135.1 of Actinotignum schaalii FB123-CNA-2. Lineage (GTDB taxonomy): Bacteria > Actinomycetota > Actinomycetes > Actinomycetales > Actinomycetaceae > Actinotignum > Actinotignum schaalii_A. Next base: position 1,224,024 of record NZ_KE150262.1, on the reverse strand, counting down.
TGAGGCGGCGCGCTACCCTAGGTGTGTGACTATTCCTTCCCTGCCGTCCGGGTGGCTTGAGGGCCGCTACCGTCTCGACGCCCCGGTGGCGCGCGGCGGGATGGCCACGGTGTACCGCGGCTACGATACGAAGCTGGATCGCGTGGTGGCGATCAAAATTATGCACCCCGATTTAGCCGCCCTCGATGATTTCACCCGGCTCTTCCGGCGGGAAGCCCGGGCGGTCGCCGCGCTGAGTAGCCCGCATATCGTCACCATTTACGACCGTGGGATGTGGAACGACGGCGCAACCGAGCGTGCCTACCTCGTCATGGAATACGTCCCCGGGCCCACGCTGCGCCACGAGCTGGAGCGCCTAGGGTCCTTCCAGCTCGGCACCGCCCTGGAGATTTGCGATCAGGTCCTCCAGGGTCTGGCCGCTGCCCACCGGGCCGGCATTATCCACCGGGATATCAAGCCGGAAAATATTTTATTCGACGACGCCTGCCCGCCGCCCTCCCCAGTCCGCCTTCCCCAGCTCGCGGTGACGGTCACCGATTTCGGCTTGGCCCACGCGGTGAGTGCTTCCTCGGGGGCGCTGCCGCGCTGGGGAACCCTGGCTTATACCGCACCGGAAATTTTGGAGCAGCGGGTGGCGAGCCCGGCTAGCGATGTTTACGCCACCGGCCTGGTGCTCTTTGAGTTACTTGCCGGGCGCCTGCCCTGGGCCGGATACTCAGCCGCCCAGCTCGCGGCGGCACAAGCGCGGGAAGATTTACCGCGCCTTGCGGGGGATAATCCGTGGTTGCCGGCGGAGGTGGATTCTTTTATCGGGGTGCTTACCGCGAAGAATCCGGCGGATCGCCCGGCGAGCGCCGGAGAGGCCCGCAAATTGCTGCGGGGGCTGCGGGCTAGCATCGCTGATGATGCCGCGCTACGGCGCATTCCGGTCACGCCGCGCCGCCCGCAGCCGGTGCACCGTGAGGATGTGGCTGGCGATGTTGGTGGCGCTGAACTGGAGACCGCGGCTGCCGCCAGCACGGAGCGCGCCGCCACGCTCAATGCTGGCGCGGATGCAACCGTTCCGGTGCACGCACCTGCGCACCGTGCCCCGTCAGTCCTCCGCCCCACCCGGAAATTAAAGGTGAGCCAGGCTGGCTCGCAACAAGGTACGGCCCGACCGCAGCGCGGCGCGGGAAACCTGCAGCAGCACACCGCTGGGCGGCGGCGCGCCCGCGCGTGGCGGATTGCCGCCTGGGTATGCGCAATCGCGTTGCTTACTGGGGCAGGCGGCGCGACGTGGGCTCTCACGGCAGGCCCGTGGGCACGGGTGACGATTCCCGAACTTGCCACCGGGCTCACCCAAACGCGTGGCCAGATGGAGGCCCTCGGGCTAACAGTGGAGACGGAGGTGCGGGGCGGGAGCGGGGCGCTACCGGGTACCGTGCTGGGTAGCGATCCGGAGGCAGGTAGCCGGGTACGCCCGGGGAGCACAGTTGAACTTCTTATTGCCGGCGCAACCCGTGATGCAGCCGTTCCCGACGTGGCAGATATGGCGGAGGCAGAGGCACGCGCCGTGCTAGAAAAAGCGGGATTCCAGGTGCAGGTGCGCTACCGGGAAACCCGGGCGGCCGCGCCGGGCACCGTGTTGCGCCAGGATCCCGGACCGGGAGTGAGTGCTGCCTCCGGGCAGCACATCACCCTCATAATTGCGGCGCGGTAGCCAGGCCGCACTCGCGCTGGCACCCGGTCATTCAGTCACGGGACGCACCCAAGCAGGGCCACTGCGGTCCCAGGCTGCGGCGCGCCCCGTTTTACAGGTGGACGTCGCGCAGCATTTCGGCCAGCTGGTAAGCCAGCTCGAGGGACTGCTGGTGGTTGAGACGCGGATCGACCAAGGATTCGTAGCGTTCGGTCAGGGTCTCTTCGAAGATTTCTTCCGAACCGCCCAGCACCTCTGTCACGTCATCCCCGGTCAGTTCCACGTGGATACCGCCCGGGTGGCTACCTAAGGCTTCGTGGACCGCGAAGAACCCGCGGATTTCCGCCATGATATCGCTCAAGCGGCGGGTCTTAATTCCATTGGATGCTTTGATGGTATTTCCGTGCATGGGGTCCGAAACCCAGGTAACCGGGCGCCCGTCACGCTGCACCGCTTCCACCAGGGGCGGCAGGGCCTCTTCCACGCGACCAGCCCCCATGCGAGTAATGAAGGTGAGTCGGCCCGGTTCACCTTCCGGATTGAGTTTGTCGATAAGGGCGAGAGCGGTATCTGGCGTCGTCGTCGGACCTAATTTCACCCCGATCGGGTTACGTGCGTGGGAGAACATCTCCACGTGGGCACCGTTGACATCCCGGGTGCGTTCCCCGATCCACAGGAAGTGTGCGGAGGTGAGGTAAGGATCGTGGGTACGCGAATCGATGCGCATCATAATTTCCTCGAAGGGCAGCACCAGGCCTTCGTGGGAAGAATAAATTTGCGTTTCTGCCAGCTGCGCGCCGTCGACCCCGGCCGCGGTCACAAAACGCATGGCGCGATCAATCTCGCTCGCTGTTTTTTCGTACCGCACGTAAGCCGGATTGGCAATAAAACCGCGGTTCCAATCGTGAACCGAACGCAAGTCAGCGAAACCACCGCGCGTGAAAGCACGCATGAGGTTGAGGGTGGCCACCGAGTACAGGTACGCCTCCTCCAAACGGTGCGGATCATGGCGGCGCGCCGCGGCCGTGAATTCGTGCCCGTTAATGGAATCGCCCAAATAGGAGGGCAAGGTGATATCACCAATAGTTTCGGTGGCCTGGGAGCGCGGCTTGGAGTATTGGCCGGCCATCCGCCCAATTTTCACTACCGGCACCGAAGCCCCGTAGGTCAAAATAACCGACATTTGCAGCAGGGTGCGAACCTTGGCACGGATGCGATCCGCGGTGATTTGCTCGAAAGATTCCGCGCAATCCCCACCCATGAGGACGAAAGCTTCTCCGCGTTGCGCGGCCGCGATACTTTCGCGGAGCCGATCGCATTCACCCGCAAAAACGAGGGGCGGCATTTTCGCCAGGCGCTGCATGACGGCAGCAAGCTCTGCTTCATCCTCGTAATGAGGTTGGTGCAGAGCAGGCTTATCGCGCCAGGCGTGGGCCAGCGCAGCAATTTTATGCGTATCGTCCTCAAACATAATCGAAATCTTAGCCCGGAACGGAGGCGCGGGCAGAATTGCGTCAACGCCATGAGACGCAGCCTGCACGCAAAGGCGCGCACCACACTAAAAATGATCTGCACACAAGCTCGCCCCGCACCAGATAACCGGTACGGGGCGAACATTCACGTGCGGATACGGGGCACCCGGGCAGCCCGGGCCCACGGCGCAGCCGCATTAGGCGTGCGGGCGAACCTCCTGGCCGATGGCCTGCATGGTCTCCACGAACCAATCCTGGGTGATATCGAAGGCCTTGTGGCCCTTCACCCGCGGGAAAGCGATATTGGTGAGGACGTTACCGTTCTCCTCATCGTGCCCGATGAGGCCGGGCTTACCTTCCAGGGCGCACTGCACGGCCAGGTCCACCATGCCCTTGATGAGGCGCAGGTCCTCAGCGTTGGCGTGCCAGGCGCGGGAGAAGTACCCGGACTTTTGCACCATGACCTTTTCCGCGCCGAGCTTCTGCGCGAATTGCTCAGCGAACCAGCGGCCCGGATTGACCTTATCGAGCTGGACGTGTCCGAAGGGATCGCGCGGTACTTCCTGGCCGGCGGCTTCCATTTCGGCCACGATTTCATCCACGCCCGCACCCTCGGAAAGGAAGATATTGACGTTGCCGATCTCATCCATAATCTTCTTGAGGCGTTCGGCTTCCCCGCTGATATCCAAAGCCATTTCGGGCAGGAACACGGCGTGCACATCCCAGCGTTCCTTGGTCAGACCCAGCGCCGGAGCCCATTCCTGCTCCTGGACCCAATCGTGGTAGTACTTGGAGGCCTGCGCGGTAAGGTAGCCGCAATTACGGCCCATGACTTCGTGCACGATGAGCATACGCGGGTTGGAGCGATGCTCACCAATAATATGCTGGGCGTAGAGCGAGGCTTCTTCCGCGGCGGTCCAGGCGCCCAGGGACTGGCGCACCGGAATAATGTCATTATCGATGGTCTTGGGAAGGCCCACCACCACGAGGTGATGCCCGTTTTCTTCCAGGTAGGCAGCCAGATCCGCGGCGGTGGTATTTGTATCATCACCGCCGATGGTGTGGAGCACATCCACGCCATCTTCCACGAGACGCTGGGCGGCGAATTCCAGCGGGTTCACGCCTTCTTCCACGAGGCCACGCTTGACCAGATCCTCGGTATTGGTCAGCTTGACGCGGGAGTTACCGATGGGTGAACCGCCGAAACGGTGCAGGATATGGGCTTGTTCGCGCCCTTCTTTATCGATGGTGATGTAATTCCCGGTGAGCAGCCCGTGGTAGCCATGCTGGTAGGCGATAATTTCCACATCGGGCGCAATTTCCGTATAGCGCTCAATGAGGCCACCCACGGCCGAGGACAAACACGGGGCGAAACCTCCGGCGGTCAGGAGCGCAACGCGGCGGACAGTCATCGTTAACCTTCCGTTTCTGATTGGGGGATTATTCCGCTGTTGATTATACCCGCAGCTATAGTGTCTTTCATGGGAGAAGGACCTACAGGCAAGCACTCGGATAATAGCTTCGATGCGCAATGGGACAAGATCGCGCGCGAGCTGGAAGCCGAGGGGGTGGGAGCGAATATCAATACCACCCGGGATAGTGATGCCGCGCTGCCGCCGGTGGATGTTTCCCCGCGCTACACCGATGCCGCCTGGGCTCTGGGTGGCGGGCGAGCGGCCGGTCCGCGCGATTGGTCCCCGGCCCCGGAAGATTCAGATTTTTCCGACGACGACGCCACTTTCAACCCGGCCTCCCGCGAAGAATATTATGTTCCCCAGGCCCCTGCCCACCGCTACGCGAGCCTCGCCTGGGTGGCCACCGGGGTGCTGGTTCTCATCAGTGCGCTCATGTTTATCGGCCTGCTGCCCGCCCCGCGCCTGACCGCGTGGATCCTGGCCGGTGGAGCCCTGGTGGGCGTTGTGGTCGCCATTATTTTGACGGCACCCGCCCGCGAAGATACCGATCCGTACGACGACGGCGCCCGCCTGTAGCGCGCTACTTCTCCGCGAATTCGTGTCGTAGCTCCGCGCTAGGGTAAAAATCATGACAGCACGGCATATTCCGCGGCCCGGCACCCGGGTCGATACCGAACCTATTGAGGTGTATCGATCCGGCCGCATCTTGGCTCCCCGCCAGTTGGAATTTGCGGATCTGGGGACTCCTCTGGATGAGGTTACTTTCGTGGTGGTAGATGTGGAAACCACCGGAGAGAGGCCCGGGGCGCATGCGCTCACCGAAATTGGGGCGGTGAAAGTGTGCGGAGGGGAGGTGGTGCAGGAGTTTTCCTCACTCGTCAATCCCGGGGTGCCCATCCCGGCCCAGATCACCGTGCTCACCGGAATCACCACCGCGATGGCGGTGAGCGCTCCCCCGCTGCATGAAGTTCTCCCCGCTTTTCTCAATTTCCTTGGCCCCACCGCCCCGGTGCTCGTGGCGCATAATGCCCGCTTCGATATGTCCCATTTGCGCGGAGCTTGCGAAGCGATAGATATGGCGTGGCCGCGGCTGCGCGTCCTCGATACCCTCGGGCTGGCGCGGCGTCTTTTCAGCCGCGATGAAGTTCCCAATCACAAACTAAGCACCCTGGCGGGATACTGCCGGGCCGCGGTGCAACCAAGCCATCGTGCCCTCGATGATGCGCGGGCTACCGTGGATGTGCTCCACGCGATGATCGGGCGGCTCGGCCCGCTCGGTGTCACACATATCGAGGACCTGCTCACCGTCTCCAACCCGGTTCCGGCCCGCCGGCGCCGCCGCGCCGTACTCGCCGATCAGGTACCGCACAGCCCGGGCAGCTACCGTTTCATCGGCCCGAATAACGAAGTACTGTACGTGGGCAGCTCCGGGAATATGTACCGGCGGGTACGCCAATATTTCACCGCCGCGGAAAAACGCCACCGCATGGCGGAGATGGTGGACCTGGCCACCCGGGTAGAAACCACCCCCACCGCCACTCTCCTCGAGGCACGGGTGGTGGAGCTGCGCGATATTACTCGCTTCGATCCGCCCTATAATCGCCGCTCACGCCGCCCCCACACCCGCACCTGGATCAGCCTCGATACCACGCCCGTGGCGCGCCTGAAAACTACGCGCAGCTGTTCGGCAACGGAGGCGGCAAACTCACTGGGGCCTTTCGGCTCCCGCACCGCCGCCCGGCGCGCCGCCGAGCTCATCGGGGATGAGGCCGGGCTCAATCCCGCCGGCCTCAACGTGCCACGCAAGGCCGATCTGAGCGATTGCCCGTGCCACTTCGCTTCCCACGCACCTTGCGCGTTGGCCCCGCGGGGCACCGTCAATACCGGGCCAGTAGCCCTCGCTCGCGCCCGACGGCTGTTAGCTGGTTCCCTTGCCGAAGTATGGGACCACCAGATGGCCCGCATTGCCCGCCTGGCCGCCCAGGAGCGTTTCGAAGAAGCGATGGTGGAGCGCGACCGGCTTTTGGCTCTTCTCACCGCAGCCCAACGGCGGGACTTGCTGGTTCCGCTGTGGCGGGCACGCCGCGTCGTCGCCGCGTCTAAGCGTGAGGATCACTGGGAAATCATCCTCGCGAGTTACGGCAGGCTCCTCGCTACCGCGACGGTCAGCGAAGCCCGCGATGTTCCCGAACATGCCGCAGCGCTCCGCAATGCAACTCCCCTGCTTGCGGCTCCCCCCCGCGCCGCCGAGCACGCGCACCCGGAGGAAACCCAGCTCCTGGCCGCCTGGCTTTCCGATCCGCGCTCGCGAGTACTCGCCGTCGAGGGCGAGATTCCCCTCGCGGTGCCCCTCACCTCAGCCCATCGTTTCCCGACTTCCTTCCCGGGCGCGGAAGAATCGCCCGGCTTGGCTGAGCGCTAAACCTCCCCCATTCTCGCCACCTATGTGCCGGACACCACATATACTGATGATATTCGCATTCAATTACTGTTCGGAGATTCCGAACATATCTAAGCGGGGTGGCACCGCGATGCCGCCCAGAATTGGAGTATGAGAATGGCAACCTACACCCTCCCCGATCTTCCCTACGATTACGCGGCACTCGAACCGCATATTTCCGCAAAGATCATGGAGCTCCACCACGATAAACACCACAAGACCTACGTTGACGGGGCCAATAAATCCCTGGAGAACCTTCGCGAGGCTCGCGAGAAGGGCGATTTCGCGGCAGTGAACCAGTACACGAAGGATTTTTCCTTCAACCTGGGCGGCCATGTTAACCACTCGATTTTCTGGACCCTGCTCTCCCCCAACGGCGGCGGACAACCGGAAGGCGAGCTTGCCGAAGCAATCAAGGATTCCTTCGGTGATTTCGCTACCTTCCAGAAGCAGTTCACGGCCGTGGCCACCGGCATCCAAGGCTCGGGCTGGGCGGTGCTCGGCTACGATTCCGTGGCCGGCAAACTGGTGATCTACCAAATGTACGACCAGGCCAATAATGTGCCTGCCGGGGTGCTGCCCGTTTTCCAGCTCGATATGTGGGAGCACGCCTTCTACCTTGACTACCTCAATGTCAAGGCCGATTACGTCAAGGCGATCTGGAATATTGTCAATTGGGAAGAAGCCGGGCAGCGTTTGGCCACCGCCCAGGAGCAGGCCACCGGCCTCCTCATTCGCAAATAACTCACGCACACACCGCGCCGGCGCTATTCATAGATACGCGCGACATCCTTCCTAGATAGCACGAAGGGCGAGGCTCCTCTACTGAGGTACCTCGCCCTTACGCTATCCGGGCCATTTTGGCCCTATCCGAAACCGCCGGTGACTACCCGGCAACTACCCGCTAGCTACACCGCAGAAAGAATGTCCACGACCACGGCAATAGCCTGGGCCGGATTATCTTTACTGGGCACGCTCAACAGCACTCGCGAACCAACCGGCACTCCGGCCAGGGGCGCGAAAATCTGCTGGGTGGAAGGAACCGAACGCGGGCCGGCCGGGTAGTTCGCGGTTGTGGGAGCCCAGGTATTTTCCGCGTGGGCGTTATCCCATTGTGCGGCCGCGAACTGGAGCACATAGGTGCCCTTCTCCGGGAGCGGAGCCCCGCTGCCGCGAGCAATCACCGTGGCCTTGAGTTCCGCGGGAGCTTCTGCTCCGTCTTTCACCCGGATCTCGGTAATGGGCTGGCCCAACTCCCCCTTGTATTCCACCGGGAGTGCATCGGCCTCGATTTCCACCGTGGCACCGGCCTCGCCCGCGCTCTTCGCGTTCCAGGCATCCAGAATTTCCACGTAGAAAGCAATGGTATCCGTGGCCCCGATGGAACCATCCTGGGTGCCACCCGAAGGCCCGTAGCCCCACTTGGCCGGGATGGACAAAATCAGCTTGTCCCCCACGTGGGCTTTGGCCAGGGTGTGGCTCCAGCCCGGGATCACCTGGGCGAGCGGGAAAGTAGCCGGGGCGTTGCGCGAATAGGAGGAATCGAAAGGTTCGTTCTTCCCCCACACTTGACCCACGTAATTGACCTTGGCTACCGCATCGGCGCCCAGCTCCGCGCCGCTGCCCTGTTCCAGCACCCGCACCCGCACATCCGCGGGAGCATCCCCCTGCGGGAACTCCAGCAGCGGTGCCTGCGCCGTGCCACCCAGGGACGGCATGCCTTCCTCCGAGTACACAATCTCAGGCGTTTCCCCGGGGGCGGGGCTTTCCACCGCACCGCTTGCCTCAGCGCTCGCGGATTCCGAAGCAGCCGGTGTTGAGCTAGCTGCGCCGTCGTTCCCACCCGAACATGCCGCGAGGCCGCACGCGAGCAAAGCCGCCGTGCATCCCGCAAGAATTTTCTTTCCCATCAATGTCACTTTCTTCGTTCCGTTCGCGCCGCGCGAAGGCGCCGCGGCCTTCGCCTACCCGCGCTTAGCGGCTTTCGCCCGCACCCAGCTTCTCCAGGAGCAGCGCCTCCGCCAGAATAGCGTTACGCCAATCGCCCAGATGCAAGGATTCGTTATGAGCGTGAGCACGTGCGTCCGGATCTTCCACGCCGGTCACCAAAATCTCCGCCTCCGGGAAGACTTCCGCGAGGTCAGAAATGAAGGGGATAGATCCACCCGTTCCGATATCCACCGATTCGTGACCGAAGGCTTCGCTGAGCGCTTCACGAGCCAGATGCATAATGGGGGTATCCTCCCCGGCCTTGAAACCGGAACCCGCTTCCGCAACTTCAGTGACCACGGTAGCTCCGAAGGGCGCCTGCGCTTCGATGTATTCGGCCAGCAGTTCGCCAGCGCGCTGCGGATCTTGACCGGGAGCCACCCGCATGGAGAGGAAGGCCCGCGCGGAAGGAATCACGGTATTGGAGGCTTCCGCCGTGGAGGTGACATCCATGCCGATCACGGCGATGGAGGGTTTCGTCCACATGCGCGAATTGAAAGAGCCGGTGCCCAGGAGCTGCATGCCGGGCAGAATCGCAGCATCGCGGCGCAGGTGCTCTTCTTCGTAATCGACGTCGGCATCATCCCAGGCATCCAAACCGGGAACCGCAACGTCACCGTTCTCGTCGTGCAAGGTTGCGATAATCCGCGCGAGGGCGGTCACCGCATCGAGGGTGGGCCCGCCGTACTGCCCCGAATGCACACCGTGGGTGAGAGTAGACACTTCCACGCCCAAGCGCACGACACCGCGCAAGGAGGTGGTCAGGGAGGGCACCCCCACCTTCCAGTTACCCGAATCGGCCACCACAATGGCATCGGCTTGCAGGCGATCCCGGTAGGTTTCCAGGAACGCGTGGAAGGTAGGCGAACCGATTTCTTCTTCACCTTCGATAAAGAGGGTGACGTTCACGGCCAGGTCATCGCCGAGAGCCGAGATCGCGGCCATATGGACAAGCACGCCCGCCTTATCATCCGCGGTGCCGCGCCCGTAGAGGCGCCCGTTCTTTTCTACCGGCTCGAAAGGATCGGATTCCCAGCCGTCCAGGGTTCCCTGCGGCTGCACATCGTGATGCGCGTAGAGAAGAATGGTGGGCTTATCATCGCCGACGTGCTTATGGGCGAGAATCGCCGGGCGGCCCTTACCCTGGGGTGTTTCCAATTCAATAATATCGACGTCGAAGCCGCGTTCGCGGGCCATACGCGCCACGAACTCCGCAGATTCACGCACCTTGGCCTGGTCAAATGCATCCGCAGAAACGGAGGGGATACGGACAAGGTCCTCAAGCAAAGCGCGATGGACGGGCAGGGCCTCATCCACGCGCGCAACAAGATCACTACTCATACGTCCTAGGGTACCGGGTTCGCGCCGGCGGCCGCGCGGGCGAGTGCTCAACAACGACGGCGCAGGCTGTGCGCAGGCGACTTTGTGTGAACGGCTGCGGGTAGTGTGCACGGGTAATGGACAGGGCAGTCGCGCGCGAACGGTTAGACTATTCTCGTTCAAGGCATAGTTGGCGACGACGCAGGAGTTGAGATGGCATTCGGCCGCAAGAAAGAGGCACTAGAACAGGCGCAAGAACAGGTAGCACCCGCACCCACCCACCCCAAGGGATATACACCGAGCAAGGGCGCACCTACCCCGAAGCGTAAGGATGTGGAAGCGCGCCGCCGGCGGCCGATTATTTCTGATAAATCCTCCATGACGCGAGAGGAAAAGAAAGCCCGCAAGGCCGAGGAACGCGCCCGTTCCTCCGAGCGCTGGGAACGCGAACAAACCGCGATGAAAACGGGGGATATTCGGAATATGCCCCTCGCCCACGCGGGTGTGCAGCGGGCTTTCGCGCGCGATGCTCTTGATTCGCGCTTCCAGTTCTCCTCGCTCATGCTCTTCCTGGCCATCATTATGATCGTGGGCGTTTTCACCCTCACCCGCTATCCGCTGGTCTTCAATGTATTTGTTATTACCTGCTACGCGGTTCTGGTGCTCATGGCCGTGGAAGCATGGTGGCGCGCCCGCCAGGTCCGCACCCTGGTGGAATACAAATTCGGGGAGGATAAAACTCCGGATCGTCTGGTCGGGCAGATGATGTCACGCGGCTTCACCCCGCGGCGTTGGCGTATGCCCCGCCCCATGGTGAAATTCGGTGAGTACCCTGAGGGCGGCACTCCCGCGGATCTCAAGAAGGCGCGGGAAGCGAAGAAAGAAGCCAAGCGCGCCGCCAAAGGCTAGGCTCGCCACTAAAAAATGAGACCTCGGGTGCAGGAAAGGTCTCAATTGCAAGGCAAGATCTAAAGATTGCGCTGGGCGATGCTGGCTGGCCGCGACCACATAATCCACGCCAGCCCGGCAATGGCCCCGAGGGTGGGAAGGTAATAATAGGTGGCACCGGCCTGATACCAGGGACTCACCTGGTGGAAAAGATCCGGGATCACCACACCCACCACGGCCATCACAATATTGGCGCTCCAGCAGGCGGTGGCCACCCAGCGCATCCGCCGCCCGTTGTGGAGAGAGCCAGCGCAGGCAAGTACCCAGATAAGCGCCGCCACCAGGGTGGTGGCCATGCGCCAGGGATAGCCCAATTGAAAATCTTCGGTGCCCGCGACGATGGCTCGCCACACGAAAATAGCGGCCCCCAGGCTCAGCGCAATGAGGAGGAAGAGAGGCCAGCCCACGGCAGTGCGCCTCTCGTCTCGAATCATTTCACTATTCACCTGGCTCCTCCCAGAATCCTGCACCGGTTTCGCGTCTCCTTCACGAGAACGACCGCGGAGACGACGTACCATCATAAACCTTTAAGCGCGCCGGTGCTCCGCATTCCAACGGCGCACCGACTCGGGGTAGCCGGTGCGATTAATTTCGTAGAAAGGTATGCCCAGTTCCCGGGCAAGTTGTGCTCCGGCAGCCAGATCGGGCACCCGCCGGCGAGTCCACTCCCCGGTGCGAGCAACGAGGAGAAGAGCTGCCGGCTCACGCGGAGTTTCTACCTCAAAATAAGCTTCCACCCCCGCCCGGGTCTCGATGAAATCGGCGAAGTGTTTCGCCGTTGTCGAACGGCGAGCACCGCTGTGAGCGGCACGGGAACGGGAGCGACGCGAAAAAAGACCCATACGGTGATTTTAGCGACCCTCGCTGGGAGCGTGATGCGTTCCAGATAACACCTCAGCATGGCACAATATAGGTATAGCGGCTCTTGTACCGCATTCCAAAATGTTGTATTGCGAAGGGAAATCCTGTGGCAGAAACGAAAGAGTACGACGTCGTCATCCTCGGTGGCGGCAGCGGCGGCTACGCGGCCGCGCTTCGTGCCGGTCAGCTGGGCCTGACCGTTGCTCTCATTGAGGCTGACAAGCTCGGCGGTACCTGTTTGCACCGCGGGTGCATCCCCACCAAAGCACTGCTGCACGCCGCTGATGTTGCCGATGAAATGCGTGAAGGCCCCTCCATCGGTGTGAAGGGCTCCTTTGAGGGCATTGATATGCCTACCTTGCAGGCTTACAAGAATGGCGTCATCGAGAAGATGTTCAAGGGTCTGACCGGCCTGGTCTCCTCGCGCGGAGTAGAAATTGTGCAGGGCTGGGGCAAGCTCGTTGCGAAGGACACCATCGAAGTTGATGGCGTGCACTACCGTGGCAAGCACGTCGTTCTTGCTTCCGGTTCCTACTCGAAGACCATCGGCCAGGAAATCACCGGCCGTGTACTCACCTCAACCGAAGCGCTGGAACTGGGTGAAGCCCCCGGATCCGTGATCGTGCTGGGTGGCGGTGTCATCGGGGTGGAATTCGCTTCCGCGTGGCGCTCCTACGGGGCAGAAGTCCAGATTATTGAGGGCCTGCCGCGCCTGGTTCCCAATGAAGATCCGGAAGTTTCCAAGAATCTGGAACGCCAGTTCCGCAAGCGCGGTATTAAATTCGCCACCGGAACCATGTTTGATCGCCTCGAACAAACCGATCATTCCGTCAAGGTTTTCACCCAGGACGGCAAGGAATTCGAAGCGGATTACCTGCTCATCGCTATCGGGCGCGGTCCGGCCACCGCGAACCTCGGCTACGAGGAAGTCGGGGTGAAGATGGATCGCGGTTTCGTCCTCACCGATGAGCGCCTGCGTACCAACATTGACGGAATCTACGCGGTAGGCGATATTGTGCCCGGTCTCCAGCTGGCACACCGCGGTTTCCTCCAGGGTATTTTCGTTGCGGAAGATATCGCGGGGCTCAACCCGAAGGTGATTGACGAAACGAAGATTCCGCGCGTGACCTTCTGCACCCCGGAAATTGCCTCGGTGGGCCTCAATCAGGATAAAGCTGAGGAAGAATACGGCAAGGAAAATATCACCACCGCCACCTTCAACCTCACCGGTAACGGCAAGTCCCAGATGCTGGGCGCGGCAGGTTTCGTTAAGCTGGTCGCGGTCAAGGACGGCCCCATTGTGGGCTTCCACGCTATCGGGGCACGCATGTCCGAACAGATCGGTGAAGGTGAACTCATGGTGGCTTGGGAAGCTTACGCTCAGGACTTCGATGGTCTTATCCACGCCCACCCCACCCAGAACGAAGCAATCGGCGAAGCGGCACTGGTCCTCGCGGGCAAGCCGCTCCACAACCACTAAATCGAGGGAGAAAACTCTATGTCTGAACCGTTGAAGATGCCCGCCCTGGGCGAATCCGTCACCACAGGTACCGTGACCGCCTGGCTCAAGCAGGTGGGCGATACTGTTTCGCTCGATGAGCCGATTGTGGAAGTGTCCACGGATAAGGTCGATTCGGAAGTCCCCTCCCCCGCGGAAGGTGTTATCGAACAGATCCTCGTCCAGGAAGACGAAGAGGTTGAGGTGGGTGCGATCCTCGCCTATATCGGTGATGGCTCCGGTCTGGCTGCTCCGGCAGCTCCCGCCAGCAACGCGAACCACGCGGAAGCTCCAGCCCCGGCTGCTGCCCCGGCGGCCCCGGCTCCGGCTCCGGCCGCTGACGCTGCACCTGCCGCACCGGCTCCGCAGCAAGGCAGCTCGGCTGCCACCGGTGTGGAAGTGAAGATGCCGGCCCTGGGCGAATCGGTCAGTGAAGGAACCGTCACCTCGTGGCTGGTGGCCGAAGGTGACGAAGTCGAAGCCGACCAGCCCATCGTGGAAGTCTCCACGGATAAGGTTGATTCGGAAGTTCCTGCCCCGGCCGCTGGCACCATCCAGAAGATCGTGGTCCAGGAAGACGAAACGGTTGCGGTGGGCACCGTCATCGCTTATATCGGCGACGGCGCAGCCGCGCCCGCTCCCGCGGCTCCCGCCGCCGGAGCGGCCCCGGCTGAAGCACCGGCCAGTGTGGCGGCGGTCCAGGAACCGGCTTCCGGGACCCCGCAGCACGGCACCCCGGCCCAGCAGGAAAACCAGGCACACACGCCTGACCTGGATGTGGCTGATGCAGGTACCGGGTTCTCCGAACCGGATGCCTACATCACTCCAATTGTGCGCAAGCTCGCCAAGGACTTGGATGTGGATCTCTCCGCGGTCAAGGGCTCCGGTGTGGGTGGGCGTATCCGCCGCCAGGATGTGGAAGAGGCAGCCGCTGCCGCGAAGAAGGCTGCAGAAGAAGCCGCGCGCGCCCAAGCCGCTGCTTCTCAGCCGGCCCCGGCTCCGGCTCCGGCACCCGCCCCGACCAAGAAAGCCGTACCGAGTGCACCTTCGGCTGAGGCAGCTCAGCTACGCGGTACTACCGCGAAGATGACACGCCTGCGCCAAACCATCGCCAAGCGTATGGTGGAATCCCTCCAGATTTCGGCGCAGCTGACCACCGTTATCAAGGTGGATGTCACGAAGATCGTCAAGCTCCGCGAAGCCAATAAGGCTGCTTTCGCTGAACGTGAAGGAACCAAGCTGACCTACCTGCCCTTCTTCGTCAAGGCCGCTATCGATACCCTGAAGAACCATCCGAAGCTCAACGCCACCATCAAGGACAATGAGGTGGAGTACTTCGATTACGAGAACATCGGCATCGCGGTGGATACCCCCAAGGGCCTATTCGTCCCGGTGATCAAGAACGCCGGCGATCTCAATATCGCGGGCCTGGCCCGGGCAATCAACACCGGTGCGGCCAAGGTACGCAATGGCGAAGCAGCTGTCGATGACCTCACCGGCGGTACCTTCACCATTACGAATACCGGCTCTAACGGTGTCATGTTTGACACCCCGGTCATCAACCAGCCCGAGGTAGCTATTCTGGGTATCGGTGCGATTATGCGCGAACCGGGTATCGTCAAGGATGCGGACGGCAACGAATCCATCGGTATTCGTTCCTACCTCTACCCGGCGATCACCTACGATCACCGTTTGGTCGACGGCGCAGATGCCGGCCGTTTCCTCAAGGAATTCAAGGCCCGCCTGGAAGAAGCCGATTTTGAAGGTGCGTTCTAAGGAACTCGGTTATTGGGTTACTCAGCACCTAAGTAGCTAACTAACCCAATAACACAGCCTCAGCCACGCACGTAATCTGGCACATAACGATGCTCCCCGGTTCCGATATTGCTCATGGCAATCCGGATACCGGGGAGTTTTCGGGTTAATAGACAGCCGAAACTGCATGAACCGTGCCCGGGAACAAAGTGCGAGGGAGAGCACCGTTTCGGGGGGTTCGTGTCTCTTACGCGCATCCTGTGGGAGGCGATGTCCCGCACTCGCACTGTGCCTAGCCGGGCTGCCTGGCTGACCCGCGGATCTGGAGCACTGCACCGGACCACCGCGCTGTATCATCGCGATTTATCATCGCGTAAAAACGCCGATCCCGGACCCCGCATCGGCCGTTGCCTTACCCCGCCGTCCGCGCCGGTGAGGAAGGTGTCGCAGGCGGTCTCGGTGGTGTCGGCAAGCCACCCCGCCGTCCGCGCCGGTGAGGAAGGTGTGTTTTTCCGGGATGTACTTCGCATGTACGACAAGCGCAGTACAGCTCTGAAAACAGATACCCCCTTCCCAGGTACTGGTGTGACTATTGAAGCTTGTGAGGCCCTTGAGACTCTCGTGGGAAGGTAACCGTGTCCGCCCGACATCAAAGCGCAACGGCAACTACATTAACAAATTGTTTTGATGTCGTGAAGTTGCTTTTCGTGGGGCCCGCTGTCGTGAAGTTGCTTTTTGTGGGGCCTCCTGCCGGGAGGGCGCATCCTGTAGGGCCCACGTCGTGGCGTTGCTATTTATGGGCATCACCTCACGTCGTCCATGCTTGCCCATGCCGAGCGAGTGATCACGGTAGGGCCAGCTAAGAGAATACATGTACGTGGGTAACAGTTTTTCTGCGGTTCTATATCCGTGACGTAGATTCTGCGTCCCTAACAGCCCACAACGCGCTGGCCCTGTATATGGCTAACCCGGCACGGTATCGCTACCGCAAGCCCGTTGTTACTAAGCCTATACATGGGGGCGTTTTATCTTACGAACACGGGTGAACCGTTCACGAACACGGGCGAACCGTTCACGAACACGGGCGAACCGCCACAATCCGCCACGGCTGCGGACTCAGCTGCCACCGCGCACACCGCTCCGGCTGCGGCCCCATAGTTTGCCCGCCAGATAGAACGAGGCGGCGCTGCACCGTGACAACCTCGAGAAGATCCTCCCCCACCCAGGAAGCTTCCCGCACCTCGGTTTCTACCTGCGCAACCGGAGTGCTATCCAGCACGCTACCCAATGTCGCATCGGCTGCGGCTGCTTCACCTTCCGGCACACTCAAGGCACTCAGCGCGGCTGTATCACCCGCGCTTAGCACGGCATCACGGGCCGCCACGAGCTGCCGGGCCACCGCCAGAGCATCCGGCCCCGGCTCAGTAGTACCCGCGCCAGCGCCAGGCACCGGACCCTCACCGCACCCCGGGTCTTCTCCACGTACCGGGCCCCCGGGTGCCTTTTTCACCGCAAGCACCAGCGCACCCAGCGTCATTCCTGCCAGCACACCTGCCACCATCCCGAGCACACACAAGCGCACCAGGAGAGCTACCCGGCCGGCGCTAGCTCCTCCCACGCCACGTGCCCCGCTTACCCCACGCCGATTCATCACTGTGCCTGTCATAGGGACAGTTCACCACCGCCGGCCCACCCCGTCCAGGAACCATCCACAGGCAAGCCCTCCACGGCGTCATTATCCACAAGTCGCGCGCCGAACACGGCGTTCGACCGACCCGAAGGCGTGAGATTGGGCCCGGTGCTCAACAAAGCCGGCGCTATCGTCTAGAATCGACGGGGACTATCGAGAAGGATTTAAAAGGAATCAGATGGCACAGGATAAGAACAAGGGCGCGAAGAAGAAGCCGGGCTTTTTCAAGACTCTGCGTGACGCATTCACCATCGCAAAGCGTACCTACAAGCATCTGGGCTGGTGGCTCGCCCTGGCCGGGCTCGCGGGACTGGGAATCGGCATTCTCCTCGGTTTCCTTACCAAGAGCTGGATCGCGTGGACCGTCTTCGGGATCCTCCTCATGCTCCTGCTCCCCATGCTGCTTCTCACCCGGGCCGTACGTTCGGCCAGCTACGCGCAGCTGGATGGTATGCCGGGCGCCACGTCTGCAATTCTCGATTCGCTGCGCGGCTCGTGGGTCAAGCAAACCGAACCGGTGCGTTTCAACGCGCGCCACCAAGATTTCGTTTTCCGTCTCATCGGGCGCCCCGGCGTGGTTCTGGTTGCCGAAGGCCCCATATCACGCACCCGCAAGCTCATTGATGATGAGCGTCGCGCTATTCGCCGCGTAGCCCCGAATGCCCCGGTGCACGCTATCTTCATGGGGAATGGCGAAGGCCAGGTTCCGCTCGCCAAGCTCGAGCGGGCCATTAAGAAGCTTAAGAAGGAAATTTCCGCCCAGGAAGTTTCGGCCCTGTCCCAGCGCCTCGACGCTTTGGGAAATAAGGCGCTCAATATCCCCAAGGGTATTGATCCCACTAATATTCGCGCTAATCGGCGGGCCCTGCGCGGCCAGTAGGGCCGCGCCGTCGTCGTACCTCGTCAGTATCCGCCCGGGGAATTCCACGTGAGTTTCCCGGGCGGAGTCACGCCCGAATGTTTTTTGAGCCGGGGACGGCGCGCTAAAATACATGGGGTAAACCGCACCGCTAGCCGAGCCGCGCGCCGGGAGGAGTCCACCATGTTCACAAGTGTCGCCGAAGCTGCCGAGTTTATCGCGGAAAACGAGATTGAATTTCTCGATATTCGCTTCTGTGACCTGCCCGGCGTGATGCAGCATTTCACAGTGCCCGCCACCCAGGCAACCGCGGAAAAAATGAGCGAGGGCTATATGTTCGATGGCTCGTCGATTCGCGGTTTCACCTCGATTCACGAATCGGATATGAAGCTGCTCCCCGATGTGTCCACCGCCTTTGTGGATCCGTTCCGCGCGGAGCCCACCCTCGTCATGAATTTCAATGTGGTGGATCCCTATACGGATGAACCCTTTGCGCGTGATCCTCGCAATGTTGCTGAACGCGCCGAAGCCTACCTGCGCTCCACGGGAATTGCGGACACGATTTCGGTGGGTGCGGAAGCCGAGTTCTATTTATTCGACGACGTACGCTATGACACCGGGGTCAATCATTCCATGTACGTGATTGATTCCAATGAGGGCTCGTGGAATTCGAGCCGGCTGGAACCGGGCGGGAATACCGGATACAAGATCCCTCACCAGCAGGGTTATTTCCCGGTGGCCCCGGTGGATGCTAATGAGGACGTACGCGACGTTATGTGTCAGTATCTGGCGCAGGTGGGTCTGGATGTGGAACGTGCCCATCACGAAGTGGGTGCGGGCGGCCAGCAAGAAATTAACTACCGTTTCAATTCCTTGCGTGCCGCGGCGGACGACCTCATGAAATTCAAGTACGTGATTCGCCGTGCTGCAGATGAGTGCGGGAAAACTGCCACGTTCATGCCCAAGCCGCTTTTTGATTCAGCCGGTTCGGGTATGCACTGCCATATGTCGCTGTGGAAAGATGGCCAGCCACTTTTCCACGATCCGCGTGGCTACGGCCAGCTTTCGGACCTAGCTCGCTGGTACGTGGGCGGCCTACTGGCGCACGGGAAGGCGCTCGCGGCTTTCACCAACCCGTCGGTGAATTCGTACCGCCGCCTGGTTCCCGGTTTTGAAGCGCCGATTAATTTGGTGTATTCGGCGCGTAATCGTTCGGCTGCGATCCGGATTCCGCTGAGCGGGAATTCCCCGGCCTCCAAGCGTATTGAATTCCGAGTTCCCGATCCGACCGCTAATCCCTATTTGGCTTTCTCCGCGGAGCTGATGGCGGGCCTGGACGGCATCCGCAACCGCATCGAGCCGCCGGCCCCCATTGATAAGGATATTTACGAGCTACCGCCGGAAGAATACGCGGATATTGAGACAATCCCGGCTTCCCTTGATGAGGCCTTAGCCGAACTGGAAGCTGATCATGATTTCCTCCTCGAAGGGGATGTCTTCACGGAGGACTTCATCGCCACCTGGATTAAGTACAAGATGGATGCGGAAGTCACGCCGCTGCGCGCCCGCCCGCACCCTTATGAATTCGAGCTGTACTACACGCTCTAAAGAAGTACGTGGATGAGCTTTCTGCCCGCACCACGGGCCTACCCGCGGTGCGTGGCCTAGTTCCGCCCGTAAAAAACATATTCGACGGCGGCGCGGGCGTGGCGTGCCGCCCGGGCGCGCCGGTCGAGGACATCCGCGGCGTGCTCGGCGCCCAGGATCGCGGCCATGCGTTCGCGCTCGCGCGGGTCACGCGGAATGACCTGGGCGGCACTCCCGGTCCGGCCGGTAGCCACAAAAGCGGCCTGGCGTAGGGCGCTGGCGGTCTGCCACCCTTCGACCAGGGCCTTTTCCTGCGCCCCGGTGAGGAGCCCGGCAGCGCCGGCCGCCCGCAGAGCCTCTCCCGTTCCGGTAACCCGGAGTTGCGGGCAGGCCGCGGCGTGCTCAAGTTGGAGGAGCTGCGCGGTCCACTCCACATCCGCACTTCCGCCCGGGCCGAGTTTGAGATGGGAAGCCGGAGCTACTCCCCCGGGGATTCGTTCTTTTTCCACCCTGATTTTCATGAGTCTGATGGCGGTACGCCGAGCCTCATCCCAGTGTTCCGGGTAGCGCAGCGGGGCGATCATCTCCACGAAGCGTTGCCCGAGCGTCCGATCCCCGCCCACCGCGCGGGCCCGCAGCAAGGCCTGGAATTCCCAGGGTTCAGCCCAGGTCCGGTAGTATTCCGCGTAAGAATCCAGGCGCCGGGCCAGCGGCCCGCTCCGGCCTTCCGGGCGCATATCCGCATCCACGGCTAAGGGCGGTACCCCGCCTGTTTCCTGTTCTAAGCGCATGAAGGCACGAGCCAGCGCATCGGCGTATCCCGCGGCCGTCTCGGGGCCGTCCCAGACGAACATCACATCAGCATCCGAGGTGTAACCGCATTCGCGCCCGCCCAGGCTCCCCAGCCCAATCACCGCAAAAGAAATATCGGGATGGCTATCCGCCTCGTTTTTTTCGGCGACGACGGCGCACCTGGCGGCGCGTACCCCCGCTTCCACCGCGCATTCCACGGCGTTACTCACCGCGCCTGCTACGTCATCGGGCCCGAGCAGCCCGAGAGCCTGGGCCATGGCGGTGCGCAGCACTTCTCGCCAGCGTAACCACCGGCCCGCCCCGGCGATCTCCTCCGGCTGGCTGCGCCGCTCGAGGAGCGCGTCTAACTCCCCGCGCAGCGCATCCGCGCTGCGCGGGGTCAGTTCGGCGTCGTCGCCCAACCATGCAATGGATTCGGGGAGCTCGGGAATATCGCGGGCGAGGAAACGCGAGCGGGCCAGGATAAGGGCGAGGCGGTGCGCGACGGGCCCGCCGTCGCGCAGGGTGCGCATATACCAGGAGGTATCTCCCATTTTTTCTGAAAGCACCCGGAAGGCGAGGAGGCCGGCATCCGGCTCGGGCCCTTCAGCAAACCACCCGAGCATCACGGGGAGGAGCTGGCGGGCAATGGCTGCACGCCGACTATTTCCCTCGGTCAAGGCGCGGATATGGCGTAAGGCACCAGCCGGGTCACGGTATCCAATACTGGCGAGACGGCTGTGGGCGGCCTCGGGCGCCAGGGAAATATCATCCGCGGAGAGCTGCGCGGCGGCAGGTAGGAGGGGCCGATAGAAAATATCTTGGTGGAGTTCACGCACCTCCCGGCGCACCCGCGCGAAGGTGTCGAGGAGTGCGGTGGCATCTGGCAGAGCAAGGGAGCGGGCCAGCCGACGCAGGTCATCTTCCCGGGTGGGTAGCACGGCGGCTCGGCGCAACCGCACCATTTGGGCGCGGTGTTCCAGGCAGCGTAGCCACCGATAGTGGTGGTCGAGGCGTGCGGCGTGCGTGCGTGAGATGTATCCACCTTCGGACAGGCTCGCGAGCGCCGTGGTGGTCGTGGCCGAGCGGATGGTGGTATCTACTCGCCCGTGGACGAGCTGGAGGAGCTGGACGGTGAATTCGACGTCGCGCAGGCCGCCCGTCCCTAATTTGATGTGGCGCTCGCGTTGTGCGGTAGGGATATGGGATTCGACACGGGTGCGCATGGCGCGGGCGTCGGTCACGAAATTCTCTCGGGAGGCGGCGTTCCATACGAGCGGGCGGGTGGCGCGCAAGTAGTTTTCGCCGAGTTCGCGGTTGCCTGCGGCTACCCGGGCTTTGAGGAGGGCTTGGAATTCCCAGCTTTGCGCCCAGCTGGTGTAGTAGTCGAGGTGGGAGGCGAGGGTGCGGACGAGGGAACCGGTTCCGCCTTCGGGGCGGAGCATGGTGTCAATGGTCCACAGGGCGCTTTCGGGGCCAGGGGCGCTGATATACCCGGCGAGGGTGGTGGCCAGTGCGGTGCCGATCTCCAACGCTCGTGCTTCGCTGGTCCCCGGGCGCGGTTCAGTAATGTAAACCACGTCCACATCGGATGCGTAATTGAGTTCCCCGCCTCCGGTTTTCCCGAGCGCGATGATCGTGAAGTCAATATCGTGGGCATCGGGTACCCGGGTGCGGGCGAGCTGAAGGGCACCTTCCAGGGTGGCGCAGGCCAGGTTGGAGAGGGTGGCGGCCACCTCGGGCAGGCGGATAAGGGGATCGGGAAGGGTGAGATCCCAGCCGGCGAGGGTGAGGATGCGGGTGTAATAGTGGGCTCGCAGTGCGGCAATGGCATCCTGGAGATCACTGCGGTTCGCGTGCGAATCGTTCCCGGCCGCCGTTCCGGACTCCGGCCCGGCGCCGACCGCAGTACCCGTCCCGGTACCTTCCACAGCGCCCGCGAGCCACGGTGCCAGGGCGGCGCGCATGGCTGCGCGTTCCTCCGCCTCGCTCAGGAGTGCGCGTGCCTCTGTTTCTTCCGTGCTTCCGCACAGCGCCCGCGCGGCTTCTGGGTGGCGGGCAAGGTGATCGGCCAATGCGGTGGAAAGCCCGAGGACAGCCAGGAGGCGCGGCCGGGCAACGGCATCGCAACCCACCCCCTCCCGGCGGCTTAAGCCGAGCCGGGCGCAGGCCGCAAGTGCCCGGTCCGGGTCCGCCACGTGCGTGAAGTCCTCGGGCTGCCAGGCTCCGGCCTCCAACTCCGCGGCGGCACGTTCGGGTGCCGTGAAACCGGAGCGCCGGGCCCGCTGGACGAGGGTGAGACGACGCATACTCGTTCCCCGCCGCCCTATCGATCCGCTCGGAAACGTGCGCGTTCCAACGGGGTGACCTGGGCGCGATATTCGGCCCATTCGGCGCGTTTATCGCGCAGGAAGTAATCGAAGGCATCTTCGCCCAGAATCTCGGCAACCAGATCGGAGCTCTCCATAAGCTTGAGTGCGGAGTCCAGGCTCCCGGGCAGGGATTCGATACCGAGCACCGCGCGTTCCATATCGGTGAGGAGGAGAACGTCCGTATCGGCCGGATCAGAAAGATCGTATTTTCCTTCGATTCCAGCCAGGCCCGCGCCCAGCACCGCCGCGAATGCCAGGTAGGGATTGGCGGCCGTGTCCAGGGCGCGGTATTCCAGACGCGCGGATTGCGGTTTGGTGGGTTTATATTCGGGTACCCGCACGAGGGCCGATTGGTTACGCGGTCCCCAGCACACGTAGGGCGGAGCCTCCCCGCCGCCCCACAGCCGCTTATAGGAATTAACATGCTGGTTGGTCACCGCGGTGATTTCGCGAGCGTGACGCATGAGCCCGGCCAGGAAGCGCCGCGCCGTCACCGACATCCCGAACTGGCCGCGTTGATCGTGGAAGGCATTCGTTTCGCCTTCGAAAAGCGAGAAATGGGTGTGCATGGCCGAGCCGGGCCAGTGGGCCAGGGGTTTGGGCATAAAGGATGCTTCCACCCCGTGGCGCAGGGCTACTTCTTTGATAATGACGCGGGCGGCCATAATGCTATCGGCCATCGTCAGGCAGTCGGCGTAGCGCAGATCTACTTCTTGTTGACCCGGTCCAATTTCGTGGTGGGAAAACTCCACGCTTATCCCCACGTCTTCCAGGGAGAGGATCACGTCCCTCCGGAAGTTATGGGCCACCGAGCGAGTGACGTAATCGAAATAAGAGGCCGAATCAATCGGGGTGGGTTCTTCATCATCGCTGGCTCCCGGCTGGAAGAGGTAGAACTCCACTTCCGGGTGGGCGTAGGCAGTGAAGCCCATATCCTCGCAGCGGCGCAGGGTGCGCTGGAGGATAGCCCGGGGATCGGAGCGGGCCGGCTCACCTTCGCGGGTGAGGATATCGCAGAACATGAAGGCGGCGTCGTCGCTCCCATCCATACCACGCAAGACCGCAAAGGTCGAAGCATCCGGGCGCGCAATCATATCCGATTCGTACACGCGCGTGAGCCCCTGGATTGCCGAGCCGTCAAAACCGATACCCTCGGCAAAAGCGTTATCGAGCTCCACGGGAGCCACAGCTACGGATTTAAGGGTGCCGACGATATCGGTGAACCACAACCGCACATAGCGGATATCCCGGTCGGTTATGGTGCGAAGAACGTGTTCTTGCTGCTCATCCATGGCGCTTCATCTTTCCGTTGTTTGTGCGGCCGAATTCCGTTATTTGTTCGTACGAGTGGAGGCGGGTAGTAATCCGCGTACGAAGCGCCGCAGGTGGCGGCGGCGTGCGTGCGGGAGATCGTGGGCGAGCGGGTGGGAACGGAACCGAGTTTCCAAAACGCTCAGGGCCTCGCGCAACTGGTACCAATTTGTGATGTCTTCTCCAGCAAAGTGCAGCCACGGGAGGGCTGCGCCGACGTCGCGCATATCCCGCGAGTTAATGCGCTCGAGGGAACGAACCCATTCATCCGCGCATTCCAGGGCATAAGCCCAGCCCACATAAGAAGCGAGGACGTCTGCGCTCACCCCGGCGAAACGGGGAGCAGCGGTGAGGAAACGCCGGAAACCTTCCACTTGGTCGCTGGCCACCACCCCGTTCGGGGTGAGAGAAGAAAAATTGAGAAGCCCCACGAATCCGCAGAACACCAGCCAGCCACCCACGATGAGCCAGTACCAGGACAGTTCGAAAGCCAGGGCCCCGATAAAGGCCAATCCCGTCAGGGCGATGCCACCGAAGAAGAGTACGGCCGCCAGCGAACCCACCAATTCGCGCCCGTGATGGTACCAGCCCCGCCGCGATACCACTTCCGCTTTGCTATCGCGAGCGATGGCCAGGGCAAGACGGGTGGAAAAGCCCTGCACGCGTAGCACCGGCCGGGAGGCGGCAGGCAGTCCGGCATTTTCCATCGCGGTACGGTACGAGCGATCATCAAATGGCTCAGATTCACGGAACGCTGCCGATTCGGCACTTTCCGGGGAGGCGAGGGCAGCCAGAACCCGCATCTCAAAAGGTTCGAGGGTGGAGGCATCCGCCTCGGTAAGCGAAATGGTGATCATCTGGCCGCGCAGGGCCGGATCCCGGAAGAAGTCAATGGTGAGGAATCCGCGGGCGGCCAGGTCGAGGAGGGTGGTGATGGCAGCGTCATCCGCGGCGTAGTGGCGGTGCATAAAAGCCCCGAGGGCGGCCGGCATATCCGGGGGGATGGTGCGCACCGGCGGGCGAGTGTGCCGACGCCGCCGCCGGTAATTATGGCCGGTTACCCCAGCAGGTTCACGCGGATACACCCCGCGCGGAAGATCGGCATATTCCCTACTGGGAATAAGCGCCAGGCACATAATGACCAGGGCAGTCACCCCGATCCCTAAAGCCAACCAAAATTCCAGTGCGTTCATGGACACCAGCTCAAGCAAGGGTTCCACAGTCACCTCCTCGCACCTAGCGTACCGTGCCCGATGATGCACCGGCGCGCGTGACCTAGTACTCTAAGCCATAGATATCGGGAGGTAATCATGACGGAGTTCTCACCGGCACGAATTCGGGTACAGCACCTGAATGAGATGGTCGCTAACGGAGAGGCGCTCACGGCACTCACCTGCTATGACGCTCTAACAGCGCGGA
The DNA here is from genome assembly GCF_000411135.1 of Actinotignum schaalii FB123-CNA-2. Taxonomy (GTDB): domain Bacteria; phylum Actinomycetota; class Actinomycetes; order Actinomycetales; family Actinomycetaceae; genus Actinotignum; species Actinotignum schaalii_A. Next base: position 1,198,615 of record NZ_KE150262.1, on the reverse strand, counting down.
TCTTGGACGCGGCCGGGATTGATATTTTGGTGGTGGGTGATTCCATTGGCAATACCGCCCTGGGGTTCTCCTCGACCATCCAGGTCACCCTGGAAGATATTGAGCGCGCCACCAGTGCCGTTATGCGGGGCACCACCCGGGCTTTTATTATTGCCGATATGCCGATGGGCACCTACGAAGAGGGCCCCGCGCAAGCTATTCGCACCGCAATCCGATTGGTGCGGGCCGGAGCGGACGCGGTGAAACTGGAAGGCGGGGAAGCCTTCGCTCCCACCGTTGAGGCCCTCACTCAGGCTGGAATTAACGTGGTGGCCCACGTCGGCTACCGTCCCCACGCCGACGCCGCTTTGGGGGGCCCGCGAGTACAGGGCCGGGATGAAGAAGAAAGCGAGGCCATTATTGATGACGCGGTTTCGCTAGAGAAGGCGGGAGCTATTGCTGTCGTCGTCGAAATGGTACCCGGGAAACTCGGGGCGAAAATTACCGAAATTCTCTCGGTCCCCACCCTCGGGATCGGGGCTGGGTATCGCACTTCCGGGCAACTGCTGGTGTGGCCGGATATGGCCGGGATGACTGAGTGGCAGCCCTCTTACGCCAAGCGTTTCGGCGAGGTGGGTGCGGCGCTCAGCAACGCGGTCACGGCCTTCCGTACGGCCGTTAAGAGCCGTGAATTCCCGGATAAGGAGCACAGTTTCTAAGCCACTACAATGGTGGCTATGAGTCTTGCAGCACGTGCGCCGCTCGGTACGGCGCGACCCGGAAAGATTTCGCCGCGCCGTAAAGTTCCGGCCTATATTGAACGTCCCGAATACATGTTCCATGACGGGCCGGAAGTCATCACCGCCTCGGATGTAAAAACTGAGGAAACAATTGAGCGAATTCGGGTGGCGGGAACCATTGCCGCGGATGCTATGTACGAGGCAGCCAAAGCCATCCGCCCGGGTGTAAGCACCGATGAACTCGACCGCATCGCGCACGAGTACATGATCGATAACGGCGCCTACCCCTCGTGCCTGGGCTATATGGGTTTCCCCAAGTCGATCTGCACCTCCGTCAACGAAGTTATCTGCCACGGCATCCCTGATGACCAGGTGCTACACGAGGGAGACATTATCAACCTGGACGTGACTGCCTACAAGGACGGCGTGCACGGAGATACCAATGCCACCTTCGGCGTGGGCGAAATCGACGAAGAATCCCGCCTTCTCATTGAACGCACCGCCACCGCTACCCTACGCGGGATTAAGACGGCGCGCCCGGGGCGCCAGATCAACGTGATCGGCCGAGTGATTGAGTCGTATACCAAGCGTTTCGATTACGGGGACGTCCGTGATTTCACCGGACACGGCGTAGGAGAGGCTTTCCATTCCGGCCTCATTATTCCGCATTACGACGCCGCACCTCTACACGGGGAAACCATCGAAGAGAATATGGTCTTCACGGTTGAGCCCATGGTGACGCTGGGAACTATCGACTATGAGATCTGGGATGATGACTGGACGGTCGTGACCAAGGACCGTGGACGCACCGCCCAATTCGAACACACCATCGTGGTGCGGGAAAGCGGACCGGAGATCTTGACACTGCCCTCCGATCCCAACCTCGGGCTACGGCTCTAGGCGGATATACCCGGCCGGGCAGATATACACGGTGGGGGCGGATCCGAGAATCCGCCCCCGCTGTCATCTTGGCCTATACGCCGGGTTCTGTACCGCTTGCGCGGCGGCGACCATCCATCTACGTGCGCCATTACTGACGCACTCTAGCAATCCACCCGTGCCCTAGACGAGGAGCCTGACGGGGCACTGTCTGATCTTGCTCCCGGTGGGGCTTGCCGTGCCATGCCGGTCACCCGACACGCGGTGGTCTCTTACACCACCCTTTCACCCTTACCTTGCGGCGGTTTACTTTCTGTTGCGCTTTCCCGCGGGTCACCCCGGGTGGGTGTTACCCACCACCGTCCTCTACGGAGCCCGGACGTTCCTCGAGACGCCTTGCGCGCCGCGCGGCCGCCCAGCCAACATGACCTGTTTATGCTACCAGCCCGGCAGGTACACGATAAGACCCGCGGATTCAGCTGCGGGTTCAACGAGATATAACAATGCCATTTCTGAATGTATACGCCCCATCGATTACCGCAGGTAATAGTACCTCTTTGTTACCTTGCTCACAAGGGAAAGCGGGAAAGGCCGGAAAGTAAGGCAAGCCACCCTCGCCGCAGCAACTGCAATCATTAAGCATTTAAGGAGCGGTTGCTCATAAATATTAAACGTGCTTAGAATTCGAACAACAGGCAAAACAGCGACGTTTCGCACGTTTTCTCTGTTAGTAGGTAACGGTCGCGGGAGCTGACTTTGCGTGAGGGTCGGCTCCCGCGCACCAACTCAGGCCGCCACACCTGCCACGAGCTGCACATATACCCCACCGTAGACGCTCACCACATTTAACCAAAGGTCATATACGAATATACGGCTTGGCTCGTAGACTTTAGCTGTTTTATCAACGCTCAAAAGTTGCAGATTAGCCACTCAGGATAGTACTGCAATGTCTTTCGCGAAGGATTCCCATGACGCAGCGCATCTCCCGAATCGCCAGTACCCTCACTGTGACCACGCTCGCCCTCGCAATGGCGGGTACCGTGGCCGCCCAGGCACAACCAACCGCCAACTCCCCCGCTCCGGGCGCTTCTTTTACGTCCTGCACAGATTCCACGAAAGCAACGACCGCGGTCGCCGAGGCGAATTCCGAACGGGACGCGCTGCTCAAGAAAGCGGAAACTGCACAGCAAGATCTCGCAGCCGCCCAGGAGGCCGCGGCGACGGCTCAAGCCGCGAAAGATGCAGCTGCTGCGAAACTAACCGCCGCGGATAAGGCAGCCCAGGATGCCGTGCAGGCACGCGATACGGCCAAGGCGGCCCTGGATGCTTTCCAGACGGAAGGTCAGACCGCGAAAGATGCGATTCCCGCGGCACGCACCGCACTCGAAGAGGCGGAAAGCCAGGTAGCTGCGACGTCGGCCCAAAAAGAGAAAGACGCCGCAGCGGCAGCGGAAGCGCAACGTGTTCTTGACGAGAAGAATGCGGATCTCGCCACGAAAACGCAGGCGGAGAAAGATGCCCGCGCGAAGCTGGAGGCTGCGCAGGCAGCCGAGGCTGCGGGCAATACTGAACGTGAGAAACTTGCCGCGCAGCTGCGTGAGGTGACCGGGAAGAAGAATCAGGCCGATCAGGATCTCACCGCGGCACAGGCGAAGGAACGCGCGGCGCAGGACGCACGTTCCGAGGTGGTTGCACGAGAAGCCGAAAAGGTTGCCGCGGCACAGCGGGCGCACAGCGACGCTACCAAGGCGGTTGCGCCAGCTCAGACCGCGAAGGATGAGGCCCAGCAGGCGGCCACAACGGCCGCTAACGATGTGACGCTTAAGCGTGGTGAGGACGAAGCAGCTCAAGCCACGGTCAAGGATTCCGAGGCTAAGCTGGCGCAGGCTACGCAGAAGCTCGGCGATCTTGAGACTGCGCTTACCGAACTCAAGAACCGCCAGGCCGAGGTGCAGGCTGCACTACCCGGGCTGGAACAAGCGAAGAATGAAGCCGAAACTGCCTACAACGAAGCCCAGGCGGCCGAGGATGAGGCAAAAGAAATGTACGAGGCTGCGGCCGGGGATAAGAAGAATTTCACCCCCCCAAGACGTGGAGCAGTTCCGGCAGGAATGGGAAGCAAAGAAGGCAGAAACCGCACCGAAGAAGGCGGCTTTTACGCAGGCGAATGAGGCCTATACCAACAAGACCGCGGAAAAGGAACAGCTGGACACCCAAATTCCGGCGAAGCAAGCAGAGCGCGATGCGGCACAGACCGAGAAGACTGGTCTGGAGACCACCCACGCGGCGAATCAGCAGGCCGCGCAGGAAAGCGCGGCGAAGCTGGGAGCTGCGGTTGAAACAGAGAAGGCGAAACGCGCTGCCCTTGCCGAGAAAGACGCGGCGCTCACCGCGGCCCAGCAGCAGGTAGAAACCACGAAGGCTACCCTCGCTGCCGCGAAGGCAGCCGCGGAAGCAGCTACCCGCCCGGTGGATGAGGCACTGGCTACGGCCCAGCAGGAAAGCGCCGCCGCGCAGGAAAAGGCCACGCAGGCGGCTAAGGATCTAGAAGACCTCTCCACGAAGATTACGAATGAGTTCGTACCGAAGTGGAATGAACTCAAGGCGAAGCGCGAAGAAGCCCAGCAGGCGCATACCCAAGCGGCAGAGGTGCTCGCTGAGGCTCAAACCGCGAAGGATGCTGCTGATCAGGGGCTTGAGAAGGCCAAGGCTGCGGAGGACAAGAGTTCCACCGCGCTGACGGCCGCCGAGGGTGCGCGTGATGCTGCACGCCAGAAGGTTGCGGATTTGGAAACGGCCGCGGCGAAGCTGGACGACTTGCAAGCCGAGTACAACAAGCTGGCAGCGGCGGCTACCCAGCCGGAGGCTGAGGCCGCGGCGGCTCGCGAACAAGATACGGCTGCTAGCGCCGTCCTCGAGGAAGCGACGAAGAAGGTCGCTGCGGCAGATACCGCGGCGAAGCAGCTTACGGATGAACTTGCAGCGGTCGATGCCCGCATCGCGGCCCTGCGTACTTTCCTGGAGAAGTGCGCGGCTGAGCAACCGGCTAAGCCCGAGCAACCGGCTAAGCCCGAGCAACCGGCTAAGCCCGAGCAACCGGCTAAGCCCGAGCAACCCGGCAACGGGACTGCGGATCCGAGCGCACCGGCACCGCAGATGCCGGCACCGGAAGCACCGGTAGCGGGCGGCAAGCACGCCGATCCTTCCGCTCCGGTAGCCCGCGGCCAAAAATCAGTTGCTAAGCACGCTGCGCCTGCTACACAATTGCCTAGCACGGGCGCGGAAAACACCGGTGTGGCCAGCTCGGCCCTGCTGATGATGCTGGCCGGAACGGGCGCGGTGGCGTATGCCTCCCGCAAGCGCGCCGCGCGCTAAAAGCCGCATGGCTTCGTATTCCTATCAGCCGCCGTCCTAACCAGCGCGGGCAGCCAGGAGCATAACGCCGGCGGGAGCTCTCCTGCCGGCCTCCAATATGGAGTGCGCGTAAAAGCACGATTTTAATCTTATTTCGTGTTCCTTACGCGCACTCTGTGGCTCTCGTGGTCCGGAATGCGCACTTAGACACGTCCCCGCCTAGCGATGCGCTGGCGGGGACGTGCTGTTTTTCCGAGCTGTACTACATATGTTGTACATGGGAAGTACAGGAGTGAAAAAGAAGAGTCCCACGGGCGGGAAACCTGAGATTTTTCGGAATCTTATGAGTATTGGGGCATATGTGATTCCCGAAGCCTCGCGCCTTCCACGCCCCAATGCAGCCGGAAACCCACCTAGGCTTCGTCGTAATCCACCGGGACAATAATGCAGTCGTAATCCTCCGAAAGATAAATATCATCGTCCGGAGTTGCTTTGATTTGTGCCACTTCCACCGGGGAGAGTGTGATTCCGGCGCCGGTAGCACCGTTGGGAGTCATGGTCATGATCGCGTACCCACCGGTCGCAACCGAGTGTTCGTACACTTTTTTGAGCGATGCCGCCAGCGGCGCATAGAGTTCCTCACGCTGAGCCCGGATTTTTTCTTGGGAGGCGGTCAGTTCTGCAACCACGTCTTCTAATTCGGAGCGCTGGGCCAATACTTTTTCTTGGAGTGAATCGATAGCTGCGCCCAGTTCCCGCACCCGCTCCTCGCCGCCTTCCACCGCTTCGAGCGCGGTGAATTCTTTATCCGAAATTTCTTCGAGGGTAGCCCGCAAAGCTGCCATTTCGTCTTCCAGAACGAGCAGGTCACGGGATGTCAGCCCGGTCCCGGCATTATATTTTTCTTCTTTATCCGCGACCTGCCGCGCTAAATCTGCGCTGGCTTTCTCTACACTTGCCAGGTCTGCCCGCGCCCGTTCCAGCTGAATTTCTGCCGTGGATTTTTCCCGCCCACGCGCGGCAATCGCGTTGAGAAGTTTGCCTAGGGATGCTCGCAGCGGATGCTGAGTATTCTCCCGCTCGAGACGGTTGAGCTGCGCATCCAAATCGGCAACTTGAAGCAGGATAAGTTGATCGGCACGGGGTGCTTTCATCGGGTGGATCTCCTTCGACTCGCACGAAAGGCGCGCGGCGCGCCTCCCCTATTCTATGTGGGAGAGCCCGCCCCGTGCAGCGTACCTGCGCCACGCACCGTACCTGCGCCACGCACTCAACCACGCACTCAACCACGCACCGCGATATTCCACGCATCCGTAGGAATCGCGGAGATATACGTATCCAGCTGCGGGAAATGTTCACGCAGGCGCTCCTCCATCTCACCGAGCACCGGCCATTCACTGGCCCAGTGAGTGGCGCAAATGAGCGCGCAGCCATCGTCCCAGATGTGATCGGTGGCTGGGTGGTGGCGTAAATCCGCGGTGAGATAAGCATCGGCGCCCGCGGCTTTCGCGGCTGCCAATAGTGAATCGCCCGACCCGGAGCAGATAGCCAGGCGCCGCACTTCCCGCTCGGGATCACCCGCCCCGAGCACCCCGGCCGGGGTAGACGGCAGCACCTGAGCTACCCGCTCCACCAGTTTCCCGAAGGACACGGGCACAATGCTCCCCACCCCGCCGATTCCAGATTCAGGATCCAGCGGCCTGTCGATCTTCACATCCAGAAGCCGCGCGAGCGCGACGGTGGAGGCCACCACATCCGCATTGGTGTGGGCACTGAAAAGCGCGACCCGCCCGCGCACCAACTGTGTCACCCACCTGCCCTTGGCGAAAGTTCCCGCCACGGTGGAAGTTCCACGCAAAAAGAGTGGGTGGTGGGTGATGAGGAGGTCAGCGCCGCGTTCGCAGGCTTCTTGCACGGTTGCTTCACACGGGTCGACGGCGAAACCGACGCTGCGCACCTCATCGCTGGGCAGGCCGGCCACCAGGCCGACCCGATCCCAGCTTTCCGCGCACGCGGGTGGGAATAATTCGTCCATGACCGCGGTGATATCCGCCACTGTATACGTCATGGACTCACCCTACCTTAGGAGGCTGTACGCTCTACGGTGCTCGTCCACTCTTTGTGGAAGATTTCTTCCTCGTGATCGAAAGCGGTGACCACCGATTGCACGTAGAAGTTCTCGGTATCGCAGCGGATCCGGGTATCGGCTTCCACGCGAACCTCCCAACCGATATCCGGGCGGGCCAGCCCAATTTTCCATTCGGCTTCGGTGCGTGCCGAAAGTGGATCATCCCAGGAAATCCAGTAGCGTTCCACGGAATCTTCGTCGTAGTGGAGGCCGTCCGGGTATACCCGGGTGCCCCCGTAGGCGGGATCCACCTGGATGAATGTCTCTTTCTTCGTCACATCGCGGGCAATCAGCCGTTCGGGGCGGCGGGCTCCGGCTGCTCCCGCTTCCGGGTATTTCACGTCCAAACCAATGGGCTGGACGGGCCCGGCGAAGCTCACCGCATCATCACAAGCGTCACGTTCTCCCCCGGGGCGAATCGGGCGGGCAGGTACTACCAACGCCGAGGCCCCCAGATCCACGTCCACTCCGGCGTTTTCCCGGGCCGGCCAAATCCACGGCCAGTAGGCACTGGAAAGCGCCACCCGCAGTGCGTGCCCGGCCGCAAAATGATAGCCAATGCCAGTGAGTGGAATTTCCACGTCCACCCACTCTCCTGCGGGCATCTCCACGATACGGTCACGCCCCTCGCGGGCACTCAGGTTAAGATTCCCGCGGGTGACGAGGGTAGAAGCACCATCGGGAGCCACATCTTCCAAGCGCACATAAACGTGCCCGCGTTCCCCGCCGTTGCGCAGCCGCAGCCTCACCCTGGCATTACCGAGGATCTCGACCGATTCTCCCAGGTAAAAATCACAGGTCACCGCGCGGCCATCGTCGCTGCGCTGATCGACCGGCAAATCGGCGTCGTTCCCGTACGGGAAGTACCGCCCGGCATCCGAGCCGATGTCTTGCGGCGACTTCACGAGAATCGTGCCACCGCGCACCGCACCCGGCGAGACGCTTGACTGTCCCAATTCAAAACGAAGCGGCTCAATATCCGGGGAGGGCCAGGCCCGTTCGGCCACCCACCGGCCCGCGATCTCTTCATAAACGGAGGCCGGGCGCATGGGATCGCTGATCCAGGTGCGTAGCAGCGGCTCATCCATCGCGCCGTTATCCACGCCTTTGAGCCACTTATCCCACCAGCGCAGCGTCTCCCCGAGGAAATCGATGTGCGGGCCCGGGCGCAGATCGCGGTCCGGGTACTGGTGACTCCACGGCCCGAGCAGCCCGCGCACGTTCTTCCCCAGCGCGGAGAGATTCTCCACCAGGCGCAGCACGGTATCGCGGTACGGGTCGAACCAGCCGCCCACCGCGAGCACCGCCGCATCGAGTTTCGAATAGTCCTCGCATACCGAGCCGTGTTTCCAGTAGGCATCGCGGGTCTGGTGACTCATCCAGGTATCCACGTACGGTTCCATGTTATTGAGGCGCTCCAACCACATGGCCTTCCAGTTCTCCCCCACGGCGCGCGGATCCGGTGGCCGCGATTCGAAAGCGAGCATAGTGGCGCCCCAGGCGTGCATATCCACCGCGAGCATTGAGCCGCCGAAATAGTGCACGTCATTGTCGTAGCGGTCATCGGTGGAACAGGTAGTCACAATCGCCTTGAGAGCTTCCGGCTGGTAGGAGGCCAGCTGAAGCGAATTGAAGCCACCCCAGGAAATCCCGAACATGCCCACGCTGCCCGTGCACCACTCCTGCGCGGCAATCCACTCGATCACTTCCAGGCCGTCTTTGTGTTCCTGCGCATCGTATTCATCGCCCGGGATTCCCTCGGAATTGCCGTGCCCGCGGATATCGACCCGGATGGAGGCATAACCGTGCCCGGCGTAATACGGGTGGCGTTCGTGATCGCGCGGCGCGGTCCAGTCGCCGCTGCGGTAGGGCAGATATTCCAGGATGGCCGGCACTTTTTCTTCCGTGCGTGGCATCCAGGCTTTCATCCATAGCCGAGTACCGTCCGAGAGCGGAATCCACCCCTCGTGAATCTCGGTCTCGTAGGGAAAATCTGTGATGTATTCCATTTTTCTCCTTCCTATCCGTCTCTGCTGTGTTGCGTCTGTGCGTGTGTTGCGGTTTTCGTGGGGCGCGTTGAGGAACGACGGCGCCGCCAGCTTTACGCGACGACTTTCATACGGGAGCGCATCCACGGGGTAAGCGCCATGAGCAGCACACCGTAACCAATAACCACCGCTCCCTGCACTCCGAAGTAGGTGGGTATGGAGGCAGCCATGTTCTCGTAATCGAAGAATTTCACTACCTGAGCCTGAATACCCTGGGCGCAGGCCATGGCGGCGAACCAGAGGGCCATGGTTTGGGAGGCGAAAGCCCGCGGGGCGAGTTTGGTGGTGGCGGACATCCCCGAGGTTTGCAACACCAGGTCCCCCAGGCCGAGGAAGATATAGCATCCCACCAGCCACAGCGGCATGAGGAGAGCCCCGCGCGGGGTGAGGATGCCCGCCAGCGCCACGATGACGAAGGCAATACCGCCCAGCACCGCGCCCAGCCCCACTTTCGCGGCCACGTGCGGTTGACGCTTACCTAACTTGAGCCAGATCCAGGCGAGCACCGGCCCCATGATGATTTCCACGATGGCGGTGAGGGAAATGTAATAGGAGGAGGGGTAGCTCAGGGAACCGATGGTGTTATCGGTGGCGTTGAGGGCCACGAGGTTGAGGGTATTACCGGTTTGGAAATAGAGCAGATTGTAGAGAATCAGGGCGATGAGCAACAGCGCATAGGGGATAAGATTACGCCGTTCTACCCGGCTGACTTTCGGAGAACGGTACATCCACAGGAAGAAGAACACCGGCACGATCCAGGTGATAACAGAAATACCGTTGACGACGTCGCTGAGTGTGGCTGAGGAGAGTACGGCGAAAAGCGTGGCCACCGCGACTACTCCCCCGACGAGCCCCACGAGCATCCAGAAGGAACGGTCCGCCACGAAACTGGCGCGAATGCGATGTGCTTTGGCGCGCCCGGATAGGTTTTTCCCGGTTGCCACGTAGGCGATGAGGCCGAGGATCATTCCCACGGCAGCGGAGGCGAAGCCAGCGTGCCAATGCACCCGCTGGCCGAGGAATCCGGCCACCAGCGGCCCGAGGAACGCCCCGATATTAATACCGGCGTAGTAGATGGAGAAACCAGCATCGCGGCGGCTATCCCCGGGTGCGTAGAGTTCACCCACCATGGTGGAGACATTCGGTTTGAGGAGCCCGGTTCCCACCACGATGAGGCCCAAGCCCACCCAGGTGAAGAATTCGGTGGGGATACCCATAGCAATATGGCCCGTGGCAATAACAATGCCGCCCCAGAGTACCGCCCGGTAGGTGCCGGAAATTCGATCTGCAATCCAGGCACCCACGATGGAAAGCAAGTAAACAAGAGCTCCGTAGGCGGCCACGATGGAGGATCCCACGTCCTCCGCGTAACCGAGCCCGCCATTGGCGATGGCGTCGGTGAAGTACAACACCAGGATGGCTTGGAAGCCCAGATAGGAGAAACGCTCCCAGAGTTCCAGGCCAAAGAGGGAATACAGGCCCTTCGGTTGGCCCATAAAAGAGTGCATAGCACGGGCACGCCGGTCGCGGCGCAGGGCTTCTTTGTGTTCTTTAATATACTTTTTTGGATTTTCGACGTTTTCGGGGACCTGCGCGGCTATCTGCGCGTGGGTGGGTAGGTCAACGGTGGTGGTATCCGAGCTTGCCTCGGGCCCGGGCTGGGCAGTGTGGGTGGTGTCAGTCTGGTTGCCCTTATGGGGTAGGTCAGTCACGTGGTACTCCTTCTCGAAAAACGGGACCGTCTGACCCCGCTATCGCGGCCGTTCCCTCCTTTCTCTAGGCGCGCGCGTGCGTCCTTCCGGGGCAGCGCGACGGGCGCACATCCCCGGCTTTTCCAAGCACGGCAGTGGCACTTTTCAGCCCTGCCATCCGTTTTCCAGGGTAACAAGGGCCTGCGACATAACCGAAAATTGAGTACTTTTTTACCGTTTTCACCTCACCGCGCACCCACCGCAAGCCCTGAGCCCATAGGAAAAACTCAAATAGACATGACATCGGTCACATTGATAGGCTGAGGGTCATGACCACATGCGATATTCCCACCGTTCCCCTTGCCGATGGCGGGCAGATTCCCCTCGTTGGGATCGGCTCCCTACTAGCCAAAGGCAACGAGCTTGCCACCACCCTGGGCCAGATCATTGCTGATGGCTACCGCCTCGTTGATACCGCCCAGCAGTACGCCAATGAAACAGCCGTGGGAGAAGCCGTGAAACGCTCCGGGGTGCCCCGCGCGCAGGTGTTCATCACCTCCAAAGTGGCCGGCGGGGAACAGGGGAAACGCTATACCCGGCGCAGCATCGAAGATTCGTTGCGCCGCCTCGATACCGATTACCTTGATGCCCTCCTCATCCACTGGCCCAATCCTTCCCGCGGCCTGTACGTGGAAACCTGGGAGGAAATGCTCGCGGCACAAGCGGAGGGCCTGGTGCGCCACGTGGGGGTCTCTAATTTCTTGCCGGAACATCTCACCCACCTGCATGAGGCCACCGGAGTGTGGCCGGTACTCAACCAGATCCAGCTCTCGGTTGCTCTCCCGCGCACCGATCTGCGTGCCTTCCACGAGCACCACGGCATTGTTACTCAGGCCTGGCGCCCACTGGGCGGTCCGGAAAAGCTGCTAGATCAGATTGTGGTGGCGCGCCTGGCTGCCAAACACGGGGTAAGTGCGGGGCAGATTGTGCTGCGTTGGTGTGTCCAGCAGGGCATTGTGGTGATTCCGTCGTCGTCCCAACGCGAGCGCTGGCGGGCAAATGCCGATCTCTTCAGCTTCACCCTGGATGAATCGGATATGCGCGATTTGGCCGCGCTGGATACCGGTGACCTGCACGTATGGGATGCGCGCACCCACGAAGAGTGGTAGCGACACCACCCTGGCATTACCGCATCAACGGCATAAAAAGTGGGCCCGACCGGATTCGAACCGATGACACCCTGGGTGTAAACCAGGTGCTCTGACCAACTGAGCTACGGGCCCGCGCGCTGCGCACTCGGATGATCCTACCCGATGCGCGGCCCGCGCGCACCTTCTCACCGAAAATACCGACCGCCCCAAGCCTTGGGCGGGACCACCTGGGAACCTAGTAGCGCAGGCCCTTATTGGTCAGGCGCACGCCCGTCCAGGATTCTCCGAGGGCCACGGACGTGGTTGGTTGCATACCCGCGGTATCGGCGGCCTCTTCAATATCGTTATGCGGCACCGCATTCGACACTCGCCCGGTGGGCACGAAGAGCCAGCAGATAGCATTTTCGTCGTCGAAATTAGCCTTGATATCCAGGAGCAGATCGGCAAGGTCATCGACGTCGCCGTCGTCCGCACGCCACCAGGCGATGGCGCCGTCCACGATATCGCGCGAATCTTCGTCCAGCAGCTCGCTTCCTATTGTTTCTTCGATCTGCGCGCGGACCTGGGTGGCTACGTCGTCGTCGTAGCCAAATTCTTGGATGATGTTCCCTTTCTGGAAACCAAACGAACTCATGGCTTAAGCTCATCTGATCGCCGGCATTTTTTCAAGTTAATCTCAGCCGCGTCGCCCGTGATTTTGGTGATCATTACCCTACGACGACGCGCGGCGCCCGGTATTCGGGCGCCGCGAAACCCACCCGCAGTGCGCCCCGTCCACCGCTCAGCTTAATTCGGCTCACGCCTGTGCGATGGCTCTCAACAACGCGGTAATATAGGAGTGCATGTGTAAGAGGTACCACAGCCGCTCTGGGACTAAAGCCGCGAACGGGTAGCCTTGACACGTCCCTTAGAAACATGACCACTCAAGCAATGGAGGAGATTCCGTGGCTTCACACGATTCTGATGCTCGCATGGTATCCGGCCAGCTCAGCCAGATCCCGGATGTCGATCCGGAAGAAACCCGCGAATGGCTAGCGTCCGTGGATGATCTGATTGAAACAAACGGTGCGGATCGGGCGCGGTTTATCCTCGCCAGCGTGGATGAGCACGCACGCGCCAAGGGAGTTTCGGTCTCCCCTGATCTCGTCACGCCCTATATCAATACGATTCCGGCCGAAGAAGAACCTCCCTACCCGGGTACCCCGGAAGAAGAGGAACTCGAACACCAATTCCGCAGCTGGACCCGGTGGAACGCGGCCGTGATGGTGACGCGCGCCCAGCGCCCCGGCGTGGGTGTTGGTGGGCATATTTCTTCCTACGCTGCCCAGGCCACCCTCTATGAAGTGGGCTTCAATCACTTCTTCCGCGGCCCGGATGCGCCCGGTGGCGGGGATCAAATCTTCTTCCAGGGGCACTCCTCCCCCGGCAATTACGCCCGCGCTTATCTGGAAGGGCGCTTGACCGAAGCGGACCTGGATTCTTTCCGTCAGGAAGCCTCCCGCATTTCCGGTGGACGCGGCCTACCCTCCTACCCGCATCCCCACCAGATGCAAGACTTCTGGCAGTTCCCCACCGTGTCCCTTGGTATTGGTGCCACGAACTCTATCTATCAGGCCTGGTTCAATCGCTACCTGAACGAACGCGGCATTAAGGACACCTCCGATTCGCACGTATGGGCCTTCCTGGGCGATGGCGAAATGGACGAACCCGAATCGCGCGGGATGCTCCAGCTGGCCGCCTCCCAGAAACTGGATAACCTCACCTGGGTGGTCAATTGCAACCTCCAGCGCCTGGACGGGCCGGTGCGCGGCAACGGCAATATCGTTCAGGAACTTGAATCCTTCTTTAAGGGCGCGGGCTGGAATGTTATCAAGGTGCTGTGGGGTTCGGGCTGGGATAAGCTCCTCGCCCAGGATGAGGACCACGCCCTCGTGGACCTCATGACCTCCACCCCGGATGGTGACTACCAGGGCTTCAAGGCAAACGATGGTTCTTATGTGCGCAATAACTTCTTCGGGCGGGACCCGCGCACAAAGGCCATGGTGGAGGACTGGTCCGATGATGAGATTTGGGCACTGCGCCGCGGCGGCCATGATCACCACAAGATTTACGCTGCCTACCGGGCGGCCCTGGCCCATAAGGGCCAGCCCACCGTCATTTTGGCGCAAACGGTCAAGGGTTATGATCTCGGCTCCAATTTCGCCGGGCGTAATGCCACCCACCAGATGAAGAAGCTCAACAGCAATGATCTCAAGCTGCTGCGTGATACCCTGCGCATCCCCATTGATGATTCCCAGCTGGAAGATCCCTATAACGCGCCCTATTACAAGCCGGCCGAAGATCACCCGGCCATGAAGCATATGCGTGAGCGGCGTGAGGCACTGGGTGGCTACCTGCCCCAGCGCCGCACCCACCAGGGCGGGATCGCACTGCCGGCCGATAAGCCTTTCCAGTCCATGAAGAAGGGTTCGGGCAAGCAGAAGGTGGCCACCACCATGGCCCTGGTGCGCCTGCTCAAGGACATTATGCGCGATAAGGAATTCGGCTTCCGCATGGTGCCGATTGTCCCGGACGAAGCGCGTACTTTCGGCATGGATTCCATGTTCCCCTCGGCCAAGATCTTCAATACCCAGGGCCAGCAGTACACCGCGGTGGACCACGATATGCTGCTTTCCTACAAGGAATCCACCCAGGGCCAGCTGCTCCACACGGGTATTACCGAAGCCGGTTCCCTCTCCGCTTTCGTGGCGGCCGGAACCTCGTATGCCACCCATAACACCCCGATGGTGCCCTTCTACATCTTCTACTCGATGTTCGGGTTCCAGCGCACCGGGGACCAGTTCTGGGCAGCTTACGATCAACTGACACGCGGTTTCATTATTGGTGGCACCGCCGGGCGCACCACCCTCACGGGTGAAGGCTCCCAGCATATGGACGGGCACTCCCCCGTTCTCGCCTCCACCAACCCGGGCATGATTATTTACGATGCGGCCTACGCTTATGAACTCGGCCACATCTTCAAGGATGGCCTGAAGCGCATGTACGGGGATGGCTCGGACGGGCGTGAGCAGAACGTCATGTACTACCTCACGGTCTATAACGAACCCATCCACCAGCCCGCCGAACCGGAAAATGTGGATGTGGATGGCATTATCCGCGGTATCTACAAGCTCGATGAGGCCGATGGCCAGGGTGGCCCGCGCGTCAATCTGCTTTCCTCGGGCGTGGGGGTGCGCTGGGCCCGCGAAGCCAAGCGCATGCTGCGCGATGACTGGGGCGTGGATGCCACCGTCTACTCGGTGACCTCCTGGTATGAGCTGCGCAAGGATGGTTTGGCCACCAACGAATACAACTACCTCCACCCGGAGGAAGAACCGCGTAAGGCCTACGTGACCGCGAAGCTGGAAGGCGAAGAAGGTCCTTTCATCGCCACCTCTGATTTCGAGCACCAGGTCCAGGATTCCATTCGCGAATGGATCCCGGGTGATTATGAGACGCTCGGCGCCAACGGTATCGGTATTTCCGATACCCGCCCGGCCGCCCGGCGCTACTTCAAGATCGACGACGCCACCATGGTGGTGCGGGCCCTGTACGCGCTAGCCAAGGCCGGCAAGATCGACCGCTCGGTTGTCCGCCAGGCAATCGAGAAGTACGATCTGCATAACCCGGCAGCCGCCGAACCGGTTCCCGATAACGACCCGGAGTAAAGCGGCCCGGCGTCGTCGTAACTAATTGAATAGTGTTTGAGCATCCGTGCTCTCACACGTAGCATAGTGTGGCGGTCCTTCCTCACGCGGCGAGCTATTTCTCGCACGCGAGTTTTCGGGCCGCCACACCTATATGGAGGCGAGTGATTGACCGTTTATCGATTGGCGTGGAGGCATCTACGCGACCGCAAATTCCAGCTCTTCGCGATTGCTGTGCTACAGATCGCGCAGGTGCTCCTCGGGCTCACCCTCCCCGCGCTGGGCGCGAACGTTATCGATTACGGCATTTTGGAACGCAATAGCTCCTATATTTGGTCGCGCGGGCTACTCATGGGACTCTTCACTCTCGCGCAGGTGCTCTGCGCCATCGGGGCGATCTATTACGGGGCGCTGGTCTCCACCCACCTGGGCCGGGAGCTACGCCGCGAAACTTTCTCGCACGTGCAGCGCTTCTCCCCCGCGGACCAGCAGCGTTTCGGGGCCTCCACCCTGGTCACCCGCACCACGAACGACGTCAACCAAATCCAAATGGTCACCCTCATGTCCCTCACCATTATGGTGACGGCCCCGATTATGGGAGTGGGCGGGGTGCTCATGGCCATCGGGCAAGACGTAGTTCTCTCCCTCACCCTCCTCGTGATTATCCCGGTGCTCACCGCAATTATTCTGGTCTGTACCGCGATGCTGGCCACACGCTACGAAACCCTCCAGCGGCGCGTAGACGCCATTAACGATGCACTACGCTCCCAGCTTTCCGGGGTGCGGGTAATTCGGGCCTTCCGCCGCGAAGAAGCCATGGCCGGGGAATTCGAGGTTCATAACCGTAATTTCCGTTCGATTATGCTCCAGATCGGCACGATTTGGTCCGCGCTGCTACCGGCCATGAGCGCAGTAATCGGGCTGGCCTCCGCGCTTATCGTGTGGATTGGCGGGCATCGAATTGCCGGGGGTTCCATGCCGGTGGGAGCGCTGGCCGCGTTTATCACCTACCTCATGATGATTCTGGGCGCGGTCATGATGCTCGGCATGATTATTATGGTGGTTCCGCGCGGGAACGTTTCCGCCGAACGCGTCATCGAAGTGAATACCACCGTGCCTTCTATTACGGACGCGCCGGATGCGCGGGAGATGCCGCCCGGCCCGGTTACCTTCCGCTTGCGCGATATTTCCCTCACCTACGCCGATGCGGACGAGCCTGCCTTGCGCGGCATTTCTTTGTGTTTCCGACCTGGAACGACGACGGCGATTATTGGCGCCTCGGGCTCGGGCAAATCATCGCTGGTGAAAATACTGCCCCGCCTCGTGGATGTGAGCACCGGGCGCTTCACTGTAGAAGGCAGCGCCGGGGCTGGCACGGGTGGCGAGGCCGGCGAAACGGAAACGAGCGGTGCCGCAGCACGCGGCGCCGGGGCGGGCGAAGTGGATGTGCGCGATATTCGACTCGCTGATTTCCGCCGCCGGGTGGCCCTGGTACCCCAGCGTGCGTTCCTGTTTAGCGGCACGGTAGCCAGTAATGTTGCCGGCTCCACCCGCGATATTGACCAGGAACGGGTGATTAATGCGCTGCACTGCGCCCAGGCCTGGGATTTTGTGCAGGCCGGGGGCGGGCTGGAGATGCCGGTGGAAACCGGGGGAACCAATCTTTCCGGCGGGCAACGCCAGCGCCTGACCATCGCGCGGGCTCTGTACCGCGCCCTCTCTGATAGCTCCGGGCGAGCCGGTGCTGACCTGGTGGTTTTCGATGATTCTTTCTCCGCCCTCGATTACGCCACCGATGCCCGGGTACGGGCCAACCTCAAGGAGCGGATCCGGGATGCGGCGGTGGTCATCATCGCCCAACGTATTTCGACCACGCGCAGCGCCGATTGCGTCGTCGTTCTGGATTGCGGCAAGGTGGTGGGCTGCGGGACGCACGCCGAACTTATGGAAACCAATGAGATGTACCGCTCCATTGTGCGCTCCCAGGAACGCGGGCCGGAAGGCAGCGCGGAACGTGGAACGGAACCAAGCGGGCCGGAAGGCGGTACAGAACCGGGCGGCACGGAAACGGCCGGCAACGCGACCGCAACGAGTGAGGAGGTGCGGGCATGAGAGGTGCCGGAAATATTGACGAAGCCCGCGATATCCGCGGGGCGCTCCTCACCCTTATTCGCCACTACCTACGCCATTACGTGGGACGCATTGTGGCGGTGCTGCTGCTTTCACTTATCTCCACCGCGGCGGTGGTGGCCGCGCCCTTCCTGCTCGGGCAGGGCACCAATGTGGTGGTGGATGGGATCCGCTCCGGCGGCGTGGATTTCCCGTCGCTGGCCCGGGTGCTGAGCCTGGCGGCCGGATGCTATATTCTCTCGGCACTGCTGCGTTTCTGGTTCGGCTATATTATTCGCCTCATTATTCAGGATCTCGGTTATGAGATGCGGCGGGATTGCCAGCAGAAAATTGATCGGATGCCGCTATCCGTGCTGGACAAACAGCAGCGCGGGGATGTGCTCTCACGGGTTACGAACGACGTCGATAATGTCACCCAGTCCCTGCTGCAAACTCTTTCCGAAGTGCTCTCCGCGATCTACCAGATTATCGGGATCGTGGCGGTCATGGTCTATCTGTCCTGGTCGGTGGCCCTTGCCTCGCTGGTGGTCATCCCGGTGGGGATTATTGGGATCCTGCTGCTACTGCGCCGCTCCCGCCCCTATTTCCGAGACCAATGGCGGCTCACGGGTGATGTCTCCGCCGTGGTCGAGGAGAGCTTCACCGGGCTGGATGTGGTAGCTGCCTACGGGCTGGAAGATGAATTCCAGGGCCAGTTTGATGCCGCGAATGGCGATCTTTACGATGCGTCCTTCCGCGCCCAGGCCATTGCGCAGATGTCCCAGCCGCTTATGATGCTGGTGCAGAACGGTTCCTTCGCTATCGTCACCCTCCTGGGCAGTATCCAGGCGATGGCCGGCACCATGACGATTGGCGGGCTGCAAGCGATGATGCAATATACTCGCCAGCTGTCCCACCCGCTCCAATCCCTGGCCTCCACCGCGAATCTCATCCAATCCGCGGCGGCCTCCGCGGAGCGCATTTTCGATTACCTCGCCCAGGAGGAAATGGCCCCGGATGCGAGAGCCAGCTATCGCGAGGTGGTGGCCCCCGAAGCACGGAGCGGCACCATCGAGTTTTCGCACGTGCGTTTTTCCTACGAGCCAGATACCCCGGTGATCCGCGATCTCTCGCTGCGAGTGGAGCCGGGCCATTCGGTGGCGATTGTGGGGCCCACCGGCGCGGGGAAAACCACGCTCGTCAATTTGCTGATGCGCTTCTTCGAAGTGGACGGCGGGGCGATTACCGTGGACGGCGCACCCATCGATTCTTTCACCAAGGAATCCCTGCGGGAGCATTTCGGGATGGTCTTGCAAGACACCTGGCTGTTTGACGGCACGGTCTGGGAAAATATCGCTTTCGGGAAGGACGGTGCTACGCGCGACGACGCCATTGCCGCCGCGGCTGCCCTGGGCATTGCTGATCTTCTTGAGACCCTCCCCCACGGTTTTGATACCCATATTGGGGATGAGGGCGAGAATGTTTCCGCCGGGGAGAAACAGCTCATCACCATCGCGCGGGCGTACCTCGCCAATCCCGATGTGCTGATTTTGGATGAGGCCACCAGTTCGGTGGATACCCGCACCGAGGCGCTTATCCAGGATGCCATGGAGCGGCTGCGCGAAGGTCGCACCTCCTTCATCATTGCGCACCGGCTCTCCACCGTCCGCAATGCCACCACGATCCTGGTTATGGAAGCTGGGGACGTGGTAGAAAGCGGCACCCATGAGGAATTGCTGGCAGCTGGCGGTGCCTATGCCCGCCTCTACGAAAGCCAGTGGGCCTAAGCTGCCGGCGGTGTGAGCCTATGCTAGCGGTGGTGTGAGCCTGTGCTGGTGGTGGTGCGCCAAGCTAACCGCGAGCCTGAGACCTGCGGGCCTAAGCGACCGGGACCGCGAGCTTCTCCTCCGCCGGGATTTCCCGGCCGGCAAGATACCCGGACATGAGCCGCGCTACCGCGCTGGCGCCCAGGCTGAGCACCCACAGGGCGGCCATGAGAATGAGAATGCTCGGGTGCCCGGCATCCTTAATAATGAGGAAGACCAGGAGGATTACTCCGAGGGCGGCCGCGATCACCGGGATAGCCTGCATGGTGGGGCACAGCCACGCCGGTGCGGGGCGCCGGGGTTGTTCCAGCAATCCAAACCACTGGTAGACCCCCAGGAAATAAATCTGGCCGAGCGCAACCCAGAGCATCCCAAAACAGGTACAGGTCCAGATAGCAAGGCTAAATTCTGGGGCCCATTGCAACATTTCCATGGCGTTGATGTAGAGAAGCGGATAGCCAAGAAAAGCACCCAGAACCGCGGCTCCCGCCGCAATTTTTCCAGACGTATAAGCGTTCATACAAGATCCCTCCGTTGAGTCACTTAATCAACCGCCGCGGTGACGATCTTATTTTTGAGTCTAACGACGCATCAGATGGATGTATACGGTCGCGAACCGCCCTCGTCACATCTTAACCAAATTGTATCCCGAGGTGATGTGACTGTAACCCTTGTTAATATGCCCGTGGCCGGTGTTAATGGGATTGTGACCGCTCCGCCCCGGCAAAATCCCACAGGATTTCACCGAGCTCGCGGGCAGTTCCCACGTGCCGCCAAGCCAGCTCCCATTCGGAACGCGGAGCGGTCCCCCACTCCACGAGCACCGTGGGAAGGCCGTGCTGGCCTGCGCCGTCGACATCGTGAATACGATCCCCCACCATGAGGGCCCGCGAGGTATCAACGCCCCGCGCTCGCAATTCGCGCAGCGCCGCACCCACTACCTCAGCTTTCCCGTACCCGGGAATGTCTTCGGGATCCCCGGCAATATAGCGGAAGTGCTGCGCTACGCCCTGGTGTTCCAGAATCGCGCGGGCATTCTTTTCGTTTTTCGACGTCGCAATGGCCAGCGGCACCCCGGCCGCATCCAGTTCCTCTACCAATTCGCGCATCCCCGGGAAAATCGGGGTGTCGAGCATGCGCTGTTCGTAACGCACCCGGTAGCGGCGCACCATCTCCACCGGGTCGGCCGCGCCGAGCTTCGTGAAGGTATCGATCAGCGGCGGGCCGATAAACTGCACGAAGAACTCTTCGGGGTGGTCCTCCCCCATTTCTTCGCGCAGGGTAGCCCGGAAAGTTTTTTTGACGATGGCGGCGGAATCGTGGAAAGTTCCGTCCAGATCAATAAGGATGGGGTTCACAGGTTAAGTCCGGCGGTATCGCCTGCTCCTTGTCTCGCGATTTCGTTGGTTACTAGGTCAAGTACGGTGGTGGGGCCGCGCCCCACGGGCCCGTTCACCACTACATCCAGGGCATGCCCCAGTTCATCTTCCACAATCCAACCTTCTTCGAGGGGTTCTTCCGCGCCGGGAAGAATAAGCGTGGAGGAGAGCAGCGGTTCGCCCATTTCCGTGACCACCGCCTGGGTGATGCGATGATCCGGGATACGCACGCCCACCGTGTGTTTCTTCGGGTTGAGGGTCATGCGCGGCACTTCTTTGGTGCCCTTGAGAATGAAGGTGTAGGGTCCGGGCGTGAGGCTTTTGATGAGCCGAAAATCGGGGTTATCTACGATAACGAGCTGCCCGAGCTGCGCGAAATCGTGGCACAGCAGGGTGAAATGATGTTTATCACCGACCTGCCGGATGGTGCGAATTCGCTCCAGGCCCTCCTTATTGCCCATCTGGCACACAATGGCGTAACCGGAATCGGTGGGCAGGGCCACCACCTCACCGCGCCGGAGCCGATCCACCACTTTGGTGACGAGCCGCGGTTGCGGATCCTCAGGATGAATATCAATGAAGGTAGCCATAGCAACTAGTCTAGTCGAGGCTGCCACAGGAAGAAGCCGCGCAGCCTTACTCCGCCGCGCGCGCAGCCTCGCGCAACTCCGCGAGCTCCGCTGCACTGGCATAGGGCTCCATTTCCCGCAGGTACGCGCGGGCTTCATTGGTACGCCCGGCCGCCAGCGCGGTACGTACCAGTGCTTCCCCAGCCTCGAAACTATGGGTGGCCGGGTCCCAATGGGCCAGCCCTAAGCTGAGTGCCTGATCGGGGTGGCCGGCCTCGCGCAAAATCGCCATGGCCCGGGCGAGGATACGCCCGTCCGGATTGCGATCTGTGGCGGTGGTGAGAAGCCGCAGGGCTCGCTCGGGGTCGGACTCCACCGCGAGGCGAGCCATATGCAGCTGCGGGTACCAGGAGGCCGGTGAGCTAGAGAGTTCTTCGGCGAGAGCGTAGATCGCCAGGTCCGCGGAAAGAATGCTTCCGGTTCCGGTGAGCTCCGCGGTGAGCGGATCCGCGGGCGGAAGTTCGCCTTCGGCCTCGCGTGCCAGGCCAACGAGCTGGGTGAAAGCCTCGACGTCGTTCGGGTCTTCAGCAAGCCGATCACGCAGCACCTGCGCGGTGGCAGTATCGGCTTCCGGGGCCCGGGTATGCTGGAAGAGTTGCTGCATCAAATCGAGGAATGCCATGATGCGAGCGTACCGAAAATAGGGAGGTCGTGCGATGGAGGTAGCGCAACTCATGTCGCTGGGCGAGGATATCCTGGAGCGCGAAGGCTACCCGGATGCTACCGAGACTTTCGAGCTGAGCCGCGTGGATAGCGTCACCCGCTGGGCTATTGCGGTCACGCTGGAAGACGCCAGCGGCGTGGTGGTACCCGATAGCGAAATCTGCGCGGCGCGCACCCTCGGGGATCTAGTGCGGCTCAGCTGCCCGGGCGCGGACCTCAGCCTTACCACCTCTTCTTCTCAGCACGACGGCGCAGCTGCGGCCCGCCCCACTCCCGCTGCCACAAGCGCGGATGATGCGCGGCCCGATCCTGAGAAGCCGGAGGAGCAGGATGAAAATGCTCCGCTTTCCGCGGAGGATTTGCGGGCTGCCCTCGGGTTGTAGCGTGCGCATGCGGCGGGTGCGTGTACGCCCTAGGAGCGCGCGCCGGCTTTAGCCCACCATTTCTATGACTTTAGCCCACCCGGTGCAGCCAGCGTACCGGTGCGCCCGCGCCGGCATAGCGGAAGGGCTCAAGCTCATCATCCCAGGCTTGGCCGAGGGCAATATCGAGGAGCCGGCGCATTTCTGCGGCGTCGTTCCCCGCGTTTTCCAGGGCGGCCCGCACCCGGTTTTCAGGGATGACCACATTGCCGGTCAGATCTGTTTGGGCGTAGAAAATACCGAGGCCGGGGGTGGCGGACCAGCGGCCTCCTTCGGATACCGGGCTGGCATCCTCGGTGATTTCAAAACGTAAGTGTTCCCAGCCGTTGAGTGCGGAGGCGAGTATGGCGCCAGTCCCCACTTCCCCCGTCCACGAGGCTTCTGCCCGATTCATATGCGGGGCGGCGGGTTGTTTGGTCCACTCA
Organism: Actinotignum schaalii FB123-CNA-2; assembly: GCF_000411135.1. Lineage (GTDB taxonomy): Bacteria > Actinomycetota > Actinomycetes > Actinomycetales > Actinomycetaceae > Actinotignum > Actinotignum schaalii_A. The sequence continues at coordinate 1,175,506 of NZ_KE150262.1, read as the reverse complement.
AAATGCGGTTCGTATCCGAGCACGCTTGTCACCGCCCATTCAACGTGGGGTTGAACAGCCGGCATAACAGAGTGAATGAATATGACGCCGCGAGTGGCGTATTTGTGTGCCATAGCATTCCTCCTGCGCTTGGGTGGCTTTCCCCGTGCTACCCACGCGGAGGGGCTACTAGAGCGATTGTAGCGCAGAAGATACGCGCAGCTGGCGAATATCGCGCATCGCTTTTTTGCGTACGTCCCGTTCCAGGCGGTCGAGGTAGAGGTGGCCGTCCAGGTGATCGCATTCGTGCTGGATGCAGCGCCCGAGGAGACCCTCCCCCTCCACAATTTTCTTCTTGCCGTCCAGGTCAATACCTTCAGCGCGGGCATACCACGCCCGCTTAGTCGGGTAGTACAGGTCCGGGACGGACAGGCAGCCTTCCTCACCGTCCTGGTATTCATCTTCGGAAAGCGCCACAATCACGGGGTTGAGAATGTAATCGATCTCCCCGTCGATATGCCAGGAGAAAGCGCGCAGGGAGACCCCGATTTGGTTGGCTGCTAGGCCCGCCCGGGCGTCGTCGTTCACGTTTTCAAGCAGGTCTTCTACCAGACGCACAATGCCCGGGGTGATCTCCCGAATCGGATCGCAGGGGGTGCGCAGGACCGGGTCCCCCACCACGCGAATCTCCCGGTATGCCATAGCGAGCTCCTTTGGTAAGATTCTTCACACTTATGTTGCCCCGCGCCGCGAGTGCCGGACAGAGCAGAACGGCGGCAAGCCTACGCTCACCGCCGTTCGTTCGCTCCCGCAGCTGGACTCGAACCAGCAACCGTTCGATTAACAGTCGAATGCTCTGCCATTGAGCTATGCGGGAATTTGCAACAGAAAAGATAATAGTCAATGGCGGGACACGAAGCAACTTCAGAGGTGTGCGCTCTGCCACTCCAGACCGTGAGCGCCGCCCGTCACTATCACAGCCACCGATTCGCCCGCTCCGGTCGAGGGTGCACTCAGGTGCTGGCGCAGGGCGCGACCGGCGAAGAACATGATAATCAGCAGAATGACTCCCACAATCGCGGCGGCGATCATACGCCGGCGCGCTATGCGCTGAATCTCCTCCGCCTGGGCGGCATCAAGGGGAACGGGTTCTACCTGCGTCTCCGGTTGTTCCGGCTGTTCCGGCAGCTCGAACTTCTCTGGTAGATCCGGTTTCTCGGGTGTTGACATGGGGCTACTCTAGCCCACGCTCTGCCCGGTGAGCATGAACAGCACCATCTTGGTGGGAGCCAGGGCACGCACAGCGTGCGGGAGGCGGGTGGGTAGGTGCACGAGGCCGCCGGGGCGCAGGTGTACCGTTCGCCCCTCGGTATGCATCTCCACCTCCCCTTCCAGCACCTGGATGAGTACGGGAACTGCGGCGGTATGCTCAGAAAGTTCTTCCCCGGTATCGAAGGAGAAGACCACCACATTCACACCTTCAGCGCGCAGCGCGGTGGTGGAAACGGTCGAGGCAGCGGCATAATCCACCGTGGCGCCAAGGTCTTCCAGGTAGGAAAGCTGCGGGGTATTGTCACTCATCGGTCGTCCTTTCAGTTAGAGGTTGTAGCTGATTCGGCAGCGCTGGCGGATTCGGTGGGCTTGCGAGCCACCATGGCCACGCCGGCCAGGTGGTGGCGATACTTACGGAAGAGAGCACGCATGGCCAGCACTCGCGCCCACAGCTCTTTATCGCGCAGTACATTGCGGATGATCCGTGCTACCCCGCGCAGGCCTTCGTCGGCCAGATTCCGGCGCAGAGACAGCAGTGCCATGGGGGCGTCCCCCACCCATTCCACCTCGAAACCGGCATCGGTGAGCACCTTGCGCCATTCGGCCTGGGTGAGCGGGCGTGCGTTAACGCGAATCGTCTGGGCCAGGCCCTTGCGCAGAGTATCGGCAATGGCCGGATCGATGCTATCCGGGGTGAGGCTGAGCTCGTGGATGGCGTAGCGCCCGCCCGGGCGCAGCAGCCGGAAGGCCTCGCCCACAATCGCGGCTTTCGAGCTGGCACCTTGCATGGTGAGCATCGCTTCGCCCACGACCACATCGGCACTGGCATCGGGGAGTCCAGATTTCTGCGCGATGGAATTAACGACGACGCCGCCCACTTTGTCGACGATCCCCTTGACGCGGGTTACCGCATTCTTGTCTTGATCCACTCCGGTGTAGGAGTGAATGGGCTGGGCGATAATGAGTTCCGCGGTTCGGCCCAGGCCGGGGGCGAATTCCACCACGTCTGCGCTGGCCAGCTGGGCGTGCTCGAGCATGACTTTCGTCAAATGCAAGCCGCCGGGGCGCAATACCCGCTTCCCGGCACGGGCGAGCACCCAGTGCCCGGCGGCGGTAGCGGTGGGACGATCCGATTGCGGAAGTGGAGCATTGTCATCAATCATGGATTCACCTTAATCCCGCGAGCATGGTGAGAAAAGAGCACCCCACAACTACTTGATGCGAACCGTGCGACTCATAAAGGCGAATAATTACCACTAGAAATCCACCCATTGTCTTAGCCACCAAATCACCCGATGCTAATAAATACAAAACTGTTGAGGGTAAGCATCTTGAAATACTCACAATACAAATCCCCGTGGCGTACCCCACATCAACTTGGGTAAACACACACCCTTGCCCTAAACGTTTAGGTGGCATAGCTTGACCTCAACGCAACCAATTGGGACAAAGGAGACCCTGATGAAACCGGCAACTCTTAAAGATGTGGCTCGGGCCGCCGGTGTGTCTATTTGGACTGTCTCCAATACGTTTTCCGGCAAAGCCCCCGTAACTCAATCGACCAAAACCCGAGTATTGGAAGCGGCTAAAACGCTCAACTACATCCCCAACCAGACAGCACGCGCCCTGCGCCGCGAAACTCCCGGCCCAATCGTCGTGATGACTGCATCAACATCCAATGCTTACTACGTCGATATGCTTGATGGCGTTCATGAAATGTTGCGCACATCTTCCCATGGAGTACGCACAGCCGATCTTGCTCCTGAAGGCCGATTTGATCAGAAAACTGAAGATTTGGTTGTCACCGAAGCGATCCAATCGCGGGCAGCCGGAGTTATCAGTACTCTTACTTTATCCGTAGACAATCACGAGAAACTTTGCGAGTGGGGAATCCCCATTGTCTATGTCGACTCGCAAGGACCGACTGCGCCGTCCGGTTCGGTATCTGTAACCTCAAATAACGAACAAGCAGCGTATCAAATTGGTGAGCATCTCAACTACCACAGACTCGACACGTGGCTTTTATTGATCTATCCCGAGCGGTGGTCCACAAGGCAAACTCGAATTAAGGGCATGAAAAACGCCGCCAAGAAATTCGGGGCAACTTTCTCGATTCTCGAATGCGCTAATGACTCACAATCGAGCGCAGTTGTGTTAGAGGAGTACCTCAGAAATACGAAGGTAGAGAAGCTCGCGATTATTGCCGGTAACAATCCTCTCCTCCTCGGGACCATGCACGCACTCCAGGCATGTGACCTCCGGGTTCCCGATCAGGTCGCCTTAATCGCTTTTGACGAATTTACCTGGTCAACTTTCGTCAATCCTCCAGTGACGTTGATTGACGAAGATTCTCGCGATATCGGCGCAAAAGCCGCTCTAAAACTTATTCACATCATGCAAGAGCATCCGCAGGGAGCTATCCGTTACCACAACCAGGAGTCTGAGGAGGTGAACGTCAAACTCAGAATTCGTGCCTCCTGCGGCTGCTAAACGAATTAGAAAACCAAATTGGGCCAAACCGGCCTATCTAACCAAAAGGAGATCTCAACGATGAGAACAGCAAAAAAGGCTCTCGCCTTCACGACAAGCATTCTGCTCGCCGCAACTTTCTCGGGTTGCACTTCAGGCGACTCCGCTACAGAAGCGCCGAAACCTGACAAGATCGAGAAAATCGGCTTGATGGTACAGGACATGTCCAATCCCTTCTTCTCCGCCATGGATAAGGGAGCGAAGGAAGCAGCCGAGAAGATTGGCGCAACTCTTAACGTCCAGGACGCCAAACTTGATCTGGCGAATCAGAATACTCAGATTGACACATTCATTCAGCAAGGCGTAGACCTTATCGTTGTTTCCGCTGTTGACGAGTCCGGCCTGCAACCCGCCATCGAACGTGCCCGACAGGCAGGGATCTTCGTTGTAGCTGTTGATACTCCTGCGAAGGGCGCAGATGCCATTGTTATGACCGATGCCGTTCAGGCCGGCGAAATTGCATGTACCTATTTATTCGAGCAGATGGGTGGCAAGGGAAATATTTTGGTTGTTGATGGCACACCTATCCAGACGATCACGGATCGCATTAAGGGCTGCAATCAAGCTATGAAGAATTTCCCCGGCATTAAGGAAGTCGGGCACCAAAACTCGCAAAATGACCGCGCTACCGGCCTCTCTGTCACTACCGACATGCTTACTGCAGCCAGCGATGTCCAGGGCATCTTTGGAATGAATGACCCGTCCGCCCTTGGTGCGACGCTTGCTGTCCAGCAAGCTGGACGTACAAATGAAATTAAGGTGGTAGGAATCGACGCTTCTCCCGAAGGGCTCCAGGAACTCCGAACCGCTGGTTCTCCTTTCGTCGGCACTGCCACCCAAGAGCCCGCAAAGATGGTCGAAAAAGCAATCGAGGTTGGGCAGCAGCTTGCTCGCGGAGAATCACTCACGGAAACCACTATCCTCATCCCCTCGCAAATCATCACCCGGGATGCGGTAGACGAATACCCGGGATGGTAGAAATGACTCTTCTCAAGCTCGAAGGGATCAGGAAAAGATTCGGCGCTACCCAAGCGCTTGGAGGAGTTTCCTTTGATCTGAACGCCGGAGAGATTCATGCCCTCATGGGAGAAAACGGCGCTGGCAAGTCAACGTTGATGAAAATTCTGGCGGGGAACCTGGCTGCCGATAGCGGAAAGATCTTCGTTGACGGTCAGGAAGTCCATATCTCATCTCCTAACGATGCACGTAAACACGGAATCGCAATCATCCACCAAGAGATTAATACCGTCCCAAATCTGACGGTGGCCGAGAACCTCTGCCTCGGCGTCGAACCACTCAGACACGGAATTCTTGACCGTGACAAGATGCGTTCGGATGCACGCGCTAAGTTATCGGCCATTGGAGTGGATATCGATGTCAACAGGCCTCTCGGCTCGTTCTCCATCGGTATGCAGCAGATGGTCGAAATTGCTCGTGCTGCTGCCGAGGACGCCCGCATTCTCGTTCTCGACGAGCCCACTGCCGCGCTTTCCCGAGCTGAAACAGAGGATCTTTTCAGAATTATTCGAGAGCAGCAGCAAAACGGCGTCGGCCTTATCTACATCACTCACCGTATGGAAGAAGTGTGGAAGTTAGCTGATAGGGTGTCCGTTCTTCGGGACGGAACGTCCGTCGGAACGCAGCTTCTAGCCGAATTAACGCCTGACGAAATCGTGCGAATGATGGTCGGTAGAAAAATCGGTGATCTCTACGAACATGCAGACCGTGCATCGGGCGAAGTGGTTCTTGAGGCAAAGGATCTCAAAGCTCCTGGGGTTGATGACGTCTCCTTCAAAGCTCGGGCTGGTCAAATTCTTGGATTTGCAGGATTGGTCGGCGCCGGGCGTTCGGAAACCGTCAGGCTACTTATGGGAGCAGATCCCATGAGTAGCGGCACGTTGCTACTCAAAGGCAAAAGCTATCATCCTAAAAGCCCCAAGGAGGCCCTGGGATCTGGCATTGCCATGGTGCCGGAATCCAGAAAGGAACAAGGTCTGTTCTTGGATCACACAACGGCATCGAATATCTCGATTGCCTCTCTGAGCGACTTCACCAAACTCGGCGTGCTCGCGCGGGGCGCAATTCGAAAGAAAGTTCGCCAGATCATGGAAGTGCTCAATATTCGAAAGACCTCCACAAGTCTTCCGGTAAGAGCGCTTTCGGGAGGAAACCAACAAAAAGCACTTCTCGGCCGCACTCTCATGGCAGGTGCCGATCTTTTGATTTTCGATGAACCTACGCGCGGTGTTGACATCGGGGCGAAAAGGGAAATCTACGAGATCATGAATGATCTTGCTAAAGAAGGCAAAACCATCATCATGGTTTCTTCTGACCTCCCTGAAGTCCTGGGAATGTCTGATCGCATCATCGTTATGCGAAAAGGAAAAGTCGTGGGAGAACTCGATGCACGAGATGCCACAGAAGAATCGGTCATGAGCCTCGCGACCGGAGCAACAAAGGAACAAGCATGACTATAGAAGCTGCACCTCGACGGAAAATGAACTTCGCTGCGTGGTGGGATAAGGTTGGGATTCTCGCGGTCCTCGTCCTTCTCGTCGTGATTATGGCGCTCATCGCCCCGAACTTCATGTCGATGAACAATCTCATGAATATCGCCCGTTCGATCTCAATTAACGCGATCATTGCGGCAGGTATGACCTTCGTTATTATTACCGCCGGCATTGATCTCTCTGTCGGATCAATCGTTGCCGTATCGGGTGTAACCGCAGTACTGGCCTGTATCTCCGGTGCTCCAGCCATCATCGGGATAATCGCTGGCATTCTTGCCGGTGCAGTTGCGGGATGGGTAAACGGTGCTCTATCGGCGTATCTAGCCCTAGCGCCCTTTATCGTGACGCTCGGCATGATGACATTCCTCCGCGGCCTCGGATACACGCTGACCGGAGGCCAACCCATCGTGGACAACAAGCTGGCTTTCAGAGATCTTGGAAACGGATACATGGCTGGAATTCCAGTTCCCGTCATTGTAATGATCATTGTGTACATCATCTGCTGGTTCATTCTCGAACGAACGAAGTACGGTAGGCATGTTTACGCAGTCGGTGGTAATCCCGAGGCGGCACGCCTTGCTGGAATCAACGTCAAACGGGTACTTACCTCGGTTTATGTCATTGCAGGCGCGCTTTCAGGGCTTGCAGGAGTCATTTTCGCCGCACGCGTTGTTTCCGCGCAGCCGACCGCTGGTACCGGATACGAACTTGATGCTATCGCCGCGGTTGTTCTAGGTGGAACATCTCTTGCCGGCGGTAAGGGCAAGATCATCGGAACCCTCATCGGTGCGATCATTCTCGGAGTGCTCTCAACCGGCATGATTCTCATGAATGTCCAATTCTTCACCCAGCTACTAATTAAGGGCGTCGTCATTATTCTCGCCGTCGCCATTGACTCCCTCAAACAGAAGAGCACCAAGGCAGGAAAGTAGATGAAGACCCATAAAGTAATCAGTAATATCGAAGGAAAGCGTGCATTCGAGCCGATCTACTTCGATGAACCACAAGTGCTCACAGAATCCTTGTGGCTAGCACGAACCAATACTGGGGAGCAGATCCTTTGCCAACGATTGGCTGATCAGCCGGCTCCACAAGAGGCCACCAGATTTGTCACTACACTCAGTTTTGAGGACGAGGCAAGTTTCACACTGGATGAACCAGTCGAATCCGGAGAAGGAATCACAAAAGGACCCGGTACTGAAGCTGACTCATGGGCCCGCGTTAATACCGGCTACTTCGATATTGATGTGTGCACGGGTACCGCAGAGGGCACTGGTGCCTCAAAGTGGGGGCTCAAACATTTCCGCACCCTTGATGAGGGTATTGACCTCCTCCCCTCTGGAAACAATGCGATTGGTGGATTTTACGGCCCGTTCTTCACTCCTGAAAACGGACTCATCAATCCGCCAGAACACACAAAGGTGAAGATTGAGATCCTTGAAGACGGACCAGTCTTGCTTTCTTTCAGAATGCTAGGTGTGATACCAGACGGGCTCCTACCAGAGCTCCGGGGTAAAAACTTCTCAATCGAGTGGGCTTTCACTTATAGGACGCCTTGGTTCAGCCGGCGTTATCACGTAGATGATTTCCAAACTGTGATCAACGGACGTTCTGTAACTAACAAGATCACCGTTGGGGATGAATTCGAAGCCGGACAAGGAAAACTACTCTTTGATCGGTTTGCGTGCTACGGAGGATCCCGATATCGCAGCGGCGATCCTTATGCTGGGCACCTGGCCGACATGGTAGAGCAGACCATTTCTGACAGCACATTACCTCAGCGCAAGAAACTTGAAGAATTTAAGGCCGCCTTAACCGACGATATTGAGAACGCTCATTGGGATTTGTACTGGCGCCTATTCTCGACTTTCGAAGGGGCTTTAACAGACGAAACAATCCGCGACCGACTGGCAATTGTTCGCGAGAAATCATTTGTTGATGCAGAGCTGCGTGATTGGCGAGTCGATTCTGAACCTATCGACGTCCAGAAAGAGGAGCACGAAACTATCTTCCCCGGAGCTGCCAATAAGACAGTCGAATATGACACATCTACCGGCCGTGCAATGATCTGGTATACCTCGAAGCCATCGGGAGGCTTCCAGATCGTACAGCGCAAGCAGTCGGGATGGGGAAACTGGGGTACCAACCTCGAAAACGAATGCCCGGAGCTCCCTGTGGGTGTCGATATCAAAACGGCATACGGCAAATTCGCATCTAACTGGGAAGATATAGCCGACCAGTTAGAAACTCCTCCGGAAGTGCTTTAGGACCAAAGAATCCCATATGGCGGTTGCCGGATTTCTATATGTCCCAGAGTAGGACAGCACGGTTACCGTCTACAAAGCTGGGTGGCTGGCGCGATCATTCTCGCGCTAGCCACCCAGCTCCCTTTTACCAAGAAACCGATTCCTCCAGGTGTGATTCACGCCGGGAAATTGAGTGGGAGGGTGAGGTCGTATTGTTCTGCGTCATAGAGGTGGTCGGCTAGATCCACGACCCGTCCGGATTCATCATAGGCACTACGCCGCACCCGTAAGAGAGGGGCGCCGGATGCCACGTGGAGAAGTTCTGCTTCCGTAGGCGTCGCGCTACGCGCGCTAATACGCTGGACCCCGCCACGTAACACAATCCCGTGACTCTTGAAGAAAGCGTAGAGGCCTCCCGATGATATAGCGGTAAGCGAGGGAGCCAGATCGGCAGGGATCCAGTTACGCATAATCCCCATACGGTTTCCCTCCGCCCACCGCAAACGTTCTAAAGCCACGATTTCTTTACCTTCTAGGCAGTGCATATCAGCAGCTAGACCGCTATCAGCAAACACCACCCGATACTGGAGAACGTCCGTGCGTGGTTCACGGCCCGCGGCCCGTAAATCATCGGAAAGGCTTGCTAGGGAAGGATCCCTTTGGAAAACCCGTGGCATCACCCTGGTTCCCACACGTGGGCGCCGTGAGAGTTTCCCCTCATCAGTCAGGACTTGTAATGCCCGCCGTAGCGTGGGGCGCGAGACACCCAGCCTGCGTGACATGGACACTTCGTCTTCAAGGAGCTGCCCGGGTAAAAGCGCGCCAGAGTCAATAAGACTCGCTAATGATTGCGTGATTTGCTGATGTAAAGGAGTGGAAGACCGAGAGTCGAAAACAATCCGGGGAGCAACCGGAACATCCAGCTGATCTGCATTGTCTTTTCCATGGGGGTTTGACATTAACGTGACCCTCTCACTCTTATTTGTTCACCCAATTGTAAACATAGCCGATCGTCGTATGTTTGGCCAGTATTTCTGTAGTTTTAGCGATTCATAGCGGTTTATATGGCCACGTTCATCAAAGTTTCCCCGCCATTCTGACTGGTCTTTTGTATTTACAAGTAGGGTGTCTGGGGTTATTTTGGGAACAAATGAGACACCCCGCTGGTGGGGTGCTGGTTTGGACTCACAAAGGAGTGATAACGAATGGATATACCTCATTGGATTAATGGTGGCCTGTACACGGGCCAGCCGGAGGGAAAGATCGCGGTTGACGACCCGGCTAGTGGCGAGATTCGCGGGTATTTGTTGCAGGCGAGCCGTGAAGATCTTGACTACGCAGTAGAGATTGCGGTTGAAGCTCAAAAAGCTTGGGCTCGTACCTCGTTGGCGAAGCGTACCGAGATCATGTATCGGATGCGTCAGCTCGTCCTTGATCATCAAGACGAGATTGCGAAAGCGATTGTGGCTGAGCATGGTAAGGATTATTCGGATGCTATTGGGGAGATCCAGCGGGGGCGGGAGACCCTTGATTTTGCTTGCGGGATTAATGTTGCCCTGAAAGGTGAAACATCCTCGAATATTTCCACGGGTGTAGATATTCACACGCTGCGCCAGCCTCTCGGTGTTGTTAGCGGGATTTGCCCGTTTAATTTCCCGGTTATGGTGCCTATGTGGATGCACCCGATTGCGATTGCTACCGGTAATGCTTTTATTTTGAAGCCGGCACCGGCCACGCCTTCGGCTTCTCTTGTGATTGCGCGTTTGTATAAGGAAGCTGGCCTGCCTGACGGGATCTTCCAGGTTATTTCCGGGTCGAATGATTTCACGATGGCCATGATTGACCACCCGGATATCAAGGCTGTTTCTTTCGTGGGTTCAACCCCGGTTGCGAAACTGATTCAGGAGCGTGCGGTGCGGGCGGGCAAGCGTGTCCAAGCATTGGGCGGGGCTAATAATCACGCGATTGTTATGCCCGATGCTGATATCAACTTCGCTGGCAAACACCTTTCAGCTGCGGCTTTCGGAGCTGCTGGTGAACGCTGCATGGCATTACCTGTTGCTGTGGCTGTGGGCGGGGTTGGTGACAAACTAGCAAAAGCCGTCAAAGAACACGCCGAGCTTATCCGAGTGGGTTACGGCCTGGACGAAGGCGTGCAGATGGGCCCGGTTATCAACGCCCAATCAAAACAACGCATCATTGACGCGATTACTGATGCGGAAAGCAAAGGTGCGAAAGTCATCCTTGATGGGCGTTCTCTCAATGTGAGCGGGCATGAGAACGGGTATTTCCTTGGCCCAACTATTTGCACGCATGTCCCCCAAGATTCCCTCCTCTACAGGCAAGAAACTTTCGGGCCGGTCCTGGCAATCGTCGAGGTAGACACTTACGAAGAAGCCATCGCTCTTGTTAATTCCTCGCCTTACGGTAACGGAGCAGCGATCTTCACCAACGATGGTGGTCTGGCACGTCGTTTCGAGCTGGAAGTTGAAGCTGGCATGGTCGGTATCAACGTTCCTATCCCCACGCCCGTGGCTTACTACTCGTTTGGTGGATGGAAAGACTCTCTTATGGGCGATACCCATATTCACGGGCCCGAAGGCGTGCGATTCTACACGCGCGCGAAGGCCACAACGGTGCGGTGGCCTTCGGAGGGCACCTATGAAGCAACAATGTCGTTTGAACGCACCGAATAAACCACAGATAAGGAAGTGATGGACATGGTCGTCCATGATGTACTAACAATCGGACGCTGCGGCGTCGATATTTATCCCCTGCAAACCAACTGCACTCTCGAAGAAGTCACAACGTTCGGGAAATTCCTGGGAGGCTCTCCCACCAACGTGGCAGTAGCAGCAGCACGCCTGGGAGAAGACTGTGCCACCCTCACCGGGGTAGGCGATGACCCCTTCGGGCGGTGGGTACGCCTGGAAATGCGCCGACTTGGTGTATCGGATGAATACGTGATCGTTGACAATACCCTGAACACGCCTGTTACTTTCTGCGAGATTATCCCACCTGAGCATTTCCCGTTCTTCTTCTACCGTGAGCCCTCGGCCCCTGACCTACAGATTAAGGACACGGACCTGGATGAAAACCAGGTACGCGAGGCTAAACTCTTGTGGGTATCCGGGACCGGCCTGTGTGAAGAACCCTCTTACTCCACCCACATGAGCGCGCTTGACATGCGTGGGCGTAAAGACCACACCGTTTTCGACATGGACTGGCGTCCAATGTTTTGGGAATCGGTTGATCTAGCACGCCAGCGGTATGCGAAAGTCCTCGACTATGCGACAGTCGCGGTGGGTAACGTGGAAGAGTGTGAAATCGCGGTCGGGGAAACCGATCCACACCGGGCCGCAACAGCACTACTGGAACGCGGAGTACAAATCGCTGTAGTCAAGCAAGGCAGTAAGGGCACCCTCGCGAAATCGAGTACGGAAGAATTCTTCATTCCCGCGATGAATACCACCGTGGTTAACGGGGCTGGTGCCGGGGATGCTTTCGGTGGGTCCCTTGTTCACGGACTCTTACAGGGCTGGAGCCTTGAGAAAACGATCCGGTATGCCAACACTGCCGGCGCGATCGTCACCTCGCGTATCGAATGCTCCACCGCTATGCCCACCCAGGATGAAATCGAGCGCGTGCTGGCCGCGAATCACACTGACGCGCTACTCGAGACACCTCAATCAGCAGAAAGCAACCAGTAACCATGGATATTGCCAGGCTTATTGCAGGACGGCGTTGCCCGGGTTCTGCTCACAAAGCCTTGCTCAAACGCGAGCAACCCGCCACCCTGCTACCCAACGGGAAATTCCTTATTATGGCCGCGGATCACCCAGCCCGGGGCGCATTCGCCGCCGGCGCTAATCCGCGTGCTATGGAAGACCGTTTCGATCTACTCCAGCGCCTGTGTGACGCGCTTGCCGTGCCCGGGGTTTCCGGACTGTTAGGAACAGCCGACATTATTGAAGACCTCGCGCTGCTCGGAGTCTTGGACGGCAAATGGGTATACGGGTCGATGAATCGTGCAGGACTGGCCGGCGCGGCCTGGGAACTGGATGACCGTATCACCGGCTATACGGCCAAAGGGATAACCAAAGCAGGCCTGCAAGGCGGGAAAATCCTTCTCCGTATTGCCTACGACGAAACAGAAACCGTGAGCACTTTGGAGATGGCCGGGAAAGTAGTCACCGACCTTTCCCGACGCCAACGCATTGCTATGGTCGAACCCTTCATATCACGGCGCGAAGACAAACAGGTAGTCAATGATGTGTCTACCGATGCCGTTACCCGCTCGATAGCAATCGCTTCAGGTTTGGGGAGCAACAGTGCCTACACGGTACTCAAACTCCCCGACACTCCCGACCTGGAACGCTTCGCGAGGGCGACTACCCTACCCATCGTTATCCTCGGCGGGGAAGTCAGCAATGATGCTGCCAAAACCCTCCGCAGGTGGGCTCTCCTCTTGGAGATCCCCAACGTGATCGGCCTGGTCATTGGCCGGTCATTGCTCTATCCACAATCGGGCGACGTTCAAGGCGCCGTGGCCAACGCCGCCCAGCTCCTCTCCTAAAGAGGCTCATATATTGAAGGAGCACTCATGACTCTGACAACAGGAGGTCTCCTCGGTGTCGCTTTAGCAGCGATCGCCGTCTTGCTCTTCCTTATTATCGTATTCAAAGTCAACGCTACAGTCGCACTGATTCTGGTATCAGCCCTGACTGCTATTGCTACCGGGGTCCCAGTCAGCGAGCTATTCGATATGCTCTTGACCGGTTTCTCGGGCACCGTTGGCAAACTCGCTCTCATCATCGGGTTCGGAGCAATTATTGGACGCATGCTTGAACAATCCGGGGGCGCTGAAGTACTCGCCCAAACCCTGCTGCGTTGGTTTGGGGAAAAACGAGCACCTTTAGCACTCTCAGTAGCTTCGCTCTTGTTCGGCTTCCCAATTTTCTTCGACGCCGGACTCATTGTCATGTTCCCGATCATCTTCTCCGTTGCCCGCCGCCTGGGCGGACCAGTACTCTTGTATGCCTTGCCGGCAGCTGGAGCGTTCCAGGTCATGCACGGACTCATGCCGCCCCATCCCGGCCCGGTGGCCGCGGCTACCACGATGAACATTAATATCGGGACCGTGCTCCTGGTCGGTCTAATCGTTGCGATTCCCACGTGGTATCTAGCCGGTTACCGCTTCGCGTTGTGGCTCTCGAAGAGGTTCGATGTTCCCATCCCCAACGTTTTGGGATCCAAAGAATCTGGGCGTGAACTACCCGGGAAAGAGCCCGGCTTCGCAACCGTTCTCTTTATTCTCATGCTCCCGATCCTGTTGATTACCGGTAACACGGTGACTAGTACTTTGCAGTCAGCTGGTATCATCCCAGAACACGCGGCGTGGGCAAGCGCCCTGAAATTCTTCGGTGAAACCGCGGTAGCCCTGTTCGTTACCGCTCTGGTTGCATCAATCATTTTGGGTTATGTACGTAAAGTACCCTGGAAGAATATCGACAAGATCAACGACGCTGGGTTCAAGTCCGTGGCAGCGATCGTTATGGTGGCCGGTGCTGGCGGTATGTTCGGGTCCGTGTTACGTGAAACCGGTATTGGTACCGCGCTTGCTAACACGCTAGCCGATCTTGGTATTCCCCTGCTCCTGGCTGCCTACCTTATCTCCCTGGCACTACGAGTCGCACAAGGCTCAGCAACCGTGGCCATCCAAACCACCGCAGCCTTGCTAGCAGCAACTGTGGCGGGGGCCGGACTCAATGACATCCAAACCGCGCTCGTTGTCGTGGCAATGGGAGCAGGATCGTTCTTCGCTTCCCACGTCAACGATTCCGGGTTCTGGCTAGTAGGCGGTTTCCTCCAAGTAGATACGAAAACGAATCTGAAGATGTGGACCACGTTCACCTCGGTCATATCCCTCGTATCCTTCGGTTTCTGCACTCTGGTCTACCTCATCGTCTAGAAAGACTCTCATTCACATAACCACGTGTGCGCACCCGCGGGCTGGATCTACACCCACCACGGGTGCGTACATGTTTAACTTCCTCACGCACACCCTGAATGACATGCTCTCGTGGACGTCAAGCACGAGTTAAATCCGCACGACTAGCGCAATTGTCAAGCGCAAGTTAAAACTGCACGCCCTCAACAAACGGGCAACCTCGCCCGGCGCCCAAGTGCCCCTATCGGTACCACCACTCAACACCCGCCGGTGGTCGGGCTGTTTAGAACGGGTTTTTGAAGCACCGTGGTGAGCATCGTGAAGCGCGATTACCCTAGTTGGTGTTGATCTGACTGGACCTTGCTAAGGCTTGATCGGTCTGGGAGGCGTAGCTGCCACTGTCGGCTTGGCTCTGATTGGCCGTCACCAGCAGTTCCGACGGCATTTATGTGCCTCAAGATCCATATGAGATATTTTCGGTCGTTGCTTACGCTTGCCCCACCAACGTTGGACTATTGGTCGGCGGGCACGCCCGCCGGTGGCGGTGTGTTTTGAGTGGTGGTACCGATAGGGGCACTTGGGCGCCGGGCGAGGTTGCCGTTTGTTGAGGGCGTGCAGATTCAACTTGCGCTAGGCCTGCGGTTCGTGCTCGGCCTGGTGGTCTGGCAGTACTAGAAAGTCTGGCTAACCATTATCGAAAGTGTTTCACGGCCTTCACATCTTGCTTCACGATCTCCACCATGGCGCTTCAAAATACCCGTTCTATACAGGTCGGCGTTACTGCCATCCCACAGGCCAACCACTGGCCGGGCAGCCGTGTCAACAGTAGATGGATATATTGTCGAAGAAGCTACTGGACTCCTCATCTAAAAAGTCAATGAACTCCAAGTCCAAATACACGAAAATCCCACGTAGCTGGCGGAGCTATGACGCGGGACATCACAACAGTGCCCCCGGCAGGACTTGAACCCGCGACCGATGGATTATGAGTCCACTGCTCTAACCTGCTGAGCTACGGGGGCAGCGCGTAAATTCTAACAGCTCCTAATTGGTCTGGGTCCCAATCATCAGGCTCATCTTTCATATCCAAGAAAACAGGTAGAATATGGGGGCGTTCCGGCCTTTAGAGTGCGTCAGACCGGAACGCCCAGCTTTTGAAAAATAGAAACTTGTCGTCTAAATCTATGCGCGTACTTCGCGTAGCAGCGTCGCGATTTTCTCCGAATCCTCCGCGCTCAACGGGACCTGCGGGGCACGCATCAACGGCGAGCACTCCACCCCGCACAAACGCACCCCCTCCTTAATCGCAGCAATAAAAATATCACCGATCTCATACACCGCAGCCAAACGCGTAATCTTTCCCAACTCCGCGGCAGCGCCCGTAACGTCCCCGGCCTCATACGCCGCATGCATCGCCGCAAATACCTCAGGAATCAAATTCGTCAGACCAGAGAGCACCCCGGCCCCGCCACACACCCGATTCCCAATGTAATACTCATCAAAACCAGAAAGCACCGCGAAATCCGGGCGCACCTTCTTCACCTCACGAATCACCCGTCGCGTATGACTCTGAGTATCCACCGTATCCTTGAGCGCCACAATATTTTCGTGGCGGGCGGCCAGCTCAGCCACCAACTCCGGACTCAAATCCGCACCCGTACGCTCCGGGAAGTTATAAAGCATCACAGGGAGCTGCGTTGCGCCCGCAACCGCGTCATAAAAATCAAGGGCCCGCCCATATGAATGCCCGAAATAGAAGGGCGGAAGAGCCACCACGCCATCCACACCAGCAACCTCAGCAGCCGCGATATTCTCCAGCACCTCACTCAGCCGCGCCGCGCTCACCCCGGCCAACACCTGGAAACGCCCCGCGGCCTGCTTGACCGCGAACTTCAAGAACTCGGCCTTCTCCTCAGTAGCAAAGGAGAAAAACTCCCCGATCGAGCCGAAGAAGAGCACCCCGTTGAGCCCGGACTCGGCAAGACGATCAATATGGGCGGCCATCGCCGGATAATCAATCGCACCCGAATCGTCGATCAACGTGACCGACGGGCAATACACACCAGAAAACATTCCAACCCCTTCCAGGTTTGGGCAAATAAAAGCTACCCATTTCCATGTCTCACGCATCATTGCGACTTGCTTCGAACGATAACAGGAAGAATGCGAATCCATACCCGCGCAAAACACTAGAAGACAATAAGTTGCCGTAGGAAACATCGCTGACCGGCGCGCTGAATCATTGAACACGCCGGCCAGCGATAGCCCTACGTTAGGACCAATTCAAATTATTGAATTTACACTACAACAGGAAGAGTCCAAGACCCCAAACCAGAACTAGCCCAACAATGGAGATCAAACATGTCATCACTGTCCAGGTCTTAAACATCTCGGGAAGAGTGAACCCAAAGTACTCTTTTACCAGCCAAAGGCCCGCGTCGTTTACGAAGGAGAAAATAAACGACCCAGCACCGATTGCAAGGACAAGAAGACCTGTTTGGATCGGATCATAAGCAAGTGCAGTGGCTGTCGGCTCCAGAATGCCGGCAGTAGTAATGGCCGAAACGGTCGAGGACCCTGTAGCCACACGCACGAACACCGCAATCACCCAAGCGATCAAGATGATCGATATATTTGTGTTTTCTACAAACTTAGTGATCATATCTCCAATGCCGGTATCAATCAGAAGGTTCTTGAAACCGCCACCAGCTCCGAGGATAAATACAATTCCAGCAATGGGACGTAACGATTTCCCGGCTTCATCGTTAAGCTTTTCCCACGGGTACCTTGTCGTAACGAAAAGCGTGAGAGATGCAAATACCAGTGAAATCAGAAGGGCAATCTCGGGATTCCCGATAAACTGCAAAATCTGAGCACCCATTTCCTTGGAATCGTGAAGGTCAGGGCGGACCATCATGATAATCGAAGTGATCAAGAGAAGAATGGCCGGCATGGTGACACAAAGCAAAGACAACCCGAAGGAAGGCTTACGACGGCCTTCAACACCGTCCTCTTTATCCGCCATAGCGAACGTGTCCGGTGCACCGCGCGGCACGATGCGCGTCGAGTACTTCGCGAACAGCGGTCCGCAGATAATAACAAGAGGAATAGCAAGGACAATGCCCATACCCATCGTGATGCCCATGGAACCATTCTCAAAGGTTTGGAGAGCGGCGGTGGGCCCGGGGTGTGGAGGAACGAGTGCCTGCATTGCACAGAGGCCCGCCAGGGCTGGCATCGCGATCATCATAAGGGGCATCTTAGATTTCCGCGTAACCATGATGATCACCGGAGCCATGATGATCAGTCCAACATCGAAGAACAGGGGCAACCCAATAAGAGACCCGATGAGAGCCATTGTCCAAGGGAGCATCTTGCGAGACGACTTCGAAATCAGAACGTCAACTAAAACGCCGGTTGCTCCCGTTACCATCAAAACCGCACCCAGCATTGCACCGATACCGACTAGAATACCGACACTTTTAGTGGTGTCTCCAAAGCCGTCAAGGAAGGCGTGGACGGTGTTCATCAGCCCGAACCCGGACCCAATTCCGGTAATCAGGGCCGCAAGCATAATCGCGAGGAAGGGGTGAACTTTCGCCCAGCTAACCAAAATAATGAGGATGGCAACGCCGGTTACGATACTAATGAGAAGTGCCGCCGGGTTAAGACTTACTTCCGGGATATCGCGAGCGAAAGGTAAAAGTCCCTGGGGTATTGAGCTTTGTAGCTGACTCACACCTACAAGTAAAGCATTCATCTATATTTCCTTTTTCTGACGAGTGCAGCGTCCGCACCGCCGCACGCGGGGAATCCAAATGGATTACCAATAGCAAGCAGCGACAGCTATTTATTTAGCCCGCGTGCGGCAGTGGAACGTGGTTTTCCCGGGAGAATTAGCCTCGGTAGAGGTACTTTTCAGCGGTTTCCTGAGTCATCTCAGCACCGTTGCCGGGAGCCGTTTGCGGCATATAGTTGCCATTCTTGATAACTGTCGGGTGCACAAAGTGTTCATGTTGGTTATCAACGTACTCAATCAACCGGTTCTCCATAGTTCCGGATACCGCGACATAATCAAACATCGCAAAGTGCGCCACAGCTTCGCATAGACCAACGCCGCCAGCGTGCGGACAGACAGGCTTATTAAACTTCTTGGCAAGCAGGTATTCGATGACCAGTTCCTGCGGGCCCGCAACACGGGTTGCATCAATCTGCATGATTCCAAACGCATTCATTTGGAGATACTGCTTGAACATGATCCTATTCTGCATATGTTCGCCAGTTGCTACAGGAATCGGATTAATAGCGCGTGCAATGGTTGCGTGTCCCACCACATCATCCGGCGAAGTTGGCTCTTCAACCCATGCCAAATCGAAATCATGGAATTCATTAATCCAAGAAATCGCATCAGGGACGTCCCACACCTGGTTAGCATCAACAGCCAGCTTCACATCAGGACCAATAGCTTCGCGAGCCAAGCCAAGACGCCGAATATCGTCTTCGACGCGGCGCCCCACCTTCAGCTTGATAAGCTTGAACCCTTTTTCTTGAGTCTCTTCCTTACACAGCGAGACCATCTTTTCATCTGAGTAGCCTAGCCAACCCGCAGCAGTGGAATACCCGGGGTAGCCATTTTCAAGAAGGTTGGCAATTCTTTCTTGCTTACCACGCTGACCGTCCTTTAGAAACTCAATAGCTTCTTCCGGGCGAAGTGCATCAGAAAGATAACGGAAATCAAGGGTTGCGACCAACTCTTCCGGTTCCATTTCACCCAGCAGGCGCCACAGAGGCTTTCCAGCACGCTTGGCTTTAATATCCCAAAGCGCTGAGAGCAATGCACCGATAGCCATATGCTCCACGCCCTTCTCGGGACCAAGCCACCGCAGTTGGGAATCCCCTACGAGCAGATCCCACGCGAGTCGCATATTGTCGAGCAGCTCTTCAACATTACGCCCGACGAGCGTGTGAGCCATAGAGTTCATTGCCGCGCAAACGACATCATTTCCACGACCAATGGTGAACACAAACCCAACACCGATAATTCCATCATCAGCGTCAGTAGAAATCTCTACATAAGCCGACGAGTAGTCAGGGTCAGGATTCATCGCGTCCGAGCCAGAGAGCGTGTTAGATGTGGGGAATCGAAAATCGTACGTTTTTACGCCGGTAATCTTACTCACGAGTAAACTCCTTTGTTTTAGTTACCCACCGTGGAAGTTCCACGTCATGAACCCTAGTCCCATTTGGGGAACTATCCTAGGACCTTTTGCGACCAAGATTTGCACCCAGTGCGTAAAACTGCACAAATACGCGAGTTTAGAATTTAGGTATGACACACTTCACACATCCTCACAATCTCGCCAAAGCTACAGGAAATAATAATTTCAGAGTCAAAACGAATGCGGGGCGACGGTTGCGTCCGTTAGTGTGGTGTATCTGTATCCCGCGGTGATCCTCGTGTCGGCATGCACAAAGGCGACCATCGCGGGTACCTTTCGAATCAACTCTTACCTATCCTCGAAAGGAGATACCCCGCAATGGCCGCTGACCCCCATCATATCGACCCGACAACCTACCTGGGCGAACTACTCACCCAAGCATCCCCCGACCTGATGCGTCACATGCTCACCGATTTCATCAACCAGATCCTGTCCGTCCAAGCCGACAGTATCTGTGGAGCGAACTATGCAACACCCTCCCCGGACCGTGTCAACAGGCGCAATGGTTACCGACACCGCCAGTTAGACACCCGCGTTGGAAGCCTGGATATCGCTATCCCCAAACTACGTACCGCTTCCTTCTTCCCTGACTGGCTACTCGAACGCCGCAGCCGGGCAGAGCGCGCGTTGACCACCGTGATTGCCACCTGCTACCTCAAAGGAGTGTCTACCCGACGCATGAACGACCTGGTAGCCACGCTCGGCATCACTAACCTCTCCAAATCACAAGTCTCGGACATGGCCAAAGACCTTGACGCGACCGTCAACGATTTCCGTACCAGGCCTTTAGACCAGGGCCCTTACTATTACCTGTCCTGTGACGCGCTGACCATGAAAGTACGTGAAGGCGGACGCGTGGTGAAAACCAGTGTGCTGCTGGCTACCGGCGTCAATAAGGACGGATATAGGGAATTACTGGGCATGCAGGTTGCTACAGCGGAATCTACCGCGTCGTGGACCGGGTTTTTCCGTGATCTTATCGCCCGTGGCCTTGAGGGTGTTTTCCTGGTGACCAGTGATGCTCACCTGGGTATCCAGGCAGCGGTCAGTGATTGTTTACCGCAGGCAAGCTGGCAACGCTGCCGGACCCACTTCGCGAAGAATCTTTCATCCATGGTCTCTAAGACCCAGTGGCCTACATTATCGGCAATGTTCCACACGATTTTCAGGCAACCAGATGCTGCTAGCGTGTGGGGGCAAGCCCGGGACGTGGTCGAGTTTTGTTCGAGGAAGTTTCCTCATGTTGGGGACTATCTGGAAGAATCCCTTGACGAGATTCTCGCGTTTACCGCTGCTCCTGAAACAATATGGACCAAGATCTGGTCGAATAACCCGACCGAGCGGCTTAACCGTGAGATTCGTAGGCGTACTGATGTTGTGGGTATTTTCCCTAACCGGGAGTCGGTGGTCAGGCTGGTCGGAGCGGTTTTAGCTGAGCAGCATGATGAATGGATTCAACAAAAGCGGTACATGTCGTTGGCGAGTCTGGCGCAAACCCGGGATGTTATCGCTCGTGGTGTTATCGACGAGAAGACTATTAGTGGGAAGGAAATTATTGCTTGACCTGTGTCTGATATCCAGTCCTTATTAGTATCGAAACCAGAGAATGACAATCATGATTCGAGAACACAGATACACCACTAACCAGGACTTGACCCGGGGCGACTCTTCCCCCATGACTTTGAATCGTTTCCGGTTCCTCAAGGCTCCTTACGATGAGGAGGCGCACAAGCAACAGCCAACCATCTACAATTGAGTTCCATAAAATGGAACTGGTGGTCCGTATCAATCTAGAAGAAGGTTCTTCTCTTGAGTACCAAACAGAGCCCGAGCGCAGCCGATAAAACTCTCATTGTTCTTCAGGCAGCACTGCAACACCCCCGTTTTACCGACATCGTTAACGCGACCGGCCTGGCAAAATCTAGTGTGCATCGCCTTCTCCAAACTTTGGTGAAGTACGAGTTCATTGCGGTAAGCCCGGACGGAAACTATTACGCCGGACCGGCTGCTTTGTCACTCGCCGCAACAGCATTCGAAAGAATCGACATCTCTCAACAAACGAAACCCTACATCCAACAACTTGCCCGCGAAGTTGGGTGCCAAGTGCACATTGGGGCGAGGAACGGTAAGGATGCCGTTTATGTTGCCATACAAGAAACTGATACCCCGTACCGCATACCATCACGAATTGGGGATCGGCTTCCTCTCCATTCAACTTCAATTGGTAAGTGTTTCCTCGCCGATGAAGAGGATGAGGCGATCATTCGTTACGTGGCAGAGATGCAACTCCCTAAACATACACCCCGAACTATTTCGACAACCGCTGAACTGATAAAAGAAATCGACACAGTTCGTGACCGTGGATTCGCTATTGACGACGAAGAGAATGTGCCCGGAATTCGGTGTGTTGCCGTCCCTATTCGCAACCATCTTGGACGTGTGAACCATGCATTATCAATCACGACTTTAACATTGGAGAAAAGCATGGATGAAGTCATTGCTTTGGTTCCCCAAGTTAAACAAACCGCAGCAAAGATCTCGCGTTCTCTTGGTGCTAAAGAATCCTGAGAATAATCAACAGAGTAGTTGGAGTTAGCTACCCCAGCTCCATCCGTTCCTCGCAGGTGCGACGCTGTGCCTCGAGTTCCATGAGGCGGGCGAAATGCTGCTGGTAGGCGGCGTCCTCCGGGTTGGTGCGCTGAAGTGCGGAGCGCACATCCTCGATTTGGCGCAGCACCCCCAGGCGAATGAGCGCGAGGGCAATCCCCCACACGTAGTGCGGGAGGCGCTGCACATCGGTCTCCGGAAGCGGCTCGGCCGCGAGCTGGGAAATCACTCCGGCCAGCTCCGGGCCACCGGCCGCGAGCACCGCCTCCACATAAGCGGCGCTCGCCTGGGGCTCGGCGTGTTCTACGTCCATGCCCGCGCCGGTCAGCTGCGCGAAGCGCTCGGCGAATACCCGGGTTCCCCCCGCTGCCCGAATCGCCGTATGAATGGCATGGTGCACCGGATGGGTGAAGGTATGCGGGGGCAGATTGTCCATCTCCGCCCGCGCCGCAAAAGCCGGAAGCTGAAGATAAATCTCCAGTGCGGCCCGCTCCACTTTTTCGGTGGGGTCACGCAACTGCGACACCGGTGGCAAGATCACCGCCTGGTACGACGGCGCATTCCCCGGCTGCACCGCGACTCCCGCCTGCTGTGTACCACCCACCGCTAGCGCCCCCGGGGCATTCTCACTAGCCACCTCGAGCACGGCACGCGCTTCGGCCCGCCCCTGACGCCCGGCCTCCGCCACCGCCTGGCGCACCACATGCTCATCCATACCGAGCCAGCCGGCCAGATTCCGGGTGTATTCCCCGCGCAGCACCCGGTCCCGAATTCCGGCCACAATCGGAGCGCTCACTCGCAGCCCGGCACTGCGTCCCTCCGCGGTGGTGAGGGGAAGATCCTCAATAAGAGAACGAATTGCGAATTCAAAGAGGGGCCGCCGCCCGGCGATCACCTCGCGCAGCGCCTCATCGCCGCGCTGGAGCCGCACATCGCAGGGATCTAGATTATCCGGCGCAATCGCCACATAGGTTTGGGTGGCAAAAGCCTGATCTTCCCCGAAGGCGCGCAAAGCAGCCTTCTGGCCGGCGCTATCGCCGTCGAAGGTAAAAATAACTTCCCCGCCGTAAGCCTTCCCGGAGGACAGCACCACCCCGGCGGCCGGATTGGCGCCGTCGCCCAAAAGCCGCCGCACGATTTTCACGTGCTCGGCACCGAAAGCTGTACCACACGTCGCTACCGCCGTCGTGATTCCGGCTAGGTGCGCGGCCATGACGTCCGTATAGCCCTCCACGATCACCACGGAACGCGAGGTCGCGATCTCCTTCTTCGCGAGGTTGAGGCCGTAAAGCACCTGCGATTTCTTGTAGATAGGAGTTTCGGGAGTATTGAGGTATTTCGGGCCGCGGTCATCTTCCCCGAGGCGGCGCGCCCCGAAACCGATAGGTTCGCCCGTAATGGAGAAAATCGGCCACATGAGCCGCCCGCGGAAACGGTCATAGAGCCCGCGGTTGCCCCGGGTGGCCAGGCCCGCCGTTTCGATCTCCCGGTCGGAAAAGCCGTGGCTGCGCAGGTGCGTATAGAGCGCATCCCAGGAGTCCGGGGCGTAACCGCATTCAAAATGGTCAATGGCCGCCCGCTCAAAGCCCCGTTCAGCTAGTAAAGTGCGGGCCGGTGCCGCGGCCGGAGTATCGAATTGCGCGCGATAGAACTGTAAAGCCACCCGGTGGGCATCGATAAGGCGCCGCTTGGAGGGCTCCCCGGGCTTACGCTCACGCGC
Organism: Actinotignum schaalii FB123-CNA-2; assembly: GCF_000411135.1. Lineage (GTDB taxonomy): Bacteria > Actinomycetota > Actinomycetes > Actinomycetales > Actinomycetaceae > Actinotignum > Actinotignum schaalii_A. Next base: position 1,151,474 of record NZ_KE150262.1, on the reverse strand, counting down.
GCCCTCATAATGCAGCTCGATTCCGGCGCGCCGCGCCAGCAGCTCCACTGCCTCAACAAAGTCAATACTTTCGGCCCGCTGCACGAAAGCGAAAACATCTCCGCCTTCCCCGCAACCAAAGCAGTGCCAGCGCCCCAGGTTCGGGCGCACGTGGAAAGACGGAGTTTTCTCATCATGGAAAGGGCACAGGCCTTTGAGAGAGTCCACCCCACCGGGGCGCAGGGCCACGTACTGGGAGGCGACGTCGTCGATCCGCACCGCGGCGCGCACCCGATCGATGTCTTCCCTTTTGATGAGCCCGGCCATGCCGCCTAGTCTAAGCGAGGCCGCGGCGCAGCGCACGTGAGGACCGTGCTGCTCCACGATTCACCACACGTGAGACTGCCGCCGCAATCTCAGTGCCGCAGCATTCCGCACAGGTGCGCATGCCACTGCCGCGCGGAAAGATCGGTCAGCGAAGCAACCTGGTCGATCACCAGGCGTAGCCGCGCGTCCTTATCGCTACTGGCCCACGATTCCGCCAGGTGCGGCTCCAATTCGGCCGGGTTATCCAACAGTGCTTCAACCAGGTCAAAAATAATGGCCCGCTGCTCCACGTAATGCGGTTCGTGCTCGCGCGGAGCCATAACATAAGCCACCGCGATCCCTTTCAGGACCGTGATTTCGGCAAAAGTTTCTGGCGGTACGACGACGTTACCGTTATAGCGCACCAATTTGCCGTGCCCGGACTGCGCCCAGGTTGCCTGACAGACAGCAGAAACAAAACGGCCAATGAGGTCGGAGGTGAGGTCTTTCATGCGGGCAAAATCACGGTAATTACCACCGAAGTGCACCGGCCAGGCTTCTTCGCGCAGCAGGCGGTCAAGAGCATCTGAAAGCTCGCCCGCGCTGGGTTCGCCATACCAGGCCAGGGTATCCTCCACGACTTTCTGGCGTTCGCCCGGATCGGTTAGACATGAAGGGTCGAAGAATCCGCGGGCGATCGCGTCCTCGACATCGTGGACGCTGTAGGCAATATCATCGGCCAGATCCATGATTTGGGCCTCAACGCAGCGGTTATGCCCGTGCTCGCCGTGAATCCACTCGAAAACATCGGCGTCATCGCGATAGTAATTGAATTTCGGGGTTCCGCCCGGACCTTCGTTATTACCCCAGGGGTATTTGATCACGGCATCCAGGGTGGCACGGGTGAGGTTAAGACCGGCCGGGCGCCCGGTGCGGGTAGTACGTTTGGGCTCGAGGCGAGTGAGAATACGTAGAGTCTGGGCATTGCCTTCGAAGCCGCCGATCTCCTCCCCCACTTCCGCGAGGGCCCGCTCCCCGTTATGCCCGAAGGGCGGGTGGCCGAGGTCGTGGCACAGGCACGCGGTTTCCACGATATCCGGGTCGCATCCGAAGTTACTGGCCAGCGAACGTCCGATTTGAGCCACTTCCAGGGAATGAGTGAGACGGGTGCGCACAAAATCGTCCGATTCGGGCCCGAGCACCTGGGTTTTTGCGCCCAGGCGGCGTAGCGCCGAGGAATGTAGCACCCGCGCGCGGTCGCGTTCAAAATCGGTGCGCGAACGGGATTTGGGTGGTTCGTGCACCCACCGTTCGCGGTCGTCGGGCCCGTAGACTTCGGCAGCCCCAAATAAATCCGTCACAGCTAGAGGGTACCAAGCCTGCGGGCGGTGCGGTGGCGGCAAGCGGAGCGGTCGTGACGGGCGGAGCACCGGGCCTGAGGCAAGCACCGCGCCGTGGCTGGTTTAGCCGCCGGAAATATCGAGTTCGGCCTCGTGAATCCGGGCCGCTTGTTCCGGGCTAAGCTCGCGCGAATCAAGCCAGCCATCGGGTAGATGCGGGCGCTTCTCTCCTCCGGCGCGCCCGCGTTTACCTTCCGCGGCCGCCGGATAAGGCTGATCCAAGTCCAGGGCCTGGAGGCGCTCGTGGAGTTCCTCCAGGGTGGAAACGAGTCCCAGGGAGTGGCGGGTTTCCCCACCCACCGCGAAGCCTTTGAGATACCAGGTGATGTGCTTGCGTAGCTCCCGCATCGCCTTGTTTTCGCTCCCGAAATGCTCCACGGAGAGACGTGCGTGGCGCTCGATAATCGTGGCAACTTCCCGCAGGGAGGGGCGGCGCTGCGCCGTGGCCCCGTGCATGAGGGCAGCCAGATCATAGAAAATCCAAGGGCGCCCCTGACAGCCGCGCCCAACTGCCACTCCGGCGCAGCCGGTATGGGCGCGCAGCGCGGCGGCATCTGCGGCGTCGAAAACATCACCGTTACCGAATACGGGCAGCTCCGTGGAATCTACGAGCTCCGCAATAAAATCCCAGTTCGCGTGACCGGCGTAATGCTGGGCGGTGGTGCGCGCGTGCAAGGTGAGCCCGGCAACCCCGTAATCTTCGGAGATGCGGGCCACGTCCCGGAACGTTTCGTGGGCGGCATCGATCCCGATCCGGAATTTCACGGTGATGGGTACGGCGTGATCGCGCCCGCGGTTCGCGGTGCTTGCTGCTGCGGTGGCCTGGCGCACCAGGTCCTCGTACAAATCCAGTTTCCACGGCAGTGCCGAGCCCCCGCCTTTGCGGGTGACTTTCGGGGCCGGGCAACCAAAGTTAATATCGATGTGGTCCGCGCGGTTTTCCTCGATGAGGAGCCGCACCGCGGCGGCCACCACCCTGGGTTCTACCCCGTAGAGCTGGATGGAGCGCACCGGATCGCTCGGATCGGGCTGGATCATGGTCATGGTTTCCGGGGTGCGTTCCAGCAGCGCCCGGGAAGTAATCATTTCGCATACCCACAGTCCGGCCGGGGCGTAAGAACCGGGTGCGTGGGGTTCTGGAGAGGACCCTTCCGCTGCGCTGCTTGCGATCGCCCCGGGAACACCACCGGCGCCCGTGCTCACAGCACCGTTCACTTCGCCCTGAGCGCACCGGATTCCCGCTTCGGCTTCTTCACGGCAGAGCTGGCGGAAGGGCGGGTTAGTCACCCCGGCCATCGGCGCGAGCATGACCGGCGTAGCCAGAGTCAGATCGCCCAGCTGAATCGCCGGCCATGCGGCATTCTCCGCCATATGCTTCCCTTCGTCCTTTCTGCGTCATGGATGAGGGTACCGCACGACCGGGAGCAAGAGTTATTCCGTGAGCTAAACACCCAGCTATATGACCTGCATCACGGTAGGCTGCAAGAGAGCTCGTCAGAGTTCCCAGCCCGATTGCGTTCTTCCCGCACCGCCCACGCCGCGTGGGGACCAGGCTCTTCCGCCGTGGCTGGGAGGTAGGTATCACCACTACACGTGAGCAGTTAGCTTCGGCTACCTGGCCTCGGTTCTACATTTTCTATCAGGAAGGCGCACCGCATATGGCCGCGAACAGGAATGTTCAGGTTCTTCTGAACGCCACCGCATTTGATTCCCATAACGATAAGCTCGGCGGAGTGAAGGAGGTATTCCTTGACGCTAAAACGGGCCAGCCCTTCTTTGTGGAGGTGGGCTACGGGCTCTTCGGTATCTCCTCCAGCCTCGTTCCGCTGCGCGGTTCGCACCTCGAGGGTGAAGAACTCCACCTGGCGTTCGTCAAAGATGCGATTAAGGATGCCCCTGACTTCGACGTGGAACAGGGCATCACCCCCGAAGAGCAGGACCGTCTGCTCGCCCACTACCACCTTACGGATACGCGCGAGGGTGACTGCTACGCCACTGAGGTTTCGCCGGTCGGTGCTGGTGAGCCCCGCGCTGCCGCTGGCGCGCCGCCGGTCGCGGCTAGCGGCACTGCAGAGAGCACACCCCGCACTGCGGCCGAACATCCCGCCCCGGTTACTGCTACCGCTGATAATTCCGTCGTTCATTCTGAAGAACGCGTCAATGTAGAGAAGGAAACCGTACCCGTCGAGCGGGTATCTCCCCATAAGGATGTCGTGCAGGATACCGAAACGGTCTCCGAAGATAAGGCCAAGGAAGAGATCGAAGACGAAACGGACCGCTCCACCAAATAGTAGGCTCGTGAGAAACCTGGTCTGCTCGGCAAACAACCAGGCAGGCATGTCAGCCGCGCAGGCACGCGAGCCGCGCAGCGAAGCTAGGAAAAGAGGAAGAATGGCCGAGGTAACCGTCCGCGACATTATGGATGCCACCGCTTATGACCGCTCCGAGGTGGAGATTGGGCCGGTGCGCGAGGTATTCCTCGATGACGCCAGTGGGCAACCCACCTTCGCTCTCATCGGGCGGGGATTATTCAATCTTCGCTCCGCACTGGTTCCGCTGCGCGGTTCGCGCCTGGTGGAGGGCAAGCTCATCCTCTCGGTTTCCGCAGAAGCGGTGGCCAGTGCTCCGGCCTGGTCGGTGGAGGACGGCCTGACCGAGGACCAACAGCAGCGTATTTACGAGCATTTCGCCCTTACCGATATTGCCGACGGCAAGGAGCACGCCACTAACGCTTAGGTACCTGATCTCCACAGGGAAGCTGTTCTCCGAGGGGAACCTGCTCTCCACGGGAACCCGGTCGCCAACGTATCGCCTGCTGTTTGGCCGCAGCGGGAACCCACAAGCTAGGCGCTCACCCGATCTCGCGCCGGTGCCACGGGGGCGAGGAGCGCGGCTACCGCCGTCGTCAAAGGAATCGCCAATACCAAACCAACGGAAGCGGCCAGAGTGCGGGTGATTTCCTCCGCGATCTGCTCCACCTGCATGAGGTCAAGGAAAGACCGCTGGTAAATCGAAGCAAGAATGAGAAGGGGCAGTGAGGCCCCCACGTAGGCAAAAGCCAGCGTGTAAACGGTTGAGGCAATATGGTCGCGCCCAATGGCCATCCCACGGCGGATGAGGCGGCGGCGCGGCGTGCTCGGCGATTCGGCATGCAACTCCCAGATGGTGGAAACCTGGGTAATAGTGACATCATTGAGGGCACCCAGCCCAGCCAGAATAATGCCCGCCAGCAGCAGGGTACGCATATTGATACCGCCCAGACTCCAGGAGAGCATCGCGGTTTGTTCCCCGCCCGTACCGCTAAGATTCTGCGCGCCCACCGCCCACACCGCCACCGCCGTGGTGATAAGAAGGCCCAGGAAAGTGCCGATAATCGCGGTGGTGGTGCGGATAGAAATACCGTGAGCCAGATAAATCGAAGCGAACATCATCGCAGAAGCACCGGTGAGTACCACCGCGAAAGCATTCCCGCCGGCGGCCAGCGCCGGAATAATAAAGAAGCCGACCACCAGGAGGGATACCCCGAGGCCCGCGAGTGCCGCCAGGCCCTTCCAGCGCGCGACCACCACAATGACCAGCACGTACAGTCCAGCGAGCAAAGCCAGAGGCATCCCGCGCTCAAAATCAACGAAAATATGGGCGGTGCCCGAGGTAACCATGGCAGGGTTGAAACGGGCTTCGATCACATCCCCCACTTCTAACCCGGAGGCCACCACCTCGGCCGGGACGTGCACGGGAACGGATACGCCCTCCACTTCCATCTCCACCGGGGTCTGGCCCTGCGCATCCGTTTCCCCTACCGAGGTAATCGGCCCACTCACCATCTGCACACCCGGAGAATTCAGCGGAATGGAGCCCACCGGGGACTCCCCACGCGGCCACAGCACAGCCAGCGCAATCGCAGTGAAAAGCGCGAGGGGAACAACAATAGCGGCAAGCAGGCGCCCGACCTTGCGGCGCACCCGCGCCGGGACCTCGATATCTGAATGATGATGCACGCCTTCAGGCTACCGGCCTTCCGCCGCACGTGGGAACCGGTGTTTCCTCCCGGGACTGCCCGTCTTCGTCGTTAGACTATATATATGCATTTCACCACCCTAACTGCCGAGGAATACGCTTCCGCTACCCGCCACAGCTCGCGTCTCTTCCTCGCCCAGCTTCCTGAATACGGTCAGTGGCGCACCGAGCAGGGCGACACCGTAGATTATGTGGGGGTGCGCGAGGGCGAGGAGCTGCTGGGCGTCGCCCTCATTACCTACCAGCCGTGGAAAAAGCTGTTCACCCGCGCCATTATTACCAATGGCCCCACCCTGGATTGGGAGGACGGCGAGCTGGTGGATTTCTTTTTCACGCAGCTCGCCGCGTATCTTGCCACCAAGAAGCGGGTGATTGCGCTGCGCATCACCCCCAATGTCCCCGCCGCTTTCTATGAAGACACCACAAAAATTGCTGGTTCGCCGCTGGGTGCGCGGGTGATCGGGCAATTGAGCGCGGCCGGGTTCCAGCATATTCCCGTGGATCCCCATGACCCGGCCGATATTCATTTTATTTACACGAAAGATATTGCCGGGAAGAGTTTCGAGGAGATCGCTGATTCCCTTACGAAAACGATGCGCCGGCAGGTCAAGCACGTGGGACGCTACGGTGTGGAGGTGCATACCGGCGGGGTTGAGCTATGGCAGACCTTCCACCAGCTTTATGAATCCTCGCGCGAACGCACCGAGATGGCGGAAATCTCCAATTATTCTGCGCAGCTGTATACCGGGATGATGGAAAAGCTGGGCCCTGAGCGCGCTTTCCTCGCGATTGCCTACGCGCATCCAGCTACCTACCTGGAAGAGATCACCGCGAATATCGCCCGCCTCGATGAGCAGATCGCCCAGAATTCCACTGAGCCGCGCACCCGCAAAAAGGAGGGAGCCCTCAAGGAGCTCGGCAGCCAGCGTGCTTCCCTCCTCAAGCAGGAAACCGAGGCCCGCGATTTAGCGCAGCGTTATGGCACTAGTGTGCCTTTTGCCGGAGTTCTGGCCTGAGTCGTGCAACTTTAGTGACCCAGATTCTCTAGGATTTCTTGGGCTTGGGGTGGGATGGGATCACTGGAACGAATTTCGTGGCCTTGATAAAGGATGGTTTGTTCCTGGATCGGGCGTAGCGCGCGTACGAGCTTTTTAGTCGTGACCCCGGTTTTCTGGTAGAGATAACGGGAGATAGCCAAAGCCGCCATCACCACGGTCAGGTGCGCTTCGATTGCTTCACGTTTCCGGTGGAATATCGGCCTGGCTCGTAAATCCGATTTAGACATACGGAAAGACTGTTCCACGTGCCACAATTCGTGGTAGGAATCAACGATTTGCGTTGCCGGAGCTACCACGGCCGGGATATTAGTGACATAGCCTTTCAATCCTTCGAGTCTCCGGGCGCGTTCAAAGGCCACCTCATCGAAACTACAACCGTTACGAGTGGTTTTCACGAACCTGGGTTTACGCGCGGGCTTGACGCCTTCTATCGTCTCCATAGCACGCCGGCGTTGGGCTTCCAGGGTGAGTCCATCCCTGCGGGCTCGCCTTGCGGAGTACTGCCAGATAGCCCGCCAGGACTTGACCATAGTCTCATCCCACACAGGCTCGTCTTCCTTCAACTTGTCATTGACTTTCGTATTGGCATGCCTGGGCGTGACCGTGTCGATAATCTGCCCGTCAGTAAAAGACGCGCCATGCCAGTGGAAATGGGATTCCAGGTCGTAAGGTGCTTTGGTTTGCCTGGCCCCGACTATGAACCTGAACCCGGCTGCGTCTAATTCCTTGAGATTGTTGGCGCTGAGCATTCCGGCATCTGCTACCACCACGAAACTATCTAACCCGTGACGGGCTTGAAAGCCTTTCACGACTGGGAGAATGGTTTTAGTTTCGGCTTTGTTACCCTCAAAACAACCGATCTCCAAAGGAAACCCGCCACGGTCTACCAGCAAACCCACCACGATTTGAGGATCAACACGTCTTTCTTTCGAGTACCCGACTTTACGTAATCCCTCATTCGCGTCCCCGTCCTCGTCCTCGCGTTCAGCTTCGAAATACAAGGTAGTCACGTCATACAACACCAGTGATAAATCCCCGGATTTTGTGGCGTGGTCGAAACACGCCCGGGCGAGTTGGGATCGGTAGTCTTTATCCGCGCAACGACGCAGGGTAGTGAATATGGTACGCAAACTCGCGTGCTCAACCCCGAGCTCGTCGAGGATACGGATCGTGTCGGCTTTCGAGGCCGGTTCAACAATTCTGGCTAAAACCAACTGCTCGAATACGTTGTCTCTAATAGCCTGCTCGAAGCCCACTACCCGGTAGGCGTCCTGGAGGACTTGCCACAGTAGTGTTGATCGTTTAGCCAGGGTAGAAGCGCGTGGGCTAGCAGGGCTACCACTATCGAATAAGTCGAGTTTCAACTGGCCCGGGGACAGTTCTTGGCGGCCTTTCTCGAGTAATGCCGCCAGTGTGGCCTCGTCGTGTGCCGAGCCGAGGTGTTTGATAACCCGGTTTACCCGGCCTTGTTTTTCCACTATCTGCACGGCCGTGGCACCAGAGGCGGTTCTCACTTTACGTAGGAATGGCGCCATGATCCCAGTCTAGCTAAAACACCACCACCCTTTTAGTGACCCAAAACCACCAACCACAAGCCCCTGACCAGGCCAAACACTCGAGAAAACCCCAAAACCTCAAAAAGTTGCACGACTCAGGAGGCCCGCGATTTAGCGCAGCGTTATGGCACTAGTGTGCCTTTTGCCGGAGTTCTGGCTTTCCGCTGGGGCGATGAGCTGGTGCAGCTGCTCCGCGGCTTCAATAAGGATTTCACCACCTATAACCGTGATTACCCGGTCGAATCCACCCTGCTGCGCTGGGCGGCGGCCCACGATATTTCCACCTACAACACCCTCGGGATTTCCGGCATTTTTGACAATTCCGCTCCCGATTACCCGGTGCTCGAATACAAGCGCAAACTTAACGGGAACGTGGAGGAATTCATCGGTACCTTCGCTCTGGCGCTGCGCCCGGAGGCTAAGCTCACGGGAGCGTTAATCTAGCCCTTCCGGCACGCAGCCCCGCCGCACCGGGTACGACGACGGGGCTGCGCCGCCGGCGCAGCCCGGCCAGCTGCCACCAAGCTGATTAGCGGCGGCGCAAACGGGCCAAAATCTTAACCACGGGGCGGAAGAGCACGTCGATTTCTTCCATTTTTGCCAGCTTCATACCTCCCACGTACACCAGCACCATAACGCTTCCTCCCACGATGAGGCCCAGGAGGGCCTGAGCCGGTGTCATGGGGCTGAAGACGGGGCCCACCAGGCGGGCCGCCCCGTAGCCGGCCGCGGCCGCCAAGCCGGAAATCCCCAGGAGTTTGAGATGGAAAGAAGTCAGGACTGCGCCGTCGACCCCACCCATCCGCGGGGACAGGTGCCACAGCATCACGATAACCGCAAAAATATTGGCGAGTGAGCCCACAATACCCACCGCCCATACCACGTGCTGGGGCGGGAGTAGCGCGCAGAAAACCGTGAGCACGCAGGAGGCACCCTGGAAAGGCAGGCTAATGAGGAAAGCACCGCGGGTGTCCTCGAAGGCGTAGTAGACACGGTCAAGTACACTCACCGCGCCGATCCCGAAAAGCCCGAGGGCCATGGAGGCCACCACTTTCCCGAGGGTGACGGCTTGCTCCGCACTCGAGGTGATAGCGAAGAGGCGGGAGACGGGCACCGCGAAAACCATGAGGCCGATGGCGGCCAAGAACATGATGGTGGAGACGATGCGCAAGGTGCGGGACACGTCGCGGCGCATCCGATCCCGGTCTCCGTCCGCCGCTGCCCGCGAGATACGGGTAAAGACAGCGGTGGCGATGGAAACCACGAAAAGGGAGGTGGGCAGGGAGTAGATAGTGTAGGCGGTATCGTAAGCGAAATTACCCGCAACGTACTCCGAATTCATCCCCATGCGAATGGCCCGGTCAGAGGCCCCGGCGGCAGCATTGGAGATGAGCGCCGTCGGAATAATGGAGGTGACCATCATGAGGAGCATCCACCAGGAAGCCCGGCCGGCCGCCCCCAGCCCGGAATTACGCCACCGGAAATCGAAACGGAAATGGATGCCCAGGCGGCGCAGCGGCCAGATGAGAATGAGAGCCTGGGCGACGATCCCCAGGGTAGAAATACCTCCGAGCCAGCCCACCCGGGAGGCTGTCCAGCGCCCCGCTTCCAGGGCGTCTTCCGGGGTGGCCGAACCAAAAATAGCGAGGATGGCGAGCATCCCGAGAACCGCCACTACGTTATTGAGAGCAGGCGCCCACATATAGGGCCCGAAGTTTTCGCGGGCATTGAGGATCTGCCCGATCACGGTGTACATGCCGTAGAAGAAAATTTGGGGCAGGCACCAGTAGGCCCAGGCCACCGTGAGTCGATACCAGTCCTCGGACATGGTAGCCGCCATAACTTTCACCACGGCGGGCGCAGCCAGGGTAATAAGCACGGTCACCGCGCCCAGGCCCACAATCGCCACGGTGAGGAGCTTGTTGATAAAAGCGGCGCCTTCTTTCTCCCCCCGTTTGGTGGCCCGCACAATCGCCGGCACCAGCACCGCGTTGACCAGGCCCCCCACAATAATCATGTAAATGAGATTGGGGAGTTTATTGGCGATCCCGAAAGCGTTGCCGGCCGGCGAGGTCAGACCCACCACCGCGCCGAGGAGAATCGGGGAACGCACCAGGCCGAGGATACGCGAAACGAGCGTGCCGAAGAACATAATGATGGAGGCCCGCGCGGCACTCGCGCTTTTCTCACTCACGTTATTCTCGCTCGAGGCGGCGGAAGTATCCGGCTCGGGGCCGGCGGCAGCGGAGGTAGCGGGAGTGTCCGCAGCGGATTCCGCCGTATCCGGGCGGGTATCCGCACCGTGATCAGCCACAAAATGCCGTCCGGTCGGGCGGCGCGGGGGGAAGAAACGCATGCCTTGAGCTTAGCCTTAGAATCCAGATTCGGTGGGATGCGGATAGAAGCGCCGCATCTTCTGAACCGCGCGGATATCGGAAAGCATCCGGAAAACAGTGCGTTTAAGGTGGCGGTCCTTGCTATAGGCAATGGGGTTAACCACCGGGCCCTGCCGGCGCACCCGCCGCACTTCCGCGGCCAGCTGCGGATCGCGCAGGTAGCGGCGCCCCGCCAGCCACGCGGGAATAATCGCGAAAATCCCGGCGCGATTGACCCGCTGGAGTGGCGCGGTTTCCCCGGCGATATCCGCCATCAGGGCACGCGCCAGATTCACCCCGCCCACCTTGAGGTAGTAGTGCCCGCGCCCGGCCCGCGGGTTGAGGTCCAACCAGTAGGCCCGGCCGGTACGCGGATCAATTTTCACGTCCATGGAGAAGAAGCCGCGCAGGCCCACCTCGCGCACGATCCGTTCGGCCCGCTCGGTCAGGAAACCATCCGGATCCGTGAGGATAATCCCGGCATTACCGATCAGCGAAGGCTCATGCAGCCCCAGCAATACCCTCCCCGAGCCAATCGCGCTGAGGTGCCCGCGCGAATCGATATACCCGTTGACAACCCACTGGGTGGTGTCATCCCCCGGAATAAGTTCTTGAGCGATGAGGTCAATATCGACCTGGCGTCCGGCAAGCGTGGCAAATTTCGCGCGGGCTGCTGCGGCGTCGTCGAATACCTCCACCTTTTTCAGGCCTGTGGCGTAAAGCGAAGTGGGGTTATCGGCGCGCGCGGGTTTGACGACAATGGGGAAGGGCAGCGTGGTGAGCGCCGCATCCCAGGTATCGGGTTGGGAAAGATGTACGACGGCGCGCCGCGGGGCCGCCTCCCCCACCTTTTCGTACACCTGAGCCATCGCCTCTTTCGAATTCGCCAGGTCCACGACCTCCGGTGCGGCGAAAGGGAAGAACCAGTTAGAAGCCAGACGGTGCCGGTTGCGCACAATCACATCCACGCCTTCATCAACATTGACGAGGCAGATGAGGGTCCGGTCCGCGAACTCCGCGGCCAAAGAATTGAGCAACGCCACGAATTTTTCTTCGTCCTCCATAATGTGGCGTTCACAGTACCGCACCGAGAGGATAGAGGAATTATTGATATGCCCGCGCGGGTATTCGGCGACGACGAGCGAATTCACCCCGTAAGTCTCGTGGAAAAGCCGCGCAAAACTATAGGCTTCCACCTCATTACCGAAAATCACCGGCAGTGCATCCATACGTGTTCTCCCTCCGTGCCCGGCCGCGGGCACGGTCATTATGCTAGCAGCGCCGCGCTAAAGTAGAAGGCAGCACTCCGCCCACGTGAAAGGACCATCGTGACCGAAGCTGATATCCCCAACATCGAGGTTCGTTTGCCGATTAAACTCGGCCAGTTCGTGAAATTAGCATCGCTGGCTGCTTCGGGCGCCGAAGCCCGCGAACTTATTGAGGCAGGCGATATTAGCGTGAACGGTCGGGTAGAAACCCGACGCGGCAGCGCACTGCGCGACGGCGATGTGGTTGCCCTCGCCCAGCCGCGCGGCGCGCTGCGCGTACGAGTTACGAGCCTTTAGCAGCCCACCAGTTTCTGGGCTAGGAAACCCTCCACCTTCTCTAGCGGGATACGGACCTGCTCCATGGTGTCACGGTCACGCACCGTCACCGCCTGATCCTCGAGGGTATCGAAGTCCACGGTAACGCAGTACGGGGTGCCAATTTCGTCCTGGCGGCGGTAGCGGCGCCCGACCGCCCCGGCGTCGTCGAAATCAACATTCCACGAGGCCCGCAAGCGCGCGGCAAGATCCGCGGCCAAGGGGGTGAGCTTCTCGTTACGCGAGAGCGGGAGCACCGCGGCCTTGACGGGTGCCAGGCGCGGATCCAGACGCAGCACGGTACGCTTATCTACCCCGCCCTTGGTATTGGGGGCTTCATCTTCCACGTAGGCATCCACGAGGAAAGCCATAAGCGAACGGGTGAGCCCCGCCGAGGGCTCAATCACGTAAGGAACATAGCGTTCCCCACTGGCCTGGTCGAAGTAGGACAGATCCTTACCCGAATGCTTAATATGGGTGGTCAGGTCAAAATCGGTACGGTTGGCGATGCCTTCCAGCTCACCCCAATCCGACCCCTGGAAACCGAATTTGTACTCGATATCCACGGTGCGCTTGGAGTAATGGGAGAGCTTCTCCTTGGGGTGTTCGTACAGGCGCAAGTGCTCCGGGTTGATCCCCAGGTTCTTGTACCAATCCAGGCGCTGGTCAATCCAGTACTGGTGCCATTCTTCGTCCTCACCGGGTTTGACGAAGAATTCCAGTTCCATCTGCTCGAATTCACGGGTGCGGAAAATGAAGTTTCCGGGGGTGATTTCATTGCGGAAAGACTTGCCGATCTGACCGATGCCGAAAGGCGGCTTCTTCCGCGAGGTGGTTTGTACATTCGCGAAGTTGACGAAAATACCCTGGGCAGTTTCCGGGCGCAGGTAGTGCAGACCGGATTCGTCTTCCACCGGGCCGAGGGTGGTTTTCAGCATCATATTAAAATCGCGCGGCTCGGTCCATTGGCCTTTCACCCCGCAATGCGGGCAGCCCAGCTCCGAGGTAGGAATGGAATCCGGGTCGTCAATATGCTTTTTCGCGGCCTGGGCTTCCTGGAGCTGATCCATACGCAGGCGCTTGTGACAGTTGAGGCATTCGATGAGGGGATCGTTGAACACACCGACGTGCCCGGATGCCACCCACACTTCTCGCGGCAAAATGATGGAGGAGTCAATGCCAACAACGTTATCGCGACTTTGCACCATGTACCGCCACCACTGGCGCTTAATATTTTCTTTGAGCTCGGTTCCCAGCGGGCCGTAATCCCAGGCCGAGCGGGTGCCGCCATAAATTTCCCCGGCGGGGAAAACGAAACCGCGGCGCTTGGCCAAAGAAATAACGTTATCGAGACGGGAGGGAGCAGGCTTAGCCAACGTTGTTCCTTTCTATTGCGCGCATCCGGATGATGCGTGGCCCGTCTAGTCTACCGCCGCGCCCGTTTCCGCGCGGTCCCGACCCGTGCGGAAAACGAAAAGGAAATATGCGACGACGACGCCCAGCACCACCACTGCGGCAATTCCCCACGGGTTACCGAAAATAGCTGCCCACACCGCTCGCAAGGCGAGCATACCCACCGTGGAGTAGATCGCTGCCCACCCCAGCCAGCCGGGCAGCGCGGCCAAGGTGAAACGCCAGCCGCTCATGCGGGTAAGCCCGGCACCGATGAGGATGACGGTTTGCACGCCGATGGTGAAGAAGCAGAGGGTGACGAGAGGCCAGCCGCGGCGCGCCACCCGCTGCGAGGCCGCGATCACGCGTTCGTCATGCGCCCAAGCCCAGGCGCGGTAAGCGAGGCGATTGCGCGGTTCGCGCTGCCGGGCCACCAAGTAGGCGGCATAGCGCCCCAGCCAGAAGGTGGCACTGGAACGCAAGGAAACAACAAGGAAAAGGAAAAGATAGACGAAGGCAAAGGAACGCCCGGCCAGGAATGAGAAAGAATCCATGCTCAGCGATCCGTTCCTTCCCGGCTCCGCCCGGATGTTTGCGCGGCACAATCGGAACAGAGTCCAATGAGTTCAAGAGTGTGGTCCACATCCGAGAATCCGTTGGCCGTGGCGATGGAACGCACCCAATCTTCGGCACCTTCGAGTGTAATTTCCACGGTTTTCCCGCAGCGCCGGCACATGAGATGGTGGTGGTGTTCTTCGGTTTCGCAATAGCGATAGAGGGTTTCGGTACCCTCCTGCATGGTGTCGAGAATCCCTTCCTCCGCCATGGCCTGCAAGGTGCGATAGACGGTGGCGAGGCCGATGCGCCGGCCCTCCCGGGAGAGCTTTTCGTGGAGCTCCTGGGCGGAAACAAATTCCGGGATCGTTTCCACCATCTTCGAAATGGCGATCCGCTGGGCAGTTACCCGCGGTTTAGACGCGTTCATGAACCCTCCTGTGGTTGCGCCGTACCAGCGTGGATATCATTGCCACGGCGGCGTACCCGGCAATGAGAATCACCGCGATCATAGCCCCGGGAGAGGCAGAAACATAGCGGGTAATGACCAATCCGACAAGTGCGGCTCCGCATCCGAGCCCCATGGCCAGGCGCTGGGTGTGCGCCAGGGAGGAGCACACCAGCTGGGCGGTGGCCACCGGCACGATCATCATGGCCGAGACCAGCAGAATGCCCACTACCCGCATGGAGACCGCCACCGTGAGGGCCGCCGTGACCGCGATGAGGATATTAAACGCCCGTACCGGCAGGCCCGAGGCGCGCGCGAAATCTTCGTCGTTCGTCACGGAGAAGAGCGGGCCGCGCAGCCCGATACCCACCGCGAGAATCACCACGGTGAGGGCCACCGTGTACCACACGTCATGCCCCGTGACCGTGGTAACTGAGCCGAAGAGGTAGTAGTTAAGGTTCGCCGTCGTCCCACCCGCGAGGGAAATGAGCAGCACCCCGCAAGCAATGCCGCCGTAAAACAAAATCGCAAGTGCGGTATCTCCCGAAGTTATCCCCGAGGATCGCACCCATTCGATAATGAGCGCGCCGAGCACCGCGATAATGAGCGCACCGGGCACCGCAAAACGTTCGGGTTGGCCGTGCAACCAGGTACCGGTCAACCAGCCGAGAGCCACTCCGGTCAGAGCGACGTGGCCGATGCCGTCGCCCATGAGGGCCATGCCGCGTTGGACGAGGTAGCTGCCCACCACCGGTGCGGCCAGCCCCACGAGTACCGCTACCAGCAGGGAACGCATCATGAGGGGCGAGGAAAGAATATCTGCGATCATTGCGCCACTCCCCCGTGGACGTAGCCATCGGATACCTGAATATCGCGGCCCACCAGGTGCTCAAGTTCCCCGCGTTCGTGGAGCACCATAACGAGGGTGAGGCCTGCGCCGTGCAAGCGGGTGAGAATATCGGCCAGATCGGCACGGGCGCGTGCATCAATCCCGGCTAAGGGTTCGTCAAGAACCAGCAGATCGGGGCGTCGCACCAGCGCGCGAGCGATCATGACGCGGTGTTGCTGCCCGCCGGAAAAGACCCGCACCGGATCCTGGGCGCGGTTCTCCAAACCCACCGCGGCGAGGGCCTCATAGGCGGCCGCGCGGGCCGCTTTCCCTTTATCCGCAAAGAGGTGACGACCGGACAGCAAACCGGAGCGCACCACTTCCAGCGCGGTGGCAGGCAGATTGCCGGCGTGCACCATCGATTGGGGCACGTAGCCTACCCGGTGCCAGGGCACCCGGCGGGGCCGGGCCGTATCCACCCCGAAAACCTGCGCGGTTCCGGTATGGGGAACGACGCCGAGAAGCCCTTTGACCAGAGTTGATTTGCCCGAGCCATTGGGCCCGAAGATCCCCACCGATTCCCCGGTCGCTATCTCCAGGTGCGCCGAATGCACGATCTCGCGCCCGCCCAGGGTAATGCACAGATCGCGCGCGAAGAGGGCCGGGGAAACCGCAGGCTGCGCCGTTGCCATGCTCGCAACGGGGACCACGCCCGCGCGGGGTGCCGGGGACGGACTTACTGGCACTGCAATCCCTCACGCAGATGGGCGAGGTTGGTATCCATAATGGCCAGGTAACCCGCGCCCTCCGGATCGGATTCCGCGGTGCTCAGCGAGGAGAGGCTCGCCCCGGTTTCCGCGGCGATAGCTTCGGCGGTTTTCGCGGGGCTATTGACTTCCGCGAAGATGGTGCGGGTCCCGGTTTCCGCCATTATGCGTTTCACTTCGGAAATATCGAGCGGGGAGGGGTCCTGATCCGGGTCAATTCCTGAGATTCCCACCTGAACAAGGTTGTAACGGTCCGTGAGATAACCGAAGGCCGCGTGGGAGGAAACCACCGTGGTGGTAGCGCACTGGGCAAGACCGGTGGAGTAGCGCGAATTGAGATCGGAAAGCTCCTGCTTGAGGCGCGCGAAATTCGCCTCGAAATCAGCGCGGTGTTCCGGGTCCATCGAGGAGAGCGAGGCGGTGATTGCCTCACCCACGTCTCGCATCCGCACCGGATCGAGCCAGAAATGCGGGTCCAGAACACGCCCGGCTTCGGTGGCTTCATCCCCGTGGTTATCAGCCAGACCGCGGTGGTGAACCAGCTTGGCGGCATCGGCCAGATTGACAGCATTATCGCCCCCGATGGTAGAGATCGCCGCATCGAGAGAGGGTTGGAATCCGGCAACGTAGAAGATGACGTCCGTGGCTTCTAGTTCCGCGACCTGCTTCGGGGAGAACTCGTAGTCATGGGGTTCTACATTGGTGGGGGTAGCAGAGCTGACCTCCACGTAGTCCCCGCCGATCTGTTCGGCGAGCCACCGGATCGGGGTGAAAGATGCCGTCACACCAATGCGCGCGGTATCCGCACTCGATGCAGCCGCGGAGCTTGCGGCACCGCCCGCGGGCGAGGTGGAGGATGGCTGGCATCCGGCCAGCAGCGCGGTGGTTCCCAGCAGCGCTGTACATCCGAGCAGCGCCGCCATACGAGTCAAAGTTTTCTTCACCCGGCCAGTCTACCCAACGCGCCCGTACCCGCGCCGCAGCGGTCGTGCCAACCCCCGCCGGACGCGCGTAGCCGCGGCACCTGATGCTGCTACGAGACCAAGCAGTTTCGCCCGAGGAGCACCTTGAGATCGGAGAAGAAACGCGCTTCGGGTTTGACGTAGAACTCCTGCCCCACCTGCACCACCGAGGTGCGTCCGGGGCGCTGGATATGGAGCCGCACCGGGGCACTACCCGGGTAGGTGCGCAGCAAATCGCTCAATTGCCCGAGCAGATCGCGGGTGCAGATACGCTCAGCCAGCTGCACATCCACGGGCGAATCCGGGAGCAAGTCACCGCTGGGAATTTTCATATCTTGGGCGGAAAGCTGAATATTGCCATCCCGATCCGAGACACGCGCGGTAATAATCGCTACCTGGTCCGGGGCGAGCAGCCCGGCCACGGTCTGATAGGTAGCCGGGAAGAAGTTAATTTCCGTACTACCCGTCATATCCTCCAGGACAATCGTCGCCCACATCTTCCCGTTTTTCTTGGAGATGCGCGGCTGGACAGCTGTCACAAGTCCGGCCAGGGTCACGGTCCGCCCGTCCGTTGCGGCGTCGTCGTCCAAAAGCCGCACCACCGTGGTATCCGCCGCACGGTCCAAAATATGTTCCATGCCGGACAGTGGATGGTCGGAAACATACAGGCCGAGCATATCGCGCTCAAGATTAAGCTTTTCGCGTTTATCCCATTCGGGCAGCTCGGGGATATCAACCTCCACCCCACCGGCGATTTCGGAACCGCCGAACAAATCAAACTGCCCCACCGCTTCATTTTTCTTCAGGGCGACGACGGCGTCCACCGCCTCGGCGACTTTGGAGAGCAAAGCGCGGCGGGTATAGCCCATGGAATCGAAAGCCCCGGCGCGTACAAGACATTCCACGCTGCGCTTATTGAGGACCTCGAGGGGAACCTTATCGAGGAAGTCCTGGAAGGAAGTGAAAGCACCCTTCTCTTCGCGGGCACTAATAATGCCGTCCACGACTTTCGCGCCCACGTTGCGCACCGCGGATAGACCGAAGCGGATCTCCTCCCCCACAGCGGAGAAATTCGCCAGGGATTCGTTCACATCGGGGACCAGCACCTTGATGCCCATACGGCGAGCTTCCCCGAGGTAGACCGCCATTTTGTCTTTATTGTCTTTACGCGAGGTGAGGAGGGCTGCCATGTATTCCACCGGATAGTGGGCTTTCAGGTAAGCCGTCCAGTAGGAAATCACGCCGTAGCAAGCTGAATGGGACTTGTTGAACGCGTAGGACGCGAAAGGTTCCATGGTGCCCCACAGGGTTTTCACCGCGTCCTTGCTGAAGCCCTGGGCCACCATCCCGGCTTCGAAATCGACGTACATCTTATCCATGACGTCTTTTTTCTTCTTGCCCATGGCTTTACGCAGCGAATCTGCCTGGCCCATGGTGAAACCGGCGACCGTCCGGGCGATCTGCATGATCTGTTCCTGATAGACGATCAGGCCGTAGGTGGGGGCCAGAATCGGCTCGAGGATCTCCTCCAACTCGGGATGGATCGCCTCGATTTTCTGCAGACCGTTCTTCCGCAGCGCGTAATTGGTATGGGAATTCATCCCCATGGGGCCGGGGCGATAGAGCGCAGAAACGGCAGAAATGTCCTCGAAGTTGGTGGGTTTCATCTGCTTGAGCAGAGTGCGCATCCCCGAACCATCCAGCTGGAAAATGCCGAGGGTATCGGCATGCTGGAGCAGCTCAAAGGTGCGTTCATCATCGAGGGGAACACTGTCAATATCGAGCGGCTCTTTATTATTCGCCACGATATTTTCCAGGGCGTCTTCAATGGTGGTGAGATTGGACAGTCCCAGGAAGTCCATTTTGAGGATGCCAAGGTCCTCGCATTCGGGATATTCGAATTGGGTGATGACCGCGCCGTCGGCCGGGCGTTTCATCACCGGAATAACATCTGTGAGCGGGACGGAGGACATGAGGATGGCGCAGGCGTGCACGCCCCACTGGCGGGTGAGGCCTTCAATACCCTGGGCCAGGTCGAAAACGCGTTTGGCATCCACGTCGGTGGAGACCATATCGCGGAATTCCCCGGCTTCCATATAGCGAGAATTCTTCTCATCGAACACGCCGGAAAGCGGGATGTCCTTGCCCATAACCGAGGGCGGGAGGGCCTTGGTGAGACGTTCACCCATGTCGAAGGGGTAGCCGAGCACCCGAGAGGCATCCTTGAGAGCCTGCTTCGTTTTAATGGTGCCGAAGGTAACCACCTGGGAAACTTTGTCATGCCCGTATTTATCTTCCACGTAGGCGATGACTTCCCCGCGGCGGCGTTCATCGAAGTCCACGTCGATATCGGGCATGG
This sequence comes from Actinotignum schaalii FB123-CNA-2, assembly GCF_000411135.1. Lineage (GTDB taxonomy): Bacteria > Actinomycetota > Actinomycetes > Actinomycetales > Actinomycetaceae > Actinotignum > Actinotignum schaalii_A. The sequence continues at coordinate 1,131,888 of NZ_KE150262.1, read as the reverse complement.
ATACGCGTTCCGGGTTGAGGAAACGTTCGAAGAGGAGACCGTGTTCGATGGGATCCAATTCGGTGATATGCAGCGCGTAGGCCACCATGGAGCCGGCCCCGGAGCCACGCCCCGGGCCCACTCGGATGCCATTGCGTTTGGCCCAGAGAATGTAATCGGAAACCACGAGGAAGTAGCCGGGGAAGCCCATCTGGACAATAACTTCCACTTCGTAATTGGCACGCTGGCGCACGTGATCGGGAATATGTTCCCCGTAGCGCGAATGCAGGCCGCGTTCCACTTCTTTAATAAACCAGGAAGTGATGTCCTCCCCTTCAGGCACCGGGAAGACCGGCATGTAATTGGCGCCTTCAGCGGCCGTAGTGAAGGAAATATTGCAGCGTTCGGCCACCAGCAGGGTGTTTTCCATCGCCCCGGGCAGATCCCCAAAAAGGCGATACATTTCTTCGGTGGAGCGCAGATGGTAGCCGTGCCCATCAAATTTGAAACGATTGGGATCCTGGAGGGTGGAACCGGAGTTAATGCAGAGCATGGCATCCTGGACGGAATGGTCCTCCGCACGCACATAATGCGAGTCATTGGTGGCCAGTAGCGGCGCATTGATTTTCTTCGCGAGGTCGAGCAGGTCATTGCGAGTGCGCCGCTCGATTTCGTTATCGTGGTCCATGATTTCCACGAAGTAGTTCTCTTTACCGAAAATCTCCTGCATCCGCCCGGCAGCTTCCAGAGCTTCGGCGTGCTGCCCCAGGCGCAGCCTGGTTTGTACCTCCCCGGAGGGGCAGCCTGCGGTGCCGATGAGGCCCTCGTGCAGCTCCTCGAGGAGTTCGAGATCCATGCGGGGCCATTTGCCCATCTGGCCCTCCAGCGAGGCACGCGAATCAAGCCGGAAAAGGTTATGCATCCCGGTGTTATTGGTGGCAAGCAAAGTCATATGGGTATAGGCCCCGCGCGCGGACACGTCATCGCTGCGCTGCGATTCATCCCCCCATAGCACCCGGTTGCTGGAGTACCGCGAGGTACCCGGGGTCATATAGGCTTCCACCCCGATAATCGGCTTAATACCCGCGTCTTTACAGGCTCGGTAAAACTCGTAGGCGCCGAAGCAGTAGCCGTGGTCAGTAATGGCCAACGCACTTTGATTTTGGGCAACGGCCTGCGCCACCAAGGGCTTGATTTTAGCGGCCCCGTCCAGCAGGGAGTATTCGGTATGGGTGTGGAGGTGAACGAAATCTGAGGGAGCGGCCATGGGGCCTAGTCTATCCAGCGCTCACTATCCGCGCCATTTCCCGGTGCCAGATGCGCGCGTCTAGGAAGGGTCCACGAGTGGTGAGTTCGTAGCCGAGGGCCCGGTAGAAGCCGATTTTGTCCTCTTGGGCGTCGAGGACAATTCGCACCTGCCCGGCGTGTCCGAATTCGCGCAGCGCAATCTGGGCCGCGGCCTCGCACAGGAAGCGCCCTATGCCCAGGCCGCGGGCGGAAGGGCGCACGCAGACCCGCCCCAGGTGTACGATGCCCTCCGTGGTTGCGTAAACCCGTGCCGCACCTAATGCTTCACCCGCATTATTTTCGACGACGACGTGGTGGGCACGTTCGTCTATGTCGTCAAGTTCTTCTTCCAGCAGCACGCCCTGCTCCCCGCAGAAGACCTCGATGCGGATAGCGCGGGCCCGTTCCAGGTCTCCCTCGAGCCAGCGCAGCTGAGTGGCTCCGCGTTGCGGCACGGCGGTATGTGGCGCGGCGGACGGCGGGACGGTGGGCTGCGGCGCACCGTCCCGCGGCGCGCCGTCGTGCGCCGTCGTCATGAAAAAACTCCCGCGCGCATGCGCTCGAGAGCGGTGGCGAGGTCTTCCGGGTAGGGTGCCTCGAATTCGCGCCAGGTGCCGTCCGGATGTTCGAAGCCGAGGTGAGTGGCGTGCAGCCACTGGCGGGTCAGGCCGAGCGTTTCACTCAGCCCCGGATCGGCCCCGTAGGTAGCATCGCCTACGCAGGGGTGGCCGAGGGCGGACATATGCACCCGAATCTGGTGGGTACGCCCGGTTTCCAGGTGAACCTGGAGGAGGCTGCCTCCGGCCATCGCTTCCAGGGTGTCGTAGTGCGTAATGGAGTGGCGCCCATCTGAGCGCACTCCCATTTTCCACTGGTGGCGCGGATCACGCCCGATGGGTGCGTCCACGGTGCCGGAAAGCGGGTCGGGATGCCCCTGAACGAGGGCATGATAGATCTTTTCAGGAACACGATTGCGGAACTCGTCCTTGAGCAGCACGTAGGCACGTTCCGATTTAGCCACCACCATGCACCCGGAGGTTCCCACATCTAGGCGATGCACAATCCCCTTGCGTTCGGCCGGGCCGTAGGCGGAGAGCTGCACCCCGGCGTTCATGAGGGCGCCCAGCACGTCCGGGCCGGTGAAGTTGAGCGAAGGGTGGGCCGCCAGGCCGGCCGGTTTATCCACCACCACCAGATCGGCATCTTCGTAGAGGATGGGGATGGGGATATCTCCCCCGCGCGGGGCAACGGTGCGCGGGGTAGGAATATTGATTTCCAGGATGCTCTGCGCGCGTAGCCGCACTGATTTCGGCACTGGGTTGCCGTCCAAGAGCACATCTCCGGCATCGATCAGGCGCTGCACTTCGGCTCGGGACAGGCCGGTCAGGCGCGCTATGGCTGCATCGATACGTACGTCGGTGAATTCTTCCGTGACCGGATAGGTCCGCCACATGCTAGTCGCCTCGCTCGGGGCCGCCCGGCGCGGGCACAGAATCTGATGGATGCACCGTATCTGCCAACTGGGAGAGCGGAAGCGCGGCGGTATCCGGAGTCGCGCCTGAGTCCGCGGATCCCGCAGCTGCGCCGTCGTTCATAAAGAACGCGACGACGATCATGATCACAGCCCCGGCCACCAGCGCAATATCGGCCACGTTTCCCACGAACCAGTCGAAGTAGGCGATGAAATCGACCACGTGCCCGGCGAAACCGCCCGGCTCGAAGAAGATCCGATCGATGAGGTTGCCGGCCGCGCCACCCCACATGAGGGCCAGGCCCACGCCGATCCACCGGTGGCGTACCCGCGCCGCGAGAGCTGGGAAGACCGCAAGCACCACAACAAGCGCGATGACGGTAATAACGCGAGTGGAATTTGCCCCCAGTGAGAATGCTGCACCCGGGTTAAAGACCAGGTGCAGCCCGAGGGCATCCCCCACAATGGCGATGCGCTCCGTTTGGCTGAGGTTAGCGATGGCCCACTGCTTCGTGAGTTGGTCGATGGCCACCACGGCCAGCGCCCCCACGAGGATGAGGAACCATGAGGTGCTTCGCCTCACCATACGCACTAGTTACGAGCTTCGGGTTCCTGCGCGCCAGAATCGACGTTGGCGAGCAGCGTCTCCAGGTAGCTGTGCAGGCGCGTGCGGTAATCACGCTCGAAGTCACGCAGCTCGGAGATCTTGCGTTCCACCAGGCCACGTTCCTGCTCCAGCTGGGCAAGGGTACGGTTGGACTGGGCTTCGGCATCCTCGATGATCTTGGCACTGCGGGTTTCCGCATCCTGGATCTTCTGAGCCTTCTCGGTTTCACCGCGGGCCACGAGTTCTTCGTAGGTTTGCTGTGCCATCTGAAGCACGGCGGCGGCCTGTTCCCCAACGGTGCCGGTGGGCTGAGCGAAGGACGCGGTGGTTGTGGCCTGGTCCGGCGCTGCGGGTTCTTCACCCGAACCGTTCTGGAGTTCGGTCACGCGCGCTTCGGCGACGGTGGCGCGATTCTCCGCTTCCTGGAGCTGCTTCGACAAATCGACGATGGTTTCGTAGATCGCGTCAAGGAATTCGTCGACCTGTACCTCGTCGTAACCGGTCTCCGCGGTTTCCGGGCGCTTAAAGCGGACATCCATGACATCCTGTGCCGTGAGCATTGCCATTTCTCACCTCAAGTAGTGTAACGAAACTGTGTTAAGAGCACGTAGCTGTGTTATGAGCACACGGCTCTCGGATAAAGCCTACCTCATCTGGGCGAACTACGAGACAAAGATACGTAAAATTATCCCATTGAGGATTTGAAGCACGATAAAAACAACGATGAAACCGATGTCAATCGCAATGCCTCCCAGCCGCAAGGGCGGGATGATTTTGCGCACCAGATTGAGAATCGGGTCCGTGAGTGCGTAGACGATATTAACGATAACGAGAAGGGCGCCACTGGGGCGCCAATCACGCGCCGCAATAGTCACCAGATCAATAATCACCCGCGCGAGCAGCACCAAAAGATAGATGCTGATGAGGGTGGAAAGAATAATTCCAAGTACTGCCATTAGAACGAATCGCGCGACTCCGGGCGCTGGTTTTCCATGCGAACGGTACGCGGGGTCATGAGCAGGACGTCCGCGGAAATCTTATTGAGATCCCCGTGTAGCCCGAAACAGATTCCGGTGGCGAAATCGACAATGCGATTGCGTGCAACGTCGTCGGCTTCCGCCAGGTTGATAATGACGGGCAGGCCGTCGCGGAATTGTTCGGCGAAGCCCCGCACCTCGGTGAAGGAACGCGGCTTAGCGGTGATGATGCGGGCGATATCCACGGGCTGCTCCACAGCGTGAATTTCGCTGACGGGGCTTTCCGCTTCGGCCTCGTAATCATCTTCGTAGTAATCGGCGTCGTCCTGGTAATCCAGGTACTCGTCGTCGTTAAGCGTTGCCTTGGAGACAAAACGCTGGAACATTCCCATAGCAGCCAACCCTTCTCGCTGTTCTCGTTTTACGTTAGGCGACGCGCCCGGCCTTGTCAGCACGGCGCGCCGCTGGGGCGTTGCAGTCCACCGCGAGCACGCCGGCGAAGCGGCCGGTGCGCGATGCACGTCGGTAAGAATAAAAATCTGGATCTTCGCGGGTGCACCGAGGACTGACATGGATCTCAGACACACCGACGGCGCGCAGCTGGGCAGTGAGCCCGGCCGCAATATCAAGGGAAGGTGTGCCCCAGGCGGTGCGCCCGGCAGCTTCCGGAACGCGTGCGGCAACGCTGGCCCGGAGTTCCTCAGGTACCTCGTAGCAGCGTCCGCAAATGGACGGGCCCAGGTAGGCGATAAGGCGCTCCGGCCCGAGAGAGCGCGCGGCGGCCGGCCCGATACCAGCCTCCAGCCCGCGTCGACCCACGTGCACCGCAGCTCCGGCGGGGCGATCACGTGCCACCAGGAGCAATGGGAGGCAATCGGCCACCATGACCACCGCTGCAGCACCCATCGGTACCGGTGCGGTACCCGGGCTAAGCGGGATGTCAATGAGGAGGCCATCGGTGCCGGGGGCCACGAAGGTGCCGGCGGAAGTCAGAACGCCAGCATCTTCAAGGTGGTCCCCGTGCACCTGGTCCATATAGACGGGGCGCTGCCCGATCTGCTCGGCGAGCAGAGCTCGGTTACGCTCCACGGCGGCGGGGTCATCCCCGACGTGGTGGGCCACATTGAGGCCCGCAAAAGGAGCACGGGATACCCCACCGGCACGGGATGTGAATCCCGCCCGGATGCGGCCACCGGGCACGGAGATATCCGCTACCCACTCCACCAGAGCGCTACGAGTCATTGCTGCTTGAGTTTCCTATGCCCTATGTTTCCCTAGTTCTCGAGCTTTTTCACGGTTTTTCCTAGTTTCCCGCGGTTTCCCTTAGTTTTCCTCGAAGAGGAAGGAGGGAATATCCAGATCGGAACGTTGAGGTTCCTCCACCCGCGGCGGAATGGCGCGGTGGGTTCCCGGGCGTTGTGCAGCCGGCTGCGCTTCGGGCTGGGCCGCCGGATAAGCCGGGCTGGCCACCGGATGGGCCGGGCTCGCCACGGCTTCGACTTCCGGTTCGGGTTCCACCGGGGCCAGATCTTCGATGGGTTCTACGGCCTCGTGCCCGGCGGGCACGCCATCCGACTGCAGCAAGTGGTCTTTGGATTCATCGAAGCCGGCAGCGATAACAGTCACGCGCACCTCGTCGCCAAGGGACTCATCGATAATCTGGCCAACGATAATATTCGCGTTCGGATCCACCGATTCTTTGACCATCTTGGAAGCGGAGGCGAGCTCCTTCATGCCGAAGTCCGCGCCGGCCAGGAAGGAAATAAGCACCCCGTGTGCCCCCTCAATAGAAGCCTCCAAGAGCGGGGAGGAAATGGCGCTTTCGGTGGCGCGCCGGGCGCGATCTTCCCCGGAGGCCGAACCGATACCCATGAGCGCGGTACCCGCGTCCTTCATAATGGCCTTGACGTCCGCGAAGTCGAGATTAACCAGGCCCGGAATGGTAATAAGATCCGAAATTCCCTTAACGCCCGAGCGCAGCACCTCATCGGCGAGGTGGTAGGCCTCAATAATAGTGAGATCTTCTTCGGCGATCTCCAGGAGGCGATCATTGGGGATAACAATGAGGGTATCCACCGCTTGGCGCAGTTCCGCGATACCCATGGAGGCGTTATTGGCGCGCTGGGCGCCTTCAAATTCAAAGGGGCGGGTAACGACGCCGACAGTCAGCGCTCCCAGATCCCGAGCCACCTTGGCAACCACGGGGGCGGCACCGGTGCCGGTCCCTCCGCCTTCACCGGCAGTGACGAACACCATATCCGCGCCTTCGAGGGCGCTTTGGATAACTTCCACGTTTTCTTCCGCGGCGCGCTTACCCACCGAGGGATCAGCGCCCGCACCCAGGCCCTTGGAAACCTCGCGGCCAATATCGAGTTTTGTTTCCGCTTCGGATTTCACCAGGGACTGCCCGTCGGTGTTAACGGCAATAAATTCCACACCGGCAAGTCCGTCTTGAATCATGCGGTCAACAGCGTTGACACCGCCCCCGCCGACCCCGATGACTTTGATATTGGCGGCGTTATTGACTACGGCCATGAGTTTTCCTCCCGAACCTCAAGTAAAACTTGAGGTTTTTCGTTCCTGACTTCGCGGAAAAGATAGTAGGTGAATGACAACGGTGCAATTCCCCGCGCTGGTGTGTTGCGAAGTGATCTGCGCTACGGTGTGGAAATCCGGTCGAACGGTCCGGTAATCGCTCAGAACGGTGCGGAAATTACGTAGAGCGGTGCGGCGGTGGTCTGCATCGGTGCGATAACCGGTTCAGGATTAATGAACGACGACGGCGGTGGGCTCTGACACGTCGTACACCTGGCCAGGAACGCTAATCACGGTGGCCAGTGCTGCCGCTTTCAGATCGGAGCGTTGAGCATCGCCCCAGATCACCTTCTGCCCGGAGTTGAGATCGAGTCCGACCCGCCCGCTATCGCTTACCGATACCCCGGCTACCTGGGCGCGCACATCCTCCTTCAGGCTTGCGAGTACATCGAGGGCGATGCGAATACCCGGACCGTCGTTCCCGTCCTCGGAGCGGGTGGCAGGCCCGGGTGTGAGGCTTACTCGCGGGAGACTTGCTTCCACCTCGGGGAGAACCGGGAAACTCACGCCGTCCCGGTCCATGGCGGAGCATCTTCCTTTGTCCACCAGGCAGGCTACCGGCTCGCGCACGGTGAGGGTGACCTCCAGTCCGTGGAGGTAGCTGCGGCGTAGCTGCGCTTCCTTGATAGGTGGAAATTGCTCGCTTAGATCGGTGGCAAGAGCTTCGGTATCCAGGCGTGGGAGCGGGATTCCCGAGCGTTCGGCGAGGGCGGCGGTGACGTCTTCCGCGGTCACCGCCGCGTTCGCGGGGATACCCGAGACGGTAATATCGCTGACCCGCAAGGCCAGGAGCGGGCTAAAGAAAATCACCCAAGCCAGGGCGGCAAGCGCGGCGAGTACCGCACCAACCACCCCGAGGCGCCGCCAGCGCACCCGGCGTTTCTCAGAAGCTTTTTCTTCGAGGCGCTCGTCCAGGGATACCGTTGTGGTGCTCGCTAGGTCGGCTAGCGGGGCGTCGCCGTCGTCGTATACCACCGGGGCGGTGGCTGCGGTGGGAACGTAGGTGATCTCCGCCCGCGGATTAATATCGCGTGCGGAGCGGCGCCTGGATGGTTCTTTCACCGCGCTGTCCCCTCCCCCAGCGCCGCCAGTATTTCGGGCCCCAGTGCGGTCACGTCGCCGGCCCCCATGGTGAGCAGCAGATCCCCCGGCTTCGCGCTTTTCGCGAGCGACCGGGCAGCCTCGTGTTTATCGGCAATAAAATGCCCAGCGCTTCCCATGCGGGAAGTGATCATATCGCCCTCGATGCCGTCGAAAGGCGTTTCGCGGGCTCCGTATACGGCGGTAACAATGGCGGTATCCGCCAGTTCAAGAGCGGTGGCGAAACGGTCCGCGAAATTGCGGGTGCGCGAATACAGGTGCGGTTGGAAGAGGACTCGCACGCTACCCTCACCGGCCTCGACGCGGGCGGCGCGCAAGGTAGCTTCCACTTCGGTGGGATGGTGGGCGTAATCGTCGAAGAGTCGCACTCCCCCGACCTCGCCGCGCAGCTCAAAACGCCGCCCCGTCCCCGTAAAAGTCTCCAGACCGCGGGCCAGATCCGCCAGGCTCACGCCCAGTTCTAGACCTGCGGCGGCCGCTCCGGCCGCGTTGAGTTCGTTATGGGATCCGGGGACCTGGAGGGAAAGCGGCGCGCGGCTTTCCCCGCACCGTAGTGCCCCGTCCTCGAGAGCCACGTGGGACTCCGCGCCAGGGAGCGGGGCGCCACGCCCGTAGCTCACCACCCGAATACCTTCGTTTACCGCTTGAGCGCCCAGGCGGGCCGCACCGGCGTCGTCGCCGCAAACAATGAGGAGCCCGCCGGGGACGATGCAGCGCGCGAATTCCGCGAAGGCCTCTTCAAAAGCTTCCCGGCTACCGTAATGGTCGAGATGATCGGGTTCGACGTTGGTGACCAAGGCGATACGGGGCCGGTAGTTGAGGAAGGAAGCATCTGATTCATCAGCTTCGGCAACGAGGACCTTCCCGGTGCCCAGATGCCCTCCGGAGCCGTGCCCGCGTACGCTCCCGCCAATCGCCCAGGACGGTGCCTGGCCAGCTTCCTCCAGTGCCACCGCCAGCATCGCCGACGTGGTGGTTTTTCCGTGCGCGCCGGCCACAGCCACAAAATCGCGATCCCCGCTCGCGAGGGAGAGAGCTTGGGAGCGGTGGATGACGCGGGCACCGAGCTGGCGGGCCCGCGCGAGCTCGGGGTTATCTTCCCGGATGGCGGAGGATACCGCCACGAGGGTGTCGGCGCTCAGGCGCTCCGGTTCCGTTCCGATCCACAGGGTGATGCCGGAATCTGCCAGGCGCTCCGTGGTGGCCGAGGCGCGGGCGTCGGAGCCGGTCACGGTCCAGCCTTCGGCGTGGAGCAGATCTGCGATCACACTCATGCCTGCCCCGCCGATGCCGATGAGATGGATATGTGTCACCTGAGAACCTCCTCGATAAAATCGGCGAGCCGGGCTGCGCCGTCGGCCGGGCAGATGGCGCGCGAGGCCTGGGCCATGCGGGTGCGGGTGGATGCGTCGGTGACGATGTCCAATACGGCACCCACCGAGTCCGCAGTGAACTGGGCATTGGGGATGAGCAGCGCCCCGCCGGCAGCCACAACGTCCGCGGCGTTGCGCGCCTGTTCCCCGTTGCCGATAGGGAGCGGAACGAAAACGGCGGGGATACCCAAAGCGGAAACTTCCGCCACGGTGCCGGCTCCGGCGCGGCACACCACGGTATCGGCCACCGCGTAGGCGAGTTCCATTTCTTCCAGATATTCGAGCACGTGGTAGCTGGGGATGGTAGCGGCGGTGCGCTGGGCTGCGGCGGCTTTGCCCCGCCCGGTGAGGTGAAGTACCTGCACGCCGGCGGCGGCGCAGCGGGAGGCGGCGGCGGTCATCACGTCATTGAGGTGAGCAGCGCCCAGGGAGCCCCCGGTAACCACGAGGGTGGGTAACAGCGGGTCTAATCCGAGGCGCGCCGCTGCGGCGGTGCGTGCTGCTGCCCTATCAGCGCTGGCCAGGGCCGCGATGGCGGGGCGTAGCGGCAGCCCGACGGTGCGGGTGATGCCGCGCGCGGCGCGCAGCGGCGTGGAGGGGAAGGTGAGGGCGACGGCGGCCGCGCCCCGTGCCCCAAGTTTATTGGCGAGGCCCGGTAGCGCGTTTTGTTCGTGCACCACCACCGGGATGCCGGCGCGGCGCGCAGCCGCGTAGACGGGGGTGGAGGCAAAACCACCGAAGCCGACCGCAAGCTTGGCATCGACACCGGTGAGAATACGGCGTGCTTGACGTATCGCCCGCGGGAAAGCCACGGGAAAACGTAGCGCGTCCTTATCGGGACGGCGCGGGAACGGTGCGCGTTCCACGGTGGCGAAATCGAAGCCGCTGGCGGGAACGAGGTCTTTTTCCATGCCGGTGGCGGTGCCGACCACGAGGATACGGTGCCCGCGCCCGGCGAGTTCGTGGGCGGTGGCCAGTAGCGGATTGACGTGCCCGGCGGTTCCCCCGCCGGCGAGCACTAGTGTCACGAAGTCCTCCTGATAACTGCGCGCACCCGGCCCGCGAGTGAGCTGGAGCGCCGGAACGATTCTTTCACGCCCGGGACCGCCAGGGCTGCCGCCACGCAAACTCCCACCGCCATGAGGCAGGAGATCACGGAGGAGCCGCCCTGACTCATGAAGGGAAGCGGCACTCCGAAAACGGGCAGCAGGCCGGTAACAACGAACATATTTGCCACGGCCTGTCCGCATAGCCATAGGGTGGCTCCCCCGGCTACGAAACGGCCGAAACGGTGCGGGTGGTACATGCAAATGGTGAGAAGGGCGTAGCCGATGGTTCCGAGCAGCACGATGACGACGGCGCACCCGAAGAAGCCGAGTTCTTCTCCCACCACCGCGAAGATGAAGTCGGTATGTGCTTCGGCGAGGTTCCCGGGCCATTTTTCAATTCCGGTGCCCAGGCCGGATCCGCCCGGCCCCCCGGAGCCGAAGGCCCAGAGCGCGTAATCAGCCTGGGAGGGTGTTTGCCCGGTGGGAAGCGTGAAGAGATTTTGGAAGAAGTCTTGGATGCGGGTGATGCGCGACCGGCTGGAAAAAATAAGCACGACGACGAGGAAGAAACCCAGCGCCCCGCTAATAAGGAAATAACGGCCCGGGAAACCGGCCATCCAGAACATTCCCACGCCGATGAGGAGGAAGATGAGGGCGGTTCCCATATCGCCACCCACGAGCACCGCGCCGATGGACGCGCCGGTGATGGCAATGGGGCCGCTCCAATCGGAGAGCTGGAAGTGGGCGCCTTGCACCATGCGCCCGAGCACCGCGGCCAGGGCCACCACCATGGCGAGTTTGAGGAATTCGGAGGGCTGGAGCCGGATGGGGCCGAAGGCAATCCAGTTGCGGTTACCGGCAACGGAGGCACCCAACGGGGTGAGCACGAGCCCCTGCAAAAGGATCCCGAAGCCGAGGGCCAGGCCCCACAGGCGCTGGAAAACAGCGAGGGGAATACGCGCGCAGATCACCGCCAGGACGGTGCCGATGGCGGCGTAGGCCATCTGGAGGTAGGCGGAGCGGAACAGGTTGGGGCCGTCTTCGTATTCGGCCCGCACCGCCCCGGGGGTGATGGCGGAAAACACCATGAGGAGCCCGAGGAGAGTGAGAATCGCGGTGGCCACCACGAGGAGGAGGATGGAACGGTGCATGACGTTGCGCACGCGTTCCTCCGGGATACTCGGTGCCTGCGACTTCTCAGTTCGCTCACGCATGAGGCGCCTCCGTGGAGCTATCCGACGCACCGTTATCCTGCACCGTCTCCGCTGCCGGGGCACCGTCCCCCGTTACAGCGCTACCTTCCGACGGGGCGGGCAGGGCGCGCACAGCCGCGGCGAAGCGGTCGCCGCGATCCGCGTAGGAGGTGAATTGGTCCATGGAGGCACTGGCGGGAGCCAGCATGACGGTATCCCCCGCCTGTGCGTAGCGCGAGGCAGCCAGCACCGCGCGCGCCATGGGTTCGGAGGCCGCAGGATCGATATAGGTGACGGGGAGGTTCGATCCGTCCAGGGCCGCGTGCCAGGGTTCTTGGTTCACGCCAATAACGACGACGGCGCGCAGCCTGTCCCGCACCTGTGCCACGAGGGACTCAAAGCGGGCGCCCTTGGGTTGCCCGCCCACGATCCACACGCAGGTGCCTTCGGCCAGCGCTGAGACGGAGGCGAGTGCGGCGTGGGCATTGGTGGCTTTGGAATCGTCCACGTAGCGCACCCCGGCGCGTTCGCTCACGGTCTCGATGCGGTGGTGGCCCGGGCGCATGTGCTGGAGGCCGGCGCGCACCACCTCCGCGGGAATATCAATGGCCCGAGTGAGGGCCACGGCGGCCAGGGCGTCCCAGATGAGGTGGCGCGGCAGCGCCGCGGTGCTGGGAGCCAGCTGGGCGACGTCGTTCAACGAAGCGATCTCCACGGCGCTAGTCCACCGTTGCTTCCCGTAAGCACGGTCCACGATAAGGCCGTCCACGATGCCGATCTGGCCGACGGCGGGAATTCCGGTGGTGATGCCAATGGCGCGCGCGCCTTCGCGCACGTCCGCGCTATCGACCATGCTTTGGACGGTGTTATCGCCCACCGGGTAGACCGCGGCGGTGCGCACATGTTCGTAAATGCGGGCTTTCGCGGCGGCGTAGGCGGCGCGACTGCCGTGCCATTCGAGGTGGTCGTCGGCAATATTGAGGCAGATGCTGGCAGCCGGTTCCATGGTGTGGGTGGTGCGCAACTGGAAGGATGAGAGCTCCAGGGCGAAGGCACGCGGGGCATCCGGGCCGGTGGCGCTCACGGCGGTGACTGCGGGATTGCCGACGTTCCCGATGGGTTCGGCCCCTAGGTGTGCGGCACGCAAAATATGCGCCGCCATGGTCACCGTGGTGGTTTTGCCATTGGTGCCGGTGACGGCGAGCCACGGGGCGGCGTGCCCCGCACCGTCATGGGCGCGCAGGCGCCAGGCCAGTTCAATTTCGGACCACAATTCGATACCGTGGTCGGCGGCCGTAGTAAAAAGCGGGCCGATTTCGGGTATGGCGGGTGCGGGGATAATGACGTCGGGCCGCCACGCCAGCACTTTGCGCGCCAGTTCGGCCGGGGTCGGGTCGCTGCCGCCGGTGTCCACGGGGAGCGCGGTGACCGCCCCGAGTTTAGTAATATCGGCGTCCCAGACGCTCACGCGCGCCTCGGTGAGCTCGGTCAGCGCCCGCGCGCAGGCCCGCCCTGATTTCCCTAAACCGACGACGGCGATACGGCGCCCTGCCAGTTCCGCCGCACCCGGATGTTGCCACTCACTCATCTTTGCATCAACCACTCAGCGTAAAAAATACCCAGGGCGATAAAACCGCACAGGGCTTGGATTACCCAGAAGCGCACCACAACCGTGACTTCGTTCCACCCTTTGAGTTCGAAATGGTGGTGGATAGGTGCCATGCGGAATACCCGTTTTCGTGTCATTTTGAAAACGCCCACCTGGACTACGTCGGAGATGACTTCCAGGAGGTAAAGCCCGCCGATGAGCACGGCGAGGAATTCGGTGTGGGTGTAGATGGACATTCCCGCGAAAACGCCGCCCAGGGCAAGGGAGCCGGTATCCCCCATGAAGATCTGGGCCGGCGAAGTGTTCCACCAGAGGAATCCGATAAGTGCTCCGACGAGGGCCACCGCAATGATATTGAGATCACGCGGGTCGCGGATGGGGTAGCAACCGGGGGCGGCGTCCACGAGCCCGTAGCAGGGGTGGTTGCTTTGCCACATGGTGATGAGGGTGTAGACGCCGAAAGCGATGATGGAGGCACCGGTGGATAGGCCGTCGAGGCCGTCGGTGAGGTTGACGGCATTGGACCAGGCGGTGATGAGGAAATTCGCCCAGATAATGAAGAGGATAATGCCGACGGCGGTGCCGGCGAAGGCGAGACTCAGGCCGGTATCGCGCACGTGGGAAATGCGCATGGATGCCGGGGTTCGGTTGTTTTCATCCGCGAACATGAGGGAAAGCACCGCGAAGGCGACACCAACAATCCCCAGGCCGGCGATTTTCGCCCAGGGGGTGAGCCCCAGGCTTTGTTTGCGGGAAATCTTGGTGAAATCATCGGCGAAGCCCACGCCCGCCATGCCGATCATGAGTCCGAGGAGGAGGATTCCGGACATTCCCGGGCTGCGCCCAGCCCCGATATTTCCCACCAGGTAACCGATAACAACCGCCGCCACGATAGCCAGGCCTCCCATGGTGGGGGTGCCACGCTTGACGAGGTGCGAGGTGGGGCCGTCCTGGCGGATAAATTGGCCGAATTGCTTGCGCACGAGGAAGCGGATGAGAAGAGGGGTCCCGAATAGGGTGACGAGAAGCGAGACCGCAAAAGCGATAATGAGCGCGAGCACTATTCCCCCTTGAGGTGGGTGGCGATGTGCCACACACCCGAGCCGTGCGAACCTTTGATGAGGAGTGCCCCATCCGCATTGAGCATATCGGAGAGCGCCGCCTCGGCTTCTTCCCACGCGCCGACGGCGCGGGCGGTGATACCGGCGTCACGGGCTACCTCCGCGAGCGCCGCCATCTGGGGACCCACCGCGATGAGGAGACTCACTCCGGCGGCTTCGAGGGCCGGGAGGAGGGCAAGGTGTTCTTCCCGAGATGTCGCGCCGAGTTCAAGCATATCGCCAAGAATCGCGGCTTTGCGCCCGTTCCCGAGCTGTCCGAGCGCGGCGATGCCGGCGCGCATAGAATCCGGGTTGGCATTGTAGGAGTCGTCGATGATGAGGGTGGAGCCGCGGCGGAATACATCCATACGGTGGGCGCTGGCAGGCCCGCTGGATAGCCCCGCCACGATGGCGGGCAGGCCGACCCCTGCGGCGGACGCGGCAGCTGCCGCCGCGAGTGCATTCATGACTTGGTGTTCCCCCACGAGCCCGAGGCTGACCCTTGGAGCGGACGGCGCCGACGGTGCCGACGGTGCATACGAGGCGGACGGCGCGGGGCTGGCTGCGCCGTCGTTCATATGAAGAGTGAAGCTTGCCCGACCGTCACTTCCGAGGGTGATGTCGGTTGCCGTCACGTCCGCTGGATGTACGCGCCCGAAAGTGTGTACCCTGCCGCTCGCGACCTTCCCGGCCATGGCAGCAACTCGCGGATCATCGGCGTTGAGGATGGCAATGCCGTCCTCCCGCAGACCTTCCACAAGTTCCGCTTTAGCGCGCGCCACGTTCTCGATGCCGCCAAATTCACCCAGGTGCGCGCGGGCCACCACCAGCACCACGGCAATATCCGGGGGTGCGATAGAGGTGAGGTAGGCGAGGTTGCCGATATGGTCGGCACCCATTTCCGCAACTAGAGTGGCAGTGCTAGCGTCAACACGAAGCACCGTAAGGGGCAAGCCGATTTCGTTATTGAGTGATCCCGGTGGGGCAACCACGTTCCCGCGTTCCCGGCATATCGCGGCAAGAAGATCCTTCGTGGTTGTTTTCCCTACGCTCCCGGTCACCGCGATAACCCGCAAGTCGGGGTTGAGTTGGCGGGCCAGTTCAAGATTGTGCCGGGCCAGGCGTCCGAGCGCCGCGGGGATATCATCGACCACGATAATACGCTCGGCTTCGGCGCCACCGGCCAGGGCCGCTGGGCCGTCCTCGGTGAGGATGAGGCTGGCTCCTGCCGCGCGTGCCTGGCCGCTCAGGGTATTCGCGTCCACGCGCGCGCCTTTCACGGCGGCGAATAGCACACCGGGGGTGATGGCGCGAGTGTCGATAACCGCCCCGGTGACCTCACTATCGCACAGCGGTGCAAGCGCGGTCCCGGCGACAGCGGCGACAACCTCCGCGGAGGACATGGGAATCATTGCGTGTCTTTCTGTTCTTGCGTGTCTTTGTCGAGTACGCCGCGGTGAGCTCGGGCAGCTAGCGCCGCCCGCGCTACCTCGCGGTCGTCCAGCGGAATGCTACGCCCCCCGGCCACCGGTTGATAAGTTTCGTGCCCGCGCCCGGCCAGCAGCACGGTATCCTCCGCTGCCGCATCACGGATGGCGGTGCGCATGGCGGTGGCGCGATCAGCGATCTCCACGATGCGTGCGGGGCTGTGGGCACTGCGGGCCCCGTCCAGGAGCGCGGCGCGAATCGGTGCGGGATCTTCTTCGTGCGGATCGTCGTCCGTGATGTAAACGACGTCGGCCAGTTCGGCCACTGCCCGCCCCATCTCGGGGCGTTTGTCCACATCACGCTCCCCGGCGCTTCCGGTCACCACGATGAGCTGACCGCTGGTGGTGGGGCGCAGAGCATTGATCGCCAGGCGCAGCGCCGCGGTATTATGCGCAAAATCAACGAGGACGCGCGGCGCCTTGCCCACCACTTCCATGCGGCCGGGAACTTGCGGGGTGAGCCCGGCACCCACCACCGCGCCAACGGCGCCTCGGTCCGCTCCACTTTCCAGCACCATGGCCACGGCGAGCGCGGTATTGGCGATATTGAAATCTCCGGGCAGGCCGGTGCGCACCGTCATCTCCCAGCCCTCGCTATGGGCCAGCGTGAAAGATGTAACGGGGCCGCGCTCGATATCGCGCACCTGGTATCCGTTCCGGCCATCAAGCTCGGAGAACACCGCGAGGGCCACGGTGGGAACCTCGGTTTCCCCGGCCAGGCGCTTGCCCCAGTCATCATCGACGGTGATAACTGCCCTACGTGAACAGCCCGGCGTAAAGAGGCTGCGTTTGGCTTGATAATAGTTTTCCATGGTGCGGTGGTAGTCGAGATGGTCCCGAGTGAGATTGGTAAATCCTGCCACGCTGAATACCACGGGGCTGGTACGGTGCTGGGCCAGAGCGTGGGAGGAAACCTCCATGGATACGTCCGTCCCGCCCCGTTCCACCAGGAGGGCGAGCAATGCTTGCAGATCCGCGGGCATGGGCGTGGTCAGATGCGCCGGGGCGCACAGGTCCGCAATTTTTGTTTCCACGGTTCCTACCAGCCCGGTGCTGCGATCCAGCGCGGTAAGCAAGCCGTCCAGGAGGTACGTCGTCGTCGTTTTTCCGTTGGTGCCGGTCACCGCGAAACTACGCAAGCGCTCGGCCGGTTCCCCGTAGATGCGGGCCGCAATGGCACCCAAGTGTGCTGCCGGGTCCTCCACCACGAGGAGCGGAAGCTCCACCCCGGCCTGCGCGATGAGAGCTGCCCCGGCGGCGTCGGTGAGGATGGCGCGTGCGCCCCGTTGCGCCGCCTGGGGGGCAAAGCGTGCCCCGTGGGCGTGAGCGCCGGGCAGCGCGGCGAAAAGCGCCCCCTCATGCACCGCGCGCGAATCTGCGGTCACAGAAGTCACGGTGGTCTGCGGAGCCTCGCAACCGGCACCATCCACCTCGGGAAGCTCGGAAAGCTCGCGCAGCGCCACCGGACGCACCTGCGGAAGGGGGAATTCGTCACTCACTAGTTGCCTACCTCGGATGAAAACCACGGATATTTGAAAAGCGGAACGGTGCTGGGTGGCACGCCCAGGTGCCGCATCGCGAAAGGTGCGAAGTTCGCGAAAACAGGCACCGCGGTGTCACCACCGTATCCGGCCCCGGCCCCGCCGTAGACCGCTATCGCTACCGCGATCTGCGGGTCTTCGGCAGGGATAGCCGCAATAAAGGTACCCACACGGCGGGTGAGGTTTCCGTTGGCGTCCGGAACCTGGGCGGTGCCGGTTTTACCGGCCACGTTGTAGCCTGGAACTTTGCCGCGCCACCCGGTGGATTGGTTATTGGTAACCGCCTGCATCATATTCATCATGGTGCGCGAGGATTCCTCGCTCATAACACGATGGCTTTCCCCGGGAACGGTGGGGGTGGTGCGCCCGCTGGCATCGGTAGTGGAGTCCACCACGTGGAGCGGGATATAGACTCCCCCGTTGGCGATAGTGGCCCCGATTTGCGCGAGTTGCACGGTGGTAGCCGCCCACCCCTGCCCGAACATGGTGGTGTAGCGATCACGCTGGCCCCACTGCTCCGGCGGGCGCACAATGCCGCCAGATTCGGCCGGTAATTCGATCCCGGTGGGGCTTCCCAACCCGTAGCTGCGCATATAGTCATAGCGCACGTTATCGTCCACCGTGTCGCCAATCTGGACGAGTCCGGTGTTATAGGACTGCGCAAGAATCCCAGCCACCGTCATCCCCTGGGTGGGATGCGGGTCATTATCGGAGATACTTTCACCATTGGGCATGGTGATGGTGTCCGGCACCGTGAACTGGGTGAGCGGGGTGACGGTGCCGGTATCGATAGCCGCGGTGAAGGTGGGGAGCTTACCTGAAGATCCCGGCTCGACCGGTGCCTGCACGGCACGCGAACCCCATGAATCCGGACTCGCTTCCTGGAGACGCGAAGGATCGGGGGCGTGGGAATCGGCGAGGGCGAGCACCCGCCCCGTCCCCACTTCAATAACAACGGCGGCGCCCCAATCCGCGGCATTGGCGTCCACCGAAGCGTCGAGGGATTCCATGAGGGCGTTTTGCAGGTCGCGGTCGATGGTGAGTTTCACGCTCGCACCGTTGACCGGATCCACGCGTTCGGTTTTCCCATTCGGTACGACGGCGCCGCCTCCGGCGGTTTGCACCGTCAAGCGCCCATCGGTGCCAGAAAGCGCATCATTGAAGGTGCGCTCAATCCCAGCTTGCCCGGTAGGAACCGGGTTATCTGCGGTTTCCCCGACGTAACCGAGCACGTTTCCGGCCACCGAACCGTTGGGGTATTCGCGTTTCATGAACTGTTCGGGTTCGATTCCCGGAATTCCCAGCGCGTTGATTTCCCGCCATTTTTCGGGGGAAATATCCCGGGCGATATATACAAAGGTGGATTTTTTCTCACCGCCCAGGAGGGTGCCTCCCAGTTCCGCCCGATCTACGCCGAGCAGCGGTGCGAGTACTTTCGCAGCTTCTGCCGCCCCGGTGCCTTCCACGATGAGCTGGTCATTGGCATCCAGAACGTAGTCCCCGTTGGCATCGGTTTGGTAGTGCCGATAGGAGCCGATGAGATTCTGGTTGACGCCCACGTTATAGCGTTCCACTGAGGTAGCGAGAACCGCCCCGTTGGCGTCCACAATATCGCCCCGTTTGGCCTGCAGGGTATAGGTACGGGTGCGGAAAGCATCCGCCGAGGCAGCCAGGGCATCGGCGCGAATAAATTGCAGGTCGATGAGCCGTACCCCGAGGATCCCCAGCGCGAAGAAGAAGATAATCGCCATGGTGCGCACGCGCCGTACGTGCGGCTGCGCGGACTTCCAGCGGCGGGCTAGTTCCTTCATGCGGCTCTTCCTTCGTGTCACTCCCCCGGAATCGGAGCAAGAATTGTAGCGGACCCCAGGTCCATGTGCTGAACGTCCGTGGCGGGGACGAGGCCGAGGGCCTGCGCGCGTTCCTTCAGGCCTTGCGGAGTGGAGGCCCCCACCACTTCATCCGTGAGGGTGGACTCCACCGATTGCGCGACCGCCAGCTCCTGCTTGACGGAGCGGATTTCGTACGCCGTGCCTACCATACGCGTATTAAGCGCGAAAACTGTGGCAAACGCGCCGAAGAAGAGCGCCAGGCAGATGATCACGGTGCCGAGGAAGCCACGGTGCGCCGCCGGGGTGGGGATAAGCGTGAGTTCGGGACGCCCCGAGATCACGGGGCGGGTACGCGGCGCTGCAACAGCGTGGGGCTGTGCGCTCATAGCTGACCTCCGGGACGGATTTTCTCGGCAGCGCGTAAGCGAACGGACGCGGACCGGGAGTTGCGGGTGATTTCTTCTTCGCTGGCTCGGATCGCTCCTCGGGTGAGGAGCTCCAACCAAGGTTTATGTTCTTCAAGTTCAACGGGCAGTCCCTTGGGTGCCCGAGAGGTGGCCCCGGCGGCAAAAGCCCGTTTCACCAGGCGGTCTTCCAGGGACTGGTACGCTTCGACGACGATGCGCCCACCCACCCGCAAAGCGGCGAGGGCTGCCGGCAAGGCCCGCTCAAGTGTTCCGAGTTCGTCATTCACCGCGATGCGCAAGGCCTGGAAAGTGCGTTTGGCGGGATTTCCCCCGGTGCGCCGCGCCGGGGCGGGGATGGCCGAACGCACGATATCCACCAGTTCGCCAGTGCGGAGCAACGGGGCACTGGCGCGCCGTTGCACAACGGTGGTAGCGATACGATGGGCGAATTTTTCTTCCCCGTACTCGCGCAAAATCCGAGTGAGCTCACCTACCGATTCTTCCGCGAGGATATCTGCGGCGGTGCGCCCGACCTGGGCGTTCATACGCATATCAAGCGGAGCATCGTGGGAGTAGGAGAACCCGCGCTCGGTTTCATCCAATTGCAGGGAGGACACTCCCAAGTCCATGAGGATTCCATCCACGGGGCGATTGCCCGCTGCCGCGGCCACGTCGTCGTACGTGGTTTGGACGGGGCGGAACCGCTTCCCGAAACGGGCCAGGCGCTCCCCCGCCAAAGTAATGGCTGCGGGATCGCGGTCAATTCCGATAACGGTGAGGTTCTCGAAACGCTCGAGGAAGGCTTCGGTGTGCCCGCCCATCCCGAGGGTGCAGTCAATGAGGACGGGGGCGGGAACCTGGAAAGCGGGAGCGAGGAGCTCGATGCAGGTGTCCACAAGCACCGGGGCATGCAGCGCGTTCCCGGCGGCGCGCGGCGCGCCCGAGGTACGTGCTGTCTCCATCCTGTGCCCTTCTTATTGCGGCGCCCGCGATAGTGATCCCCCGCGAGCGATCTGAAGCTGGGGAAGTGCCTCAGAGCTCTCGCGAAAGACCGCCACCGCGATCACGCGATTCCTAGAAGAGGCCGGGGATGACCTCTTCTTCCCTATCGGCGAAAGCCGATTCTTGATCCTCTAGGTAGGCAGCCCACGCGGCGCTATCCCAGATTTCGACCCGGTTGCCCGTGCCGATAACCGCGAGGTTGCGATCCAGGCCCGCGTACGTGCGCAACATCGCCGGAATGGTGATTCGCCCCTGTTTATCAGGGATGTCATCCACGGCGCCGGAGAGCAGCACGCGGGTATATGACCGCGCCTCTTTGGACGTCAAGGGGGCTTTAGCCAGGGTTTGCTGCAATTCCACAAAATCCGCGAGCGGAAAGACGTAGATGCAATGTTCCTGACCGCGCGTCATCACCAGCCCGCCCTGGAGCTGATCACGAAATTTGGCGGGCAGAATGATTCGGCCTTTGTCGTCCAATTTGGGCTCATACGTGCCGAGGAACATCTACCGCACCCCCTCTCGTGGCGCTTGCCTCCACTTTACTCCACTTTGCCCCACCAGTTTGCCATGACAAGGGTATGTCGCGCTAGTGATTCTTAGAAAAGCCCGCCATAACAGGGAAAACCGAGTGGAGTGCCGGTGGAGTGCGATGGGGTGTTCAGGGGTGAGGAATGCCCGATTTGTCATGCGAGACGCTCAGCGAAGCAGAACGTTCGGTAGCGCGGGGCGCTCGCACCCAGCTGCGTCGTCGTATCTATAAAAAGAAAACGGTGAGAGGATCGATATCCTCTCACCGTTATGGGTGCCGAGTTTGAGCTACCGGACGAACCGGGCCAGCGCTACCGTAGTTTCTAATGCTCGCCGCGGCGGCGCTTTTCCCAAATTTCTTGTTGGCGTTGCATAAAGGACGCTACCCCGCGCGGCCCCGATGCACTCGGGGATCCCACACCTCCGGCAGGAACCGCAACTTTCTCAGTATGTACACCCGAGAGCGCATACCATACCGAGGCAAACATAATGATGACGCCGAGCAAACCAAGCCACCACATCTTCGGTGCAGAAATTCCACCGATCAGAATGGCGATACCCGCGACCAGCCCGAGAATCCCGAGTACGAGATTGCGCACGGACAGTTGCCGACTGATGGCTTCTACTTCCGGCGCAGCGGGCTTCATATTACGTGCGAAGCTGGGATCCTCGTTGGTGAGCTGCGCTTCCAGCTCAGCGAGCATCTTCTTCTCGTAGTCCGATAGGGCCACTGTGCCTCCTTGTTACTGTACTGCCGCCAGTCTACCGTGCCCGGCGCACCAGCGTCACGATATGTTGTGTCACGATACACCGTTTCCGAGCCCTGCGCGCCCACCGGGTACGGCGTCGCCGCGCCCCGTCCCACCGTGCCCCGTTCCGGTGCCTCCCGCCCCATCGTCGTGGCCCGTACCACGTGTCTGCAAGAGGCTTGCTGGCCCGAGTGCCCCGGCTCCGAAACGCGAACGCACCGCATCCATGGCACTCTCGGCCTCCCCGCGGCGCGGATCATCATCGAAAGCAAGCTGTTGGAAACCGCCCTGCTCACTCAGGTTCTCCACCCGCAAACCCAGAAGCCGCAAGCCCGCGGCGGTGACCTCCACCCCGTCCAGCAGCTCGCGGGCACGTTCGTAAATCTCTGCGGCAACCTGGGTGGCTTGCGGCAAAGTTGCCGACCGGGTAATGGTGGTGAAATCTGGGAACCGTACCTTAATCACCACGGTGCGCCCAACCAGGTCTTTTGCACGCAACCGGGTGGCGGTGTCATGGGCCTGGGCAAGCAGAATGCGCTGAAGCTCGCCCCGGTCAGCCAGAGGGTCGAAAAAAGTTTCTTCGCGCCCGATGGATTTTTCCTCACGGCTCGGGGTAACGGGGCGCGGGTCGACACCGCTGGCCAGCTGGAAGAGGTGATCTCCGGCCGCGGTGCCGACGAGGCGGCGGAGTTGATCAGGACCGGCTGCGGCGACGTCCCCCACCGTTTCGATCCCGTGTAAACGCAAACGTTCTCCGGTACGCCCGCCCACTCCCCAGAGCGCTCCGGCAGGTAAGTCGTGCAAAAACTCGAGGGTGGCCGCGGCGGGAATAAGGAGCAGCCCGTCTGGTTTGGCGTGTGCGGAGGCAATTTTGGCCACGTGTTTGGTGGCGGCGATCCCCACGGAGGCAGGCACCCCAACCTCGGTGCGGATACTTGCGCGCAGCTGCTGGCCAATATGTACCGGGGAGCCGAAAAGCCGGCGTGCTCCCCCGACATCCAGAAAAGCTTCATCCACGGAGAGCTGCTCCACCAGCGGGGTGACCTCCCGCAAAATCGCCATAATTTTTTCCGATACCGCGCGGTAAAGCTCCAGGCGGGGGGTGAGCATAACGAGATGCGGGCAGCGCCGCCGCGCCTGCCCCACCGGCATCGCGGAATTCACCCCGAAGGCACGAGCCTCGTAGGACGCTGCCGCCACGACGCCCCGTTCCTGGCCACCCACCGCGACGGGGCGCCCGCGCAGCTCCGGGTGGTCGAGGAGCTCCACGGATACGAAAAAGGCATCCATATCAATATGAAGGATGGGAGTGCGGGAATCGTCATCGCCCCAGGAATGGCGGGCGGCGCGTGATCGCGGTGCGCGTGACATAAGCCCTCCGTTTCCTCTCACTCCATTTTCTCGCCCGGTTTCCGTTCGCCAGGTTACGCTCGCGTATCCTCACGCGCGGTTTCGTTTTCCGAGTTCCCCTCGTTACGGTGCGCTCTCCATTAGGCTGGAGCTGTGAGTGTGCCTACCGAACCCGTGCGAACTGATTACGCCCTCGCCGAACTGGATCGGCGCTCGGATCGCCCTTCCCTCGTGACCCTCTATCTGGATGGGGTGGAATCCTCCGCCTTGGATCTTGACGATCCCACGTATCTAGAATTCGAGTATATGCAACAGTTTAGGTGCATTCTCGAAGCCATGTATCCCAAGCTCCAGCCGCTGCGAGTTCTCCACCTGGGGGCAGCCGGATGCGCTTTTCCACGTGCCCTGGATGCCGCTCGGCCCGGCTCACGCCAACTCGCAGCGGAAATTGACGGTAAACTCGCCACCTACGCACGCGAATGGTTCGATCTGCCCCCGTCCCCGCGTTTGCGTATCCGGGTACAGGATGCGCGCGTCACCCTGGACACCACGGCGGCGCGCTGGGACGTGGTGGTGCGCGATGCTTTTGCTGACCGTGATGTTCCGTCCCATTTACGTACCGGCGACGCCGCTGCGCGAGTCGCCGAAGTTCTGCAACCCGACGGTGTGTATCTCCTCAACTCGGTGGCCTCCACCGGCCTGACCCGCTTCGCGAATGAATCACGGGCTCTCCTCGAGCATTTCGAGTATGTGCTAGCGATTATGGATCCGGCGGTGCTGCGCGGGCGTCGCTTCGGCAATATCGTATTGGCTGCCTCCCAGCGAGAATTCGCTTTCGCGCAGATCGAGCGACTGGTTCGCCGCCTCCCACTGCCCGCGCGCATGGTGGGACGGGCGGATTTACGCCGGCGGGCTCGCGGCGCCATCCTCGAGCGGGATGCCGACATCGGCTACTTACCCGCAGGCGCTCCCCTGCCCGAAGACTAGTCCGCGGCGTGCCGACCGCGCGGGCGCTGAGGCGCCGGGCCCCCGTCTTCCTGGCCGTGGGCATCCGGCTCGCCTGCCGTACGCGGCTCGGCCTCAGTATGTGCTTCGGCGCCGGACCGGTGCCCACTACTGGCATGCTGCCACGCAGCCCGCATATTTTTCAGGCGTTCCGTCAGTTGCGCCTGCTCGTTATCGGCGTGCTCCTTGCGCTTGACCATTGAGGCATCCACTCGGGCGAGGAAACTTTCCGCCGCACGCCCAATTTCATCGGCACTGGGAACGGTGAGACTGTGCTGCGGGGCCTGGATAAGACCCGGATGCCCTTCCGCGCGATCATATTCGGCTTCCAGGGCAGCTACGATTTCCGCGAGCTGCTCATTATGTTCGGTGAGTTGGGCAAGTTGCTCGGATTCTTCGGCGGCACTGGCTTCCAAGTCTCCCAGCGGCAGGCTCAGCCCGGCCGTTTTCGCGAGCATGGAGAGCGCGCTGGCTGCCCCGGCCGCGTAATGGTGCCCGGCAATATACATGGGCACCCGCACCGTCACAGAGAAGGTCGCCACTCCCATCTGCCCGAGACTGTATTCCAAAAAATCTGAGAAGGACGCCGGATACCACACGTCAGCTTCCAGGGCGGGAGCCACCGGATCGGCATTGCGGGTGCGGATGAGCATATCCGGCTGGCGGGTATGGGGTAGTGCCCCGGCCACCGATCCGGCCCGGTAGAGCCGCTTCACTCCCAGCTGTGCGAAAACCGCCATGAGCTCAGAGTTGAGCCCCTGCCAGCAAAAATCTGGTTCGGTACCGAGCAGAAGTAAGAAAGA
Source organism: Actinotignum schaalii FB123-CNA-2 (assembly GCF_000411135.1). Classification (GTDB taxonomy): domain Bacteria; phylum Actinomycetota; class Actinomycetes; order Actinomycetales; family Actinomycetaceae; genus Actinotignum; species Actinotignum schaalii_A. Next base: position 1,106,843 of record NZ_KE150262.1, on the reverse strand, counting down.
GGTGCCCTCGATATCTTTGGCGTGGAACAGCCCGAGCGCCGGGATGGCAATGTCTTCCAGCGCACCGTTGAGATAGTGCACCCGCGGGCGCTGCGCCCGATAATCAACCAGCCCGTCCACATTTATATCAGCCACCGGGCTGAGCTCTAGGGTGTAGAGCTGCGAGGCAATGAGTTCTGAAACCGAACCAATGTCATTGATGGGATCGGTGAGATGAACGACGACGCTTTCACAACGCTCCCCGCTCGCCCAGGAATCTTCCTGTTCCCCCTCACAGGGGTAAACGAAATAATTCACCGTGATCCTCCTCCCTCTCCAGCTCGCTAGCTTCCCCTCCAGCCTAGACTACCGGCCCGGCCGAGCGCGCCGGGCGCCGTCGTACTTCAATAACGGCAATCTCTACAACGAGACGTAACCGAACACGGTTCCGGTATTCGCCACCGGCTGATCACTGTCGTTCCCGTCACCGCACTATAGCGCGCCCCGGCGTTTTCCGTCATAATTGATTGTTACTTTTTTCCAGGACACCACCCGATTATGTTCGGTCATCAGGAGGAGCCGCTCGTGGTCAACGATCCTCATAGCGCGCGCGAGGACGCAATACGGGAAGAACAGCTTTTCGTGGATACTGCGTACCGTGCCCTTGATCGCCAGCGTGAAGCCTATGCCCAGCGCTTGGCTGCGGTTCGCAGCCAGAGCGGTCAGGAAAGCGCCGGTGAGATGACCGAGCGAGACTCTTTCGCCACCCATTACGAAGATAATCTCACCCGCTTGCGGCGAGTCGAAAACCGGCTGGTTCTCGGCCGGCTCGATACCCGCGAGGGTGAAACGGATCATATCGGGCGGATCGGTTTAAAGGACGAAAGCGGAGAGATCTTGCTCCTGGATTGGCGTGCCCCGCAATCCGAACCGTTTTATCGGGCGACCGCCGCACATCCGGGAAAGGTGCGGCGCCGCCGCCATATTCAGACCCGCCTGCGCACGGTCACCGGAGTGGAAGATGAGCTTCTTGACTCTTCGCGTGCCTCCTCAGATCTCAATCTGACGGGCGAGGGCGCCCTCATGGCGGCGATGAATGCGGCGCGCGACGGGAAAATGAACGATATCGTCGCGACGATTCAGGCCGAACAAGACAGTATTATTCGCGCCGATTCTAATAATGTGCTGGTGGTCCAGGGCGGGCCGGGGACCGGGAAAACAGCGGTGGCCCTCCATCGCGCTGCTTACCTTCTGTATACCCATCGCGAGCGCCTGGCGCGTTCTGGCGTGCTCATTGTGGGCCCCTCGCCAGTCTTTTTGCGCTATATCGATCAGGTGTTACCGTCACTGGGAGAATCTGATGTCGTATCGACGACGATTGCCGGGCTGGTGCCCGGGGTGACGGTAAGCGCCGTCGATACTGCCCCCGCCGCGGAGATTAAGGGCCGCCTAGTGTGGCGTACTATCGCCCCGCGGGCGGTGCGCACCCTCCTCGAGCGTCCGTTGCGCAAGGCCGTGCGGATGCGCATCAGCGGGGTTGATGTGCGTTTGACACCGCAGGATGTGGAGAATGCGCAGCGCCGGGCCCGCCGGACAGGTAAGCGTCATAACGAAGCCCGCGATACTTACGCGAAATACCTCGTCGATGTGTTGGCCCGCCAGGTGGCCGAGGGTCAGGACGTTGAGCTTTCGGAAAACCCGTGGATTATTGCGGATGTAGCGGAGAGTATTGACGCGCGCCGTGAGATTAATTTGCGCTGGATGCCGTCCTCCGCGGTGGCACTGCTGGAGCGCTTGCTCACCAAACCATATCTTCTTGCCGAGGTGGCGCCCGAGCTCAATGCTACGGAACGAGCCGCGTTGCAGCGTCCGGTCGGGCATGGCATGACCATCGCCGATATTGCCCTCATCGATGAATTCGCTGAAGTTCTCGGATCTTTTGCCACCGATGCGGAACGCCACGCCCGGGCGGCACGCGATGCGGCCGAACACAATCGACTCAGCTATGCCGGAGAAACAATGGAGGCGCTGGGCGTGGGCGGGGGGATCGTGAGTGCAGAGCTGCTAGCCGAACGGATGGGTGGACGCGGGGACGGTACCTCACTAGCCGAGCGTGCCGCCGCGGATCGGACCTGGACCTACGGTCACGTAGTGGTCGATGAAGCCCAAGAGCTCTCCCCCATGCAGTGGGAAATGCTCATCCGGCGTAATCCTTCCCGTTCCATGACGGTGGTCGGTGACCTTGACCAACGCCCGGATGGTTCACCACGAACCGGCTGGGAGGGGTTGCTGGGCCGCCTAGCTGATCGAGTGCGCGTAGAAGAACTCACGGTGTCCTACCGAACACCGGCCGTTATTTTGGATACCGCCGGGGCGGTGCAGCGCGCGGCCGGGGTCATGGTGCGCCCCGTGCGTGCGGCCCGTACCGAGGGTGGCGCCGTGGAGATCGCCGAGCGCTGCGCACCCGGAACTCTTACCACGGGCATTATTAGGGCGACGGCGCAGGTGTGCGAACGCTTGGATGCACGTTACGGGCAGGCCGGTACCCTCGGCGTGATCGTGCCGGAGACTCGAGTAGCTCGGGTAGCGGCCGCTATCGCGACAGCTCCGGAACTGGCCGGATGGACTGTAGACGTCACCGGTCGTGATGTCACGGCCCGGATACAAGTTCTCACGGCAGTGCAGTCCAAGGGCTTGGAATTTGACGCTGTCGTGCTCGTGGAGCCAAGTGAGATTTTGGCCGAAGGACCGGGCAATATTTACGTGGCGATGACGCGCCCCACCCAGCTTCTCCACGTGGTTTCTGAAGGCGCGCTCCCGGCCGGGCTCACCGCGAGCGCCGCGGGTGTTGGTTCCTAAGACCGCGCGCCCCTTGCGCTGCGGTTCAGAGTGCGTGGGCTTCGGGCCGTCACGTCGCGGCTTCGCGTGCCGTGGTTACGCGTACGCGAAGCTACGCGTACCGTAGCTACGCGTACCGCAGTTCGCAATTATTACCACTATGATTGATTAGTCAATGCCATGAGGCCGCTGTTCGGGTGGGTGAAGGAGTACGAATGACCGTGAAACCTTGGCTGGATATTTATCCGGAGTGGGTGCCTTCCGATATCACGGTGGACGAGGAAACTTTAGAAGAGTCGCTCCTGCGCGCGGCCGCACGCTATCCCAATCGGGTAGCCTTAGATTTCCTCGGGGCAACAACGAGTTACCGTGAACTTGTTGAGCGGTCCTGCCGTGTTGCCACTCTCCTGCGCAGTTTGGGGGTGCAGCGCGGGGATACCGTTGCCGTGGCCTTGCCAAATTGCCCCCAACATATGTATGCCCTGTGGGGTGCGATCCTGACGGGCGCAACCGTCGCGGAGATGAATCCGCTAGCTCCGCAACCAGAATTGCGCCGCCAAATTGCGATGGTTGATGCGCGAGTTGTTATCGCATGGGAGAAGACCATTGCCACGTTGGCACCAGATCCCCACGACCCGCGCCACTATTTCGCAGTGGACCTCTCCCGAGATTTACCGCTGACCTCTCGGATGCTTCTCAAGCTTCCGGTGGCGCAGGCTCGCACCCAGCGTGCTCGCTTGCGCGGGAGTGTTCCGGCTCACGTGGCGTCTTTTGATCGGGAGTGGCGGAAAGCGGTTCCTATGGATCTCGCTACCTTCCGTAAACCGCAGGCGCACGACGTGGCGCTGTATATGTTCACCGGGGGTACTACCGGCAAGCCGAAAGCTGTGATGCTCACGCACCGGAATTTGGTGTCCAACCGCAAGCAGATCATTGCTTGGGTGCCTTTTGAAGCTGATCATCACGAGGTGATTGCTGGGGTACTGCCCCTCTTCCATGCATTCGGCTTTACCCTCATGATGATGTGCGGCCTTGATCTGGCTGCGACCGCTATTTTCTTGCCGAATTTCGATATTCAGTCCTTGCTGGCTGCCCAGAAGCGGCGCCCCATCACCGTGCTACCCGGGGTAACACCCATGTTCTCCCGTATTCTTGCCGAGGTGGAAAAGCGGGAATCCGCCGGGGAAACTATTGATCTGTCCTCGATTCGTTTCGGGGTGTCCGGCGCGATGGCGCTGCCGGAGGAGGTGGCGCGCCGCTGGGAAGAGCGCACCGGAGGTTTCCTTATCGAGGGGTACGGGATGACGGAATCGTCTCCGGTGGTTTCTGGATCTCCGATGAGCCAGGATCGGCGCCCCTCCACCCTAGGCGTTCCTTTCCCCGGTACCGAGGTACGCATCGCCAATCCCGATAATTTGGCGGAAGATGCCGAGGATGTGGGGGAAATCTTGGTGCGCGGCCCGCAAGTTTTTGCTGGGTACCTGGGTGAAGCAGAGGAAACCGCGCAGGCGTTGTTCGGAGACTGGCTGCGCACCGGTGACTTGGGGCGCTGGGATGGGCCTTTCATCGTTATGGCAGATCGCGCGAAGGAGATGATTAATTCCTCCGGTTTCAATATTTATCCTTCCGAGGTGGAGGATGTCCTGCGAGAAATGCCAGAGATCCGCGACGTGGCAGTTGTGGGGATCCCCGCCGCGGAACGTGGCGAATCCGTGGTAGCAGCTCTCGTTTTAGAGCCGGGGTCCACGGTTGATCTGGCGGCGGTGCGCCGCTGGGCCGAAGGCAAGCTTGCGCATTACGCTATGCCCTCGTCCATTGCTCTTTTTGATGCCCTTCCCACCTCCCAGTTAGGGAAGGTAATGCGCCGCTCGGTGCGCGAACAGCTGGATAATTTCGAACTGACGGCCGGGGTGTGGGTGAAAAAAGCCGGCGCAGTTGCCGGAAGCGCCACTGCCGCGGTAGGTGATATGACCCGTGAAACTTTCGAGCGTGTATTGGCCGGGTTGGAGGCCACCTATAATCTGACTGTCGATCAAATTCAAAGCTGGGCCTCCAGCGTCACGAAGTCTGCTACGGAAAGTGGCGGTGCGGTACGCCAGTGGGTGGATAAGACTGCCCCCAGCCAGGAAACGATTGCCACTTTCGTGCGTTCTGCCGGGGCTACTTTAGAATCTTTTGCCACCTGGGTAGTACGGTCCAGCCACGATCTAGTTGCAGGTGCCACGCGATCCATGACACCTGCCGTAGGAGATAACGGAACCGGCCGCAATGACCAGACCAATCCTGAGGGAAGCACCGATGGTGCTACTCGCCCAGACATGGAGAACACCGCCGTATCACGAAATAGGGAAAACCCGGAGAACGCTGAGAGTTAGGCCCCTAGCATTGTGTCTCCGCGTGCGGCATCGTTTTCATAACGACGCCGCATAGCACGCTGACCTCCGGCGGTGCACAGCATTCACGCAGTTTTCCGCGTGTTGCTCCCTCAGGACTGAGGTTTCGAGAAATCCGGTGATTCTGATGCAACCGGAACATCCGGATCCTGGCGGAGATCTGCGATGGCCCGCTCGAAATCGTCAATGGAATCGTAATTTGAGTAGACCGATGCGAAGCGAAGGTACGCAACTAGGTCAAGAGCCTTGAGCGGTTCGAGAATAGCGAGGCCTATATCATGCGCATCAATCTGCGAGCTGCCCGAGGAGCGGACTTTTTCTTCCACCTGGGCTCCGAGCAATGCCAGTTGGTCTTCGGTAACCGGACGCCCCTGGCACGCCTTCCCCACCCCGTTAATAATTTTTTGACGTGAGAAAGGTTCGGTAGCACCCGAACGCTTGACGACCACAAGGCTAGCTGTTTCCAGCGTGGAAAAGCGCCGATGGCAGTTCGGGCATTCACGACGACGGCGAATGGACAGGCCATCATCAGCGGTACGAGAATCAATCACCCGTGAATCAGGGTTGCGACAAAATGGGCAATGCACATTAATCATTCTAAATGGCTCAGCTATAATGCGCCAACCGCATAACTATGGTAGTCCCATAGGTATCACCCGTACCATCCGGGCGGTCTATGCCCAACCGGTACCTCATGACTAATAACCCGGAATCTCAAGCACCTGGCCGGGAACCAGATCATGAGAAACGAGCCCATTGAGATTGACAATATCCGCCACCCCGGTGGAAATATCCGGAACACCCGGGATGCTGGCGGCAATACTCGCCAAGGTATCCCCGCCTTGCACTGTTACGGTTGCCATTCCTGTTTCCAGGAAAGTGGTCCCTACGATCATGGCAAAACTGGCCAGGAGAAGAGTGACAGCAATGGTCAGCGCTACCCGTACACCCATCCGCACGATTCCATCCAACGAAGCTGAAGCGGCGCGCGAAGGTACCGACGCCTGAGCCGCTACCCGAGTAGCAGATGAGGCTTCCCCTCGAGTAGCTATATGACTAGCGGATCGGGCTGCCGCACCCGCCGCCGATCGCACAACCGACCGTGGCGCAACGACCACCGGGCGGCGCACCGCACCCAGAGCCGGAGTGTTCCAGCGCCGGCGTGCGCCAGCTACCCGTAGCGCGGTGACCGAAGCTCCCCCGCGAACATCCCCGTGGCGAACTTCTTCCCCGCACGGCTTACTGTGCACGGCCGCGGACTGCTCACCCACTACCCGCAGTTTCGGGTGCCGCCGGCTGGTGTGAGCACGGCTAGTTTCCCGCGTTATCTCCTGGTATGCGACACTCATTTTTCACTCCTCGAACATTCGTTCGCCGAACATCTGTATGTTAGACTAGTACGACAGCAAGGGTTTGTCTAGAACGTTCGTTCGATTCCGTGTGGTTCGGTTACGCTCCGAACCCCGCCGTCGTAGAACTATTCAAACCCGCCCTTACGACAAAAAATTCGGCACGAACGCTCGGGAGTGCATATGGATCATCCTCAGCTCACGGCTCGCCAGGCAGAGATACTGGACGTTGTGATTGACGGAATCGTCACCCACCGTGTCCCGCCAACGGTGCGGGAAATTGGTGAAGAAGTGGGTATGTCCTCCCCTTCTTCAGTGAAATACCAACTCGATGCACTTGAGGAAAAGGGCTATATCTCCCGCAATCCGCGCCGGCCGCGCATGATTGAGCTCACAGATGCCGGGCTCGCCCACGCACGCCGCTCCCGCGGTGATTCCGAGTGGGGAAGCGGGCTACTTCCGGTGGGCGAACCGGACCGAACCAGCTTAGAATCTGACCTCCCGGTAGATATTAGTGAAGCAATTAATGTGCCAGTTGTCGGGAAGATCGCGGCTGGCGCTCCGATTCTGGCTGAAGAGCTCATCGAAGATGTCTTCCCGTTACCGCGCCAATTGACGGGAACTGGTGAGCTTTTCACCCTGAAAGTCCAGGGCGAATCGATGATTGATGCCGCGATTTGCGATGGGGATTGGGTGGTGGTGCGCCGCCAACCCACCGCTGAAAACGGGGAAATCGTTGCCGCCATGATCGATGGCGAGGCCACGGTAAAAGTTCTCCAACGCCGCGATGGCCACGTTACGCTACTTCCTTGTAACCCCGCCTACTCCCCCATTCCCGCTGATGATAGCGAAGTACTCGGGCGCGTTGTTATGGTACTGCGCACCCTCTAGCCAACCCCGGTTTCGGGGAGCCACCGGAGCACCACGATTGGCAAACCCCGTACCGAGCGAGGGCGCGTCGTCGTACCATAAGCCCGCTGCCCACTGCCCACGCTGGGTTACCATCCAGCTAGGAACGCTACTTGACTTGAGCCGCGAGCCGCCCCAGGGCCGCACGCACCACGGCACCGTCGTCCGTTCCCCACATATGTGGAAGGGAGGCACGCAAGAACCCACCGTAACGCGCGGTAACAAGCCGCGGATCTAGAATCGCCACCACACCCCGGTCACCCTCACTGCGGATGAGGCGCCCGGCCCCCTGCGCGAGTAATAGAGCAGCATGCGCCGCGGACACTTCCATGAAGCCGTTATATCCGCGCTCGTGAGCCCGGCGTGAACGCGCTTGCACCAGCGCATCATTGGGGCGCGGGAACGGAATCCGGTCAATGGTCACCAAGCGGCACGTCAAACCGGGAACATCCACACCCTGCCACAGCGAAAGCGTCCCAAAAAGCGAAGCGTGGGGATCCGCGGCGAAATCTTTGACGAGGGTGGGCAGCTGGTCTTCGCCCTGCGCCAAAATAGGTACATCGAGGTGATCGCGAGCGAAAGCCGCAGCCTCGTTTGCGGCCTTCCGGGAAGTGAAAAGGCACAGCGCCCCGCCCTCCGAAGCCTCGATCAATTCGACGAGTTCACGCAGAGTTTCCTCCCCGTACCCCTCCTTCCCCGGGACGGGCAGGTGGCGCGCAATATAGAGAATGCCCTGCTGATGGTAGGTGAATGGCGATCCGACGTCGATTCCCCGCCACGGTCCCTGGCTCGGATAAGAAAAACCGATCTGACGCGCGGCCAGGTCAAAACGCCCACCGATGGCGAGCGTTGCGGAAGTAAGGATCGCGGGGCGGGCCTCGAAAAGCGTATCCGCCAACGGCGCGGACACATCGAGAGGCGCCGCGCACAGACTCGAACGCCCCTCCAGATCGTGGGAAAGCCACACGACCAAAGCGCCGGCTGCCACCTCCTCACTCACCATGGCGCTTACCATATCGACGCAGGTAGAGAGCCGATGACGTACCACGGCTTTCGTCGCGGCATCTGATTCGGTACTGCCGGGCAAAGCTGCGACGTCGTTCTCCACCAGCTGCAATTCACGCAACAGCAGCATGAGAGCGTCCTGCAGGGGCGCGGGAAGGCACGTGAGGCGCCCTTCCTCCAGTTCATCCATAATGGCGACGACGCCGTCACGGGCCCGTTCGATCCCCTCGGGCAAGATTTTTTCGCGGCGCAGCAAGCGCGCCAATCCCGAGATTTCGCCATGCGAGAGCGCAAACGTGAGTTGGCTCGTGACACGGTCGGCGAGATCATGAGCCTCGTCTACAACGAAAGCATCCACGTCCGGGAGTACCGGGGTGCCAGAACTATGCACGCCCAGCATGGCGTGGTTCGTGATAACAATATCCGCCTCGGCGGCTTCGGTGCGCGCCCGCACCGGAAAACACACGTCACGCAGCGGGCACTTCACCCCCACACATTCGGGTTTACTCAAGGACACCTGGCGCCAGGCCCGCTCGGATACCCCGGGGACAAGGTCATCACGGTCCCCGGTCTCGGTTTCCGCGGCCCATTCACGCAAGCGCTTGACTTCTTCACCGGTTGCGCTCGCGCCATATTCACCTTCGGCGCGGCTGACAAGCGCATCATCTTCGGGATAACCGCCGTGGACCTTGCGCAAACACACGTAGTTATTCCAGCCTTTGAGCAGGGCAATATGCGGTTCATGACCGGTTACCGCGCTGACGGCCCGCGCCACACGCGGCGCGTCCTGCCCCACGATTTGGCGCTGCAAAGCAAGGGTCGCGGTGGAGACGGCAGCACGCTGACCGGTCCGCACCGACCATTCCATGAGCGGCACCAGGTAACCAATAGATTTCCCAGTGCCTGTCCCGGCTTGAATCAGCACGTGGGAGGAGTCCTCCAGAGCGGTAGCGGTCTCCTCGACCATACGATTCTGCCCCTCGCGGACCGCTCCCCCGAGATCCGCGACCACCAGCTCGAGGATCTCGGTCAGTTCTTTCCTCATGCCCGCATCCTGCTGGACACCTCTGTTTGGACACCCCAGCGGGTGTCGATCTGCCCAGCAATATTGGCGCGCACCCGGGCGTGGATACGAGTGCCGGTTGGCAGATACTCGAGCTCGTCCAAAAGTTCGCCCTCTTCCAGAATCCGCGAGACGAGATCTCCACGCTCGAAAGGAATAATGGCATCAATTTCAATATTGGGGTGGGGCAGTTCTTCTTCGATGCGCGCAAGCAACTCATCGATACCCACCCCGCTATGGGAAGAAACCGCAATAGCGGACGGGTAGCGTGAACGCAGTGCGGTCAGATCTACCGGATCAGCAATATCGGCTTTGGAGAGCACAATAATCTCCGGGATATCACGGGCACCGGGCACATCCGCGAGCACGTCATGTACGGCGGTGACCTGGGCGACCGGATCCGCATTGGAGGCATCGACCACGTGGAGGAGGACATCCGCCCCGTCCACTTCCTCAAGGGTGGAGCGGAAAGCTTCGACCAACTGGGTGGGAAGATTACGCACAAATCCCACCGTATCTGAAAGCGTAAATTCGCGCCCTTCCGGGGTAATAGCTTTACGTACAGTCGGGTCAAGAGTGGCGAAGAGGGCATTTTCCACCAGAACATTCGCCCCGGTAAGCCGGTTGAGCAGCGAGGATTTCCCGGCGTTCGTGTAACCAACCACCACCACGGAGGGGATACCGGTACGGCGCCGTTCGGCACGCCGAGTGGAGCGGGCCGGTGCCATCTTTTTGATATCACGCCGGAGTTTTGCCATGCGTTGCCGGATGCGGCGTCGATCTAATTCCAGCTGAGTTTCACCTGGGCCGCGCGATCCGATTCCTGCACCGCCGGCCACCTGCCCACCGGCCTGGCGTGACATCGATTCACCCCAACCGCGCAACCGCGGGAGGAGATATTCCAGCTGTGCGAGCTCGACCTGAGCTTTACCTTCCTTCGATTGGGCATGCCGCGCAAAAATGTCAAGGATGAGCGCGGTACGATCAATAACCTTAACGTTGACGATATCTTCGAGGGCACGCCGCTGAGAAGGCGCCAGCTCAGTATCAACAATGACGGTATCAGCTTCTTGAGCCTCCACCATCGCGGCGAGTTCTCGGGCTTTTCCCGCCCCGAGGTAGGTAGCACGGTCGGGAAGCGCACGGCGCTGGATAACCCCGGCGAGTACCGTTGAGCCGGCCGTATCAGCTAGTGCCGCGAGTTCACGGAGGGATTCTTCGGCCCGGGGACGGTCATCAGCGAAAACTCCCACAAGGATGACTCGTTCCAGGCGAACCTGACGATATTCGACATCGATACCTTGTTCGCGTTCGATACCGCGGGCTAGGCCTTCCACTTCCTGAAAGCCGATGTGGTCGCGGTGGATACTGTCCGTACTCGCTTGCCATACGGTATCGGCTTGGAGCACCGTGCCGCGGCGGGTAGAGATATCAACATCACCGACGTGGTGCTCGTGTTCATGTACTTCGTTGCTAATGGCCACGTTCTCCTTCGTATGGACTCTCATTTTCTCACGTTGTGCCGAAGTTTCCTACCGGTAACCTGGCGCATATGCGTGTTCTGCGGCGCTTCTTGCGATTTTCTTCCTCTCCGCGGCTCGTTTAAGCTGGTGTTATGACTTCGCACTACTTTTCAGAGCACCCGGATACCGCGAGCAATACCCGCACCATGGAGGTAACGATCCGCGGGCGGGACTATTCCGTTACGGTCGACGACGGCGTCTTTTCCGGCAACGGCCTCGATAAAGGAACCGCGGTACTCTTACGAAAAGTGCCCGAACCGGAGTTGGAGCCAGGTGAAATCGCAGTGGACCTCGGATGCGGCTGGGGGCCGATCACCTTGGCTTTGGCCACTGAAACTCCTCACGTTATCGGGGTGGATGTGAATGAGCGGGCTCGTGAATTGACGCGTATCAACCTTGAAACCAATGGCTTGCGTGGCGACGTGCTTAGCCCCGGCGAGGCCCTGGAGTGTTTGGGAGAGAAATCAATTCGGTTGCTCTGGTCGAATCCTCCTATTCGGATCGGGAAAGCTGCTTTGCATGAGTTGCTTGCTACCTGGCTGGGTCGCCTGGCTTCAGATGGCGAAGCCTACCTGGTTGTGCAGAAGAATTTGGGTGCGGATTCCCTTGCTACCTGGATAGCGGGCGAGGGCTATCTGTGCGAGAAGATTGGATCCTCCAAGGGATTCCGGGTTCTGTATGTCCGCCGGTAGCTATGCGCATTGGCCACTAGGTGCGAAGAAGGTACCCCGGTAGTGACACGGGCACTCCTCGCCCTCCTCAGTCAAGATCCTCGAGGATTCGGGAGGCAAGCTGGACCGGGGTATCCGCATCAGCTTCCAGCCACGTTAGACGCGGATCGGCCCGGAACCACGAGCGTTGCCGACGCGCAAGTTTCCGGGTAGCGATACGGATTTCTTCCGTTCCTTCAGCGAGGCTGAGGCTACCGTCCAGGATCGCCATGGCCTGAGGGTATCCGGTGGCCCGCGATGCGGTAGGGGCTTCTCGCAAGCCGCGGCGCAACAAGTCCGCGGTTTCTTCGAGGAGGCCTTCCCTCATCATCTCATCCACACGTGCGTTAATCGCGGCATGAAGATCAGTTATGTCGCGGTGGATCGCGAAGATATGTACATCCTCATAGTGCGAGGTGTGGCGCGGAAAACGTGGGGTATAGGGTTTACCCGTTAGCCGAATAACTTCCAGAGCTCGAATGACCCGGCGTTCATTACGAGTATCGATGGTGGCATACGCCTCCGGATCGCGTTCCTCCAGCTCCCGCAAGAGCCGAGGGTAATTACTGCGGGCTTCTTCCGTAATCACAGCACGTAGCGCGGGATCGGTCCCGGGGAACTGCAATTCATCAAGAAGCGCAGATACGTAAAGCCCAGAGCCTCCCACCACCACGGGGATTTTCCCCGCCGCGATGATAGCAGCTAGATCCTGCCGAGCATGCTTTTGATAGGCCGCAACCGAAGCTTCTTCCGCGATATCCAGCTCATCAATTTGATGATGGTGAATTCCGCGCCGCTGCGCGAGCGGAAGCTTAGCGGTACCGATATCTAAGCCGCGATACAGCTGCATAGCATCGGCGGAGATGATCTCCACCTTGGCCGGCCCGCCCAAAAATTCTGCGAGTTCCAGCGATACGGATGTTTTCCCGCTTGCGGTGGGCCCCACGACTGCAATAATCACTCTGCCACCGTACCTTCGGCCGCGTAACCGTACCCGTCATCACCCGTTTCTTCCGCGGTGCCTTCGTCTAGGAGAAGCGCCCGGGCTTGACGCAGCGCCTGTGCGCATTGCTCGGCTGTGAAGCCACGCCGAGCGAGCATGGCGTACGTACGCTGGGCTAGCGTTTCCGGTTTCCCGGAGGCGCTACGCAACTTCTTCACGGCTAGCTGCACCGCGGAATCAAGTTCAGCATCGGGACTAATTTCCGCGAGCGTTTCTTCGACGAGATCCGCGGCTACGCCTTTGCGGCGCAACTCAGCTGCAATAGCACGCCGGGAAGCATTTTTATCACGCCGGCGAACCGCAGTGAGGACACGTGCAAACTTGGCATCGTCAATATAGCCGGCAACTTCAAATTCGTGGAGTACCCGTTCAGCTACTACCTCCGGTACCTGGCGGGTGTGGAGCGCCTGGCTGAGCTGATAACGGGAACGGTCCATCATGCCGAGCTGGCGATAGACAATATCCCGGGCCCGGTGTAATTGTTCTTCTTCACTCAAGGACTCGAGATCACGCCCCTTCCGAACGCCACGCTGTGAGCGGGCGCCGCGACGCGCGTAGCTAGCAGCGCGTGATCGACCATCGCCTGTATCGGTATCCGAGTAGTGTGCCATCGCGATCACCTACTTAGAAACCAACCGTTTCCGCGGCTTTCTCGGTACTTTTCGCCGATGCGCCTTGCTTAGCGCCGCCAGATCCCGGAGTAGTGCCATCAGCTCCGGTTTTAGCTTCGGCTTCGCGAGTATTAGCTTCTTCCGGGTCCTCGCGCAGGCCGGCCTTGCGGAGAATTTTATCCTCAATTTCATCACGCAAATCCGGATTATCCATAAGGAATTGGCGGGCTTTTTCTTTGCCTTGACCCAATTGATCACTCTCATACGTGAACCAGGCGCCGGCTTTGCGAATAATATTCAACTCCACACCGACATCGAGAAGGCTTCCCTCCCGGGAAATTCCCTCACCGTAGATGAGGTCAAATTCTGCCTGCTTGAAAGGAGGAGCCATCTTGTTCTTGACGATCTTGACGCGGCAACGATTCCCCACCGGCTCGCTACCGTTTTTAAGAGTTTCAATGCGCCGCACATCCATGCGAACGGAAGCATAGAACTTGAGCGCTTTTCCGCCGGTGGTGGTTTCCGGGTTACCGAACATCACGCCGATTTTTTCACGCAGCTGGTTAATGAAGATGGCGGTGGTTCCCGAGGCAGAGAGTGCACCGGTCATTTTCCGCAGCGCTTGGCTCATGAGGCGTGCCTGCAAGCCGACGTGGGAATCACCCATATCGCCTTCGATTTCCGCCTTGGGAACAAGGGCTGCCACGGAATCGATGACGATGATGTCAATCGCGCCGGAGCGGATGAGCATGTCGGCAATTTCCAAGCCCTGTTCTCCGGTATCCGGCTGGGAGACAATCAGCGAATCCGTATCAACGCCCAGAGCCCGCGCATAGATCGGATCAAGTGCGTGTTCTGCGTCGATAAACGCAGCGATGCCACCATTGCGCTGCGCACTGGCAACAGCATGGAGAGCAACCGTGGTTTTACCCGAAGATTCCGGGCCGTAAATTTCTACCACGCGCCCGCGCGGCAATCCGCCAATACCGAGGGCGATATCCAGAGCGATAGATCCGGTAGGAATGACTTCCACCCGGGGACGGACATGGTCCCCCAGCCGCATAACGGATCCCTTACCGAATTGCTTATCAATTTGCGCCAGAGCGGTATCAATTGCCTGTTTGCGATCATCCGCCATGGGGCGCCCAACCGTTTTGGTGCGGGCACTAGCTTTAGCTGCGGCCATATCCCATCCTTACTCACGTTTCCTACAGATCAGGCCTAGACGAGACACTCCCTCTCCGAGAGGCTCGAGATCACTGTATATCCGGCCTGCGACATACTTAGACGCTGCGAAAATCTTGTGGATAACGCTGACGCCTGAGGATCTGTGGATCATTCTAGTACGAACGGTTGTTCGGTACCGCATTGAACAGGTGTGTCACCCACTGCATTCACACCCAGCTCGCGAATGCTTCACGCACATGCTTCTCTAGAAGGGGACGTGTGGGAGTAATCCCCGGCGTTCTTCACCCGCGTTACTCGCACCGCTACTCGTGGGCCGCGAAATCTTCCGGGCTGAGCCGATGGAGGTAGTGGTAGTAATCGGGGAATCCCATCGTGTCGCACACGGCATCCCAGATACGTTGCGGATCTTCCCCAGCTTCAAGGGCTTGGGCCGGGCTCCGATCTCCCAGGGCGGAAAGAACGAGATCTTGGGCTGCACTTCTCCCACGCCCATGCGGGAAAGCACGATCAATATTGAGCCAGAATTCAGATTCACGCACCGGTGGATTATATTCCTTCATGTGTTGTGGGGTCGCGGGTAAGGCGCGCCTGGCGAGAAGCGCTCAACACAGCATAACGGCGCGTATCAAGGGAAAACCAAAGCTATGAAACTAGCTCCGAGGGCCCCCGCTTCGCGAGCGGTGCGCCACCTTGACCGCGCCGTTTGCGACGTGGTGTACAGGGATTACTTTGTAGTGGAAAATTCCCCACGCATGAGTTCCGCCGGGCTTTCCGGCACGCGCAGGTGAGCCGGGATGCGACCTTCAACCAGGTCAATCCGATCGGCAACCAAGCGCAGCACGTGACTCATGGGTACGTTGAGCGCCCGGCAAATCGAAGCGAGGAGTTCCGAAGAAGCTTCCTTCTGGCCACGTTCAACTTCGGAGAGATATCCGAGAGATACACGTGCATCGGAGGAAACTTCCCGCAGGGTACGCCCTTGCCGTTGCCGGTAAGCCCGCAAAACCTCGCCAATCTCTTCGCGAAGGAGAGCGGGTTGGCGCTGTTCAGGACGCACTACGAAATCATTCTTCCGGGTTACGCCGGTACGGGTATCAATTGTCATCACTAACCTCAACGCCTACTTCCTGTTTTTATTCCCCACAGAGCGAAACATCTTCATCGCCTCCGGTGCCAGGCTCGTGGCACGAGGCCATCAAAAGGTTCCACAAATATTAAGCCAGGTGAATCTGAAGATTTACTGGGAGCGAACAGGAGTTAGTCAGGACACAGCTGACTCGGCGCCCTGATCGGTTGCGCCGTCGTGCAAAAACGCGTCAAGAAGTTCGACGGCGCCGCGCACCGCCCCGCTCCGTACGTCGCTACGCCCCCCGGCAATATGAAGTTCGCGCGCCACCTGCGCGCCTCCACGTGCACTCACCGCGATCCACACAGTTCCCGCAGGGTGTCCATCATGCGGACCGGGCCCGGCCACCCCGGTGGTGGCCATGCCGATATCAGCTCCGGTGACGGCGCATACGCCCTGCGCCATCTGGAGCGCCACGTCCCGATCCACCGGCCCGTGACTGGCCAAACGCTCGCTGGATACTCCGAGAATGCTGGCTTTGAGGTCGGTCGCGTAGCTGACCACTCCCCCACGCAGCACCGCGGACACCCCGGGAACGGTGACGAATTGCGCGGTGAGAAGCCCGCCGGTTAAAGATTCCGCGCAGGCGAGGCTGAGGCCACGCTTGCGTAAATCTGCCACGCAAGATTCGGTGAGTGTGGCCAAGCACGAGGCGTCATCTTGCTGCGCCGTCATCATGAGCGCGCACCCTGGCCACCGCCGCGCGCGATACGCACCGCATCACCGACATATCCGATCGCGGACCACACCGAAAGTACGAGGGCAACCCCGAGGGTTATCCATCCGAGCCACTGGAAAATATCTCCGCCCGGGTGCCCGAGCCACGCGATCCACGGCAGCATGAGGATACCGGCGCCGATGGACTGGGCAAACATCTTGAGTTTGCCGATCCATCCAGCTGCCATAACCTGTTTCGTCACCACGAGCATCCGCACCAAAGTAATGAAAATTTCACGGGCGATCATGAGGATGGTGACCCACCACCACAGCCGGTCATGAAGAGACAGCATAATGAGAGCTGCCGCTATAAGGCCCTTATCAGCGATCGAATCGGCAAGTTTCCCAAAGTTGGTGATAAGCCCACGCGAACGCGCTAGCTGCCCATCGAGGCGGTCAGTGAAAGCCGCAACGGCGAAAACTACCCACGCCCAAAAGCTACGAGTAGCGGTGGGCTCCCAGAATACCCAGATAAAAACTGGGATGAGGATAATACGGGCGACCGTCAAAGCATTAGCGATATTGAGGAGGGGCGGCTCGCTCGCCTCCGGAGCGTTCGTGTGAGACATGTCCCTACTTTACCGCCCCGTGAGCTGCCAGGCGTCCTCCCCGGATTCCCCGGCAGGGTCATCATCGTCGTACCAGGTGGGTGCGGTGTCCTCCGGGTCGTGTGCCAGTGGATCTTCGGCGTAGCGGTTCGTGGGCACGGTGCCGACTCCGGCGCCGTTCGCCCCGTTTGCGCCGTACGCGTCATGAGCGACATTCCCGCCGTCCGCACCGAGCCCCGTTGCTGCGCCACTCGCTCCGGCAGGTGCGCCCGTTCCCGGCACACCGGCGCCAGCTCCGGACCCGCCATCACCTGTTTCGTCCTCGTAAATAGAGTCGCGTTCTCCGCGCAGCATGGCGAGAGCATCTTCCACCAGTTCCGGTGCCACCAGCACGTCGCGGGCCTTGGAGCCTTCGGAAGGCCCCACGATCTCGTATTGTTCGAGCAGGTCCATCATCCGCCCCGCCTTGGCGAAGCCAATGCGCAATTTGCGTTGCAGCATAGACGTAGATCCGAATTGGGTGGTGATCACGATTTCCGCGGCCTGGAGCAGAATATCAAGGTCTTCACCTATTTCTTCGCGCTGTTTCTTCTCGCGCCCGGCGGCCTCCACCGTTTCTTGGAAGTCTTCGCGATACTGGGGGCGCAGCTGCGTTTTCACATGCTCGACAACGCGCTCAATTTCCGCCTCGTCCACCCAGGCACCCTGGAGACGAATCGGCTGGGCACCTCCCGGCATGAAGAGAGCATCACCTTGCCCGATAAGCTTCTCCGCCCCACCTTGATCGAGGATGGTACGCGAATCAGCTAGCGACGAAGTCATAAAGGCTAGGCGGGAAGGAATATTCGCTTTAATAAGACCGGTGACCACATCCACGGAGGGACGCTGGGTGGCGAGCACCAGGTGAATACCGGCGGCCCGCGCCAGCTGCGTGATGCGCTGGATGGAGGATTCCACGTCGCGCGGGGCCACCATCATCATGTCAGCCAATTCGTCCACCACGACCAGCAGGTAGGGGTAGGGCTGGAGGGTACGGTGCGGATCATGCGCCTTAACGGTACCCGCCCGTATCGCCTCGTTGAAATCGGTGATGTTCTTGAAGCGGTAGGACTGCATATCGTCGTAGCGCGCATCCATCTCCTTGACCACCCATTCCAGCGCCTCGGCGGCCTTCTTCGGATTGGTGATAATCGGGGTGATGAGATGGGGAATGCCCGCGTAAATCGTCAGCTCCACACGCTTGGGATCCACGAGGATCATCCGCACTTCGTCCGGGGTGCAGCGCATCAGCACCGAGGTAATCATCGAGTTGATGAACGACGACTTACCCGCACCGGTAGCGCCCGCCACCAGCAGGTGCGGCATTTTCGCCAGGTTGGTGACCACGAACTGGCCGCGCACGTTCTTCCCCACCGCCACGGTGAGGGGATGGTGGTCACGGCGCGCCACGTCGGATGCCAAAACGTCGCCTAGCTGCACCACTTCACGGTCCGCATTGGGGATTTCGATACCGATCGCGGATTTGCCGGGAATGGGGGAAAGAATACGCACATCGGCGCTCGCCACTGCGTAGGCGATATTTTTCGAGAGCTGCGTGATGCGCTCTACCTTGACACCCGGCCCCAGCTCCACTTCGTACTGGGTGACCGTCGGTCCACGCGAAAAGCCCACCACCTGAGCATCCACCCCGAAATCAGTGAAGACTTGGGTAAGCGCAGCAACAACACGATCATTGGCTTCGGTGCGTTCGGGATGCACCGCCCCGCGTTTGAGCAGATCCGGGGAGGGCAGCTCATACAAAATACTCGGGTCGAGGGCTAGTTGCTGGGTGCGGGTGAACGGTGCGCCGGTATCGGGTGCGGGAAGATCAGGCACCGTGGCCGCCGCATCCTGAACCTCTGCCGCGCTGCCGCTTTTCTTGGTGCGCACCGTTTTTTTCGGCGACGGCGCCGCACGGCCCGCCGCCCCGCTACCCGCCGTAGCCTGCGGCAGCACCGTGGTGGCGCCCTGGGCCTGCGCACCATTGGCACCATTGGCTCCGTCTGCCCAGTCGGCCTCCGCCGCCCCGTCCGCGCCATTCGCACCGTTGTTGGTAGCGGGAGCGGTAGCTGCGCCGTCGTTCTCAGAAGGAGCCCCGGAAAGTGCCGCATCCAGATAGCTGCGCGCGGGCTTCTTACCGCGCCGGGACGTGCGTCCGGCGCTCGGGAGCCGGGTGGTGTTTTCCGCCGCGTCAATATCGTGAGGCGAATCGTAAGGCACCGATGCGGAGTGCCCGCGGTTAGCGATCTCATCCCCCGCTTCAGCATCGCGCTGCGCGCGCCGATCCCGAATAGTGGCGGCAATATCCGCCATCGAGACGTCGGCGATGTAGAGCCCGGCCCACAGGATAATAATCACGAGGATAGGAACGGCACCCCACGGGGAGAAAAGCATCTCGAGAACGCCCCCGCTGAGCCACCCAAGTAGGCCGCCGGCGTTTTCTACGTCTGCGAAGTGGTCGGCCGGGCTTCGCGGCTGTTTCACCACGTGAATAATGCCGGCCAGACACACCACGATAATCAACACACCGAGCAGTACCCGCCGGTGTTCATTCCCGCGTGCCGGAACCACCAGTCTGATGGCGAGGGCCAGGAAGACGGCGGGAAGGAGAACGGAGAGTAACCCAAAAATACCGGCGGTGGCGTGGTGAATAACCCCGCCAAGTACCCCGGAAATATTGAACCATTCGCGCAGTGCCACAATAACCGCGAGACCGAGGAAAGTGGCCACGAGGGCGTTACGAACATTCCCCGTCAGCTGGCGCCCCTCCGCCCGCTCCGTGCCCGCCCCGTTTGCGGGCGTGGCGGAGCGTCGGGACGGGCGGCGCGCGGGCGCAGTCGTCTCTTTCTCGGTTTTTTTGACACGTCGCTGAAACTTCACATCAAAAGCCTAGCCTTTGTGCAAAAAGTTGCCCCTCCCGGCGCGCCGCATGCGAGGGGGACTACACCTCCACGACAGTCGGAATAATCATGGGCGAACGGCGCAGTTTGCGGGAAACCCAACGCCCCACCACGCGCCGCATGGCCTGCTGCATCCCGTAGCTATCTGAGCCCTTCGCCACGGCTTCTTCCAGGGCTCGCGTGACTTCCGGAGTGATGCTGTCAAAGACAGTCTCATCTTCAGCCATGGCGCGTGCCTGGAGGTGCGGACCGGTGACGATGCGCCGCGCATTGGTATCCACCACCGCGAAAATAGCAATAAATCCTTCATTGGAAAGAATTTGGCGGTCCTTGAGTTCGGATTCGGTAATATCCCCAACGGAGGAGCCATCCACATAAATATTCTGGAAAGGCACCGAACCAACGAGACGAACTTCGCCGTCGATCATATCGATAACCGAACCGTTTTCCGCCAGAATCACATTATCGGCGGGCACCCCGGTTTTCACCGCGACGCCGGCGTTCGCGACCTGGTGGCGTACCTCCCCGTGAATAGGCATGGCGTAGGCTGGCTGCAAAATGTTGTAGCAGTAGAGCAATTCGCCCTGGGCAGCATGCCCGGAGACGTGCACCCGCGCATTACCCTGGTGAATCACATTCGCGCCGAGCTTGATAAGCCCGTTGATCACCCGAAACACCGAATTTTCGTTTCCGGGAATGAGCGAGGAGGCCAGCAGCACCGTATCTCCCGGATTAATCGCCACCTTAGGGTGGGAACGATTCGCGATACGAGAGAGCACGGCCATGGGTTCACCCTGGGAGCCGGTGGACATGTAGATGCGGCGGTTTTCGGGCAGGTCCTTCATATTTTTGAGGTCGACGACGGTGCCTTCTGGCACGTCCAAATACCCGAGGTCCTCCGCGATCTTCATATTGCGCACCATAGAGCGACCCACGAATGCGACCTTACGGCCGTTATGTGCCGCGGCATTGAGAACTTGCTGGACCCGGTGCACGTGCGAAGCAAAGGAAGCAACAACGATCTGCCCGGTAGCCCCGCCGATCACCGAATCAATCACCGGCTGAATTTCCGACTCGGAATGCACAAAACCGGGGATTTCGGCGTTGGTGGAATCACACATGAAGAGATCCACGCCTTCGTCTCCGGCCGCCGCGAAAGCACGCAGGTCGGTGAGACGTCCGTCCAGCGGAAGCTGGTCCATCTTGAAATCACCCGTGATGAGAATATTGCCCTCCGGGGTGCGGATGAAGAGGGCCAGTGCATCCGGAATGGAGTGGTTGACGGCAATGAACTCAAATTCCATGCCCGCGATGCGCATGGAATCCCCCTCGGCCACCACGGTGACATTCGGGGCGATGTGGTGCTCCTGGAGCTTCGCCTCCACGAAAGCAATGGTCAATTGGGAGCCGATCACCGGGATATCCGGGCGCATTTTCAGCAGATACGGCACTGCCCCGATATGATCCTCATGCCCGTGGGTGAGGACGATGGCGGCAATATCGTCGAGGCGGTCTTCCAGGTAGTCAAGATTGGGGAGAATAAGATCAACACCGGGTTGGGCTTCTTCGGGGAACAGCACTCCGCAATCGGCAACTACCAATTTGCCCTGGTATTCAAGAACGTTGCAATTGCGACCGACTTCACCGAGTCCGCCCAGGGGAACGATACGAACGGCGTTCCGCAGCGGTGGTACAGATTTCTTCACTTCATCACTCACCCCTGTATTCTCTCACGAAGCGCGGCGCTTCCATAGGTGCTTCCTGCCCGGACCTCGCCCTGGCGGCTCGATACCCGCGCGGGCACGAGCACCGTGCGCGCCGCCGGGGAACACCGAGCGCGCACCAGCGGGGGGAGCTAGCTCGCGAGGAGACCTTCGGCGCGCAGCGCTTCCGCCAATTCCGCGATCTGCGCCGTAGATGCCCCTACCAGGGGTAGGCGCAGGGTAGCCGAGGGGATGATCCCGAGGAGTTTGAGCGCTTCTTTCGCCATAACGGCACCTTGCCCGCTTCCCATAATCGCGGAAATAATATGGCGCTGCGCGGCGGCTTCCCGGCGGGCAGCCGGCAGATCTCCGGCGTCGACCTGCTCCACCAGGGCCCGCAAGCGCGCCGCAATAACGTGCCCGGCCACCGAAATCACCCCGGAAGCCCCGTGCGCGAGCCAGGCGAAATTGAGGGCATCGTCTCCCGAGTAATATTCCAAGCCGGTGCGTGCCATTTTGACGAAACCGGCCGCCACATCACCGGTGGCATCTTTCACGGCGTGGATGCGCGGGTGCTCAGCCAGGCGCAGCAACGTATCCAGTTCGAGCCGCACCCCGGTGCGCCCCGGAATATCGTAAACCATAACGGGCAGGTCCGTGGCTTCCGTCACGTTCACAATATGTTGGTAGACGCCTTCCTGGGAGGGCCGGTTGTAATACGGGGCGACGACGAGCAGCCCCTGCGCCCCACTTTTTTCAGCCCCGCGGGCAATGCGCACCGCGTGGGCGGTGTCATTGGAGCCGGCGCCGGCGATAACCATGGCGCGGTTACCAACCGCCGCGCATACTTCCCGCACCAGGACGTCTTTTTCCGGCTGGTGCGTGGTAGGAGATTCTCCGGTGGTGCCGGAAAGGAGCAGGGAATCACATCCCTGGTCCACAAGGGTGGTGGCCAGCGCCACCGCGGCGTCAACATCCAAGGCGCCGTCGGCGTGGAAAGGGGTCACCATGGCAACGCTAACGGATCCAAAACTGCGTGAAGGCAAAGTGTGCTCGTCCATGGGCTCAGCCTATCGTTCCCAGCTCATGTACTGCTCTAATCCCACCTGCACGCCCGGATGCTGGTCAATGCCGCGGATGGCCAGAAGCACCCCGGGCATAAAAGACTCACGGGTGAAAGAATCTTGGCGCAAGGCGAGCTGTTCCCCCGGATTTCCCAGCAGCACAGTTTCGTGGGCATTCAGGCCCCGGAGGCGGACCGCGTGCACCGGGATGCCGGCAATTTTCTCCCCGCGGGCGGGCGCGGGCCCGGTGGTGGCATCGGGAGCCGGGGCGCATCCGGCTGCAGCCCGGGCCGCCGCGATTTTCTCCGCGGTGGCGCGCGCCGTTCCCGAGGGAGCATCAACTTTATCGGGATGGTGCATTTCCACCACTTCGACGGATTCGAAATACGGGGCGGCCATTTCCGCGAACATCATGGTGAGCACGGCACTCAAACCAAAATTCGGGGCAATAAGCACATGGCGCCCCGTCTCCTTGGCCACCGTCTCAATGCGCGCAATCTTTTCCGGGGTCCATCCCGTGGCCCCGACGACGGCGTGACAGCCATTGGTCAGCAAAGCCCGCACGGTATCTTCCGTCGCATCGGGAACGGTGAAATCAACTCCCACGGTGGCACCCGCCAGGGTTTGGGCGTTGATGGGATCGTCCTTGGTGATTCGGGCGGTCAGGTTCATATCGGGGGCATCGGTAACGGCGGTGCACACGGTGCTGCCCATCCGTCCCGCCGCGCCGATCACAGCTACGTTGATAGTCATACCGTCCATGCTACGTGGCCTGGATAGACTAGGTGCTATGAGTTTTGGATATGAGCACAGCTCGGAACGTTACGATGCCCACGGTGGGCGCGACTACCGGGGAGGCCGGGGCCCGCGCGGAGGCCGGGATCGCCAATTTGACCGTCGGGATAGGCGAGGCGGGGGGCCGCGGGAACGGCGTGAATTTGTGCGGGTCGAGGGAGACGACGTCGATCTTATCGATCGCCTCCACGAACTGGACGGACGTAACTACCCGGCCTACAAGTCCGTTATCGGTGATTATGACTACGGCATGTACACGGTCCATATTGATCGGGTGCAATCCGATCCCTACGCCCCGCCCTCCTCGTTGCGGGTGACGGCAGATCCGGCGAAGGTGGGGATTCCCGCTGACCTTCTCACCACCCCGGAACAGCGCCTGGCTGTTGCTGATTTCCTGGCCCGTACTTTTGCGGAGCGCGCCCGTCATTCTCGCGATATTTCCATCGCGAAAGTGGGGCAAGAGATTTTGGAGCGTTCGAGCGCGACTGTTTTCGCCAACCACGTGGAACTACGTTTCCAATGTCATTTCCCGGCTCAGGGGCGCACCATCCTCGGGCACGCCATGGCGCAAACCGCAGATGAGTACCTTCCCGAGATTATCGAAGCCACGCTCAATTTCTCCTCCGAAGGGGAAGAATTCGCTGCTCACCGGGCCGCATTACGCAGGCACGTGGAAGCCTACGAGGATTATCTCGCTCTCCAGGCAGTGGTTCGGGAGCGCGGCTGGATTGGTTTTATTAACGACGGCGCGGTGCTGGTGCGCCGCTCAGGCATTTCCGATCTGCCGTTGACAGATGCCATCGCCTTCACCAGCCCCGAGAGCTTACGTGAAAGCGTGCACCTCCCCCATGCCGGTGAGGTGACCGGCATGCCGATTATCCCGGGTATTACGGTGATCGTCGGCGGGGGCTACCACGGCAAATCCACGCTGCTCTCCGCTCTCGAGCGCAGCGTCTATCCACATATCCCCGGGGACGGCCGCGAACTGGTGGCTCTGGATCCCAGCGCGATGAAGGTGCGTGCTGCCGATGGGCGCTGGGTGACCGGCGTGGATGTCTCCGCTTTCATTAATTCCCTGCCCGATGGCACCGACACCACCGATTTTTCTACCGAAAATGCCTCAGGTTCCACGTCGCAGGCCGCCGCTATTTCCGAGTCCATCGAAGCAGGTTCGCGGGTCTTGCTTATTGATGAGGACACCTCGGCTACTAATCTCATGATTCGTGATGAGCGGATGCGCGAGCTAGTTCCTGCCACTCAGGAACCCATTACACCTTTTGTGGATCGGGTAGCTGGTATGGCGCGCGCCGGTATCTCCACCATCATGGTTATGGGTGGCTCGGGCGATTATTTGGATGCCGCGGATCGGGTGCTCCTCATGGATCACTATGTGTGCCACGATGTCACGGAGCAGGCCCGCGCGGTGGCGGCAGCGCACCCGCGGGAACGCAATGATATTGCTGAGTTTACGCACCCGGCACCGCGCTATCCGCTCCCGCTCAAAGCCCACGGGGTGAAGGCGAAAACGAAATCGCGCGGGGTGGATCTTATTTCGCTAGACCGCGCGGATATTGATGTCAGTGATGTGCCCCAGATTGTGGATCCGGGCCAGACCGCCGCGATTGCCTGGGCAATTCGCTCCCTGACCGACCCCACCCGTGCCCTGTGCCTGCGCGGCAGATACACCGTTCCGGAAGGTATTGCTCGCCTGGAGGAGACCATTGCCACGCACGGTCTGGATGCCCTGGGGGCCGGCGAAAAACCGGCCTTCCTGACCCGGCCACGCGCGGTGGATATCGCCGCGGCGCTTAACCGTTACCGCACCCTCAAGGTGGTGCACGCACCAGTAGACGATCCCACCGCGGATGGAGCGGAGAATGCAGAGAACGCTCAAGGTCCCGTTGCCGCGGAGGCCGCGCCGTCGGTGGAAAGCGCCCCGTCCGCGCCGTCGGTGGAAAGCGCCCCGTCCGCGCCGTCGGTGGAAAGCGCCCCGTCCACGCCTAGCCCGGAGGACGCCGAATAGCGAAAAACCGGCTAGCGAACCAGCGGAGCGTCCGCTAGTTCTCCGGTCCGACCGTTACACACGAACGCTGGCCTGCCGCAATGCGGCGGGCCAGCTCGTTTATATCGGCGGCGCGCACGGCGCGGGCCCGGCGCAGGTGTTCCTCATGCGAAATGAGGCTGCCGCGCACCAGCTCGGAGGTACCGAGCCGGGTCATAGCGGTGCCCACCCGTTCGGCGTCGAAAACAATATCGGCGCGAAGGCGTCGGAAAGCAGATTCCGTTTCTTCTTCGCTCACACCGTCGCGGGCGAGGCGATCCAATTCGGTCATCATGAGCTCGCGCACGGTACCCACATTATGCGGGGCACACCCGGCCGCCAGGCAGAACATGCCGCCTTCGCGGTAGCTAATCGGGAAGGAATAGGTCGAGTAGGCCAGAGCGCGCCGTTCCCGAATTTCCTGGAAGAGCCGCGAGGATGTTCCTCCACCCAGAATCGCGTTGAGGGCGAGCAAGGTGGGCAGGTCCTCACTGGTCAAGCTCAACCCCGGCATTCCTACAATGACCGCCGCCTGCTCCACTTCTTTCGGAATATGCAGGTCGTGTGCCGCCTGGTAGGTAATGGGTGGGGCGATACGGCGCGGGTGCGCATCGCGCTCCGTGCTCAGGTCCCAACCTCCGGCACTCAGTGCCCCCACCGCCAGCTCGCATAGTTTGTCATGGTCGACGGCGCCCGCGGCAACCACCACCACTTCATCAGGATGGTAGACCCCGTGGTAGTGCTCGAGAAGCGCCTCGTGCTGCAAAGCCCGCACCGTCTGCGCCGTTCCCCCGACGGGGCGCGCCAGCGGGTGATCCCCAAAGACAAGCTGCGGGATTTTTTCCATGGCGGTATCGGTGGGATCGTCGGCGTACATGGCGAGTTCTTCGAGGATAACGCCGCGTTCCACCGCAAAATCTTCGGCGCTGAGGGTCGCGCCGGTGAGCATATCGGCGAGGATATCGATGGCCTGGGGCAGGTCCTCGTCAAAGATATGGCCGTGGTAGTGGGTGTATTGCTTCGAGGTGGCCGCATTGAATCCCCCGCCCAGGTAATCCGTTTCTCGTGAAATATCGAGGGAGCTGCGCCGCTTCGTACCCTTGAAAAGCAGATGCTCGAGGAAATGGGTGGATCCTTGAGTCTCCGTCACTTCGTCGCGAGACCCGGCGCCCACCCACATGCTGATGTAGGTGGAGTGAATATGGGGCAGGCGGTAGCTGAGGACACGGAGCCCGCCGGGGAGGACGGTGCGGCGTAGGAGTGCGCCGTCGTCGTCAATATTAAGACTGGCGCCCGCGTTAAGCGGAAGGGGCAGTTCGCTATACAACATGGGAATACTTTCCTGGATAGTTACGCAAACTCCCCGAACGTCCGGAAACATTCGGGGAGTTCACTCTACCTAGCGCCCGTAGGCGCGGGTTTTAGTCTTCGTCCGTGTGAACGGTGCGACGACGCCGCCGCGAGCCGCGACTTCCACGCGAACCGCGGCTCGAGCTGGAATCAGCATCGGAGTCATCTGCCGAAGGCGCGCTGGGCGCCGAGGACTCGGTGCGCCGGCGCGAACGGGAACGTGCCCGGTTCTGCCGCGGGGCGCTCTCCTCCGCTTCGCCGTGATCACCGTTATCGCCCTGATCGGAGCTTTCCGCTTCGGCGTTCGCTTCGCCTTCCGGAACCACCGCTTCCAGGGAGATCTTGCCGCGGTCATCGATTTCACCGATTTCGACCTCAACCTTGTCGCCCACGTTGAGGACATCTTCCACGTTCTCCACGCGCTTGCCACCCACGAGGCGACGAATCTGGGAGATGTGGAGGAGGCCGTCGCGGCCCGGGGTGAGGGAGATGAACGCACCGAAGGTGGTGGTCTTAACCACGGTACCCACGTAGCGTTCGCCCACTTCGGGAAGCTGCGGGTTGGCAATGGAATTGACGGTGTCACGGGCAGCTTCCGCGGAAACACCGTCGGAGGCGCCGATGAAGACGGTGCCGTCGTCTTCGATGGTGATTTCCGCGCCGGTATCTTCCTGGATCTGGTTGATCATCTTGCCCTTGGGGCCGATGACTTCGCCGATCTTATCTACCGGGATCTTCACGGTGAGGATACGGGGCGCGGTGGGAGCCATCTCATCGGGGCCATCAATGGCCTGGTTCATGAGATCGAGGATGGCCAGGCGGGCGTCACGGGCCTGGGACAGCGCCGCGGAAAGAACTTCCGCCGGGATGCCATCCAGCTTGGTGTCCAGTTGCAGCGCGGTCACGTAGTCACGAGTACCGGCCACCTTGAAGTCCATATCGCCCAGGGCGTCTTCCGCACCGAGAATATCGGTCAGGGTCACGTACTTGGTTTCCCCGTCGATCTGGGCGGAGATGAGACCCATGGCAATGCCGGCAACCGGGGCCTTGAGCGGCACACCCGCGTTGAGCAGGGACATGGTCGAGGCACACACCGAACCCATGGAGGAGGAGCCATTCGAGCCCATCGTCTCAGAAACTTGGCGGATGGCGTAGGGGAATTCTTCCCGGCTGGGCAGCTGGGATTCCAGTGCCATTTCTGCCAGGTGTCCGTGCCCGATTTCGCGGCGCTTGGGGCTGCCCACGCGCCCGGTTTCCCCGGTGCAATAAGGAGGGAAGTTGTAGTGGTGGATGTAACGCTTGTGGGTAATCGGGGAAAGATTATCCAGCGGCTGTTCCATCTTGAGCATATTGAGGGTGGTCACCCCGAGGATCTGCGTTTCACCACGCTGGAAGATCGCCGAGCCGTGCACGCGCGGCAGCACGCCGGCCTGCGCGGAAATCGAACGAATATCGGTGGGGCGGCGCCCGTCCATACGCACGTTTTCGGTGAGGACGTGGCGGCGCATGACTTCCTTGAAGTGGTCATTGACCGCGGCGGCGAGCCCGGGGCCGTCTTCTTCCAGATTGAACTGGGCATCGGCGGGCACCGTCAGTTCGGAAACGATCTGATCGGTGAGGTCATTGAGAGCGGTATCGCGCTCCACCTTGTCCACAATTCCGAGGATGGTGTTGAAACGATCCCCGAGGGCATTCCCGACAGCCTCGAACTGGGCATCGGTGTAATTCGGGAAGAAGGGGTAGTCCGCGGTGGGCTTCCCGCATTCGTTGATGAGGGTGAGCTGCGCTTCGCAGAGGGTGCGAATAACGCCCTTGGCGGCTTCCAGACCCTGGGTAATAACTTCTTCGGTGGGGGCGATGCCACCGGCGGCCACATTAGCTTCCGTTTGTTCGGGAGCTTGGGCCTCCACCATGGTGATGGCGACGTCGTCCCCAACAATGCGCCCGGCAATATCCATGGAGAAGGTGGCGCGCGCCATTTCCGACCAGCGCGGGAAGGCGATCCACTGCCCGTCCACGAGGGACACGCGAGTGCCGCCGACCGGCCCGGCGAAAGGCAGATCCGTCAGCGAGGTGGACAGGGAGGCGGCGTTGATCGCGAGAACGTCGTAGGCATCATCCGGGTGGATGGAGAGGACGGTTTCCACGATCTGCACTTCGTTACGCATGCCCTTGGTGAAGAGCGGGCGCAGCGGGCGGTCAATGAGCCGGGCGGCCAGAATGGCGTCCGTACCGGGCCGGCCTTCACGGCGGAAGAACGAGCCGGGAATTTTACCGGCCGCGTAGGAGCGTTCTTCCACGTCCACCGTCAGCGGGAAGAAATCGAAGTGTTCCTTCGGGCTTTTCGAGGCGGTGGTGGCGGAGAAAACGGTGGTTTCCCCGTCCAGGTAGGCCAGGGCAGCGCCGTTGGCCTGTTGGGCCAGCAGCCCGGTTTCAAAACGAATGGTACGTGTTCCAAAGGAACCGTTATCAACAACGGCTTCCACACTATGAATATTGGGACCCTCCACGGGACCTCCTTTTATTTCGGCCGCGAGGCGGCCATCAGTGGTAATTCACGAAAACGGGCCCTAGCGTTCCCGCCTTCGTCAACCATCACCGAAGACCACGTTCGCGGTACTCCACATATTGGGGTGCGCAGGCGCGCCACACCCTGTCTATCGTAGTGCCCGAGCAAGCAGCTGAGCTTCGCGCGCGGTTCACTTGCGGCGATGCTGAGCAGCTTCTCACGCCTGCGGGCATACGGAAAGCGGCCCGGGATGAAACCCGAGCCGCTTTAAGTACTTATCGACGCAAGCCGAGACGTGCGATCAGCGACCGGTACCGCTCGATATCTTCCTCAGCGAGGTAGCTGAGAAGGCGGCGGCGCTGGCCGATAAGAAGCATAAGACCACGACGCGAATGGTGGTCGTGGATGTGCGAGCGGAAGTGCTCCGTCAGCTGCGAAATACGAGCCGAGAGCAGAGCCACCTGCACTTCGGGGGAACCGGTATCGCCCTCGTGCGTGGCGTATTCGGCAATGATCTTCTGCTTTTCTTCAGGCTTGAGGGCCATGCGATTCTCCTTAGTTTCCGTTGCACGGAGCTCCGGGGCATGTTCTCCCAGGCATGACGCTACCGTGGCCGATGTAAACGGCCTGAAAATTCTAGCACACGGCGACGACGCCCCGCACTGGCGTATCCGCCAGTGCGGGTGTGGCCTTCCCCGCTTTCTCTTGGCCGGTAGATGGCAGGTAGCTAGGAGCGATCAACGAAACCGCTGAGCACCATATTGACGAGGGAGACCACAATCCCGCCGAAGAGCGCGGCCCAGAAGCTGCCCACAACCAGGTGCACCGCCAAGCCCTGGGAGGCCCAGGCGGTGAGCGAGATCATCGCCGCGTTGACCACGAGGGAGAAGAGCCCGAGGGTGAGGATATAGAGCGGGAAGGAAAGGAATTTCAGGATCGGGCGGATAACCGCGTTAAGGATGGCAAGAATGAGGCCGGCCACCACGAACCATCCAATGAGACGGAGGGTATCGGGGGCCTCCCCCACCATTGCCAGACCGGGGATCAAGAGCGTGGCCACCCACAGCGCAAGAGCATTGATGGCGACGCGAAGAGCGAATGTACTCATGCACCTACCCTAGCGAATGCTGCACGCCGTTTCCCGACCGTGCTGATGATGCGGCCGGTCATGAGGCCTGCACTGACCCGGGTGGGACACGTCCGGCGGGCGGAACACCCAGTCGGTCTGCGGTTTCCAAAACGTCCAGGTCGATCCGTGCCAACAATTCATCAACCGAACCGAATGTGAGCATGGGGCGGATACGGGAAACGAAATCGATACTGATGGGTTCTCCGTAGAGGTTGAGATCGCTACGCCCGAGTACGTGGGCTTCCACGGTGCGTTCCTGGCCCTCGAATTGAGGATTGGTTCCCACCGAGATGGCTGCCGGCAGGTATTCTTCGGCGGTACCACCTGGAATATGGCGCACCAGCCACCCGGCGTACACGCCATCTGCGGGAACTTCACCCAAATCATCCCCGCTGAGATTGGCGGTGGGAAACCCCAATTCGCGCCCGCGCCGTGCCCCGTGTACCACGGTGCCGTGAATACGGTGCGGGCGCCCCAGGATCTGCGCTGCGCTAGCGACATCACCGGTAGCAAGCGCGGCGCGCACCCGGGTAGAGGACCACCGTTCCCCCGCGGCGTCACAGCGGTCTCCTACGATTTCCACACCGAAGCCAAGCTCGGTACCGAGGCGGCGCAGCACCGCCTCATCCCCGGTATTTCCCGCCCCGAAACGGGCATCGTGCCCGACCACCACGAAGCCGGCCCGGAGTTGGCCAACAAGTTGATCCCGCACAAATTCCGCGGCGGTAGCGCGGGCGTAGGCCGCATCGTAATGCTGGAGATAGAGCGCATCCACACCCAGCGTCTCAATGCGATTAATGCGATCTTGCAGGCTCATAACGAGGCGAATATGTGCCTCGGGGCGGTGGACGGTGGCCGGATGGGGATCAAACGTGAGAACAATAACGGGCCAACCGAGTTCCCGGCCAATATCAACGGCGCGGGTAAGAACGGCACGGTGCCCACGGTGGACGCCGTCGTATACCCCGAAGGTCACCACGCTCCGGTCAAAATCCGGCGAAATATCTAAGGGAGATGTCCAAATCTGCACGTTCTCCAGGGTAGCTTATCCCCACCGTTATCCCACGTGCGCAAAAACCAAAATTTTTTGCGCGCGCGGGCTTGACATTTTTCCGTCATGGCGCAGGGCCGTTCTTGCCCCGTATACCCCAAAATCCCGGTGATTTTCCAGATAAACTGGTACGCGAAGAAAGCGTGCGCAGCGTCGGGCAGCCAGGTTACGGTGCCCCGGGCCTGCGCGCAGAACAGCTGTGGCGATGGGAGGCACCAATGGCACGATTTGTGAGCGCCGGTGAAGCGCTTGTGGACATTATTATCCGTGAGGGAGAGACCGGACCGGGCACTGAGGTCGTGGGCGGTTCACTTCTCAATGTGGCATCCGGTGTCTCCCGACTCGGCCAACACGTGGAGCTCGCTACCTGGTTCGGACGTGATGAGCGCGGGGAACGAATCGCTTCCCAGGCAGCCGCCATGGGTGTGGAGATTGTCCCCGGGTCCGACGGCGCCAGTCGGACCACCACCGCGAGCGCTTTCCTCGACGCGGAGGGCCGGGCACGTTATGAGTTCGACGTCGAATCGGACCTCCCCGAGATTCCGGACCCGGATACGGTGGGGCACCTGCACTGTGGTTCGTACTCTGCGGTGGTGGGTGCCTCGAGCAAGAAGATTTTGCGCGCCGTCAAGCGCCAGGCCCTCACCGGCACCGTTTCTTATGATCCGAATGCCCGCCCGGATCTGATGGGTTCTCCCGAAAAGGTGCGGGAGAGCATTGAGGAACTGGTGGCACTGTGCGATGTGGTCAAGGCGTCTGATGAGGACCTCGAATGGCTCTACCCCGGTGAGCCGGTGGAGCGGATTATGCGCCGGTGGGTTACCTCCGGGCCTGGCATGGTGGTGGTCACCCGCGGGCCGTGGGGTGCTTATGTCAAGCTAGCCGGGGAGCGCGATATGCTCGTCGTCGATCCGCTTAATGTGGAGCTGGGAGACACCGTGGGTGCCGGCGATTCTTTTATGGCCGGGATGCTGGCCGGGCTTATGGAGGCTGGGCTTCTCGGGTCGGTGGAAGCCAAGCAGCGGCTGCGCGCCGCCCATTTCTCCGACGTGCGCCCCGCACTGCACCAGGCGGTTATTACGGCGGGGCTGACCGTCAGCCACGACGGTGCGTACTCCCCCACTCCCGCGGAGGTGGACACCGTCCGTACCGGCGATCCGGCGCTGCGTTAAAAATATGCGTTAAAAATGCACCCCTACTCAGTAGATACGAGTACGGATAGCAACCGAAAACGGTGGCGCCTACCGCAGGAAAATGTCCTGAACGGCAGGCGCCACCGTTATCCGCACGACTG
This sequence comes from Actinotignum schaalii FB123-CNA-2, assembly GCF_000411135.1. Lineage (GTDB taxonomy): Bacteria > Actinomycetota > Actinomycetes > Actinomycetales > Actinomycetaceae > Actinotignum > Actinotignum schaalii_A. The sequence continues at coordinate 1,074,006 of NZ_KE150262.1, read as the reverse complement.
TTAAATCACAGTCGTTTAATAGTTATTTGGCGGTTATTCTACGGTCACTTTGCAGCGTTGATCCACCTGAGAGGCAACTTCGTAAAGTACAAGCCCTGCATCTCACGTTCCCAAAGCAGACCAAGATCGCCATCGGGCATAATCGCCATGCACTGGTAAACATAATGCGCCGGATTGAAGGTACGCGAGGCGATCCAGCTTCGGCCCCCGTCTTCCGACAGGCGCAGCACGCCCCGCCCTCGGTAGGGGCGCAGCTGGGCAGCGTTCGCAAAGATCACCCGTTCGGGGCAATCTGCGGTCGGCCACATCACCGCATTGGGCTGGCAGAAGATCTCGGGGATGGCATCAATGAAGTAGACGTCGCCCCATGTTTCCCCGCCGTCCTCACTGATGCTTGCCGCGATCTTCCCACTCGGATGCTGGTTGCGCATGAGCATGAGCACAGATCCATCAGCTCTTTCAATGAGAGTGGACTCGTGCGTTGCGGCTTTTTCGGTATCCAGCGTACGGCCCTCGATCTGGCGACCTTCGAAGATACGGCCATCATTGGGGGATGCGCCACGCTTCCAGGTTTCCCCGCCGTCGTCCGAATAGACAACCGCGGCGGAGAAGTACGTGGTGTGCACACCGTTGAAGTAAATCGGCATCACGAGCCGCCCGCGGTGTTTCTTACCTTCTAACTGGATTCCATTTCCCGGGGAGGTACCGCAGAAGGACATCCACTCTTCTTTCACCTCGTGGCTGAGGTTACGGGGCGCCGACCACGTGGCGCCGTCGTCGTCGGAATAAATCATCTGGAGGTAGCAGGTGCGCTTCGTCAGCAAGGTCTGGTGCGGGTCTTCGCCGTCGGCAAGGAAAACGTTTCCTCCCGGCGTCTCCGCACCGTCACGTAGCACCGTCACGTCGCCGCGGCTGGAAATACGGTAGGGCGCCGCCTGACCTTCGGCGTCGATAACGCTGCCGTCGGGGAGCCAGGTAAAGCTCGCCCCGTTTCCATCGTGGAGGATGAAATTCCCGTCCTTATCTAGGCCGATTCCGGCTTCCGCGTTTGGCTGCCCCATCCCGCCGGGAAAATGATCGATGAGCACAATGAGGCGTCCGGTATTTTTATCCTGAACCACGCAGGAATCAATCACGGAAGCACCGCTCGCCCCGTGTCCCGGATAGGTCAGCACCGTCTGGAGGTCTTCCCAGGTTTCTCCGCTATCGAAGGAACGCCGGATCGTGAAGTTAATAGAATTCGGCGAATCATTAGCAATCGTTTCGCGTTGATCAGCACCCGCGACGACGACGCCCGATTGCAAGGTGATAAGCGAGGGGATCCGGTAACTTACCGAGTTGTGAAATCCGGCATCGAAAAGACACTGAGTTTCCAGCGGCGGAACAGAAGAAAGCTTCTTAATCTGCGCATCATTGAGGATCGTGGAATACACGGCGGCATTACGCACCTCGCCGAAGAGGCGCGAGCCAGCTGTGTCCTGCCCGATGACTATCTCATCGCAAGCCGAAACCGCATCAAAGAAGGCTTGACCTGGCAGGTGGGCCTCCATGAAGCCATCCACGTAAATCTGAACGGCGCCGTGCCCCACGCGCAGCACAACATCGTGCCACCTGCCCTCATCCCAGTGGCCTTCTGCGAGGAAGGTGCGCCATTCGCCCCGCTGACCGAGCACCCGATATTCGATACCGCGTTCGGTCACCGATACATTCAGTTGCTCAACACCGTTACCGGCCGCCGCGAGCATCGTTCCGTGCTGCCCCGGCCCGCGCACCCGGTAGCGCAAAAACACGCTGCCCGAGCGTAGCTCCGCCACATCTGCCACGTCATAGTCGGACAGGTGGGAGGCAGCGAACTCAATCAGGGGTTCGGGGGCCGCACTGAGGGCCAGAATATCGCCACTGCTCAGAACATGGTCATAGCTTTCTAGTCCGCGAATATCGGTTCCCGCGGCGCACACGCTCTCGAGGGAGCTTGATCCCGGCACCGCTGCCGGAGAAAGATCCGCGGTTGTGGAGAAGCACTGGTATCCATCCAGGTAGATTTTCGAACCGGCGGAGCTGGAGGTAATTGCCACGGTATGCCAGGTGCGGTCACTCACCGTTGCGGTATCCTCCATATCCAGGGCAAATTCCATCGTCTCATTTGATCCGGCCAGGAATAAGCTCCCCGCCTTGATTGAGAGCACCCAACCCTTTTCTGCTCCGCGAACAGCGACGAGATCGCCATCCATCCCGGCGCGGAACTGGAACATCCAGCTCACACCAACCGTCGCCTTATCCATGTTGTTTCCTTCCTTTCGCATCATTGCGGCACTGCCGTGTACATGGTGCGCATTGATTATTTTCATTTCGTTATGTGGCGTTATTTGATGAGTTGGGCAGGGTAATCGAGCAGCCACGCCCGCGGAACTTCCGTGTAGTAGAGGCCCTGCCATTCACGTTCCCACAGCAACCCGATATTCCCGTTGGGTAGCTCCACCATGGCCTGGTAGACGTACCGCCCCGCCTGGAAGGTTCGCGAATTCTTCCAAGTCCGGCCACCATCATTGGAGTAGCGCAGCACGCCTTGGCCGCGGAAGGGCAAGCGGGCCGAAGCATTAGCGAAGAGCACCTCGTTTGTATGCCCAGCCAGGTTCTTCGCTGCCGGCAAGCTGAAAATATCGGGGGTGTTCTTATCAAATTCGGGAGCGCTCCATGTTGCCCCGCCGTCCGTGGAACGCGCCACCGCGATACGCCCGCCCGGATTGGAATTTCGCATATACATAGTCAGTTCGTTCTCACCGGTTTGCACCACGGCGGATTCATGGAGGGAGGCCCTCCCCTGCCGCACCGTCTGGGAGTTGATCGCCTCGCCGTTGAAGACCCGCGCATCATTCGGGGAAGTGGAGCGCTGCCAGGTGGCGCCGTCGTCGTCAGAATAAACAACCGCACTGGAATACACCGTTGCTACCGCGTTCGAATAGTAGATCGGAACAACTAAGCGCCCATCGTGTTCGCCGCCGTGGATCTGCATAGCCGATCCGGGGCTGGTGCCAATGAATTTCATCCAGTCTTCTTTGACCTGGTTGTTGAGGTGCCGCGGTGCGCTCCAGGTGACGCCGTCATCTTCCGAGTGCATTTCCACCAGGTACGCGGTGGGCTGCATGTATAAACCGTTAGGGACCTTGTGCGAAAGCGGATCGTACACATTATTGATGCGTTCACCCTTGAGGGTGACGGTGCCATCCTCCGCCACCGCGTAATCAGTGGGTCCGCCCTGAGCATCCGTGACTGCGCCGTTCTTGAGGGCAAAAGTGATACCGGCGGCGCTGTTCAACGCGAGGGAACCATCCGGGTTCATTCCGGTTCCCACATGATTATTCGGTTGGCCCACCCCGCCCGGATAAAGATCGACAAGCAGCGTGATCCTTCCGGTTTTTTCGTTTTGCACCATCGAGGAATCAATAACCGAGGCCGCTTGCTTCCCGCTTCCGGGAAGATTCACCAGCGTGCGCAGCGGCGACCAGGTTTTCCCGTTATCCGTTGAGCGGCGCAGCACGAGGTTAATATCATTCGGGCTGTCATAAGCATTGGGCACGCGCTGATCGGCGGTAGCGAGCAACGTTCCCTGGCGCGTGCGCAATAACGCGGGAATCCGGTAGCTTGCCGCACCCTCATACCCGCTATCGAAAAGGGCGAATTCCCCGGGATTGCTATACCCGCTCAGAGTCTTGACTTCAGCATCGTTGAGAGCTCCGTCAAAGACGCGCAGGCGGGCATGTTCCAGCACCACCTTGTTGATCGTATTTAAAGAATGTGCGGGGAGATTCTTGCGTCCGATGAGTGTTCCGTTGGCGTAAACCTTACTTGCGTCACCATCAACGACGACGGCGACACTTGTCTGCGAGGACTGGGTCCACGTACCCGGAATCGAAATCCGCCCTCCCCCTTGGGCCAGGCTGAGAGCATCATCGTGCACCGAAAGTTCCTGAACGGAGGTGTCGCCACGGCGCAGGGCTGCGCTTGCGCTCGTCTGCGGGTCAATATCGTAAAAGTAGGTGATTTTTCCTTTACCCGCGGCAGTTCGCACCGCTTCCGGCACCTCCGCGCGGGAATCGGCCACCGTCAGGATCGGTTCAGGTGCGGGGGAAAGCTGCGCCACATCGGAGGGCGTCACGGGAGTGTCGAAGACCCGAACCCGGCTCACCGTTCCCGCGAATCCCCACTGTTTCCCGTGGGAGTCATAGTTCGCCCCGAGACGCAGCGAATCCAGGCCGTCCACATCATCGAAGAAACTCGCTGACGTGGTGGAGAACACCTGCTGTCCGTCCAGGTAGATGGCGGTATTCTCCCCCGTCACGTTCACAACTGCCGTATGTTCACGCCCATCATTGACCGGGCCGGCATCTTCAGCATCGGCTTTAGCCAACCACCCTTTCCCAGATTCAGGCTCATTGCGGACTTCCCAGTATAGATGCCCGTGCCTCAGAGCGAGGGTGAGATTCGTGGAATCCTCCGCAGAATTCGATGCACTGAGGAGAGCCGCCGAACCAGAATCCTGGGTTGTGGAGAACGTTACCACCACCGCACCCTCAGTGAGATTTTTCACTTTTCTAATATTTGCGCCGAGATCCTGGCCGGGACCGCCCTCAGCTTGTTCATAACGATTGTCAATATCAATAACGGCGCCAGAAACCGCCCCCTCAGTGTCAGCCAAGGCATCCGGAACTATGGCGGCGAGCCCACCCGCAACAACAAGGGCGCAGGCAACACCGAGGCTCTGAATTTTTTCTCGTATACGGACCATAAGGTCTCCTTCTCCCTCCACCACGTCATGGCGGGAATCCCGCAATATAGCGGGTTTATCGTATTTATTTTCCCCTTGGCAAAGAGAACGCAAACGCGGGGACGTTGTGACTGATTCACCAATTGTCAGACAGGTTAGCAATGTCATTTCACTTTGCACAAGCATGGCAGTGAGTCATTTCTTAACCATCGCTTGCGCAGCTCAAAGCATGAGCGTAGTTTATTCCCGTTGTCAGACAATTGAAGTTCAGCAACTATTTTTCAATGAGGAAATACCTAGGAAGGGCATCGATATGAGTGAGCCTCATTCCCAAACAACATCCCGACCAAAGCGCTGGTATCAGTATCTTTCGCGTGAGGATTGGAAAGCTTTTTTCGCCGCTTGGCTGGGCGTACTTCTGGATGGCTACGATTTCGTGCTCATCGCTTTTGCTCTTCCCGCCATCAAAGAAACATTTGACCTTACCCTGGTCCAAAGCGCTTCGCTCATTTCCGCGGCCTTTATTAGCCGGTGGCTCGGCGGCTTGGTTCTCGGCGCTATTGGCGACCGTTACGGCCGCAAGCCCGCAATGATCCTCTCTATCTTCATGTTTGCTTTCGGATCCATTGCGTGTGCGCTCGCCCCGAATTTCTGGATTCTCTTTGTTTTGCGCCTCATTATCGGCTTTGCCATGGCCGGTGAATACTCAGCATCAGCTGCCTACGTCATCGAATCCTGGCCGCGCCATATGCGTAATAAAGCTTCCGGATTCCTCCTGTCCGGCTATGCGTTCGGGGTTATTGCTGCGGCTCAGGTCGATAAATACTTCGTCACCTGGGTGGATTCTATCCATCCCGGCTGGGGCTGGCGCGCCCTCTTCCTCACGGGCGTGGTGCCCATCGCCATCGCGATTTACATGCGCAAAACCCTCCCCGAAGCGAACGACTGGGAAGAAGCAAAGAACAAGGGACACGTTGAAAAGAACGATATGCTCTCCGTTCTCTTCGGTGGCAAGCTCAAGTTCGTCAATTACGCCGCGGTGATTATTGCCTCCGTTGCGCTGCTTCTTATCTTCACCCAAAGCGTTTCCGGCGGTGTCGTCATCACCGCGCTGGGACTCGTCTGCGCGGTAATTTTCATTTACTTCATTATCCAGTTCGACCCGAACCGCTGGGTTATTGGCATCGCCATTATGGTGACGATTTTTGCTTCCTTCATGTACACCTGGCCGATTCAGGGTCTGCTGCCGACCTACCTCCAGGGTGTGGGTATGGATCAGCAACTGGTTGCGAATGTGGTGTCCTTCGCTGGGCTCGGTAATGCATGCGGCTACATCATCGCGGGCTTCGCCGGTGACCGCTTCGGAATGCGACGCTGGTACGTTATTTCACTGCTACTTTCCCAAGCAATTGTCTTCCCGCTCTTCATGCAGGGTGGCGAATACGTGGTGCTGGTCGCAGCCTTGCTCTTCTTCCAGCAGATGTTCGGACAGGGTATTTCCGGTCTGCTCCCCAAGTGGGTATCCAGCTACTTCCCGGTGGACAAGCGCGCTGCCGGCCTTGGTTTTAGCTACAACGTCGGTGCTCTAGGCGGCGCGGTTGGCCCGGTTCTCGGCGCCGCGGTTGCGGCCAAGGTGTCCCTCGGTATGGCGCTCGCTATTCTTTCCGTCGGTTTCGCCGCCATCGTCATGATCTCTATTGGCGCCAATATTCCGCGCCGCCTGCAAGAATTGGTTAATGCCGATGCCGTTCGTCCCGAGGACGGCGACGACGAAATTATTTTGGAAGGAAAATAAATGACACTCCCCTTCGTTGTTGGGGCATATGCTTCGCTCCCCGAACCTGCCTCGCAGCCCGACTACTATCACCTGCTGGCGGAGCAGGAATGGATCTCCGGAATCGAGATTCCTTTCCCCGGAGTCCTGGCCAGCGATGCCAAGGCTATTGCGGATGTGATCGCCCCGCACTGGACACTTAACACAATTACCGCGATTCCCGGCACCATGCAGAACGTCGGCAAAAACCCGGCTTTCGGACTGGCCTCCCCCGACGAGGAGGGCCGCGCGGCCGCTCTCACTTTCACCCGCGAGATTCGCGACGCCGTTGCTTCCCTCTCTCAACTCAGCGGCCGCACCGTCATCACGAAGGTGCAGCTCCATTCGGCCCCCACAAAGCAGGCCGACGGCGCAGCTTTCCGCGCCTCCCTTGCCGAGCTATCGAAGTGGGATTGGTCCGGGGCAGTTCCGGTGATTGAGCATTGTGACCGCTATATTGAAGGTCAAGCTCCGGAAAAGGGCTTCCTTGCTCTCGAGGAAGAAATCGCCATCTGCCAAGAGCTGGGCCTGGGTATCCACATTAACTGGGGCCGCTCCGCACTCGAGGAACGTAGCGCGGATACTGCTTTCGCGCATATCGAGGCGTGCGGACAGGCTGGGGTACTTGCCGGTCTTATGTTCTCCGGAGCGGGCCCGGCAGAAACCCAGTACGGCTACTCCTGGATTGATGGGCATCTCCCCTCGCAGACCGATGAACCGACATCGATTATGACAGCGGGAGAAATCACCCGCTGTGCCAATGCCGCTCGCGAGGGCGGGGCGCAGTATCTGGGTGCCAAGATCTGCGTGCCGGCCAATGCTTCCTTACCCGAGCGCGTGGCCATGCTCGAGCATATCCACCGTGCCGCGGTAGCGAACTAACCGCACATTATCGCTAACGCGTGCATCACCCCGCGCCGTCACCCAAGAGGTGCCGGCGCGGGGATTTTTATGCACCCGTGTGTCTACGTATCTCTGTATTTATGCGCCGGGCGGGAAGACGGTGGCCGGCCGGAAGGTATCCCCGTGCCGGCGTGCCACCGCAACAAGCTCATCGTCGTGCAGCAGGGCGACGGTGCCAGCTTCACTTCCCACACCGGGTGCTTGTCCCGGTACCGTTCCTGCGGCGGGATCCACTGCTCTCCCCCGGGACTCAAGGAACTGGCCGTGGCGCACGGATTCGGCTTCGGCTGCCGCGATCTGCACCGTCGGGAGTGCGCGAGCCGCCACCTGCGCCAGTGGGATAACGGGGGGCTGCACCCCGCCCTGCACCAGTTGCGCCACTTCCGCTACGCTCACCGCCTCGGCTTGCCGGAAGCCACCCACGCGGGTGCGCCGCAGCGCGCTCATGAGGGCTGCGCTTCCCAACGCTATCCCGGTATCGCGGGCAAGGGCGCGCACGTAGGTACCCGAGGAGCAACTCACTTCCACATCAACATCCGCAACCGGCACAATTCCCGCTTGAGTCTCTACCGGCGCCTGGTGCCAGCGAAGCTCCCCGCTACGCTCCAGCCGAGCAATATGAACCGGCACCGCATCGAGCACCACCTCCAGGCCAGCTCGAGCCAGGTCATAGGCCCGCTTGCCGGCGATCTTCTTGGCCGAATACGCCGAGGGCACCTGCGAAATATCACCCTGGAGGGAGGAGAGGGCAGCGTCGAGCTGCGCCGTCGTACCGGAAAAACCTGGAGCGAACGTGACGGTACCGGTGCAATCCTCGGTATCAGAGCCGATACCGAGCGTGAACGTAGCCCGGTAATCCTTATCGGCCCCGCTCAGGTAGGTGAGGAGGCGGGTACCGGCGCCGATACCCACCACGAGCACCCCCGTGGCCATCGGGTCGAGCGTACCGGCGTGCCCCACTTTACGGGTGCCACATAGACGGCGCAGCGCGGCAACCACGTCGTGCGAGGTAACCCCAGCGGGTTTATCAATAACCAGGACGCCGCTCGGCGCCGGATGCTGCGCGCGGGGCAGATCAGGCCAGGGATTCTGGCGCATCGGTTTCATGGGATGCCTCAGGGGCTAACGGTGCCGCGGGACCCGAGGGTGCGGCGGGAGTGGACGGTGCGACGGGGCCTGACGGTGCCTCGTAGCCTGACGGTGCGGCGGCGCCGTCGCCTTCCGTGACCTCACGGGGCTTGCGGTAAGGATCTGCCTCCCCCGCGTATTCCTTCCCCTCCGCGTTGCGCGCCAGTTCGGCGTCACGGTGCAGGGCCGCGGCCAGCACGTCCTCAAAAGTGCGGGCTCCTTCAGGTAGTTCGTCGGCCACGAATTCCAGGGTCGGGGTAAGCCGCAAGCCGAGCTGACGCCCCACTTCCGAGCGCAACGCGCCCTTGGCCGCTTCCAGTCCGCGGGCGGCATCTTTCACCTGGTGCTCGTGCCCGATCGCGGTGAAGAATACGGTGGCATGCTGGAGATCACCGGTCACCCGGGTATCGGTAATGGTCACCATATTCAGGCGCGGGTCTTTCATGCGGGTGTTAATGGTTTGCGCCACGATCTGCTGGATACGTTTCGCCACCCGTTCCGCACGGGGATTAGCCATCTTCATCTCCTTTATTGCTGGTGGATATGCTGCGGCCCGCCAGCGCCAGTGGCGAGCCGGCGGGCCGCAACGTTCCTCAGGACAGTCCCCTAGCTGCGGGCCTTCTCCTGCATCTCAAAGGTTTCAATAATGTCGCCTTCGTGAATATCGCGGTAGCCGAGCGTAATGCCGCATTCGTAGCCTTCGCGTACTTCGGTAACATCGTCCTTTTCGCGGCGCAGCGAGACAATTTCGAGCTCGGGTTGTACCACGACGCCGTCGCGTACCAACCGTGCCTTCGCCCCGCGCTTGATCGCGCCAGTGCGGACAATGGAGCCGGCAATGGTGCCGGCCTTGCCCGAGCGGAAGAGCTGGCGCACTTCGGCGCTGCCCAGCTGAACTTCCTCGAGAACGGGCTTGAGCATGCCCTTGAGGGCCGCTTCCACTTCCTCGATGGCCTGGTAGATGACCGAGTAGAACTTCATCTCCACGCCTTCGCGTTCGGCCAGATCCGCTACGCGTTCCGCCGGGCGCACATTGAAGCCGATAATGACGGCGTTATCAACGGTTGCGAGATTGACGTCGTTCTGGGTGATGGCACCCACGCCACGGTGGATGATCTGCAGCGCCACTTCGTCATCGACCTCAATATCGAGGAGCGAGGATTCCAGCGCTTCCACCGCGCCGGAGGAATCGCCCTTGATAATAAGGTTGAGCGTTTCGACGCTGCCTTCCTTGAGGACATCCCCGAGGTTCTCCAGCGAGACACGCTTGCGACGCCGTGCCAGAGAAGCCGCCCGCTGGGCAGATTCGCGCTGTTCGGCAATTTGGCGTGCGGTTCGTTCGTCGTCCGCCACGAGGAAGGCATCCCCGGCGGAGGGCACCGCGTCCAAGCCGAGCACCTGGACCGGCATGGAAGGCCCGGCTTCCTTGACCGGATTGCCGCTGGCATCGAACATGGCACGCACGCGCCCGTGGGCAATACCCACCACGATGGGATCGGAGATCCGCAGCGTACCGGTTTGCACCAGTGCGGTAATCACCGAACCGCGGCCCTGATCGAGCTTCGCTTCGATGGCAACACCGCGCGCGGTGCGATCCGGATTGGCCTTGAGTTCCAGTTCGGCATCGGCCACGTAAAGGATGGCTTCGAGGAGATCGTCGATGCCGATACGCTGCTTGGCCGACACGTCGAGGAACATGGTGTCCCCGCCGTATTCTTCGGCGATGAGGCCGTATTCGGTTAGCTGGCTGCGCACCTTCTGCGGGTTGGCGCCTTCCACGTCGATCTTGTTGACCGCGACGATGATCTTCACACCCGCGGATTGCGCGTGGTTGATAGCTTCCACCGTCTGGGGCATCACACCGTCGTCCGCGGCGACCACGAGGATCGCGATGTCGGTAATATCCGCACCGCGGGCGCGCATCTGGGTGAAGGCTTCGTGACCGGGGGTATCAATGAACGTGATCGCCCGGGTTTCGCCTTCGTATTCGATATCGGTCTGGAAAGCACCGATGGCCTGGGTAATACCGCCCGATTCGGTACCTTCCACCCGCGAGTGGCGGAACGCATCGAGGAGCTTGGTTTTACCGTGGTCCACGTGGCCCATAACGGTAACAACCGGGGGACGCGGCTTGAGGTTCTCTTCGTCTTCCAGGAGCTCTTCTTCTTCGAGGTTAATATCGAAGCTCTCCAGGATTTCACGATCCTCATCCTCAGCGGAGAGAACTTCCACCTCGTAGCCGAGTTCGGCTCCCAGCAGCTTGAAGGTATCTTCGTCCAGCGACTGGTTCATCGTGGCCATCTCACCCATACGGAAGAGCACGGTGATGAGGGCCGCCGAGGACGCACCGATACGTTCGGCGAAGTCCGCCAGCGAAGCACCCTGGCGCAGGCGCACCACGGTGGAGCCATCCCCGCGGGGAACCTGGACGCCGGAAAGCATTGGCGAGGACTGTGCCTCGTATTCTTCGCGCCGGGTCCGCTTGGACTTGCGGCCTCCGCCACCTCCGCGGCGCCCGAAAGCACCGGCGGTGGAACCGCCGCGCGAACGCCCGCCACTGCGGGTGAAACCGCCCGTGGGCCGGCCTTGCCCGCCACGATTCTGACCGCCGCCAGCCGGGCCACGCCCGCGGCCACCGCCGCGACCGCCCCGCCCGGAGGAGGGAGCGCCGGCCATCTGGTTAGGCATCATCGCCGGCGAGGGGCGCGAACCTCCGTGCCCGCGCCCGCCACCGGAACGCTGCCCGCCACCACCGTGGTTGTTCTGATGCGCGCCCTGATGCGCACCGGGGCGGGGAGTGCCCGCATTCTTGCGCCCGCCACCGGGACGGGGCATACCCTGCGAAGTGGCATACGGATTATTGCCGGGCCGCGGGCCGCGCCCGCCACCGGGACGGGGCATACCCTGCGAGGTGGCGTAGGGGTTGTTCCCGGGGCGCGGGGTGCGCTGATCAGCTTCGGCACGCGCCGCCTTGGCGGATTTCACCGCGCCGCGCGGGGTAGGAATATTGGAGCGGCCGGAGTGCCCAGTTTCCTGGGGCTTTGCGCCGCCGTGCGAGGCATCGGCACCGTGGGCAGAACCCGCTTCCCCGGACTTTCCGGACGGTGCAGACGCACCGGGCTTGGGAGCCGGTTTCGGCGCGGCTTGCTGCGGGCCGGGCTTACCGGGCTTCGGGGCCGCACTGCCATGAGCACCAGCTGCGGAGCCGGGCTTAGGCACACCGGCGCTAGCGCCGGTTCCGGTAACGGCTCCGGCAGTGCCCGCCACCGCGGCAGGGGTGGGCGCCGCGGCGTTATCCGCATGCTGCTTGGCCGGGGCCGGCTTCGGGCCGGGCTTGGGTGCGCCGGTGCCAGTACCGGCAGCACCGGAGTTCGCGGCAGCCTTCGCCTGTGCCGTCACATCGACAATCGAGGCCGAACCGGCGGGCATATCCACCGCATCGGGCGCCACGGGATGCTTACGGACGGGCTTGCGCGGTGCCGGCTTAGCGCTCCCCTTGGATTCAACCAATTCGGGGTGCGCTTCAAAGTATTCACGTGCTTTACGCACAACAGGTGCCTCAATGGTGGACGAGGCAGATTTGACGAATTCGCCATTCTCCTTGAGTGTGGCCAGCAGCTTCTTGCTGGTCACCCCCAGTTCTTTGGCGAGTTCATGGACGCGGACTTTTGCCACAGTTCTCCTTCGTTGGGCCCGGCAAAAGTGCGCACGGACCCGCTAAATCCGGTTGTTCATCGTTGGGTACTCATCGGGTGCCCATCAGCTTCCAACCCGCTTTCTTGGTCTCGGGTTTTCGCTCCGCTCACGCGAGCGAACTGATTACTTCTGTTACGGCATGCGGAGGAAGAACGACGGCGCAGCGAAAGGCATGCGCAAGTTGTCCCGTCCGCATTCCCCTGGCTAGACAGTCAGGGCGGGCGTGCACCCACGCTCCCCGGCCGGGCAGCCGCTGTTCTTTATCCACAACAACTCCCGCATCGGTTAGCGCTAAGCGCACCAGTTCCTCCCGGGCGGCACGCTGACGGCACCCCACGCACATGCGCGGATTTTTCGTCATCATCCCACCGCCTCGAAATTCACACCCTATCTATTTTAGCGGCAAGATGCTACTAACGCACGTCATCATGCGACTGTGCCGCGTGATCTTCCCCGTGTTCAGCTCCGCCGAGGGCTTCGCCACCGGAAATTTCCACAGCGGGAGTTTCTTGCACATCGGATTCTTTACGAATATCGATGGACCACCCGGTGAGCTTGGCGGCCAGGCGCACATTCTGCGCTTCTTTACCGATAGCGAGGGATGCCTGCCCATCGGGAACAATGGCGCGGGCCTGGCGCTTCTCCACGGAGATGATATCCACCCGGGTTACCTTCGCGGGGGACAGTGACGCGGCGATAAATACCGCCGGATCATCGTTGTAATCAACGATGTCAATTTTCTCCCCACCCAGCTCCGTGGTGACCGCACGCACGCGCTGACCGTTATGGCCAATACACGCCCCCTTGGCATTCACCTCCGGATCCTCGGCGTATACGGCGAGCTTGGAACGGTGCCCCGCCTCGCGCGCGAGCGCCACGAGTTCCACGGTGCCACTAGCAATTTCAGGCACTTCCAATTCGAAGAGACGGCGCACAAAATCCGGGTGGGTACGCGAGAGCCGAATGGAGGCACCTCGGCTGGTGACCACTACATCCAAGACCAGGGCGCGGATGCGATCCCCCCTGTTGAGATGCTCGGTAGGAACCTGTTCCTCCGCTCGCAAAATAGCTTCGTGGTCCCCCACTTCCACGAGGAGATCGCGGGAGAAGCTATCGCGCCCGGCCCGGCCTTGCACAACGCCGGAAATAATGTCACCCTGCTTATTTTTGAAGGAGCCGAGCACGCGATTCGCTTCGGCTTCCTTGAGGCGCTGGGCAATCACGGATTTCGCCGTCGCCGTCGCAATGCGCCCAAAATCGTGCGGGGTGTCATCGAATTCACCGACGACATTACCTTCTTCGTCAATTTCCGGGGCCCACACCACGATTTTGCCGGTGCGCCGATCCATATCGACCCGGGCCCCGCGAATCGCACCGGGCACCCGCGCATAGGCGTGCAACAGGGCATCTTCAATTGCTTCGACGAGTACATCGGAGCTCAGGCCAAGTTCACTTTCCAGGGCCCGCAGCTCGTTCATGTGAATTTGAATATCCACGATTTCTCCTACTCTTCCTCGCCGTCGCGATGGAATTCAATATCAACGCGGGCCCGTTCCACCCGACCAATGGGTAGGCGCCGTTCCACTCCCCCGTTATCCGATGCGAGGACCAGAGTATCGCCCTCGACGGCGCGCAACCGGCTCACGATCTCATCTTCACCGGAGGGTGTCAGACGCAGCAGGCGCCCCACTGCGCGGGAAAAGTGGCGCGGTTCCACGAGCGGGCGGGTGGCACCGGGGGTGGACACTTCAAGGTTATAGGCACCCTGAACGAGGTCGACGTCGTCCAAACGCGCGGAAATAAGACGCGAAACGTCGGTAAGCTGATCCGAGCCAACACCACCGGGGCCGCTGGGGAGATCGACCGTGACGTGAACGACGGCGCGCCCACCGGCACGGCCCACCGTTACGCCTTCCAGGTAGAGCCCGCATTGGGAAACAAGAGGTTCAATCGCGGCGATGATTTCGCCGGTCCGCTGTGCCTGACTGGATTTACGGGGCCCGGTAGAGCGGCGGTCCCGCCGCGCGGGAGGACGCGAACTCTTGGAATGACTCATGGGCTAATCCTACAGTTTCCGCGCCGCGCCGTGGTACACGGGCGTGCCAGACCGTGCCCACGGTGCAGGTATCACCGCCGTTGCCCACGGTGCAAATAGCCCTGCCGGCGCCGACGGTGGCACGGTGGCACGGTGGCACGGTGCACAGCGTGCCGTCATCAGCGCGCGCACCGTCTCCCAGGCCGATCGAGGTGGCACAATATAAGCGGTTTTATTCTCGTCAGGAAAGCGGAGAAGCATGGCAGCTGCACCCCGGAGCGGAGCGCTCGCTCATCGGCGCACCTCTCAGCCGATTCGAACCACGGTGCAGCTGGTGGGCACCGCCGCGCTTACGATCCTCATCATTGGCGCCATTCTTATTGCGATGGGAGCACGGTGGGAACACGGCGACCCCTCCCCCGCACCTATGACGACAACGCAAGAACTGCGCCAAAGTCTTGCCGTGGCATCCCAGCGGTGCTCGGCGGCCGCAACCGACCTGGCCGCTGAAACGGGCGGCTACGCCGCGCAGGTATACCAGGATGTTGCCGAGCACGCTAGCATATGGGAGAACCAGCTTGGTGGGGTATGGCAGGCGTGGCCGAGCGGAGCCCCGGCCGGGCATACAAATTCTCCCGAGCCTTCTCCCCTGGCTCCCGATGCTGCTGAATTACTCGCGGAATTATCCAAGATTAGCTCCGCTGCGGTAACGGCCGCGGATGCGCTACTGCCCGCAGCGGAAACTCCGGCGAAAGGCGCGACCGCGAGTACGGCGGATGGCGCAACAGGCGGCGCAGCGAAAGGCGTCGTCGCTCGCGAGGAGATATCTGAGGAAGTAGCCGGCGAGCGCGCACTCTATTTCGCTATTGCGCTGCGGGCAACGTGGGATGCTCAGGTAGTGGCCGAGGCTACCGGGTTACCCGCCCCGGATCCCTTTGGTGCCGCGGCTGCGGGTGGCCCTAGGTACGACGTCGCCCAGCTGGCATCGGCGGGCGGCGACGCGAAGCTTCTCGCTGCCGCGAATACGGCCCGCCAGTGGTACGAAGTTGATGCGGCACGCCGGGGTATGGAGGGACATGCCGAGCGCATGGAACGCATCGCGCGCATTGCTGATCTGGAAGAAGCCCTACTTCGCGCTGGCACCCCGGATACCCGCGCCGCCAGCATTCCCCTCCCGGCTGTTGCAGAGGACGAGCTCGCATCCGCCGCGTACGCCACTTTGATCGGTGCACTATGGCAAAGCGGAGCGCCGGCTACGGAGGCTCTCAATTTTGCGCTTGCTTTGGATGGTGGTGGCGGCGGGACCGCTGCGGGCGGTGTTACAGGCGCCAGCGGTGCCACGGGCCAGAGTCTCGGTAGTGCCGCACTCCCCGGGCTTTCACCGCACACGGCAGGCTAATTACGTTATCCCCGTAATAATCAATAACTAATACGGTACATTATTTGTATGTGGACAAACAGCGATTCTCCCAGAGATGAGTCAAAGCCGTCCGGCTTCAATGACCCGTTGCCGCGTTCAGATGAAGACTCTGCCATTGAGCGGCGTATGCGGCGCATTTTAGACCTGCTTGCCGATTATGTTCTGTGGATTTTCTTGTTGCTCGCTTTCCACGTCAATAATTCACGGGCATTACTCGAGAAAAAAGTGGGCTACGGCGAGGCGCTCGCCTACCAATGGCCGCGTTTGTTAGGCGCCTGCGCCGTTTTCACGATTTTATTCGTTATCGTCAAGAAATACCGCAAGCCCGGCAGTAAACCGCCACGTTTCGGGTTCAACCTTGAGACCGTCGCGGATATGGGAACTCTCCTGGCTTTCTGCTTCGCGGTGGGGGTCCTAGGTGCCTTTTAGCTAAACATAGCCCGGATACCTGCCAGTTCCGGCCCGCCCCCGGGCACACAAAATGCGCTTCCAGAACATACATATTTATGCAGCTGGAAGCGCATTTTGTAGTTACGAGTTACAAGATCCGAGCACACTGTCAGCCAGCGTGGGAGCGACTACTCACTAGCCCGGGCAGCAGCCAGAATCTCCTGGACCCGAGCGGCGGCATCCGCCACCGCCACGTCCTCAGATTCCCCAGTGGCGCGGGTGCGTACTTCCACCGTTCCATTGGCCAGACCCCGGCCAACCACCACCGCGTAGGGCATGCCCAGGAGCTCGTAATCAGCGAATTTCACCCCGGCGCTCACCTTACGGCGGTCATCGAAGAGGACTTCGATACCCGCGGCAGTCAGTTGCGTAGCTAAGTCCTCCGCGGCGGAGAAGACGGCGTCGTCCTTACCGGCGGCAAGGATATGTACCTGCGCGGGCGCGACGCCCACCGGCCAGACCAGGCCCTTCTCATCGTGGTACTGCTCGGCGATAGCGGCGAGGACGCGGGAAACACCCACGCCGTAGGAACCCATGGTGACCACGCGGGTTTTGCCGTTTTCGTCGAGCACCGTCAGGCCGAGGGCCTCGGCGTATTTGCGCCCTAGCTGGAAAATATGGCCAATTTCGATACCGCGCGCGATATCGAGCGGGCCCGAACCGTCCGGGGCCTCGTCGCCGGCGCGTACTTCCGCGGCTTCGATGGTGCCATCGGCCTCGAAATCACGCCCGTACACCAGGTTGAATACGTGCTTATCCACCGCGTTGCCACCTGCGATCCAGCGCGAGCCACGGGCTACGTGGGGGTCAAGGAGGAGGCGCGCCACCGACACCGTTGCGCCGTCGCCGGTCGCTGCACCGTCATCGGCACCGTCAGCAACGGCGCCACCACGCGCTTGCGGGCCAACCGCACCGGGGCCGGTATAACCCGGCACGATTCCCGGGTACTTCTCCATATCCTCAGGAGAAGCAAGCTCCACTTCGGCCGGAGCCAAGCTAGCTTCCACGCGCTTCATATCGACTTCGCGGTCCCCGGGAAGGGCGATGACCACCACTTCTTTCTCCCCGTCGGGATGGGTGAGGGTCACGATAACCGACTTGAGGGTATCTGCGGCGTTCCAGGGGCGGTCCGAGCGGGGATGCACCCGGTTTGCCATCTCAACCAGGTCAGCGATGGTTTTCGCCCCGGGGGTGTCCACCAGCTCAGGTGCCGGAACGTCAGAGAAGTCCTGTTCGGGGAGCTGCGGCGTCGTAACCGCTTCGGTATTCGCGGCGTAACCACCCGCGGACCGGACAAAAGTATCCTCCCCAATAGCGGTGGGGAACAGGAACTCTTCCGAACGCGAGCCACCCATCGCACCGGACATGGCGGAGACGATCGCGTAAGGCAGGCCCAGGCGCTCAAAAATGCGCTGGTAGGCGGCGCGCATCGTATTGTAGGAGGCGTCCAGCCCCGCCTCATCCATATCAAAGGAATACGCATCTTTCATGACGAATTCGCGCCCGCGAATCACGCCGGCGCGCGGGCGGGCCTCATCGCGGTACTTCGTTTGGATCTGGTAGAGCGTGAGGGGCAGGTCCTTGTAGGAAGAATAAAGATCCTTAACGAGGAGCGTGAACATTTCCTCGTGCGTGGGGGCAAGCAACATGTCGTTACCCTTGCGATCCACCAGCTTGAAGAGGGTGGGGCCGTATTCACTCCAGCGGTTTGTCGCTTCGTAAGGTTCGCGCGGGAGCAGGGCCGGGAAAAGTACTTCCTGAGCCCCGGATGCATCCATTTCTTCGCGGACAACCCGCTCCACTTTCCGCAGTACCCGCAAGCCGAGCGGCAGCAAGGTGTAAATACCTGGGGCCACGCGCCGCACGTACCCGCCGCGGACTAGGAGCTTATGACTGGCGACCTCGGCGTCGGCCGGGTCTTCGCGCAAGGTGCGCACAAAAAGACTAGACATTCTCAGCACGCCCGCCATTCTACCCGCTCATGATGCAGGACGGCGCGACACCGGTGGTGGATGGGGCAACGGCGCAAACGGGGCACGGCCCACTCGGCACCGGAGCGGATGGTGGGAACGGTACCCGAACGGAGCAACAGCGCCAAACGGAGAGGCAACGTGATGCCAGATGGTACATGCGGCGCCCTGAAGCTAGAGGAGGACCGTTGCCCATTCCCCCGCGCGGCTAAAACCTACGTGCTGGTAGAGCCTAACCGCGGAGGTATTGTAGTCATTGACGTAAAGGGAGACGGTGGATGCATAGCGGGCGCGCACCTGGTCGATGACGCTGGCCATCGCCCGGGTCGCTATCCCACGTCCCCGTAGGTCAGGAGCAGTCCACACACCTTGGATCTGCGCCACTCCCCCGGCCAATGCACCGATATCAGCCTTGAATTCCACCCGCGGGGCGCCGGTGGCGGGATCGATGCCCATGCGCACGAAAGTGTAACCGGAGCGGATCAGCTCACGGACCCGCCGCCCGTAGCTCGGCCCATAAACAGTCGGGTCGTATCCGACTTCCTCGGTGAACATGGCGACTGCCGCAGGGAAAACAGCGCCGAATTCCCATGGCTCGGCCGGACGCACCTGCGGATCTGGTGCTACCGCGGAGGCGTGAGTCATAGAGAGGGAATACTGGCGCGCACGAATTTCGCGAGCGGGGCTCCAGGAGCGCTCCAGATGCTCCCACAGTCCAAGAACCTGATCGGCTGGCCCGAGGATGGAGCAGGCTACCCGATGACGGGAAAGAATATCGTCGCCCAGTTCGCGCAGACCCGCCGGGGAAAATCCCAGGGGAATAATATTGCCGCCGTCCCAGGCTAGTGCTTCAATATCGCGGCGGTGCATCGCCGCCAGCGCCGAGGATGTCCCCACGCCCATGCGTTCTACATTGACGCGGGCGAGCACGGAGTTGATCGGGTCGCGGGCTAAAAATTCCAGAGCGCGGGATTTATCCGCGCCCGTGAGACGGCGCAGCGATGATGCAGCTCGATGCGGCCAAATGGAGCGTTTCATCGCAGTGCGTTTACTCCACCGCAAGCAAGACGCTGACAGCCCGCTCGAGGAACACGTCAACGACGGCTTCGTCATAAGCGTTTTTCCCGCGTGATTCCGGGAAAATAGCGTCGCGTACCACTTCTGAGGTGATGGTTTCTTCACCGTCAAAATACCGGGCGAGGCGATCGAGCAGTTCGTCAACATCCGATTTGCGGTATCCCCAGCCTTCAGCGTCAGCAAAACGCTGCCCAGCCGGGCGCAGGAGGCGCGGATAAAGGCTTTTAGCATCCTGGTAAGCGAGGTTGAGCCAGGCTTGTTCCCCACGCGCCCCGATAGTATTAGCCCGCTTAAGATGAATAAAGGCAGCTTCGAGACGGTCGAGAGCAGCATCTACCCGGGCCGGATCATATCCGCCACGCTGGCGGGAAAAACCGGCACGCCGCACATCCGTTTCGTCCATATCACCAGTGCCCCGCGAATATGCGTCTTTTGCGCGGGCGAGGAAATCATCGACCTGCTCGGTATTGTATCCGCGCGTGAGCGGACCCACTCGTTTAAACGTGCTCACAACTCACCTCACTTGTCTACGCCGGCACCACAGTGCCGACCTGCCGACCTTCCCTCTTAATGTGCCGCACTCATTTTGCCATATGCGCCCACCACACGCCGCTCTCGCTCACAGCGCAGTCGCACCGTACACCGGGCGCGCCTCAGAACACCCCTTGCGCCGCCGCGAAGAAAAGGTAGCAGAACGGCGCCCACAGCAGGATGGAATCAATACGATCAAGCATGCCACCGTGCCCGGGGAAAATTGCACCCATATCTTTAACACCGAGCCAGCGTTTGATGCGTGATTCAAGCAGATCACCGGCAGTGCAGCACACCACCGCTGCCATCCCGATACCGAAGGCCCACCACACGCTGTGCCCGAGAGCCACTGTGGCAAGCAACAATGCCACCACCAGGCAGGCCAGGATTGATCCCGCCAACCCCTCCCAGGTTTTCTTCGGCGAAATTCGCGGGGCGAGCGGATGGCGCCCAAAAAGCACCCCCGCAGCCCAACCCCCGGTGTCATTGGCAACGGGCAGAAGGATAAGTGCTGCCACCATCCACGCCGGGGAATCCAGCTGGCACAGTGCCACCGCGAAACTCCCCAGCACGCTAACCCATAGAGAGACGAAAACCGCGCAGGCGGCGTCGCTCACTTGCGCGCGTGCCCGGTCGCGTACCCCCAGCCACAGGGCGCAGGCCACCACCGTTGCCCCGAAAGCCAGCATGGCTGCACCGAGTCCGCGCCACCAGGCCAGCGCCAGTATCGCGATATTCCCGGCCAGTAGCGTCGTGAGCGGCAGCCGGATACGGCGCGCGAGAAACGCGCCCGCGGCCTCCCATACGGCAAAGCTAAGCGCCACCACCACGAGCACCACAAAGAGCTCGATACGCCAGAGAACGCTGAGAGCCACCAGTGCTAGCAGGATGAGCGCGGTGGGGACGGCGGCTTTGAGGTTACGTCCGGCCCGCGAGGAGGTGGGGCGCGGCGGTTGCGGGGGACGCGGAGCGAGCAGGCTCCGCAACGAGGTGCGCGACATTAGATTTCGAGCAGGTCCTTTTCCTTGCCTTCGAGGAGCTTATCGATCTGCTCCACGAAGCTCTTCGTCAGCTTTTCCAGTTCGTCTTCGGCGCGCTTGACTTCGTCTTCCCCGGCCTCGCCATCTTTTTGGATAGCTTCGAGGGTGTCCTTAGCCTTGCGACGCACCGCGCGGATGGACACGCGCCCGTCTTCAGCGCGGTTGCGCGCCAGCTTGACGTAGTCCTTGCGGCGTTCCTCGGTCAGAGCCGGGAGGTTCACGCGCAGCACATTGCCGTCATCGGAGGGATTGACGCCCAGGTCCGATTCGCGCAGCGCCTTATCAATACCCTGCTTGGCACCCGGGTCGAAAGGCGTGATCATAACGGTGCGCGGTTCGGGAATGGTAATGGTGGCTAGCTGCTGGAGCGGCGTGAGGGTGCCGTAGTAGTCCACCAGAATCGGGTTAAACATTCCGGCACTGGCCCGCCCGGAGCGGATATGCGAAAATTCTTCGCTGGTTGCTTCAATAGTTTTGCCCATCTTTTCGCGGGCTTCGCGCAAAGCTTCTTCAATCATCTTTTTTCCTTCGCAGTTTCGTTCACGGCGCGTAGCTACGTGGTACGACGACGCAGCTACCATGCGCCCGATGTGACATATCTTACCGGCTTAGCGGGGCTACGCGCCCTGGGCGGAGACCACCGTTCCAATATTCTCGCCACGCAGCGCAGCGGTGACGTTACCCGGCTCGGTCATACCGAAAACCCGCATCGGCAGAGAGTTATTCCGTGCCAGAGCAAAGGCGGCACCGTCGGCCACCTGGAGGTTGTGGGAAAGCACCGTATCGTAGCTAATGGCGCTGAGCTTTTCCGCTTCCGGATGGGTACGCGGATCGGCGGTATAGACTCCGTCTACCCCGTTCTTGCCCATGAGGAGCTCATCGCAGCGCAGCTCAAGGGCGCGCTGGGCGGACACGGTATCGGTGGAGAAGTAGGGCATGCCGGCCCCGGCGCCGAAAATAACCACCCGTCCCTTCTGGAGGTGACGGATGGCGCGCAAGGGAATATAGGGTTCGGCAATCTGCGTCATCTGAATTGCGGTTTGCACGCGACACTGGGTTCCGGCCTGCTCGATAAAATCCTGGAGCGCGATCGCGTTCATAACGGTACCGAGCATCCCCATATAGTCCGCCCGGGCACGATCCATTCCAGATTGCTGCAATTCAGCTCCGCGGAAGAAGTTTCCTCCACCAACAACAATGGCTACTTCGATTCCAGAAGCCGCCGCTTCGGCAATTTCCCCGGCGACACGCTGGAGTACCGCGGCATCGACGCCAACACTACCCGCCCCGAAAGTTTCCCCCGATAATTTAAGAAGAACTCGGCGGACCCCATCCGAGCTCGCGTCATGTTCCAGTAGCGTCACCATTGCCTCCCGTCGCTCAGTTCATCGGGCTTAACCATACCAGCGTGCACTGGGGCATAATATCCGGGTGTCTAATGAAAATACTTCTTCTGATGCCGCCACATGGGCGGCGTCACTGCGCGCCCTCACGCCGGGCGTGCTGCTTGCCGCTCTCATCGCGGTAGCGTCCTGGGGCCTGAGTAAACTGATGCCCCTGCTTTCCGCCATGCTCTTCGCTATCGTATTGGGCATGCTGGTGCGCAACCTGGGACTTATTCCTCGTTCAGCAAACCGCGGTCTCACTTTCACCTCCAAACGGGTACTGCGCACCGGGGTGGTACTCCTGGGGCTGCGCCTGTCCATCCCCGCAATTTTGGGCTTGGGCTGGGGTACCCTCATCACGATCGTCACCTGCGTGACCGCAACGATGCTCATTTCTGTGCCCCTGAGCAAACTCCTGCGGGTGCCCCACGCTTCGGCTATTCTCACCGCCGTGGGCACCTCCATCTGCGGGGCCTCCGCGGTGGCGGGAACTTCCGCCGTGGTGCGGGTGCGTAACGAAGATGAACGCGATACCGCCGCGGCAACCGCTATTGCCTGCGTGACGCTTTTCGGTACCCTCACCCTGGTGGCACTCCCCTGGCTCGCCCACCTGCTGGACTTGAGTGCCAACCAGGCGGCTGTATGGATGGGCGCCACCATTCACGAAGTTGGCCAGGTGGTGGCCGCCGCCAATATTTACGGTGGGGTGGCCGATACCGCTACTGCCGCCAAGCTTGGGCGCGTGGTGTGCCTGGCCGCGGTGATCGCCGTGGTGGGGCTACTGGAGCGCGCCGCTAAGCAACGCGAGGCCCGAGCCGCGGGGCTGGACGGTGCGGCACTCGATACTCACGGCCATACGCGGAGCTCCGCACCTCTCATCCCGTTATTCGTACTCGGCTTCCTGATCGCGGTGGGGATCGCCTCCGTGCTGGAAAACCAGGCTTGGGCGGCCAGCGCCTTGCAGATTCTTGGTAACGACGTCGCCAACTGGCTCCTCATCGCCGCTATGGGCGCCATGGGCGCCGGCGTTCATCTCAAAACGATTATGCATACGGGGGCACGCACCGTCCTCTTCGGTTTCCTTCTCACTCTGGTGATTGTGGGGATCGGACTGGCGTGCGTGGCCGTTTTTGTGGTGTAGCAACGGCGTAAGATGCACGAAGCGGGGGCTTTCCTACGTAGATGGAAGCCCCCGCTTCGTGTATGTCCATATGCGGGCACGTTAGCCGGTATCGGCGTGGATTACTTCAACGGCGCGTCGTAAACGTCGGCTGCGTCGTCGTCACGTAGATACGCAACCCAGAAGTAGGTGGCGAGGATGAAACCGCCGCCCACAATATTGCCAAGAATCACCACACCGATATTGAGGGCAACGGCGCCCGGCGTGAATGCGGCGTAGTCAGCGAGCCCGTGACCGGAAGCGAGGACCGCTTCGGAATTCCAGAAAGCATCCCCGCCCCAGTACTTGCACATAAGGCCGAGCGGAAGCAGGAACATATTAGCCACCGAGTGCTCGAATCCGGCGGCAACGAAAAGCGGGATGGGGCATAGACAGGCGAGAATCTTATCCGCCGTAGAACGCCCCGATTGCGCAATCCATACACCGGCACACACCGCGATATTCGCGAGCACGCCCAGGAGGAAGGCCTCCGGGATAGAATGCGCGGCCTTGCCCGCCGCGGTATGGAGGGCAACCTCCCCCCACGCCCCGCCGTTGGAGAGCGCCTGGCCCGCGCCAAAGACGAGCAACGCCAAAAACAGCGCACCAACCAAATTGCCGGCCAAAGAAGTGCCCCAGTGAGCGAAGAACCGCCGGGGACGCACCCTCTTGTGGTAGAGCGGCATAACCGTCATCGTGGTTGAGGTGAAGAGATCCGAGCCGGTCAGCACCACTAGGATGAGGCCAACCGAGAAGCACAGGCCTCCCAGGACTTTCGCCGGGCCGAGCGGACCGTCGGCCAGGCCCTGTTGCGACGTAATGTAGAAAATGTAGCCCATGCCAATGAAGGCACCGCCCGAGAGTGCCATCACGAAGGATCGCGTCAGCGGTTTCTTAGTTTTCTTGTATGCCGCTCGGGCGTTCTCAACCGCGAGGGTGTGCGGATCGGGAATGGTTATGCTCACCTCTTACTCCTTTGTCAGTTCAGCGTCCCTCATCTTATGTGAAAGTGCCCGGTGGGAGCTATAGACATTTATGAGCAGATAGGGACAGGGCACGGTGCGTGAGGGTACGACGACGGAGCTGTGCGCCCCGTCCTTGCCGGACGGAGCGCACAGCTCAACTATCTCACGCTACCTATTTAGCGACGCTCACCGCGCCGATAAACCATGGCGCCTGCGCCCAGGAGCATCGAGAGGAGGGCTGCGCCAATGGCGCCGCCAGTCCCGCTACCCGTATGCACGAGGCGCTGCGAGCGCCCAGCTGGTGGCGTAGGTGTTTGATCCGGCGTGGGCGCCGGCTGGGCTGGCTGCCCGGACGTCGGCACCGGTGTCGGAATCAGACTCGGCTCCCGTGTAGGTTCGGGGCTCGGCCTTCCGGGTGCCGACGGCGTGACACTCGGGTGCGGGTCAGGACGCGGAGCAGGCTGCTTGCTCGGTTCCGGTTGCGGATCTGGTTGAGGATCCGGCTCCGGGCCGGGCCCTGGATCAGGCTGCGGTGCGGGACCAGGTTCCGGTTGCGGTGCCGGTGCAGGCGGCTGCGGCCCAGGCTCCGGTGCCGGATCTGGCTCCACCGAGCATTCCTTGAGCTCCACAGCGGTCATTGGCCGTGATTGCGTCTCGGTGCTCGGTGTCGCTGTTTCATCCCAACTCAGGGTTTCCACATTCCAGGTATACGTGTACGTGGTCTTCGTGCGGGATTGCACTACCTGGTGGGTCTCGCAGGATTTCTCCCCATCAATCCACTCGGTGAGCATCGGGGCCTTGGTGGGTTCCGGAGTGCAGGCCTTCACTTCCTCCGGAGTCTTCTCCCGCTCCTGGTTTTCGGTCTCAGTCGTGGGGACCGTATCCCACTCCAAAGTAGTGGCATTCCAGGTGACCGTATACGTGGTCTTCATACGGGTCTGCGTCACCGTATTCTTCTCACAGGTCACCTCCTCGTCCTGCCATTCCCCGTAGGCTCCCATCACAGCTGGCTGCGGATACCGTGTCAGGCTCCAGTAGCCGAGGAAGTGAACGTCGGCATCGGTAATGGTGTCGCTCGCGCGGTCCCACCCCGTGAAAGACCAGACTTCCCCGGGAGCATCCGAGTATCTCGCCTTATCGAAGGTGTCTGTGGGGGTGACAAGCGTTCCCTTCGGGAAACCCTGACCCTTCTCACCGAGGTTATCGGCGGGAGTGCGCGCCGCTAGTGCCTCTGGCAGGGCTTTTTTAGCACCGTCCGCAGCACGGAATTCATGGGTTACCTTGAAAAGCTGCTGTTGCCACACCCACGTACCGATAAATTCCTGATCGGCCCCCGTGACCTTTTTGGTGGTCGCATCCCAGCCCTGGAAAGTCCACTGGCCGTTGCCATCGGGAACCGCCGTGAAATCTGGTGCGGCCGAAGCGACAGTATCGCCCTCCGTGTAGCCAGCACCGTTTTTGGTGTCGATGGCGGGGGTCTGTTTCTTTACGCCCTCGGGCAGTTCCTTGCCGGCAGTACCGCTCACGAATGTGGAGGTCACGCCGTAAGCAGGAGCGTAGCCCGCATAGGCAGTGAGCTCATTCGGGTCCACAATCTGCGTGATAGGGGCGGCCGGCTGTGACGGTGCGGGCTCAGCGCGCGCCGTCTCGCCGCCAATTACTCGACTAGCGGCCGTGCACGGGTTCTTGTTCCCCTTAGCATCGGCCACGGAGTCAGCTGATACACCGTCGGTAAAGGCGTGCGCGAAATCGTATCCCTTATTATTCGCTTGCCCGCCCGCAATCTCGGCGGGAGTGACGGCAGAGCAATACCAACCCACGAATGTGTAGGTGCCAAGCTCAGCGGTGCGGCCCAGGCTGTCGGTAATGGTGCGCGTCTCCTCGCGAACCGGGTTCGTACCCTGGTACGGGGTCATTTGGGCGGGGCGAGCCGCCGGGTGCTCCTGAAGGAGCTTTGTCGAGGAGTAGATCGTATAGGGCTGTTCTGCCTCAACGTTCTGCGCTTGGGCATCGAAGTGCCCTTCATTGGGGTGGTACCACATCGTGGCGCGCTGCCCGAGAACCACGGTGCCCTCATCGGAAAGCACGTAATCCCAGGCACCCGCACCTGTATGGTCACCGAATTCCGCGGCAGCCTGGCGGTTATCGCGAGTGACATAGTGGATCGTATTCGCGTCATCTGCGCCAGGTGCGTAGCCATCAGTGCCTTTCGCAACCGTGTAACCAATGTAGCGCTGCGCCGGCTCATTTTGCCCGGCGTAAGGCGCTTCACTGACATTTTTGACATTCTCGCTCAGGGAAATATTGAGCTGGTTAGTGAGCTTGCCCGTTAGGAGCACCGCGGATTGTCCGTCGATCACCCGCACGTCACCGGTATCAAGGCGCGCCTTGGGCGTGATGATCACATCCTTGTTGGCATACACATTCAAACCCGGGTACTCCCCAATCCGGGCACCATCCACCTCGATGCTCGACGGATGATCCTGATGTACTGACCAGTCGCCCTTCTTGTTGCCGCCCAAACTCATGTCGTCGAGTTTCAGGTAGCCGTCATTGAAAATGCCCGCACCAACCGCCGAATAGACAAAACCTCCCGAGAGCTTCGAGGAGTCCGTCCCACCGGTGATGGTGGTAGAGCCTTCGTTGTAAATAAGACCACCGCGCCCCGAGCGCCCGGAGCTCAGCGTCACGCCTTCCAGAGCTACCGTGTTTCCCGGGCCCACGAAGAGCGCACCGCCTACTTGTGTGGCAGGCCCCCAAACCAGGGCTCCGGCATTAGAAATCGTGGAATCGACAACGCGAAGATTAACCGCGGATTCTTCACCGATCCGGGTAGAAAGGGAAATCGCACCGCCGTTGGAGTCTGCGTGCACATCGCGAACGGTGGAATTCTGGATCACTGCGGTGGCGCTCGATCCTGTTTCAAAGGCAATAGCACCGCCGAAGGTGGCCAGCCCCTTTCCGTTGCCGCTGCCGCGCCCCGTTAGTTGCGAATTGGTCAGTTCAAAACTTCCGGTGCCGACGATATCGATGAAACCGCCGGCGAAGGTCACCTTGGAACTATCGCTGGCCACGAAGCGCGAATTATTAATTTTGAGCGCCGAGTTCTGGCTCGCAAAAGCACCACCGGAAATTCCGTAGGCGTTCCCACGCCCCGTGAAGGTGAAATCGCTGTTATCTACAGTGACATTCGCGTTGAAAGCACGGAGGAAGCCACCGGTATTGAAGGGAGCGCCAACGTTGACGGTGCTGCCGGTGATGCGCGCCGTCGTCCTGTCACCCGCATAGATCGCACCGCCTTGGTACCCGCCCGTGGAAACCCGGGCGACGTGGTTATCAATGAAGGAAGTCCGTTCCGCCACCAATGTGGCCGCACCGTCCATGTAGACGGCGCCGCCGTTACCTTCGTTACCGCGTACCCCTGCACCGTCCTGCGAATGATCCTTCGCCTGGTTAGTACGGAGCGTGGAATCGCTAATGTTCACCGTAGAGCGCGCCCCGGTGGCGTAAATCGCCCCACCGTTAGGCATCTGGCTGATCTGAGCACTCTGAGTTTCGGCGGGAAGGTTCCCAAAGGCAGGATTCCTCTTCGTCTCATCTGCGACCCACATATCGTAGGTGGCCTGTGACCAGATACTCGAATTGTTTTCGATTACCGAATCGTTGGTGACGTTCAGGGCGGCGTCAAGAACGTACACGGCCCCACCTTCGAAATTGCGGGTTCCGGCGGTTGTTCCGTTCTTGATCGCCACCTTGTCGAGGGTGGCGGTAGAGCCCGCACCGAGCCACAGTCCCCGGCGCTTACCTGCGCCATCAAGGGTGACATCAGAGAAGGTCACCTGCCCGCCAGCGGTGCGGAACATATTGTAATGGTCGTTCCCGCCCGGGGCGGCGCTCGGTGCCCCGGCCGTAATGGTATGCCCTTGGCCCTCAACACTCACATCCGCGTTGCTCGGGATCTCAATTTCTCCGGTTAGCGTGATATCTGCGCTCAGACTCACGCTCTGGCCGGCAGTGATGGCGCTACGGAGCTCCGGCTCCGTCCCCACCGTTGTCGCCGCAAAAGCCGGGGATATTAGAGCGTTCGTTGAAAAACCAAGGAGGGCTGCGGCTACTACCGCAACAGTTTTCTTGCCCACGTTGTTATTCCTATCTTTAAGCTTGCGTTTCTTGCGTCGTTCGGGTGTTTTAGTGAGAGCGACGGCGCAAGCCGAGAATCACGACTCCGGCAAGCATAAGAACTCCGGCAGCGAGCGCAAACGGGGTCGCGGACTGCCCGGTCTTTGACAGTTCTTGTGCTACTGGCGCGGGCTTAGCCGTTGGTGCGACCGTTGGGGAGATCGTGGGAGCAGCCGTGGGCGCCACGGGCGCTGGCACCGTGGGCTGCGGCGCGGAGGTGGGTGCCGGCTCCGGTGTTGGAGCGACCGTCGGCGTGTGTGAGGGCTCCGTCGATGGACGGGGCGAGGGATCCGTGCTGGGAGTATCCGTCGGATCAACCGTTGGCTCAACTGTTGGATCACACGTCGGATCGGGTTCCGGCTCCGTTGTGGGCTCCGGTTCCGGTTCGGGCTCCGGATTGGGCGGTAGCGGTGTTTCCACAACCGTCTTCGTCCAGGTGCCCGTGAAGCTCAGGTCCGCGCCATCAACAACCGCGCTCGTGGGTTCCCACCCATCAAACTTCCACGTTGTGGCCACATCCGCACTCTCAGTACGAGTGGCACTTGTGAACTCTGTTTGCGCCGGAGTTGGCGGTGTGACTGTCGAGCCCTGAGTAACCTGCTCCGAATTCGGCAAGGTGGCCATCACTTCGTCGGGGAGCGCAGAGCCATCAACCGCCACATATTTGTACGTTGCGGTGAAGACCGCGTCGGGGTTCACCGCGTACTTCCAGTAACCAACGAAGTTGAGGTCACTTCCGGCCACAGTTGCCTCAGCGGGTTCCCATGCGTCAAAGGTCCAGGTACCTTGGCCATCGATAACGCTTGTCTGCGCGAGGGCGGGCGGGGTCACCTGTGCACCGTCACGCAACTTAGTCACACGCTCCGGCACAAGTTTGGTGACGCTCTCAGGGAGCTGACGTTCAGGATCCCGACTGGCGAAAGTGAAGGTGGCATCGTTGGTAGCAACCATCGTCAAGGTCACCGGATCCGAAGTGTCGTTGAAACGCAGTGGCATGCCAAAGTAGAAGTAGTCCATCGTCATGTTGCCACGGACGGTGGGCTCCACCATCTTGAAGGTCTTGCCGGCCTCAAACTTGGACTGTGGAACGTAGAAGGCGTGCGCCGGGGTGGTGAGAACAAGTTTAGCGGGCTGGTATTCCGGCTTATCGAGATCTGCGCCCGTCACCTTGTTGCCATCCGCGTGATGCAGTCCAAAGTGAGCGGTGAACTTGCCGGTGGTGGCATCGTATGCCGCAGTTTCGCAGCGCATGATCTCGCCAAACTTGGAGGGAGCATTCTGCCTATCCATTTCGGACTGCACAGCCTCGCAGCTCACGAAGTCCGGATTTGAGGAGACCACCGTGGGATCAACGGTGAAGGAAATATCCCACTCCCCGCTGAAGGTTTTGGCGGCGTAGCGTGCCTGGTCATCGTCGTTTCTCCACAGCCACATCTTCTTGAAGAAACTATAGAGTTGCCAAACCTTCGTCATATCGAGGGTGCCGCGGTAGGCGATTTGATAGGCATCGGCGGCGGTATCGCCCTTGGAGGAGTCGTAAAGAAACTCGCTCTCGCTGGTAATCTGCCCCGCATTATCAATTGCGTAGGCGTCACTGCCCACGTTAATCGGAACATCGGTCGGATCTGCGGAGGCAGGAGCGGCGCTAAATCCGATGAACCCCACAGCAAGGAGAATAGTTAGAACAACACGGATATGCTTGGACAAAATGAGCTCCCCCGAGACGCGTGCAACCATGACGAATATTTCCTTCAGTTTACAACTGCTGAAATACATTCCGATTGCATATTATTCTCAAAGAATATTCATGTCTACACCTTATATTCCAAATATTAAGCACCCCGGCTCTGGACTGGTACAGTATACATTTCAACCATATCGCAAGATTATTTGGATTCGGAACCCACTGAAGTCCTCGTATCCTAAAGTTCGGTACGGAGCGTACGTCGGGTAGCCCCGCCCCGCGGCACGCGGGGCTCCGTCGTCGTACTAACGGCGCGCATCACTGCGCACACATCGCCCCGCACCGGCGCCCATCAATCGCGCCGCACCTGCACTCAAAGCGCCGGCGCTACATACAACGGAGGGCGGGACGTACTCTCGTACATCCCGCCCTCCGGCGTTTAGTGTTCTCGCAACCGAAAGCTAAGCTCCCGGCAACCGGAAACTACGTCCCGGCACGCGCATGAACTTACTCAGCGTGCGAACCGACGCGCAGGCGCTTGAAACCGGTCACCTTGCCACCGGTCTGGGACACGATGGTCTTGACCGGGGTCTTCGGCTCGCGGGCGTAGCCCTGCTCCTCGAGAACGACCTGCTTGTAGAAGCCGTGCATGCGGCCTTCCACGATCTTCGGCACGGCCTTTTCCGGCTTGCCTTCAGCGATGGTCGTCTCGGTGGCGATGCGCTTCTCAGTTTCCACCACGTCGGCCGGAACATCCTCAATGGAGAGGTACTTCGGATCGAGCGCGGCGATGTGCACGGCGATGTCATGCGCAACTTCGGCAGCCTTGGCATCGGTGGCCACCAGCACGCCCACCTGCGGGGGCAGGTCGGGGTTGGTGCGGTGCATATAAGCTTCCACGTGCTCGCCCTCGAGGACCTCAACGTGGGAGACTTCCATCTTTTCGCCGATAACCGCGGTCATGGCGGTGATGCGATCCGCAACGGTGCCATCGCCCAGCTTGGCGGCGAGCAGCGCTTCCACGCTATCGGCACCGGAATCCACAGCGGCGGTGAGAATCTCATCGGCCATACCGATGAACTTCTCATTCTTGGCCACGAAATCGGTTTCGGCGTTGATCTCCACGAGAATGCCACGCTGGCCGGCAGCAGTATCGGATACATGCGAGGCCACCAGGCCGTTCGCAGCGGTGCGGTCCGAACGCTTGGCGGCGGACTTCATGCCCTTGACGCGCAGGATCTCTTCGGCCTTGGCGGAATCCCCCTGGGCTTCGTCGAGAGCCTTCTTGGCGTCCATCATGCCGGCGCCGGTCTTGTCACGCAGCGCCTTCACATCGGCGGCTGTGTAATTAGCCATGCTTCACTCCTCACTTGTAGCGCTCAGGCTTAGGCCTGGGCGTCAGCTTCTTCGGACTTGTTTTCTTCAGATTCGGTCACTTCGGCCGGAGCAGCTTCAGCTTCCGCGGCGGGAGTGGCTTCTTCAGTAGCTTCCCCGGCTGCGAGAACTTCACGTTCCCACTCGGGCATCGCATCTTCGGTGGCGTTCTTGCCGGCGCCGCGAGCCAGGAGGCCTTCGGCTACCGCATCACCGATGACGCGGGTGAGCAGCCCAACGGCGCCGATGGCGTCGTCGTTACCCGGAATCGGGTAGGCAACTTCATCCGGATCGCAGTTGGTGTCCAGGATGGCAACCACCGGAATGTTGAGCTTATTAGCTTCGGAGACCGCGAGGTGTTCCTTGTTGGTGTCCACAACCCACACGGCAGAGGGAAGACGGTGCATATCACGCAGACCGCCGAGGGTCTTCTCCAGCTTGTCCTTTTCACGGGACAGCATGAGGAGTTCCTTCTTGGTCAGGCCCGAGCCGGCGACGTCTTCGAAGTCCATCTGCTCGAGTTCCTTGAGGCGCTCAATGCGCTTGGCAACGGTCTGGAAGTTGGTGAGC
Organism: Actinotignum schaalii FB123-CNA-2; assembly: GCF_000411135.1. Lineage (GTDB taxonomy): Bacteria > Actinomycetota > Actinomycetes > Actinomycetales > Actinomycetaceae > Actinotignum > Actinotignum schaalii_A. The sequence continues at coordinate 1,041,862 of NZ_KE150262.1, read as the reverse complement.
ATGCCGCCCAGCCAACGCTCGTTCACGTAGGGCATCCCGGTGCGTTCGGCCTGTTCCTTCACAGCTTCCTGCGCCTGCTTCTTGGTGCCCACAAAGAGGATATTTCCGCCGTGCGCCACGGTTTCCTTAACGAAATCGTAGGTGCGGTCGATATCGGCGACCGTCTTGCGCAGGTCAATAATGTAAATCGAGTTACGATCCGTGAGGATGTAACGCTTCATCTTCGGGTTCCAACGGCGGGTCTGATGCCCGAAGTGCACACCAGCTTCCAGCAGCTGGCTCATGGTGACGACAGCCATGCGGCGTCCTTTCTCAGGCGCCATCATTACGATGGCGCGGTATCGGTTCTTGCACGACGGCGGAATTGCCGCCGCGCCCTGGTGCCCACGAACCGCGGTTCCCATATGCGCCACCCACTGGGTAGCCCGTGCCGGGACCGATCCGCGACCCTCTTATGCGGGCACGCGTATTACGACCGGAGATAACCGGCCGCCTGTACATATTACCCCACCCGGAAAAACGGGGAACGGCGCGCGGATGTGATTTTCGCGGGAGTACTGCGCAGGTGCCCTTACCTTGAGTCAAAGTACACAGCGTTAGTCACGAACAACTCCGCGAATAGCTACACATCTCTACGATTATTTAACATCGACCAATCCAAAACTCGACCGGTTGTAGGTTAGTAACCTTGCACGCGAAAACGCCCCGGTTTCGCGTAGACGGCACCCTTAACGGACGTGTTCTCCCGCAACTTTACCGAGTAGACACTCTCGGATTCGACGATCACCCACACACGGCCATTACAGGTCCTCAACCGGGCAATTCACAATACCCGCTCGACACGCAAGCCGGTTCTTCATAGCGATCATGACACCCACGATATTTCCCCGGCTCACGATAAGTACCGAATATAAGGCTGACATCGTTGATGCCCACAGCGGGCATGAGGACTTTACGATAGTACACCGATAAAGAATGTGAATGGCCCGTAGAAGAACTGGTTACCTCACGAGAATCCGAACTCTTACACACCGGGGAAGGTCAGGGAAGCGCATTGGTTCTCTTACCGGATCAAGCGAAGATAATTTACACAAATGCTGCCAAGAATGAAAGCCGCAGCGGTCCGTAAAGACTTTTGATGCAAGTATCAACCTCTATACACACTAATGACAATCTGTGGTGGATCACATCACACAAATTCGATTTAAATTCATCTTGCGTCACCGACTTTCAATCAATACAGTAAAGAAATCGCAAAGCGATACTGACGACGTTGTTCCAGACACAAAGGAAGGTGGTGAGCACATTGGATAAAGCACTTGAAATCACAACTCGCTTGGAGAAGTCACAAGGGCGCGTTTTTGCAGACCTGATGATGAGTTGGCGGCACGGTCCACAGCCACTCTAAAGCTGCATCTGTAACACAACAATTGGCGGGTGAAACTAGGAGTACCCATGAGTAATAAATATTACGCTTCGTTTTTGTCGAAGCTAATCAGTGCACTGGAGGGAGCTCCGGTTTCACCCGCTTTTTGGGAGCGAGTAAACCTTACACAAGCGGTTTTACTCGGGCATCCTAAACCTGCTAGTCGATCCGTTGCTGCGCCATATTTCGTTACAGATCTGGGTGTGCGGAAATTTGCTGACCCGGCGATTTTCTATCGGGAGCATCTAAAAGAGGCCGCGTTTGAAGATCCCTTCACCGATGAAGCCATCAGTCAGATACTTACTAATACAACCATAGAGCTTCTCGCTGATTTCATTGATGTACTGATCCTCTTCACGGGGAGCTACTCAGCAGTTGCCCAATGGGTAGACGTAAACATAGAAAAACTGATATCTAATGCACCCTACCCGTGCCTTATTAATGCGGGAACAGTTGCTGCGGCAATGGAAAATCCGATCTCTCTCCAACTTTTCGAGCGGGCGAGTGAACTATCCACCAACATTAACGACAAATACGGAGCTGAACACCGTGCCGCAGCTTTCGAAATCAAGCGGATGCACTCGCCTGAAAAAGCAATGCAGCGGCTTAACGCATGTGCCAATAAACTAAATGAAGCTGAACCCAGCGCGAAAACACAGCTTGACCTTGCGCTGCTCGCCAACCTTAAGGCTCTGGCTGATATCGATTTGGATACAGGGAACGAAAGCGTTTCCTTATCCCAAGCCGAAGAAAAGCTAACACTCCTCAATAATGAATTCCGGATAAGCGACACGGACACGTACTCGAGAGGTGTTCGTTACCGCAGTCAAATTGCAATTAATCGAGCACAGATTGAAGTTTCCTCTGGAAACTATGCGGGAGCGTGCCAAATTCTCTCTCGCAACGTCGACGATGCACGTAACGGAGCTTATGACTATCTTTCCGAGGCTTTGGGTGAATATGCCTACTCGCTGTTCCTTAACGGTGAGTACGAAAAAGCTCTGGAGACAGCACGTGAAGCGTTCTGGCACAACTATTGCATTGGTGGAGTTTCGGGCATACGAATGGTTCGCGAAATAGGAATTGCTTCCCTAGTCAAAATGGGTAGCGCAGAAAAAGCTGAAGAATTATGTTCAGTTTCAGAGACCGATTTAATTGGCTCGAAAGGGTACGGATTTTGATAGATCCTCATATTCCCGTCCTCGACGTTGCCCATGTGCGGCGCGTTTTCGGGAAAGAAAAATTTGTTGCAGTTGAAGATGTGTCTCTCCAGGTGCAGGCAGGCCAGGTGCATGCCTTGCTCGGTCCGAACGGGGCCGGGAAAACCACAACGGTGCGGATGTGCGCCACCTTGCTGGCTCCCACGTCGGGGCAGGTCCGGATCGCGGGGATTGACGCGGTGCGCCATCCGGAGAAGGCGCGCTCGCGCCTGGGTCTGGTGCTAGGCGGCGACCTTGGGTTTTATCCCCGGGCTACGGCGCGCGATAATCTCCTTTATTTCGCCGACTTGCAAGGGGTGGCGAACGGGCAGCGGCGCGGCGCCGTCAATGATGTTCTTGAGCGTGTCAAGCTCACCGATTCTGCCGGGGCCAAGGTGGGGCAGTTTTCGCGCGGTATGCGCCAGCGTCTCCACCTGGCGCGCGCCTTATTGGGTGCCCCGCCACTCCTCCTTCTTGACGAACCGACCACGGGGCTGGACCCTGACGTCGCGCTAACGGTGCGCGATATTATCCGCGACGTTGCCGCCGGCGGCACCGCCGTGCTCCTCACCTCGCATTCCATGCCGGAGGTGGAAGAACTGGCGGATATCATCACCGTCATCGGCGCAGGAAAAATCGCGGTTCGCGGCAGTGTGCGCGATATTGCGGACTATGCCGGGGTGGGTGCAACCACAACCTTCACGCTGGGGGCGCGCAAGGCAGATATTTTCGCGAGCCTCGAAGCCGAATTCCCCGAAGCAGTGATTATTCGCCGTCCGCGCGCGGGAAACTGGGCGGTCACGATCTACTGGGATGCGCGCTCCGGTGCGCAAGCCGAACGCCTGGTGGCACTTCTCGGGCACGAGCCGGAGGACCTGGTTACCCGCCCGGCATCGCTGGAGGAAACGTATCTGGCGCTGGCAGATGGGTTGGCGCGGTGATCCGGCAGTTACGTATGAGCGCTTTTCACGTGCGCCAATTTGTGTCTGTCCCCTATTTCATCCAGCTCATGGTGACGACGACGCTCGCCACCGCGCTGGTGCAATTCCTGAGTTTCCGAGCTTTCGGTGCTATGAGCGCGACGCAGGGGTGGGTGCGTGCCGGGATTATCGGCATGTGGACCACGGCCACCTGCGCGGCCGGAATTATTGGTTTCGAGCGTTACAAAGGCACCCTCGTCTACCTGGTGAGTGCTCCGATCGGAGCGCTACGGAGCGTGGCGGCAGTCGTTGCTTCGGCCGGTTCCTTCGGGCTGGCGGCATTCCCGGTGGCCTGGGTGACGTGGGCTCTGTGCTCCGCTTCGGTCACCTTCACCGCACCGTCCTGGGGATTTGCGTGCGGCGTTCTTCTGTTGTGGCTGGGTTGCCTGAGCGTTTCCTTCGTCATCGCCGCGCTTTTCGTGCTCACCCCGAACGCGATTAGTTACGAAGGTCTGCTTCTAGTTCCGATGTTTTTAGCTTCCGGGATTCTTTTTACGACGACGGCGCCACCTGCGTGGTTGGCTTATCTCTCCCTTTTCGTACCCCTCTCGATGCCCACTTCCCTGCTCTTCGGGGAGGTAATTACCTGGAGTGACGTGGTGATCTGGGCGGTCGTGCTGGGTACGTGGCTCGCGGTGGCGGGTGTGGCGGGGCGCGCGGCGCTGCGCCGTGCTACCCGCTCCGGGACCTTGGAGGTGATGTGATGCTGACGCGCTATCGCTCGATTATCAGGGTCTCCTGGGCATCCTCGGTGACTTTTGCGACGGTGGGGACGGCGGTGACCACCCTCCTGGTGCTTCCGCTCCTCGACGTGCTTTTTGATGTGGTGCTCGGCAATGACGTGGGAACCCCGGACCTGGTGCGCACCGGCTATGCCGCGGCGCTGGTTGCCTTGGCCACCTCGGTGGCCTCCGGAGTGGTCAGCGCGGTGGCAACCGACCGGGCACTGGGGATCTTCCAGGAAGTTCACCTGCGCCGTCGCTTCGACGTGGTGTACTGGGTGGCGGTGGCTACCGTTCCATGTATCTTGGCGGTCTCCACCGGTATTGCCGCCATCGGCGCCGTCTTCCTGCTCTCCCCGGACAAAGATGCCGCGCTGCTGGGGCGAGTGACGCTCCTGGCGTGCGCGGCCTTGGTCTGCGGGATGTTGCTCGGAGTAGCGGCGGCCGGGATCGGGGTGGATCTGCCCGATCCGTATCTGGGGGCGACACTGCTCGCGACGTTCCTGCCGGTGTTCACCGGGGTGATTGTGCCCCTCGATTACTATCCGCCCGTGCTGGTAGTACTGGCGAATGCGGTCCCCCTCTCGGGAACCATTGCCGGTATCGCTGAGCCGGCCGGGTGGCTGATAGTCCGTGATATTGCGGTTGCGGCGCTCTGGGCCGGTATTGGTGTGATAGCGACCCGCCATGCGGTGGCTCGGCTGCGTTCGGGTATGCGAAGGGATGTTGTATGAGTTTTCTGGGCTTTGATGAACGCTGGGCAGCCTACCTGAAAGTCGCGGAAATGAACCTTGGCGGCGGCACCTGCGTACATGGAGGGCGGATTGCCGCGGTACATCGCGGCGCCGTTGAGGTGCTCCTCGTTGATGGTGGCGGTGCGCCGGACGGGGCGCCGTCGCGCATTGACCTCGACATTCCGGGACACTGCCGGGATAGTGCATCCTGGCCGCCGGTGGTGGGTGACTGGGTAGGCGTGGATGATGCCGGGCATATTCTCGACATTTTGCCGCGCCGTACCTACCTCACCCGCCCGTCGGTGGGCCGTACCGCTCTCGAGCAACCTATCTGCGCGAATATTGATGTGGTTCTCATTGTGGAACCCGTGGTGCCAGCAGCCAGTCGCGGGCGTATCGAACGTTTCGTGGCCCTGGCCCACGCGAGCGGGGCACGTCCCTGGGTGGTGCTCACGAAGGCGGACCTGGCAAACCCGGCAGATCTTCAGGAACTGGGTGAGGGATGCGAGGAAGTGCTTGCGCTTGACGCACGCTCAGCTGCGGACGTGGCGCGGCTCGTTGAGCGCCTCTCCGGCACGGTCGTGGTGGTGGGGCGCTCCGGCGCGGGGAAATCCACCCTCACCAATACTTTGCTAGGAGCTACCCAGACTGTGGGAGCGGTGCGCGAAAGTGACCATAAGGGTCGGCACACCACCACTGGGCGTCAGCTGGTCTGCGGAGAAAACTTCGCGGTCATCGATACCCCCGGAGTACGCGCTTTGGGAGCCACGATGGACACGGAGGCTATTGCGGATACCTTCGCGGATATTCACAACTTGGCTGCATCGTGCCATTTCGCGAATTGTAGCCACGGGCGTGAGCCGGGGTGTGCGGTGCGTGAGGCCTGTGCGAGCGGGTCTTTGGATGCGGACCGGCTAGACCGCTATCTGCGGATGATGGCGGAGGCGGAGCGGTTACGTTGCCGCAGCGATGCGCGAACGGCGCGGAGCCAGGATCGGTACGCTTCGAAAGAGAATACCCGCGGGCGTCGGGAAACGATGCGCCTGAAAGGCAAAAACCGCGGATAACAGCGCAAAACCCGAGCGAGCGCCCAGATAAAGGCCAGAGCCATCCACAGGCTGCGGATACGTATGAACTATCCACAGCATGAAGAAGCCCGCTGGCGGGTGAGCTCTAGTCAGGGAATGCTCAGCCCTATGAAGACTCTCAGGATTTTTGCGACTCGATTCCCCGGTATGCGCTGTGGCCCGGGCACCAGTACCCGTGCTCGGGCCACCGTGCGCTCCTCCTCCCGTGCGAGGCGCATGATCGTGGCACGCTGCTTGGCCGCGGCAGGCGCGGCTCTCACCCTGGTAGCGAGCCTCATTTCGCAATCAGCATCTGGCACAGTAGCGCCGTCGTCGGAAAACACTCCCACGCAGGCCGCAGCTTCGGCAACGGAAAGTAAGCCAAAGGCACCGCTGGCATCCGCGCGCATGACGAGTGCCAGGAATACAACCTATACAACGTCCTCGCTTCCCCGCACTACTGGCTTCCGCTCCCCCACCGGTAGCGAACCTGTGGTCACTCGCCCCTTTGATCCACCGAAGCACAATTGGCTACCCGGGCATCGCGGAGTGGATGTGGAGCTCCCAGCAGGCAGCCCCGTCCTTGCCGCTGGCACGGGCACCGTGGTCTATGCCGGGATGCTCGCGGACCGCCCCGTTATTTCTATTGAACACGCCAATGGCCTGCGCACCACTTACGAACCGGTCGAACCACAGGTACGGCGCGGGGATACCGTGAGCACCGGAATGGTGATTGGGACATTACTGGCCGGCCATGAGGATGGCGGACGCTTCCCCGGCGATGTTTTGCACTGGGGTGCACGGCGCGGGAAAACCTATATTGACCCGCTTTCGCTCCTCTACCGGCGTGAGATCCGTCTTTATCCCTGATACCAGTGACGCTTCAGTAATACTCCTGCGATACTTCTTTAGGCCCGAGGGTGGGCTTGGGCGAAAGCAGCCCGGAGCCTGTCGGCGCTGACGTGAGTGTAGCGCTGCGTGGTTTGCAGGGATGAGTGACCGAGGATCTCTTGAACGCTGCGCAAGTCTGAGCCACCGTTAAGAAGATGCGTGGCTGCGGAATGGCGTAAATCGTGAGGGGTAATATCGGGTACTCCCGCACGGCTGGCAGCCCGGTGCACGACGTCACGCAGCGAACGCGGGTTGAGACGCCTGCCTTGTGCCCCCAAAAAGAGAGCCCTGGTCGGTTCTTTCATAAGAGCGGCACGCGCGGGCAGGTATTCCTGCACGGCCCGCATAGCCGGCACCCCGTACGGGACCACACGTTCCTTATTTCCTTTTCCGACGACGCGCACCGTCAAATCAGGGCGAACCTGGTCAATATCCAGAGAACAGACTTCGCTCACACGCAAACCAGCCGCGTACATGAGCTCGAGGGCCGCCCAGTCCCGGTAGGCGAGAGCTTCTCCGCTCTCGACCGCATGGCTTTTCGCGTTGTTAAGCAACTGTTGGGCCTGGTGCTCATTGAGAACATGCGGGAGCTCGTTGGTGACCCGAGGTGATTTCAACCGTGCTGCCGCATCCGAAGCGGTATAGCCGCATCGGTATGCCCAGGAACTAAAAGTACGTATTGCAGCAGATTGCCGAGCCATTGAGGCTAGGGCACTCCCGTGTTCGCGTGAATGGGCTAGCCAGGCCCGCAAATCAGCGAGATCCAGGTGTTCGAGATCAATATCAAGATCGGATGAGTCCTGATCCGCCGGCTTGTTTCCGGTAGATAGCTCGTGAAGGAAAGCGAGGAGAGACACCACCTCGTGTAGATAGGCGCGGATCGTATGTTCGGAGTATCCGCGGCGCAGCCGCAGTTCTCGCTCATAACGGTCCAAAATATCTGCTACTCGCATACTCCCCAGTTTATGCGAGCCTTAGGTGGCCCGCTGTCGGCTCGACTCCCGAGCCTGGGGCGTCAGGCGCCACTTCCCTCCCCGGCTCTCCGCAATTCCTGCTATCTCAAGTTTCCCGAGGGCCGCCATCACTTCGGTAAATCCCATTCCCGCGGTCTGCGCTATTTTATCCAGGGGCTGGTAGTTGCGAGCCGGTAGCGCGTCGCGCACCCGCACCGCCCGGGGATCCCCGGCAAGCGGATCGGTAACAGTTAGCCCGAGCCCTAATTGCACCCCGCCGGCAAGCGCGTGAGTAACCGTTCGGCTGGCCGATGCGCCGCGGTGAGCAGCCGTGGTGTTCCCCTCCGCCACCCGCGCGCGATCTTGGACAAATTGCTGGCCGGCGCTAAAGCCGAGCAATTCCACAATATCTTCCACCCCGGTAATACACACCGCTCCTTCTCGCAGCAGCCGATGGCAGCCCGTTGAACACATCGCGTAAATGGATCCGGGCACTGCCCCGACCGGGATGCCGTAAGTATGTGCGTGCCCCGCGGTATTAATGGCGCCCGACCTATAGGGAGCTTCAATAACAACAACGGCACGTGATAGGCCGGCAATGATCCGGTTCCGGGCCAGAAAACGGTGCCGGTGAGGGGCATTGCCCGGAGCAGTTTCGGAAAGGGCAAGCCCGCCAGTATCAAGAATCCGCGCGAAGAGTTCCTGGTGGACTTTAGGATAGGGCCGGTTGATCCCGCTGGCAAAGACCACCGCGGTCGGAGCGTTCGCGAGTATAGCGCCACGGTGAGCAGCCGCATCAATACCAATGGCTCCCCCGGAAACAATAAGAGCACCGCGTTCAGCAAGTTCGTAACTGAAATCGGTGGCGATCTTTTCGCCATAGTCGGTAGCGGCGCGGGAGCCCACCATCGCGAGCGTGGGGCGATCCAGCGCCGCAATATTTCCTTTCCACCATAGTCCCAGCGGACGTTGTTCCCCGAGCTGTGCTAAGGATCGCGGCCAGGTGGGGCTACCCGGGTAGGTGAAGCCGTAACCTCGGTTAAGTAGTTCACGGTCGCGCGCAAAGCCCTGTGCATCGTAGCGGGCACTCCAGCGAGCAGTGGCTGCGCGCAGCGATTCAGGAATCGGGGCACCCGCGCGTATTTCTTCCAACCAATCCAGAGCTCCGGCGTAACCGAGATGTTCGGTGAGCGCAACGGCATGGTAGTCCTCCCCTTCGGCCAAGCGTGTCCATGCCATTGCTGCGGTTTCTTCTTGCGTGCTCGTGTTTTTCGTGCTGGTAATTCCCGGGTGAGCCGCTACTGTGTCGGACGTTTCCGTGGCGGTTTGTGTTACGCCGGCAGCTCCGGTTATTTCGCTGCCGGTCCATGGTGTTTTATCCTCTGTCATAACTAGAATTTCCTTTTCCGCGCAGGGCAAATGCCCCGGCAACGTCGTCGGTGGTGGGCTGTGTATGGCCTGCTAGATCTGCAAGGGTCCAGGCAACTCGCAGGATTTTATCCGCGGCCCGCATGCTGATGAGACCGCGGGTGAGAGCCTCACCCAGGCTCGCGCTTGAACTGGGTGCTAACTGGGTATGCGCACGGAGCCAGGTACCTGGTATCGCCGCGTTGATATCCCAGGTTTCGCCCCGGAAGCGGTGGTGTTGGCGTTCACGTGCTTCACGCACTCGCGCGGCGACCGTTTCGCTACTATCCCCGCTGTTGCCCGCGGCTAATTCAGCCCGACTAGGCCTGGGCAGATTAACCATAAGATCGATGCGATCCCGGAGCGGGCCTCCGATGCGGTGCTGGTAGTGGGCGCGGTCTGCCCCCGAACAGGTGCAGGAGGTTGGGGAATCAAGTAGCCTGCCGCACCTGCACGGGTTTCCTGCTCCTACCAGTTGGAAACGGGCCGGGAAGCATACCGAGCCTTGGGCGCGGTGAATATGTACTTCTCCCGATTCCATGGGTTCGCGGAGGGACTGGATGGCTCTGGTGGTGAATTCGGGAAGTTCATCGAGGAAAAGTACACCGTGGTGCGCGAGGGAGATCGCTCCGGGGCGGGGCCGGCTGCCTCCTCCCACCAGCGCGGTGGCGCTTGAAGTGTGGTGAGGCGCCACGTAGGGAGGCCGGGTGGTGATCTCCTCAAATTGCCCGACGATGGAGCGAATGCTGGCGCTTTCAACCGCCTGTGCGCGGGTGAGGGGAGGCATAATTCCCGGTAGCCGGGTGGCCAGCATGGATTTACCCACGCCGGGTGCCCCGATCATGAGAAGGTGGTGGCCGCCCGCGGCTGCTATTTCCAAGGCGTGGCGGGCCAGGTATTGGCCCCGTACCTCAGCGAGGTCGCCACTATCGCTGCCGGTGCGGGGTGGGGATACCGGCACGGGTGGCGGTGGCGGCACGGGATCACTAGCAACCCCCAGGCGCTGCGCTATTTGGGTGATATGCCAGATTTCTCCCACTTGGATCTGGGCCAGCGCAGCTTCGGCTCCGCAACCGTGCGGAACAATGGCGTGCTGGAAGCCATGGTGAGCGGCGCCCAGCACGCACGGTAATACTCCCCGCACCGGGCGCACCGATCCGTCCAGCCCTAATTCGCCTAGGAAGACGCTTCCGGGCGGCACGTGGGAATGGGCCTGCGCAGCGAGGATGGCGGCAGCGATCGCCACATCGAAAGCGGTACCGACTTTCGGGGTATCTGCCGGAGACAAGTTCACAGTGACGCGCCCGGCCGGGAATGGGATCCGAGCCGCGGCGAAAGCGGCTCGGATGCGTTCGCGTGATTCGCTCACCGCAGCATCGGGCAGGCCAACGATAGTGAAATTGGGCAGTCCCGAAAGGAGCGCTACTTCCACCCGGATAGGCATGCCCCGAACACCGAGGATAGAGACGGTATGGGAGGTGCCAATCATGAGGCGTTCCGCAGATGGTCGATAGTGACGGGACCGGAGGTAGGCACATTCACGGCCACGATATCCACCGCGAGTGCGGGGTAGGTTCCACCTTCTACGTGGAGCCACTGCGCCAGAAGATGGCGAAGCCTGCGATATTTTTCGGTACTAACGGCCAGAGGAGCGGGAACCGTATTCCGCCCGCGGCGGGTTTTCACCTCAACCGCAACCAGTGCGCCGCTGGGCTCTTCGCGGCATACCAGGTCAATTTCCCCGCATCGGCATCTCCAATTCTGGGCCAGCACGTGGTAGCCGTGCTCCCGCACATATGCGGCGGCCACGTTTTCTCCCCACTCGCCTACCTCCCGGGTGGTGGCGGAAGGAGGAAGTGGGGCGAGCTCGTTGCGAGCAATGGTGGCATGCAAAGTTTCACACTGGTACATGCCCCTAGTGTGACGCGGATATTACCAATGGTGGCTCGTGCGGTGCGCGGCTGGGGATAGCGTCGTCGTTTCAGATACCTGTGGATAAACGTAAGCTTCGCTAGAGCTCACGACGCAACATTCTCCCGATTAAAGCGAGGAACCAGGAAGATCAAGTTCCCGAGTAATATCGGTTTGGTTGAGCTCTTCGATATTGACGTCTTTAAAAGTCACCACCCGTACCGAACGAATGAAACGGGATGTGCGGTAGATATCCCACACCCACGCATCGCTCAGGTTCACCTCGAAAAACACGTCACCTGCAGTCGAGGATCGTACTTTCACGTCTACGTCATTGGCCAAGTAAAAACGCCGTTCGGTTTCCACCACGTAGCGGAAAATCTTCACAACATCGCGGTACTCGCGATATAACGCGAGTTCCAATTCGGCTTCGTAGCCGTCAATCTCGCTCATTATTCACTCCTTACCGCGGGCAAATGCCACGACGTTCGATGATACGGGCTCGGCCCCACCTGCGCGATAGCATCGAGGTGAGCACGCGTACCGTACCCTTTATTATGTTCCCAATCGTAATCGGGGAATTCTTTTGCGAGTGCCTCCATATAGCGGTCTCGCTCAACTTTCGCGACGACGGATGCTGCGGCGATCCCCGCGCAGGAAGCATCCCCTTTAATCACGGTGGTGACCGGAAGCTGCGGGACCGTCGGTTCGGCATCGAAGAGGGAATCCTGGGCCCACCAATTGTGTTTTCCGTCTAAGAGAACAGCATCGGGGCGTAATCCGGATTTCTCCAGCTGAGCGAGAGCATCCGCAGCCGCACATCGCAAGGCTTCAATAATTCCCACCGTGTCGACCACACTGGCGGCTGCGCTTCCCACCGCCACCGCGAGCGGCCAGTCGCGGGCCGCCTGGTAGATCATTTCCCGCCGGTGCGCGCTCAGCATTTTCGAATCGCCTAATCCGAGCGGGAAGTCATCCGGGGTGCTCCTATCCAGGAGGGCTATACCGACACAGACCGGTCCGGCGATGGCGCCGCGACCCACTTCATCCACGGCAGCGAGAATACCCCCGCCGTGTGCCTCGAGCCGAGCCAACAGTTCTTTTTCAACGGTGCGATCAGGTTCCTGCACGGGTGCTACCCACCCTGCCCGGAGAGCACAGCAGGAGGGTTCCCGGTTTGGGTCGCCGTAGCCGCGTATAAGGAGCGTGGATCAACCGGGTTGTCCGGCAGTGCCACCCGCGCACCCGCGGGCGCGGCAGGTTCGGGGACACCGGCGAAAACATGGCTCATATCAGGTAGGCGCCCGTGGCGGCTCCACGGTGAGAAAACGTACCAGGCCCGGCCCACCACGTTTTCTACCGGCACGAATCCGTTTCCGGATTCACGCTGATGCCACCGCGAATCTTTGGAATTGGCGCGGTTATCCCCCATCATCCACAGGTACCCTTCCGGAACCTTCACCTCAAATTTCTGTAAGGAGGGCGACACCCCGTAATTGAGATATTCCTCCGTGATCGGTACGCCATTGACCTGCACGCGGCCGTCTTCCCCGCAGCAACTGACAGTATCTCCACCTTTCGCGATAATTCGTTTCACCAGGTAGTGACCAGAGTCTGCCGGAAGCAGCCCGATACCTTGCAGGATTCGAGTGCCGGTTTGAGCAATCCAGGAGCGGTTTTCTTCCACATCATCAAGCCACCCGCCCGGATCCACAAAGACCACGATATCGCCGCGGCGTAGCTCCTCGTTATCGGTCACCATCCGGTTGACGAAAAACTTATCCCCGGTACTCAACGTGGTTTCCATAGAACCGGAGGGCACATTAAAAGCTTGGATAAAGAAAGTTTTGATAATGACGGAGACGAGAAGAACGACGGCGACGGTGAGCGCCATCTCCACTACGCTACGCAGGCGCGAGTTACGCACGGGGGCTTCCCGGGTGTCCGCCTCCGGGCGCACCGGGGCCACTTCGGGAGGGTAGGAGGGAGGCTGCTCCGTATTGGCAGCGGAGGAGTGACCGTCCGTTGTATTCATGGTTGTTCCTCCGTGGTTCACATGTGCTTCCGCTCGGGCCAGTTCATCTCGCAAAGCATCGGCATAGAGACCTTCATCCGCGTTCGAGAGCTGTTCCGTGAGCGTTAGCCGCAAGCGGGCTTCAGCTGCACTTATCTTAGCCGGCCCCTCCGACACGTTTTTTGTCTCGTTGGACTCCGGTGGTTCAGGCGGGCACGGCACCGGCTGCGGCTCTGGCTCTGGAGCCGGTTGCTCCGCTGCGCTCACCACAGTTTGCGGTGCCTGCGATTCCTCCCCATCAAAGAGGTCGTCAAGCTCGGGTAACTCATCCACGCCCGGTGCCGCGTGCAGGTTTTGTACCTCAGGTGCGGGAGCTGCCCGGCGGCCTCGGGCCTGGCTCCGGTGGGTCCGCCCTGCTGGCCACCGCGAGGCATCCTCCGACGCCCGTGACCCGCCTGACGTGCCCTCGCCCATACGCCCCTCCGCCCCTGCATTCGATAAAAGATACGCGTATTCCATGCTACCAGCGCACGTGAACGTACCTAAGGTTATCCGCGCCGTCACGCCACGTTATTTTGGCGGGGCTCCAGGAATACTCCAGCTCTTGCCCACGGTTATGGGCGGTTATCTTCGGTTAGTGGCTGCCGTCGGCTATTGGTCAAGATCCGCGCGGATAAAAAATGGACCCGCACCGGGGCGCGGGTCCATATGTGAACGAGAACTTCGTACCGTTCCTTACTTGGAATCGGTGCGACGTTCGCGAATCTTCGCTGCCTTACCGTGGCGATCACGCAGGTAGTACAGCTTGGCGCGACGCACCCGACCGCGGGTAATCACTTCGATGGATTCGATGGAAGGCGAATGCACCGGGAACTTACGCTCCACGCCCACCCCGAAGGAAATCTTGCGGACATCGAAGGTGGCGCGCAGGCCATCACCCTGGCGGGCAATAACAACACCCTGGAACGCCTGGGTACGGGTGCGGTTACCTTCCACGACGCGCACGTTCACACGCACGGTGTCACCGGCGCGGAAATCGGGGATATCGTCGCGCAAACGCGAAGCATCAACTACATCAAGAGTCTGCATTATTCATTCACTTTCCGCCTCTGCACGCAGGCCAGGGGCGCTGTTATCGGTTAAGATCTCGCCGATGCGCGACCCCCTGCGGCAGGCACAGCGCATTATGAAAGCGAGGAAACTCCACTATTATGCCACAGTCAGCGGACAGGCAAAAATGAGATCCGAGTTGATTACCTCACCCACCCGGAATTCTCGGGTTGCTACCTTTCGGAAACCGCACCGTTTGTAGAATCGTTGCGCGCGTCGGTTGTCTTTATTTGTTCCGAGCCACAGGTACGGTGCGGACGCCACCTCGGCATCAAGTATTCTGTCTCGGCACGCCTCCACCGTTGCCCGCCAGAGCAGATCCGCTACCCCGCTCCCGTGCCAGCTGCGCTCCACGTAGAACTTTGAGAGCTCAAGCAACGGGCCTTTCCGCTCCGGGAGGTGCATGAATGGCGCACCGTCCTCGCGCCCGGCGACGTCGTCGCCGCCCATTCCCACCGCGCTATCGGGAAGCAACGTGAGACTGTACCCCAGCAATTCCCCGCGCGACTCTCCGCTCGCGGCACGCACTACCACCGTCATCCAGCGTGGGTCGGCAAGATATTTTTCGAAAGCCTCCACGGAAAGATTCGCCGCCGCGAACGCGGCAATATCCGCTTCCCTAAGATAACGCGGGCACGCGTCCGGGAAGGTGCGGGTGGCCAGCTGCGCCAGCTCGGTTGCGGTGCGCCGCCGTGCTCCGTTGAGAACATCGCGGCCCGGTAGTACCCCGTTCTCGAGCGTCCCGCCCGAAAGCACTTCACCCGAGGACACCCCGTCCCCGGAACCAGCAGCGCCCGCCACCCCCAGGACCTCAGTATCCACCGCCACCGGGTGGGCGTCACTGGTGCGCCATACATAGCCCGCCGCCGCGAGCGCCGGCCGGTCGTATTTGTCCAGCTGCGAGGTATCTAGCTCCGCGATCATATCGGGACGGCGCGCAGCGGTGCGCGTAAGAGCTTCGTCTCTACGGTAGCGCGCCACCGCCCCGTGATTGCCGCTGAGCAGTACTGCGGGCACCTCGAGCTCGCGCCAGCGCACCGGGCGGGTGTAGACACGGTATTCGAGCAGACCGGCCGCACCGTGCGATTCTTCCACCAGAGACTCCGGGTTCCCCACCATCCCGGGAATAAGACGGGTAACCGCCTCCACGAGGGCCACTGCCGCCACTTCCCCACCGTTGAGAACATAATCTCCTAGAGAAAACTCCTCTACGCGCACACCCCGCCCACGATAGTGCTCAGCTACCCGCGCATCAATTCCCTCATAGCGCCCGCAGGCGATAATGATGCGCTCCCGGGTGGCCAGGTCTTCCACGAGGCGCTGAGTGAGGGGCCGACCGGACGGGGTGGGCATCGCGAGAGTAATTGTTTCCGGAGAGCTCGGGCCGATGAGGTCATCGAGAGCACGACCCCAAACATCCGGTTTCATGACCATGCCAGCCCCGCCTCCGATGGGGGTATCGTCCACGGTGCGGTGGATGTCGCTGGTCCAGTCGCGCAGATTGTGGGTGCGAATATCGACGACGCCGCGACGGCGCGCCTTGCCCACCAGCGATAAATCGAGCACGTCGAAGAATTCTGGAAAAACGGAAACGAGGTCAATGCGCAAGCTCGCCATTACTTCACTTCCTCAGCGCTGTTTTCCTCCGTCATACTTTCTTCGACAGCGCTAAGGGCGCCTTCGGCCGCGCTGGGTGCATCTTCGGCGGAGGTGAGTTCGTCTTCGGCTGCGCTGAGGGCGCCGGCCAGGTCATCACCTTCCACCACGATCATATCATCTTCGGAGAAAAGCCCGGCCGGGGCATCAACCACGATGCAGTGGTCATCCAGATCCACCGCCGTCACGATCTCACGCACGAAGGGCACGCGGGTAATCCGGCCATCCGGCTCACGCACCACCAGGATATCCTGGGCGGGGCCGTTTTCTAAGCCGGTAATAATACCGAGCTCGTAGCCTTCTGGATCGAGGACTTCCAGACCGCGTAGCTCATGGGCATAATAGGCGTCTTCTTCGGGCTCATCCTCATCAGTTTCCACGACGAGACGCACCCCTCGCAGCGCTTCGGCGGTGTCACGAGTGGTGGATTCAGCGAAGAGCGCGTAGGTAATTCCCCGATATTCTCGAGTGCGGGTGATGGTGAGCGGCCCGAAATCCGCCGGTTCTGTTTCCAGCTGGGCCCCCACAGCGAGGCGGCGGGCGGGCGAATCTGTGCGAACGTCCAAACGGACTTCCCCTTTAAGCCCGTGCGGCGCCCCGATAATAGCTACCGTCAGTTGCATCGTGTCCTTCTCTCAGTTCCCGCACACGGTGGGGAACGGTGGTGGCTCATACAAAACCGGCCCGCAACCCCGAAAGGTTGAGGGCCGGTATGCCGCTACGTTAGTTACGGTCCGTTTCGATAACGTCCACGCGCACGGAGCCTTCGTCCGAAAGCGCGTTGACGACGGTCCGCAGCGCCTTGGCGGTACGCCCGCCACGGCCGATCACCCGACCGAGATCGTCAGGGTTCACCCGAACTTCCAGAAGTTCGCCACGACGATTACGCGATGCCGAGACGTTGACATCATCCGGGTAATCAACAATTCCCTTGACCAGGTGTTCCAGAGCGTCCGTCAGCATTAGGCTTCCTCGGTTTCCGCTTCGGTAGCTTCACCGGTTTCGGCTTCCCCAGCTTCAGCGGCGGCAGCAGCTGCGGCTTCCGCTTCGGCCTTCGCCTTTGCTTCAGCGGCGGCAGCGCGGCGCTTTTCAGCGTCGTCCTGGACCTTCTTGACCGCTGCGGCGCGCGCTTCTTCAGCGTTCACCGTTTCCGGAACACGCAGGCGACCCTCCTGGCCATCCTTGTATCCCTTGAACTTCTGCCAGTCACCGGTCACCTTAAGCTGCGCGAGCACGGCTTCGGTGGGCTGAGCACCCACGCCGAGCCAGTACTGAGCCCGATCAGAATCGATGCGGATGGTAGAGGGCTGCGTATTGGGATCGTAGTAACCGATTTCCTCAATAACCTTGCCGTCACGCTTGACGCGAGAATCCGCCACGACAATACGGTACTGGGCCGCACGGATCTTACCCATGCGCTTCAAACGAATTTTGACTGCCACTTTTGTGGTCAATCCTTTCTCATTGGGGTGGATTACCCGGCCGGTTGGGGGACGCGCACCGTGCAATCCGTGAACACGGACAATACCGGGTTGAGAGGGACCCGGCATCCTCCAAGTACATCTAGCTATTCTGCCAGAATTTTCCGGAGGAGGAAACAGGCATCGCACCGTTGCGCGGTGAGATCACTTACGCCGTCGCTCCGCTGCGGTGCCGATGCGGACGGGGGGGGACAGCTACGGCGCGCACCCCTATCCCGCCGTTTCAACCTGACAAGCCCCGCCGCGCCTGGCAAGATGGGAGGCGTGAATAATCCCGCTCCCGCCACCGCAGCCTGCACCGTTGGCACCGTTAGCGCCGTGGGTTCGCCCGCGGTTGTGCCCGCACCTACCTCCAAGCTCGTGCGCTACGCCTGGCTCTCCGTTGCGGCCGCCCTCGTCACCATTGCGCTCAAAGCGGCTGGATACTGGCTCACCGATTCGGTGGGCCTTCTCTCCGACGCCACAGAATCCTTAGTTAATCTGGCAGCGGCGGTGGTCGCGGTGCTGGCCCTCTCCGCGGCCGCGAAACCCGCAAATGCACGCTATACCTACGGACGCTCGAAAGCCGAGTACTTTTCTTCCGCCGTGGAAGGGGCCATGATTTTTGCGGCAGCCGGTTTTATTATTTTTTCCGCCATTGACCGCATTATTCACCCCCAGCCGCTGGCGGCGCTGGGATGGGGCTTGGGCATTGTGGCGCTCGCATCCTTAGTCAATGGAATTGTCGGTGTCGTGTTGCTGCGCGCCGGGGCGAAGCACCGTTCGCCCACCTTGCGTGCCGATGGTAAACACCTCCTCACGGATGTCATCACTTCCGTCGGGGTGATCGCGGGTGTGGGATTGGTGGCGCTCACCGATGAACCGCTGCTCGATCCCATCGTCGCTATCCTCGTTGCGGTCAATATTCTGGCCACCGGGGTTAAGCTGCTGCGCGAGTCACTCGCGGGACTCATGGACGCAGCCCTGTCTGAGCCGGATACCGAAAAAATCGTGGCTATTCTACGTTCGCACACCCGCCGTGAGGTACGTTTCCACGGGCTGCAGACCCGAGTGGCCGGGCGCGAGTCGTTTTGTAATTTTGATTTGTTGGTCCCCTCCACGTGGACGGTGCGCGAGGGCCACGAGCTCGCCGAAGATATCGCGGAGGAATTACGCGCCGCGGTGCCTCACCTCCGCGCCCTCATCCACGTGGAGCCACTGGAGGACCCGCGATCCTATGAGGATATTCCGGAAGGTTACGTGCCGCTGGGCGGTATTTCCGATGCGGTTCCGGATATTGTGGTGGAGGCTTTAACCACAGGGAAGAACGGCGACGCCGCTACCTCATAAAAATAACCACTCTGCCAAAACATCGCAGCGGGCAAGATTCCTCCTGCCCGCTGCGCCGTCGTCGTTACTTAAGGAAGCGCTTGAGCTCTTCCATGCTTGCCATATCGGGCGCCGCTGGAGCGGAGCCGGGAAGCTGGGCCCCCGTACCGAAAGCCGAGCCTCGTTCGGCACGCTGCCGTGCCGCCGCTGCTTCGGCTTCCTGGCGGGCGCGTTTCGCCGGATTACCCGAACGTCCCTTCTTACCGCCCGAAACATTCTTCTTCGCGCGTTTCTGCTTGCGTGATCCCCCGCCAACGCCGGGCATACCTGGCATACCCGGAATTCCGCCACCGCGACTCATCTGCGTCATCATTTTCGCGGCACCCTCAAAGCGCTGCACCAGCTGATTGACTTCCTGGACGGTGGTTCCTGAGCCCCGGGCGATGCGCTGGCGGCGCGAACCGTTGAGAATTTTCGGGGTGCGGCGTTCGGTGGGCGTCATGGATTGGATAATGGCTTCCACGCGCCCCATCGAGGACTCATCCCACTGTTCGAGGGCTTCGCGGTACTGCCCCATGCCGGGCAGCATCCCCATGAGTTTCTTGAGCGAACCCATCCGTTTAATTTGGTTCATTTGCACGAGGAAGTCATTGAGGTCGAAAGCCCCCTCGCTCATTTTCTCGGAAAGTTCGCGCTGCTGTTCTTGCGTCCAGGTGGCTTCGGCGCGTTCGATGAGGGAGAGAATATCGCCCATATCGAGGATGCGGGAGGCCATGCGGTCGGCGTGGAAGCGTTCGAAATCTTCCAGTTTTTCACCGGTGGAGGCGAAAAGGATTGGTTTGCCGGTCACGCCACGCACCGAGAGCGCCGCGCCGCCGCGGGTATCGCCGTCGAGCTTGGTGATAACGACGCCGGTGAAGCCCACTCCGTCTTGGAAGGCCTTCGCGGTGGCGACCGCGTCCTGACCGATCATGGCATCGATAACGAAGAGAACTTCGTCGGGGTTAACGGCAGCCCGAATATCAGCGGCCTGCTGCATGAGGACCTCGTCGATACCCAAGCGTCCGGCGGTATCCACCACGACGGCACCGTAGCCGTTCGCGGCCGCGTAATCTACACCGCTAGCCGCCACCTGGATCGGGTCTCCCACCCCGTTACCGGGTTCGGGAGCCCATACGTCTACCCCGGCACGCTCACCCACCACCTGAAGCTGCTGCACGGCATTAGGCCGCTGCAAATCGGAGGCGACGAGGAGCGCTTTGCGGCCCCCGCGCGCGAACCAACGCCCGAGCTTACCGGCCAGCGTGGTTTTACCCGCGCCCTGGAGACCGGCGAGCATGACCACGGTGGGGCGCCCCTGCGCGAAATTAAGTTCCCGAGTTTCCCCGCCGAGAATCTCAATGAGTTCGTCATTAACAATTTTGACGATCTGCTGCGAGGGATTGAGAGCCTGGGAGCGTACCGCACCGGTGGCACGTTCGCGCACCGCGGCGGTGAACTCGCGCACCACGGGAAGCGCGACGTCGGCGTCCAAAAGGGCACGCCGAATCTCGCTAATGGTGGTTTCTACATCCGCTTGGGTGAGCACACCCTTGGAGCGCAGATTCTTGAATGCACCGGAAATCCGGTCGGAAAGATTATTAAACACTGGCCAGCCTTCGCGTCAACAAACTCGTTCCATTGTAAAGCAGGGGGCGCGAACGCGCATATTCACCCGCTACCGCACGTCAAACTCGAATCTAGCGGCGGTGGACCTATTCCGCAGCACCGTCGCGCTATAGCTCAGCTATGCATGTCCTTGGCTCGGCTATGCATACCTTTAGCTGAGCAGCGAATCGACGAAAGCTTCCGGATCGAAGGGTGCCAGATCGTCCGGTCCCTCCCCCAGGCCCACCAGCTTGACGGGCACGCCGAGTTCGCGCTGCACCGAAATAACAATGCCGCCCTTGGCGGTGCCGTCCAGTTTGGTCAGCACGATCCCGGTTAGTCCTGTCACCTCCGCGAAAACACGGGCCTGCTGCATCCCGTTTTGTCCCGTCGTGGCGTCCAGAACAAGGAGAACTTCATTGACCGGCGTGGTGCGTTCCATGACACGCTTGATTTTTCCGAGCTCATCCATGAGTCCGGCCTTATTTTGGAGGCGACCGGCGGTGTCCACGATAATCACGTCCACACCGGTTGCATCGGCCTGCGCTACCGCATCAAAAGCGACGGAGGCCGGATCTGCCCCTTCGCGATCCGAACGCACAACATCAACGCCCACTCGATCGCCCCAGGTGACCAACTGATCGGCTGCGGCCGCGCGGAAAGTATCTGCTGCACCGAGCAGCACCGTGGTTCCCTGCGCGCGCAGCAAACGCGCGAGCTTACCGACCGTGGTGGTTTTCCCGGTGCCATTCACACCCACCATAAGAACCGCCGCGGGATGCACCGCCCCGGAATCCGTTTCACTGCGAGTGAGATTGAGGGAGCGATCCATATCTGGACCAACGTGGCGTAGCAGCTCCTCGCGCAAAATCTCACGGACCCGTTGCGGATCGTTGGTGCTTTCAATTTTCACCCGCGAGCGCAGGCCCTCCATAATCTCGGTGGTGGCATCCAGCCCCACATCGGCCATGATGAGGGTATCTTCCAGTTCTTCCCAGTCTGCCGCGGAGAGATCCCCGCGGGAAAGAATCGCCAAAAGAGCCTGCCCGAAGCCACCCGAGTGAGCCAGCCGGGCGCGTAGACGCTGCATCCGGGAGGGAACTGATTCGGGCTGTTCAACCGCCGGAACCGTAACAATATCCGGGGTGGTTTCACCGGAGATTTCTCCGGCGCTTTCTTCATCGGCACCTTCCGAGGTTTCCGCGGTGGAATCCCCTTCGAGAACCGGGATGTTCCGACGTTCCAATTCCTCGCGCCGCTGGTTCTTCTTCACCAGGGAAATAACGAGGGGAACAAGGAGGAGGGCAACAACGCCCGCGATGACAAGTGCAAGAACTACAGGATTATCCACTCCTCCAGTCTTGCAGAGGGTGCCGGGTTTTTCCAGCTGGTCACCTATCAGGCGCTGCGCCGTTCGCGCGTTTCAGCGTCTTCACCCTCGACGCTTTCCTCAATATCAACGGTGCAGCTTTGGCCGCCAGCACCGTCAATGACCACGTCCGCTACCAGAGCACCATCCGGCTCCCCGGCGACATCCGCCACATGGATTCCTTCCGGTACACCCGTGGAAACATAAGCAACGTCCGCCTCCGTGCGAGTATCTTCTACAGCACTCTCAGCACGACGGCGCAACGGCGGGGCAGGAATACGCGCCCGCAGTTTCTCACTATTGCGGCGCACCGTTTCCGAGAGTTCACGCTCCGTTTCCCGAGCTCGATCAAAGTGCTCATCGAGGGTTTCGGAGGTGATATAGGCTTCGGATTCGTGCGCGAAAGCTTCGAACATATCGTCCACCGCCGTATCGTGGTGGACGATGTCATAAGTGTCCATATCCAGTTCATCAGAGCGCCATGCGTCAAATGATTCCGCGACGGATGCTCCGGTACTTTTCCCGGAATTCCGCGCGAATGACAGGGCATACACCAGCGCCGCGGCAGCAATAATGATGGCGATAACAACGATGATAAGGGGCACGGTCTTATTATGAGAATTTTCGCGGCGGCCGGCTACCTCCGACCCGCGCACTTGCGCAATTGTTACCGAACTGCAACGTAACTCTCGCTATTCGCGCAGTTCAGACATGCGTTGGGATACCACGGTGGAAACCCCGTCCTCGCGCATCGCTACCCCGTACAGAGCATCGGCGATTTCCATTGTCCGCTTCTGGTGGGTGATGACCAGGAGCTGGGAAGAGCGCTGCAATTCCCGGAAAATCTCGAGAAGGCGCCCCAGATTGACATCATCGAGGGCTGCTTCTACTTCGTCCATGACGTAGAACGGGGAGGGACGCGCCATAAAGATTGCCACGAGGAAAGCAATGGCGGTGAGCGAGCGTTCCCCACCCGACAGCAAGGACAGCCGCTTGACGCGCTTGCCGGGTGGCCGCGCTTCGATTTCCACCCCGGTGGTCAGCACGTTCTCCGGGTCGGTGATGATGAGATGCCCTTCCCCACCCGGGAAGAGGCGAGCAAAGACCTGCTCGAAACGGGCGCTAATATCGCTGAGCGCGGCTTTCATGACGAGGGTGACTTGTTCATCAAGCTCCGCCACAATATCGAGAAGATCGGCTCGGGTCTTCTTCAGGTCATCAAGTTGCTGCGCGAGGTACTTTTGACGTTCTTCCAGCGCGGCGTGCTCCTCCAGGGCGAGCGGGTTAATGGTGCCCAGCCGCGCGAGGGCTCGCTGCGCCGTCGCCAGGCGCCGTTCCTGTTCAGCCCGCACGTAGGGCACCGCACCGTCCTCGGTGGGAACCTGGATATGCGGTCCGAATTCCTCTACGAGGGTGGCACTATCGATGCCCAAATCTTCGAGGGAACGTGTGGCCAGCTGTTCGTATTCCATGCGGGCACGGGCAGTCGCCAATTCACGGGCGTGGGTGGAATCTGCGAGGTCGCGTTCGCGGGTACGCAGCTGATCGACGCGTTCGCGTAGGTGCGTGAGCTGCCCCTCGGCGCCGTGTTGTTCTTCTTCTACCCGACGACGCTGCTCGGCCACCTCGGCACGTAGGCTGCGTACGTGCGCTAAGGCTCGCACCGCCGCGGCCGCGACCTGTCCTGCCAGCACCGCATGTTCGGCGCGAACCTGGCGGGCTCGTTCTTCCCGTTCAAGACGTTCGCGGGCCAATCGAGCCCGGTTATCCAGGGCATCAGCGCGTCCGCTCAACGCTCGGAAACGTTCTTCTGCGGTGCGCAGCGCCAATCGAGCCTCCGTTTCTTGTTTACGGGCGGCCACAGCGGCTTCGTGCGCGGTATCGCGCTTCCGGGAGAGACGCGTCAGTTCACCATCATCGGGAATCTCAGTAGCATTTTCTTCGGGCTCCGCGAAACTTTCTAGCTCTGCCTGCCGGGCGGCAATATCTTCCCGCAAGGAGGCGGCGCGTGTGACGGCGCGTTCTTCATCGGCACGGGCCGCAGCGAGGGCTTGGCGTAAAGCTCCTAATTGGGCAGTTGCGGCAGCCAGATTAGAGTCCCGCGCCGTCAGTTCGCTCCCGGAAGCCTCGGCGCGGGCCCGAGCCTCTTCCTCGGCACTCTCAGCTTTCCGCAGCGCCACGGCTGCTTCATCAGCTGCGGTGGAGGCGGCATCAAGCTGCTCGGAAGCGTCCTGATAGGCAGCTTGGCGGGTGAGGGTGGCAGCGGCGGTGGCTTCTCCCCCGGTAGCGGTGCACTCCGTGATAACGTCCCCGCTCGTTGTTACCGCACGGGGCGCCCCGGCTGCCACGAGCAGGCGGGCTGTAACAAGGTCAACGGTGAGTGCGGTGCCAGCTAGGAGCTGCTTGAGGAGGCCAGCCAGGTCACTGCCCGTCCCGGACCAACTCACCACCGCTAATGCATGCACGGCGGCGTCCGGATCCGGGCGCACCGTCTCGAAAGCGGCGCTGAGTGCAGCTTCGCGCGCGGCAGCTGCGGCGTCGTCGTTCTTCCCTTCCGTAATCGTGAGCGTGAGGCGCCCGGCCTGCGCCTGCGCGGCGCCACGCAAAATATCCACGGCGCTGTCGAGGTCATCCACCACCGCACCCGCGGCGGTTCCCGCCAGTGCATTTTCCGCCGCACTTTCCCAACCGCGTTCCACGTGGAGGTGGTCACGCAACAACGCTGCGCCGTGCTCGATAGCCCACGCGGTGGCATCTTCCGGTTCCAAAGAGAGCGCGAGGGTATCAACAATTGCTTGTAAACGCGCCATCTCCTCGCGAGCACGTGCCTCGTTCGCGCGCGCCTCTTCCACGGCAGTGCGGGCCGCCAGATGAGCCCGGGTATGTTCCTCATGGGTGGAAGCAAGGGTATCGTCCCCTGCGGAGGTTGCAACAAGCTCCTCTTCGAGATCCGTGACCTGCACGCTGGTGGTCTGCACGCGCTGGCGCGCGGCCGCCACATCCTTGTCCACACGCTCAACTTCAGCCGCGAGCGCCTCAAGCCGCGAACGCACGGCGGAAACCTTCCCGGCACGGCGTGCGGCGTTCTCGCGAGCGTCGGCGCGCACTCGGCTCGCCTCGTTATAGGCGCGCTCGGCCACGGCTTCCGCAGTTTCAGTTTCCTCCCGCTGGGTGAGGACGGCGCGCAGAGCATCCTGAGCATCGCGAACGCGCCCCTCAAGTTCTTCTTCTTCGGCCCGGGCCCGTACAGCGCGCGCATGGAGCTCCTCCGGGTCGTCTTGGCCGCCCCGTGCCGGCATGGTGCTCAGGGTGCGTTCACGTTCGCGCGCCAGTTCGTCCATGGCGCGAAATCGTTCCTCAAGGGAGGCCAGACGCTCGGAGCTATCCCGAAGAGCTGAGAGCTGCGGATTGAGGCGCGCGTGATGGTCTTCTGCCGTAGCGAGAGCGGCTCGGGCCTGAGTGAGGGCCACTTGGTTTTCTTCACGCAGCTGTGCGGTACGGTGGTCTTCGGCAGCCCCGGCTTCCAGCCTGGCCTGCGCTTGGGCTAGATCGTCCGCGAGGAGACGAGCCCGCGCGTCGCGTTCGGTTGCTTGAATGATCTGGGCACGGCGGGCTGCCTCAGCCTGTTTGGCGAGCGGTCCGAGCTGACGGCGCAGCTCCGCAGTGAGGTCCTCCACCCGCGTGAACGAACCCTTCATTGCTTCGAGCTTGCGCAGAGTTTTTTCTTTACGGCGACGGTGCTTGAGCACTCCGGCAGCTTCTTCCACAATATTGCGGCGCTCGTCGGGACTCGAAGTGAGGACTTCATCGAGGCGGCCCTGCCCGATAATGACATGCATTTCCCGCCCCATGCCGGTATCTGAGAGCAGTTCTTGGACGTCAAGGAGGCGTGCCGGCGTACCATTAATGGCATATTCGGAACCGCCGGCACGGAAGAGGGTTCGGGTGATCGTCACTTCCGAATACTCAATGGGGAGCACACCATCAGAATTATCGATAGTGAGGGAGACTTCCGCGCGTCCGAGCGCGGGACGGCGCGACGTGCCAGCGAAAATAACATCCGCCATGGAGCCACCGCGCAAAGTTTTCGCACCCTGTTCGCCCATCACCCAGGCGAGAGCATCCACCACATTGGATTTCCCTGAGCCGTTGGGACCTACCACCGCATTAATCCCGGGTTCAAAGCGCACTGTGGTGGCGGTGGCAAAGGATTTGAATCCTCGCATGGTCAAGGTTTTTAAGTGCACGATTACAGATTATGCCAGACGACGCCACCGGTGGCGCTACGACGGGGCGTTACGACAGTTGCAACCGGTACCCGTGGTCGCGGTGGCACGCCGCACCGTACCGGGACCGCTAGAACATGAAGGGCACGACGACGATCTTGTAGATAAGTGCAATCGCGAAGGTCGTAGCGTAACCGGTCATCACCCGGTTATCGGTGGTACGTGAGGTAGCGTAGGAAAGCACGGCCGGTTGGCCAAGCAGTCCTGCCACCGCTCCAGAAGAACGGGTGGCCGAGGAACCAAGCGCCCATGCGGCAGCCATCATGACTCCGCACCCGACAATGCTCACGGCCGCGGCCAAGAGCAGCGATTTCAAGCCCACCATTGTGAAGACGGTCGAGGCAAAAGCAGAACCGGAGTTGAGGCCCACCGCGGCGAGGAAAAGCATGAGGCCAAACTGGCGCAGGGTCAGATTCGCGGGGCGCGGGAGTTGCCAGGGTACCCGGCCGGTGCGGTGCACCGCTCCGAGGATCAGCCCCACCACAAGCGGACCACCTGCCGCCCCCAGGGAAAATGCCGCACCACCCGGCAGCGGAATTTCCACCAGCCCGAGAGCAAAGCCCAGGGCAAGGCCACCGGCTGCTGCCACCCAGTCGAGTTCGGATGAGCTGGAGACCGAATCACCGAAGTATTCTTCGAGTTCTTCTACCCGCGAGGTAGGTAAGGCGACTTCTACCACGTCGCCCATTTCCAGGTAGGTATCCGGGGTGGCGAGGATCTCGTCATCGGCACGGCGGATAACCGTCACCCGTGCTTCGAAACGACGATAGAGCGGGAGGGAACCCACCGTGAGCCCAGCAATATCCCGATTGGATACCGTAAAACGGTGCACCGTCAGATAGGGATCAGTCAGCCGCCGATGACGCATCCGGCTACCCAGGCGTTCGATAGCTTCAGAAAGCGCCGCCCGGGAAGCGAAAATACGAACCCTATCCCCCGGTTCCAGAGCACGCTCCATATCGAGGATATGCCAACGGCGATTGCGCCGCATTGCTACGAACCGCACCTGTTGTCCGGCTATATCCCGCATCTGCTGCGCGGAGATCTCCCGATCCACGTACACGGTTGCCTGTTCCAGTTCCACATCATCCGGATCGAGTTGGTCATGACGGGCTTTCCATTCCCGGTTAATAAAAATAGCGACCATGACAATGGCGAGCGTGACCCCG
This sequence comes from Actinotignum schaalii FB123-CNA-2, assembly GCF_000411135.1. Taxonomy (GTDB): domain Bacteria; phylum Actinomycetota; class Actinomycetes; order Actinomycetales; family Actinomycetaceae; genus Actinotignum; species Actinotignum schaalii_A. Next base: position 1,014,532 of record NZ_KE150262.1, on the reverse strand, counting down.
ACCGGGTAACCAATGGAGTAGCCCACCGCCGGATTATCCGGGTCGGTCATTTCCTGGGCGAGAGCAAGCGAGGGCGTCGAGGTGAGCGAACCGGCGAAAACACCCACCGCAGTACCGCGCAATAAACCGAGAAGCTCGCCCAGTCCCACCGCGGCCGCCGCACCGGCCGTAATCGCAATAATTGAGGCGAGCATAAGGCCCAGCTGTTTGCGAATCTCCTGGAAGAATGTTTCCCCGGCTTCCAAGCCGATCATATAAACGAAAATACCCAGGCCTAAATCTTGCAGGAGCACGAGGAGGGAGGTGGAGGGCGGAACCACCGCACCGACAAGCAAACCGATGAAAAGCGCTCCCGCTGCCCCGAATTTCAGGGGACCAAAAGGAATCGCCCCGAAGGCAGCGCCAAGCGCCACCACAATGAAAACAACGAGAACGGTATTGCTGGCAAGGATATCGAGCACAGTGCCACCTCGGGGTTGAAGACTGGTAGAACGTTGCCTACTCTACCAATTTGGTACACCGTGCCAGTGCTTTCGGGCCCGGTGCCCGCCCCGTCCTACTCGGTAGGGGCTTCGTCAGGAGCCCCTTTACCCATCATTTGACGCGCCATTCCTGCCAGATAAACCGATCCAACTACTGTCACCACCGGCGTGGCGAGCTCATCGCCCGCTTCGGCCTCGGCCCATCCGGCAGCTTCGTCAATCGCAGCGAGCAGATCGCGTTCCACCCGCACCCTTTCTGCACCGAAGACCGCCCGCGCCAGCTCTGCCAGGTCCTCGGCGTCCATGGCACGTTCACCGGGCATATCGGTGATGACAACAGCATCCAAGACCGGCTCGAACTGCCCGAGGGTTCCTTCCACATCCTTATCTGCCATCATGGCGAGCACCCCAACCCGCCGGCCGGGATAGTACTCTTCCAGCGCGGCGGCTGTATGTGCGGCGCCGTGAGGGTTATGGGCCGCGTCCACGAGGACGGTGGGCGAGGTACGCACCACTTCGAGGCGCCCGGGCGAAGTAACGGCCATCAGTGCATGTTCGACGACGTCACCCGCAAGCGCGCGCCCCCCAAAGAATGCTTCAACCGCAGTGATGGCCAGCGCCGCGTTCTCTGCCTGATACGAGCCGCGCAGTGCGAGAGGAATATCGTCGTAGCGGGCCGCGGGGGTGCGCACAGTCATAAGCTGACCGCCCACCGCAGTCTCCCGCCCGAGGACCTGGATGTCTTTCCCGTAGACGGATACGTGGGCGCGGGCCCGGTGGGCTGCCTGAGCGATAGCCGCACCGGCTTCCTCGGGTTGGGAGGCGCTCACCACGCTGGCCCCGGGTTTAATAATCCCAACTTTTTCACCCGCGATCTGTGCGATGGTGTGCCCGAGCCATCGTTCATGGTCGAGAGCGATGGGGGTGAGAACAGCGACGTCGCCGTCAATCACATTGGTGGCGTCCCACCTTCCCCCCATGCCCACTTCGACTACCGCCACATCGATAGGTGCGGCGGCGAAAGCTACGTAGGCCATGACCACAAACACTTCGAAGAAGCTCATGCGCGGCCCACCCTCCGCTTGGGAGCGCTGGTCCACTAGTTCGACGAACGGCGCGACATCTTCCCATGCCTGAATGAAATCCGCGCGGGAAATATTATGTCCGTCGATAGCGATGCGTTCACGCACCGACACCAGGTGCGGGGAGGTGAAACGCCCGGTACGCAGACCGTGCTCGCGTAGCAGCGCTTCGATCATGCGTGCCGTCGAGGTTTTCCCATTGGTGCCCGTCACGTGCACGCACCGGTAGGAATGGTGCGGATTACCGAGTAAATCCAGGCACATCTGAACGCGCTCAAGGGAGGGCTGCACCTTATGTTCGGGGGCGCGGGTGAGGATATCCCGGTAGATCTCATCCACCCGAGCTTCTTCTGCGGTGGTATCCGCGAGTTCAACGGTGGGATCAGGTGACTCCTTGACCTCTCGGAGCACCGCTTCGTCCCCGAAAATTCCAGAGTTGAGGACCTCGGAAAGCGCCGCGTCAAGTTCAGCTTCCCGCGCATCTTCACTGTCGTACCCCGCGCCATCGTACCCAGCGTTATTCGTACCCATACCTGCCCCTTTCACGGCACACCAGCATATACCACGGGGCCCACGGTGCGACTGGCGCTGCCAGCCCCGTGGGCCCCGTTCCCGCACACTACCGGTCCGCACGAACCCTTATGTACGGATGTGCCTAGGAGGCTGATTCCTCCGCGTTCTCCACCGACGGGATGAGGGTGGAGAGGAGAAGCGCAATAATCACAAGGACCGCACCCACCGCAATTCCGGCCTGATAACCGCCCACCAGGTTCTCAGTGCCACCCACGGCGGTGGCCACAGCGGTGAGGATCGCGAAGGAAAGCCCGGCTCCCAGGTTGAAGGCACCGGCATTCATTCCCGGTAGGTAGCCCTGGTTATCAGCCGGGGAGAGCACGATACCCAAGCCGTTGAGCATGATATTGACGGTACCGGCGTAGGTAATACCGATGGCCACGCACAGGAAGAAGATAAGCGACTTCGAGGGTGCCCCCACACCGAACACCGCGATCCCGAGGAAAATAACCGTGGAGAGGAGCCCCGCCTGGAGCACCTTCTTGTAGCCGAAACGCGAAGCGAGCTGCCCGGCGATCGGCCCCATAATAAGACCGGCAATCGCGTAGGGCGTCAGCGTCACGAAGGAGACCGTTTCGGCCGGGAGCTCCAGACCACCGGCACTGGCTTCCAGCTGCGCCAGGTTCGGGATGAGACCGTTCATGACCGCGAATACCCCGGTCATGGTGAAGAGAGTGGTGGACAGGAGAGCCCAGGTGCGCCGTTGCTTGAGGTAGCGAGTGGCCACCAGCGGGTGTGCGCGCGAGGACTCGATCTTCCAGAAAATCACCGCGGAAACGGCGGCCACCAGGATTTCCACGCCGATGAGCCACCAGCGGGCATCCCCGAGCTTGCCTAACTCATTGAAAGCGAAATAGACGCAGCCAAAAACGATGAGGAGTGCGATAACGCCGGGCCAGTCCATCGGGGTGCGGTCGCCCTGGGATTCACGGGTCCCGAACACCGACGCCAGGAAAGCGACGGCGCACACAACTGCCATGCACACGAAAACGGAGCGGAAGCCCCAGTTCCCGGCGAGCCAGCCGCCCAACAGGGCGTCTACTCCTGCGATACCGCCGTTGACGGAGGTAAGAATAGCCATGTACTTGGCGTAACGGCGCGGTTCGGGCACTTCCTGGTGCAGCATCACAAGGGTGAGAGGCACCATCGGCCCCGCCGTCCCCTGAATCACACGCCCGATACCGAGGATCGTGACATTGGGAGCCAGTGCCGAGACCACGCATCCGATCCCGGTAGCCAGGAGCATGCCCAGCAGAATCTTCTTACGCCCGATAAGGTCGCCCCAGCGCGGCAGGAAAAGGGAGAAGAGCGCGGCGGAAGCGAAGAAGGCCGTTTGGGTCACGCCAATTTCAACCTCGGTCGCATTGAGTTCCACGCTCATAGTATGCAGAGCTGGGGAAAGCATGGAGGCGTTGAGCTGGAAGGCGAAGACCGCGCAGAGCAGCGCGGCCATCAGCACGATAATATTCGTGCGCGAACCGGATTGCGCCCGGCAGGCACGTGTGGGAACGGACGATGCCATAGTTTTTCTTTCTCACCGGGGAGGACGACGCCGCACCGTGGCGGCACCGCCCTCCGTTCACAAAGGTTGGGTTGGACGGGGATTAGCCCCGTGGTTAGCCCAGGTAGTGGTGTTCACCCACGCGCTCCAGCGCATCGGCGATGAGATCCCAGAAACGCCCGTGATCGAGTCGGGTCGCAGCCCAGGTGTGGCAGTCCTCGGGAATGGGTCCGCGGAAATCAGCCACTGTCATCCCCACGGTTAGGGTTCCGGTGAGTTCCACATCAATGGGGACCTGCACCGTTTCCACGATGGTGGGGTCAATAAGATAGGCAACCGCGCACGGATCATGCACCGGCGGGTAGTCGAAGCCCTGCGCGTCCTGGTAGGAAGCACGGAAGAAATCCATGAGTTCGTGGACGAAACGGGCCGGCTGGGTGCCCACCGCATCAATTTTTGCGTAGGCTTCCGGGGTGCAGAGCGCCTGGTGGGTGAGATCCAGGCCCACCATGACCACCTTCCACGGCTCGTTGAAAACGATATGCGCGGCTTCGGGGTCGATCTTAATATTGAATTCGGCCACCGCGGACCAGTTACCAACGTGGTAGCCCCCACCCATGAGGACCACCTGCTTGACACGCTCGGCCAGGCGCGGTTCCTTACGTACCGCCAGCGCGATATTGGTGAGCGGACCGGTGGGAACCAGGGTGACGGTTCCCGGTTCGTGCGCCATCACCGTGTCAATAATGAGGTCGACGGCGTGCCGGGAATCAAGCTCGATAGTCGGGGCTGGCAGTTCGGTGCCGTCCAAGCCGGTATCCCCGTGAATATCGGGGGCGACTTCCACCGGGCGTACCAGCGGTCGGTCGCATCCGGCCGCGAAAGGCACGCCGGTCATTTTCATGACGGTGCCCACGGCGAGGGCATTATTCGTAACCTTCTTCAGGGTTTGGTTGCCACCCACCGTGGTGACGGCAAGCAGTTCAATCTGCGGATTCGCCCACGCCAGCAGCATCGCAACGGCGTCGTCATGACCGGGATCGCAATCCAAAATGATTTTTTCCGGGGTGTGCTGTGTTGCCATGTTTTTCTCCACATCCTTGGGGAACTCCCGCGGAGTTCTACGTGGTTTCATTAAAACATAGAAACAATAGTTTCACCGCGAGCGTTCGCCGACACCCCGCAAATATCAGGCTACTGGCGCCTCCGCTGGCTCATCGGCTTTGGCTCGCACCAGAGTCGGTGGGAATAACCGCCCTTGGATCCCGTCTACCGCTAGCCCGAGAACAAAACCGAGCACCGCCGGCCCGGCCCAGGCGAGCCCTTCTGCACCCAGCGGGAATAGCGCCAAGAATTCCGCGACGGGAGCGAAAATATCCCATTCGGTGACAACCAGCCCGTCCAGGAGAGCGAGAGGTGCCGCAATCCAGGCGGAGGCTCGGTAAGCCCAATGCAGGCGCCCGGGAACCGCCAGATCAACAAGCGTCACGAAAATAAGAACAATCGCGATGGGATAAATAAAGCGATTGATCGGATTAATGAAATTGAGGATTCCTTCCAGTCCCAGCGTGGACATGGCAAAAGCAAACATTCCCTGCCCGATGAGGAGAGGACGGTACGCCAGCCCCGGAAGATAACTGCGATAAAACTGAGTGGCCGCGCCCAGCAGGCCAATCGCCGTCGTCAGGCACGCCAGAATCGTGATGGCACCGAAAATAAGCTGACCGCTGCGTCCGAAGAAACGCTCGGAAACAGCCGCCAGTGCATCCGCACCGTTGGCAAATCCCTCGGTGGCCACCCGGACCCCGATCTGGGACAGCCCCAGGTAGATCGCGGCGAGGATAATCGCGGCGATGAGGGCCACGCCCGCCGCTCCCCCGAAGAGCGCCCCGCGGGAGGTGAAACCTTTGGAGCGCAATGAGGACACGATGACCAACCCAAAGACGAAGGCCGCCAGCGCATCCATGGTCATATACCCGCTCAGCAGCCCACCGGTGAGCGCATTGGGCGCATACGGTGCCTGCGGAAGGGCAACCTGGGGCGGCAGGTTGAGCACCACCACCGCAATAAGAATCGCCATGAGAATAACGAGGGCAGGGGTGAGGATTCCTCCCACTCGATCCACCATTTTGCCTGGGTTGAGGGCCACGAGCACAGCCACCACGAAGAACACGGCGGAGAAAACAAGGAGGGCGGGGCGGGCAGCGGCGTCGTCGTGCATCACGGGGCGGACCGCAACCTCGAAACTCACCGCGGCCACCCGCGGTACCGCGTACAAAACTCCGGTGGTGATAAAAATTGCCCACAGAAGCGCGTGACCGGGGATGCGACCGATACGGGTCGCAATATCCTGCGGAGTACCATCGCGGCTAGAGGTGGCAGCGATGAGCCCAACGGCGGGGAGAATAACCCCGGTGCCGATAAATCCGGCGATAGCCAGCGGCGTATTTGTTCCGGCTTGGATGCCGAGCATCACCGGGAAAATCAGATTCCCCGCCCCGAAGAACATGGCGAAGAGCGCCAAACCGGTAACAGCGAGCGTGAGGACGCGCGATTTTTTCATCCCTGACCTTCGTGTGAATTGTGAGGAGAGTGCGTGGGCCGCGGCGAAAACCATGGTCGTCCACCGCGGCCCGTGCAAGGCACCCTACTCTAGAGGATCACGGCGCGCCGTTACAGAGCGCGCCGACCTTTAGTACGCGACTTTCGTCACCTCGATGCCGAGCGGTGCGCCTTCTGCACCCGCAGTCACCTGCGCCTGCACCGCGAGAGTTTCCTCCTGGATGAAGGGCAGATAGCGGGTAACCGCATCAACGCGCTCGGCGGGAACCGTGAGGTTGAGAGCGATCCGGTCGGCCACGTGCAGCTGCGCGTTCTTGCGTTCGTCCTGCACGGCGCGCACGACGTCGCGGGCGTAGCCTTCGGCTTCCAGTTCTTCATCCACCTCGGTATCCAGGGCGATGAAGGAACCGGAATCGAGCGCCGCGGCAACTGAACCCGGGTCGGCTTCCACCGATACGGTGATCTCGAATTGGCCGGGCGCCAGGCGCACCTCCGGATCGGTGTGGAGCACCGCGTCCGCACCGTCTTCGCTCCAGTTCCCGGCCTTGGCGGCTTGGAAGAGCGCGGAGGTCATCTTGCGTAGCTGGGGATCCAGCTCACGCGGGAGAACCTTGAGGTCACGGCTGACCTTCATCCCCGATTGCGCCACGTCCTTGAGCTCAACATTCTTGACGTTCACTTCCAGAGCGATGAGCTCGGTGAAGGGCGCCAGGTCACGGTCGGTGACGATGGTGAGGGTACGCAGCGGTTGGCGCACCCGCAACTGGTGGGTTTTACGCAGGGAATGCGCAGCGGAGACGACGGCGCGCGCTTCGTCCATCGCTTCGCGCAGCGCATCGTCCTTCCAGGAATCGGGTAGTTCGGGCCAGTCTTCCAAGTGGACGGAGCGTCCGCCGGTCAGCCCCTTCCAGATCTCTTCGGTCACGAGCGGCGCGAGGGGCGCCATGACCCGCATGAGCACTTCGAGCGCCGTGTAGAGGGTATCGAAGGCGGCGTGGTCCTCATTCCAGAAGCGATCCCGGGAGGTACGCACGTACCAGTTGGTCAGCACATCTAGGAAACCGCGCACCCGGTCGCAGGCTGCCGGAATATCGTAGTTATCCAGGTCGGTGCGCACCTTATCGGCCAGGTCCTTAATGCTGGCCAGCAGGTAGCGGTCCATCACATCCAAACCGGAGGGGTCGCTTACCGGCTGGGCGCGGTAGCCCTCCCCCTTCGAGCACGTCGAGGCGTAAAGCGCGAAGAAGTAGTAGGCATTCCACAGCGGCAGCAGGACCTGGCGCACCGTATCGCGCAGGGCACGTTCGGTCACGATGAGGTTCCCGCCGCGCACAATCGGTGAATTCATGAGGAAGAAACGCATCGCATCCGCGCCGACCTCGTCGAACATCTCGTAGACATCCGGGTAATTGCGCAGCGATTTCGACATCTTCTGACCGTCATCTCCCAGCACAATGCCGTGGGAAATACAGGTGCGGAAGGCCGGACGGTCAAAGAGCGCGGTGGCAAGCACGTGGAGGGTGTAGAACCAGCCGCGAGTCTGGCCGATGTATTCGACGATAAAGTCCCCCGGGTAGTGGTCCTCGAACCAGTCCTTATTCTCGAAGGGATAGTGGACCTGGGCGTAGGGCATGGAGCCCGATTCAAACCAGCAATCCAACACGTCGGTGATGCGCCGCATGGTGGACTTACCCGTCGGATCGTCCGGGTTAGGGCGGGTCAGCTCGTCGATATAGGGACGGTGGAGATCCACTTCGCCCTTCTCGTTACGCGGCAGTCGCCCGAAATCACGCTCGAGTTCTTCCAGGGAACCGTATACATCTTCGCGCGGATAGTTCGGATCGTCGGAACGCCATACCGGAATGGGGCTGCCCCAGAACCGGTTACGAGAAATGGACCAATCGCGCGCCCCGGCAAGCCAGTTACCGAACTGGCCGTGCTTGATATGCGCCGGGGTCCATTCGATCTGCTCGTTAAGCTCCACCATCCGATCTCGGAAGGCACTCACCCGCACAAACCACGAGGACACTGCCTTGTAGATGAGCGGTTTACGGCAGCGCCAGCAATGCGGGTAGGAGTGCAGGTAGGAGCGTTCTTGCACAAGCACGGCGCGCTCGTTTTCCGGGCGGCGTGCCAGCGGTCCGGTTCCCTCGCGCAGATCGCGGGTGATGGGCAGATTGGCATCAAAGACCTGGGTGCCTTCGTAATCGGGCACCTCGGCGGTGAAACGCCCGGCGCCATCCACCGGAACCACGGGGCGGATGCCCACCTCCTGGCAGGCGAACATATCGTCTTCACCGAAGGCGGGGGCAATATGAACCAGCCCGGTACCGTCGTCGGTGGTCACGAAGCTCCCCGCGATCACGTGGTAGGCATGCGGGCCGGGTGCCTCATCGTCCGCACGATTCATGAAGTAATCGAAAATCGGGGCGTAAGCGCGGCCCACTAGCCGCGAGCCGGGGAAACGATCCACAACTTCCGGATCTTCACCCAGTTCCTTTTCGTAAGATTCCAGGCGGGCTGCGGAGATAATCACTCGCTCGCCTTCCAGCTTGCCTTCGCGCGGAATGACGGTGAGGTACTCGATGTCCGGACCCACGGCAATGGCCAGATTGGAGGGCAGCGTCCAGGGCGTCGTCGTCCAAATAAGGGCGAGTTCACCCGTTTCCAGACGCAGCCCCACGGTCAAGCTGAGATCCTGCCGGTCCTTGTAGACGTCGTCATCCATCTTCAATTCGTGATTGGACAGCGGGGTTTCGTCATTCCAGCAGTAGGGCAGCACCCGGTAGCCATCGTAAGCCAGACCCTTGTCGTACAGAGTCTTGAAGGCCCACAGCACCGATTCCATATAGGTGGTGTCCAGAGTCTTGTAATCATGGGAAAAATCGACCCAACGTGCCTGGCGGGTCACGTATTCTTCCCATTCCTTGGTGTAGCGCAGCACCGAGGAACGGCAGGCCTCGTTAAATGTGGCGATGCCCATATCCTCGATCTCATCGGTGGAATCGATGCCGAGGATACGCTGGGCTTCCAATTCGGCCGGCAGCCCGTGGGTATCCCAGCCAAAGCGGCGCTCAACTCGGCGCCCGCGCATGGTCTGGTAGCGCCCCACCACATCCTTGACGTAACCGGTGAGAAGGTGACCGTAATGGGGTAGGCCGTTGGCGAAGGGTGGACCGTCATAGAAAACGAATTCATTGGAGCCGTGCGGCCCGGATTCACGCTGCGCCACGGAGGACTGGAACGTATTGTCTTTCTTCCAGAAAGCGAGGGTGCCTTCTTCCATCTTCGGGAAGTTCGGGGAGGCGGGCACGCCGCCCTCGCGATGAAGCGGATACATATCCACGCGGTGTCTCCTCGTGTCTCAAACCTAATCGGATTGAGGACGACGCCGGAATTCCGGTACCGCGGTACCACCTCATTTGCTACTCACCGCACGCGTGGTACGGCGGGTAACCGCTTCATTAGGACGCTAACGGGTCCACCCGCTCGGTTCTACTGGGCTGCACGGCACGGGCCGCGCGGCTGTTCTTCCGAGAGCTCGCCGGTGATTGCCGGGTCATAGCCAACGCCGCTCATTGTAGCCCTTCCGCGCGCGGTGCGCATCTACCTTCCGGGTGGTGGGCGGACCGGTGGGGATTGGGGCAACGGCGCAGCTCCGGCGGGTGGTTCGCGGGGCGGCGTCAACCTGGCTGGCGGCGCCCCGGGCTCCGTGGCTTGCGGCACTCCGGACACCGCGGCAGGATCGGTGGTAATACGAGCAAGTTCGCGCATTTGCGGGGAATCCGCGTTTTCCAAATATTCCGAATGCTGGGAGAATAATCCGCCGCGCCCGGAGAAATGATGCGCGGTGAAATCCGGATCCCGGCGCGGATTGAAGCCGAGCGCATCGGTATGCCCGCCCGAGACCGCTCCCCCACCCAGCACGTTGACCACGTTAATAATGTCTTTCTTATTGGAAAGGACGTGATTGGAGGCGGCGCTTCCAGCCCCGTGCGCCCCGGTATTCATATCCCATCCTTCGGCCACAACCCCGGGTGTTCCGTATACCACAAGAGTGTCGACGACGCCGGGCCGAACCCGCTCCGCGGCCGCTGAAGCCGTCACTGAACCGTAGGAGTGCCCCAGCAGACTGATACGCGGGCGATCCTCCCCGCGGACCTGGGCAATTCCCTCCGCGAAGCGCGCGAGGCTTGCTCCGCCTTCACGGGCGCGCGCCGGGGTGTAGAGGGAAGAGTCCAGCGCACTTTGCGGAGCGGCGTAATCAAACCAAGTCACCACAGCCGGGCTTCCGGTTTCTCCCCGAGCGGTGAGGATCTCCTGCTGGAGGGTAGCCAGGCGGCCGGCCGCTTCGATGTGGGAATCAAGGGAATTCACCACATTGGTAGTCATTCCACCCACCTCGATGGTGATAGACGAGGCAGTATCCACATCGCCTTGAGATAGGGCCACCTGGATGGTGCGCAATTCCGCACCGGTACCGGTACGGGCCCGGTTCGGCCCGCGATACACGAGGAGTTGGCGTGGCTGGCCGGACTGGGCGGACTGGGCGGAGCCTGCCAGCGGAGAGGAACGCGGCGCAGGCGAGTGCGCCGGAGCTGCGCGCCCCGCGGATAGTCGCGCGGCGGACGAGTGCGCCGCGAATGATCGCCCCGCGGGTGGCGACGAGCTCCGCTTCGAATCCTGGGACGAAGCGGAGCGAACCGGGGCCGTGGAGATATGCTCGCGCCAATTGCGATCCAGGCCGCGCTGGGTGCGGATCCTGGCGTACGCAGCCAGGTTGGCGGTGATGGTGGCATAGCGCAGTTGAGCCGCCCCAAGCTGGGCGGTGCGAATCTCCCGATCAGTTTTCCCGAGGTTTCCCTCAAGATCCGCCTGGGCACTGGCGATTTCCGCGGAAAGCTCGGCCAGAATCGGATCGTAATAGGCGCGGGCCATTTCTTCGTCATGACGGGCCACGGCAATATTGGCGCGGTCCCGCACCGCGTAGGGTATTCCGTCCAAATTCCCCAGATCCTGAGGGGCATGGGCGAGCACATACGAGCGCTCGGCATCTCCCAAGGATGCCCACCATGCCTGCACATAGGCCGCGCTTTTCCCAACCGGCACCCGCCCGACCGAACGATAGTAATTGGTGCGAGCCTCCGGGGCTATCTGCCCGGCAGCCAGCTGGTTGAACACCCTGTTTAGATAGCTGAGCGTATTATCGGCCGATCGGTGGGCTACCTCTACCTCCGCTCTAATCTGTACCACTATCTGGTGGCGTTCCCACTCCGCTACCCCGGTGTCATCCGCGCCGGCGAGCGGGTCGATCACCTCACCGCGAGGGGTGATCTCCATTCCGGCAGCATTCGCACGGGAGAGTGCTTCGCTCACTGCCGTTTGGGTACGGGTGATTTTATGCTGCGCTTCCCCCAAAGCCTGGATCAGGTGGTCAATACGGTCGGTGTGCGCGGCGGCGCGCGCGGCCAGGGCCCGCACATCGGAAAGGAAGGCACGTGCTCCGTAGCCTTCCCAGGCTCCCTTCAAGGAGCGCGCGGCTAGCTGGCGCAGCTGCCAGCTGGCTTCTTCGCAGCGCCGGCGCACGGCCGCTATCTCATCGAGAACCGCTCCGAGCAGGGCCCCGTTCCAGCCACGCAGTTGCCCCCACGTCACCCGGAGATCTTTCATCTTCCGACCCCCGCAATATCGAAACCGGAAATATCCACGCCCGCGATATCCGCGCCGGCCTCGCCGTCTGCCTCCTGGTAGATGCGCCAGGCCAGTGCGAGGGAGGCTGCTAGCTCATCGGCTCGGGCCGCGATATCGCGGGTGTGCCTATCCAGGGCCGCGCATCCCGCGCTCACGCTGGCCGGCGGTGGGCTTCCAGCCAATGCCGCCGCCACCGCTCCCGGCACGGTATCTACCCGCAGCGGAGCCAGCGCGGCACTCACGTCCGCAAGCGCGGCGCGCAGCTCCGCCGTCGCAGACTCCGTGATAAGAACACCATCCACCGTGACCTCCCCTCTTCGCTCCTGTTTCCTTTGCGCTGGCTACGTTTGACTTCTGTGCGCTGGCGCCGCTTACTTTCGTTGAACTGGCCCCGCTTGTTTTCTGGGAGCCGGCTCCCCTGCCAAACGCTTGAGCCGATGGTGCCAGGCATGGAAATATCCGTCCAGGGTCCATCCACAGGCGGAGTTCGGCGCGTGTAGTTATCCACAGGTAGGGGCGCGGTAGGGTGAAGTGTGCGTGTTTTAGTGACTTATTTTGAGCCCTTTGGTGCCGATACCGAAAATGCGAGCCGGGAGGCAGCGCTGCGATCCGTCCCTCATCTTCGAGATATGAATCTTCCTTGCGAGGTGGAGGTCGCGACGGCCATGTTGCCGGTGGTGTTCGCGAGCGCCGGACAGGTGCTGGCCGAGGCAGTGGAGCGTTTTCACCCCGATGCGGTTATTGCCATCGGGGAAGCGGGCGGGCGTAGCGCTATCACCCCGGAACTCCAAGCTTTTAATGAAAACTTCGCCCGGATTCCCGATAATGCGGGAGCTCAGCCTAACGGTGAACCCGTGATTGCGGGCGGGCCTGCTATTGCTGCGAGTCCCGTGCGGGTGGCGGATATTACCCGCGCTATTAACGGGGCCGGTATCGCTGCGGAAACGAGCCGAGATCCGGGGCGCTACCTCTGTAATAACATCGCCTACCGCGTGGTCCAGCTTCCCGTTCCCGGTCTCTTCATTCACGTTCCGGCTCTGCGCACCGTTGGGGTGGCCACGGTGGGTGCGGAAACCGACGTACCGTCCGCGCCGCAGCCTGCGCCACTAACCGACGCCGGAGATGCAGCATTGCCCAAGACGGTGCACGGCGCACCGTTAAACGAGGGCGCCACCCCGGCGCTCCCCCGGCCCGCCACCACCTTCGATGAGCTCGGCCTCGGGATTGCCGCGGCGATTGCTGAACTTGCCCGGCAGATCACCGCGACCCGGTAGTTTCCCGCACGACGCTGGCGCGGTGCTGGCGCTACGCCGGCACCGCGTGCGCCCCGGTGCCCCTACTTTCCGCCTAGCCCCGAGGAGGGTAACTCCACCACGTCGCTGCCGGTACGGGCCACCGTCCAGGAATTCGCCTGGGCAACGGGGCGGATAACCACCGAATCGATATTGACGTGGGCGGGGCGGGAGAGCATCCATACCACCGTCTCAGCAATATCCTCGGCGAGGAGCGGTTCAGCTACCCCGGCATACACATTCTGGGCTGCGGCATCTGATCCGAGTCGATTCTTAGAAAATTCCTCCGTCATCACCATGCCCGGGCGCAGTTCCATGAGCCGCACCGGTTCTCCCACCAGTTCCAGACGCAAAGTGTCCTTAATCATGCGTTCGGCATGCTTGGCCGCCGTGTATCCGGCCCCACCCACGTAGGTTTCCTGCGCCGCCGTGGACGTCACAAAGAGAACGCTCCCGCCGTTCTCGCGCATATGTGGGAGCAGCGCCAGGGTCAGGCGCAGGGTACCGAGTACGTTCACGCGGTACATCCACTCCCAATCCTCGATTTTCGCGTCCGCCACCTTGTCCTGCCCGCGGGCGCCGCCTGCGTTATTGACCAGGGAGTCCACCCCGCCGGATTCCGCTACGGTGGCGACGAGCCGTGCGACGTCGGCCTCTTTCGTCAAGTCCGCCACCACGTAGCTGCACCCGGTTTGTTCGGCGAGCTGGCGGAGCCGATCTTCGCGCCGGGCAGTGGCGATCACCTCAAATCCGGCCGCGCGTAAAGCGCGAACGCTCGCCGCACCAATTCCGCTGGATGCTCCGGTCACGAGTACTCGATGTGACATGTCAAACCCTCCGTTCTGCCGGGTGAGAGCCACGCCGGCCATAAAACACCTTTCTTCAGCCTAAAATAAAACGCGGAGAGCATACCCGGTGTTCGCTCAGCGCCGCTGCGGGAGCACCGGGCCTAGCTGGTAGAAAGGAAGTGCTCGTGATCGGCTTTATTGGAACCGGACATATGGGAGGTGCCCTGGCGCGCGGGGTGCTTGCCGCGGGTGCGGATCCGGCATCCGTCGTCGTTTCCGCGAAAGACGCGCAGGCGGCGCGCGACTTCGCAAAGGAAACGGGAGTGCGCCCGGCCGTCTCAAATACCGAGCTGGTCACGGCCGTGGGTGACGGAATCGTCGTCGTCGCCGTAAAACCATACGCGGTTGCGGACGTTCTGAGAGAGATTAACGACGCCGCACGGCAATGCGGCACCGTCGTCGTGTCTATCGCAGCGGGCCTTGAACTTGCCACCCTCGCCCACCATCTCGCCCCCGGTCAGCCACTCGTGCGTGCCATGCCGAATGTAGCCGCCAGCGTGCGTGCCTCCATGACGGCGCTATGCTTCTCAAGCTCCGTCACCCCCGCTCAGCAGGACGCGGTGCGGGAAGTTTTCGCTGCCGTGGGTGCCCATATCACCCTGGAAGAAAAGCATTTTTCCGTCTTTTCCGCGCTCGCCGGATGCTCCCCGGCTTTCACCTTTACTTATATTGATGCCCTCAAACGGGCCGCGGTTGCCGATGGTCTCCCGGCCGCGCAGGCGGTGCGCATCGCCGCACAGGCGGTGGAAGGTGCGGCACGCCTGGTGCTCGCCAGTGAGCTGTCCCCAGCCGATTTGGCCGATACGGTGCAGTCGCCTGGCGGCACCACCGTGGCCGGTGTGGTGGAATTAGAACGCGCCGGTTTCGGAGCGGCCGTTGTGCGCGGCGTGCAGGCCAGTATTGATAAAGATAGGAACCTCAGCTAAATGAACGGACTGTCACTCCTTGGCTTCGCTGGGATTTTCCTGGTGGTGCTGCTGCTGTGGGGGATTTCCATGCTGCGCGAGGCCCGCTCGCTGCGTTTTATGCGTACCCACGAATGGAGCGAGGAAGAAAAAGAACGTATTTTGACGGCCGCGGCGGAGGGAACCGCCACCGCCATGCGCGCCGCGAAGAAAATCCACCCCATCTTGACCGCGCGCCACGCTCGCCTCGTGGTGCACGATCTGGAAAGCGAAGCCGCTGAGACTCGCCGGCGCGCCAAGCGTGCCAAACCCGGGACCCGCGCGTCCCGCTCTATCCGCGATACTGACGCAAAGGAGAGGTAGCTCGCCTTTTAACTCCACGTTTTCCAACGGTTCACATTGACTCGATAGATACATATATGGTGACGCCTTCGTGCTGAGATGCGCCGAGCCATATTTTGACTTCACTACCTGATGGGAACAGATATGAAGCGTTTTGCGGGCGTCGCCCTGCTCGTTGCCGGACTCGCGCTGTCCGGCTGCTCAACCAACCCGCCCTCCAATGAGGCTTCTTCCTCCGCTAGCGGCCCAGCCCCGGTTCAGAATGCGAACCCGGATGCCTCGGTGCACGTTGGTTTTATTTTGGAACCCACCGGCCTGGATCCGACCTCGGTATCCGGCGCGGCCCTCGATCAGCTTGTTATCGATAATGTTTATGAAGGACTCACCCGCCGCGCTGAAA
This sequence comes from Actinotignum schaalii FB123-CNA-2, assembly GCF_000411135.1. GTDB lineage: Bacteria > Actinomycetota > Actinomycetes > Actinomycetales > Actinomycetaceae > Actinotignum > Actinotignum schaalii_A. The sequence goes on along the minus strand of NZ_KE150262.1, from coordinate 998,854 downwards.
ACGGTGATATCTTGCCAGCTTTGGCGACCTCCTGGGATATTTCCGAAGATGGGCTGAGCTATACTTTCCATCTGCGCGAAGGTGTTAAATTCCACGACGGTTCTGATTTTGATGCCGCGGATGTTGTTGCCACCCTGGAAGCTTCTGCTGCCGAGGGGTCGAAGAATCCCGATCATAAGCTCATGCGCACTTTTAAATCCGCGCAGGCTTCCGACCCGCATACCGTCGTCGTGACCCTATCCGAACCGAATATGAATTTCTTGGACAGCATGTCTACGGACGCTGCCATGATGGTTCCTTCCGATAACACGGTCGATTTGAATAAGGAATCGAACGGTACCGGCCCCTTCACCATCGGTGAATGGAAGACCGGATCCACCATTACCCTCGAACGCAATGACAATTATTGGGGCGATCCGGCCGGCACCAAGGAAGTGGTCTACCACTATTACGCGGATCAGACCGCAGCCGCCAATGCGCTGGCCTCGGGACAAATTGATATTCTCACCACCCAGAACACCGATACGGTGGAGCGGTTCGCGGCCGACCCGGCAATTATTACCTCGCAGGGTACGGAAACCTCATGGATGACGCTCGGCTTCAACCACAGCAACCCGACTCTGGCTAATAAGGATGTGCGTACCGCTATCCGCAAGGGCATCGATAAGGATGGCCTCATTACCGCGCTGGGTGGGAACATGGTGCGGGTGGGTTCCATGGTTTCTCCCGGGATGGCCTGGTGGAGTGATTCCCTCAATGACATTGATTCCTATGATCCGCAGGCGGCCCGTGAACTGCTCAACAAGGCCGGCGTTGAGAATCTCTCTCTCAACCTGCGGGTAGCTAATAATTACGATTCCGCTATTTCTGAATATGTGGCTGCCCAGCTCAAGGAGATCGGCATTAATGTGACGATTGACCGGATGGAATTTTCCAGCTGGCTCGATGAGGTCTACCGCGGGGGAAATTACGATATGACCATGGTGCTCCACGTGGATCCGTGGACGCTCACCTACTACTCGAATCCTAGCTACTACTGGCATTACGACAGCGCACAGGCCCAGCAGCTCAATAAAGAAGCGATGACCGCCAGTTCGCTGGCCGAACGCGATAAGAAGCTCGGTGAGCTCGCCACCTTCGTTTCTGAAGATGCGGCCTCGGATTGGCTCTACAGCCCCAAGGCCATTATTTTCTCCCGGGAAGGGGTCTCCGGATTCCCGACCAACCGGACCGGTTCTCGCTTCTACGCCGCTGATATTCAGGTTGCGCGTTAATGGCTGAACCACTCGCGCTCGCGCAGGTGCCGGGGGCGGATGCCGCCTCCGGCACCGTGGACCGCGAAACGGTGCTTCGCACCACGACGTCGCGCACCGCCCGCATCGTGCTCGCCGCGCTGGGGTGGGCGGTAGCGGCGTTATTCCTCGCCTCTTTCGTAATTTTCTTCGCGCTCCACACCCTGCCCGGGGATCCGGCCGTCATTATGGGTGGTCTGGATGCTACCGACGCGCAAATCGAGGCGATCCGGGCCGAGCACGGCTGGGATCGTCCTCTCATCGTCCAGTATCTGAGCTGGTTAGGCGCTGCCCTCACCGGAGATTTCGGCACCTCACCCTTTTCTTCTCTTTCCGTGACCCACGAGCTCGTGACGAAGCTCCAGGTCACCGTGCCCCTCGCTCTCATGTCCTTGAGTTTGGCGGTTATTTTCGCCCTGGTGATCGGGGTGTATGCCGCGGCCCGTTCCACCACCCTGACCGGGCGCCTCGTCTCCTGGCTTTCCCAACTGGGTATCGCGATCCCTACGTTCATTGTGGGGATGTTGCTCGTCATGTACCTAGCGACCCCGCTTCATCTTCCCTCCACCGGTTTCCCGCGCGAGGGATGGGGCGATCCGGGTGCGGCGCTCCGTAGTCTCATCCTGCCCGCCATTACCCTGGCGATTCCACAAACGGCGGGACTGGTGCGCTACGTGCGTTCCGCCGTGCTGGAACAGCTCGGCCAGGATTATGTGCGCACCGCTCGCGCCCAGGGGATGAGCCGCAGGCGTGCCCTCCTCACTCAGGCGCTGCGAAACGCCTGGCTCCCTCTGCTGGCTGTTATCGCTCTCGATGCGGCGGCCCTCCTCATGGGCACCGTGGTGGTCGAACAGGTCTTTGCACTTCCCGGCATCGGGCACCATCTGGTTGCGAGCGTATCCACCCGCGATATTGTTACTGTCCAAGGTTTCCTCATGGTGCTCTCCGGAGCGGTTATTCTCCTTATGATGCTCTCCAACGTGGCCTCCCGCCTCCTCGACCCGAGAGTGAGGTTGCGATGAGTATTCCTTCTCCGGCCCTGCGGGCCCTCTCCGCCACGTCGCCGTGGCGGGCCCGGTTGCGGGCGCTGCTGCGCAATCCGGCCGGCCTCATCGGCACCGTGGTGGTACTGGCGGTGCTGGCCACTTTCCTGCTGTCTTTCATCTGGGTACCTTATGATCCCGAAAGTGTGGATTCGCGGGCTTCCTGGGCCCGCCCGAACGGGGCGCACTGGTTCGGCGCCGACCAACTCGGGCGTGATATTTTCTCCCTCATGGTGCTCGGTTCGCGGGTTACGGTGCTCACCAGCGTGGGTGGAGCGGCGGTGGCTCTGGTGGTCGGGTTGCTCCTCGCCTCGATTATTGTATATGCCCCGCGTTGGCTCGGTTCCCTGATGGAGCGCCTCACCGATGTATGGGTGGCTTTCCCCACCCTCATTATTGCCCTCATTCTTGTCACCGCATTTTCTGGCTCCACCCTCACCTCCACCGTTGCCATCGGATTGGGCTCCGCCCCGGCGGTTACCCGCACCATCCTGCCCGAATTGCGCCGTGCCACCGCCTCCGATCACGTGCTCCTGGCGGTGGCCGCGGGGGCGCGTTCCTGGTGGATTCTTTCGCGCCATATTTTCCCGGCGATCACCCCCACGCTGATTGTGCGCGTCACCCAAATCATGGGAACAGCCACGCTGGCGGAAGCGGGGCTGTCCTACCTGGGGCTGGGCACCCCGCCACCCACTCCATCCTGGGGGCGCATGCTTTCCACCTACCAGAGTTTCATGTATTCCCACCCGACGGTCATTCTCATTCCGGCCACCGCGATTATCCTGACGATTATCGGATTTAACCTCTTGGGGGACGGCCTGCGCGACGTGCTCGATCCGCGCGGAAGGGAGACACGATGAGTCTTCTTGAGGTACGTGATCTCACTGTGACTTTCGGTTCCACCGACGTGGTGCGGGGAGTGTCCTTCACGGTGGAGGCCGGCGAACGCGTCTGCCTTATTGGTGAATCCGGGTCTGGAAAATCGATGACGGCGATGGCGATCCAGGGGCTGCTCCCCCGCGGGGCACGCGTGACCGGTTCGATTCGTTTCGAGGGGCGCGAATTGGTAGGCGCTTCTGACGCGGAGTTCCAGAAAATCCGCGGGCGCCGTATCGGCTGTATTTTCCAGGAACCGCATACAGCACTCAACCCGGTGGTGCGCATTAAGCACCAGTTGGTGGCGGCTTCTCGTATTCACGCGGGATTAAAAAAATCGGCGACGGCGCAGCGGGCCAGCGAGCTGGCCCGCATGGTTGAGCTCCCTAGCCCGGAAAACATCATTAACCGCTTCCCCCATGAGCTTTCCGGGGGCCAGCGCCAACGCGTGGTTATTGCCATGGCGATGAGTTTGGCCCCCGCCCTTCTTATCGCAGATGAGCCGACGACCGCCCTGGATGCCACGGTGCAGGCCCATATTTTGCAGCTCATGGACGATGCCGCCCGCGAACATGGCACCGCTGTTCTCATGATTACCCACGATATGGCGGTGGCCTACCACACTTCCGAACGTATCCTCGTGCTGCGCCGGGGAGAATTGGTCGAAGAGGGTAGCGCCGCGGATATTTTGCTCCGCCCCGCGCATCCTTATACTCAAGGACTGGTGGCCGCGGCTCGCGCCACTAGCTTGCAACGCCCAGCGGGGATGGGAGGCAAGGCACGGGTAGGAGAAGCTCGGGTTGTCGCCCAGGAACTAGGAGCACAGCAAGGCCTGGCGGTGCACGGAGGTGACCAGTCATGACAAACGCATCGGAAAAAACCTGGGATCCGCGCGAGGCTGCACTCCGGATGACTTCCCGGGCCCCGCTGGAAAAGGACTGGCCCGTCAAACGCGGGGATGTGCTGTTCAGCTGCCGGAACGTCACTAAATCCTACGGGAGCACCCTGGCTCTGGCACCCACGTCTTTCGAGGTGCGAGCGGGGCGGTCGCTGGGGATTATTGGCGAATCCGGCTCGGGAAAAACCACGCTCAGCCGCATGATGCTCGGTTTACTCGAGCCTAGCGGCGGCTCAATCACCTACCGGGGTCAGGAGGTGCGCTACGGAAAGTTGGGTGTTACCCGCCTGCGCCACGAAGTCCAATTGGTGCTGCAAGATCCTTTTGCTTCCCTCAATCCGCGGATGACGGTAGGCCGGATTATTGAAGAACCGCTGCGCCTGCTGCGAGTTCCAGGCAAACACCGGGAGATGGTGCGCGATGCGTTGGCCGCCGTGGATCTCAACCCGGAATGGGGCTCCCGCTATCCGCATGAGCTTTCGGGAGGGCAGCGCCAGCGGGTGGCAATTGCCCGTGCCGTGGGCTGCCAACCCAAGGTTCTTATTGCCGATGAGCCCGTCTCCGCCCTCGACGTTTCGGTGCGAGCCACTGTCCTGGAGCTTCTCCACGACCTGCGCGCCCGCCTGAACCTCACCCTCATTGTCATCTCCCATGACTTAGGCATTGTCCAGAATCTGTGCGAGGACACCCTCGTGCTACGCGGGGGCACCGTCGTCGAATATGCTCCCACGGCGCAGGTGCTGGAGCATCCGCGCCACCCTGCCACCCGGGAACTTATCGCAGCGGTGCCGTTATTGCCCGAGCCGACACAGGCGGTGAACGCCGCCCCGTCCGCAGCGTTCACCCTCCCCGTCCCGCCCGCAGCATCAGCTACATCCGCCGTACCCGCCACGCCACCCGAAAGAGACGATGACCTATGAACCTGCGCATCCTGCACCTCTCCGATACCCACCTACGGGCCGAGCGCGCCCCCCACTACGGAAAAATTGACACTTCCGGGCTACTGGAGGCGGCTGTTGCCACTGCCGGCAAACTCGCGCCCTGCCACGCCATCGTGGTCTCCGGGGATATTTCCGATGACGGCACCCCCGAGTCCTACACATTCGCGGCCCACACCCTCGCCCCGCTTGCGCAACGCTGGGATGCGCCAGTGATTTGGGCCTGCGGGAACCACGACCTGCGCGCGGCGATGCGAGAGGCCCTTGACCTGCCTGGCGCACCCCTGGACCCGATTTTTTCCATCACCGATATCACGGTGGGAAAGGCACGGTGGCGCTTCGTTGCGGCAGATAGTTCCGTTCCCGGGCGCGGCTTCGGCTACCTCGGCGACCAGATTCACCGTATCGAGGACGCTGTGACCGACGTCGACGGCGCACACACGGTGGGCGGCGCACCCACGGCGGGCGAGGCACCGCTCCACTCCGTCCTCGTCCTCCATCATCCGCCACTGGCCGCCCCCACGGTGCTCCACGGGGCACTGCGCCTCATGGACGCCCCGCGCCTGGCACAAGGCTTGCAATCCTGGGAAGTGGCGCCCGCCGTGGTGCTGGCGGGCCACTACCACCTGGCCGGGCGAGGACGCGCTGCTGGAGTGCCGGTAGTAGTCGGCCCGGCCCTCGCCAATGAAACTACGCTCGGGCGGGGTCCCGAATGGGAAAGCGCGCGAGCCCGCTCGGCTTTTTCAGTGGTGCAGATAAGCGCGGCCAGTGTCCAGCAGGATATTACCTACCTGGAGGACGGGGCGGCCGCACTGCCCAGCGGCATCGAACCGGGCGAGGAAATCTTTGCGTATAGTCCGGAAGAAGTAGTGGCTATCGGGAGGCGGGCCGGGCGGCCCGGCTGGAGCCCAAGCGACCCGCTGGCCTGGGACGGCCCGGGTTCCTACCTCCTGGAAAACACGTTTGATACCGGATCGAAAGGACAGTGATGACTTCCCCACGCCTGCCCCTCGGCCTGCATAATCTCCGTTCCCTGGGCGGTACCCGGATGGCCGGCGGGCATATCCGCGAGCGCGCCCTGCTGCGTTCTTCCGCGGCTTTCCGCCACGACGAGAGCCTGGGAGATTTTTTGAGAGCGCAGGGCATCACCGGTGTTATTGATTTGCGTGACGACGCCGAACGTGCCGGCACCACCAATTGGGCAGATTACGGGGTGAGCGTTGCCTCCGTGCCTATTTTCAATAACCAACTTGCCCACCTGGAATGGTCCGAGCTTGCCGACCTGTATATGCAGATGGCCCGCAATTTCGGTGGGCAATTGGCGCGGGCGGTCACCGCGGCGGCGGAGCTATCCGCGGAAGGCGGGGTGCTCATCCACTGCACCGCCGGGAAGGATCGCACCGGGGTGGTCACCGGGCTTATCCTCTCCATCCTCGGGGCGAGCCGCGACACAATCCTGGCTGATTACCTCACCTCCGCCACGGCGCTGGGCGAAAGTTACCAGGAGGATCTTGCCTTCGTGATGGGGCGCGAATATATCCCGGGGGCCGCCGCGCACCGCGCCGTGTACGTGACTGAAGAAGCTCTGAGCGCTGCCACGGTGCGCATAGAAGCGGCCGGTGGGGCGCGCGAGTACCTCCTCGGGCACGGGATTGACCCGACTGTTTTTGAGCTGTTGCGCGCCCACCTGGTGGAACCGGATACCCATCTCTAGCGGGGCCGTGCGCCATTTTGACGGCCTCGGATACCACCGCTACGGTGGCCCGAGCACCGCGCGCCGTAGCTGCGCCGTCGCCCCTCTCACGTATGGCGCAGTTTCCCGCAACGCACGGGGCGTGAAACAATAGCCCCATGACTAGTTTTAACCAAGAGTCCGAACTCCTCGATCACACGGAGGTACCGGACCGTGCCACTCTCGACGGTCTTGAAACTACCTGGGGCGAACGGTGGGAAGAAGAAGGCACCTATGCTTTCGACCGCACCGCTACTCGCTCCGAAGTATTTTCGGTAGATACCCCGCCGCCCACGGTCTCTGGCTCGCTGCATATCGGCCATGTTTTTTCCTACACTCACACCGATACCGTGGCCCGCTACCAGCGCATGCGCGGAAAATCGGTGTTCTACCCGATGGGCTGGGATGATAACGGTCTGCCCACCGAACGGCGCGTTCAAAACTACTACGGGGTGCGCGGGGATGCATCCCTCCCCTACGACCCGAATTTCGTGCCCCCGCACCAGGGCGGCGCAAAATCCATTAAGTACGCCGACCAGGTGCCCATTTCGCGGCGTAATTTCATTGAGCTGTGCTGGAAGCTGTCCGAAGAGGACGAAAAGCAATTCGAGGCTCTGTGGCGCCACCTGGGACTGTCCGTGGACTGGAAGCAGAATTACCAGACCATCGGAGAGAAGGCCCAGAAGGTAGCCCAAACCGCTTTTCTGCGTAATCTCGCGCGCGGGGAGGCTTACCAGGCGCAGGCCCCGGGCCTGTGGGATATTACCTTCCAAACCGCGGTGGCGCAGGCCGAACTTGAGGCCCGCGATTATCCGGGTGCCTATCACGCGCTGGCATTCCACGGTGCGAGCGGCGACGTCGTGATCGAAACCACCCGCCCGGAGCTGCTGCCCGCCTGCGTGGCCCTCATCGCGCACCCTGATGACACCCGCTACCAGCACCTCTTTGGGACCACGGTGCGCGTGCCGATTTTCGATATGGAAGTTCCGGTGCTCGCCCACCCCAAGGCGGAAATGGACAAGGGCGCCGGTATCGCCATGTGCTGTACATTCGGTGACGTCACCGACGTGGAGTGGTGGCGCGAATTGCAACTTCCGTTGCACAGCGTGCTCGGTAAGGACGGGCGCCTGGTGCGTGATACCCCCGAGTGGATTACCTCGGAGGCCGGGCGCACCATGTACGCTGAAATGGCCGGGAAAACCACGTTCTCCGCCCGTAAGGCGCTGGTGGAGAAACTCAAGGAAACCGGGGAAATGATCGGTGATGAGAAGCCGACCATGCGTAAAACCAACTTCTTTGAGAAGGGTGATAAGCCGCTCGAAATTGTTACCTCACGCCAGTGGTACATCCGCAACGGCGGGCGTTCCCACGTGGAAGGTAACGGCAAGGAGCTGCGCGATAACCTCATTGAAGCCGGCAACAAGCTGGCTTTCCACCCCGATTTCATGCACGTGCGCTACGACAACTGGGTCAAGGGGCTCAACTCGGACTGGCTTATTTCGCGGCAGCGTTTCTTCGGGGTGCCGATTCCGGTGTGGTACAAGATTTCGGAGAACGGCGAAGTAAAGTACGACGCCGTCATTACGCCGGAGGAATCCAGCCTTCCCGTGGATCCTTCCAGTGATGTGCCAGCCGGCTATACCGAAGATCAGCGCGGTAAGCCGGGCGGCTTCGCCGGGGAAACCGATATTTTGGATACCTGGGCCACGTCGTCGCTCTCCCCGCAGATCGCCGGGGGCTGGCTCACCGATGAGGATCTTTTCGAGCGCGTGTACCCCATGGACGTGCGCCCGCAGGGTCAGGACATTATCCGTACCTGGCTCTTCTCCACCGTGGTGCGCGCGCACCTGGAATTCGGGGAGCTGCCCTGGAAGCACGCCACGATTTCCGGGTGGATTTTGGATCCGGATCACAAGAAGATGTCCAAGTCCAAGGGCAATGTGGTGACCCCTATGGATCTGCTGGTGCGGCACGGTGCGGACGCGGTGCGTTACTGGGCTGCCTCCGCGCGCCTGGGCGTGGACGCCGCCTTTGATGAAAAGCAGATGAAAGTGGGGCGCCGCCTGGCTATGAAGGTGCTCAACGCCTCGAAGTTTGCGCTGGGCATGGGCGGGGAAGGCTCACCGGTCTGCCTGGATGCCTCCCACGTGACCGAGCCGATTGACCGGGCTCTGCTGGCCGATCTGGCGCGCGTGGTGGAGGAAGCCACCACCGCTTTTGAGGTCTTTGATCACACCCGCGCTCTGGAAGTAGCTGAAACCGCCTTCTGGACCTTCTGTGATGATTACCTGGAGCTGGTCAAGGACCGCGCCTATTCGAATACCCCGGAGGCGGAGAGCGCCCGGGTGACGCTGGCGATTGCGGTGGATACTTTCCTACGCTTGCTGGCGCCCTTTATCCCCTATGCCACCGCCGAGGTGTGGAGCTGGTACCGTACCGGCTCCGTGCACCGGGCGGCGTGGCCGGAGGCGGCGCCGCTGCGCGAGGCGGCGGGTTCCGGAAACGCGGAGCTGCTCGAGGTGGCCGGTCAGGCACTCACGGTGCTACGCGGCGTGAAATCCGCGGCGAAGGTGTCGCAGCGCACCAGCTTCGCTCGGGTGGAGCTGCGCGGTAATACCGCCTTGCTCGAGGAGGTGCGCGCGGACCTGGTGCGCGCCGCCCACGTGCGCGGGGAGCTCCGTTTCACGCCGGGTACGGAGGCCGGCGAGCAGATCACCATCGGTGATTACGAGCTGGATGAGCCGGAACCGAAGCGGAAGTAGCGTCACAAGCACAACGGCGCAGCGTGCGTAGCGCTCCACGTAGCACTACGCACAATTGAGTGAATCCTGGTGGCGGGTCTGCGAAAGCGGGCCCGCCACCCTCATTCACGGCTACGACTCGAGGTACGATTCACTATTCGAAAAGCGGATGCCATCTTGTCCCAACACACCCTAAGGAGTAGCCATGTTCTCCTACTTCCATCCCGAAGAGGAATTCCAAGTCTGGAAAGTGGAAAACTATTGCCACCGTTGCCCTCACGCTGTTCTTGATATTTCTTTCAACGATGGCGAACGCTATCGTGGGATGTTCGAAGCCGCTTATGACTCCGAGAATGGCGGCGATCTCGATATCGAGATGGATGATCCCCGATATGACGAATTCCACCAAATTGTTTTTGAGATATCAGAAATTATTCACGACGGCCCGCGGCGTTACCACACCTACCTTTCAATTGATTACCGCGACTTCCCCACGCTGATTACTGATATCAACACCGGAGACACCGTCTATTCAGCTCAGACCGACCCTTCACGTACATGAGAAGATTCTCATGATTGTTTCCTGGCCCCGTCATCTCGCTCCGGTGTACTTAGGGACATGACAACTCGTGTGAAACTTCTTGCCGTGCTCCTCGGGCTGGCGCTCCTCGGTTTCTTGGGGATGCAGCTTGCCCACGCCGTGAGCGGGAGCGGCACCCAGTCCGTGGGCCCCGCCGTCACCGTCACGGGGCCGTCTTCCCCGTCCGCGAGCTCCGCCGGCGCTGGCAGCACCGTTTCGGCTTCTTCGCCCACGGAGCGCCCGCCGCTCAACAACGCGCAGCGCGCCACCCTGCGCAGTCTTTTGGTTGATGTGGCCGAAAATGCGCACCTGTTCACGGGTGATGCTTCAAATAGTACGACGACGCCGCCCGCGGGCACTGCCCCGTCCCCCGCTAACGTCGCTCCGGCACCGGCGCCAGTTCCCGCCCCGGCGGCGCCGGCACCCGCGCCGCAACGGGTGGCACCAGCTCCCGCGCGCCCCGCACCGCCCCAGTACTCGGATAATGACTGGGACGATGATGACGACGATGACGATGATTGGGATGATAACGACGATGATGATTGGGATGACGAGGATGACGACTAAACCAGTCGCGAACCCCGGTCCTACCGCCTGAACTAGCAGCACCGTTCCTTCACCCAGAAGGCCCCGCTGCCTTAGCTCAGGCGGTAGCCCATGCCGCGCACTGTTTCGATGCGGTCCCGCCCGATTTTCCCACGCAGGTAGCGCACGTACACATCCACCACATTGGAACCGGGATCGAAATCGTAGCCCCAGACCCGGGAGAGGAGTTGTTCGCGGGAAAGCACCTGCCCCGGGTGGCGCATAAAGGTTTCCAGCAGGGTAAATTCGCGGGCGGAGAGCTCCACCTGTTTCCCGCCTACGTGGGCGTGGTGGGAGAGTAAATCCAGGATGATGCCGCCGTGGGAAAGCTGGGTGGCGGAGCTAGCTGGCGCCGGGGTGGCTGCGGCGTCGCGCAAACGCAAACGGATACGCGCGAGGAGCTCTTCAAAAGAAAAAGGCTTCGCCATGTAATCATCGGCCCCGCCCTCGAGCCCGGCTACGCGGTCCGTCACGGAGGTGCGGGCGGTGAGGAGAATAACCGGGGTGTCCAGGCCCTGCCCGCGCAAGCGCTCGAGCACCGTGAAACCGTCGATATCGGGCAGGCCAATATCCAAAATAATCAGGTCAAAAGGAGTGTGAACAGCCAGATCAACGGCCTGCCCACCGCTTGATGCGGTGGTGGAAGTGTAGCCGGCTGCTTTCAGGCCTTTCGCAATAAAGCGGGCAATGCGCTCTTCGTCCTCGACGATGAGGATGGTGCTCATCTTGCTCCCTTCTCCGGTTGTGAGGCTATCACGAACCCAGGTAAACGCTGGGCAAACTCAAGGTAAATACGGAACCTTCCCCCAACCGCGAGTGCACCGTGACTTCCCCACCGTGAGCCCGGGCGATGGAGCTAACAATCGCGAGCCCGAGCCCGGAGCCTTCCGAACGCCCAGTATTACGCCCACGCGCGAAACGCTCCATAATACGTTCGGTATCCTCCGGGGCGATCCCGCAGCCGGCGTCTTCCACCGTGAAACTCACCCGCCCCGCTACCACGCTTGAAGAAATCTCCACCGGGGTGCCTTCTTCGGAGTATTTGACCGCGTTCGCTGCCAATTGCAGCACCGCCTGGGTGATGCGCTCCGGGTCCAGGTACACCTGCCCGCTGGCCACGGCGCCCAGGTTCCAGGCGCGCGGACCCAGCCCGGTGGCTTTATCGAAGATCCGCTCCGTGAGCACGGCTATATCAACCTCACGGGGCACCACAAAATCGGATCGTTCGGCTTTCGCGAGGGTGAGTAAATCTCCAACCAGCGAATTCATGCGGTCGAGTTCTTCGAGGGCGAGGGCACGGGTATCCGCGGCGTCGCTCGGATCGTTAGCATCCATGAGCTCCAGGTGCCCGCGCACGATCGTGATGGGTGTGCGTAGCTCGTGCCCGACGTCGTCTAAAAGTTGGCGCTGATCGGCGTCCATGGTTTCCAGGGAATCGAGCATGGTGTTCATCGCTGTTGATAGCCGCGCCAGGTCGTCGCGCCCTTCCACCGGGACCCGTCGGGACAAATCAGCATTGGCGGTAATATTTTCGGCCGTGGCGCGCAGCTGCTCCACGGGGCGCAGCAGTTGCCACACCAGCCGCCACGCGATGGCGACGACGCCGATGACGGCCACCAGGTAGACCACCGCCAGCACCGTCATGAGATTCCAGATACGGGCGCTGATGACGTCAAGAAGGTACACGTGCACGAGCGCGCCGGGCTGCGAGCCGGAGAACTGCACCGGGACCACGATATAGCGGTATTCACGCTGCGCCCCCGCGTAGGTCCCCATCGTGATCTCTCCGCTGCGGGTGAGTGGGAGAAGGTGGCGTACCAGGCCGGAATCTTCCTCGGGGCGCACAGGACTGGTATCACCACCTACCCAGGCAACCCGACCGTCTACAATCCCCATCTCCCCTTCGGCTTCGGAGAGTACGGTGCGCGAAAGGTAGGTTTCGATGAGCTGGGATGGCCCAGCGAAGGGCTGCCCGGTTTCCGGATCGACTCCGTTTTCAGCCAGCACCCGAAATTCATCTGCGACTCGCACCAGGGTGGCGTCCACTTGGGCACGCCACATGCGGCTCTCGGTGAGGACAACGGCTACGCCGGTTGCCGCCAGCACGACCGCGACGAGCGCGACCATGGTGGCGGCAATCCGAAAACGAATCGTAATAGGACGTGATGTCACATTGTTTCCCGTTCGACGGCGGCGGGCGGGAGCGGCACGGTGTGTACGCCCGTTCGTTCCAGTTTATTCCATTCGCTGGCTTTTCCGCGTATTTCTAGCCAGATCGCGCGCACCGTGGCGGCGCTCATCATCCAGGAGAAGGGGAGCCACAAAGGCAAGGCGGGTAGGAGGCGCAGGTCGCGCCAGGCGCGATCAAGGATAAGGGAGAGCACCGTTACCGCGAGGGCGACCACCAGTCCTGCCCCCACCAGTACATTCATCCAGTGCGGTGCCGCGCCACTGAGTGCTGCCACCGCCCACACCGCGAGGGTGACGACCTGGAGTACCGGGGCAACAAGGAGTGAGAAAAGATTGATAGGCAGGTAGGCATCAATGGGGCGCCGCCACGGGGAGGTGAGGCGGGAGCGGTGGATGCGAGCGGTTTGGATGAGGCCGCGTTGCCAGCGCACTCGCTGTTTCCACAAGGCCGGCAGGGTGGCGGGAACTTCAGCCAGCACGAGGGCATGGGGCGCAAATTCCACGTCCCAGCCGGCAAAGTGGATCCGCCAGGTAAGCTCCAGATCCTCCCCCAGGGTATCTTCCCGGAAGCCACCTACCCGGCGCACCGCATCAGCACGGAAAGCCCCGGAATTTCCCGCCACGATGGGGAGCATCCCCAGCAAGGCGAGCGCACGGCGCGTCATCCCTGTCCCGACGTGAGTCATAAGGGCGAGCAGCGCGGTGAGCGGACCGGTAATATTGACCGGCTGGTCGTTCCCGCACACAGCACCCACCCCGGGGTGGCGGAATCCGGCCAGGAGCTCCGGAATGGTGGTGGAAGTGAAAAGCCCGTCGGCATCCACAAAAATGAGGATCTCCCCGGTTGCATGGGCAATACCGAGGTTGAGGGCGCTTCCTTTCCCGCCATTAGTCTTGCTCAGGAAGGTGACGCGTGGATCGCTGGTGAAAGGTGCCGCAACGGCGGCAGTGGCGTCCGTTGATCCATCGTCGACGACGATTACTTCCAGCCGGCGCCAGCCAGTGGCAAGGATGGAGCGCAGGCAGGCACCGAGCACCACTTCCTCGTTATAGGCCGGGATAATAATCGACACTTTCGTGTGGGTGCCGTAGAGCGGACGGGGCCGCTGGCGCATCTCCCCCAGGATCGCGGCCGGGTACATCATCCAGGTCACCGCGGTGAGGATGAGGGTAGGAACGGCAAGAATGAGGAGCAGGGTGGTCATGCGGTCACCTCGACGGTGCTGCACGGTGCCAAAGTAGCCTGCGCGGGTGCGTAAGCCTCCAGGAGCGCGTCCAGCAATTCGGGTGCGTGAGCGCTATGCGCGCCAAAACGGGCATTGATTTCGATGAGGGCGGGGCGGCCTTGGGTATCGCGGCGGATATCAACGTCGGCCGCTCCGTTCAGGCCCACCGCCCGAGCCGCAGCGAGCGCCAGCTCGGCAACGTCCGGGGCTTTCACACGCCGAACCCCGGTCGCGTTTCCGTGCTGACCGGAAGCCAAGCTAGTTTTTTCCAGCACGACGACGGTGGGACGACGCCGGGCGTTATCTCCCGCGCCGTTCGCGGCCCCGTTCCGTCGCGGGCTTCCCGGGGCAGGCAGATACAGCTGCGCGCAGTATTCGGTTCCGGGGAGGAAGGCGGAAACCATCTCGGTCTCGCGCAGTGGCACGGTGGGCGGGAATGATGTTTCCAGGCGTACCCCGCGCCCGCCGCGTGCTACCCGCGGGCGTACCACATAGGGGAAACCGAGCCAGTATGCGCCTTCTTCGGTGAGGGCAGGGCCCTCCAGGCTGCGGGGCACGGCCAGGCCACTACTCTCCGCTACCCGATGGGTGAGCCATTTATCGGCAGCAATCGCCACCGCTGCGGTGGGGGCTACCGCAATGCGAGCGCGGTGAAGCAGCGCGGTACGGAGCGGGGCGAGAACGGAGAGTTCTTCATCCACCGTGGGGATAAGGAGACCAATCGAGTGTTCCTCACAGATAGCGGCCAGAGCACTCACAAAATCCGGGGCGGTGGCGGGCGGGCACCGGAGGATCGTCGCGCCATCGGCGCGGGGACGGGGCGCCATATCGACACCAAGCGCCGGAATTCCCCTGGCTCTCAGCTGGGTGAGGAGGGAGGATCCAGCCGGGCCACTGGCGCCGGTGACAAGCATGCGCGGGCGGGAGCTGAGAGGTGAATGATTCATCATAATGGTCCTTCGATAGAAGATGGAGGGGACGGGGCAACGGTGCACGGACGGTGCGACGGTGCTCGTAGTTCGCACGGTGTAGCAGAACAGGCACGGGGCAACGGTGCCCACGGCGCGCGCAGGCGCACGGAGCGACGGCGCTCGCGGTGCGGGCAGTGCAACGGCGCAGGCACGGTGCAGGCAGGCACCCCGGGCTGAGAGCACGCCACGAAGATTTAGAGCACGCCCCGGAAAGCGGGAATGCGTACCGCTTCAAAAGCTTCCGCGGCCTCCATTTTGGCTTGTTCGCCCCGGAAATTAGCTTTGGCGGTGAGGACGTCACCGGCCATATACGGCTTGTCCATCTGGTCGGCGTGGATAGCCACCCCGGCGCTTTTCACCCCGGTGTACTCGGTGATATCCACGAAGACTTGCGGAGAAAAGTTTGCGGTAGCGGAGGGGGATTCATAGCAAAGAATCGCCGGGTGGCGCCGTCCGGCCCGCATGGTGGCGCGGTGCACGGCGGTGTGGTCCTGGTGCTGGTCGTGGGCTGAATGGGTGAAAATAATATCCGGGTTGAGGGTGCGGATTTTTTCTTCAATAGCGGCGGTGAGAGTGTTTTCGTGTTCGGCGAGGCAGGTATCGGGTAGGCCGAGGGTGCGCAGTGAGGTCACCCCGAGGAACGTACCGGCGCGCCGGGCTTCCCCGGCCCGCTCCCCGGCATTACCTCCCACCGCACCGTCCGCCGCCACGATGGCATGAATCTCATGCCCCGCATCGGCCAAGCGCGCCAGAGTACCCCCGCATGCCAATTCCAGATCATCAGGATGCGCCCCGACGGCGAGAATACGGCGCGTGGGCGCCGCCGCCCCCACCGGAATCCAGCCACTCACCAGGAGAAGGAGCTGGGTGGCCAGCGCCGCAACGGAGCCCAGGCTCACCCACCGCTCCAGGTTCGCGGGCGCATTCCCGCCCAGCAGGGCGATATTAGCCGGAACGAGAAGGAAAGCACTTCCCAGCGTAAAAAGCTGAAGGGGCCGGAAGGCGCGGATGCGTCGTCGTACTGAAGTTTCAAGGAGGACAACGGACAGTGCCGCCACAAGTAGCAGCACGGCAAGCAGAGCATTCATGGAGATCGTCATGGCTCCAGTGTTCCGCCCCGTGTTAATATCGCGGTGAGGAGGTAATGAGAACTCTCTCATCGTGCCTCCACCCCCGTTTCCTGCGCGTGCCGTACACTTTACTTACTCACGCGTAACCTTGAGGAGAATCATGGCCGAAATCGAGCGGACTGAAGTTTTCACTCCCGGAAAGATTCATATCACCGATGAAATGACGATTCCGTGGGTTTTCCGTAACATCGCACGCGAGCAGCCCGAGCGCACCGTGGTGGCACGCAAAGCCTCGCTGGGGCAATGGGTGCCGGTGGCATGGCGGACTTTCGAATCCGAATATCGCGCGCTGGCACGCGGCTTTATCGCCATGGGCGTCCAGCCCGGGGATCGTATCGCTCTCATGTGTCACACCCGCTATGAATTCTGCGTTGTTGATTTCGCGCTGTGGTCCATTGGTGCGATGGCCGTCACCGTGTACGAAACTGATTCCACGGAGCAGGCTCGCTGGATTGTAGAAGATGCGCACTGCCGTTTTGCCGTCGTCGAAAACCGGCAGATGGCCGCCGTTATGGCGCCTTTCCGTTCCGATTTTGATTTCTTTAGCGATATTTTCGTTATTTCTGATGATGACCTGGCCCGGATTTCCGCGCGCGGCACCATGGATCTCGATGCTGAGATTGACCGCCGTATCGATGCTATGCATGCCGACGACGAAGCTACCGTCATCTACACCTCTGGCTCGACAGGCCGGCCCAAGGGCGTGGTTCTCAGCCACCGCAACCTGCTGCACGTCGTTATTAACGGGCCGTTGGATGATAACCTCGCCCCGATCCTCTCCGGCGAGAAACGTACCCTGCTCTTCCTCCCCATGGCCCATGTTTTCGCGCGCTTTATTAACCTGGTGGCTTTCTACGCGGGCAATACCATCGGGCACTGCCCCGATACCCATAACCTCGTCGAAGATATGAAGTCTTTCAAGCCGCATTACATTTTGGCAGTGCCGCGTGTTTTCGAAAAGATTTACAACGCGGCGGATGCCCAGGCCACCGGCGTGAAACAGAAGATTTTCCGCTACTACGCCAAAGTGGCGATTGCTTATTCGCGGGCCCTCGATAGTGCAGCCGGGCCTTCGCTAGCATTGCGGGCCCAACACGAAGTGGGTGAACGCCTGGTCTACTCCAAGATTAAGGAGATTACCGGCGGGAACCTCGAGAATGTGATTTCTGGTGGCGCGCCGCTGGGTGCACGGCTCGGGCATTTCTTCCGCGGCATCGGGATTAATATTTTCGAAGGCTACGGAGCGACGGAAACCTCCGCACCCACCACGGTGAACCGCTTCAACCACCAGCGAATCGGCTCGGTGGGTCCGGCCTATCCCGGCTGCCACGTTGCGATTGATACCGACGGCGAAGTGCTTGTCAAGGGCGATCACGTTTTCCACAAGTACCTGAATAATCCGGAAGAAACCGCCAAGGCTTTTACCGAGGACGGCTGGTATCGCACCGGTGACCTCGGCAAGATCGAAGATGGCTTCGTGTGGATTACCGGGCGGAAGAAGGAACTTATTGTGACCGCCGGGGGGAAGAACGTCTCTCCCGCAATCCTGGAAGACCGGCTGCGTGGACACCCACTTATTTCGCAGGTGGTTGTAGTGGGTGATCAGCGGCCTTTCGTGGGTGCGCTTATCACCCTGGACGCGGAGATGCTGCCTATCTGGCTGAAGAACAAGAATCTGCCGGCAATGTCCGTTTCGGAGGCCGTGCACGATCCGCAGATTATCGCCGCGGTGGATCGCGCCATTAAGCGCACCAACGAAGCGGTTTCCCGCGCGGAATCCATCCGCAAATTCGTTATTCTGCCTATCGACTTCACCCCGGAGAACGGCTACCTCACCGCCTCCCTCAAGGTGAAGCGCACCGCGGTACTCCGCGATTTCGCCGCCGTGATCGGGCGCGATATTTACGGGGATAAGGGCGATAAGAACCGCGATTAGGTCATAGTTCGGCTGGGAGCGGGGCGTGGGCTACCTTAGTCCGCGCCCCGACTCGTTTTTCCTTGTGCGGGGCGAAGCTAGTGCGCGCCTTCATCGCCAGCTTCACGCTCAGCGCGCTGAGCCTGAACAACACGGCCAGCCTGCGCAGCGCGGGAAGCCTGCGCAGCACGAGAAGCGCGGGAAATACGCTGGTGATCCTCGACGGCCCGCGAGGTGATGACATTATGCACCCGCACCGCGAAGTCGGGATCTAGCCCCGCCCCGCGCGCCAGCTCGGCAATTCGAGCGTGCTGGACACCTTCGCGCGCCATATCGCGAGCGGGAAGCCGGTAGCGGTCCTTGAGGCTCCCCACGGCATCGGTCACCTGCTTGCGTTGCCCCAGCAGCTCAATAAGCTGGGCATCCAAAACGTCGAGGCGCGCCCGCAAAGCCCCGAGTTCCGCGGCGCAGCGTTCTGCATCCGGATGGCGCCGCATCCCTTCGCCGCCCACTAAGCGCTCTTCCGTTGCGCAGCGGAAACAATCTCCACAGGTGCACCGTCCGTGACCGCCGCGCGGGTCACAATCACTTCCCGGACATCCTTGCGGGAAGGCACATCAAACATGGCCGGGCCGAGTACCCGTTCCATAATGGAGCGCAGCCCGCGCGCCCCGGTGCCCCGTTCCATAGCTTCACGTGCCATGGCACGCAGCGCCTCGTCCTGGAAGGTCAGGTGCACCCCGTCCAGCTCAAACATTCGGGTGTACTGCTTGACGAGGGCATTGCGCGGCTCGGTGAGGATCTGCACCAGGTCGTCTTCGCCCAGTGCTTCTACCGTGGCAATAACGGGCAGGCGCCCCACCAGCTCCGGGATGAGGCCGTATTTGTGGAGGTCCTCCGGGGTGACCTGCGAGAGCATATCCGAATGGGCGTCGGCGTCGTGCAATTGTGCCCCGAAACCGATACCGTGGCGCCCTACGCGGGTAGATATAACATCTTCCAAACCCGCAAACGCACCGGCGCAAATAAAAAGAATATTCGAGGTATTGATCTGGAGATAGTCCTGCTGGGGGTGCTTGCGCCCGCCCTGCGGCGGCACCGCCGCGACCGTCCCCTCCACAATTTTGAGGAGTGCCTGCTGTACGCCCTCCCCCGACACGTCGCGGGTAATGGAAGGATTTTCAGATTTGCGCGTGATTTTATCGATTTCATCGATGTAAATAATGCCGGATTCGGCCTTTTTCACATCATCACCGGCAGCCTGCACGAGCCGCAATAAAATATTCTCGACATCTTCGCCCACGTACCCGGCTTCGGTGAGAGAGGTGGCATCCGCGATCGCGAAGGGCACATCAAGCATCCGCGCCAGCGACTGGGCAAGATACGTTTTCCCAGTTCCGGTGGGTCCAAGCAGCAAAATATTGGACTTGCCGAGCTCAACGGTATCCTCACCATCGGCGGGGCGCGGCGCAGCTTTGGCGCGCAAACGCTTGTAGTGGTTATACACGGCGACGGCGAGCGTGCGCTTCGCGGCATCCTGCCCCACCACATACTCATTCAAAAACGCGTAAATATCAGCGGGAACGGGAAGCTCATTCGGGGAAAAACCATCGTTTTCCTTCCCGAATTCCTCGGCGATAATCTCATTGCATAGCTCAATGCATTCATTGCAGATATATACACCCGAGCCGGTGATGAGTTTCTTCACCTGGCGTTGGGTTTTCTGGCAGAACGAACACTTGAGAGCTTCTGCTGCATCGACGGTCGCCATGTTCCTCCTTGCCTCGCGGCCGCGCCGTACGCACGTCTTCCCTATTTCACCGCATCTTCGCCCAAAGGTCACGTTCCCACGCGGGGCGCCCGGTCAGTGAGTTGTACGACGGCGCAGCTCCCGCGCCGTACGCACGTCTTCCCTATTTCACCGCATCTTCGCCCAAAGGTCACGTTCCCACGCGGGGCGCCCGGTCAGTGAGTTGTACGACGGCGCAGCTCCCGCGCCGTACGCACGTCTTCCCTATTTCACCGCATCTTCGCCCAAAGGTCACGTTCCCACGCGGGGCGCCCGGTCAGTGAGTTGTACGACGGCGCAGCTCCCGCGCCGTACGCACGTCTTCCCTATTTCACCGCATCTTCGCCCAAAGGTCACGTTCCCACGCGGGGCGCCCGGTCAGTGAGTTGTACGACGGCGCAGCTCCCGCGCCGTACGCACGTCTTCCCTATTTCACCGCATCTTCGCCCAAAGGTCACGTTCCCACGCGGGGCGCCCGGTCAGTGAGTTGTACGACGGCGCAGCTCCCGCGCCGTACGCACGTCTTCCCTATTTCACCGCATCTTCGCCCAAAGGTCACGTTCCCACGCGGGGCGCCCGGTCAGTGAGTTGTACGACGGCGCAGCTCCCGCGCCGTACGCACGTCTTCCCTATTTCACCGCATCTTCGCCCAAAGGTCACGTTCCCACGCGGGGCGCCCGGTCAGTGAGTTGTACGACGGCGCAGCTCCCGCGCCGTACGCACGTCTTCCCTATTTCACCGCATCTTCGCCCAAAGGTCACGTTCCCACGCGGGGCGCCCGGTCAGTGAGTTGTACGACGGCGCAGCTCCCGCGCCGTACGCACGTCTTCCCTATTTCACCGCATCTTC
This sequence comes from Actinotignum schaalii FB123-CNA-2, assembly GCF_000411135.1. Lineage (GTDB taxonomy): Bacteria > Actinomycetota > Actinomycetes > Actinomycetales > Actinomycetaceae > Actinotignum > Actinotignum schaalii_A. The sequence continues at coordinate 978,099 of NZ_KE150262.1, read as the reverse complement.
GCCCAAAGGTCACGTTCCCACGCGGGGCGCCCGGTCAGTGAGTTGTACGACGGCGCAGCTCCCGCGCCGTACGCACGTCTTCCCTATTTCACCGCATCTTCGCCCAAAGGTCACGTTCCCACGCGGGGCGCCCGGTCAGTGAGTTGTACGACGGCGCAGCTCCCGCGCCGTACGCACGTCTTCCCTATTTCACCGCATCTTCGCCCAAAGGTCACGTTCCCACGCGGGGCGCCCGGTCAGTGAGTTGTACGACGGCGCAGCTCCCGCGCCGTACGCACGTCTTCCCTATTTCACCGCATCTTCGCCCAAAGGTCACGTTCCCACGCGGGGCGCCCGGTCAGTGAGTTGTACGACGGCGCAGCTCCCGCGCCGTACGCACGTCTTCCCTATTTCACCGCATCTTCGCCCAAAGGTCACGTTCCCACGCGGGGCGCCCGGTCAGTGAGTTGTACGACGGCGCAGCTCCCGCGCCGTACGCACGTCTTCCCTATTTCACCGCATCTTCGCCCAAAGGTCACGTTCCCACGCGGGGCGCCCGGTCAGTGAGTTGTACGACGGCGCAGCTCCCGCGCCGTACGCACGTCTTCCCTATTTCACCGCATCTTCGCCCAAAGGTCACGTTCCCACGCGGGGCGCCCGGTCAGTGAGTTGTACGACGGCGCAGCTCCCGCGCCGTGCCCCGCCGCCCCATGCACGTGGGCGGGCAGGAGCACCTGGCCCCTACCCGCCCATGATACGCGCTACCGCCCGAAGCTACAGCCCGAAGCTACAAGCCCGAGCACGAGCGCGCGAATTCTATTAACCGTTGGTTACGGTATCCGCATTTTTACGCGATTCGAGCACGTTGTCCACCAGGCCGTATTCCTTGGCCTGCTGGGCGGTGAGGATCTTATCGCGCTGGATATCTGCCCGTACCTGATCGGGAGATTTCCCGCTGTGGTGGGCCAAGGTGTTGACCAACCATTCCGTCATGCGATCGAGCTCATCGGCCACGATAGAAATATCTGTGGCCTGGCCTTGCATGCCCTCCATGGCGGGCTGGTGGATGAGCACCCGAGCATTGGGAAGCGCCAGGCGCCGGCCCGGAGAGCCGGCAGCCAGCAGCACCGCCGCCGCGGAGGCCGCCTGCCCCAGGCACACGGTCTGAATCTGCGGCTTGATGTACTGCATGGTGTCGTAAATAGCGGTGAGCGCGGTGAAGGAACCACCCGGGGAGTTGATGTACATGGTCACCGGGGAGTTCGGGTCCATCGATTCGAGGACGAGCAACTGGGCCATCACATCATCGGCCGAAGCGTCATCCACCTGCACCCCGAGGAAAATAATGCGATCCTCGAAAAGCTTCGTGTAGGGGTTGGAGCGCTTGTACCCGTAAGGGGTGCGTTCTTCGAAATCGGGAAGGACGTAGCGGTTGGAAGGCATGGGGCCCGCGCTACCGTAGCCGAAACCAGCGCTGGGAGCGTTGCCAGCACCGTAGCCGGCAGCCATCATGGCGGGCAGGTTACCCGCGGCTCGGAAATTCATCGTCATGAGAGCTCCTCCCCCGCGTGGCTGGCTTCCAGTGCGCCGTCGTTATTATCGCTATTCGGCTTCTTGAGCATGACCTGCGAATTGGAAATAATGTGATCCACGAAGCCGTATTCCAATGCTTCCTGCGCGGTGAACCAGTGATCCCGTTCGGAATCCTCCAGGATCTGTTCCAACGACTTGCCGGTGTGCTTAGCGTTAAGTCCGGCAAGTTCTTCCTTCATCTGCAAGATGAGATTGGCGTTGATACGGATATCAGCGGCTACCCCGCCGGCGCCGCCCGAAGGCTGGTGCATAAGAACGCGGGTATGCGGGGTGATATAACGCTTACCCTTCGTACCAGCTGAGAGCAAGAATTGGCCCATCGAGGCCGCCATACCCATAGCCACCGTCACAACATCCGGTTGCACATACTGCATGGTGTCAAAAATGGCCATACCCGCGGTGACCGAGCCACCCGGAGAATTAATGTATAGGTAAATATCGCTCTCCGGATCCTCCGCGGCAAGGAGCATCATCTGGGCGCAAATCTGATTCGCATTATCATCGCGAACCTCCGAGCCGAGCCAAATGATGCGTTCCTTGAGGAGGCGCTGGTAAACAGCATCGCCGAATGCTGAAGGCTGGTTATTATCCCGGCCTTCCATGCGAGGTGATGTGGTCACGGTTTTCCTTCCTCGGAACCCCCACGCGGAGATTCCATACTCGTATGCGACTTTAACGCCCGCGGGCCACCGCGATCATCCTGGCTCGAGACTTTTTCGCTGATGGCGCATGGTTGGCGCCGTCACGGTGCCGCGGAGCACGACGGCGCCAGCGCGCCACGCGCCAGTGTAGCGGCACAGCACCACGGTGCCACGCGCCGGTGCCCCGTCATGGCGCCGCCATGGCGTCGCAACTGAGAAAAAGAGCGGGAGGGCATCGAGGTGATTCTCGCTGCCCTCCCGCTGGGGAGCTGGCTAGCTACTAGCCGCTGGTAGCGGACTGCTAGCGGTTGACGGCCGGGCGGTCAGCGCCTGCTCCGTTCCAGTCACCGGCGAGGAATACATCCCCGGCGCGGCCAAAGCCGAAGCTGGCCACCGCGACGCCTTCACCCACGTTCTCACGCAAGTGCCAGACGTTACCGCGGACCACGCCAATGCCATCCACACCGTCTCCGTTCCAGTCGCCGGCGAGGAAGACGTCACCGGGCCGGCCGTAGGAGGAGGTGAACTTGGCCTGGGTGTCAGCGAAGGAAGCCTGGGCGAAAACGGTGTTGCCGCGGCGCACCGCGAGTTCGTCGCGCCCGTTGCCATCCCAGTCACCGGCCACGATCTGGTCACCGTGGCGCCCGAAGGCTACCGCGGCCGTGTGGTTGCCACCCGCCAGGTCATCGCGCACGTACACCGTGTTACCGCGCCGCACCCCGATGGTGTCCTTACCATCCCCGTTCCAGTCGCCGATAACGATCTCGTCATCCGCGCGGCCGAAGGAGAACTGCACCTGGGCATTACCGGTGGCGGCATTGGTCAGCAGGAAGGTGTTACCGCGGCGCACCCCGGGGGTGTCCACGCCGTCGCCGTCCCAATCGCCCACGAAGATGGTTTCACCGGCACGGCCGTAGCTGGTGACACGGTCGGCATTACCACCGGCCAGGGCGGTGGAGCTGAAGAGCAGGTTACCCTGCGGCGCCGCCGGCTTGCTCGGTTCTTCACTGGGCTTATCGCCCGGTTCCGTAGGCTCCGTGCCCGGCGTGCTCGGCTCCGTCGGCTCAACGCTCGGCTCGGTACCCGGTTCTTCGCCACCGGGTTGCTCGCCGCCCGGGGTTTCCCCGGCACGCGCGGTCAGCCACTTGCTCGAATCAAGCGGTTCGACCACGAGGCGGACTTCACCGACGCAGCCCTGGAAACCGGATTCACGCACACCGGCGTAGGAGCCCGCACCGAGAACCCAGGGCAGACCCTGGGTGCCCACGCCCACGGTGCCCGGCGAATTACGCAGCACCGGCACACCATCCACGTACATGGTGGTCATCTTGGTCTCCGGATCGTTGACCACCGCGAGGTGGAGCCACTGATCGCGGGCCACAATTTCACCCGACCACGCCGAAGATTCAGCCGGGGTGGGCTTCTGGGAATCCACGAAGGAGAACTGGATTTCAGCCAAATTGGACATTGCCCACGCGAAGGGCGGTTCTTCACCCTCGGTGTTGTTGTAGCCAGCGATGTTCTGGCGCTGACCATCGCGGGAGAGCCAGGCCATCCAGGCGTTGTTCTTGTTATCGAACTTCGGGGAGATCTTGATGAAGGTCTCGAAGGTGAAACCGTTCTCGAAGGTCTCATTATTGACGGCGGCATCAGCGGCGGTCACGAAGTTATTCCACCGCGCGTTATCACGCCCACCATTGGCGAAGCACACCGCGCCGGCATTGGCCGAGAGCGGGTGGTGGTCACGGGTCCATACGACGTCGCCTTCTTCGGCTCCCTTGGAACCGGGCTGGTCCAGCGGGGCCCGGGTGAAGTTATCCCCACCCACGGCGTCCACGATGGCTTCACCCACGGCAACCGGGGTGCCTTCGGCCTTATCCACCGGCATCTTCCAGTGGGCCACGGTGCTGTCCACCTTCGGGTAGTCCTCCGCACCGGTCGGGGCGGTGGGGGTAACCTGGGTCGGCGCATCGTAGGTAGCAAGCCACTCGCGCAGCTGCGGCGTCGTCAAAGAAGCCTTCGTATCAGCAATAACGAGGTTCGGGAAACGTTCCGCGAAGTTGAAGTCGAGCTCAAAGGTTTGGCCCGGGCCGTTGAGAATGGCCTGGTCGTCGGGAACAAGGGTGTCCTTAGCCTTGGTCATGACCCAGGGCGAGAAGGACGTCTGGTAAATCTTGTTACCCGGCAGGTCGAATTCCACCATGCCCATGTAGCCGTTTCCACCCATGTAGGCCATCTGGTAGTCCATGAGGACCTGGTAAACGGGATGGCCGGCGTCGTTCGTGCGCGTCCAGGTGGTCGCGCCGTGGTGGTGGCCGTTGAAGGTGAGGAACACCTGGTCGTGATTACGGATGACCTTGTTCCATACCTTTTCACCGAACTCGGTGGCCAGCGGCGTCACGCCGTCGCCCTCCACGTTAATGAGCTGGTGGGAATTGACGATCGTGGGGGTATTCGGGTGCTTATCGAGCACATCGGAGGCCCACTGCAAGGCATCATCCTGAGCCTGCCAGGACAGGTTCATCACCAGGAAATCTTGACCGTTCACCTTGAGAATGTGGTATTCGTGCGCCCCGGACGGATCACGTTCCACGAAAGTGGAATTCTTGGCGGCACGCTCACCGCTGAACCATTCCTTATAGGTGCCGTAGCCGACCGGGTCGGTATCCGAAGCATCGGCCCCGACGTCGTGATTACCGGCAAGAATCGAGTACGGGTGCCCCGCGTCTTCCAGAATCTTCATCGCCTTATCGGCGATCTCCCACTGCTGGGGACGGTTGTACTGATCGACGATATCGCCCAGGTGCATGGACATCTTAATGCCGTACTTCTCGGCGTTCTGCGCAATCCAGGAGGTCTGGGCGGAGAAGGGTTCGCTGCCGTACATGGCACCGAATTGGTTACCGGTTTCCGCGGTGGCGTAGCGCGAGTAGAACTGGGTATCAGGAATGACGCCGAGGGAGAAGTTCGAGAGCGGGGTCTTTTCTTCCGCCTCGCCGGTGCCGTCCTGCGGGGTGCCAGCCAGCGGATTACCTTCCGCATCCAGGTACACGGTGAACTGCCCGGAGAGCAGCTCGCGGCGTTCCACCTTTTCCACCTCGTAAGTGTCATCGAGGACCGGGAAGAGCGAGATGGGGGTCATAACCATTTCCGCGGCCGGTTTCGCTCCGGAATCGAGGGCCGGACCGGCGTAGGGCTGAATCTTGATATCCAGGTGTCCGTAGTGCTTTCCACCGGAGATGAGCTTCTTCACGCCCGCCTCGTTGGTCTTCCACATTTCCGGTTCGTTGGCCTGCGCCATCCACACGGAGTGGGAGTTGAAACGCAGCGGTTCGAAGGCACCGCCCTCCCCCGTCTTGACCATTTTTTCGCCGCGCAGGCCGTCGGAAGCTACGCCAACGTCCCAGTGGTAGACGCCCACGCCGTCGCCCGCTTCGTCCACGTAGGAGGCCTGGAACATTTCGTCATGGCCGGAGAATACGGAGGCGACATTGTACTTTTCGAAAAGCGGCTGGAGGTGGCGCATGGGCACACCCGGCTGGCTGTCGTGGAACTTGTGCCCCATCGGGGTGCCGTGCACGCCGTTGGAGTAGGCCACGTGGTGGTACTGCACGATGATGATCTGGCCCTTGGCGCGAGCATCAGCCAGCTGTTCCTCGAGCCAGCGGTACTGATCCGAACCGGGCATAAAGCTGGGCTGGTCCACCGAATCGGGGGCCGCATCCGGGCCCCACCAGCCGGCCGCCACCGACTTGGGGAAGTCCCGGGCGTATTCCTCGTACGGGAAAACGCCCTGGGTATCAGTCCCGAGCTGAGCGGCGGTAATGCCTTCGTCATTGCCTTCGATCTTGGCTTCTTCGGGCATCTTATCCGGTGTCTGATCGGTGCCGTTAGTCGAATCGAGGCTGATAATGGTTACCGGCCCCATATCGGTGCGGTGATAGGCATCGCGAGCATTCGCGTTATCCGAGCCGTTGGTATCAAAAACCTGGTTGTAGGCGGCGCGCGCCCGAGCTACCGCGGTGCGATCATCCGGGCTGCCGTAGCCGTACACTTCGTGGTTGCCCAGCGAGGTGATAATCGGAATCGAATCGAGGAGCTGGCCTTTATCACCGGCGAAGTAGCGGAACCATTCATCCCAGTGGCTTTGGGAGGAGGCGCGTTCGGCGATATCGCCGGGCAGCAGCACCAGGTCCGGTTTAGCGGCGGCAATGGCGGCGTTATTGATTTCCTGCGCCTTATCCTCGGTGAGCATGTAATTGACGGCGTACTTGCCGTTACGGGTGGAGCCACCGAATTTCTTATCCCAGGCCGAGTCCTTCCCCGGGCGTTCTTCGGAGCCCTCGGCCAGGTTGAGGGTCTGTTCCCATTCGCGGTAGGTCACGCGCCCGATGGGATCAGTTTCGGTATCAGAGAAGGCAATGATGTGGAGCGGATCGGTGATCCCAGCCTTTCCATCGGGGAGGGTACGGAGCGTGGCGGAATGCGCGTAGCCGTCCACCGTGACCGTGTAGGTGTAGGTGGAGCTGGGCTGGAGCTCTTCCACGCGCTGGCTGTACTTGTAGGGATGATCTGCGCGAATCCAGGCGCCCTGAGGTACCGATAGCGCCTTCCCGCGGCTGAGGGTGCCCTGCTTGAGTTCGTAGTCCTGGTAATCATTGACCGGGTTCTGCATGCCGGCCACCGTATAGGTACGCCCTTCGGCGGGCAGGCCCGGGCCGGTGATGGTGAGAACGGCATTATGGCCCAGTTCCGTAAACCAGTTAATCGTCATCTCGTGGGCACCGGGGCGCTGCAGATAGGGCAGCACCCGGAAACCGGGACGCGGATCCATGGGCTGAGTCACTCCGTCAACGACGACGGGATTCTCATTCGTAGAGGCGAGAGCCGGAGAATCGACTCCCGGGAGTACTGGGTCGGCTACGGCTGGCACGGTAAATGCCACCCCGACCGGCACTAGCGTAGCGGCAGCTAGAGCCGCTACTGCTCGACGCACGTGTCGCATGAATATCCTTCGCTTTGAGCTAGTCGGGGCGCGGATTGGCCCGACTCGGAAACACGCGTTTCCATTGCTCAAACTATTGAATTCGCCTTAATGAGCCGTAAACATCCCCTTAATTTAAGGAGCCCCGATTGAATATCACATTGCGACGTTACTACGGTGCGGCAAGTACTACGGTGCGGCAAGTACTACGGTGCGGCTGTGCGGCGGGGCATGGCAGCACGGTGCGGCTGTGCGGCGGGGCATGGCGGCACGGTGCGGTGCACCGTATGTGCCGTGGTGGTACGACGACGCAGCTGCGCTGCGCGAATACGCGTGTGGGGTGGGAGGCTGAGCCTCCCACCCCACACGCCCGCCACACTAGCGAGCAGCTAATAAAATCCCCGAATTAGCCGAGGAGCTCCTCGAGCTTCTTCACGAGGGTCTTGCGAGCCTTGCCGGCCTTCTCCGCTTCGAGCACGCGGGCCACTTCAGCGGCATCCGCACCCTGGGCGTATTCCACCACTTCGTCCACCTTCTTGGCGGCCGGGTCGAAAGCGTCCGCATCCGCGGCCGGCGCATCTGCGGCGGGCGTTTCCTCCGCGGGCGCGGCGTCGTCGCCCTCCACCGTGCTGGAGCCAGCCGCACCGTCCTCATCCACCGGGCCGTCCCACACGGGGCGGGACGGAGCAGCGGAGAAGTCCGGGGTCAGTTCTTCTTCCGGCTTTTCACCAACGACCTTGATGACATCCACTTCATTGCCGTTAGTGTCCACAACCTTGGCCAGGCGCAGCGCCGAAATGAGAGCCTTGCCGCGGCGCAGTTCACCGCTGAAAGCCCCGAGCTGGCCGGTCTGGGCGGCCGCGGAAATGAACTGGTTGGGGTCCATGCCGTAAGACTGAGCCTGCTGAACCAGGAAGTTGAAGAGTTCATCCTGGGTGGTATCCACACCGAACTTCTTGGCCAGTTCGTCCAGGATGATCTGGTCACGCAGAGAATCGCGGATTTCCCCGCGGATTTCCTTGGCGTGGTCATCGTCGGTGGCGCGGTTTTCGGATTCGAGATGGCGTTCCACTTCAGCGTCGATCACGCGCTTGGGCAGCGGCACCGCGACATCCTCACGGAGCTTATCAAGCAGAAGATTACGGGCAGCCATGACCTGGACCTGGGCGGCATCCGTGGCGGCCTTCTCCGCCAGATCCGCGCGCAGTTCCTCAATGGTGTCAAATTCGGAGGCGAGCTGGGCGAAATCATCATCCGCTTCCGGAAGTTCAGATTCCTGCACCTTCTCCACCGTGACCTTAACATCGGCCTGCTGCCCGGCGTGTTCCCCGCCCACGAGGGTGGAAGTGAAGCTGAGCTCATCGCCGGCGGAGGCACCGTTGACGGCCTCATCCAGGCCATCGAGCATATTGTCATCACCGATGCGGTAGGAAACGCCCTCCACCGAATCAACTTCCTCACCGTCAATGCTGGCGGAGAGGTTAATGGTGACGTAATCACGGCTGGCGGCAGCGCGTTCCACCGTTGTGAGGGTGGCGAAACGTTCGCGCAGTTGCTCGAGGCGTTCCTCCACGGCATCATCATCGGCATTGGTGGCTTCCACTTCGAAGCTGTACTGCGCCGGATCCGGGAGAACGATGGCCGGGCGCACATCCACCGTGACGGTGAAGGCGAGCGGATCGGTGGAGTTCTTCTCCATCGCCACGCCGGTCACGTCCACCGCGGGACGGCCCATGGGAACGAGATCGTGTTCTTCCAGAACGTCCTGGTAGTAACCGTCCAGGGAATCGTTAATTGCCTGCTCCACAATCGCGGCGCGGCCAATCTGCGCTTCGAGAACGCGCGCGGGCACGTGGCCCCGGCGGAAGCCAGGAATCTGCACCTGGTTGCCGATAGTCTTCGCGGCCTTGTCAATTTCCGGCTTGAATTCCTCAAAAGGAACCTCGACGGTCAGCTTTACCTGGGTGGGATCGAGCTGTTCGTAGGAGCTTTCCAACTTTTTCTCCAGTCTAAAAATGGGGGTGATAACCCTTGTCGATAGGACGAATTCGTCCCCTTACTGCGCCGCGCCGGGCGCGGGCATACCCGCTAATTCTACGGCACGCACCCTAGGTGATGGGAGTTCTAGCGTGAAACTACTCGCCATATGTGAACGCACTCTCACCCGCGTGCTGCTTGCAGGCACGACGACGCAGCTGCCCGGTACCTCGCACCGAGGTACCGGGCAGCTGATAGCTCACTCGCTTACCAGCACAGCTGGCCAAGCAAGGTGATAAGGCTCAGGTCAATGAGGCTTAGAAGGCGGGAATGACCTCGCCGTTCGGCCAGGTATCACGGATGTACTTGGCAACCTCGGGGCTGTGCAGCGCGGCATCCAGCTTCTTCACACCCTCGAGCTTCTCACCGGTGGCCTTGGAGTTCCAGGCGAGGATATTGCCGTAGGGGTTATCGGTCGGATCTTCGGTGTAGATAGCGTCCTTGGAGGGAACCAAGCCGTTTTGCAGGGCGAAGTTACCGTTGATAATCGCGATATCCACGTCCGGGAGGATCTTCGGGACGGAAGGAGCATCAGCTTCGCGGAAGGTGAGGTTCTTCGGGTTCTCCACCACGTCGTAGATGGTGGGGGAAGCAACCTGCGGGTTGAGCTTGATGAGGTTGTTCTTCTGGAGCAGGTCGAGGGCCCGGGCCTGGTTGGACGGATCGTTGGTCACACCCACCACGGCATTGTCCTTGAGCTCGCTGAGCTGCTTGATCTTCTTGGAGTAAATGCCGTAGGGCTCGATGTGAATACCCGCGCCGTGATCCAGGGTGTAGTTCTTTTCCTTGATTTCGTTCTCAAGGTAGGGCAGGTGCTGGAAGTAATTCGCGTCGATTTCCCCGGCGTTGAGCGCCACATTGGGCTGCACGTAGTCGTTGTACTCGCGGATATCCAGGGTAAAACCGGCATCCTTGGCGAGGTTATCGTTGACGAATTCTAGGATTTGCTTATGCGGGGCCGGCGAGGCGCCGACCACGAGGCGCACCGCGCCGTCGTCGTTCTTCGCGGGGGCGGAGGAGGACGAATCCGAGCTACCGCAGCCGCTCAACGCGAGCGCGCTCACCGCAGCTACCAGGGCAATTTTTGAAAGCTTCTTCATGGTTAATATTCCTCTATTTTTCACAATGTTGGTGGTGATGACTTATCGCTGCACACCTTTTGTTGACAGCGCTGGTCCGGGTACTTCCCGGTGGTGCGTGACCCGGCCGGCGGTTCCTTAGCGGTGATCCACCAGCCGGCTGAGCATGTCACCCAGCGCCTGGATGACCATAACGAGGAGCACCAGCACGACCACCACGATCATGAGGACATCCGGGCGGTTATTGTAGTACCCGGCGTTTTGAGCCATGGCGCCCAGGCCGCCGCCGCCCACAGCACCCGCCATCGCCGAGTAGCCGACGAGGGTGACCGCGAGGATCGTGACGGATTGGACGAGTGCGGGCAGCGCTTCGCGCATGAGCACCCCGAACATGATGCGGGTGCGGGAAGCTCCCATCATGAGGACGGCTTCCACTTTGCCGCGCTCGACGCCCATGAGATTGGATTCCACCAGGCGCGCGAAGTAGAAGGCCGCGGAGATCGTGAGCGGAACGGTGAAGCCTTGCCAGGCGCTGCCCGTTCCGGCAATTGCACGCGAAAAGCCGATGAGAATAAAGACGAAGATGATGAAAGGAATGGCGCGGCCCACGTTGACAATAAAACCGAGGGTTTTATTGAGGAGCGGAGAGGGAAGTAGTCCCCCGCGGCCGGTTGCCACGAGGATCATCCCGAGGACAAGGCCCAGCGCCGAAGCGATAACGGTGGAGATACCCACCATAGCCAGTGTTTCGAAGGTAGCGCGGGCCAAGCCGTCTTTGATTTCCGGGGCATCGAACCAGGTGCCGCGCTCGTTGGGGAGGGCGGCCGCGGCGGATGCTACCGGCACGGAGAGAGCCGGGCTGAGAACTGCACTGAGAAGAGTGGTCATGCTGCCCGCACCTCCGCGGTGATTCCGGCGTTGTTCATCGCGGTGAGAACGGTATCAACCTGCGCGTTATCGACCACGAGGGCCAGGCGCGCAATCTGAATCTCACCGATGGATTCAAAAACACCCGCGCCAATATCGCAGCCGAGACGCGCTGCCAGGCTGAGGGCTTGAGATCCGGCGGTTTCACCGGGGCGGGCGGTAAAGGCAATGTCAATCACAGAACCAGAAATATTGGTCGTTTCAATATCCGGAGCGGGTACGAGGCGCCGCGCGAGGGGTGAACTTACGTCCGCGAGCACGCTTTCAATGGTGCCACCGGCGGTAATCCGACCCGATTCGAGGAGGGTCACCGAATCGCAGATGCGGCGCACCACGTCCATTTCGTGGGTGATAATAACGACGGTCACCCCGTAGGCATCACGAACCTCGCGTAGCAGTTCCAGGATCTGCAAGGTGGTATCCGCATCCAGTGCGGAGGTGGGCTCATCGCAGAGCAGCACTGACGGAGTGGTGGCTAGGGCGCGCGCAATGGCCACGCGCTGGCGCTGCCCGCCCGATAGCTGGGAAGGATAAGAATCGCCCCGATCAGCAAGGCCGACGACGCCCAGCAGCTCGCGCACTCGTTCGGCTATCTTCGCGGATTTTTCCCCGGCGATCTGGAGGGGATAGGCGATATTATCCGCGGCGGTACGTGCCTCGAGCAGGTTGCCGCCCTGGAACACCATTCCGATGGTGCGCCGCGCCGCGCGTAATTTCGAGGGCGGCAGCGCGTTGAGATCTTCGCCGTTAATGCGAATGGAGCCGCTGGTGGGTTTTTCCAGGGCGGTGAGGCAGCGAATAAGGGTGGATTTACCCGCCCCCGATTCGCCAACGATGCCGTGGATTTCTCCCGTGGGGATAGTAAGCGAGATGCCGCGCAGCGCCGCCACGGATTCCGCTCCGCGGCGCGGGTAGATCTTCTCCACCTCTGCTAGTTCGATCATCTCGTATCCCCTGACATTTCCCTTAGTGTGCCCAACGGGGCTGCTGCGCACAGTCAATCATCGTAGGTGTTTTTGCCGGCGACAACAACGCAATGGCTCACTCATGAGATACGCCACGGTAGGTTTCGAGGGCGAAAACAGCGCTATCCCCTCGGTTTCCCCGGTATTTCCACGTTTTCCTTCCCGGCGGTACCGGTGAAGGTTTTGCGCAAATACTTTATCAAGGTTCCCGAGGGGATAGCTATCAAGCTTCTGGCCTGCTATTTCACTTAGCCGCGGTACTTACGGCGTAGCGCGTAACCGCCCAGGATGAGCGCGGCCGCTCCTGCAATCACGGGCACCGCCGCGGCGCCCGTATGCGCGAGCTTGGCCGCGGGGCGCTTGACCTTCACCGTCGGAGCCTTCTGCTCTGGCGCGGGCTTCGGGTCAGCTGGAGCGCTCGGGCCAGCGGGCCCACTCGGCGTTCCGGGTGTTCCAGGCTCCTGCGGCGTGTTCGGATCGCTGGGCGTTCCGGGCGTTCCAGGCGTACCGGGCGTTCCAGGCGTTCCAGGCGTACCCGGTTGCGGATCCGGGGTACCCGGCACTTCTGGTTTCTCCGGAGTGCCCGGCGTCCCCGGGTCATTCGGCTCGCCCGGAGTTCCGGGCTCCGGGGCAGGATCGACCGGCGGATCCGGGTTCACCGGCGGCTCAGGCACGGGACACGCGCGGGCGGAAATATCGAAGCTCCACTCGGTCGTAGCGCCAGCGGCGAGGGTGTAACGCTCCGGATCCTTAAGCTGCGCTGTCACGGTCACGGTGCCGTTATTCTCCGTGCGGGTGTACTCCACAAAGGAGGAGTCCGGAATGGTGACCGTGGCTGGAGTACCGCAGCTATCTGCCGGAACCAGCGTCGGAGCAATCGGGGTCACCGCCGGCTTTTCCAATGGAGTAGCAGCACACGCGGTTGAGGTGAGATCCAGGGTCCAGGTGGCCTCACGATGATTCTTATCAACCGTGTAGCTCGCCCCGGCACCCGGACTCGCAATGAGATACCCGGGTTTCGCCGTAGCGATCACGGTTGCCGTGTTTCCGTTGATTTCCGGCGTTCCATACGTCACGCCTTCATTCTCCGGCAGCGTCACCTGTGCCGGTGCCACGCTTCCGCTCCCGTCACAGGGCTGCGGGGCGGTCACGGGCGCTGCGGGCACAATGATCTTGCCGTACACCGGCGTCAACGTAAGATCCTCGGCCGGCATGGCGAAGCTCAGCGCACTATCGGACGGGTTCTCCTGCGCATTCTGCCCGAGGGCCTCCGCGCTCAGCTGCTCGGTTGGCGTGGCCAGGTCAGATACCGTCCACCAGGCGAAGGGAAGAGTCTGCTCCCCCGCCGAAATGCTCAGCTGCGCGCTCGTGCCCACCTGAGCTTGCGGCGCGGTGAAAATATGCTGCCGCACGGTGCCATCCGGATAGTGCGCCGAACCAGGTTCGGTCACCTGACCGGTAATGGAATCAGTTTGCGCCGTGGTGCCGATCTGCGCCACGTACCCCTGGCCAATCGTCCAGTTTCCGGTGCGCTGCCCCTTGTGATTGACCACGAAGCGTGCACGGGTATTGGAGGACACGGGGCTGGTACCAGCCGGGCCGGCCGCCTTGTTCCGGTCGAGGTTATCATCGACCGTAAAAGCACCGTCAGCAAATTCGGCCAGGGCAAAAGTGCCGGGCTTGGTCACGCCGATACGCTCCCCAAATTCGGTATTCGGGCAGGTGAGGTAGGCGCCGTAGCCACCAACGGTTTGGGCGGTAACATCCCCCGTGCCCAGGAAGCGGCAGGCGCCCTGACCCGCAGCGACGATCGCCGGGGCATTCTTGGCCCCGTTCATCTTAATGAGGCTCTCACCGGTGCTCGCGAAGGTCACACCGGTGGCACCCACAACTCCGCCAGCAACATTCGCTGAGGAAGCGGCCACCGTGAGAGTGGCTGCGCCGTCGGCCTTTACCTGGCCTTCGCCGTATACCCCGTACCCTTGAGATTGCGAAGAAGACGTGACATCAAGTGACGCGGTTCCAGCAACATTGAGATTTCCCCTGCTGTACAAGCCGTAACTCGATTTTCCTTGCGCCGTTGCCCGCGCCGTGACCTTCGCATTGGTGATGTTCATAACGTCGCCGGTGTTATCTACACCGCCGCCACCGGCCTGCATAATCGCCGTTGCCGTGGAGGTGTTGGAGGTGGCTTCCGCCGTCACCGTAGCACCCTGGGAACCGTCAATATTGAGGTTCTTCCAGGCGTTAATTCCGGTTGCCAAACCCGTTTCGTTGGTCACTCGTGCCGTGACCTGAACATTGCCGCCGATGCTAAGATCCGCGGTGCTGCGAATCGCGGTGCTCATCGCGGTATTGTTATCTCCGCTCCCGCACTTTTCGCAGGTAATATCCCTACCCACGGCGGTGAGCTTTCCCTGACCGATAATTTCGATCGGCGCACCGGAAGAATCCAGCCCGATAGAGCCGCCCTTCAGCCACTTAGCGGACGGATCACTATCGGCCACATTGACCGGATATTTATTGATCGTATTTGTGGCATCGAAGGTGGCGTCGCCATCAAAATCGAGGACGTATTTATACAGGCCGTCCTGGTTACCGGCAAAATAGAGGGCGTTCGCGGTGTAGCCGCCCTCGCTCGCGGTGAAAACATTCGTACCGCTGAACTTGACCGTCACATCGGAAGCGATCTTGCCCGTGTCCACGGACACGCCGCGCTTGTAGGCGTTCGCGGCGTCCTGCACATAATTATTGAACCACAGGGTTTTCGTGGCAGCGTTCCAGGAAATTTTGTTATCACCGGTAACGAAAGACTGATCCAGGCAGTACGTCACACTATTGGTGTAGTAACTATCCTGGGCCGGGTAGGTTTTCCCATCATCCGGCTTGGCGGTGCGGAGCGTGCGGCCCGTGCAGCTATTGCCGGTCGCGTTCACCACGACCGAGGTCACATCGGCGACCGCATCGGCAGGCACAAAACCGGCCGGTAGCTCGCCCGCGGCCGAGGGAGCTGCCACTGCGGAGGTGACAGCCCCTATCCCAGAACCTACAAGTATTAGCGCAGCTCCGACTGCGGCAGATTTTCTCAACATAATGATCCCAACGACATAGGTGCAATCACTATTAAAGAATACCTACATATTGAAAACATTATGGTAAAAGTGGGCCATTTCCTTATTTAGACACGGTAATAAAAGACACGATAGAAAACGCCACTGAGCAGTGAGAAATATTTCGCCTGGCTATCGCAGAAAAATGGAGCGAGTGAGGAGAATCGAACTCCCATCATCAGCTTGGAAGGCTGAGGTTTTACCACTAAACTACACTCGCATACGAACGCTTGCGCGAACGCTACCCGAAGAGAATACCATCCCACCCCCAAGACTTCCACTCCGATGGCACTCTCCTGTGGCGTGGGCATCGCCGGCCGGAATCTATTACACTAGGCACGTTGCTTAGGTGCGGCCGGCAGCCTTCAGTTTTCGGCGCACGGCAACGTACATACAACCAGTACGGGACGTGGCGCAGTTTGGTAGCGCACCCGCTTTGGGAGCGGGGGGTCGCGGGTTCAAGTCCCGCCGTCCCGACCGTGCGACGTTTCGTCCAGTGCCACCTCGCCACATTTCACGAACGACGCCGCCGCCAGCTCCGCCGCGCAATTCCCACAAAATCCAAGCCGACCAGGATGTACGTCCTTGATTGACACACCCCACTCCAGCACCTACCCCAATCCATTTCAACCCCCACACCACCGACTTTTCCGCATATTTTCACGTAATTCTTATAAAGCACCCGCGTGATCAAACTTACACAACTTACCGCAGCACACCCTTTCCATAGGCCTTTCGTCCCGCTAGATTGGGTTACGTGGCGCCAGTCACGGCACCGCACTCACCAGAGCTACTCAATGAGGAGAAAAATATGAAGGCTCTTGTCTACGGAGGTCCGGGAATTAAGGAATGGAAAGAAGTTCCCGACCCGCAAATCCAGCAGCCCACCGACATCATCGTCAAGATGGAAGCAACCACGATCTGCGGTACGGACCTCCACATCCTCAAGGGTGACACCCCGGAAGTGGAACCCGGGCGCATTCTGGGCCACGAGGGAATTGGCCGCATCACCGAAGTTGGCTCGAACGTGACAAATCTCAAGGTCGGCGACCGGGTGATTCTCTCCTGCGTGAGCTCCTGCGGGCATTGCTCCTACTGCCGTACCGGAATGTACGCCCACTGCATGGATCCCGAAGGTATGCCCGGCGTCGGTTGGATCTTCGGCTACATGATTGACGGAACCCAAGCCGAATACGTGCGCGTGCCCTTCGCGGAGAATTCCGTGTACAAGATTCCGGAAGGTGTGAGTGATGCGGAGGGTATTCTCCTCTCCGATATTCTTCCTACCGGTTTCGAAATTGGGGTGCAGAACGGCAAGGTCAAGCCGGGCGATGTTGTCGCGGTGATCGGCTCGGGTCCCGTGGGGTTGGCGGCAGTGATGACGGCGCGCCTGTACGGGCCGGCCAAGGTCATCGCCATTGACCTGGATGATAAGCGCCTGGATCGCGCCCGTGATTTCGGCGCCACCCACACGGTCAATAACGGCTCCGCCGATTGGAAGGAGCAGGTTATGGCCCTGACCGATGGTTTAGGTGTCGACGTCGCCATCGAGGCGGTGGGCGTACCCGCTACCTTCGATACCTGCCTCCAGATCGTGCGCCCGGGCGGCCACGTTGCCAATGTGGGCGTGCACGGCAAACCGGTTAACCTGCCGATCGACAAGCTATGGATCGCCAATATCAATATTTCTATGGGTCTGGTTTCGACCAATACCCTGGAAATGCTGCTCAAGTTGGTGGCCGCGAAGAAGCTACCCGCCGACAAGTTCGTCACCCACGAATTCGCCTTCGAGGACATTATGGAAGCTTACGAGGCGTTCATGCACGCCTCGGATACCAACGCCCTCAAGGTTCTCATCCACTAAACCAACTTCCCACTAATGTAGTCTGTCCCCTCAAACCACCAGAACTGTCCTCGGGCTCCTAACAGCCTTCCCTCGTTCAGTAGCCCGAGGACGCATCCCCTACGGCCGGGCGCTCCCGTAAGCGCCCGGCCGTAGGGCCGTGGTGGCGCACGAAGAGTTTCTCCGCCCCGCTCAGGAGCGCGAGCCCGGCCAGGTCATTGGGCTGGTAGGGAATGGAGAGGAGCCCGCCATCCAGGGCCCGGTCGGTCAGGAAACTGGTGGAGGAAGCAGTGGCCTCCGGATGGTGCAGGTCCCACACCAGAAGACCAGCGAGGAGAGCCGCTGCGGTATCCGCGGAAAGGGGCGGGTATCCCAGCCGTTCCAGGCCGGCGTACCCAGCACGCAGCGGCTGGGAAATGAGCACTGATTCGGTGCGGGACATCGGCGCAATAGTGTAGGAAATAGTGCGGCCGGCTTCCCGTTCCACGGTGGCACGCCATCGCCCGATGCGTTTCGCGGCGGCGTAATTGGGGCCCTGGATATCTTGGAGCAGATTAACGACGCCGCCCTCGCGAGCGGGCCGCGCCCCGGAAAGTTTCGCCCAGCTGCGGATCGCCGTTCGGGAGACCCGTCCGCCGGGAAGTCCAGCGGCGCCAGCCGCTGCGGCGTCGTTCCCCGGAATCGGGTAGGCATCCGTAGGTGAACCGTACCAGGCGAAAGCGGCGTCGCTTTCTTCGCCCACCATGCGCAGCACGGCGTCCGCTCCCGCTTCCACCAGCAGGAATTTATATCCGGGCGCGTAAAGGGTATCCACCACCACGAGGTCACCGGGCAGGGAGAGGAGCCAACCTGCCACCGCATCCGGAGCGGCGGTTACATCGCCGAAACCCGGAGGCGCAATATGCAGCTTGCCGGCAGTTTCCAGAGCCCGGGCGCGGAGGGTGCGCATACGGCGCGATTCGCTGCGCCCCACTCCCGCCACCCGCGCGCCGGTGGCCAGCAGCGTGGGTGCGGGCGAAAGCTCCGCTCCGGCACCGAGCACCGCCACGGTGCGCCCCTCCAGACGCATCATCTCCGGGTTCTCCACCACCTCGGTGAGCGCGGTCAACACCCCCGGCCGCACCCGCCCCTGGGCTTCCCACAGCGCGAGGTGCTCCAGGAGCTCCGTGCCGCTCAAGTACACGTATTCCCCGCGGGCGTCCCTGCGGGTTGCCCCGCGCAGGTGTTCCGGAATCTCCCGGCCTCGGAAAGGCACGGTGAAGGGGCACGGCACCGTGGTCCCCCGGACAATTTCACCCCGGGGCGCCCCCGCGCGCGGGCGTAGCTCAGCTAGGGGCGTACCGTCATGCAAGGTGAGCGTATGGTGCACGAAGTCCAATCCGGTGCGCGCCACCTGCGCCCCGTGGGCCGGATCGTCAATGCGGGTCAGCTGCACGTAGGGCTCACGGTACGTGCGCCGCCATGGGATAGCTTCCTCAAGGGCGGTGGCAAGCGCGGTATCGCCCTCCGCAAAGACTTCCACCATGCCGCGTGAAACCGCGGTGCTCGAAGGTTTCCCTTCACGGACAGGGAGCACGATGCCGGCCTGAGCTTCGTGTAATTCCGGGCTGGTGTAGCGCAGGTGGACGAGGTCGCGTCCCGTGCGTTCCTCTACAACGGCAACGGTGCCTTCTTCCCCGACGGCGCGCAGCACCACCTTTTGGGGCAGCACCAGGGGCGCACGGAAAGTGACCTCCCCGCGTCCCGGTGCATCCCCGCGCACGCCGAGCTGGCCGCAGGCCCAAGCATCGGTAGCGGCACCGTGAAGCACGGCCCCGCTAAAGCCGAAGAGGCGTGCGGTGGCTCCGGAGAGGTGGATCGGGTTGATATCTCCGGTCAGGCGGGCCCAATGGCGCGCATCCGTGGCGGTAAAGCGCCGCTCGGCGAGGGCATGAGGACTGGCGTAGCGCAGATGCCCGTTCTCATCCACCCCGAATTCGGCACGGAAATCCAGCGCGGTGCCGGGGAAAGACGATGCTAACGGCGCCGACGGCGCAGATGGCGCGGACGGCTCGCCATGGACTGCCGGTGCGGGTGATGTCTTGGCCCGCGACTGCGCCACGTCCTCCGATTGCGCCACATCCTCCGGCTGCGGCACTTCTCCGAGCACGCGGGCGGGGCTCCCGGTGCTGCCCCGGTCCAAATAACGGGCGTTTTCCCGGTAACATACTGCGCCGTCGTACAAAATATCCGCCACAATGCGCAGCGCCGTACCTTGATCATCGCGCTCGAAACTGGCGACCAATGCCCGCACCGTAAGCGGGCGGCCAAAAGGTACGGGGCTGAGGATTTCCCACCGTAGGTCAGTGATAACAGCACCGGTGGCCACCAGGGGCAGGCGCGTATCGGCAAGAATATCGAGAGTGGGGCCTAGGCATAGTTGGTGCAGCAATGCGGCCGGGGCGTGCCCGCCCACGCCCCCACCGGCGAAACGCGCAATTGCTTCCCCCACGGCGCGCTCGGCAACCGCGTGGACTTTTACCCGCGGCAGCTCATCAGCGTGGGGAACGGCGCGGCGGCTGAGTTTTTGGCGGGCAGCGGCAGCAAGAATGGCGGCGTAGCGACGGGTTTGCATGGGGCCCCTTTCGTCGGTGTCTCTTCCATTTTAGGAAAACAGCCGCTCTCCTGCCGGCAGCACGCCAGCAGTCAGACTTGGAGTTGTCCCGTGGCCCCGTGGCGGCACTACAACACAAAAATACCCTCGTGAGGTAACCTCACGAGGGTATGCAAGCTTGAGTTTCCCACGGACTTAGTCCGAGAGCAGCCCCTTCTTGTAAGCCTTGGCCAGCTTGCGCGGGATGCGCACTTCGCGGCCCCGCACGCGGACGGTCTGGAGCTCAGTGAGCTCGGCCTTCCACTGGGAGCGACGAGAGCGGGTGTTGCTGCGGGACATCTTGCGCTTAGGTACTGCCATGTCAACCGCTCCTCTCTACTTTCCGGGCCGCCCTGCGCAGCCGCTACGAATCTTCGTGTATATCAGCATCACTGGGGACGCTTCAATAACACACAGCGAATGAGTCTACCTCATCATCTCCTCGCCGCGCCAGACCGCACGTGTGAGATATCAAGCATCACCGTCACCATGGACGGCACGGGGTGGCACGCCGGGCACGGTGCGTCACGGCGAGGATGGCGGGCACGGTGCCGCACCGCGGGGCGCGCACCCCAGGAACGGCCCCTCGCGCCCCGTATAGGCACCGGTGATGAGAGAATACCGATATGTCGGATGTGCTTTTAGAGGCCGGGGCTCGCTACGAAACCGAACTTGAGATCAAGCGTTCTCGTTTTATTACGGTGCTGGCGCGGGTTTCCACCGAGGCGGAGGCGCGCGCCGTGATTGACGGCGAAAAGCGGCGTTTCCCCGACGCCCGCCACCATTGCAGCGCCTACGTGGTGTCTATCCCCAGCAGTGCTCCGATACACCGTTCTTCTGATGATGGTGAACCCTCCGGCACCGCCGGACGCCCCATGCTCGACACCCTCCTCGGCGCAGGGATTACCGACGTCGTTGCCGTAGTCACTCGATATTTTGGTGGAACGCTGCTGGGAACAGGAGGACTGGTGCGGGCGTATTCGGATTCTGTCACCCAAGCTCTCGGCCAGGCCCAACTGGTGGAACGGCGCATTGTGCCCCGTTACCAGGCCGCCCTCCCCCATTCCGATGCCGGCAAATATGTTGCGGCTTTCTCGAGCGCCGGTTTCAACCCCGAAGTGGAGTACCACGACCACGGTGTTGAACTGCGCATATCTACTGAGCGCGGAACAGCCCTGGCCGCTATGATGGCAGAGTTGTCCGCGGGGAATGTCGGCGTCGTACAAATTGATGACGCAATTATCGAGGTCCCCTACCTGGATAAACATGACGCGACTCCTCTAAAGAGTTAAAATAAACAAAAACGGCCGCATCGTGCTGTGCCGTATCGACACACGTCAACCACTGAATGCGGTGATGCCATGAGAAGCCCCTTGCGGACGCACAAGAAAACCGGACCCAAACCGACTTTCACTGCCGATGATGCAATCGACGCAGTCTTCGATATCGGTTTGGATCGGTTCACACTCGGCCAGGTCGCCGAGAAACTCGGCGTAGCAACTTCAGCTCTCTACCGTCTTTTCAAAAGCCGCGAAGACCTCATGGAAGCATGCCTGGCGCGCGTCTCGAGCGAATATCCCGCACCGGAAGGGGATAGCGCAGATGCCTTGCTGCGTGATTATGCGAATAAAGTGTGGAAGCTCATGGATACCCATCCGGGGCTAGATCTGCTTTTCGTGCAGTTTTCCGCCACTTCACGCTTTATCGCCCCGCACCTCAACGCCCTCATTAATGCGCTCGAAGATATCGCGGGCTGGGATGTCGAAATTGGGTTGCTCGCGGTGGACACCGTAACCAATATCATTATGGCCACCCACGCGGCGGCCGCTTCGTTTAATAACGTCAAAGATGATGCCGATATTGCCCAGCCCACCCGCGGAAATATCGTATTGTTCTCCCGCCTGAAATGGCGCGACCGGGCCAACCTCGATACCAAACTCGATTTCCTCATTCCGGCTTTCGCTGCGGAGGCCGAGCGCCGCGCGCGGGAATCGGCTACCACTTCCCGCGATTAGCCGGGGTATCTGCCCAGGTCTATCCACATCTCGGGCCACGCGTATCCGCTTGCGCTCCAGAAAATACTATGGAGCAGCGGGAACAAGATAGCTCGCAGCGGCGTTAGCGTACCCGAGGAGGAAAATATGACCATTTTCAATGACGCTACTGAACTTGTGGGGCACACGCCCCTCGTCCGTATCAACAAGCTCGCGGAGGGCAGCTCCGCGGAAGTCCTCGCCAAGCTTGAGTTTTACAATCCCGCGAATTCGGTAAAAGACCGGGTGGCGGTTGCCATTATCGACGCCGCGGAAAAGTCCGGCGCATTGCGCCCCGGCGGCACCATTGTGGAGGGCACGTCCGGCAATACCGGGATCGGCCTGGCCTGGGTGGGTGCCGCGCGCGGTTACAAGGTTATTTTGACGATGCCAGCTTCCATGTCGGTGGAACGGCGCATGCTGCTGCGTGCTTTCGGGGCTCGCTTGGAGCTGACCGATCCGAAGGAAGGCATGCGCGGGGCGGTGGCACGCGCCGAAGAAATCGTGGCAACTACCGAGAACGCAATTCTGGCCAGCCAGTTCACGAACATCGCCAACCCTGCCATTCACGAAAAGACCACGGGTGAGGAAATCTGGGCGGATACCGAAGGCAAGGTGGATTACTTTGTTGCCGGTATCGGCACCGGGGGCACCATTACCGGGGCGGGGCACGCGCTGCGCCGTCACAATCCGGACGTGAAAATTATCGCGGTGGAGCCCGCCGAATCACCGCTGCTTTCCGAGGGGCGGGCCGGTTCGCACGGCATCCAGGGTATCGGAGCGAATTTCGTGCCCGAGGTGCTCGATACGGAGCTTTACAACGAAGTCATCCCGGTTCCCACCGCGAAGGCTCTTGAGGTGGCCCGCGCCGCTGCTACCTCGGAAGGCCTGCTGCTGGGTATTTCCGGAGGCGCCGCGCTCCACGCCGCCCTCGAGGTCGCCGGGCGCGAGGAAGCCGCCGGCAAGCGCATCGTCGTGATCATCCCCGATTTCGGTGAGCGCTACGCTTCCACTCCCCTTTTCGATCCCTACCGCGACTAGTGGTAGGTACCGGTACGACGGCGCAGGCCAACGTGGCACGGGAACATCAGCCCACGGCGCGGACGGCCGGCTAGAGTAGAGCCTATGGGTTTATCTCGAGCACTCCGGATGATGCGGGAAGATATTGATACAGCGCGCCGGCACGATCCGGCGGCGCGTTCCCGCTTGGAAGTGGTACTGGCTTACTCCGGCGTGCATGCCGTATGGGGGCACCGGGTGGCGCACGCGATGTGGGAGGCAACGCCGCGACTCAGGCTGCCAGCACGTCTCCTCTCCCAAGCCACCCGGTTGCTCACCGGGGTGGAAATCCACCCCGGTGCCCACATTGGCCGCCGTTTCTTCATTGACCACGGCATGGGTGTGGTCATCGGGGAAACCGCGGAGATCGGCGATGATTGCATGATCTACCACGGGGTGACCCTGGGTGGGTCATCAGCCGAACCGGTCAAACGCCATCCCACCTTGGGAAATGGCGTCATGGTGGGGGCAGGCGCGAAAATACTAGGCCCTGTCCACATTGGGGACGGTTCCCAGGTGGGCGCGAACGCCGTCGTCGTTCATGATGTGCCGGCGGAAGCGACCGCGGTGGGAATCCCCGCGCGAGTACGCACCCCGGTCCATCACGAACCACTCATTGACCCGGCAATATATATTTAGGGTCTTTTTAGGCGCCTTCGTACCGCGCGATCTGGTCGATGCGGCGCTGGTGGCGCTCATCTTCACTGAAGGGCGTCTCCAAGAAAAGCTTGACCAGGTTCCAGGCTTCTTCCGGGGTGTGCTGGCGCGCGCCGATAGAAATGACGTTGGCGTTATTGTGTTCGCGCCCGAGCTTGGCCGTATCCTCATTCCAGGCGAGGATGGCACGCACCCCGCGCACCTTATTCGCCGAAATCTGCTCGCCGTTTCCGGAGCCGCCCAGCACGATGCCCAGCGACCCGGCGTCGTCTACAACGCCCTGCCCGCAGGCAATACACGGGGCGGGGTAATCATCGAGCGCGTCATAGGTTTTGGCGCCGTGGTCCACCACTTCGTAGCCACTCTCTTCGAGCTTCTCCACCAGGAATTCCTTGAGCTCGAAACCGGCATGATCTGTTCCAATATGTACTCGCATGCAGCCATCCTATCCTATTGTGCCGCTTGTCACTTTTACTTCGGGGTGGTGCGCCGGTGGCGATGCGCTATTTAAAGTGTCGTAGGCGTCCACTACCCTGGACACATGACTGATACTGCTTTACATGCTGTGCTTTCGGGTGCTGATACTTCGGTGCGCCCCCAGGATGATCTTTTCCGTGCCGTCAATGGCACCTGGTTGCGTGAGAAGGAAATTCCGGCCGATCAGGTGTCGGTGGGTTCCTTTATCGATCTGCGTGATGAGGCTGAACTCCACGTACGTGAGCTCATTGAAAAGGCCGCGGATGCGGCAGATGCGGCGGGCGCGGCCAGTTCGGAAACGGCCGCGAATTCCGCACCGGGCGTTCCGGCGGAATCGCTGGCGAAGGTGGTGGCCCTCTACCGTTCTTTCGTTGATACCACTGCGATTAATGAGAAGGGCATCGCTCCCCTCGCCGCTGATCTTGATCCGGTGGCTAGTGCGAAAACAAAGGAAGATCTGGCGCGCGTGATCGGTGCGCTCATGCGCACCGGGGTGGATAGTTTCTTCGGGGTAGATGTCTCCCCCAGCCTGGCCAATCCCAATGTGAACGAGTTTTCTATCGGGCAGTCCGGCCTGGGCTTACCGGATGAAGCCTATTACCGCGAAGCGCAATTCGCTCCGGTCTTGAGCGCTTACCGGGATTTCGTGCCGCAACTGGCCCAGCTCGCTTTTGCTGAGAAAGCCACCGAACCCAGCGCTGCTATTACGGCCGCCGCCGGGCGCGTCATCGATGTGGAAACGAAACTCGCCGCCGCGCATATGAGCCGCACGGATGCCCGGGATATGGATAAGGTCAATAATCCAATGTCCTTCGCGGATTTCGTGGCCTCGGCCCCGCAATTCCCCTGGGCTACCGCGCTGCGCGCTATTGGTTATGACCCCGATCAGCTCGGCACCATTATTGTGACCACCCCGCAGGCCCTGCAGGCCGCCGCGCAGCTGTGGGAAGAAACCCCGCTGGAAACCTTGCAGGAATACACCCGCTGGCGCATTCTGCTCGCGCGTGCTTCCTACCTTCCCGAAGTGATCGACGCAAAGAATTTCGATTTCTACGGCAAGGTGCTCGCCGGTACCACCCAGCAGCGGGACCGCTGGAAGCGTGCGGTGCAGCTGGTCAATGGTGTGCTCGGTGAAGCGGTGGGGCAACTCTACGTGGCCTCCTATTTCCCGCCCGAACACAAAGCCACCATGGATCAACTGGTGGCGGATCTCTTGGATGCTTATCGCCTTTCCATCCGGGATCTTGACTGGATGAGCGATGCCACCAAGGAGCGCGCCCTGGCCAAGCTGGATACTTTCGCCCCGAAGATCGGCTACCCCGAAAAGTGGAAGGATTATTCCTCCATGCAGATCGGTACGGATCTGCTGGCCAATATTCGTGCGGCCTGCGAATTTGGGGTGGAGGAAAACATCGCGAAGCTCGGCAAGGAAGTTGACCGCAGCGAATGGCATATGAATCCGCAAACGGTCAACGCCTACTACAACCCGCAGTGGAATGAGATCGTATTCCCGGCGGCTATTTTGCAATGGCCTTTCTTTGAGCAGGATCGCGATGCGGCCTTCAATTACGGGGGTATTGGCGCGGTTATCGGCCACGAAATCGGGCACGGTTTCGATGACCAGGGTTCCAAGTTTGATGCGGACGGCTCCCTCAACAACTGGTGGACTGATGAGGACCGCGCGGAATTTGAGAAGCGCACCGCGGCTCTTATCGCGCAATTCAATTCCTATATTCCGGCCCAGTTGAACGGTGACGAAGCTTTCCACGTTAATGGTGAACTCACCCAGGGTGAAAACATCGGGGATTTGGGCGGCCTGTCCATCGCACTCAAGGCATATGAGATCCACCTGGAACGCGAGGGCCTCACCCTGGACAGCGCTCCGGTGATTGACGGCTACACCGGCGCGCAACGCGTCTTCCTGTCCTTCGCCAAGATCTGGCAGGGGAAGAACCGCGACGAATGGGCCCGCCAGCTCATTGCCATCGACCCGCACTCCCCGTCCGAATTCCGCTGCAATGGCACGGTCAAGAATATCGACGCCTTCGCGCAGGCTTTCGGCTTGGAAGAAGGCGATGGCCTTTACCTCGCCCCGGAAGAGCGCGTGCGTATTTGGTAAAGGTACTTCTTGCCCGTAGTCGGAGACATGCGGAAGTAGTACCACGCCGGCGCTAACGCGCGCCTAGATGCCACGGCGTACCGGCGGCGGGGTGCCGGACTGACCAGGCCCACTTATCCATGACATCTGTCATGAAGAAGTGGTGATTCTTGGCAGTTCCGGTGCCCCGCCGCCCATTTTTACACTGATGGCATGAACACAATACCCGGGGCCAACCCGCCCCATCCGGTCCCTACCGCGCACCCCGCTGTTGCGGCCCGCTCCCTCAGCCGTTCTTTCGGACAAGTGCGCGCCGTGGATAATCTGTCGCTCACGATCACTACCGGGGAAATCGTGGCACTCCTCGGCCCCAACGGAGCCGGGAAAACCACACTCCTCGATATGGTCCTCGGCTTTACCAAACCCAGCCGCGGCACCCTTGAAGTTCTCGGCCGGGATCCCGGCTCCCCGGCCCTCACCGGGCACATTGGCGCCATGTTGCAGACCGGCGGGATGCTACGCGATCTCACCGCCGCGGAAACCCTCCATTTCCTCGCTGATTGCCTTCCCTTCCATCTGCCGGTAGCTGATGTCATTGAGCGCGCCGGCATGAGCGACTTCGCCTCCCGGAAAATCGCCAAATGCTCCGGCGGCCAAATCCAGCGCATCCGTTTCGGTGCCGCGCTGCTATCAGACCCGGAGCTACTTATCCTCGATGAACCCACCGCGGGGCTGGACGCCACGGCGCGCCGTGACTTCTGGGAGCACATTCGGGCCGACGCCGCCCGCGGACGCACCATCATCTTCGCCACCCATTACCTCCAGGAAGCCCAAGATATGGCCGAGCGGGTCATCCTCATGAATAACGGCCGCATCGTAGCGGACGGGAGCGTTGCTACTATCACCGCCCAGCAACGCCACCACCTCACCGTCACCTGGAATCCGCAGGCGAGTATCACCCCGGAAGAAGTAGCCCGGCGCGCAGGCGCTGACACGGTCGAACGAGACGGTGACCTGGTGCGTTTCACCGTGGCGGATTCTGATCGGCTTGCCGCCGTGATTCTCAACGAAGGTCTCGGCTCCCATCTTCAGATTTCTGCCGCCAGCCTCGAAGATGCTTTCTTCACCCTCACGGCCTCCCCGCACACCGATTCACCCGCCACTGCGGCACCCGAAGGAGCCCGCTCATGACCACTCCCGTAACCAGTCCGGCGACACCCCGTTCCCGCACCAGTATTTTCTTCTCCTATATCCGCCACGAGCTCTGGCGAAATTTGCGGATGGTGGATTCCCTGATCTTCCTTATTGCCCTCCCCCTCGTGATCTTCGCGGTTTTCGGGGTGGCCTCACCGGGAACCGATAAGCACATTCCTGGCGGCACCATCGCCGCCTACGTCATGGTGAGCTTGGCCCTCTACGGGGCGGCCACCGCGGCGACATCCATGGCGGGCGCCGCCGCCGTGGAACATGACAGTGGCTGGGGCCGCCACCTAGCCCTCACCGGGATGCGCCGCGGGGACTATCTGGCAGGCAAAATCATTGTCAGCCTCCTCATCGCCTGCCTCCCCATCGGCGCGACCTTCCTCCTCGGTATTCTCACCACGGCGCAATTTGATACCCCCGGAATCTGGCTCGCGAGCGCCGGACTGTGCCTGGTAGGCGTATTTCCCTTCGCGTTCTTCGGTCTGGCCGTAGCCCTGGCATTACGCAGTGAAACCGCGGTGTCCATTGCCTCCGGCGTGGTGGTGCTTCTCGCTTTCCTCGGTAATCTTTTCATGCCGCTGAGCGGGGCAATGATGGAGATGGCCCGGTACACGCCCTTCTACGGGGCAGGCGTGCTGGCCCACTGGCCCCAGAACGGGGAGGTTATTATTACCGGTGCTTTCGCCACGCCGGGTATGCCAGAGCTCCTTCCCACCGAATCCTTCGCCTGGACAATCGGGAATGTGGTGGTGTGGACGCTTGTCTTCGCGGCACTGGCGCTCCTGGCCCTGCGCCGTTCGACGGTGCGGCGCTAGAGTACGGGCGCTAAGGTACGGCTAACGTGCAAGCACAGCACCGGGCACGAGCGGCGGCCGCGGCAGAGCTTCGCGACCGCTATGCTCGTTCTATGGCCCCATCCTCCGCCGCGTCGTCTCCCGCAGTCTCATCGGCCACCGCCGCGCCGCGGACCTCCGCGCCGTCCCCAGCTAGCCATTATCTCAATCGCATGTGGCGCACCGCCAACCAGATACCGGCAGCCCCCACTACTCGCCGCGAGCGCCTGACCATGCTCTTCGGCAGCGGGATCTGGCTCATCTTCCTGGTCTTTCCTTTCGCTGGAGTTCTCTTAACGCCAAGTCTCACTCCACTTGAGCGCGGCCTCGGTTACGCGGGAATCTGTGGGTTTGGACTGACCTATATTCTGATTTTCCAATTTCCGGATATGCGTCCCTCGTGGCCCCGCTGGGTATCCCTCACGTTATGGAGCATTCCGCTGCTTGCCTGCGCGGCACTTATCCGCCCTTTCCCCTTTGGCTTCGCCTACACGGCACCTTTCTTCGCGGCAATATGGATTTTTTCGCTCCCGCTCATACCCGGGATTCCGTGCGGGCTTCTCTGTTTCGCGGGCGGAGCGGCGGCCCATATCTTGGCGCCGTATGATTTCGTGTGGGCAGCGTTTCTGGGCAGCATTATTATCCCGATGATCCCCATTCTCATCTCTCGCTTGCTGGAAGAATTTGCCGCGCGGTCGGCACGGATGCGCGCGGAGCTCATCCTTTCGGAGCAGCGCTCCGAGCTGGCCTCCGTGGTTCATGATGTGCTGGGGCATTCGCTGACCGCCATCACCGTGAAAACTCAATTGGCCTCGCGACTAATGGAGACCAACCCGGATGCGGCGCGTGCCGAATTAGAAGAAAGTCTCAAAATTTCGCGCGATGCTATCGACACGGTGCGGGCCACCGTGACCGACCTGCGCCAGCCCACTCTTGCTGCCGAGCTGGATTCCGCCTACGCACTGCTCCGTTCCGCGCGTATCGCCGCGCATATCACGCCTCCCCCGGAACTTCCCCTCCTCACCGCCCAGCTTTTCGCGTGGGTGGTGCGGGAAGCGGTCACGAATACGGTGCGCCATTCGGGTGCGCGCACCTGCACCATCACTATTGAGGACGGGGAGAGTGGCGCGCGCTTGCGGGTGGAGGACGACGGCGTAGGTATCCCCGCGGGGGCTCCGGCAGGCACCGGACTGACCGGGCTGCGCGAGCGCGTAGAAGCTGCCGGTGGAACCATAACGATTACCCGACTGGAGCCGGGAACCCGCGTGGAGGTGAGCATATGAACAACGCCGCGCAGCTAGGCAACGGTGCGGCCTCCAACAGCAGTTCGCAAATGAGCACCGGGACGACTACGGGGCGCCACCGCCCCATCCGGGTAGTGCTCGCCGATGATCAGCGAATGGTGCGCGAAGCATTGGCGGCGCTCCTCAACCTGGAAGAGGATATCGAGATAGTGGCGCAGCTGGAAGATGGCAGCGCCGTCGTTCCCACCGTGACGGAAACCTGCGCCGATATTGCGCTCCTCGATATCGAAATGCCGCATGTGGATGGAATTGCGGCCGCGCAAGCACTGCAGGCGGCGGGGGCCGGCTGCGGCGTCGTTATTGTGACGACCTTTGGGCGTGCCGGGTATTTGCAGCGTGCCATGGCGGCCGGGGCGCGCGGTTTCGTTGTTAAAGATGCGCCGGCCGAGGAACTCGCCGCGGCGCTGCGCACCGTTGCCGGCGGCGGCTACGCTATCGATCCGCAGCTGGCCGCGCAGGCCTTGCAGATGGGGCCCAATCCGCTCACCGAACGCGAAGGAGATGTGCTGCGCCTGGCGCTCAGCGGGGCGACCGTGAAAAGCATGGCCGCGCAACTGTATTTATCGCAGGGGACGGTGCGTAATCACCTCTCGGCCGCTATCGGGAAAACGGGGGCGAGCACCCGTACCGAGGCAGCGCAGCTCGCCCGGGCCCGCGGGTGGATCTAAAGCGCACCCGCGGGGGTGACGGTGCACCGGGGCGGAGCGACCAGCGCCCCCGCAGGAAGCACCAACAAGACACCCGGGCGGAGCTACAGACTGGTAGTCGGATAGCTACCTAGTCGAAAATTGGCCCCGTGGTACGCGAGCGCTTGAGCTCGAAGAAACCGGGGGTGCGAGCTAGGGCGAGGCAGCCGTCCCAGAGGGCGAAGGCGGCCTCGCCGTGCGGGGCCGGGGAGATCACGGGGCCGAAGAAGGCCACGCCGTCGAATGAAATAATGGGCACGCCCACCTCGTCCCCCACGAGCGCCAGCCCGGCCGCCACGCTCTCACGTAGCGCGGCGTCGTAATGTGCGGCGTCGTTCAAATACTCGCTACCTTCACCGAGAGCAGCGAGCACCTCGGCAAGAATCTCGCGCCCCACGGGGCGCCGGTCTTCATGAATAGCCTGGCCCAGAGCGGCGTAGAACTCGCCGACTTTTTCGTTACCTTCAAGCTGGGCAATTTTCATGGCGACAAGCGCTGTTTCGCGGCCCTCTTCCACATGGGCGCGGTACTCCTCCGAAATATCCTTGCCCTCATTGAGAATGGCGAGGGAGAAGGGGCGCCAGGTGACGGTGAAATCACGAGCAGCGGCGACCTCCGCGACCCAGCGGGAAGTGATCCACGTCCACGGGCATGTTGCATCAAACCAAAATTCAACCTGAGTACTCATGGTTCTATCCAAGCGTGAAAGCGGGCGCCGTGGGCCGCCTCGCGCCATAAGCGAAACTGGAACGGGGCGGCGGGCGGCATGAGAACGGTGCGGCAGAAAGCGGGCATGGCGGGCAAGGACGCTCCAGAACCGGTAGGATTTCACGTAAATTGTGCTGAAAGCCAAGGAAAGGAAGCTTGATGGCCGGGACTAATCTCACCCGCGCAGAAGCTGCGGAGCGCGCACAGATCGTCGCAACGCAGAATTACCGCATTGAACTTGATCTGACCACCGGGGAGGAAACCTTCGCGGCGGTGACCGAAATTGATTTTGAAGCAACGCCGGGTGCCGATACGTTCCTCGACCTCATCGCGAAGTCGGTGGAGCGCGTAGTGCTTAACGGCGCGGAGCTTGACCCGGCCAGCTACCAGGATTCGCGCCTGCCGCTGCCCAACCTGGCCGCGCAGAATACAGTGCGGGTGGAATCCACCCAGTACTACTCGCGCACCGGCGAGGGCCTGCACCGTTACGTGGATCCGGCCGACGGCGAGGTCTACCTCTACTCGCAGTTTGAGGTGGCGGACGCCCGGCGAGTCTTCGCGAATTTTGAGCAGCCTGATCTCAAGGCGAATTTCACTTTCACGGTGACCGCTCCGGAGAACTGGAAGGTCTTCTCCGTGTCCCCCACCCCGGAGCCGGTTGCCCTGGGTGAAGGCAAGGCACGCTGGGATTTCACCCCCACCGAGCGCCTGTCCACCTACCTGGTGGCGATTGTGGCCGGTCCCTACGAGGGCGTGGAAGGCGAACCCTTCCACTCCATTGACGGGCGCGATATTCCGCTGGGTGTGTACGCGCGTAAGTCGCTGGCGCCCTACCTGGATGCCGATGAGATTTTCACCATCACCCGCCAGGGCTTCGACTACTACGAAGCCAATTACGGCCATCCCTACCCGTTCCGCAAGTACGACCAGGTGTTCTGCCCCGAATACAATGCCGGGGCCATGGAGCACCCGGGCCTGGTGACCATCGTGGAAACCTATGTGTTCCGCACCAAGCCCACCGGCGCAATCATCGACCGGCGCACCATCACCATCCTGCACGAACAGGCCCATATGTGGTTCGGTGACCTCGTCACCATGAAGTGGTGGGATGACCTGTGGCTCAACGAATCTTTCGCGGAGTTCATGAGCCACCTGGCCGCTGCCAATAACACCCGGTGGAAGGATGCCTGGACCACCTTCCTCGCGTCCGAAAAGACCTGGGCGATCCAGCAGGACCAGCTGCCCTCCACCCACCCGATTGCCGCCGATATTCGCGATCTGGAAGATGTGCTCGTCAATTTTGACGGCATCACCTACGGCAAGGGTGCCTCCGTGCTCAAGCAGCTGGTCGCTTACGTGGGTCAGGAACAATTCTTGGCCGGGGTGCGCGCTTATATTGCTAAGCACAAGTGGGGCAATGCTACCCTCACCGATTTGCTCACCGAGCTGGAAGCTTCCTCCGGGC
This sequence comes from Actinotignum schaalii FB123-CNA-2, assembly GCF_000411135.1. Lineage (GTDB taxonomy): Bacteria > Actinomycetota > Actinomycetes > Actinomycetales > Actinomycetaceae > Actinotignum > Actinotignum schaalii_A. The sequence continues at coordinate 945,786 of NZ_KE150262.1, read as the reverse complement.
GCGATCTCAAGGAATGGACCCGGGTATGGCTGGAAGAATCCGGCGTCAATACCCTGCGTCCCGAAGTCGAATCGAGCAGCGGGGTGATTGACCGCCTCACCGTGGTCCAGACGAATGACGCGAACTCCTCGCTACGCCCGCACCGTATCCGCATCGCCGGATACGACCTGGACGGGGACGCGCTGCGCTGCGTGAAGTCCGAATGGGTGGATATTGCCGGTGAACGCACCGAGATCGCCTCCTTTGCGGGAGCGGAACGCCCCGACCTTATTCTCCTCAACAGCCAGGATTGGGGTTACGCCAAGATCCGTTTCGATGCTGATTCTTTCCGGGTAGCGCTGGAGAACCTCGACAAGTTTGATAACCACCTGGATCGCTCCGTGGTGGTCTTTGCGGCCATGGATATGATGCGTGACGGTGAACTCGACGCCCACACTTACGCCGATATCGCGCTGGCCGTGTTGGCGGACGAAACCGATGGGACCGTGCTGCGCGTGGTGCTCGGGTCCCTACATTCCGCGGTTGAGCTGTACTCCAACCCGGCAACCCGCGTGGAGTTCGCGGCTGCTGTTTCCGAGCGTATTTTCGAATTGGCGCTGACCGCCGCGCCGGGTTCGGACCGACAGCTCCAGCTCATGGGTGCGGCGATGCGTCGGGCCGTGAGTGAAGAACAGCTCGCTCTTATTGCCGGGTGGCGCGACGGCGTGGCCGTTCCGGAAGGGTACGACGTCGACCAGGAAGTGCGCTGGAATATTCTCATCGCATTGGCGGCGAATGGGAGGGCCGATCAGGCCGCTATCGATGCTGAATTCGCCCGCGATTCTTCCTCCTTCGGGCAGATTTTCGCGGCGCAGGCCGAAGGTGCGCTGCCTGATAGTGCGGCTAAGGAGAAGGTCTGGGAAGAAATTGTGCATCCGGAGACCAATACGCGCCAGCGCAACCTGGCCCTGGGCACCGGGCGGTCCTCCGCGGAAAGCGTGCGTGCCTACGCGGAGAAGTACTTCGCGGTGGCCAAGGATATGTGGGATAACAATTCGGTGGAAATCGCCTCGAATATGCTCGAGTACGCTTACCCGGCCCAGCTGGCCGGCCGTACTGACCTCGGGGTTGATCTGCTGGCCCTCGGTCAGGAATGGCTGGCTACCACGGATGCGGCGCCGGCCTGCCGGCGTATCGTCTCCGAAGTGGTGGATGGCACCGCCCGCGCGGTGCGCAACCAGGAGGCTGACCGGAAAGCTGGGAACTAGGCCGTAGCCCGCTGGCGTTGCGCCGTCGCCGATAAGCGGTAACCGGATGTCGGTAACTGGTAGACACGATAGCGCAGGCCGCTAAGCCGGTCCTAAAGATGCACAGTGCCGGGGTGATCATCCTAGTGAGGTGACCACCCCGGCACTTGCCGTTTACCGTTAGTTAGCGACAGCTGGTACGATCCAGCTCGCTACTGCACTGAGGAATAACCCAGGAACCAACCTAGGATCAGCCCTGCAGATACGGATCACAGATCGCGTTCCGTCAGCGAGTAAGAGAATAGAGCCTCACGCTCGACGCGTTCCCAATCCATATCAACACCAAGACCCGGAGTATCGCTTGCGACGATATTTCCTTCCTCATCGATTCGGAGCGGATTCGTGGCGGCGTATTCCATCGGTTCAATCGGGAGGGCCTGCTCGAAGAAACGGCAGTTCCCCATTCCTAGCATGAGGCTAAGATTCGCTGCTTGCGAGAGCGAGTAGCCCCAGGACTGCAACTCAACCTGCATGCCGTGGGCCTTGGCTAGGGACATAATATGCCGCGTTCCGGTAATACCACCGGCGAGCGTGGCATCAACCCGCAGATGATCCCAGGCTTCTCGGCTAATCCCTTGAGCGATTAACCCACCACTGAGAATCTCGTTGCCCGCGGGAATGATCTCGATATCAAGCTTGCGACGCAACCACTGGTAGCCTTCCAGATCGGAATCTCCCAGGGGCGCTTCGAACCATAGGTAACCAAGCTCTTGGAGTCTCTTGCCCACCCTGAGTGCCTCGGTCCGGTCGTACCGGCCTTCCACATCAAGCATCCATGTCACATCACGGTCCCCGAAGGCTTTCGCCATCTCATCGACAAGCACAAGGTCCTTATCCGGAATGCACCAGGTATGGAATTTGATGGCACGGTAGCCTGCATCCAAGTATTCCGCGACCTTCTCCAGGTATTCGTCAATAGTGAAGAAGAAGGGGGTACTGGCATAGGCTGGGATGGACCGTTTTGCGCCGCCCAGGAGCTGGTACAGCGGGAGATCCGCGGCTTTGGCAGTCAGATCCCACAGCGCGATATCGAGCGGTGCGACTGAGAGTGGAATCATCGAAGCGCAGCGATTCGCCATGATTTTGTACAGAGCCTCACGGTTCACCGCATCTTTACCAAGAATGGACGGGGCCACGTGGCGAATAGCGTTGCCCAGGGCAACGTCCACGCCGCCTTCGGTCCACGAGATCGCGCCGCCCACCCCGTAGGTATCTTGGCTGCGCACCCGCACCACGGTATTTGTCACATGCAGCTCATCGTAATAGGACGAGGTGCGGTACAGAGCTTCGGGATTTGTCAGGACGTATACATCAATCTGATCAACCGGTAGCTGTAAGGTCATGTCTTTCTCCTTAGATATGTCAACCTTCGTTGGTTGGTTTTCTTCTTTTAGGACGGGATCTCCACCCGATATCGGGTAATGAGATCTTCGTTCAGTTCTATGCCCAAGCCCGGGGTGTCCCGAACTGGGATTTGCCCGTTTTCCAGGGTGAGCGGATTGGATACCAGATCGGTGAATAGCGGGCTGGTGCTCTGGGAGTATTCGATCAAATCGCCTCCCGGGAGTGCAGCCAGGAATTGCGCGGTTGCGGCAAGCAGAATACCGGTGCTGAACCCGTGCGGCACTACCCGGGTGCCCTGTTGCTCAGCCAACGCGGCGATCTTACGCATCTCGGTGATTCCTCCGGCCCGCGTAATATCCGGTTGCACAATATCCGGCCGGGAATTTCGGATAAATTCGTCGAATTCCGCGAGAGTTGACAACGGTTCCCCGCCCGAAATCGGCACGGCAACAGATTCCCCTAGCCTCCTCAGCGCGGCATGGTTATCAACATAAATCGGCTCCTCTACCCACATGAGTCCGTAATCACGCAGGCGTGCTATCTGTTCCGAGGCATAGCGCACGTTTTTCCAGCGATAGACCAAGTCCAGCGCAAGGCCAACGTTATCGCCGATTGTCCGCCGGACCGCTGCTACCACTTTTTCATCATGCTCCGGCTCAAGGCCGAAGTGAGCCCCGCCCATCTTGATATCACGGAAGCCACGGCCGATAATTTCAGCGCTGATACGCTCATTTTCCGCGATATCATCCGAGGGAATGAAAGTTCCATACGCCGGGATGGCATCACGTACTTTTCCGCCTAAGAGCCGGTGAATAGGAACTCCATAATATTGCGAGGCGATATCCCACAGGGCAATATCAATCGCACTGATAGCATGAATGACGGCACCACGGCGTCCAAAATATGATGACTCATCAAACATCTTGCGCCACAGACGATCAATATCAAGCGGGTTCTCGCCCAGAAGGATCGAACGCAATCCCCTACTGGTGGAGTGTGATTCCGGAGTTTCAACAATGGCTTTGAGCACCGCAGGCGAACTATCGGATTCGCCAATTCCGGTTATCCCCTGATCGGTATGAACCCGAATGAGAAAAGCATCTTCACCCCATTCGCACGGCTCGTTTAGCGCCGGGACTCTCAGCCATATAGCCTCAACATCCGTAATAACTATGCTCATTGGGTACCTCCTGCTTCGAGATCGGTTGCGACCCGGCCTTCGGATTCGCCTTTATCTAAGGGAAGTGTGATTTCTCCGGTCTTCGCATCAAAGTATTTCAGGTCTCGCCTGAGCCATTTGATTAATCCGTAGATCTGGAGCGCTAGCAGGATAACGAACGGGACCGCGGTGAGCGTCAATCCGGTCTTGAGTGTTTCTAGATTGGCGTTGATCGCGATCATCGCGAAGGGAATCGCACTGAGCATAAGCACCCAGAACATTCTGAGGATACGGGCCGGATCCTTACCTGCCGGAAGATTGCGTGTACTGACGGTCGAAATCGTGAAAGCCGTGGCGTCAAGGTGCGAAGAAAGGAAGAGCAGCATGATGATGAAGTACACGATGGCGAAGATGGTACCCACGGGGAGATTCGCCAAGAGTGCCGCAACCGCGGATTCACCGCTATCTTCCACCAAGATCTTCGGGGCATTAATGCCGCCACTCACCAATTCGTGAATCGAGTAACTGGATAGAACTCCGAAAACGAACATGATTCCTGCCGCGCCACCACCGACAAGGCCGAACACAACCTGCCTGATAGTTCTTCCCCGCGAGACACGAGCAATGAAAATAGCTACGCCCGGAAGGTAGGACATCCAGTACAGCCAGTAGAAAACAGTCCAGTCGCGGGGGAAACTACCCCCGCCCACCGGATCGGTGAAGAGGGACATATGTACGAAGTTCTGGATTTCCAGTCCCATGGCATTTGTTGCGTTGAGAGCAATGAATTCCGTTGGGCCGATGATGAGAACCACGAATGCGAAGAGGAAGACGCCAACGACGGCGGCTCGGGCCAGTTTTTGCAATCCAGATGTCAATCCCGCATACGAGCTCAATCCAAAGAGCAGGGACGAGAACAGCAGAATAACCGTCTTGAGAATCAGGGAGTTCGAAATTCCGAAGATTCCAGAAAGACCAGCGGAAATGGTATTAACAGTTACCGTGACCGTGAGGATGAGGCCACCAAAGGTCGTGAATAGGAAAATAATATCGATGACGCGGCCGAGCCAGCCTTTCGCTTTGACCCGTCCGTTACTGACCGCTTCCATATTACCGGCGTAACTGAGGTGCTTTCCGCGCCGAATATGGAAGTAGTAGGCCATCGCGATGCCGGCAATAACGTACATCGCCCACGGTGTGGGTCCCCAATGGAAGAAAGCATAGGCCAGACTCTGGTCCAACGCTTCACGCGAGTGGGCTTCAAGGTTGAGACCCGGAGTGTTGTAATAATAGGCCCATTCCATAAAGGCCCAGTACATTGTTGCGGAACCGAGTCCCGCACTGATGAACATAAATAGCCAGCTAGGCGTTGAATATTCCGGTTTTCCGGAACCCAGTTTCACAGAGCCAATACGGGAACAGGCAAGGACCAATGCCATGGCTACGCAGAAGAATCCGAGAACCTGAATGGGAACCCCGAAGATTCGGGTGGAGCCATTAAAAAGTGTACTTGCGCCATTTTGGGCCTCATCTGGCCACATTAATAATGCGATAACAACAAGGGCTACAACGATGATTGACCCAATAACGAGAACATAATCAGGGCGGGATTTTACACCGTCGGTCGCGGTGGCGGCAGACGATTTATCCCTCAACTTTTTCTCCGACATGGAAATCTCCTTTGATTATCCAGACGACAGCGAGGAATTCTTATTTATTCAATTGAGATAATCGAGATACGGTTTATTCGTTTCGATAATGTGCCGACCGAGCGCCTTTAGACTCTCCTCCTTATTGCCCGTTCGGAAAACTCGAAGTAATTCACGATGGTCTTCAACGAAGGTCGGCAAGGCACCTGATCTACCTGTCTGCAAAGCAAAATGCATGCGAATTCGCGGATCAATAGCATCCCAGACACTCCGAACGGTATCGGATTGGGCCGCATCAACAATGAGACCGTGGAAAGCAATATCGGCTTCGTTGAAAGCGTCAATATCACGATCTAACACCGCTCTATCCATCAAACGCACCAGGTTCTCCGCCTCGTCAAAGTAGTCAGAGTCCAAAGCGTCAAAAGCTTCGCCGAGTGCAAACTGTTCCGTTTGCACCCGCAGGGGAAGAAGTAGCCCCTCCACCTCACGGCGCGAGATAGAAGCCACCACGGTTCCCGTATACGGAGTAGCCACCAAGAGGCCCTGCAGCTCGAGAACCACAAGAGCCTCACGCACCACGGTACGGCTCACCCCGTAGGTCTCACAGATTTCTTGCTCGATAACGCGGCTTTTTGGCTCGAGTTTTCCGGTAAGAATCTTCTTACGCAATTCTTGGACAAGACGATCTTTCATCGACAGTCGCACCAGTCGCGCCATAACAGCCTCCTTCGTTAGCGTCGATTGTATACAATCCACAATCTACTGTCTAGAGAGATGTGCTACACCGCGCGGGTACCTACCCTCAAAATCAAACCCCCACGCACCACCGTGGGGAATATCGCATATTCCTGAATATTTATATCATCACATTTCTCAATATCCTTTTATTAATTCGCTATAAACTTGTGGTGCGTACCGTATATATCCAAGGAAGAGGAAGGTACCCCGATGAAGCACCCGAGTTACCTGGCTGTTGCCGCCGCTGCGGCCACAGCCATTTTTATTCCCGCCGCGGCGCTCGCTGCCCCGGCCACACCAGCGGCACCTACGACCAATCTTTCCCGCGTGGATGCGGAGAAAACTGCGGATAGGGACAAGGCTGCACAAGATAAGGCCGCCGCGGAAGCTGAGCTTGCTCGGGTTACCGCTGATCTCGCTGCGGAGCAGGACAAGCTTCCGAAGCTGGAAGAATCCCTGACCACCGCCCGGCAGCGCCTGGCGGACCAGGAGGCTCCCCTCGCACCACTTCTGGCCCAGCAGCAGGAACTGACAACCGAATGCGGCAAGCTCGACACCGCTGGAGCTAACCAGGAAAAGAAGCTGGCGCAGCTTCGGACTACGCTCAAGGAAGTTCAGGAAACCGAGTACGCCACCATCGACGAGAAAAACGCACTGGTCGTCAAGCGCAGCAAGATGCAGCAGGCCGGGGCAGATGTGACGGATATCAGCGCCCAGATTGACGCGCTGGAAAAGAAGCTCGAGCAACTGCGCACTCAACAGCAGCAGCTCAATACCCAGATTTATGAGCTTCAGCCGCTTATCGAGGAGCTGCGGGGCGCACAGGGGCAGTGTCCGGTTATGCAAGCTGAGCTTGCCCAGCAAATCAAGGATGCGCAGGCGGCAGCCGCTCCGGCCCGCACGGATGTCGCAGAAAAAGCGAAGGTGCTCGAAGCAGCGCAGGCCCGCGTGGCTACTCTCAGCGAACGTGCCGCCGCGCTCAACAAGAAGATCGCGGAGCTCACCGAGATCCTTGCGCGCCCGCTTCCCACGCTGCCGGCACAGCCGGAGCAGCCGGCCCCGTCGGCTCCGGTTGAACCGGCACAGCCTTCCGCGCCAGTTGTTCCGACGACGCCGCCCACCGGCCCAGCGGCCACCCCGACCGTCACGGGCACCCCGGCAGCTCCCTCCACCGCGGCCGCTCCGACAGCCGCGACTCCCGCCGCATCCCCGGCAGCAGCAACGCCCAAGGCCAGCGCATCCAAGCCGCAGCTAGCCCACTCCGGTGCGGAGCTGGGCGGCGCTATTGGCGCGGCTACGGTGCTCCTCGGCGCAGGTGGGGCGCTGGCGCTCCGGCGTGTACGTAACTAAGCACCAGTCCGGTATCTAGCGGGAAAGCGCGATACCTCGAATACAAGCCGAAGCGGCGGATACCCACAGATATCCGCCGCTTCGCTTATTGTGTGCTGGTGCTTTACACGGTGCCGCACCGTCCCTTAACGCAAGGCGCGCGGGAGCCGGGCGCCGTCGTTGTCAAAAGCGGAGAGGGGGTAGCAGGTGACCTGGAGATCGCCGCTCACCTCCATCCGCACCTGCCCGCGCGGGTAAATGCGCTGGGTGAAGGATGCGGTGTTCTCCTGGAAGAGTTCCACCAGGGAACCATCCATCCATAGCGAGGCCGGCGCGTGCACAGCCGCGGTGAAGAGCACTTCATTAGTTTCCGAATCGCGCAGCGAGATGGTGCCGCTGCCCGCCAGATCCAGGGAGAAGGAGCGCAGCTCAGGCAGTTCGGTCACGACCTCACCCTCCCCCTCGCGCAGCGCGAAGATTTCGGGAGCCGGCTGGGTCCACACGCGACCGTCGGAAATACGCACCTGGCGCGGGTAGGTCAGCGCACCGTTATAGCCCGACGCGTCGATATCGGCATCGGTACGGTCCGAGCCTTCCCAGGTCCAACCCCAAGCGAGCACGCGGTCCCCGTCCACCACGCACTGCGGCGCGTAGAAGTCCGGCCCGGCATCGAATTCACCGCCGGCACGGGGCACGAAGCGCGGGTATCCGGCACTCATATCCAGATCACCCACCAGGTAGGCCACCCCGGTGAGGTGGTCCATGAGCGTTTCCGCTTCCACCCACTGGGAAACGATAAGTACCCACGCGTCTCCCACCTGGATGAGCTGGGGGCATTCCCAGATAGAGGCCGGTGCGTAGATGGAGGCAAGCGGGTCGTCGCCCACCAGGAGGGTGTCCAGGTAGCGCCAGTTGCGCCAATCGGAGCATTCGTAGAGGAAGATCACGGGGGTGCCGTCCTCAAAGCCGCCACCGTGGATGGCGTAGGTTGTGCCCTCCACCTGGAAAATGAAGGGGTCGCGCATGGCGCGTACGTTTTCGATGGGCGGCATGGTGGCGACGACGGCGGTGGGCTCCCAGCCGCTCCGGTCAGCGTTTTCCTCGGCTAGGACCGTCACGGAGGGACCATCCCCGCGGGTGACGGCAGTGTAGAGCAGCGAGGAGACGCCCTCGTGCACGGTGCCCACGCCGGACCAGCAGCCGGCCGAATCGGGCTGGCCGGGGCGCGGCTTGAGGGCGATGGGCTGCGCCGTCCAATTGACGAGGTCGGTGGAGGTGGCATGCCCCCAATGGATGTGGTCGTGCCAGGGCGCCTTGGGGTTGTACTGGTAGAACATATGCCAGGTATCGCCCACCTTGTGGATACCGTTGGGGTCGTTGACCCACCCGAAGTTCGGGCGTACGTGCAGGGCGGGGAAGAAACGATCGGGGAAGTGATCGAGTTGTGTCATGATTGCCTCCTTTGTTGAGGGGGTTGGGGGCGGCGTGGCGGCCAGCGGGGAGCGACTGTGTCCCTCATCGTTGAGGAGGGCACGATCGGGTACCCAGCCGGCGTGACGGCGCCCGTGGGCTGCGGCGTAGAGCCGATGTTGGTCGGTTCCCGCCGTTGAGCTTTCCTGCGGCGCCGTGGGGCAGCCGCAGCTCGGCCCGGTGATGACGGTGCAGGGCACCAGTCGGGTACGGTGGCGCTCCGCGGCGGCATCCGAATCACCGAGCAGGCGGGTTATTTCGGTAATGGCGCGCTCGGCAACCTCTTCTACCGGGTCAACGGCGCGCAGGAATGATTGGGCTTCAGGCAAATGCGAGTCATCGAAAACGGCCAGGCGGATATCGCGGCCGGGCAGCAGCCCGCGGCGCCGTATCTCAGCCATGGCGGGCACGCACATAGCGGAGCTGCCCAGTACCAGGGCGTCAATATGGGCGCAGGAGTCGAGCACCTGGGCGATCTGACGGCGCACCGCTCGCGGGGAGGAATGGGCGCCCACCAGCTGGTGGCGGGTCACCCGGTGGCCCCGTTCCACCAGGGCTTCCTCGAAGCCGCGCATATGCTGCGAGCCGTTGGCGATGCGCCGGTCCGGGTAGAAGAGCACCGGGTAGCGCACCCCGTGGTCGAGGAGGTGTGCGGTGATATCGCGGATCCCCTGCTGGTAGTCCGTGCTTACCTGCGGAGCCACCACGGCGGGGTCATTCCCGTTGACCACCGCGAACGGGATGGCGTGGCGGCGCAGCCGGGGCAGTGAATGCCGGCGCCATCCGGGCACGGGGCTGATAATAACCGCGTCCAGACGGTGCGCGATGAGGGCGCTGAGCGCCGCTTCTTCGGTATGCACATTCGCCCCGGTATCCAGCAGGAAGGGCACCAGGCCGGCGTCGGTGGCCTGGCGGGCCATTTCCAGGGCCACGGCCGTGCCCCCGGCGTTGCCCAGCAGGGTTCCCACAATGGCGATTCCGGGCGAGGCACCGGCGCGCAGGGAGCGGACGGTACGCGGACTCGAATAGCCCAGCTCCGCTGCCGCCTCGAGCACCCGCATCCGGGTGGATTCGGCCACCCTCCGGGTCCCGTTGAGCACGTGGGACACCGTGGTGATTGACACCCCGGCGCGGCTCGCCACGTCTTTCATCCCTACGCCCGCCATTGTTCCTCCTTACTTTCTTTTACGACGACGCCGGCGGCCCGCTGCGCGGGCCGCGCCAGGGGCGCCGCCCGGGCTATACGTCTTCGAGAAGAGTTCCCTTCGTCTCCGGCATCATAGTCCGTGACCAGATGACCGCGCCGAGCATGCACGCAGCGTAGAAGAGGAAGGTGAAGGTCATCGAGGCTTGGAACATCACCGGGAAGGTGCCGGAAATGATCGCGGCGGAAACCCAGTGAGCGGCTGAACCAACGGCCTGCCCGTTCGCACGGTGGGCCGGCGGGAAGATCTCCGAGATGAAAACCCACAGTACCGAACCAATACCGACCGCGAGCGCGGCGATGAACACGATGATGAGCACCAGCACGATAATGCCGGTGGTGGTGGACAGTTCCGAGCCGTTGAAGTAGAAGATTCCGGCGATGGCCAGCAGCGCCACCAGGTCAATGCCCGCGCCCAGGGTCACCAGTGGGCGGCGCCCCACTTTATCCACGAGGGAACGCCCCAGCAGGGTGAAGGCTAGGTTGGTGAGCCCCACCAGGATGGAGGAAGCGAAGGCGGCGTCGCCGGCGATGCCGGCCGACTGGAGCAAGGACGGTGCGTAGTAGAGCACCGCGTTGGTACCCGCGAACTGGGAGAAGAAGGCGATGAGGATCGCCATGGTGATGGGGCGGGCGGTGCGCTTGGAGAAGAAAGGCTCGGTTGCCGCGGCGTGCGGGGCAGCATTGTGCATATTTTCCATCACCTGGGCGGCTTCGTTCTTACCCCACAGGTCTTCCATGACGCGCAGTGATTCGGAGTCGCGCCCGCGGGTGTAGAGCCAGCGCGGGCTTTCCGGGATGAAGTAGCACACCGCGAGGAAGATAAGGGAGGGTACCGCCTGAATACCGAGCATCCAGCGCCAGCCCAGTTCCACCGGCATCATCTTGACGATGATGTAATTGGAGAAGTAGGACACCACGATGCCGATCACGATATTAAGCTGCACCGTGGCCACCAGTTTTCCGCGCCGTGCCGCCGGGGAAATCTCCGCTGTATACAGCGGGGCGATCACCGAGGATGCCCCCACCGCGATTCCGCCGAGCATGCGGAAGATGAGGAAGAATACCCAGCTATTGGCCACCGCCACGCATACAGAGGTGATGAGGTAGAGGGCCGCCACACCCTTGAGGACGGGGCGCCGGCCCCATTTATCGGCCGGGATGCCACCGAAAAGCGCCCCGATAATGGTGCCGATAAGGGCGCAGGAAACTGTGAAGCCCAACTGCCCGGCGCTCAAATCCCATTTATCTTGGAGGGCTGCCGTGGTTCCGGAAATCACCGCGGTATCGAAACCGAAGAGGAAGCCACCGAGTGACGCGGCGGTGGCCGAAAATGGTACGAGATGTTTTTTCATGTTCTCTCCTCACCGTTGAGAATGCTGATCGTGGCTGGCGCTGCGATGGCGGGAACGGTGCGCTTCCGTTGCGCGCCGTACTCCTTGCCCCGCGCCCCGTTTCCAGTTCAGGAAAGGGGCAGACCGGCCGGTGCATTCACTCTAAGAAGAAGCGCTGGGCAACAGGTAGGCCTGTCTCCTAAAATTTGCGCAAATTTTAGGAGACAGGCCTACCTGCGTCGTCGTACCTTTAAAAACAGCCGCGAAGCCGCTTGTTCCCGCAAGCCACCTTAGCCGTGCGGATGGCAGCGCTCGTATTCCGCCGTGTATGCGGCGATAAGGGAGCGCAGCCGGGGGTGCTCACCCAGATCCTCAGTGAGGACCACGGATTCGGTGCCGTCGGCCAGCGGGATCTTCCAATTCGGGTACTCGGTATCGGTACCGGGCTGGTTTTGGGTGCGTCGCTCACCCACCGCGTCCACCAGGGCAATGGCCTGGAGCTGGGCAGGAGTGCGGGCAATATAGCAGTGCATCGCCTCGATGAGCTCACGTTCGGTGGGATCGTGGCTCTCCAACAAACCGCAGCCGCACAGGGTATCAATAAGCACGCTACGCTCGCGGCGGGCTTCTTCGCGCACCTGCTCCACCGGCTCCACCAAGATATTCAAGGAGGCGCGCAGGTCCACATGTTCGCCGGCCAGGTAGCCGGCCAGCGGGGGCAGGTCGTGGGTATCCACCGTGACCAGGGAAGCGCTGCGGTAGTGTTCGGGGGCCCGGAAAGCTTCCCCTTCTTTTTCGAAGAGCATGACGGAGGTGCCGAAAATCCCGCGTTCGGTGAGGAAATCACGCACCCAGGGTTCCACGTTGCCCAGGTCTTCCCCGATGAGGAAGGTGCCCGAGCGCACCGCTTCCAGCATGAGCACGCCGATGAGGGCTTCGTGGTTGTAATAGACGTAGGTGCCGTCCACCGGCTTATTGCCCGCCGGGATCCACCACAGCCGGAAGAATCCCATGACGTGGTCGATGCGCAGCGCGCCGGCGTGGCGCATGACGGTGCGGGCCATATCGCGCACCGGTGCGTAGTGCTGGCGGTCCAGCTCCACCGGGTTGAAAGGCGGCGGGGACCAGTCTTGGCCGAGCTGGTTGTACATATCCGGCGGGGAGCCCACGCTCACTCCGCTGGCGAAGGCATCCGGATTGGCCCAGGCATCCGCCCCGCAGGCCTGCACCCCCACCGCGAGATCGTGCACCACGCCGATGCCCATACCGGCATCGCGGGCCACCTTCTGGGCGGCTTCCAGCTGCTGATCCATGACCCACTGGCACCAGCAGTAGAAATCAATGCGTTCGCTTAGCTCAGCGCGTTCGCGGCGCGAGGCGAGAGTATCGGGCCGTTCGCATGCGGCGGGGAAATGCTTGCCGTAGCGCTCGTACATCGCGCACCAGAACGCGAAATCTTCCAGGCCCTGCCCTTCGGCGGCGCGGAACGCATCGAAATCGGCCTGGCGGGCGTGACTGCGCGGTTCGCGGTAGATCACTTCGAGGGCGCTGCGTTTAGCTTCCCAGCAGGCGCTGCGGTCCAGCAGGGTATTGTGCAGCGAGGATTCCTTGGGGGCCTGCCCCGCCCACGTGACCATGGAGCGCTTGCCAGAGTCCATATAGGCGACTTCGCGGATGTCTTCCGGGCGAATGTAGAGAGGGTTGAAGAAGCGGCGCGACGTCGGCAAATACGGCGAATTCGTGAGCTGCCCGCACGGTTCAGCGGCATGCAGCGGGTTAATGAGCACGAATTGCGCCCCCAGCCCGCCGAAAAGCGAGCCGAGTTCGGCCAGATCCGCGGTGTCCCCCGTCCCCCAGGAGTCGCGCGAGCGCACCGAGTAGAGCTGGCTCATCACGCCCCAGCCGGCCACGCCTTTTTCTGCCGGGGCGGGCAGGCGCGCCGGCACCACGATAAGCGCCCCGCTATGCCAGGTGGCGGCCTCCTCCCCCACTGCCGGCGGGGTGACCTTGGCGCGCACCGTATGGTAGCCCAGCGGTAGATTGCCCGGGATAATAAAGGCGGCGCGGCCGATCATGGCACCGTCGATGAGGCGCGGCAGTTCAAAATCTTCGGCCTGCACGGCGCGGAGTTCCCCGCCGTCTTCTAGTTCGTAAGTAAGGGCCACGGCCGCGCCGTGGGGCACGTGCACGCGGATAATCTGCTCATTACCTTCGCGCACCACCGTGGTGGCGGGCAGCACGTGGCGCCATTCGCGGCTATCCACCGTCTCCAGCGCCGCCTGCGCCGCTTCCGGAGTGGAGGTGTCAATTCCCATGGCCGCGAGCACCGCGACGAGCGTATCGGCGTCAACCGTCACGTATTCGCCCGCGAAACTCCAATAATGCGTTGCCACTCCGTATGCATCAGCGATGCGGTTGAGCATATCCTGCGGTGGTGAACCCGCCATGGTTCCCTCCTTGTTTCTCCCCGTGTATCCCCGGTTGCTCGCCTCCGGTGGCAAGCCCGGTTACTAGAATATCTGCTCCGCTGCCTTTGCGTGGAATCCGGCGCCGTGGCGGAAATGGTACGACGACGACGGCGCAGCTGGAGGGGGCTGCCCCGCCACGCGCCGTTGGCACCGGGCCGAGCACCGTTACCACCCCACAGCTGCGGAAATTCACTCCGTGGCTAGATATGCCCTTCGCGTGGGCTACGCGGTATGCGCGGGATGCGTGTGCCGGAGGTAACCGAAAGAGACAAAAATGCTCACCGCGATAAGCAGCCACGTTATTCCGTAGGGCAGCGCAGAAATGCCATCTCCCGATGTGAAAGCCAAGGCCACGATGGAGGTGGTGAGCGGAATAAACATTGTGGATGCCAGGGATTCCACGATCACAGCAGAACTTGCCATAGTTTCAATGGTGATGCCGTCGGGTTCATCCGGGTCGTCGAAGAAAATATTGAGAGTGTCCAGGTACGCGATGCCTATGCCTATCCCGGCAAGGGTCCACGCGATGCAGAAGACAGGCGTAGCTGATGCCGGGCGCCACCCGGAGATAATCCATGCCGCGAAGAAGAGCGCCGCGAGCGCGATGAAACCGAGGCCGAAAATAACACGGAGCTGATATCCGCGCCGGGTGGTGGCCGGTTTAATACCGCAGACCACGCCCACAACGGCCCATCCGAGGCCACCGCCCATAATAATGACGCCCAGGGCATCCGGGCCTGCCTGGTAGAGGTCGTGCGCGGTGAGGGAGACCAGTTCATTTCCCGCAAAATAGCCGCCGGTCAGGAAGAGCATTCCCACCAGTGCGGCGCGGCGGGGTGTTTTTTGGGTGAAGGTGCCCTGCGGCATAAGGAGCACCGCCACGCGGCCCAGTACCGCCACCCCGGTGCCCATGAGCACGATCTTGAGCGCACCCGCCGCGGGGATAATCGTTATTCCCACCCCCGCCACGATGAGGAAAAGTGCCGTGTAGGAGAAAGGCGATTCTTTGCGTTCCCCTGCGGTTTGAAGATTGAGGGCGATAACGAAACGGACTACCAGAAGGAGCGGGAGGTAGAGAAGCATGGCCCAGCGCCAGGACAGCAGATGCGTCACCCACGCCGCGTAAGCCGGGCCCACCACGGAGGAAACCACCCAGCTCGCGGAGGAAAAAGCTAGGGTGAGGCGCCGGGCGCGCCCGGAAAGGCCGAGTGCCACCGCACCGATGGAGGTCATCGCCAGGGTGGAGCCGGCCAGGCCTCGGATCACCGCCCCGAGAAGATATATCGAGATATGGGGCGCCGCGGCGCTGGTGCAGGCACCCAGCACTAGAAATACGGTGGCACCCATGAGGAGGCGCGGTAGCCGCACCCGGTTCATTAGCGCCGCGCCGATGGGCAGCCCCGCCATGGAAGCGATCGCGGATACTCCCATAATCACGCCGTAGAGGTTTTGCGCGTGCAGGTCCTTCGCCAGGATCGGCAAAATCAGCTGGTTGAGGTAGGTCTGCATTCCCCCGATAAGTTCGAGGATAATGACGGCAATAGCAATAACCAGCCCGGCGCTACGTTTTTTCATGGTTTTACTGTAGCGGGGTCGAAAGTCCTAAAAAATACCCGAGCCGTCACAAGATCTCACCCTAAGGTCCTGTCTCAAAACGCCACCAAAAAGACGCCCCGCGCGCGACCGCACACCGCCGTCTCAAAATATGGACATATATGCTATGGTGGCTTCGTTCGACCAAGCACGCATCTTGACGCCCACCGCTATAAAACAGCGCGATCGGTGCGAAACAGCACTATTTGCGCGCCACTCTCTCCACGTATGCGCGATACGGCCTGTTCAGATGCTGAGATTGTGAAAGGTTTTTGTGCCCACTTTTATCACGCATCTGCGTTCCCTGCTGCCCTGCGCCGATGACCTGCGTGCCACCAAAAAATATTGGCGCCAGGATATTGCCGCGGGCGTCACGGTGGGAATCGTAGCCCTCCCCCTCGCCCTCGCTTTCGCTATTTCCAGCGGCCTGAGCGCGGAAGCCGGCCTCATTACCGCGATCGTGGCGGGAATCATCGCGGCAATCTTCGGCGGCTCTAATTACCAGATCTCCGGGCCCACCGGCGCCATGGCCGTTATCCTGGCGCCCATCGTCACCACGCACGGTGCGCGAGTAGTGCCGCTCCTGTGCCTCATGGCGGGGCTCATGATTCTGCTGGCCGGAGTGCTGGGTTTGGGGCGCGCCGTCTCCCTCATCCCCTGGCCGGTTATCGAAGGTTTCACGGTGGGCATTGCCGCCATTCTTTTCTTCCAGCAGGTCCCGAATATTATCGGCGTGGAGGCACGCGCCGGGCTAAGCACCCTCCCGGCCGCCTTCGAAGCCCTCACCCGCATAGCTCCCGCAACGGCGCTCACCACGGGGCTGCTCTGCCTGACCGCCATCATCATTATCGCGGTGTGCACGAAGATCTCGAAGAAGCTCCCCGGTTCCCTCATCGCGGTGCTGGTGGTGAGCATTATCGCCTGGGCCGCCGGCCTCACGGTGCCCACCATCGGCACCATTCCCTCCGCTCTCCCCGCCCCGGTCGTCCCCGAAATCTCCGTTGCCCTGCTCAGCGCGCTGGCGCCGGGCGCGCTCGCGGTTGCGGCCCTGGCGGGTATTGAGTCGCTGATCTCGGCCCGGATCGCGGCGGGGATGGTGCGCGGCGGTAGCTATTCTCCGGATCGGGAACTGGTGGGCCAGGGCCTGGCTTCGGTGGGCTGCGGGCTTTTCGGCGGTATGCCCGCCACCGGCGCCATTGTTCGCACCGCCGTGAATGTGCGTTCTGGTGGGCGCTCGCGCCTGGCCGCGATTATTCATTCCCTGGTTCTTATCGCGGTGGTCTATCTGGCGAGCGCCGCGGTCTCAGTCATTCCGCTCTCGGTTCTTGCCGGTGTGCTGGTGGTGACCTGCTACCGCATGATTAATCCGGATACGGTGCGCCAGGTCATGCGTTCCAATCGCTCGGACGCTTCCGTTTTCGTGATTACGGCGATTATTACGGTGGGTCTGGATATTATTTGGGCGATCACCGTGGGAATTATTATTTCCGGGATTCTGGTGTTGCGGCGCATGGCGAACCGTTCGGGTATTTTCCGTGAGGATCTTCCTTCCGATCCGAAAATTGCTATTTTGCGGGTGGATGGCACCATGTTTTTCGGTGTGGGTGACCGGATCGAGCGCGAAATCCCGCGCCTGGCGGGCGTGGATGTGGTGATTTTGCGTCTCTCCCGCGTCGGAATCGTGGATGCCACCGGGGTGCGAGCCCTGGCGCAGGTGGTGGACCGCCTGGTCGATGCCGGCAATACCGTACTGGTCAAGGGCCTCCCCAAGCAGGTGCAGGAGATGGCCCAGCGCATGGAACTGGGCCAACTCAGCATCGATGACTATCTTTTCGCGGATATGGACAGCGCAATGGCGCAGGCCCGCCATATCGTGACCGCGAATGGCAGTTCCACCGCTACCGGCCGTTTCCGCGCGGTGGAAGAATAAGTACGACGCCGCCGCCTCCCCCGCTACTGCCTAAACGAGGGATGCACCGCACTCATGAGAATGCCCAATGCCAGCAGCACCACGCACACCGCAATCGGTAGCCACGGCGCGATGCCATAGAGCGCCGTGGAAGCAACGGGGGCCAGCACATAGGCCATGCCGTTATTGGCGTTGATGAGTCCGGCCATGCCGCCTTGCTCATGCGGCTCCATCTTCAGGGTGGGCGCGGTGTTATAGCCCGGCATCGCTAAGCCGGAGCCGAGCCCCGCTAAAACGCAGGCCAGCACGAAAATCCACAGGTGGGTCGGATGAAGCAGCAGGGCTATCGCTACGAAGAAGATCACCAGGCCGCGGCGGAAGAGCTGCACCGCGTTCCAGCCGAGCCGGGGCGCCAGCGCGGCCTGGGCGATAATCATGACCACTCCCATAATGGACATGCACAAGGCCGTGAACCCGGCGGTGGCCGCCGCTTCCAGTCCCAGTGCGTCTTGGAGCAGGAAGCCGAACACGGTGGTCAGGGTGGAAAATACGGTGAACATGAGGAAGCCGCAGGCCAGGAAAGCGAATGCCCGCGGGTCGAAATAGCTGACTTTGGCGGGCTTTTCCACCCGTTTTTCGCCCCGGGTGGGTTTGAAGGTCACCAGCAGCACCACAACCCCGGCCAGGATCATGAGCGGCATAACTACCAGTGGCAGCATAAATCCGCCGAGGGCCGCCAGGCTCCCGCCCACCAGTGCGCCGAGGATGGTCGCGAAGCCTTGTGCGGCGCCCAGCATGCCCACGCCTTTGACTCGCTGCCCCTCACTGTAGGTGTGGGTGATGATGTAGGTCTGTGCAGCGGGCGTGATCGCGGCGATGGATCCGCCGTACAGCAGGCCGCGGGTGAACACCACCCCGATCACCAGGGCGCTCCCAACCAGCGCGCCTTGGAGTCCGAACCAGGCCACCACCGCGAAGGCCGCGAGCGCGGTGGCCGCGCCCAGCATGCCGGTCACCAGAATGGGGCGGGTGCCCCGCCGCAGGGAGACTCTCCCCCACGTGGTTGAGCTGAGTGAAAGCACGATGGCAGCCAGGGAGATCGTCGCCCCGATATGCCATTCTTGCAGGCCAATTTCACGCGAGAGCGGAGCAATAATCGGGTTGAGAATCATCTGGCCCATATAGGCCAGCAACACCGTCAAAAATAGTGGGAGCAGGCCCGGTATCTGGCCTTTCTTCGAACCAGGTTCAGGCGCGGCTTCCGTTTCGGGTTTCGATGCGGCTTCCGATCCGCTTTCCGATACCGGCTCCAATTCCGGTTCCGCTGCCGGTTGCGGGTGAGTATTCGCGTCGGTCATAGCGCTTCCTTGTGAGAAGTAATGGGTGAACGGCACACACACTAGAACACTGTTCTAGTAATGTCAATGCAGGGTGGCGATATGCTGGGCGTATGCACGCTAAATCCGTGAACACCGGCCGGCGCGTCGGTCTGACCCAGGATAAGATTCGCCACGCCGCCCAGGGCCTCTCCCGTGACCGCGGCATCGAAAATTGGTCGATTCGCGATTTAGCACTCGAACTCAAAGTCTCTCCCTCGGTGATTTACCACTACTTCGCTAACAGGGATGCCATCGTCGATGCCGTGATCGCGCATCTCATCGGCTCCATCGCCCTGCCCGAAGTAAGCCTGGAGTGGAAAGAATGGTTCATGGCGCTGGCGCAGAACGCCCGCCCGGTTCTGCTTGAACATCCGGGGGTGACGGAGCGGATGATGCACGGCAATTTCAGTGCGGAGATGCTCCCCCTCCTTGAAGCGTCGTTCGAAAAATTGCACGAGGCCGGTTTCCACCATCACGCCCCGCAGGCCTACACCATGATTATCAATACGATTCTGTGGGCGATCACGGCGCGTAATTTGCGCAGCCCCACTCGCCGCGAGCAGCGCCACGACCTCGTCGGCATGGTCGCCCAGGCCCAGCCGCTGGCCGCCACCTCCACCGCGCTCGCCGATATGCTCACCAACTACCTGCTGCCTCTCACGGATCCGCAGAACGAAAACCAGATGAGCCAGGAATACTTCACCATCATGGTGCAAGCCCTCCTGGTGGGCCTGGAACAAACGCTCCTCCCCCGCGAAAGCTGCAACTAATACCAGCGGCGCCGGGCTCCTAATACTCCGCCCACGCCAAGAACCACAAGAAGGGCCGCGAGGAAGGCGGCATGGGAACTGTGAGCGGCCCCGGTTGCCGGCAAAGCTTGAGCCGGCGTTCCGCTTGCGTGCGGCATTGGGGTGACCGCAGTTGTCGGAGTGGGTGGAGGTGTTTGGCTCGGCTCCGGTGTAGGAGATGGAGGAGTTTCTGCCATTGAGGGCGTCGGAGAAGGCGTCGGATCGATGCCATCTTCAGACGGGCACAGATCTTTCTGCTCCAGCGTGAGCTGTGCAGCAACGTCACTACCGTCGGGCCCTATTGCGATAACTTTGACGTTCTGCCCCGCTCTAGCATCAGGAGCAGGAAGCGTCATATTCACATCTCCCGCTGCCACCGGACGCTCAAGAAGCGGCCGGTCCTCCAAAGTGACTTGATACATCGGAACCAGGCTCGTTAAGTGCGGAGTGTACGTAGCGATCGAGCGCCAATGACCGATTGCAGTTTCCCTACCAAAAACCTCGACTTTTACAGGAGGTTCCTCCGAATCCGAACCGCGATTAATGCCCGCCTGACCCCTGCAGTCAAAGTGGTAACTCAAGCCAAGCACGATCTTCGGATTCCCCTCCACATCCTTAACGGTTGTATATTTCCTCCCCGAATCGGCCGGCGTCCATATGCAATTAAAACTGTCATTGACTCGCAGCTTCACGAACGGTGCCGTAAAGTGAGGCGGTCCCATTTCGCCCGTGAGGCGAACCTTGCCGGAGAAATGAACGCGATATTTGACTTCCCTTTCTGTCACCGATATCTGCGGTTTGCCCGCCACGCATTGCGAACTAATGGAAATCTTCGAGGACTTCTCGATGTGACCGCTGCCGGGGTCCACTGCGAACTCTGAGCCTATCGCGTGCGCAGCGGCTCCGAAACCACACATCCCACCAGCCACAACGAGCGTGGTGACTATTCGTTGCAAGATCTTCTTCATGGCGATCGGGGAGACTAGCCCAAGAATCACCCCCCCCCCGCAAGGGAGGCAATCCCGAGGATCACGCTCTTTTTCTACACTATTGAGAAAGGAATTCGCAATACGTTTCTAAATATCTACACGTATGAACTTATTGGTAGCGCGCGGGCAGTACCAGAAAACTTCGGGTGAATGCCCGACTGCTTGCCTCTGTACTGCCGGCTGCCGCGTCACACTCCTAGCCAGCGGCACCCGCCGGTGAAAAACTGAACAAGCTGACCATAAAAAATACCCTAGTAGTGCTCGTTCCGATGTCTGGCATTGGTGTCTCCCCAGACCATCCGAGAACTCCGTGCACTATTGGTCATACGGATATAATTCCGTTTAGAATCCAGGCTCTATTGATTCGACTCAAATGCGTAGGTATTCTCTCTTACGACAGGACTCCCCGCACCTCTCACTGAAGTGTCCCAGGGGAGACGTTTTTTATCTGGGAGTTACGGTCTATAGGCCGAACCGGAACATCTGGGTCTCCCCGCAGCTTGGGTGAACTGTTATCACCAACTGCTCTCGTCGGGAATTCACATGTATCCACCCCGTCGAAACGCACCGCCTAAGATAGTCCCATACCACCCGGCCGCACCCGCGCGCCCGGGCCCGCCGTGAAAGGAGCCGCGCGTGGCACTGACCCTATCCACCATCGAGGAAAGCGTGCGCGCGCTGGCCGGCCAACCCAGCTACACCCGCGATTTCTTCTTTGACCTGCTGCGCGCTTACGGCATCTCATAATCCTCCATCGCCCGTCTGCGTTCCACCACCGCCAGCTCGATCAACGTTGCGGCCGACCGAGAACACGAAATCGCGTGGAAAAACAAGCTGTATATCCGCGAAACCACCGGCGACCTCGCCGCCGCGGCCCTCGACCTCAAAACCAGTGACACCGCGATCCGCTACAACACCCGTTTCGTTATTGCCACCGATTACACCAGCCTCGCCGCCTTCGATACGAAAACGGGTGATTCCCTCATCACTCCGCTCGCGCAGATCGACAAAAACATCACGTTCTTCCTGCCGTGGGCGAATATGGAGCGCCGCGATTTCGCCTCGGATACCAAAGCGGACCGCCGCGCCGCCGAACACATGAGCAAGCTCTACGATGACCTCCTCGAAGCCAGCCCCGATATGCTCACCGACGCCGCGTCCCGCCACGGCCTCAATATTTTCTTCACCCGCCTCCTTTTCTGTTTCTTCGCGGAGGACACCGGCATTTTCGCGCGCGGCCAGTTCACCAGCGCCATCGGCTCCTTCACCGCCCGCGACGGCTCGGACACCGCGGAATTCCTACGCACCCTCTTCCGCGCCCTCGACACCCCGAACGCCGCGGATAAACCCGTCTACCTGCAAGACTTCCCGTACGTCAACGGGCGCCTTTTCCGTATTAATAACGACGACGACGCCTCTTTGGCTGTCCCCCACTTCACCATGGCGGCCCGGGACTCCCTCTTGCGGCTCGGCACTCTGGATTGGTCAGAAATCAACCCGGATATTTTCGGTTCTATGTTCCAGGGTGTGGTCGATAAGCAGCAGCGCGCCAACCTGGGCCAGCACTACACCTCGGTTCCAAATATTCTCAAAACCATCCGCCCGCTCTTCCTGGACGAGCTAGAAAAGCAATACGATGCCGCCGCCAATTCGGTGAAGAAACTGCGGGATCTGCTGGCTCGTATCCAAAGCATTAAGGTATTCGATCCCGGGTGCGGCAGCGGCAATTTCCTTGTTATTGCTTATAAAGCGCTGCGCCACTTGGAGCATAGAATCCTGGCGCGCATCGATAGCCTCTCCACCTCGGGCTCCTGGTCGCTGCTGGGGATGGGTGAGGAAGAAAAGCTGGGTGCGGCTACCCTGGGCTTGGCTTCTTCGGTGATCAATATTGAGAACTTCTACGGCATCGAAATCGATGACGTCTCGGTCGAAATGGCGATCCTCTCGCTCTGGATTGCCAAGCACCAAATGAATGAGGAATTCGCAGAGAAATTCGGCGTGGATATTCCCCTCATCCCTCTCAAGGAAACCGGGCATATTGTGCACGGGAATGCCACCCGCCTCGACTGGAATGAGGTCTGCCCCAATAACGGAACAGATGAGATTTACATTATCGGAAATCCACCCTATGTGGGAAGTACGTACCAAACCAAGGATCAGAAGGAGGACTTCGCCTATGTTTTCGATAGCGCGAAGTACCCGAAGAAGCTTGATTATGTTGCCCTGTGGTTCATTAAGGGCGCGAATTACATTCGCGGCACCCAAGCCAAGCTCGCTTTCGTGACCACGAATTCCATTACCCAGGGCGAGCAGGTCGCCCTCCTCCACCCCCATGTATTCACGGGCGGTATTGAAATCGGCTACGCCTACACCTCTTTCAAGTGGAGCAATAACGCCTCCCATAATGCCGGGGTGACCGTGGCCGTCATTGGCCTCCGTAATGAATCCTCCGAGCCCAAATACCTCTTCACCGGCCTCGTTCAAAACAGGGTGGAGAATATAAACGCCTACCTTATCAACGGGCCGGATATTTGTGTCCCTTCCCGGCGTACAGTCCTTTCACCCACATTGCCGAAAATGACCAACGGTTCAAAACCTACTGACGGAGGAAACCTCATCCTCTCCCCTGATGAGACCGAAGAAGCTTTGACAACAAACCCTGAACTCGACCAAGTTATCAAAGCGTTTGTAGGGGCTGATGACTTCATTAACGGGAAAGATCGCTTCTGCTTCTGGATCGAGCAAGAAGATGTCCCGAAATTCGGCGACATCGCTTTCGTGAAGAAGCATCTTGATCGCGTCGCGAAATTCCGGTTGTCAAGCAGGAAAACAGCAACTCAAAATCTCGCTAAGTACCCGTGGAAATTTGAATTCACGAGCTACAAGCCAACCGACTCAATCATCGTTCCACGGCATTCTTCCGAACGGCGATCCTATGTACCCATCGGATATCTTGATTCGAACACTGTCATCTCCGATGCTTCCTTTGCTGTTTATGATGCTGAGCCGTGGTTGTTCGCCTTGCTGACCTCGAAGATGCACATGGCCTGGCTACGCGCTGTTGGCGGGAAGATGAAAACCGACTTCCGGTACTCGAATACCTTGGTCTATAACACTTTCCCCGTGCCAGAGTTGTCGGCGTCGTCGAAAGAAGAACTCACGAAACGCGCGCTACGCGTACTCGATGTACGCGAATACCACTGCGAAAAAACACTCGCGGAACTCTACGATCCGGACCTCATGCCACGCAACCTCCGCGAAGCACACGAAAAAATTGACGAGGCAGTCGATAGACTTTATCGCAACAAGCCCTTTGCCTCTGATGAGGAGCGGCTGGCCATCCTATTTGAGAAATATCAGCAGCTCGTTTCGGCGGAGGGGAAGTAGCGTGGCGCGCGCCGCCGGGAGTGAGGAAGATATGCACCGCATCGATATACCGGAAACGCACACCGAGCCCTTGGCGTCGATTCTCAATAATCTGCGGCTGGAGCGCTGCGGCACGGGGCGATATCGCGGCCAAAACCTGGTGCAGATTACCGGGAAAGTCTACGGCGGGCAGGTGCTCGGGCAGGCTACGATGGCGGCGGCTGATGATGTGCAGCGCTCGCTCGGCATCGGTGAGGATGAGCGGCTGGCGCATTCCATTACCGCGGCTTTCCAGCGGGCCGGGCACCTGGATGAACCTATCGAGTTCCAGGTGGAGGAAATCAACGACCTGCGCTCCTTCTCTACCCGGAATGTCACCGCGTATCAGGGTGACCGTTTGATTTTCACGGCGCGGGTGTCGTTCCAGTTGCGCCAGCCCGGGCCTACCTTGGCTTCCCCGATGCCGGATGTTCCCGGGCCGGAAGGGCTGCCTTCGTCGGTGGATTTCTTCGGGGCGCTCGATAATGTGTTCGCGAAGGTGATGTCGTCCACGAACGGGATTGATATGCGGCGGGTGGAAGGTGATATCTACCTGCGGCCGGATCCGGGGCGGTCCCCGCGCCAGCATCTGTGGCTGCGGGCGCGTTCGCCGATGCCGGAGGGAACCTCGCGTACCCTCCAGCGGGCGATGCTCGGCTATTCTGCGGATCAGTTCATGTTGGAACCGGCCTTGCGGGCCCTCGGCTTGGCCTGGCTTTCCCGCGGGATTTCGGTAGCGACCCTCGATCATGCGATCTGGTGGCATCGCAATTTTGATATGTCGGAGTGGATTTTGGCGGAGATGGAATGCGTTTCCGCGCAGAACGGGCGCGCCCTGGTGAACGCAAAGTTCTTCCAGGACGGGCGCCATATTGCCTCCATGAGCCAAGAAGGCATGGTCCGGGTGCCGCTACCGGCCCTCAACTAAGGAAAGCAATACACCTGATTCCAGGATGGCCTGTCGTAATCTCGCGCCTTGAGGGGAGAACATCAGGAGGCAGGTGCCGGCTACGCGCGATATTTCGCCATATTCGCAGCGAAAACACTACGAGCTCCCTCCTTCCCTAGCTGTAAGCAACGACGTAGAAATCATCCACAAAATCGGCTCACGTTGCGCTTTTCCACAGGTCGGTAAATAGCTCTTTTTTGTGGCTCTGTGCCATGCAAGAATGGCGGAAAAGGAGAAGTAACCACTTCGCCACTAGGCGATTGAGGGAGTGACACTATGAGTTTTGATAGGGAACGTAAATTGTTTCCAGATCTAACGTTCACATCGCTTGAAGATGTTCTCAAGCGCAAGGAAGAGATCTTGCAGGAGGTCAGAATGACCCGCGAAGAATTCGACCTACGCGCTGATAACTACCAGCTCGGGCCAAAAGAAACTAACGCCTACTTCGAAATGGTAGGTCTGGATCGCTTCGAGGAGTTGTACCGTGGTGAACGCACGATTGGATGAGCGTGCTAATGAATTTGCCGCACACTTACAGCGGATCGGAGAGCTGATTGAGCCCGGGTTCTCGCTGTCGAGGCAATCGGTCGCAAAAGCAGCCTTTCCGGCAATAAGACTGTCGGGTGATATTCACGTTGCTCATTTGCTCACTATCCGTTTCGATTACGAAGTTTTCCTCAATCAGGAAACCGGTTTACTAGCTGTCAATGAGTCCACGTTCTCGGTGATTCATGGCAGGGTTGGAAAAGAGCCCCTGGTGCGCTGGGATTATATTCGCTCACCACGCTCAAATATCCCCTGCGCACATGTCCAGGTACATTCCCACCGCGATGAATGGACGCACGCTTTACTCCTGGGTGGTAATCATTCTCGCCGCTCACGCCGGCGTACTAAGAATAATGCTCGCACTCCGCGTATTGCTGATGTTCATTTCCCGGTGGGTGGGCGCAGGTTCCGGCCCTGCCTGGAAGAAATCATCCTTTTTGTTATTGATGAATTCGGAGCAGCGTGCACGCCGCAAGCACGCAAAGCACTCCAGCATGGTATCCAGGAATGGGATGAGAACCAGCTGAGAGCCGCGGTACGCAATAACCCCACCATCGCACTCCAAGCCTTCGAAGCATGAACCACCCGCACTTAAATCGATACCTGACCATAACAGCGAATGAGGTAGCTGTTCGGCTATCACAATAACCGAACAGCTACCTCATATCCGTATATTTATCGCTGCTAACCGGCGGAACTAATCCGCGCGCTCCCGCCTGCATCCAGCAGGCTCCTACGCATTAGCGTGGCGCGGGACTCGCCTGCGTCGCACGCTATCTGCGAGCGGGCCGAATAGCAGCTAGATTTTAGCGCGTCAGCTTACGATGAGCACCGGCACCCGGGTTGAGTGCGGCTTCACCCAGGCGTTCCACCTTGTTCTTCTCGTAGCCTTCGAAGTTGCCTTCGAACCAGTACCACTTCGAGGGATCCTCATCGGTGCCTTCGTAGGCGAGGATGTGGGTAGCCACGCGGTCAAGGAACCAGCGGTCGTGGGTGATGACCACGGCGCAACCCGGGAACTGCAAAAGCGCGTTTTCCAGGGAGGACAGGGTTTCCACGTCCAGGTCGTTGGTCGGTTCGTCAAGGAGCAGCAGGTTGCCGCCCTGCTTGAGGGTGAGGGCGAGGTTGAGGCGGTTGCGTTCGCCACCGGAAAGCACCCCGGCCTTCTTCTGCTGATCCGGGCCCTTGAAGCCGAATGCGGAAACGTAGGCGCGCGAAGGCATTTCCACCTGGCCGACCTGGATGTAATCCAGACCGTCAGAAACAACTTCCCACAGGCTCTTCTCCGGGTCGATACCGGCGCGGTTCTGATCCACGTAGGAGATCTTCACCGTTTCCCCGATCTTCAGCTCCCCGCCATCGAGGGGTTCGAGGCCGACGATGGTCTTGAAGAGGGTGGTTTTACCCACGCCGTTCGGGCCGATAATACCCACGATGCCGTTACGCGGCAGCGAGAAGGACAGCCCATCGATAAGCACGCGATCCCCGAAGCCCTTCTTGAGGTTCTTCGCTTCGATAACCACATTGCCCAGCCGCGGCCCCGGCGGAATCTGGATTTCTTCGAAGTCGAGCTTGCGGGTACGTTCGGCTTCCGCTGCCATTTCTTCGTAGCGTTCCAGACGTGCCTTCGACTTGGCCTGGCGGCCCTTCGCCGAGGAACGCACCCACTCAAGTTCATCCTTGAGGCGCTTGGCGAGCTTGGCATCCTTCTTGCCCTGGATTTCCAGACGATCCTTCTTGGTTTCCAGGTAGGTCGAGTAGTTGCCCTCATAGGGGTAGAGGCGGCCGCGGTCCACTTCCGCAATCCACTGCGCCATATTGTCCAGGAAGTAGCGGTCGTGGGTGATGGCGATAACCGCGCCCGCGTAGGACTTCAGGTGCTTTTCGAGCCACAGCACGGATTCGGCATCCAGATGGTTCGTTGGTTCGTCAAGGAGAAGCAGGTCCGGGGCTTCCAGCAGCAGGCGGCACAGGGCCACGCGGCGGCGTTCCCCACCAGAAAGCACGGACACCGGGGTATCCCCCGGAGGGCAGCGCAGTGCGGCCATGGCCTGCTCCAGCTGGGAGTCCAGATCCCAGGCGTTCGCGGCATCAATTTCCGTTTGCAGCTTGCCCATTTCTTCCATGAGGGCATCGAAATCCGCATCCGGATTCGCCATTTCTTCACCGATGGCGTTGAAACGGGTGATCTTCTCCAGGATGTCCTTACGGCCCAGCTGCACGTTTTCCAGAACAGTCTTGTCCTCTTCGAGGGGAGGTTCCTGGAGGAGGATACCCACCGTGTAGCCCGGGGAGAGGCGCGCTTCCCCGTTGGAGGGCTCATCCAGCCCGGCCATGATCTTCAAGATTGTTGATTTACCGGCACCGTTCGGACCGACCATGCCGATCTTGGCTCCGGGGAAAAACGCCATGGTGACGTCGTCAAGGATGGTCTTATCCCCCACACGCTTGGAAGCGTGGATCATCTGGTAAATGTATTCAGCCACTTATCCCGTCCTGATTCGCGATTCAGTGCCGCGCATCGCGCTAGGTGTTGCGCGAGCGGCCCAGACCAGTGTACCGAGCCGCCCGCGAAAAGTCCCCCCGATGTGACTGGAACCGGGATGGAATGGGATTTTCTCAAGTAGATAAGTATGCCATCGCGGCACGCTGCGGATATCTACGTGGTGGTAAAAGAATCGCTAACGAGTCTGGTAGACGGATCAAGGCGGCCAAGACTCTTTCCCGCCTCGGAGGTGACACTAATCTTCCAACCCAAGATGACGCACCACCTCATCAAAAGGTATGAGCCGCTCTTTGCCGGACTCAACATCCGCCCAGATCTTCTCCGCCTCAATGAGGTCGAGGGCATCTTCAACGGCCTCGTGTGCCACTACTTCGGCGTTGTCACCCGCAAGCTCTTCAAGGCGATCAAGCATTTCTTCACCAATATTGATACTCATCATTACATCCCTCCCCTCAATAACTAGGCGCGGAAATAGTAAAGTGGTCCGGGGTTTGTTCCAAGGAATGAAACCCGGGCATGCTTGTAGTGTACCTATCAGAACAACAGGTGAGTAGAGGCATTTTCAGCATCACCATGCGCCACCTGACGGATCCGAGCGCAAAGCTTCATCCGCTGACATCACGTCAGGAGAGATTCCGTCAGGTGACATCGCCGGAGGCGGCACACCTATTCCCGCTGGCCCGAGCGGTTCACCCGACGCTTCAGAAGAATCCGATTCCTCGATGAGCCAGCGGCTATCCCCCGGCGTGCTTTCCCCGGCCGCTGTATCCGCGGAGCTCACCGTGCCAGCCGATCCGCCATTTGTTTCCGCAGCTGGATCGGGGCGAACTTTAACGAAGCTGGCCCGCCCGGTGGTGAGCTCGACTCCCACGGCATCGGCAAAGAGAGTGAGACCGCGCATGGTGGAACCGTCCTTACCGGTCCATTCGCGCATATCGAGCCGCCCGCGCACCAGCAGCGGAGTGCCGGTAGTCACCGATGTTTGGATATTACGGCCGAGGGTACCGCGCGCCCGCACCGTGTACCAAATAGTATTGCCGTCCTCAAAGCGGTTAGTTTCTCGCGAGAAATAGCGCGGGGTCACCCCAAGATTGACAGTGGTGACATCCCCACTGGTGGCATTCTCATAAACTTTCGGGTTGCCGCCGGCATATCCACGTACCGCGACGATGGTGTCATTAACCATGATGCTGTCCTTTCCACCGCCACGGGCGGGCGGTGGACACCATCATGACCCGCTCACGCTCGCCCGGCTATCCGCATGAGCCTGCTTGTGGATAACCATGACATTTCAGCGGCCTGTGAATAGCTCACCAGTTACTCCCCGCGCACCACCTGGCGCACGCGCGCGTACTGGTCGAGCACCTCCCGCGCCGGAGCAACGCAATGCTTCTCCACCACCGCGCCCAGTTCCTTATTCACCGCGCGCTGGTAGGCCCGCGCCCGGGCAGCTGCGCTGCGGCGTCGTGCCCACCATCCCAGGGCGAAACCGCACAGCACCGCAACCACCGCACCAAGAACCGCCCCCCACCACGGCGCCACCGCCGCGACGCCCGCGCCAACGCACGCCGCAGCAAGCAGTATCCCGGCGAGCACACCACCGAGCAGGGCCCCGCGCCCGCCACCGCGCACCGGAACGGCGCGCAAAGCCCCACCAATGGCGCGGCGTAGGGACGCGGCGTCGCTCACCTGCTCATCCACGCGGCGCGCCCACAGCTGGGGCAGGCCGCTGCTCGCGTGCGCGAGCCAAGCCTCGCGATGCGCGTCCACCACCGTGGCGGCGGGCTGCTCGGGCGGCGCCACCGCGCGGGCATGCCAGCCCACCCCGGCAATTGCCTCGGCCACCGCCGGCACCCCGGAAGCCACCGAGAGCCCGCGCGCGATCTCCTCCGCCTTTTCCGCCTCCAGATGCACCGGCGCGGCCTCGAGGCCCTCCCCCAGGCGCGCCCCGATCTCATCAAGGTACGCACCGGTGGTCTCCAGCGCGGCATTGGTAATCCCAGCTGCCTTCTCCAGGGCGTCGCGCAGCGGCTCCAGCCCGCGCCGCCGCAGCGCCGAAACCGGGAAAATCGGGACAGAATCAGCGATGCCGTCCGCGCGCAGCAGCTTGCGGATATCCGCGGTGATGGCCTCCGTGCCGCCCTCCGGGAGGGTGTCGATCTGGTTGAGGACCACGATCATGCGGTCGGCGCGTTCGCGCATCGCCGCGATATAGGAATCGTGAATGAGGTGGTCGGCGTATTTTTGCGGGTCGAGCACCCACACCAGCACGTCCACGAGCGGCAAAATGCGGTTGACGAGCGCGGAATTACCCAGGCTTACCGAATCGTGATCGGGCAGGTCAAGGAGCACCAGGGAATCAAGCTCGCGCTTCGAGCTGCTCAGCAGCGAATTATGGGAAATGGTGCGCTCCGGTTTCACGCCGAGCGCCTCGAGCACGGGGCGGGCCGCCGCGGACCAGACGCAGGCCGTGATATCCATGGTGGTGGGCCGCACGTCCCCCGCGTCCGCGAAATTGAGCTCGGTAAGCGCATTGAACAGCGTGGACTTACCCGAACCGGTGCCACCCGCGAGCGCCGCCACCGTCAGGCCGAGCCCCGCCTCCAGACGCCCGGAGATTTCCTTCAGTTCCCGCTCGGCGCGCTGCAGCACATACGGATCGAATAGATCTTTTCCTTGAGCGACGACGCCGCGCAGCTGCTCCAAGCGCGCGGTCACGGTGGCTGTGTCCATGAGCTTCTTCCCTTCCTCCACTAGAACCTGTCTTTAAATTCGACGGCACGCAGCCGGAGCGTGCGCCCCGAACCGAGCTCCACATCGCCAAGCTGGTTACGAAATACTTTCGTGACCTCGGTGATTGCCCCGTCGAGGAGCCGGGCTAGTTCTTCGCGGGCCTCGCGCACAGCCCCGCCCCGGTAGAGCCCGTCGGCTAGGCTGCGTGCCCCGTTCACTCCCCCGGCCGCGGCCCCGAGTACCGCGGCCATCCCTGCGGTGCCGAACCAGCGATTGCGCGGTGCGGCCTGCGCGGTAGCCTTCAGGTAACTCATCCACGCGGAGAAGGCCCGGAAACGGATGGCGTCCAGATCGAGGGCGGCGCGAGCGCTTGCCGCGAGTTCGCGAGTGTCAATCACCCCACCCGCCCAGGAGCTAAGAATTGCGTCGCTGGCATCGCTGAGCTGCTGGGTGAGGGTGACATCCGCGGCGGTGCGGACCGCTTCAAACACGGTGGTCATGGCGGCGTCGCGGGCCCCGATACGTCCGCGCGCCCCCAGGCCGGGGGTGGCGGCCGGGTTAATACCGGCGAGCGGCCCCCCGCTGGAGGCGGCGGAAAGCCAGGCGGTGGTGGGCGCCCCGGCCCCGAAGCGTCCGCTGAGGGCGGCTTTGCGCAGGGCTTCGCGCGGGGCGGTGGCGGACTGCTCCACCACGGAGCGCAGGTACTCCACGGCTTCCGCCTGCATTTCCACCGCGGCGGCTATATGTTCCAGGCGTTCGCCCATATGCGGGAACATGGCGGCATCCGCCCGGGTGATGAGGGCCTGGCCGAAGCCGGTTTCGGACATGGATTCGAGCCACTGGCGCAGCTCGGCCACGCTAGCGGGGGGAAGGAGCCCGGCGGTGGGGCCGTTATCGGCCACGATGAGGAGCGGTGAGTCCCCCAATCCGGAACTTTCCATCCGGCGCGCGAGGTCCGCGCGCACCGTGGGGGCAGCGCTGGCCGGGACCCGGTTGAGTACCACCGCGGTGGTCACCCCGCGCCCGTGTGCATCGGTGAGCACCGACCAGGCGGTGGCATCCCCGTAGCGGGAGGCGGTGGTCACAAAAATCCACAGGTCCGCGCTATTGAGGAGGGTGCGGGCCAGGGTGCGGTTATCCGCGTCCACGGAATCAAGATCGGGGGCGTCTACCAGCACCAGCCCGGGGATTGCGCCGGCACTTTCACGTACCTCAGCCAGGGTGGTGAGCACGTGGCCTTCCAGGAGCGGAGCATCATCCGGGTGCACGGCGATCACCGGGGTGCGGGTGGTGGGGCGCAGCACCGAAGCAGCGGAGAGTTCCTCCCCGAAAAGCGAATTGAAGAGAGTGGATTTCCCGGCCCCCGAGGAGCCGCCGAGTACCACCACCGCCGGGGTGGCCTCGCGTTGCATTCGCGGGAGCACCCGGTTTTTCAGCTGGGTGATGAGCTGGGTGCGCTCCGCTTCGATATCGCGCGAGCCGGGCAGGGCAAGGGGAAAGCGCGCTTTATCGAGCGCGTCGATAGTGCGAGCGATAAGACGAGGAACATCACGATATTGAGCCACCCCTCTATTGTTCACCATTTTGACGCGGGCGCGTAGTTTTAACCCCGCCGCCGATTCGGGTACATTAAGAGCGCCGCTTATGCACAAGGTGATAGTTCTTTCTGCATCGTGATAGTTCATTGCGTGTTGTGAAAGTTCGTTACATATTGTGCAAGGTGCGCCAGGCCCCTGTAGCTCAGTGGATAGAGCACCGGACTTCTAATCCGTCGGTCGAAGGTTCGAATCCTTTCGGGGGCGCTTTTGTTTCGGGCTGTTCCGCGGCACCACCCGGCAGCACCGCCCGCGTGGCCACAGTCCCCGCTGCCAACTGGCGGCGTCGTCGTACCTCCCCTTCCCCACGCGGACCGCATCCGCCCGCTCGCACGCGTGTGCTTAGAATGGAGGGGTGAGTTACCACGATCTAAACGATCCGATTGTCTGGATCGATTGCGAAATGACAGGCTTGGATCCCCGCGTTGATGAGCTGGTGGAAATTTCCGTTGTTGTGACGGACGGCAACCTCCACCCGGTGGACGCGGGCATCGATATTATTATTAAGCCCTCCGATGCGGCGGTCGCGCAGATGAACGATTTTGTGCGCGATATGCATACGTCCTCTGGTCTCATTAATGAATGGGAGACCGGGGTGAGTGTGGCGCAGGCGCAGAGCCAGGTGCTCGCTTATCTCAAGGAGCGGGTGCCGGAAGGTAAGGCGCCGCTGGGCGGTAATTCGGTGGGGACCGATAAGACCTTCCTCACCGCATACATGCCTGAGCTGGTCGATTACCTCCACTATCGCATTATTGACGTCTCCTCCATTAAGGAGCTGACGAAGCGCTGGTACCCCAAGGCGTATTTTGTGTCCCCGGAGAAGTTCGGGCACCACCGGGCCCTCGGTGATATTTACGATTCCATCGACGAGCTGCGCTACTACCGCGCGGTACTCTTCCCGGAAAGCGTGGACACCGAGGTTGCCCAGCAGGCCGCACGCCAGGTAGAAGGCGAAACGAAACGGCTGGCTGCCGGCGATACCGGCGATAGCTGCGCTACCGGTATCGCAGCCGCCGAGGCCACCGAATAATTACGCGTCCACGCCTTCCCCGATAAAGCCGCCAATGGCGCGCAGTTCGGGGAGGTGCGGATTCCGGCACGAATGCGCCGGGCACAGATCGAACCACGGGCCCATCTCAGTGAGGTGGGCCCGCTGCGCGCGCGGACGCCCCTCCAGGCGTTCCTCCACCAAATCAGCCAGACCGGCCACGAAAGCCGGATGCTCTTCCGGTGTGGAAACCCGCGCGAAAGCCAGGCCGCACTGCTGCGCCGTCGCCCGGGCCTCATTATCAAGGTCCCACAGCACTTCCATGTGATCGGATACAAAACCGATAGGAACGACGACGACAGCCCGCCGCCCGCGCCCCGGCAACGTTTCAATAACATCATTAATATCGGGTTCCAACCACGGAATATGCGGCGGGCCGGAACGGGACTGGAAGACCATCTGCCAGCTCAGGCGAGCCCCCACCTGCTCCTCCACCGCGCTACGGATAGCATCGCGCACCGCTTCGTGCTGGCGCAGATAGAGCCCACCGCCCAGTTCGTGCGGGCCGGAAAGCTCATTGGCGCGGTTGGGAATGGAATGCGTAGTGAAGAGGACTTCAATCTCTTCCGCCGCGAAACCGCGCTCCCGCATCTGCGTATAGACAGCCGCAAGGCCCTCAATAAAGGGGACCACGAAACCGGGATGATCGAAGAATTCCCGCAGTTTATCCACCCGCATATCCTCGGGGATTTGCGCGTATTCGAGCGCGTCCGCGAAATCCTCCCGGTACTGGCGGCAGGAGGAATATCCCGAATACGCCGAGGTAGGCACCGCCAGCAGCGTGCGGTGGCCATCTTCATAGGCATCGCGCACCACTTCCCAAATATAGGGCTCCCAATTGCGGTTACCCCAGTAGACGGGAATATTGTGGCCGCGCCGGGCAAGTTCGCTTTCTAGGCGGGCACGCAAGGCCGCGTTTTGCCCGTTAATGGGCGAACTGCCCCCGTTGAGCCGATAATGCACCGCCACTTCTTCGAGGCGATCATCGGGAATGCCCCGCCCTGCCGTGACATTGCGGAGGAAGGGCAGTACGTCTTCCTGACCGTTAGGCCCGCCAAAGGAAGCGAGCACGATGGCGTCATAGGCGGTGGGTTCACTCACCCAGTGCTCCCCGCGCGCGGCGGCGTGCTGCACGGCGGGGCTTCCCGCCAGAATATGCTCGCCCGGAGCGCGGGTGATGCGCGTGGCACGCGGAGCTTTCCGTTCGGCCACCAGGGCGGCGCTGGTCTGTTGACTGGCTTGGTAGTCCATGAATCTCCTGTGTAAGCGCTGCTTATCCGTGCACGTTCCGCGGTGGTAAACACCGCTCACGGAATAAGCACTGTTTAGGCTTCGTAGCGCAGAATCTTGGCGAGCTCGCTGGTTTCGCAGCGGCGCCCGAAGAAGAAGGGTGTTTCACGCTTCATCCAGCGCCGCGCCTGGGTGTAGCGCATGGCGCGCATGAGGTCCACAATCTGGGTGGGATCTTCAGCTTCAAAAGCGAGCATCCACTCGTAATTCGACATCCCGAAGCACGCGACGGTATTGGCGAGGATCCCCTCAAATTTCGAGGCGGCCATGCCGTGTTCACGCAGGTGCACGGCGCGTTCCTTGCCGTCCATGAGGTACCACTCCGCGTGCCGCACGAAGGGATAGGTACACAGCCAGCTCAGCGGCTTATCACCCACCAGGAAGGCCGGGGCGTGCATGCGGTTGAATTCCGCGGCCACGTGCACACCGGGAACCTGCCAGGTCACATCAAGATTCTCAAAAAGCGGAGTGGTGCGCAGGTCCCGCATGAAATCCTGGAGCGGGGCAAGGTCTTTCCCGTGCACCCACACCATGAGATCGGCATGCTCGTGCAAATTGGACAGATCGTAGAAGCCACGCAGGGTGACTTCCGGGTGCGCGGCAATAACTTCATCAATGCGCGCCGTGGCATTGGAAAGATCCGCGGGGGCCGGGCTACCGGCCGGGCGATGAACAACTGTGTAAATCGTGTATTCGGTATCAGGATGGTGGTCGCCGCCGGAGACGCTCCAGTTCGGTTCCACATCTGCGGGTCGTTGAGTCATGTTCCCCATCGTACTGTCTCCTAAGTCTTTCGTCACTTGACACGCGCAGAAAAACTGTATCAGATTTCGGAGACTCCCGAGTTTCGCCCGGGGTGGTGCGGGTAGCTCACCTCCAGTATGGTCGAGTTTCACTACGGCATACGATTATTTTGCGGGGTGCCGTACATGTGGGTGTCGCCATCTTGGTACGACGACGCCGCCCCGGGCCACTATCCCTCCGCCCGCACCTCGTACTGGCGCACCCCGCAACTCACCCCGGCGAAGCGGAAAGGTGCGGTGGTCTGCGGCGGCGTCGAAAAATCGGCGGAATCCGTGCGCAGAGCACCGTGTAAAACCCGGTAGGTGGGGAAATCGATAGTTTCCCGCGCGGCGAGCAGCGCTGCGACCCCCGCGGCATCCGCCCCGGTTTCCCGCAGCCGCTCCCGGTAGCCAGCCACCGGGATACCGGCGAAGAATTCCGCCACCGCGCCCGAGCCGTAGGAGAAGAGCCCGATGGGGGTATCGGTCAGATCGGCCGGGTCGGTACCGAGGAGGGAAAGGATGCCAATATAGAGGGCGGCTGTGTAGGAGTTGCCGATGTGGCGCCCGTAGGTGAGGCCGGTTTCGATCACCTCATCTCCGCGCGGATCGTTCGTATGGGCCATGAGACGGGCGTGGGCTTTGCGAGCCATTTTCCCGAAGGGCTGGTGGTGCACGAAACGAGCCAGCTGAGCTGCGGGGATGCCGCCTTGGGCGAGGTAGTCATCATAGGCCCCGGTGAGGGCATCCATATAGGCATCCATGGAGAGGTGGCCGTCTACCAGCGGGGTGCTGGAATCATTCGGGCGCCAGAAATCGTTGATATCCGCGGTGTAAACACCGCTCACCGCGGGAATATTCAGCAGGCGCGGCTGCGCGCTCACCAGGAAAGCCACCGCGCCGGCTCCCTGGGTGGGTTCCCCGGATCCGCCCGCCGCGTACCGCGCGATATCCGCGGCGATGACCACCACTTTTTCTTTCGGGTGACGCGCCACAATACCGAGGGCACTTTGTAGCGCCGCGGTCCCCCCGTAACAGGCTTCTTTCATTTCCACGGTGCGCACATGGCGCGGCAACCCGAGGAGCGCGTGCAGGAAAACCCCGGCAGATTTCGACTGATCCACCCCGGATTCGGTGGCGAAAATGACGGTGCGGATTCCCTCCGTGCCGGTGGCGGTCAAAAGGCGCGCCCCGGCCTGGGCCCCCAGGGTGACGGCATCCTCATCGAGGGCCGGGATGCTCATATGTTCTTGGCCGAGCCCCACGTGGTACTTACCCACGGGCACGTCCAGAGCCTCCGCCATATCCGCGAGCGGCAGGCAGTAATGCGAAGTAGCGCAGGCAAGTGCGTCAATACCGATATTCACTTAGTTCTCCTTAACGCGTGGCTGCTGCTGAGCCGCACGGGGCGCGGGTGCCCCGCCGCGTTCAAATTTACGGTGCGCGTGCATGAGCTCACCCGGATTCGTTTGCGCGGCCAGCAAGGACAGTTCCCCGCACAGCACAGTAGCGGCAATCATGGCCGCCAGGCGCCGGGAGTTCTCCCCGGCCGGCCGGCTCCGATCCGCCAGATCCATACGTTCCATGACCGCTTCAATACCGGGCAGGTCCTTGCCGTTACCCACCGTCCCCACGATGAGATTCGGGAGGGTACAGGATACATAGAGCCCGCCTGCGCGTTCTTCCACGTGGGTGAAGCCCTGGGATCCTTCCACGATATTGGCGGCATCCTGGCCGGTGGCCAGGTACACCGCCAGCAGCATATTGGCATAGTGGGCATTGGCCGAACGCACCGCCCCGGCGAGCGTAGAGCCCACCCAATTCTTGCGGTAATTCAGCTCGGCAATTCGGTGCGCGTCACTGCGCAGCCGCTTGGCGATCACCTCATCCGGAATAAAAATATCGGCAATGGTGCGCCGCCCGCGCCCCAGAATCCCGTTGACGGCGGAAGGCTTTTTATCAATGCAGTAATTCCCGGAAATGGACCCGTAGGTCAGCTCCGGGCACACCGCTGATATTGCACCCATAAGAGCTTCAGCTGCCTGGGTGGCCATATTGTGACCCGAGGCATCCCCGGTGGAGAATTCGAAACGCACAAAAAGCAAATTCCCCACCACTTCGGGGTGGATATCCAGCAGGCGCGCGAAGCGCGACTGCCCGGCCACCACCCGTTCCCACTCGGAACGCCGCGCCGCGATGTCGGTGACCGCGCGGAGAGCCGCTGCGGCGGCGTCGGCAATAAAAAGCACCGAGCGGGACATGCGCTCATCGGCCACGCACACGCGGATGCCACCCTCCACCATGCGTGAGACATCCGCGC
The DNA here is from genome assembly GCF_000411135.1 of Actinotignum schaalii FB123-CNA-2. Lineage (GTDB taxonomy): Bacteria > Actinomycetota > Actinomycetes > Actinomycetales > Actinomycetaceae > Actinotignum > Actinotignum schaalii_A. The sequence goes on along the minus strand of NZ_KE150262.1, from coordinate 907,970 downwards.
CGCGGTTGCACGAAGGCCACAGCGGCGTTTCGTAGGTGGCGAGCGGAACCTCCACGGCGCCGCTCAACACGGGGCCGGAGATGTGAATAGGGCCCACCCATTTAGTGGGGATGGGGGTCTGCGAGTCCGGGGTGATTCTCGAGTCAGTCACGCCGCTCAGTCTACCGGCTCAAAAACGAATGTCTTGAGGAAGGCACGGGCACGTTCCGAGGCGGGGCTGGTGAAGAAGCGCTCGGGGCTATCAATTTCCACGATTTTCCCGGCGTCCATGAAGACCACGCGGTCCGCGATCGCCCGCGCGAAACTCATTTCGTGGGTGACGAGCAGCATCGTCATCCCGCCGCCGGCCAGCTCGAGGACCACGTCGAGCACCTCGCGTACCATTTCCGGGTCCAGCGAGGCGGTGATTTCGTCCAGGAGCAGCACCTCCGGCTCCATCATGAGCGCGCGCACAATCGCCACCCGCTGCTTCTGCCCGCCGGAAAGCTGACTGGGGCGCGCATCGGCCCGGTTCGCCAACCCCACACGTTCCAGCAGTGCCAGGGCGCGTTCACGGGTCGGAGCGATAGGTGCCTTGCGCACCACCCGCGGGGCCAGGAGCAGATTCTCGAGGACGGACAGGTGCGGGAACAGTTCGTAATTCTGGAAAACCATCCCGATGCGGGCACGCGCCGCGGTCCAGTCCGTGCCCGGTTCCGCGAGGTTCTGCTCACCGTAGGAAATGCTTCCGGATTGGATATCCTCCAGTCCGTTAATGGTGCGCAGTAGCGTAGATTTGCCGCATCCAGATGGGCCGACGACGACGACAACTTCGGAAGGCGCCACCTCAAGCGAAACACCTTGGAGGGCATGCACGCCATTCGGGTAGGTTTTATCAACGTCCACTAAACGCAGCCTTTGTGCGTGCCCGGCCGCGCCACGCAAAGCGAGCGGGCTGGGAGCGGATGCGGCGCCTAGGGCGCGCGGGCCGGGAGCGGATGTGGTGCCTAGGGAGCGCGAGTCGGAGGCGAGTTCAGGGTCGAGGGGCTGGGAATATGCCGGGCTTGTCATAGTGCTAGTTTCCTTTCCAAGTGGCGTGAATAGGCGGAGATCGCGTAGCAGACCACGAAGTAGATGAGGAAGACCGCGCCGTAGATCCACAGGGCGGCATCCGGGTACTCGAAGCGTTCCCGGTCGATAATCGACTGGGCAACTTTGAGGATTTCGATGACGCCGATAAGGGAAACAAGCGCCGTCGTTTTAATCATGCGGGTTGTGAGATTGACGGTGAGGGGGATGAGCTGGCGGATGGCCTGCGGGAGAATCACGTGGCGCTGGAGCTGGCGGGTGGACAGCCCGAGCGCGCGGGCCGATTCGTATTGGTGGGCGGGTACGGCGGCAATGGCGCCGCGCACCAGGTCCCCCATCTCCGCCGTACCCCACAGGGTGAAAACGATAATCGCGGCGAGCTCGCCGGACATATCGAGGTGGAAGGTACGGGTGGAATCGAAATAGACGATGAAGAGGAGCACCACCTGCGGGATGATGCGCAGCACCTCCACGTAGGCGCGGGTGAGGAAACGGACCAGACGCGAGCGCACGTCCATAACCAGGCCCAGGAGGGTTCCGAACACGAGGGACAGCGCCATCGCGATGAGGGCGATGCGCACCGAGACCCACAGCCCTTGGAAAAGGAGGGAGAGGTTCTCCGGGTCGAGGAGTGGGCGCCAGCCTTCCCCGCCGCTAGTCGGAATGGTGGGCGCGGGTGCGGAGGTGAAGCGAGCGGGCAGGGACGCGAGCGCGCCGTGCGTCGTCGTAACATATGCGGATACGGAAGCGAGGGTGACGTTAGCGAACGGCAGCATAGCGGCGCATCCTCCCTTCCAGCCAGCGCGCCCCGAGGGCGATGGGGAGCAGAATAATCGTGTAGCACACCGTGAGGAGGAGCAGTGCTTCCTGCGTGGTGGATTGCAGGCCCATATGTTCGCGGGCCAGGTACATGAGGTCCGGAACGGCAACCACGTACACCACCGAGGTCTCCTTGATGAGGAAAATAATATTCGCGGTGAGTGCCGGCATCGCCACGGCCACGGCCTGCGGAAGCAGGACCCGGGTGAGGGCCTGGCGGCGGGTGAGCCCGAGGGCGAGGGCGGATTCGCGCTGGATGCGCGGCACCGAGTCCAAGCCGGAGCGGAAAGCTTCGGCCATGTAGGAGCCGCCCAGGAACGTCAGCCCGATAATCGCGCAGGTTTCCCCGGTGAGGGTGAGGCCGATTTTCGGGAGGCCGAAATAGAGGAAGAAAAGCTGGACAAGAAGCGGGGTATTGCGCGAGAGCTCGATGTAGATGGCCACGAGCTGGCGCGCAATAGGCACCCGGAAATGCGCGAGCGCCGCGCACACCCAGCCGAGGAGGAGGGAGGCGGCCACGCCAATGGCGCCGATGCGGAACGTGACGAGCATGGCCTGCAAGTACAGGGGCCACGCTTCGCTCAGTACTGATAGATCCATGGAGTCTCCTCGCGTGAGATTCGCTCTCTCCCGGCGCGGGCCGCCCGGGCGGTTAGCTGAGGCCGGGCGGCTTTTATGGAAGCCGATTCGGGCGGCTTTTCTTGGGGCCGGCGTTTTTTGGTGCCGGGCGGCCCGCGCGTGAGGGAGGAGGGAACTGTTAGCGAGCCCCTCCCTCGATGACGAGTTCATCGGGAGAGATCGCGGTGCCGTAGACCGGGGCGAGGGTCTGCTCGAAGTCCTTGTGGAAGAAGTTCTCCTTGCCGAGATCCACGAGGTTGTTATTGATCCAGTCGCGCAGCTCGGTATTCCCCTGCTGCACGGCGGCAGCGATGGTGGACTCTTCCCCGAAGGAAGCAATTCCGGTCACGAAATCCTTGTTCTGTTCGGTGAAGGCGAGGGCTTCGGTGTTGTCGGTGATCCACACGTCCCCGCGTCCGTCGGTAAGGGCATTGGTGGCCTCGGTGTACTGCTCGTACTTAGTCACCTTCCATTCCGGGTGGTTGGCGGTAATCCACGCATCCTGGCTGGTGCCCTTGACGATAATAATATTTTTATTCGCGAGTTCCGCTTCGGAACGCACCGGCTCCTTCGCGCTGGAAACGGCACCGAAGGAGACCTTCATGTAGGGATTGGCGAAGTCCACCTGCGCGGCGCGTTCGGGAGTCACCGTGAAGTTCGCGAGAATAATATCGACTTTTCCGGACTTGAGGAATTCCACGCGCGAGGAGGCATCCACCGGGACCCACTCGACCTTGACACCCAGGTCTTTGCCGAGGCGCTCACCGTAAACTATGTCGTAGCCTTCGTAGGTGTTTTTCCCGACCAGCGAGCCAAAAGGTGCCTTGTCCGCGAAGGTGCCGATGCGAATCGAGCCGGCTTCTTTGATCTGTTCGGGGGTGCGGGCCCCCACGGTGGCGCTCTCCGCACCGGCCCCGGTACCCGCGGCGGTACCGGGGGCGGAGTCACCCGAGCCGGATAGATCCGGGCTGGAGCACCCGGTAAGGGCCATGGTGAGCGCCGCCAGGGCGGACAGCCCGCCCAGGACGCGACGACGAATACGTGAGGTTTGTGCAATTGCCACGGTTCTTCCTTACTTGGTGTTGGGTTGACCGTGGATAATGCGGGATTTTGGGAACGAAACGCAAGGCCGTGCCACCGCGGACATCGCATTATCCACATTTGTGTTAGTCCCCGGGAATTGAACACCGGGGTACCGCTTGTCCGCGCTGGCTTATCCGAAAATGCCCGGTCTTCAGTATGGGGCAACTAACTTTTCGGGTTCCGCTGGCGAACTAGCGACAGCAACACATGCAACACATGGGGCACATGCAGGTACGCACGCAGGCACCGCGCATCGCGGTGTGCATCTGAGTGGTCCTGTTCGCCATGGGGTTTACGTTAGGCGCTCATCGCGCAGAAATCCAGTTGAGGAAAGAACCATCCCTGTGGGACATCTCATAAGGCGGTGCGGGAGTGGGGTTATTGGGGCAGGTCAGGTACGACTGCGGTGCGGCGTCGCTCTGAACGAGCGAGGCGCCAAGAAGTGGTTAGAGGAAACTCAGCGACTCGTGGCCTTTGAGCCATTCACGCATATACGGGATAGCGAAATCAACCTTCCCGTAGCCCGCTTGAGTAATGACGCCAGCTTCAATCAAACGGGCTCGGTAGGTGCCCACGTAGTTGCTGTCTTTGCCTAGTCTTTCAGCAATGTCGCGCACAGAAGACGCTCCGCTATCTTGAGCCATGGCAAGCAAAAATGTTCTATCAACATTGGATAGGCCGTCAAGCTCCAGGCCGTGGACGGTATTCCCCAGCCGCCGCAGCGCTGCCGCTGCGCCTTCTTTAGCGTGCTCGCACGTAATAGCCGCACTATCCCGAGCCTGCTGCCAAGTTTGGTAGCCGACGAGTTGAATCATGTACGGGTATCCGCGAGTCGCCTCCGCCATGAGCTCGATAGCCTCATCAGCAACCTCACGTTTGTTGCTGTCAAAAACCTGTCTGAAAGAATCGGCGACGAGCTCTAATGAAACGTCCTTGAGCTGCATCGGAGTCGCCCTGCGGAAGAAGGAAATGACCTTGTCCCGGTGCAGAATGGGTAAAACGGATGGCAGGCCAGCCATAACCAGCGCAATATCGCGATTTTCGCGGATCATATGCTGCATCGTTGTGCCCAGGGTGCGAAGCTCTTCGATGCTGCCGGCCTGAGTTTCGTCAAGCGTTATGAGCAGTCCTTTTCTAAAGAAGGGTTTCTCGAGCTCCCTCGTCAGGATTGTCCGAAAGTCCAGGGCCTGCCGAGCTTCGCTCAGCTCTACTGATAGGCCTCCGGGAAGACTGACCCCGGTTATTTGCCGGCGCTTGGAGACCAGCTGGTTGGCGATGCGTTCGATAAAACCGGCTTCGGCTGTTTCGTCGATTGTTTGCCAACCGTGAGCTCTTGCTTTGTCCCGAAACGCATTCAGGAGCGCCGTTTTCCCCACGCCCCTATTTCCTGTTACGAGCGATAGCCGGGCAGGAGCACCAGGGCCATCAGCCAAGGAGTCCTCGAACTCTTGAATGAGGCTCTCCCGACCAACCAAAACAGGAGGTGTCGCACCCGCCGTTGGCTTGAATGGATTACCCGCCATGTCTATCCGCCCATCTCAGCCTTTACTATCTTTTACATCTTCTACTTCTTATACATCTTAGGAAGGCGAGTCATTTCCCGAGTCGTGCAGATCTAACTTGCGCTTGACACCAATTCAAGATCGGCAAAATAGCCGAGCGCAGCGTCCCGCATGTTCTCCGCATCCGACTTGTCCATCCCGGAACAAGTGGCATAGCTTACCTTGTCACTGACATCAGCGAGCGAAAGAAGGCCTTCAATGCTCACGTCGAGAGCGACCGAGAGCTGATAAAGAACAGCCCCATCAACATCACCCATCCCAGATTCAAGCTTCACTACGGCATCGAGCGGAAGCTGCGCCATTGCCGCAAGTGCTTCGCGCGTAAGTCCCTGGTGAGTGCGATATTTTTTCACCTGCTGGCCTACCGCCAAGGTGTAATCATTCTCCAACGCCATCGTAGATCTCCTTGTTGATGTGGTGTCTACCAGATCCAAATATTACAACCAGTCATGCTCCCCGTAGGGATCCGAAACACTTTAATCTTCGCTCCCTCCGGGTAACCGGTAAGGGCGAATAATCACCTTGGGGGACAAATACTTAGTGACTTTCATTGCTTTTAACCGTGCAGCAATAGGAAGATTAGGACGGTAATGGATTTTCTCAACCTCGCCGGTCTGCTTGTTCACAAGAAATCGTGGTTCGCCCTTCGCTATCCTGCCCCTTGATAGCATCGGGTTATAATATTTGTCATCTTCTGCCCACCCGCGGGAAGTGATTGTATCTTTCGGGTAAAACTCATGCAGACGCTTTGCCGCGAGATAAACCGCTTCCTCCCCCGTAATCACGCTCTCATCCCTCCCGACCCGATTGAGGGTGAATAATCACCCTAGGAACCAAATGCTTAATCCAGTCCATTGCACGCAGCCGGGCTGTGATAGGACTATCGGGCCAATATTGAAATTGCTCAACCGCACCAGTCTGTTTATCTACGAGAAAATTTGGCTGTCCCTTCGATATGCGGCCTTTGGATAGCATTGGCGCATAAAACTCGTCGTCTTCGCCCCATCCACGAGAAGTAATCGTACATTTCGGATAAAGTTCATGCAGACGCTCAGCGGCGAGACGTTCCGCTTCCTCCCCCGTAATCACGCTCTCATCCCTCCCGACCCGATTGAGGGCGAATAATCACCTTAGGAGACAAGTGCTTCGTCCGCTTCATTGCCTTCAACCGCGCCGCAATAGGACTGTTAGGGCGATAATGGAATTCTTCAGTCTCACCAGTCTTTTTATTCACAAAAAAGCTTGGCGACCCCTTCAAATCACGCCCCAACGATAGCATCGGAGCATAAGACTCACCATCTTCAGCCCACCCACGAGAAATGACATTATCTTTTGGACAGAGTTCATGCAGGCGCTCAGCAGCGAGACGTTCCGCTTCCTCCCCCGTAATCACTTCCCTAATCCTTCCTAAACAAGGTATTCCACATACGACGGAAACGCCGAGGTCGGATAATCACCCTACGGAATAAAAACTTAGTTCGCTTCATTGCTTTTAACCGTGCAGCAATAGGAAGATTAGGTAGATAATGGAATTCCTCAACCTCACCGGTCTGCTTGTTCACAAGAAAACCGGGTGGCCCTTTTGACGGATATTTAACGAAGACACTAGGACAATAATATTCGTCGTCTTCCAACCACCCACGAGAATAAATCGTGAATTCCGGGTAATACTTACGCTGACGCTCAGCGGCGAGGCGTACCGCTTCCTTCCCCGTAATCACGTCCCTCATCCTCCCCAAACAAGGTATTCCACACGGGATCCGTCGGCTCACAACCAGCCAAACCAAACGCCTAGACAGAACCGGGATCCGCACCTTCACTTTGCTCCACTATATCCGGATTCGGGCCCGGTGTGAGGATTGATGAGCGGTCTGATTCGTTCACCGAACTATTTACGAAATTCAGTTATCCGCCGCAGCACCACGCCGCGCATACGCCTCAAGATCGACACCGCGCAGCCGGGCCCGTTCGGCCAGCTCCCCGGTAATAAACACCTGGCACTGCCGCGCCACACTGACCGTCTGCGCCCCGAGCAGCGCCAGCAGCGCGCGCACCTGATCCCGCCAGGAACGCAAACCTGCCACAGCCGCTTCATCCCCCTGAACCGCCAGCTCAAGGAATTGGCGAGCCACACCGGCCGCACGCGCCCCCAAAATAAGCGAACGGACAACGTCCAAAGGAGTGCGCACCCCGCCCGAAGCCAGCAGGTCAAGCCCACTTCCCGCCTCCGCCTCAAGCAGGCACAGCGCAGCCGATTGCCCGAAACCCGCCACATACGAATATTCACTTGCTTCCCGCCGGGAATTTTCAATGCGGGCGAAATCCGTACCGCCCACTCCCCCGACATCAACCACCTGCACCCCAAGATCCGCGAGCACACGCTGCGTTTCCCGCGAAATCCCGAATCCCACTTCTTTGACGATCACAGGCACGCCGGCCTGCGCCACGATCTCCTCCACCGAGGCGCGCCAACCGGAAAACTCCCGCTCGCCTTCCGGCATAACAATTTCTTGCCCGGCATTGAGATGCAGCTGGAGGGCATCCGCGTCCAAAAGCTCCACCACGCGCCGAGCATCCGCGCCGCTGCGCCCCACCCCAATATTGCCCATAACGAAGCCGCGCGGATTTTCTTCCCGAATCACAGTAAACGAGGAAGCCGTAGCCGGATCATCGAGGGCCACCGAGGCCGATCCGCTCGCCATCGGCACGCCCACTTCCCGCGCCGCGATCGCCAGCACTCGGTTAATGCGCCCGGTCGCTTCCGTCCCGCCGGTCATGCCGTTGATATAGAAAGGCACCGGCCACGTGAAGGGCCCGACCTGCGTGGACAAGTCCACCGCGGCGACGTCGCACGCGCCAAGCGCGTGATGAACCGGCGCGACGCAATCAAAATCATTACGGCGGATCTCCTGAGCCCGCGCGAGGGCCACATGCTCATCTTTGCGCGCGGCCCGGGAAGTATCCTGCTGTGCACTGGCTCCATCGCCCATACCGCGCGAAGCGCTAGCCTCAGCCGCGCCGGCCGCATTCACCGCGCTCATCCTTCCACCACCGCCAGGTTCAGCGGTTCGACGCCGCCCGCACGCCACCCCCGATACACGGCATCTTTATCCACATCGCTTCCCACCAGGGCAATCCCGCAGTCACCCCCGCCAGCTCCGGATGATTTAGCAGCTCCCCCCAGCCCGGCGGCGACGTCGCATAAATGAGTCAGGCGCTCGGTTTCGATGGTGATACCCGAGCTGGCGCCCAGCTGGCGCAGGAGCCGGCGCGCGGCGGTGAGCTCTGCGCCGATGCGGCCCCCAGTGCGCAATTGGGTGGCCAGGCGTTCCACCACGTCCTCGTATTCGTCCAGGAAACCGGGGAAATAAGCGCCGCGCGAGCGGGCCTGCACCCCGGAAACCAGGTGCTCGGTGGAGGCGGGCAGGCCGGTCCACCCAACCAGAAGTTCTTCGCGGGCGGGAGCGGGCAATGATTCCACCGCCCATGGCTCCCAAGCCGGGGCACTCAGGGTCTCGGTCACGCTGTGGCTGCGCGCGTATTCACTCAGGCCCGCGCGGTCCGGGGAGCGGTAGTAAACCCAGCCGCGGTAGGTGGAAGCAGCAATATCACCGCCCGAAGCCCGCGGGGCCCGCTCCAAAACGGAAAGCAGCGCGATCTTGTAGCGTTCCTCCAGGGTGAGTTTGAGATCGTAAAAACGATTGAGCACATCCACGATGGCCACCGTCACCGCGGCCGAAGAACCCAGGCCGTATTTACGGCCGTCCTCTTCCACCAGGCCGGAGGTGATATCGAGGTTGTAGTGGCGGGCCTCCAGGCCGCGTTCGCTGCGCAGCGCTTCCACGGTGCGGATGGCATTGGCAGCGTAATCGGAGCCAATATCATCAAAAACGGGAAGTGCATTTTCGTGGCGCCAGTAGAGCGGTGCGAAACCGTTGCCGTGCGAACGCACCAGGCCGGAGCCTTCCGCAGGGGTGAGGACCACGTCAATAAAACGGTTCACCGCGATAAGAATCGCCGGCCGGCCGGCTTCCACCACGGCGTACTCCCCCGCGATGTAGAGCTTGCCCGGCGCATTAGCGTGGATGCGCGCGGAGGCCTGCTCTGTATCTGCTCCGCTCAAGCTATCTGCTTCGCTCACAGCACCTCCCGGTGAGACTCCGGTTCCGCTACAAGGTAAGCACCGTTCCCCGCGTGAGCAATGCTTACTTTGCCGAGGGCTTCGGCGTGGCGTGCCACTTCAGCGGCCAGCTCGGGGCGGGTCAGGAGCACTACATTCGGGCCGGCATCCGCGGTGGCATACACATCCATTCCCACGCCGCGCAGGGTGCGGGCCAGCTCAAAAACGCGCCAGGACACGGACGTCAGGTAATGAATGGGCGGTTCGGAGCTCATAATCAAGGCGTGCATACGCAGCGCGGAGAGCTCGGTAAGCTCACCGATGCACCGCATATCCCCCGCCTTACAAGCTTCCACCATCTGCGCGGCCATATCGCGAGTGGATTCCACCCAGCCGCGGTAGTACGGCGAGGTAGCGCGGGTGGTGACCATCGCTTCCCGGGAAGTAATTTTCTTGTGAGCAGTGTTGAGTACCACCGAGACCATGGCCAGCGGCGGGGCCGGGATTTCTTCAGCAAACGATTCTTCATCCGTTCCGGCATGCCAAAGCGCCACCCCGCTAATAACCGAACGCGAAGCCGATCCCGAACCGCGCCGAGCAAGGCGAGAGAGGTGAGCGGTGTTCACATCCATCCCGTATTCCGTGGCGGCCGCGAGCGCCAGGGCCGCGAATCCGGAAGCCGAGGAGGCCATTCCGGCTCCCGTCGGTGCTTCATTATCGCTGATGACCAGCAGTTTTTCGCTGCGCCCGGCCTGTTCGCGGATAACATTGAGCACCCGCTCTACCCGGCTAAGCGCCTTGTCGCTCGCTTCGCGGCCGTTGAGAATGAGTCGGTCACGCTGGGCGGTGGGGGCGAGCCGGGCTGTCGTCGTCGTCGGAAAAATATCGAGGGTGAGGGAAACGGAAGGTGCGGCGGGAAGCATGAGTTCGTCATCCGCTTTCCCCCAATATTTGATGAGGGCGATATTCGGGTGGGCGCGCGCGGTGCTCATTTGCTGGCCTCCACCCAGGTGGACCAGGCGTTTGCCGCGCCCGCTGCGCTCAGGGCCGCGGCGATGTCTTTCGCGTGAGCACTGTTCTCTGCCAGGGCGATGACGCACCCGCCAATCCCGCCGCCGGTCATCTTTGCACCGAGCGCCCCGGCACTGTGAGCAGCGTTTACGAGAGTATCGAGTTCCGGGGAGGAGACTCCCAGTTGCGCGAGGGTCGCGTGGGCGCGCCACATATTCTCACCCATGCTCGCCCAATCCCCCGTCGCGAGCTGCATTTCCGCGTCCGCCGCGTATCCGGCCAGGCGCGCGACCAGGGTCTCCACTTTCGCCGGGAACTGTTCGCGCAGCTCCCGCACCGAGCCGACGGCTTGCCGGGTGGCGCCGGGCACTCCAGAATCACCGATCACCACGTGGAGGGGGCGCGCCACGATGAGCGGAGTGACGTCCGGCCGCTGGAATTTAATAACAGTATCGGCGACGACGCCGTGGGCATCCATCCCGGAGGGGCGCCCGTGGGCCACCCGTTCGGCTACCTGGATGAGGAGGAAACGCTCGGCGGGCGAGAGGCGCACCCCCGCGGCGTCGGCAATGGCCGAAACAATCGCGGCAGCGACCGCGGCCGAGGAGCCGAGTCCGCGCTCATAAGGAATATCGGAATAAATCGTGACGTGGGCGGAGCTGCCCGGGGCCACGAAATCGAGCCCGGCATCAATAGCGGCGACCACGGGACTCAGGCGCTCCGGGGCGGAGGCGGCCGGACCGCGATAAAGCTCGGAACTAATCGTGGATTCGCCAGTGGTGATGGTGGCATTGGCGATAACGGGAAGCACATGAACAGGGAGAGAAATTGCCGGGGCCCCGTAAACCACGGCATGTTCGCCGAATAGGATCGCCTTGCCGTGCGCGCGACCGACCCCGATGCGTACCTTGGGGATACGGGTTTGGGTATCGAACGCGAAGGATTGCGATTGGCTCAACTGTGCGGCTCCTTGTCACGGCCGCGAGCGGCCTACCTGTACTTGCCCTGCTGCGCGGGGCACGGCTCCGCGCTGGTCATTCCCCTATGGTACCGAGAATTTGGTGGCGTGACGGTGAGGATAGCGCGCGCCACGTTATGCCGAGCGCGTTGAGCTTGCCGAACAGGCGATCTGCCGCGCAGGAAATTCACGCCGCCGGCGAAATGGTTCACCAGATACGAGGGGCACAGCCGGGAGCCGCAACCTTCACCGACCCCGCTTATTAGGCGATTTTCCGCTGCGCTCCTCACCTCGCCCCAGCCAGGCGAAACACCCGATGCCAAGGAACCACAGCGGGAGGGTGTAGAGGATATAGCGGGAACCATTATCGAAGAAGAACAGCACAAAATCCGCGATGCTCGCGAGCGCGATAGCGAGGATTCCCACCCAGGTCAGTACGCCGCCGCGATCTTTCTTTTTGCGCTTCGCCACGAGGGCTCCTCTCTGCGCAGATAGGGCTTACAGGTAGCCGCCAGAAACGGCATTGCGGGCTATAGGCCGGCATAGGCCGGCACTGCCATCCCCTACCAGCGATACAACTCAGGCTCGTTTCGCCTGCTTGCTTCCAAACATTCAAAACGAGCCTGAACTCTGGGGTGGCCAACGGGGCTTGAACCCGCGACCTCCTGGACCACAACCAGGTGCTCTGCCAGCTGAGCTATGGCCACCATTTCGGCGAAAGAACGCCGATAAACAACTATAGCCGGTCACCGCGCGCAAACACAATTCAGCGGCGGTGATAGCGGCCACGTTGTGAGCTAGATCGGCGCGCCGCCCGGCTGCGCCGTCGTACCTCAGTCGCGTTTATTCGCGGGAGCGAAAGCTGCGCCGTCGTGCTACAACCGCGCCGCCCGTGACCGAACTACCAGGCTGTCCGCACCGCAATCGCGTCCGCGAAACGGTTGAGGTGACTCTCATCCAACGAGAGATAGAGCGAGCCGTCGATCAGGGAAATCTCCATGACGTAAAACTCGTTCGGATCCCCCGGCGCGGCCGGCACGATGTCCACACGGTTGAAGAGCAGCAGGTGGTCACGCCCGGTGTGCTCGCGGATGAGCCCGTGCAGCACGTTGCGCACCCGCTCACCCCAACGCCATTCCGATTCGCGCGCCTCTGAAACAGACACGACTTCTTCCTGGATTTGATCCGCGCTGCGGAAACGCGGGTGGAGCAGCGGAGCCTTTTCCACCCGGTAGGAAGCCAGGCCGTTGAGGAAGATCAGTGAGACCTCACCGGTGCGGTCAATATTCTCCAGGTAGCGCTGCACCATCACGCTGCGGCCCTTCGCAAGCTCGTGCTGCGCGTGCAGGATCGCCTGGGAGCGCGAAGCCGGATCGGTGGCGGTGTAGCGCCCCGTACCGCGCCCACCCGAGGACACCGCGGGCTTGACCACGAAATCACCGTGCGCCGGGAAACGGGTATGGACCTGGTGTTTCGTGAGGTTTTCCTCCGGTTCCAGCCAGGTAGTGGGAATGGTCGGCAAACCTGCCGCTTCCAATTCCCGCAGGTAATGCTTATCCGAATTCCACGCCATAATATCGGCGTGGTTGAGAATCCGCGGAACGGAGCGGGCCCACGAAATGAAGGCCTGCGGATCGCGCCCGTAATCACGAACTGAGCGGACAACGACAACTCCGGCGTCGTTCCAGTCGTAATCGGGATCGTTCCACGCTACGATGCGCGGTTCGATATGGCGCTCACGCAGGGCATCGGGCAGACCGGCCTCGTCAACGTCGAGCTTCGGTAAGTCTTTGCTCGTTGCAAGAGTAACAATGGGATCAGACACACTCTTACTCTACCCCGGCTAGTCTTATGACGTGGCGATCCTTGACTCTTCCCCGTTACTAACAATTTTCGTTGTGGTGGCCCTCGGCTCCATTCTCGGTGCGATTCCGCTGGGCCGGATACGTATCGGCGCGGCCGGCGCCCTCTTTGTGGGCTTGGCCATGTCCGCGCGCTTCCCCGAACTCGGGGCGGGTATGGACGTGGTGCAGTCCCTCGGGCTCGCGCTTTTCGTCTACACCGTGGGCATCGCTTCGGGCGCGGCCTTTTTCGCGCAGCTGCGGCGCAATCTTTCCCTGCTTGTAGCTTCTGTGGTTGCGGTTTTCCTCGCCGCGGGCACCGCCCTGATGATGGGGTTGCTTTTCGGTATCGAACGGCCGTTTTTGGCGGGTCTTTTCACGGGTGCGACGACGGCGGCACCGGCCCTTGCCACCGCCACCCGACTCACGGACGGTTCCACACAGCCCGCTATCGGATATGCCTTCGGGTATCCTCTGGCGGTCATTATCGGCATTATCCTGGTTTCCCTCATCGTGGGTCGATCTTGGCCGGGACTGCGCGATACTCCTTCGTTGGCCGGAACCCTGCTTGATCCACGCACCATCACCGTGGAACACCCCATGAACCTGCGCGATATCCCCGAATGGGCCGACGGGCGGGTGCGGGTATCCTACTTGCGACGCGGCGAGCGAGTGCGGGTGGCCCTGCCCGGTGAGGATCTCGAGGTAGGGGACGACGTCGTTGTTGTTGGTCTAGCTGCGGATGTGGAGGCGGCCGCCGCGCACCTCGGACACTTGCGAAGTGACCATCTGGCCGATGATCGCAGCCACGTGGATTTCAACCGCCTGGTGGTTTCCAACCCGGATGTGGCGGCGCGTTCCATCGGGGAACTCAACCTGCCCGCCAAATACGGCGCGGTGGTGACCCGGGTGCGGCGCGGGGATCTGGAGCTGCTGGCCCGCGATGATTTCATCCTGGAGCCGGGTGACCGGGTGACCGTGGTGGCCCCGCGCGAACGCTGGGATGCCATCGCGGATCTTTTTGGGGATTCCGAACGTTCCATCTCGGAGATCGACGTGCTGAGCCTATCGGTGGGGATGGTGGCCGGGTTGCTCCTCGGTTTCGTGACCTTCCCGCTGCCCGGCGGCCAGGTATTCCAGCTGGGCACCGCAGCCGGCCCGCTGATCGCGGGGATGTTCTTGGGCGCGGCGCGGCGCACCGGGCCTTTTGTATGGGCCATGCCGGAGGCGGCCAATCTGACGATGCGCCAACTGGGACTCACCCTGTTTTTAGCTGCCCTGGGACTGACGGCCGGGCCCGGCTTCGCGCAGATTGTGCTTTCTCCGCAAGCGGTGGGCGCTGCGGTGACGGTCTGCGTGATCACACTGGTCTCCTGCGCGGCACTGCTGGTAGCGGGCGCCTGGGTGCTCCGGCTTTCCGCGCCCCGCACCGCCGGGGCTATCGCCGGTTTCCTGGGCCAGCCGGCAGTCCTGGACGCGGCTACCTCTCGGGTGGGCGACGAGCGCATCGATAATGCCTACGCAACGCTCTTCGCTTTCTCGATAGTGGTGAAGATTTTCCTGGTGCCGGCGGTACTGGTGCTCTAGCAAAACCGGAGCACCGCGGTGGCGACCGACAGGCAAACGTGAGCCGCGGCGTGGAAACGAGTGGGCGGGCCGGGCGGCGGCGTCGTACCGCGGCTAAAGTAGGGAAGAAGATTCGGAACCGTTTCCGGAACGTACAGGAAGTGAGGCGTGACATGCGCGATATGATGCGCAAGACGACGGCGAGCGCAGCGGCGCTGTTTCTGGCGGGAGCGGGGGCGCTCCTGCTAGGCGGATGCGATGCCGCTGAGACGACCGAGGCCGGGAGTTTTATGCGGCAGGCGGGGGCGTCGATGTATGTGGTGAGCGTGGACGGACGCGAGCTGATCTCCAAGGTGGTGGATTGCAACGGCGGGGAATCCCAAGTGATGACCGGTACTTTCGAACCCGCTAACAACCTCGTCACCTGGAAGGATGTTGATGGTAAGAAGATCGGAACTTCGGTAGCGCATTTCGCTGAGGACGGGAAGAGTATCACGCTGGCCGATGAGGCCACCCCGAATGCCGGTGCCACCTACGTGCGCGAAGGCACGCCGGAAGCCGAGCTCATGGCGCGCGGGCAAAAGAGCGAGTGCGCGCCGAAGTAATACTGTGCGCGTATAAAAGCGGGGCCCTTCTCTATTGAGAGGAGCCCCGCTTCACTATTAAATTGGTTTACTTCTCAGCGGAGTCAGTTTCCGTGGTGCGCTTGCCCGAACCAATCTGAACCTTGCGACCCTGCGAGCCCGCGGTGGTCTTCACCGTGACAGTGAGCACGCCATCGCTGAGATTTGCATCCACCGTGGTGGTATCCACCGCCTGCTCGAAGCCCAGGCTGCGGGAGACGGACCGCGTGCGCGTACCGCCCTCGATTTCTTCTTCCTGCGAAGCCTTGAGGGTAATGTGATCCGGGTAAACGTTGAGGTCAATATCTTCCGCAGCGAAACCGGGAACATCGAAGAGGACTTCGTAGCCATCTTCAGTTTGCTTGAGCTGCGAACGGTATTGCAGCGCAAGATCCTCCAGATCGGAACGCCGCCCGTTCACCATCCGAGTGGGAACGGCAAAAAATCCATCAAAGGGGCTGAGGAACCGGTCCACCGCGTTAGACACCGTGCGATCAATATCGTATGCCATGGTCAATCCTTCTTTCACTTCTATGAACGACGACGCCGCGCGCCTTTCGGCGCCCGGGCCTATCGCCCTGACATCAATCCCAACCCCCACAGGCTTATCTTTGTTCCGCTCATATGTAATTGTTCACTCTAGGCTCAATAGTAGTTGAGTCAATAGCACTCAGCTTTGGAGAGCGTAGATATCGCAAGCCTGCGAATGTATGGCACAGCGATCATCGCACCGCACATCACTGACCGCGGCGAACATCGCGAATGAAAGCACCGAAGAACAGCAGTCCCGCGGCGGCCAGGGCAGCCCCCAATCCGGTGTAGAAAAAGGCAATGAAGGAGTCGGGCAGCACTCCGCTGATGCGCAGGCCAATTCCGCCACCCATCATGATGGCCATAACAAGGTAGGAGCGCAGGTCGAAGAAATGCCACAAGGGTCGCGCTGGCCGGGGATGGGAGCGAATGCGCCGGATATGCTTCCCGGCAACTTTGGTAAACATTGCCCCAAAGGCGGCAAAAACGAGCGGGGGCAGCAGGCAGATCCACGGCGCACCCACGGTAGAATCCGCAAAACTCTCCACTCCGATGCGCGCGACATTCACTCCCGCCAGGCACCACACCCCGCCCGCGAGCGCAATCAAGCCACTCTTAGAAATCCGGAAATAGGGACAGTCACTCATCAATACTCCTCCACTGAGTCCACCCTCAAGAATAACGCGACAGGTGTCGCTTAGATGGTTATCGGGTAGATCCGCAATTTCGCCCTGCGCGTAGCAGGAACAGGCTTCTAACACGGCCTGCTCAGATGCATTGGATGGAGGTAGACGGAGTATTGTACCCCGGGTAGAATGTGCCCGTAGCCAATTTTGGCATGAAAAAGCTCCGCAGCCGAAGCTGCGGAGCGGATTGTACACCGCCTGGGACTCGAACCCAGAACCCACTGATTAAGAGTCAGTTGCTCTGCCAATTGAGCTAGCGGTGCTCGTTATTCTTTTATGTTCGCCGCCCGCGGCGACGAATAGATACTTTACCCAGGGTTCCCACCCAGCGCAAGTTCAGAAGCCTGCCTGAGGCTGTTTCCTCCCTCACACCACCTTCCCAACTACCGCATAGGCGCGAGATACCGCGCTTTTCGCCGTCCTACCAACGGTATCCCGCGCGATTGCGGCAACCCTTAACCCGGAGATTAAGGGTCTATGGGCACTTGCCCGGCGCGACATCACACCCCCGCTTCCACGCCCCTGCACCACCCTCGCTCGCGCAGGGAAGAGCTGTTGCCGTGGTATCCCTCTAGGACCCGCCCGGCACGACCCTCGCTCGCGCAGGGAAGAGACCAGCTTGGTGACGGTGACCGCCTGCCCCGCGGGAATTACCCCCGCTCGTGCGGGGAAGAGAGCCGCATCCTTCACACCCATACCAATAACCAGCATGCCATCCAAATCAACAACAGGGCGACTGCCGGTTCCCGTGCTGCGCAAAGCGAAGCCTTGCTCACGAGCGGCGGCGTCGTACATAAGAGTGAGACTGCCGGTACCCGCAGCAGATACAGCGCGCGAGTCCCGTCTGTACAGGAAAGATTCGAACGCGGTCACATTGCTATCTTTCCCCAGAATTTACTGGACGCACACCTCGCCATCAGTTCCGGCAAATTTTTATGTCGTAGGAGTGTGGCACCCTTAAGTCATGAGTTCACAACAGTCAGATCAGCCCGGGGCCGCGGCGCTGCGCCCTCGTCCACAACTCAATGTTGCCCTGGACCTTCTGGAGGATAAGTATGGGCTCAACCCGCCTGATGATGCGCTTTATGAGGCTTTCACCCAGTGGGCGGAAAGCACCGGGCGGCCGCTTTACCCCCATCAGGAAGAAGCGCTGCTCGCCGCTATTGATGATGCTCATATGATTGTTTCCACGCCCACCGGCTCGGGGAAATCACTCATCGCACTCACCGCCATTTTCTGCGGGCTCGCGCGCGGAAAAACCGCGTATTACACCGCGCCTCTCAAAGCTTTAGTATCAGAGAAGTTTTTCGAGCTCATCAATGTTTTCGGTGCGGATAACGTGGGGATGGTGACCGGGGATTCCACCATTAATGCCGGCGCTCCCGTGGTGTGCGCCACCGCGGAAATCGTGGCGAACCTCAGTTTGCGTGATGGTGCGGCGGCGGATATCGGCGCGCTGGTCCAGGATGAATTCCACTACTACTCCGATCCGCAGCGCGGTTGGGCCTGGCAAGTTCCACTTCTGGAACTCACCCACACACAGCAAGTACTCCTCTCCGCCACCCTGGGGGATACCACCTGGCTGGCGGAGGATCTTGAGAAGCGCACCGGGCGCGCCGTCGAACTCATGAGTAACGCAGAACGGCCGGTACCGCTGTCCTTCTCCTATTCCTATCAGCCGCTCGGCGAACTCCTCCTGGAACTCACCTCCACGCATCGGGCGCCTGTATATGTGGTGCATTTTTCTCAGCGAGAAGCGGTGGCTCAGGCCCAAGCCCTCCTCACCCACGCCCTCGTTTCCAAGGAACAGAAAGCCCGCATCCACGAAGCCCTCGGGGATTTTTCCTTCGGCCCCGGTTTCGGGAAAATTCTCTCCAAGCTGCTCCGTTCCGGTATTGGCGTGCACCACGCGGGCCTTCTCCCCCGCTACCGGCGGCTCGTGGAAAAACTGGCACAGGCGGGCCTGCTTCCGGTTATTTCCGGTACAGATACCCTCGGGGTCGGCATTAACGTGCCTATTCGCACTGTTGTGATGACCGGGCTGGCTAAATTTGATGGCCAACGCAGTCGCCACCTGAGCGCGCGTGAATTCCACCAGATCGCGGGCCGGGCCGGGCGGGCCGGATTCGATACTAAGGGTGATGTGATCGTGCAAGCACCCGAATTTGAAATTGAAAATGCGCGGCTGGTGGCCCGCGCCGGGGATGATCCGGTCAAGCAGCGTCGCATTCAAAAGAAGAAACCCCCGGAAAATACGGTGCTGTGGTCGGAAAAAACTTTTGAGTATCTCAAGGGTGCCGCTCCGGAAACTCTTACGTCCCAGATGCGAGTCTCCCACTCGCTCATGCTCAATTTGTTCCAACGCCCGGGGGATAACGTGGCGGCCATCACCACGTTACTCACGGATAATCACGAACCGCGCACAGCGTCCAATCAATTGATTCGCCAAGCCACCCGCATTTATATGTCTCTGGAGCGCGCCGGGGTGATCATCCACCACACTCCGCAATGGCTGGCCGAGCATCCAGGGCACTCCCCCATCGAATACACGCGTGAAGTTCCCTATGATTTCTCCTTGAACCAGCCGCTGGCACCCTTCGCGCTGGCCGCGCTGGATATCCTTGACCCGGATAGTCCGGAGTACGCCCTCGATGTTATTTCGGTTATCGAGGCGGTTCAGGATAACCCCATGCAGGTTCTGTACGCGCAGGAACGCGCAGCGCGTGGGCGCGCCATCGGGCGCATGAAAGCCGCGGGCATCGGCTATGACGAACGCATGGCCGAAGCAGATAAAATAACCTGGCCGCAACCGCTCGCGGAAGAACTCGGCGCGGCGCTTCAAATCTACCGGCAGACCAACCCCTGGGTGGATGATTTCCAGCTCTCCCCCAAGTCCATCGTGCGGGAAATGATCGAAAACGCGATCACCTTCTCTGAGTTTATTTCCCGCTATGACCTGGCCCGTTCCGAAGGAACCCTACTGCGTTATCTAACAGATACCTACAAAGCGCTGCGCCAAACCGTTCCCCTGGAAGCTCGCACCCCAGATCTTGAAGACATGACCAACTGGCTGGGAGGCCTGGTGCGCTCGGTGGATTCCAGTTTGCTGGACGAATGGGAAGCCCTGCGCGATGGCCGTATCACCGCCACGGAGATCGCCAATCTTGACAGCAGCACAGGTGGCGCCCGCGAGCGCGCTTTCGGGGCGGATGAGGATGGCAAGGTCACGCTCTCGCGCAGCCCACACGCACTGCGGGTCTCCATCCGCAATGCGCTTTTCCGCTTCGTGGAAGCCGTGGCACACGAAAATCTCGACTGGCTTGATCGCGCGGCCCTGGATGACGGAGCCGGAGTGGCCCGCGGGGATGGCATCCCGCTCTGGGTGGGCGGGCCGGTCTGGGATGGCGACACCTGGATGGATGCTACCGACGCCTATTTCGATTCCTACCAGGAAATCGGCATCGGGCCCGAAGCGCGTTCCGCCCAACTCGTCACCATGCTGGAACACCCCGACCGAGCCGATTTCATCACCGCCGGCGTCCCTGCGGAGCACGTGGATAGCGTTATGGACAACCTGACTTCTGCAACCGGGCGCCTGCGCGCCTGGTTAGTGCGTCAAGTTTTTGACGACGGCGCAGGTGACAACTCCTGGGGATTCTGGGCAGTCGTGGACCTTGAGGCAAGCGATACTGCCGGGCACGCCATCCTCGACATTATTAGCGTGGGAGAACTATGAGGCAGCTACTGCACCTGCCACCGCTACCCCGGTAATGAGATATATGCGAATTCGGTGAACAATGCGCCAGTTCTGAGACCATGTCACCAGTTCGCGGCACAGAGACCTACTATAAACAGCGGCGGATACCCGATACCTGTGGAGTTGACACAAACCATGACATATACGGAGCATGACAAGCTTGCTCGCCTTGCTGAACTTTCCGGCGTTACCCCGACCGCGGAGGAGATCCCCGGGCGCATCAACCTGGTGCGTGACGCCCTGCGTGGAGCGGAAGAAGCTGCAGGAATACCGCTGGGCACCGCTCGGCTCCAAATCGTGGTGAAACACCAGCCCATCACCGCCATCCGCGCCGCCCTCGCCGCCGGCTCCCGCCTCATGGGCCAGAATTTCATCCAACAACTCCAGGAGGTAGAAGCCCAACTCGCAATACCCGGAACGGATGTGGAATCATCGGCACGCCTCATCCACGACGCCAGCACCTGGGAAGGCAACGGTATCGCCCCGTCCAGTGCCGGAAACCCGCCCCACTGGACCCATGTCATCGGCCACGTGCAATCCAATAAAGCCGGGCGGGCCCTCGAACTGGCCGATTGCATCGAAACGGTGGACAGTCTCAAATTAGCCCAGCGCCTCAACCGGCTCCAGGGCCGCCTGCGCGAAGAAGGCCACGCCCGCGGTCCCTTCTCTATTTACGTGCAAGTCAATTCCTCCGGAGCGACCAGCCAATACGGGGCCGACCCGGAGCGGGTAGAAGAACTTGTGGGCCAGATTGCGCAACTCCCCCATCTGCGGGTAGACGGTCTCATGACGATCGGAGCCAATACCACTGATGTGCGGGACATCGCCCACTCTTTCGCCCTCGTGCGCGATCTGCGGGACAAGCTCCAAGGCGAGCACCCCACCGTGCGAGAACTCTCCATGGGCATGACCCACGATATGGGTATCGCCGTGGCTGAAGGTTCCACCCAAGTACGCGTCGGCAGCGCCATCTTCGGACCCCGGCCCGCAGCCTAAATCCCTGCCGAAACCGGCACAACCATCGGGGTGCCCGTCACCGGATCCGGGATAACCACAGCGGCCAGCCCATAAATCTCCGCAATATTTTCGGGAGTGAAAACCTCAGCAGCAGAACCCGAAAGGGCAATACGCCCATCCTTCATCGCGATGACATGGGTGGCATAACGCGCCGCCTGATTCAAATCATGCAGAACCGCAACCAAAGTCCGCCCCTCCCGATTCAGGCGAGCACACAAGTCCAGAAGCTCAATCTGGTAGGCGATATCTAAATACGTCGTCGGCTCGTCCAAAAAAATAATCGGTGTATCTTGAGCCAGAACCATCGCCACCCACACTCGCTGGCGCTCCCCACCCGAGAGCTCCCCCAGCAGCGCGTCGGCGAAATCCGTGGTTCCCGTGGCAGCCAAAGCCCGAGCAACCGCCTCCTCATCACGCACCGAAGGCCGCGCAAACAAACCCTGGTGCGGATAGCGCCCCCGGCCCACCAGCTCGGCAACCGTAATCCCCTCCGGAATATGCGGCGACTGCGGCAACAACGCCAGTTCCCGCGCGAAATCCCGCGAACCCAAGGCCGCGATATCCCGTCCATCCAGCAGCACCCGGCCGCGCGCCGGCGAAAGCAACCGCGCCAAACCGCGCAGCAGCGTGGACTTCCCGCACCCGTTCGCCCCCACAATAACCGTGAACGAACCATCCGGAATCACCACATTCAAATCCCGCGCCACCGCCACATCGCCGTAACCGAGACACAGATTCTCCCCGCGCAGCCGCGCCACACCGGCAGAAGCACCGACATACACATTTACGTTCTCGCGCATATTTATCGCCCCTTCCGTTGCGATATCACCACAACCAGCACGTAGAGGCCACCGACCACCGTGGTAATCGCACCCACCGGAACCGGCCGAGCTAGCGCAAATTGCGCAAACAGATCAGCCAGGAACAAAATCGAGGAACCCGCCAACGCGCTATGCACGAGCGAAATTCCGCGTCGCCCGGCCGTCACCCGCCCCACCTGCGGAGCAGCCAAGGCCACAAAAGCAATAGGTCCGGCCGCCGCCGTCACCACACATGTCAAAGCGATACCGACCGCGATGATCCCCCGGCGAGCCCTCTCGACCGGCAAGCCGTGCGCAGCTGCGGCGGCGTCGCCCAATTCCAGTTGCCGCAACGGCCGCACGCAACAGACCACCAACGGCACCAGGCACCCAAGAATTCCCACCGCCGGCCCCACATTCGCCCACGAGGCCTGCCCGAGCGTTCCCGCGCCCCACACCGCAAGGCTCAGCGCCACCTCATCCGAAGCCCGCAACAGCAGCCAGGTATTCACCGCGCTGAGCATCGCCGTCATACCAATCCCCACAATAATGAGACGGAATCCGGACACGCCATGCCGGTAGGCCAGCACATAAATAATTATTCCGACGACGACGCCACCTGCCAGCGCGCCCATACTCACGGCAAGGGCTCCGCCCACGAGGAATGTCCGGGTGAGAATAACGCCGGTATAGGCACCAGCATTGAAGCCGATAATATCCGGCGAACCGAGCGGGTTACGGGTGAGAATTTGGAAGAGTGCACCCGACAGCCCGAGCGCTGCCCCGAAAACCACGGCGGCGAGGATCCGTGGCAGGCGCCACGTCAGAACCACCTGGGCCGCAAAATCCCCCTCACCTGCGGCAACCGCGCGTATCGAATCCGGGGTGAAGCAGGCGGCCACCTCGCCCAGGCTCAGGGGTAAGTCCCCGAGGAGCAGGGCGCCGAGGCCGCCGACCACCAGGGCGAGACTCACCACAGCCGCAACCAGGCGGGAACGGCGGCGGCGTCGTATAGCGGAGTAGCGAGAACGCCGGGACCGGGCGGTTACTGGCGCTTCGGGAGCGGACTGGGGCGCGGCACTCGTATACGGCGCGGCGGAATACGCGGCTGTGGACTTGAGCGCCGCAGGCTGCGGCAACATACTCATAGCGCGAAAGCCTTTCGCCGGCGGACGAGGGAGATAAGAACCGGGGCACCCAGGAAAGCGCTCACCACGGAGACGGGAAGTTCACCGCTGGGGAGGATAATGCGCGCGAGGATATCCGAGGCCAGGAGCAGGGCTGGCGCCCAGATCGCGGACAGTCCCACGACCCATCGTTGATCCGCGCCAGCAAAGGAACGGATGGCGTGCGGTGCCATGAGCCCGATGAAAGAGATGGGGCCGGCAATAGCAACCGCCCCGCCGGTGAGGAGCGTCATCGCCGCAATACCGGCCAGGCGGATCGCGGTGACGTTCGCGCCGAGGGCGCGGGCGGTATCGTCACCGAGGGCGATGATATTGAGAGCCGGGGTGAGTGCGGCGGCCACGATGAGCCCGAGAGCGAGAAGCGGGAGGACCGGCAGAATCACCTCCCAGGGGCGGTTTTCCAACGTGCCGGCCGTCCAGACGAGGATTTCGTTGAAGGTGCGCGGGTCAGCGAGGCGTAGCACCCCCACGGTGCCGTTGAGCACAGCAGAAAGCGCCACCCCGGCCAGGATGAGACGAACCGGATCCGCACGACCCCCACGGTGCGATCCGATAAGGAGAACCGCTGCGGTAGCCGCGAGTGCACCTACCACCGCCCACCACATGTACATGCTCGGCCGGCTGATGCCCCCGAGCGCGATGGCGAGGGTGACCGCAAAACCGGCGCCGGCCGAAACCCCGAGGATCCCCGGCTCAGCCAGCGGATTGCGGGAAATCGCCTGGATAAGAGCGCCCGCAACCCCGAGGGCTGCGCCGATGGCAATAGCTGCGATGGTGCGCGGCGGGCGCAAAGTAAGCACTGCTTGCGCGTCCATGGAATCGCGGTCTGCACCGGAAAGAATAGTAAACAGTGTTCCCGGGGAAATGGGGCGGGCGCCGATGCAGATGGAGAGAATGGCCAGTACAAGAACAGCGATCACCCCGGCGATAAGAGCCGCGGAGCGCCGGCGCGCGATGGCGCGGCCGGGGGCACGGCGAACGGCGTGGTCAGCCGCGGCGGGAGCCATGCCGGGGTTCCGGTTGTCTTCGGAATGCGCGGGGGCGGGACAGGCGCGGCGTCGTACCGAAAAACGGTGGTGGACAGTGCTGTTCATAACGAGAACAGGCTACCCCAATTAAACAACGCCAGCGTATCCTAATAGGGCATCTGTGGTTTCAGTGACAACCACACGACCACCGCAGCCGCAGGTGTGTTCGGCCGCGAGTGCGGCATCCACGAAAGGAAGTTATGAAGAAGTCCCTGACCGCGTGGGCAGGCACCGTCCTGGTGGCTTGCCTGGCTTTTGCCGGATGCGGTTCTCAGAAGAGTAATGATTCTGCCAATTCCTCGGCGTCCACTGCCTCCTCCTCCGCGGCGACAAGCTCCGCAGCGGACGGGAGCGCCGCAACCGAGGCCGTGTTCCCCGCGACGATTGACACGAAGTTCGGTCCCGTTACCGTCAAGGAAGCCCCGCAGCGCGTGGTCGCTCTGGGCTGGGGCGATGCCGAAGTGGCGCTCTCGCTGGGCGTGCAGCCGGTGGGCGCGGCCGACTGGCTGGCTTTCGGTGGTAATGGCGTTGGCCCGTGGGTGAGCGAATCCTATGAGAAGGCCCCGGAGATTCTGGGCACCATGGAGCTTTCCTATGAGAAGATCGCGGCGCTCAAGCCGGATCTTATTCTCGATGTGAAGACGTCGGGCGATAAGGAACGCCACGATAAGCTTTCCCAGATCGCGACGACGGTCTCGCTGCCGGAGGGCGCGGATAATTGGCTGACCTCCACCAAGGACCAGGTCACCATGATCGGTGCGGCGCTGGGTAAGCCGAAGGCAGCCGCGGCGCAGCTGGATGCGGTGGAGAAGAAGTTCTCCGAGGTCACTGCCGCGCACCCCGATTGGAAGGGAAAGTCTGTGACGGTGGCGACCAAGACCTCTGAGGGTTGGGGCGCTTACCTGAAGGGTGATACTCGCCTGGAGTTCATGACGAAGCTGGGCTTCGTGCAGAACCCGAAGGTTCAGGAGCTGGCCACCGCCGATAGTGGTTTTGCCGTGCAGCTTTCCGCCGAGCAGCTCGATGCTATTGACGCGGACCTTATTGCGGCGTTCCCGATTTTCATTGATACCGCGCAGATTACCGACGACGCCACCTGGCAGAAGGTCCCGGCGGTTGCTGCCGGCCACGCCTTCGTGGTGGACGGTGACCTCTCCAATGCGTTCTCACTGGGCACCCCGGCCGCGCAGCTGTGGGCCTTGGATAAGCTGACGCCGCTTATTGAGAAAGCTGCGAAGTAGCAGCCTCGCGGGCTGCCGCGCCCCACGTCGGGGCTGATGCTGTCCGCACCGCGCCCCGGGAAGCACACTCTTCTGCGTGTCTTTCCCGGGGCGTCGGCTATGTGCGGGCGTTAGCGATCGAGTAGCGCGGCCACTCGGTTCATCCACTCGCCTCGGTCACTCACCACGTCGACCATGCTCGCGGTGCCGGGCAATGCCCCCGGCCCGCTATCGGGCATATGTGGAGCCCGCGAATAGGTCCACACCTGTTTTTTCGGTTTCTCGAAAGACGGGTCACACACCGGGATCCGGTTGAGCATGTCATCCTCGCCGCGTCCCAGATAGAACGGGAACGACGGCGCAAAGGCTTTCTTCCCCAAGTAGGTAACGAAAGCAGGACTGCGCAGCGCGGCGTCCACCTCCTCCTGATGTCCCGGGCAGGTGACTCGCACAAGAAACTCTGCTCCGGCCAGGTAGGTGCGGCGGATGACCGCGTTCGAGTTTTGCTGATCCGGGGTGAAAGCCAGGTTTTTATCGGAATCACTTTGTTTCCGGATCCACAACTGGCGTGTTCGGAACTCAAGCTCGTCATTGCGGAGGCCGCTTTTGGTAGCACGGGGATTAATGGTCTGGAATTCATTGATGAAACAGCCGGGACGATCAACCCGTACAGTAAAATCAGCACCTTCCAGCCACTCTGGCCATTGTTCACGCGGAGCACCTAAAGCGCCCGCGAGGAGCCCAAGGAGACCGGACCGGGTAGGCCGAGGCTCCGAGTTGACCACGTTCCCCGTCACTCGCGGCCCCGCCCAGGATTGCAGGGGGCCCGCCAGACGCAGGAATGTTGGATTACTCATTCTGGCCGCCCAAGATCCACGCTACGACCGTATCAACGAGGCCGTCCTTCGAGGTGGGTTCCACCCCAAACAGCTCTTCTAACTGGGGGAACGTTCCCGTGAGTGCCAGCGCCTTCCCGAAGTTATCAGGATCGAAACGGCGAGCAGCATGGAATTGGTCCCGCAGGGCTTGCACCGATGGCTCGAGGTATCCACCTTGGGAGCTGGTCTTCACCGGCGTTTCAAAGCTGTAAGCACAGCGGTAACGCTGCTCTTCAGCGAGGAGAACGACGGGCTGCGTGTAGGGCGCCGTTGAATGCTCTTTGCCACGTGGTTGGCCGTAAATAAGAGCGGTAATCATCTCACGCAGGTTTTTCTCCGCCTCCGGCTTGCCAAAAGCGGTCCAGCTAGCTTGGAGCTGTTCACGATCAATGGTCACCGTGCGGTAGAAAATACCGCTGGTAAATTGACTAACTCCAAGGTAGGTGGCCCCGCTACGGGATTCTTTCCCGCTGAACTTTTCCTGCTCCCGAATATCATCAACGGTGGAGAAATAGTCAGTACCAATAGTGGCGGCGTGGGTGGTCACCGCAGGAGATACGCTCAGCGCCGCTTCTGTACCTTTCTCAGGCTTCGCCGCGAACATGCGACCGAAAGCGGCAATGGCGAGGGAACCGGTGCATCCGTTAAGCACGAACTCGGTATCAGGATCGACTTCGCCGGCCACAACCTGCGCTGCAACCTGAATCTCTTCCCCACTCAACCAGATTGAACGATCCGCTTCAGCAGCTCCCGCACCATCATCAGCATCGGCTTTCGCCTGCTTCTTGGTGAATTGACCGACGAGAGCACGAGCCTTTGTCAGGGTTTTCTTCGGGTCCAGATCGGGGGAAAGCTTGAGTGCGGCGTCGCGAATAACTTCCTCGAGTTTGCCAGAACGCACCGAAACGTCAAGGCTGGAGTTTTCGTAAGCAACGCGTGCACCGCGTTTAATTGCCTGCGAGGAATGCATGGCGCGGAGAACGCCGCCCTCCATGAGGCGCTTGGGGGTTCCTGAATCGTCGCGGTTGAGATTCGAGTAGCTGATCGGAGTAAGGAAATGCAGGGTTAGATGACGGTACATGATTGGTCCTCTCGGTTATGGTTTTAGTTTTCAGAAGTTTTGGCAGGAAGGGTTTCAAGTTGATCCGAAACCACAAGTTGAGGTGCGGAATAGAATTCCTCTATTACTCGCATGCGCACGTATTGGGATTCTGGTGAAACGCCATTACCCCATCGCATCAGGGTGTCGGCAATATCGAAATAATTGACGGGAGGAACTGGACCCGGAATCGTTGAGGCCACCTCAAAAATTCGTTTGATGGATCGGGCCGCTTCTTCCATATCTTGGGTATGCAGGTACGCCAGACGCGCGGCAATCATTCCTGGATTATCTGGTGACACGGATTGTGCACGCCCGTTTTTCCCCTCAGCGATTGCTACTCGATATGCCCACCGTCCCAAACTGTTGCGGCGCTTACCCTCACTGGAATGAGGCACCCGGTCATATTCCGCGGCCAGGGCTGCTACCCGCAGCAAGGCATTACGTTGCTCGGGGCGTGCATCTTCTGGCACTGCGGGCAGGACATAGGGATAAGCGCGCATTTGAGTGAACGGTGTTGCTCCTTGCCGAATTGCGGCACGCGCAGTGCGATAGTCAGGATCTTTACGCCGTTGCAAGATTTCGTACAGTAACGCTTTCCAAGGCTCCCGTTGCGGGGTATCTATCTGCGCCATTGTTATTTCTCCTCGTAAGCCGTGGGAACATCAAATTGTTTTGTGACAGCCCGAATATGACGAGCAACATTCGAATAAACTGCCGCGAAGAGCGCCGGATCTTGACCCCGATAGGGCGCGATTGCCTCTTCGAAAGCTCCGAGCGCAACCTGGGCAGCCCCGCCGCGAGCCGCACGGATTTCCTCAGGACGCCGCTCAGCGGTTGTCACTTGAGAAAGGAAATCTTCATAGGAACGGGTGATTGCACGCCAGAAAATATCCGATGCCGAATCCCGATAGTTTTCAAGTGAGTCAAGAACAGTGGGCAAACCGTTAGGGGTAACGGAGGCCGCCCCGCGTGCGCGTCGGAAAGGTTGGATCACGCAATAGTGCAGAGCCTGGATGAACTCTGCATGGCGCCGAACTTGGCCCTGTGCTCGATCAGATAGCCCGAAAGCCCATAGCTGCGGATCTGCCACATCAACCCGCGAGGAACGGATGACTGGAGAAGAAGCTGTCCCTTCGATGTAATGGCGGATGAATATCAACCGACAGCCAGAGGAGGAAACAATGCGATCATGCGCTTCGGCCACTTGTGCCAGTCTGCCGCGTGCGGCCCATTCCACCGCAAGATCCGTCGCATCCCTCCCTACGTCCATCCGCTGAGCCTTTAACTCGCCGGACTTATTAGGCAAATACAGGTAGAAGGGATCGCTCTGATCGCGCTCAACCCAGTAAGCTTTTCGGCTCTCTTTCGTTGCTCCCGCTTCTGGGGGAACCCACGCCAGTGGAACGCCACCGATGCGCACACCGGCGAGCTCGTTATCCTCCCAGTAGCAGGCAGCACTATTGGATGACCAGGTAGCCCGCCATAGTGGATGATCAGTCCCACCCCGAGATCCGGTTCGATCTGCCCATGATGGCAAGCCATCACCTTCTACCCACGAGCGAGGGATCATCGCTAAAAGCGTATGAAGAAGCGACGGGCCTTCCCAAATTAGTTCGGTAGCCGTCATGCCTACGCCGACAAAATGGAAACCAGGACTTCCCATTTCAGCTTTTTGGCCAGCATAAGAGTTATTTCCAGCCGGCGAATAGCAGTGATAAGCGAGAAGATAAAGCGCCGCATCTTCCAGGGAAAGGGTGTCGCGCTGTGTTAGCAGACTCCAGAATTCTTCACCTTGATCGGAGATCATGGAAGGTAGCAGCTTCTTGAGCCGCAGCTCCCCTTTTCCGAGCTTGCGCTCATTATCTTTCGCATTGCGCATCGGCTCCGCCGGCCGTTGCATAAATGGCTGCTGGTCATCGAATAACAAGGACCCCGGTGCGAGTATTTCAATAGCTTTGTCAATCGCCTCGGGTTCAAGCCCCTCCGAGAGAATGCGTTCCCAGTCGATCCGGAATGGATCCCGGTGGGTGTGATTGGACTGCCTTAAAACCACGGCAACGACCGCCGCTAATAGTCGCAACTCTGCACCATACACATAGCCCGGGACGGTCTTATCCAGAACCACCGGTTCGCGGCCCATTTTTTTGTCGGAGGGCTCTTTTAGAATATGAGCATCGAGAAGCGCATCACGAACTGTCAAGCGCCCGCGTGGCGTAACCAGTAACGGAATGTCCGTCAAAGCATTGATCTTTTCCATGCTTCCTCTCCTTTGAGATGGAATGAGACTAACAAGAGAAGAAGGCGCTTGTCAATCCATTTGACCCGTCTTTACATTTACGGTTCTCCCCACTAATATGAAACTCAAGATAAGGGGAGAAACCCAGCCTCGAAAACGCTGTTACCCCCGCTCACGCGGGGAAAGCGGCCTATCTAGGCAATCCATTAGACCCTGAAATACCCACGCTAGCCGTGGAAACCGCTCGCTAAGAGCCTAGTCGACGGAGACGAATATGGCAGATCAACACACATCGGAACCTCAACCGATCTTCCTAACAAAAGTACCGGTGCACACACTCCTCTCACGCGTTGCCCTGCACAAGCCAGAGCGCGGATGGACACTAAAAGACCCACAAGTACGCCACCGCGCGATCATGGCGCTCTTCCCACAGACCGGCGCGGAACACCCCCGAGCGGAGATGGGGATTCTTTTCCGCTTGGATCACGTTCCCGGAGATGCTCCATTCTTCCTTATCCAATCACGCGAGCCGGTGCCGCAACTCAACCTCCCCCACGAGGCCGCGATGAAAGAGGTTGAACTCAAGGAACTCCCAACTGGAACTCCAGTTTCGTTCCGGATCGCTATCAATGCGATTCAACGCATTGGCACCGGGGGAACTCGGTCGATTCCGCTCGACGGGGAAGAACCCATTCCCGGAGTTCCAAGCCTCTCTGAATGGCTGAGTGCAAAACTAAGCCCGGCGCTAACGAATATAGAGATCATTAATTCGCGGCGCGAAGTTCTGACCACCGTTTCCGGGGAAAATAAACGAGCCGTCCAGGTCGATACAATCGACGGAGCTGCAACCGTGGGCGACGGCGCAGCACTACTCACAGCACAAACCAACGGGGTAGGGCGTGCAAAAAGCTACGGCTGCGGACTCCTCTCCGTCCAGGCACTATCGTGATGCGCACACACCCCAACGTATGGGCAAAGCAGCGCGGTACGGAAACGTCCTACCCACTTCTCGCCCACTTGCTGGATACCGCAACCACTGCCGGCGTGCTCTACGAGGTTTGGTTACGGCCAGGTCTGCGTGAAGTGCTCGGAGCTGCCGGGAAACGGGAAGTAGTGGAATGGGTGGCCGGATCGCATGACATTGGAAAAGCCTGCCCAGTATTCCAGTATCAGCAAACCCAAAAGGGACCGCAGTGGGATGAGATTCGGGCCGCACTCCGTACTAAAGAACCGCAACTTGGTGACATTTCCACGTGGTCTCGAAACTTCTGCGAGGATTACGCTCCCGATATCCGCCACCACCAGAAAATGTCAGCGCTGCTACTGCATCGGAAGGCGATCATTCCCGATGCATATGCAGTAACGTCATGGAAATATCTGCCGGCGCTCGGCCATCATGGTCATTTCGAGGCCCCATCCTGGAGCAAGCAGGAGACTAACTACCTTTTCGAAGATATTGAAAGCACCGGCTGGCTTGCCCTGGCCGACGATCTCCTCACCTGCTTGGAAGAAGGCATCGGAATAACCCGGGCTGATCTTCCGGCCGAGCTTTCCCCAACCGCAACAATCTTGCTCTCCGGCCTCACCGTGCTGGCCGACCGCATTGCTTCGGGAACCGAATGGGTGGCCGCTCAGCAGGAACTCCTCGCGGCCGGAAAACTCACCCTTGATGATCCAGACGGGTGGATTACCGCGTGCCGCGCCCGCGCCCGTGCCCGCATCGAAGAAACCGTCGGGGTGTACCACGGCTGGGAATCCGCAGAGCAAAGCCAACGGGCAATCCTCGGCAACCGTACGCCTCGCCCGCTCCAGGAAGAAGCCACCCGGGTAGGGGGTGGACTGTGGAATGTTATGGCGGCCACCGGCGTCGGCAAAACCGAAGCGGCTCTACTCCGGCACGCCACCGCGAACGAACGCCTTATTTTCCTGCTTCCCACCCAAGCCACCTCGAATGCGCTCATGCGGCGCATCCAGCGCTACTACGCAGGTACTCCCAATGTGGCTTCGCTCGCGCATTCCCTCGCCTCCACCGAAGATTTTTATAATCAACCGGTCACCATGGGGAATGATCGCAGCGAAGCCCCGGGCAAAGCCAGCACCACCTCCGCGGAACACGGCGCTAGCACAGCCGGCCTTTTCCCCACCGACTTCGTTCGCTCCGGAAGCTCCCGCCTTCTGGCACCCGTCTGCGTCGGCACAGTGGACCAGGCACTCCTGGGTGCCCTACCAGCAAAATGGACACACCTGCGGCTCCTCGCCCTGGCCAATGCCCACGTTGTTGTGGACGAAGTCCATACCCTCGATCAGTACCAGAGCGGTCTCCTCAGCAACCTTCTGCTCTGGCTGCGCGCCACGAACACCCGGGTCACCTTCCTTTCCGCCACCCTCGCCTCCGCTCAACGCGCCACCTACCTCGAGGCGTATACGGGCCAACCCCCGCAAGGCGAAGCGCACTTCCCCCTCCTGGAAAACCTGGATACCACCGGAACCCAGCTGCGGAGTATTCGCCCCGACGGCCCGCCCCGTACCCTCACTATTGACCGCAGTACCGAAAAGTATTGCAAGCTCGTTAGTTCGCACCGCGATTGGGTGCGTGACCAGCGGCGGCGTTACCCCCAGGCCCGCATCGGAGTCATGTGCAATACAGTTGCGCGTGCCCAGGAACTCACCCGAGCCCTCGCCGCCGAGGGCAACGTTGTTATCCTCCATTCCCGCATGACAGCTGAGCATCGCCGTCGTAACGCTGAACTCCTCGAACACGAAATCGGATCGGGTAGCACGGGCGCGGCGCTCACGGTTATCGGAACCCAAGCAATCGAAGCCTCCCTAGATATTGACCTCGACCTGCTTCGCACCGAGCTATGCCCGGCGGCGTCCCTCATTCAGCGTGCCGGGCGCCTGTGGCGTTCCGCCGATCCGAACCGCGCCACCCGAGTGCCGGGACTGAGCGGGCCGCGAGTGTCCGTCGTCGCTATTAATGGCACCGAAGGGGAACAGCTACCGTACCTAGCCAGCGAACTTGCACGCGTGGAGAAATGGCTCAAAGAACACAACAACATCCGAATCCCGGAGGATTGCCAGGAATTTGTAGATACTGGCACCCTGCTGCTGGCGGATATCGAGGAAGATAAACCCGATGAACTCAATGAATTCGCGAAGAAATCACTGGCGGCAATCCGCGCCCGGAACGCTACGTACGATATGAAATATTGCCTGAGCAAAAGCTCCCAGGTGCAATCTTTCACCGCCATGACGCAGCGTGATAAAAACCTCGGGGACGAGCGCTCAACCAGGCTCATTGAAGTTGAAACCACCCGCCTGATTGTATGCGGCGATCCGGATATTATCCCCGGCGCGTGGACCGGGGACCCTGAAGATTTGGGGAAGCTGCGCGGCAGTGACCGTGAAGGCATACGCCGCGCTTTGCGTGCGTCCGTTCCGGTCACGGTTACGGGTCGTGCGAAAACACTGTTTACGGATGCGACATCGCTTGAAAATGCGCCGTCGCTACTCTGCCGGTACCACGTTTTAAACGACGGCGCAGCTCATTACGACCCGCTCATCGGGCTCGTTGTGCCGGGTAGCATTCCGGATCCCCACTGCTCGGGCGCACCGGCAC
Source organism: Actinotignum schaalii FB123-CNA-2 (assembly GCF_000411135.1). GTDB lineage: Bacteria > Actinomycetota > Actinomycetes > Actinomycetales > Actinomycetaceae > Actinotignum > Actinotignum schaalii_A. The sequence continues at coordinate 874,640 of NZ_KE150262.1, read as the reverse complement.
AGCCCGCCACCGGGAAGGAGTAAACATGGCTTACTCAGATGAGGCTCTGGCCTTCCGCACTATCAAGGCGAGCGAGCAGGTGCGCCTTGAGGACCGGATCTCCTTCCTCTACCTCGAATACGTGCAAATCCGCCAATCGCGCACGGGCGTAGTGGCCTACGATGCCGGCCGGGAAGGAAAGAATGGATCCTTGGAAGGCACCCGTGCCCGGGCGATCCAACTCCCCGTAGCCGGGTTAGCAGTGCTTACCTTGGGCCCCGGAACCTCAATTTCTAGCGCAGCGCTGACCTCCTGTGCCCGCGCCGGAACCACCGTTCTTATCACCGGCGGAGGAGGCGTGCCCCTGTATACCCACGCCACGCCGCTCACCTCGAGCGCACGATGGGCCATTGCACAAGCCCGGCTGGTGAGTAATGAAGCCCGGCAGCGCGAAGCCGCGCTGGTGCTCTACAAAAAGCAGCTGGGGGTGGAGAATGCGCCTGGTAGTTCTATTGCCACCATGCGCGGGCTGGAGGGGCAGCTCATGCGCAATACCTACCGCACGATGGCAGCAAAATATGGAACCGGGAGTTTCACGCGTGATACTTCCTCGGACGACCCGGTCAATGCCGGCCTGAACTTGGCGAATTCAATACTCTACGGGTGCGCAGCTTCCGTGTGCGCGGCACTGGGGATCAACCCGGCACTGGGGATTATTCACCGCGGCGACGCGCGCTCCTTACTTTTTGACCTCGCGGATCTGTTCAAACCGAGCGTGACGATTCCTCTGGTGTTCGCGGCCGCGCGTGAAGAAGACCCCATGACGGCTGTCCGCAAAGCGGTGCGGAGAGCTATCGTAGACCACCGCATTCTTCCCGATATGCTCGCCACCATCATGGACATCCTCCAGCCTTTCCTCCCCGCGCGCGACGACGACCGACTCATCTCCGGTAATAACGTTGAAGTTTCCGGCCACATCCAATACGGATAAGGAGGCTGTGTTGTTCGTTGTTGTTAATGCGGTCGCCATCCCAGATCACCTGCGCGGATACTTGAGCAGGTTTCTTTCCGAGGTCACCACCGGATTGTACGTGGGCGTTGTTTCCGCGCGGGTGCGGGACAATTTGTGGGAACGCGCGGTATCCGCCGCTGGTTCCGGCAGTCTCACTCTTATTTATAACGACGCCGCCCGTGAGCAAGGCTTCGCGCTACGCAGCACGGGAAGTGGCAGTCGTCCTGTCCTTGATCTGGATGGCATGCTGGTTATCGGGACGGGTGCGGAGGACGCAGTTGGTGTGGAACCGGATGATGTCGATCTGCCAGGTGCTTCGCTCAGCTCTCCTGATTCGGTTAGCAATGCGCCGATTCATCGCGAACGGAGGAGCCGGGTTCGCAAGCGCACGGTCACTATAGCCAAACGGGATAATCGGGGGCACGAGCCTGTGTCCGATGAAGATAGGCATGCCGGAATAAGCTAAATTTAAGAGGTGGGAACTAACGTGGTTGTTACGCTCGGCGAATCGGCGTATCTCCCGGCGAGCCGCAAATCTGGAACTCTGTTCCATTGCGATTTCCGGGTCCGCCGCCGATAAACAACCAGGTCAGGCAATCTCTTCCCCGCGCGAGCGGGGGTAATTCCCTTTGGCACGGATACGCTCGTCGTGGCAAAGCCTCTTCCCCGCGCGAGCGGGGGTAATTCCCGGTAGTTTCTCCGGCATCCGCAAAGAAATCGCTCTTCCCCGCGCGAGCGGGGGTAATTCCAGCCTTGACCCTCGGGCTAGCGGGCTGATCAACTCTTCCCCGCGCGAGCGGGGGTAATTCCAGCTGATGCTGCAAGAGCCTAGCGCGGAAATCCTCTTCCCCGCGCGAGCGGGGGTAATTCCGAATACGGCGCAGATCGAAACCTGCGCCGCGTCTCTTCCCCGCGCGAGCGGGGGTAATTCCCGTGCCATTTTCTCTTTCCTTTCAGAGCTTTGCTCTTCCCCGCGCGAGCGGGGGTAATTCCGGGCTTTAGTTTCTTTCCACCACGCTTGTTCACTCTTCCCCGCGCGAGCGGGGGTAATTCCCCCGAAACCCAAGCTACCGAGCATGAAAGCCGCTCTTCCCCGCGCGAGCGGGGGTAATTCCTGCCGTCATCTCTTCATCATCTTCCAGGCATTCTCTTCCCCGCGCGAGCGGGGGTAATTCCGGTAGCCAGCTCATTGTATTCATTGCGGGATACTCTTCCCCGCGCGAGCGGGGGTAATTCCGCTCAGAGCTCGCAGAGATTTTGGGTGTGGGTCTCTTCCCCGCGCGAGCGGGGGTAATTCCGGTTTGAATCCAAAAGCTCGTGATACGCGGGACTCTTCCCCGCGCGAGCGGGGGTAATTCCACAGTGGCAAATCCAGCAAGCAGCCAGCTATGCTCTTCCCCGCGCGAGCGGGGGTAATTCCGCTGGGGTACACGTCGCTGTAGTAGTAGTCCCCTCTTCCCCGCGCGAGCGGGGGTAATTCCCCGCGCCACCTGCGCCGTAGCAAACCGGACCGACTCTTCCCCGCGCGAGCGGGGGTAATTCCAAGTTCGAGGGTGTTCCTGATTTTCGGGTGCTCTCTTCCCCGCGCGAGCGGGGGTAATTCCATTATGCCGTTCAGCCGTCCATGACCCCCACACTCTTCCCCGCGCGAGCGGGGGTAATTCCGCTTAGCTTCAAGGAATATGCCACGGCCTGCCCTCTTCCCCGCGCGAGCGGGGGTAATTCTATGCGCTAATCGCTGCTGCTAGATCACGGGTACTCTTCCCCGCGCGAGCGGGGGTAATTCCGCGCTCATGTTTCATGCGCAGCGCCTAGCCTACTCTTCCCCGCGCGAGCGGGGGTAATTCCCCTCAAGGAATATAAAGAAGCCCTGAAAGCCCCTCTTCCCCGCGCGAGCGGGGGTAATTCCTTTGCTTCCAGGGAAAGGGAAAGGGTCCCGTCCTCTTCCCCGCGCGAGCGGGGGTAATTCCACAGCCCTACTAATCGCCCCCGCGTTGCTGATCTCTTCCCCGCGCGAGCGGGGGTAATTCCATCGACCCGCGCGCATTGGAGCGCGACCGTCACTCTTCCCCGCGCGAGCGGGGGTAATTCCCACGCTGCGCACCGATTCGGCAACCCTTGCCGCTCTTCCCCGCGCGAGCGGGGGTAATTCCGAGGGCGGTCGGAGCCGGAGCGGAATGCGCAGCTCTTCCCCGCGCGAGCGGGGGTAATTCCGTGAAATTCAATATACCCGCACCCCGGAGCGGCTCTTCCCCGCGCGAGCGGGGGTAATTCCTCGAAAATGGTTTCATGATCTTCCGCGCAATACTCTTCCCCGCGCGAGCGGGGGTAATTCCCAAGCAGAAGCCCAAGCCGCTGGGCTCAAAGACTCTTCCCCGCGCGAGCGGGGGTAATTCCACTTGAGCGCGTATGTTCCCGCGGGGGCTGAACTCTTCCCCGCGCGAGCGGGGGTAATTCTAAGCCGGGCATTAGCCCGCCGGTGCTGCTCTTCTCTTCCCCGCGCGAGCGGGGGTAATTCCAACCATTTAAAGAGAAAGAAAAAAGGGGGAAACTCTTCCCCGCGCGAGCGGGGGTAATTCCCTGACTGGGACTTCTACCACGACCTTTACAAACTCTTCCCCGCGCGAGCGGGGGTAATTCCACTTGAGCGCGTATGTTCCCGCGGGGGCTGAACTCTTCCCCGCGCGAGCGGGGGTAATTCTAAGCCGGGCATTAGCCCGCCGGTGCTGCTCTTCTCTTCCCCGCGCGAGCGGGGGTAATTCTAAGCCGGGCATTAGCCCGCCGGTGCTGCTCTTCTCTTCCCCGCGCGAGCGGGGGTAATTCCAACCATTTAAAGAGAAAGAAAAAAGGGGGAAACTCTTCCCCGCGCGAGCGGGGGTAATTCCCTGACTGGGACTTCTACCACGACCTTTACAAACTCTTCCCCGCGCGAGCGGGGGTAATTCCCGCCCCGGATGATCTCGCGGTGGAGTTTGAGGCTCTTCCCCGCGCGAGCGGGGGTAATTCCCTCGCCGAAAATGGCCATAATCAGAAATGGCTCTCTTCCCCGCGCGAGCGGGGGTAATTCCAGCATCGCTGCTTTTATTATTTTCAATAAAAGCTCTTCCCCGCGCGAGCGGGGGTAATTCCCTCTTCACTCCCCAGAGGGGAGGAGGAGCGCCCTCTTCCCCGCGCGAGCGGGGGTAATTCCTACCGGGGCGGCTAGTTGTGTGGTGGCGTATTCTCTTCCCCGCGCGAGCGGGGGTAATTCCTAACCTTACCTACGACAGGGCCGAGGGTAGGACTCTTCCCCGCGCGAGCGGGGGTAATTCCGCGGTGTCGCCTGCGTTCCGTCGTCATGGCGTCTCTTCCCCGCGCGAGCGGGGGTAATTCCACGCATGGATACCCTCCCCTGACACCAAGTTCCTCTTCCCCGCGCGAGCGGGGGTAATTCCCCGCTTTCGCAAAAGAAGGGCCTGGATCTGGTCTCTTCCCCGCGCGAGCAGGGGTAATTCCAAGCTGCGCAATATTGAACGCTGCGCTGTTGACTCTTCCCCGCGCGAGCGGGGGTAATTCCCTGAAAATGTGGAGGTGCTTGCCCCGGGTATTCTCTTCCCCGCGCGAGCGGGGGTAATTCCCGTGTCCACAGTGGCGGGCAGTTCGGTCGGCGCTCTTCCCCGCGCGAGCGGGGGTAATTCCTGAAGGGTCGATGGGGCAAATGGTGGTCTCTGCTCTTCCCCGCGCGAGCGGGGGTAATTCCGCGGTCATGTTAAAGTGAGGGTCAATCTTGCGCTCTTCCCCGCGCGAGCGGGGGTAATTCCAAGGTTGTTGAGGCCAAGCCGGAGCAGACTATCTCTTCCCCGCGCGAGCGGGGGCAATCCTATGGCCACACCAGCATTTGGCGAGTCACCGATGGAAGAGCTCCGCGATTGTCACCACCATGCATCGCAATATCACCATGACACTGACCGACCCGACTAACCATTTCCGTGTTTTTCGGAGAAGAGATAAGCAGAGACAACAGCTCTCGCTAACACCTCACCTGCCTTTTCCAGCCTCACGATCTCGGCATCTTTAGCTGCGAGTCCTTTTTCGCGCCGCTGTTCTAAACGTTTCATTTTAGCTTCGGCCGTGTCTGCGCTTCGATGCAAACGTTGTTTTTCGCGCTTATCACGGTTACTCATGATCCGAGTCTTGCGTGGGAAACCCCGAATGTTCAAGTCCCAGCAATGTGACGGAAATTCAACAGTGAATGTGGTCCCCAACTCACCGGAGACTTCTAGCGTGAGGATCTTCCTGGCCGTCACTCACAATGTCTGATGTGGGTGGCCTGCTTGACACGCAAAAAAGGCCGACGCGGCTTTCAGGAGTTCATTAACGTCGCGGAGTTCCTGGTTCTCCCGGCGCAACCGCATGTTCTCTGCGAGCACGTCTTCTTCCGCCCGCCTAACCGGCCCGTTCTTACGGGCTTGCTGAACCCATCGGCGGGCCGTATGCCAGGAAACGTCATGTTTGGACGCTACGACCCTGCACGCATCTTGTAAAGATATCCCCTCGGCGAGGATCCGCTTCTCAACAAGGCGGATAACACGGTTCTTAGTTTCCTGATCAAATTTCTTCGACATAATCCAGATGTCCTTATCTACTCAAAAGGAAGAAACCTGGATCACTTCACTTTTCCATGCTTTCTCTCCTTTGAGATACAACAAGACTACCAGATGATTATCAGGTGTAAAAGCATCAAACATGTCCATATAATATCTTTTCTCGCGTCTGCATATTTCGACGCAAGGGAAAGAATTATAGGCCAGCAAACACTGTTACCCCCGCTTACACGGGGAAAACGGCCCACCTAGGCAATGCATCAAACCTTGACCTACCCACGCCTTAGCGTGGAAAACCGCTCGCTACGAGCCTAGTCGATGGAGGCGAACCTGGAAAACCAACACACATGAGAACTTCTGTCAATCTTCCAAGCCCGACGGCCACCCCCACAAGCCCTAGAACAACGCCACTTTCTCCGGCGGCGGGAAGATTGCGTCGAGCTCAGTTAAGTCCGCGCTGCTCGGCTCCCACACCAGGGAGGCTGCATTCTGGCGGACTTGCTGCGGCGTCGTCGCACCGGCAATAACGGATGCCACGCACGGCCGCGAGGCCAACCACGACATCGCCACCTGCACCGGCGTCAAGCCGCGCGCCTGCGCAAACGCAACAAAATCCTCGATCTGATCCCAGTCCGTGGATTCGAGCAACGCCGCCTTAGAGTGCGCAATCCGCGAACCCTGCGGCGCCTCACCCCGCCGATACTTGCCCGTCAGCAATCCGTTCGCCAACGGGAAGTACGGGAAGATCCCCAGGCCAAAGCGCTGCGCCGCCGGCACCACCTCGAGTTCCGCGCGTCGGTCAATCAAGTTGTAATGCGACTCGGTAGCAATCGGGCCCACAAACCCCCGAACAGCCGCCAAATGCGAAGCGTCAGCAAGCTGCCACCCGGCATGGTTCGACGTCGCGTAATACCGAATTTTACCCGCCCGCACCGCGTCCGAAAGCGCCCCGAGCGTCTCCTCGGGCGGCGTCACCCCATCCGGCGTGTGATAAAAATACAGGTCAATCGCCTCCACGCCGAGCCGCCGCAAGGATGCCTCCAAGGCCCGCGTCACGTAGCGCCGTGAACCGCGCGCCCCGTAATCAGCGCCGTTACGCCCCTGCATATCCATACCAAATTTTGTTATAACGACGACGTCGCGGGCCCGCTCCCCCACTTCCCGCAGCGCCTTTCCGAACATGGTTTCCGAAAGCCCCGGCTCTTTGCCGTACACGTCGGCAAGATCAAAGGTGGTGATTCCTTCTTCGAGCGCCGCGCGCACAACCGCATCCGTGCCTTCTTGTGTTTCGGTTTGCGTATGGGCGCGGCCAAAATTATTACCACCGATGCCGACGGCGGACACCATCAGGCCCGACTTCCCTACCGAGCGATACGTCATTGCCATACCGCCAGCCTAGCGGACACCGAGCGCGCCCGTTCCGTAGCTCGGTTACGATGAGGGAACAGTGCTCACCTGTGAGCGGTGTTTTCGGGCGCGGCCCCGGCAGGGAATTATGAGGCTCGGAGCGCGCCACCACCACCGAGGGAAAGAGGGCTTGCCACTATGTCAGATTCTGCGGCGCAACAGCACCAGCACAACGGCTATCCGGAGGGGCGGCGCCAGATCCGCCGCGTCGTTCTTCTCACCAACCCGACCGCGGGAAAGGGCCGCGCCACTTCTCTAGCTGCCCATATCACAGCCGAGCTGCTCAAACATGGCGTTGATGTGGTAGGAAACTACGCCACCACCGTCGCGGAAACTCGTAAGAACGCCAGGGCAGCACTGGCCGATCCAGACATTGATGCCCTGGTGACCTGCGGTGGGGACGGACTGGCGAATCTCATCGTGCAGGAGCAGGCCGGTACCGGCAAGCCGCTCGGCTTAGTCGCGGGAGGAACCGGGAACGATATTGCGCGCGGCCTGGGTATTCCCCTCGATGTGCGCGCAGCGGCCCGGGTCATCGCATCCGGGTATACCGTGATGACAGACCTTGGCCTAGCCACCCGCGAAGTAAACGGTGTTTCCCAACCCGAGCGCCGCTATTTCGCCTCAATCCTCGCCGCGGGTATCGATACCCGCATTAACGCGCGGGCGAAGCAGATCCGGTGGCCAGGAGGTTCGGCCGCCTATTTCCTCGCGGTTCTTGCCGAAGTAGCAGCCATGCGCACCGCCCCACTCACCTTGAGCATCGACGGCGGCGAACCCTTCACCCTAGAAGCTACCCTGTGCGCGGTTGGCAATACCAGCAGTTACGGAGGCGGGATCCGAATGTGCTCGCACGCGGATCCGCGTGACGGCAAGCTGGCACTTACCGTCGTCAGCCCGGTATCGCGCCGCACCGCGGCTCGCAACCTCCGCAATATCTACACCGGAGATTTCTCCAAACTGCAAGATATCGTCACTCAAATCCAGGTAAACAGTGTTCGCCTGGAGATGCCCGACCTTATTCCGGCGGTCGATGGCGAAGACCTCTTCCCCACTCCGCTCACCGTGACGGTAGCCGCTGGTGCCGGATGTTTCCTCGTCCCGCCGCCGCGCCAGTATCGAGCCCAGACGCACAAAACGAACTAGCCCAAACCCGCGGGCGTCGCTCACCCCAGCGCCGCGCGCGTAACGCCGCCCAACCCCGCTAGGCGATCCGGTACATCCAGCCAAAGGGATCTTCGCGGGTACCGTTTTGGATGCCGGTGAGCTCCTCGTAAATCCGCTGGGCCACGGTGTGGGTGGGCAGCTCAACGCTGAAGTCCTCCCCGGTGAGCTGGCCGATAGCGGTCACAACGGCCGCGGTCCCGCAGGCGAACATTTCTGCCACGTTCCCGTCCTGAATACCGCTCACCACATCACGCAAAGCGAGAGTATCTTCGCGCACCTCAACCCCGGCGCGGCGCAGCAGCTGCATAATGCACGAACGGGTATTCCCGGGCAAGATATTGCCGGTGAGTTTCGGGGTGGCCACGCTGCCGTCCGCGTACACCACAAAGACGTTCATCCCGCCCAGTTCATCAAGGTTCGTGGCGGTTGCGGCGTCAAGGAAAAGAACCTCATCGTACCCGGCCGCACTTGCGGTGACCTTGGGCAGCAGCGAGGCCGCGTAGTTCCCGCCAGTTTTCGCCGCGCCCATACCTCCGGGGCCGGCGCGATGGTAATCGGGCTCCACCCACACCTTGATGGGCTGGAAACCATTGGGGAAATACGCCCCGGCTGGCGACGCGAGCACGATGTACTCGTACGCGGCAGCCGCACGCACCCCGAGGAAAGCCTCCGAGGCGAAAATGAAGGGCCGCAGGTAGAGCGATTCCCCCTCCGCGCCCGGCACCCAGCGCCGATCCTGGCGCACCAGGTTCACCAGCGAGGCCACAAAATCATCCACGGGCAGTTCCGGAATCGCCAAGCGATGCCCGGAGAAGTTCAGGCGCGCCCCGTTGTAGGTGGGTCGGAACAGCCACAGCGAACCGTCCGCATGCCGGTAGGCTTTCAAACCTTCAAAAACTTCCTGGCCGTAGTGAAGTACCGCGCCGGCCGGGTCCAGGCTGAGCGGGCCGTAGGGCACGATGGCATGGTTATGCCAGCCCTCTTCCGCGGTCCACGTTGCCCGGGCCATATGGTCAGTGAAGTAGCGGCCGAAACCGGGGCCGGCCAGCACCTGGCTAATCTCCTCTTCGGTGGCCGGGTGTTCATTCGGGTGAACAACGAACCGGCCGGCGAGGCCATCCGCGGGCGCGGGGGTGGTAGCGGCAGCTTCCAGTTCTTCCGGAGTGCTCGGAACGCTCATACCTGAGTCCTTCTTTCTTCGTGGTGATCCTTAACGGTTATCTTCCATAGCGGCGAGAATAGCATCACCGATCTGGGTGGTTGTGCGGCGCAGCGGCGTTCCGGTTGCCGCGGCCGCGGCGCGCGCTTCCATATCTGCCCTGATGGCCGCCTCAATACGCGCGGCCGGCTCAGCGAGCCCGAGGTGGCGCAGCATGAGCGCCGCGGAGGCGATTGTTGCCGTCGGATCTGCTTTCCCGGTCCCCGCAATATCCGGCGCTGAACCGTGGATCGGTTCGAACATGGAGGGGAAGTCTCCTTCCGGATTAATATTGCCCGACGCCGCAAGCCCCACGCCTCCGCTTACCGCCCCGGCTTCGTCGGTCAGAATATCGCCAAAGAGGTTATCTGTCACGATGACATCGAAACGCTGCGGGTCGGTCACCAGGTAAATCGTGGCGGCATCCACATTGCAGTAATCAACGTTTACGCTCGGGTACTCCGCGGCCAGGCGGTTCACGGTGCGCTGCCACAACCCACCCGCGTGCACGAGCACATTGGTTTTATGGACGAGGGTGAGGTGGCGGCGAGGCCGGGATGCTGCCAACTCAAAGGCGTAGCGCACCAAACGCTCAGTTCCGTGAGCGGTGTTTACAGATACTTCGGTTGCCACTTCGGTAGGCATGCCGCGGTGAACACTGCCCCCGTTGCCCGAGTACAGACCTTCGGTTCCCTCGCGCACCACCACCAGGTCAATATCTCCCGGTACCGCTAGCGGGGTGGGAACCCCGGGATAGAGCACACTGGGCCGCAAATTAACGTAGTGGTCGAAGGCGAAGCGCAGCCGCAGCAGAATCTCACGCTCCAGGATTCCGGCGGGCACCCGCGGATCTCCAATAGCGCCGAGCAGCAGCGCGTCATGCCCGGCCAAGGCTTCCAGATCGGCATCACTGAGAGTTTCTCCGGTATCCACATAGCGCTGCGCCCCGATGCTATAGGGTGTCACGCTCAGCTCCGTGCCGCTTTCTCCCAGCGCAGCGCGTAGCACTTTCAGACCTTCGGGCACAATTTCCGGACCGATGCCATCTCCGGCAATAACAGCGAGATTAATAGAGGCGCGCATACGGGTGAGTATACGAGATCCGTCCACTTGGTGAGACTATTCGTCTCACTTTTCGGAATGCTCGGCGGGTGGGACGAAGCAGCGGGGCAGCGTTGAGACCCGCGCGGCGGGAACGTAGGTACAGAACGGAGGCGCAAAGCTCAGGCTGCACTTAGGCCGGGGTTAGGTACCTCTCCTGGAGCCGGCGCGCCTCTCCTCGTAGAATTGAATTCTTGAATCTCGGGAGGCAAGGTTATGGCGTTCGATTCACCTATCGTCATTGTCAGCGGCGCTCGCATTCCCACGGGGAAGTTCCGCGGCTACTACGCGAATACTCCCGCGCACGAATTGGGTGCGGCGGCGGCGCGCGCGGCCGCCGAGCGCGCGGGTATCCCCATGGCGGATGTGGATGATTTCGTGGTGGGCTGCGTGGGCCAGACCGGTGCCGATGCCTATATTTCCCGCCGGATCGCCCTGGCCGCCGGAGCGCGGGCCTCCTCCACTGCCCTCACTGTCAATCGGGTGTGCGGCTCCGGGGTGCAAGCCCTCGCGAGCGCAGCCAGCGCCTTGCGTTCCGGGGATGCGCGCATCGTCATGGCGGGCGGTGCTGAGAATATGACGCGCCAGCCGGTCATGGATTTTTCCCGCGCCGGTCACCTCAACGGGCCGAAGCACGTGGACGGCACATTTTCGCTGATTTCTGATCCGTTCTCGGGCCGGCCCATGGGCTGGACAGCGGAGCGGGTCGCGGAGAAATTCGGTATTTCCCGCGCCGAGCAGGACGCTTTTGCGGCCCAGTCCCAGGCCCGTGCCCAGGCCGCCATCACCGCCGACGCTTTTGATAAGGAGCGTGTTCCTTTCACGATTGACGCCGGGGAACCCACTGAGCGCGTCGTCGCTGCAGAAGAATATCCGCGCGCGGGCGTGACGGCTGAAACGCTCAGCCACCTCCCCCCTGTTTTTGCCGCGCACGGCACCGTGACGGCCGGTAATTCTTCCGGGATTAACGACGGCGCCGCCATGCTCGTCCTCATGCGGGAAGAAGATGCGATTGCGGCGGGTGTGGATATTCTGGGCGAGCTGGTGGATGTGGCAACCGTCGGGGTGGAACCGGAGTACATGGGCTACGCCCCGCGCTTTGCTATTGAGAAGGTGCTTGAGCGTACCGGCCTGAGCCGGGCGGATATTGGCTGGGTGGAACTCAATGAGGCTTTTGCCTCCCAGGCCATTGCGGTGATTCGCGATGCGGAGCTGGATCCGGAGATCGTCAATCCGCTGGGCGGGGCGATTGCGCTGGGCCACCCGGTGGGGGCTTCGGGAGCGATTATTTCACTGCGTGCTCTCCTCAATCAGCGCGAACGCGGAATCGAGCACTCCCTTGTGACACTGTGCATCGGCGGCGGGCAGGGCATCGCGGCGATTATCCGCGCCCGCTAACCTCGCTTGCTAACGACTCCCGCTAAGCTGACTCGCTAACCGTTCCTCGCCTCGCGCCTAATTCTTGAAAGCGTGCACGGGCGCCGGGATAGTACCCCCGCGGCCAATGAATGCCGCGCTGGAGTACGGGCTTACCGGCATCACGGGAGCGCTGCCAAGCAGGCCGCCGAATTCCACGGTATCGCCTTCGCTCAAGCCCGTAGCGGGGATGACTCGCACGGCGGTGGTCTTGGAGTTCATGATGCCGATGGCAGCTTCGTCTGCGATCATGCCGGCGATGGTGGCGGCCGGGGTATCCCCGGGCACCGCGATCATGTCAAGGCCCACCGAGCAAATAGCGGTCATGGCTTCGAGTTTGGCCAGGCTAATAGCGCCGAGCCGCGCCGCTTCGATCATGCCTTCATCTTCGGAGACGGGGATGAAGGACCCGGAGAGGCCGCCCACGTGCGAGCAGGCCATGAGCCCGCCTTTCTTCACCGCATCATTGAGAAGCGCGAGGGCCGCCGTGGTGCCGTGGGCTCCCACGCGTTCCAGGCCCATGGCTTCCAGGGCGCGTGCCACCGAATCGCCGACTTCCGGGGTGGGAGCCAAAGAGAGGTCAACAACCCCGAAAGGCACCCCGAGGCGCTGCGCGGCAAGCTGCCCGACCAGTTCGCCCATGCGGGTGATTTTGAAAGCGCTGCGCTTGATTTCTTCCGCGAGTTCATCGAAGGATGCCCCTGCTGCCGCCGTAATTGCCCGGGTAATAACACCCGGCCCGGATACCCCCACGGAAACCACACAATCGGGCATTTCTACCCCGTGGAAAGCCCCGGCCATAAAGGGGTTATCCCCCACCGAGTTAGCAAAAACGACCAGCCGAGCAGCCCCGGAGCCCTTTTCCGTGCGGGCGGCAAGCTCACAAATGGTTTCCCCCATGCGCCCAACCGCGCTCATATTAATTCCGGCGCGTGAGGTTCCGATATTGACGGAGGAGCACACCACCGAGGTGGCGGCCAGCGCGGCAGGAATGGAATCGATGAGCGCCTCATCCGCGCGCGTCATGCCCTTTTCCACCAGGGCGGAAAACCCGCCCACGAAATCCACGCCGATTTCCCGGGCGCATTCATCAAGCATCACCGCCCACGGGGTAAGGTCCTTTTCCCCGCTTGCCGCGGCCACTAAAGCAATCGGGGTCACGGAAATGCGCTTATTAATAATGGGGATACCCAGTTCCGCTTCGATCTGCCGCGCTACCGGCACCAGGCGCGCGGCCCGCTCCATAATGCGGGCGCGGGCCCGTTCGCGAGCGCGCTCGCCATCCGAATCCGCGCAGTCCAGCAGGGAAATCCCCATGGTGACGGTACGGATATCGAGGCGGTCCTCGCGGATCATCGCGAGGGTTTCCAGAATGTTTTGGGCAGTGGGCTCACTGCTGGCATACATAGGTATTCTCCCGTTCCTGTGCGAGTTCCCGTGCACGTTGCCGTGTCTGTTCCAGTGCATATCGCTGTGCCTGTTCCGGTGCGCCGGCCAGTTTTACGCACCGGGCCAGCCTATCCACCAGACCGGGCTAGACGCGATGCATGGCGCGGAAAATCGAATCCGCCTGCACGTGGATTTCCAGCGCTTCCGCGCCGCCCAGTTCCGCCATGGCCTGCTGCACCTGGGTAATGGAGCTACCCTCCGGAAGCGCAACTTCGAGGATCATAGTGAAGTACTCATCCATGAGGGTTTGGGTGACGTTGATAATATTCACCCCGAGGCGAGCAAGTTCAGCGGAAACGGCCGCGATAATCCCGGTGCGATCCACCCCGGTCACAGTCATAATGGCTTTCATGGCCTCTATTGTGCCACGCCCCTGCGACAGTTTTTTCGCACTCCGTGCCCCGCGAGCTACAACCGGTCACCCCTGCGGGCCGCAACCAGTCGCTGCCACGCGCCACAACCAGCCACCGCCACGCGCTACCGCCACCACCTACTTCAAGGGCGCGAGGAACTGGTCCAGGTTGCCGTTATTCGGATCGCTCACCAGCTTCTCGTCAATAACAACGGCGGGAATGTACTTCATGCCGTCGGCGAGGAATTGCTCGCGTAGTTGCTTGAGAAGGGGAAGGTACTCATCCGCGGCCAGCGTGGCACGCAGGCTCTCCAGCTGCGCGGCGTCAAGACCCACCCGAGTAGCAAATTGTTCAATCAAGGCCGGGTCGGGCTGCTGGCGTTCGGCGCGGTCCGCGTGTTTCACCACCGGGATGGAGCCTTCTTTGTAGAGCAGCTCGTGGAAATCAAGGTATTTATCCGGGGCGTTGACCGCGAACCACACTTCGGCCTGCTCCCCCTTGACACTGTAGGGCGATTCCTCGAAGCGCATATTCGGGTGGTAGACCAGCGTGATTTTCCCGTCCTTGGCCATCTGGATGAGTTCTTCACCGTGGTCGCGTACCAGGTCATTGCACCAGGGGCACCAATAATCGGAATACACCCGCACCACCGGCTTGCCTTCATTGACGCTTCCGGCCACACCATCAGCCCCGATAGAAATACCACCCCATTGATCGAGAGGCGCGGGAATTTTCTCCGTGACCACATTGGCTCCGCGTTGGATAGGCACCAGATGAGCGGGCTCTTTACTCGCGCTAGGAGTCGCGCTGGCGGTGGGCCCGCTGGGCGCCGTCGTACTATCGGTGGTCGCGGCCACGGTAGGTTTCACCCCCGGTGCATCGGACGTATCGGTGCAGGCGGCAAGGCCGAAGGCCAGTACCCCGAGGAAAGCAAAAGCGGAACGACGACGCATCTGCGGCCTTTCTCACAGTAGAACTCAGCTCGTACAAACCGGCCCACCCGCGGTACCTTGCCGCGAGCGGGCCGGTTAACTGGCGCTCATCCTAGCCGCCCCACCTGGGAACGGCAATGCTGCGCTTAGCGGGCGGTCTGCCCGTCCGTGTAATCGGCGTCCACATCGGTATTCCACGCGAACATGGAACGCACCTCGCGCCCGGTGGCCTCGAGCGGGTGGCTTTCGTGCTCGGCGCGCAGCTTCTTGAATTCGGGGGCGCCGGCATCCTGGTCGTCAATGAAGCGCTTGGCGAAGGAACCGTTCTGGATATCAGCCAGCACTTCCTTCATATGTTCCTTGACATCCGGGGTGATAACGCGCGGGCCGGACACATAGTCGCCGTATTCGGCCGTATCCGAGCAGGACCAGCGCTGCTTGGTCAGCCCGCCTTCGTTAATGAGGTCAACGATGAGCTTGAGTTCGTGACACACCTCAAAGTAGGCCATCTCCGGCTGGTATCCGGCTTCCACCAGCGTTTCGAAACCGTAGGTGATGAGCTGGGAAACCCCGCCGCACAGCACGGTCTGCTCGCCGAAGAGGTCCGTTTCGGTCTCTTCCTTGAAGGTGGTCTTAATGGCGCCGGCGCGGGTGCCGCCAATCGCGGCGGCGTAGGACAGGGCCACGTCCCAGGCCTGCCCGGAGGCATCCTGTTCCACGCACACGAGCACCGGCACTCCGCGCCCGTCTTCGTACTGGCGGCGCACCGTGTGCCCCGGGCCCTTGGGAGCCACCATGCACACATCGTGGCCGGCAGCGGGCTTGATATATCCGTAGTGAATATTGAAACCGTGGGCGAAGAACACCGCGGCGTCGGCCTTGAGATTCGGCTCGATTTCCGCGGCCCACAGCCCACGCTGGGTCTGATCCGGCACCAGAATCATGACGACGTCAGCGTCCTTGGTGGCATCGGCCACGGAACGCACCGTCAGGCCCTGTTCCTGCGCTTTCGCCACGGAACTCGAGCCTTCGCGCAGGCCCACCACCACGTCCACGCCGGAGTCGCGCAGGTTGAGCGCGTGCGCGTGCCCCTGCGAACCGTAGCCAATAATGGCAACCTTCTTCGATTGGATGAGGGACAGATCGGCATCGGCATCATGGAAGATTTCTGCCATGGTTTTCTCCTTTTGTTGGTCGGGGCCAGGCCCCGCGGTTGCGGTTTTTCGGTTTCGGTTTCGTTGCGGTAGTGCGGCGCCGCGCACGCTGTAGGTGCGCCGCATATACGACGACGCCGCTTATCTTCGCCGCGCGCCACTGCGGCTAGATGCGCCCGCGGGCGAGCGCCTCCGGGAAGTCCCCGGGGTCTCCCGCCATATCGGCGGTGACCCGTTCGGAAAGCGAATGCGCTCCGCGCCCGAGCGCCACGGTTCCCGACTGCACAATTTCCCGGATCCCGTAGGGCTCCAGGGCGGTGAGCAGGGCTCCGATCTTGCGGTCGGATCCGGTGGCTTCAATGGTCACGGCATCCGGCACCATATCGACCACGTGGGCGCGGAAAAGGTCCACGACCTGCACCACGTGGGAACGGGTTGTATCATCAGCGCCAACTTTAATGAGGACGAGGCGGCGCAGCACCGCTTCCTCACTGTCTAATTCCACGATTTTGATGACATTGACCAGCTTATTGAGCTGTTTGGCCACCTGCTCGAGGGGTTGTACCGCGGCGTCGACCACCACGGTGATACGCGAGAGCGCCGGGTTTTCCGTTTCTCCCACGGCGAGCGAATGAATATTGAACGCGCGGCGGGCGAAGAGCCCGGCCACCCGCGTGAGCACTCCGGGTTTATTCTCCACCAGTACGGAGAGCGTGTGGCGCTGCGGCATTGTTATCCTTCCTTTCGTGGCGGCTCGAGCGGCGACAGTGCGCTACTCACGCGAAGTTCTCATCCACTTCGGGGCGCAGCCCCTTGGCGTACATAATCTCATCATTGGATACCCCGGCGGCGACCATCGGCCACACCTCCGCATCCGGGGAGGTAATGAAGTCGATAACGACGGGCCGATCATTGATCTCCATAGCGCGCTGGATGGCAGTGTCGACGTCGTCCTTCTTCTCCACGCGCCAGGCCGCGCAATCATAGGCTTCGGCAAGTTTGACGAAATCGGGGATACGGCGGGTGTTGTTCCCAGTTTCCAGATCGGTGAAAGAATAGCGCCCGTCGTAGAAAAGGGTCTGCCACTGGCGCACCATCCCCAGCGAGGAGTTATTAATAACGGCCACTTTGATATTGATGTTATTGAGGCGGCAGGTGGCCAGTTCCTGATTGGTCATCTGGAAGGAGCCGTCGCCGTCAATCACCCACACGGTGCGCTCGGGCTGACCCACTTTCGCGCCCATACCGGCCGGGATCCCGTAGCCCATGGTGCCCGCGCCCCCGGAGGAAAGCCAGCGGTGCGGGTGCTCGAAATGGAGGAATTGCGAGGCCCACATTTGGTGCTGCCCCACCCCGGTCACCCAGATGGTGTCCTCACTGCCCGCCACGGCGCCCAGACGCTCGATCACATACTGAGGGGAAACAAGGCCGTCCTCCGTGGGGGTGTAGCCGGCCGGATAGGTATCCCGCAGGCGGTTGAGGTACCCCCACCACGGTTCCAGATTCGCTTCCCCGTACTGTTCGCGAGCCGCGCGCACCGCCTCGAGGAGGGCGGGAACGGACTGCGCCAAATCACCGATAATGGCCACGTCCGCGGTGCGGTTCTTGGAGACTTCCGCCGGGTCAATATCGAGGTGGATAACTTTTGCCCGCGGCGCGAAACCGTCAAGCGCCCCGGTAACGCGATCATCGAAACGCGCCCCGAGCGCCACGATGAGATCGCTGCGCTGGAGGGCGCCCACCGCGGGAACAGTACCGTGCATGCCCGGCATCCCCAGGTTGTGGGGGTGGGAATCGGGTACGGTGCCGCGAGCCGGCAGGGTGGTGACCACCGGGGCACCGGTGAGATCGCTCAGTTCGGTGACCTCGCGGGAGACCCGGGCGCGCACGGCCCCGCCTCCCACGTAGAGCACGGGGCGGCTCGCGGTGGCGATAAGTTGGGCCGCCTCGCGGACGGCAGCGGGATCCGGTTCGCCGGCCGGGCGGTATCCGGGTAGGTCCAGGCGCGGGGGCCACACAAATTCTGTTTCTTGGTTCTGGGCGGATTTCGCGATATCCACGAGGACGGGGCCGGGGCGCCCGCTCGCCGCGAGGTAAAAAGCTTCTGCCAGGCGGGCCGGAATATCAGCGGCGTCGGTCACGAGGAAAGAATGCTTGACCATGGGCATGGTGGCACCCACGATATCGGCTTCCTGGAAAGCGTCGGTTCCGATGGCCGCGGCCCCCACCTGCCCGGTGATCGCCACCAGCGGGACGGAATCCATATTGGCATCCAGCAGCGGGGTGACGAGGTTCGTTGCCCCCGGCCCGGAGGTGGCCATCACAACACCCACGCGCCCGGTTGCCAGCGCATAGCCTTCGGCCGCGTGGCCCCCACCCTGTTCGTGGCGCACCAGGATATGGCGCGGCGAATCGCTATCGTACATCGGGTCATAGGTGGGCAAAATAGCTCCGCCGGGCAGCCCGAAGACGACATCCACACCGAGTTCCGCTAGGGTGCGGACAATGGCGCGGGCGCCGTCCATTTTTTCGCGGATCTCACCGGGCTGGTCCCGGTGAGACGCGGCCGACGCGCCCATCGCGGATGCATTCATCTCGGATGCGGCCATGGTTCCTCCTTCAACCTGATTCACCTGGTTCTTCGGGCCTGTTCTCCTGGAGTGCCGAGCGGGGTGGCTAGCTGTGGTGGTTAGCGCATAAAAAATCCCCTCACGTGAGGGGAGCGCGCAACCGGTGGTGCGCGCTACCTCACTACGATAATAAGAAGAATCTGAGCCATGCCTTTCAGACTACCGGAGCGCGGTCCGCGAACGCTAAAAAGATCAATCTGTCTCACATCGTGGATTTCGGTTTCATTGTTCGGACAGTTTTCCGGAGTTTTTCGGGAAGCGTACCCTGGACGCGTGACGTTTTCACACCGGCCCCCTGCGCCGCAGCAACCCAGCCATCTGCGCTATGCCGCGCGGGCGGTACTGCGCGCCGGATTGCTACTCCTGGCGAGCGGTGCCTCCGCCTACCGGGTCAAACACTCGATGGAACGCACCGCACACGCCCTGGGAATCCGCACGACCCACGCCGCGGTATCCTTCACCGAAATCACGCTCACCTGCTACGGCTACGGGGATGTGTGCACTCTCACCGGGGAACAGCGCGCCCTCGGGGTAAACGCCGCCCGTATCGACGCGCTTATTACGGCCATTGATGCCCTCCCGGACGGCTCGACTCCCGCGCGGGTCACAAGCACCCTCGACGATGCAATAGCGCGGGCCCGCACCTACCCGGCCTGGTTACTCGCCCTGGTATCCGGGCTTGCCTGCGCCTGTTTCTGTTTCCTCAACCGAGGCGGGGTGGTGGAATGCTCCGCGGTTTTCTTCGCGGCGAGCGCGGGGCAGGCGGCGCGCGGCTGGTTAGCTCGCCGCCTCGTGAACCACTTCGGGATTTGGTTCCTGGTAGGAGCGCTAGCTGCGGTGCTGTATCTCGCCACGGTGGGGGTGGCTGAAGCCGCGTGGCATATCGCGGTGGTGCACGAGGCCGGGGTGGTTTCCGCCCTCCTCTTCCTCATTCCCGGTTTTCCACTGGTCACCGCGATGCTCGATACTATTCGCGCTGATTTTTCCGCCGGCCTGACCCGCGGGGCCTATGTCACCATGCTCATGCTGGCCGCCGGGATGGCGGTGTGGGTGGTCACTGTCCTTTTCGATACTGATATTGCCCCGCACGCTGCTTACGTGATCCCCGAACCGTGGTTGGCCTTGGCGCGCGGCGCCGCAACCTTCGTGGCCTCCTACGGTTTCGCCATGCTCTTTACCGCGGAGCAAGGTGCGGCGCTGCTGGCCGGCGCTATCGGCGCGATTGTCAATGCCGCGCGCCTCAGCGCCCAGGATGCCGGTTTCTATAATGTGGCCGCGGTTTTCCTCGCGGCCCTGGGCGCCGGGGTGCTCGCCCATCTGCTCACTCGCCGCACCCGTTTTTCCCGGGTGTCCCTGAGCGTACCAGCCGTCGTCGTCATGATTCCCGGAGTGGTATTTTTCCGCGGCCTGCACGCCATTAATGCCGGGCAGATTGCCCAGGCCGCCGGCGCGCTCACGAATGTGGTTCTGGTGATTTGCGCGGTGGGTGCGGGGGTTGCCGCCGCGCGCATGATCACGGACCGGCACTGGCTTATGGAGCCACCCCACGAGCTCAGCCCTGCCTTCGACGAGTAACGAATAGTAACGAATACCGCGCCGGGGCTCGTGTGAACGCGGCATCGTGGAGGCGCCGGGCGTGACCACTGGCCGCAGCCCGGCGCGCACCGTGGCGCCTTAGTCCACGCGGCCGTCCACCACCCGCACCGCCCCGCGATCCGCCGAGGTGGTCATCATGGCGTAGGCCCGCAACGCCTTGGAAACGTGCCGGTCCCGCTTCTCGGGACGCCAGGGCAGCTCCCCCATCTGGGCACGCCGCTCGGCCAGTTCTTCTTCGGATACGTCCATGGCAAGTAGCCGGGTGGGAACGTCGATAATAATACGATCCCCTTCGCGCAGCAGCGCAATATTGCCGCCTGCGGCAGCCTCGGGGGAAACGTGCCCGATGGACAGACCCGAAGTTCCCCCGGAAAAACGCCCGTCGGTAATCAACCCGCAGACCTTCCCGAGCCCCAGGCCCTTGAGGTAGGAGGTGGGATAGAGCATTTCTTGCATTCCCGGCCCACCCTTGGGGCCCTCGTAGCGGATCACCACAATATCGCCCGGCTCCACCGCCTTGGATAAAATAAGTTCGACGGCGGCCTCTTGGGAATCGACCACTCGGGCCCGCCCTTCGAAATGGAAAAGCTCTTCGCTAATCCCGGCCGTCTTAATAACCGCACCGTCTTCCGCGAGGTTCCCGCGCAGCACGCACAGCCCGCCATCCTCGGTATAGGCGTGATCTGCGCTGCGAATACACCCGTGTTCCCCGTCCACATCCGGGCTTTCCCAGGTGGAGTCCTGCGAAAATGCGCGGGTGGTGCGCACATTCCCCGGCGCGGCACTGAAAAGATCACGGGCCTGCTCCGAGGGTGCCACCCCACGAATATCCCAGGTTTCCAACCAGGATTTCAGATCATCGGAATGCACCGAGTGCACCGAATCATCGAGCATCCCCGCCCGGTACATTTCCCCGAGCAGCGCCGGAATCCCGCCGGCGCGGTGGAAGTCCTGAATATGGAATTCGGTGGAATTCGGGGCGAGCTTAACCATGCAGGGCACCCGGCGCGAGAGCGCATCAATATCCGCAAGCGTGAAATCCACGTGGCCTTCCTGGGCGATGGCCAAAATATGAAGCACGGTATTGGTGGAGCCCCCCATGGCCACATCCATGGACATGGCATTGGTAAAAGCCGCTTTCGTCATAATATTGCGCGGCAGCACGCTGGCGTCGTCGTCGTTATAAAAACGTTTCGTGAGCGCAACGATACGTTTCCCGGCCTCTTCGAAAAGCCGGCGGCGCCGAGTAGCGGTGGCAAGGGTGGAACCGTTGCCGGGCAGGGACATGCCCAGCGCTTCGGTTAGGCAATTCATGGAATTCGCGGTGAACATTCCCGAGCAGGAACCGCAGGTGGGGCAGGCGTTTTCCTCCACTCGCGCGAGTTCGTCGTCCGTGATGGAATCGTCCACGGCCAGGGCCATCGCGTCGATGAGGTCAATATTATGGTCGACGACGCCTTCCACCGGCTTGCCCGCTTCCATGGGACCACCGGACACAAAAATTGTGGGAATATTCAGGCGCATGGCGGCGATGAGCATGCCGGGCGTGATTTTATCGCAATTCGAAATGCAAACGAGGGCATCCACGGTATGCGCATTGCACATATATTCAATGGAGTCGGCAATTATTTCGCGGCTGGGCAGCGAATAGAGCATGCCGTCATGGCCCATGGCGATGCCGTCATCCACAGCGATGGTATTAAATTCGCGCGCCACCCCGCCGTTTGCCTGGATAACATCCGCCACGATTTTCCCGACATTACGGAGGTGCACGTGCCCGGGAACAAATTGGGTGAAGGAATTAGCGATGGCAATAATCGGCTTGCCGAAATCTTCCGAGCCCATCCCGGTAGCGCGCCAGAGCGCCCGCGCCCCGGCCATATTCCGGCCTGTTGTTGAGGTTGCCGATCGCAGCTGCGCCATAGTTCCCCTTCGTATCGTGTGTTGTGGTGGCGGGCGATGCCGCCGTGATCTTTAGTCTAGCCGTGTCCACGTAGTGAGAATTGCCTTCTCACTTTGCGGACATGGTCGCGGTGGTGGGAACGACGACGATGGTCCCATCCCGCAGAGTCTCCACTCGTATCGGCCATTCGTAGACCCGGGTCAGTAGCTCCGAGCTGAGTACCTGGCGCGGAGTGCCAGCCGCCTCCACCCGGCCGTGGCGCAGCAACACCACGTCATCGCAGAGCGCGCCGGCCAGCTGGATATCGTGCAGCACGGCGACGACGGTATGCCCGCCGGCCGCCAGGCACCGGCACAGCTCGAGGAGGCGCTGCTGGTGGGAAATATCGAGAGCGGCGGTCGGCTCATCGAGGAGCACCACCCCGGCGCGCTGGGCGAGCACCCGCGCGAAGGTGACCCGGGCCTGCTCGCCGCCCGAGAGGCGGGTGACGTCGCGATCCTGGAGGTGGGTCACATCGGCGACGCGCAGAGCGGCGTCAATAATAGCGTCGGCCGCTGTTCCCCCGGTGCCGGCCCCGTTCCCGGATCCGAGGCCCATGGCTACCAGGTCGCGCACCAGGTAGGCGAAGGGGAAAGTGGAGTTTTGGGGCATAACGGCACGCATGCGCGCCAATTCCCGCCAGGAAAGGGAGGAAACGGAGGTGTCGCCGATGCGCACCTGCCCGCAGGTGGGGGAAAGATCGCCGGCGAGGAGCGACAGCAGGGTGGATTTGCCGGTGCCATTGGGGCCGAGCACCCCGAGAACCCGCCCGGGCTGGGCGGTGATGCTGACGTCGTGGAGAACCCGGTGGGTACCGTAGGCGAAGCTGAGATGCTCGGCCACGAGTGCCCCGGCCGGCCCACCCGCGGCGGAGAAGAGATCAACCACGGGCACCTCGCAGGTTCTTGCGTAGCAGGATGAAGAAAGTGGGGCCACCCACCAGGGCAGTGAAGATCCCGATGGGGAGTTCCGCGAAGGGCACGAGGGTGCGGGCCGCGAGATCGGCGTAGGTGAGGAGCACCGCCCCGCCCAGCAGCGCGGCGGGGATAAGCATGCGGTTCATCGGCCCCATGAGGAGGCGCAGCACGTGCGGGACAATAAGTCCCACGAAGCCAATAACCCCGGCAAAGCACACGGCGGCGGCGGTCAGGATGGCGGTGAGGACGATAGCGGCGGCCCGCAAAGCCGCGACGTTCACGCCCACGTGCCCGGCTTCCCGCTCCCCCAAGCTGAGCAGGTCGAGGCGGCCGGCCAGCCCGAGGGCACCGAGGATACCGATGCCGACCACCGCACCCACCACGGCCACCTGGAACCAGGAAGCCCCGGCCAGCGATCCCATCTGCCAGAACACGATTTGTTCGCGGGCATTGGTATCAGCCAGGTAGGTGGCGATGGAGGTAAGCGCGGAAGCCACCGCGGTCACCGCGATGCCGGTGAGCACCAGGGTGAGAGTTTCAGCTCGCCCCTGCGAGCGCGCCAGCAGGTAGACGGTGGCGGAGGTGACAAGCCCGGCAACGAAGGCGCCCAGCGGTACCGATAACCCACCCAGCGCCCCGGGAATAAAAACCATGGTGAGAGCGGCCCCGAAAGCGCATCCGGACGAGACCCCGATAATTCCCGGTTCAGCCAGAGGATTGGAGAAAACTGCCTGCATAACAGCGCCGGCCACCGCGAGCGCCCCGCCCACCAGGATTCCTAGGCAGATACGGGGAAAGCGAATATTCCAGAGCGCCGCCATAACAAGGGGATCTTCCGGGGGCGCGGCCAGCCCGAAACGGGCGGCGATACCGCGCGCCACATCCCCCACGGTCACGGGGAATTGGCCCAGGTGCGCGGAGAGGAGCATTCCCAGCGCAAGGAGCGCGATGAGGATGAGGAAGGTCCAGATACGCCGGCGGCGGCGTGCTTTAATGCCGGCGGGGAGCGCGGGCATGACTGGCGCGCTAGCCACCGCGGCGAGCGCGGTGGCCGCGTGCCGCTGGTTGCCGCGCTGTCCACTCATCCTGTCTATCTTGCCTTAATGTTGTACGGAGCGCTAATGGCGCGGCGCGCGGGGCGCATTATTCACCGCATTCCCCGGATGCATGGCAGTGTCCGCCGCTACCTCACGGTGCGCCGCCCCGTCGACCGCGGCGCTGTTCTCCCGCACCGCTGCGCGTACCCGGGCTTCGGTGATGTCGGCGGGTGGGCCGGTCAGCACCAGGCGCCCGCTCGAAAGCACGGCCACGGTATCCGCTTCGCGCACCGCATCAAGGCGGTGACTCACTTCAATAATGGTTGCATCGGGGAGTGCGGCGCGCAGCTTAGCTCGAATCCCGGCTTCGAGTTCCCTATTGAGGGCTGCGGCGAATTCATCGAGGATGAGAACGGCCGGGCGCATGAGCACCGCACGGGCCAGGCACAGCCGCTGCACCTGCCCTCCCGAAAGCGCGTATCCGGTGGGTCGGCCGTGCGAGGTACCGCCTCCCACCCGAGTCGCTAAGCCCTCCGGCATGGCCCGCACATCGCCCTCCAGCCCTGCGACGGCGAGGGCACGCCACAGTTCAACTTCGGTGGCGCTCGGGACTCCCAGGCGCAGGTTATCGGCAATCGTCCCGGCCACGATCTGGCTTTTTTGGGAAACGCCCACCACGCAGGAGTGCAGCGAGGCGACTTTGAGATCCGTGGTGGGAATCCCACCGATGCGCACCGTCCCAGATGTCGGGTCATCGTAACGTTCCACTAGATGGACCAGGGTGGATTTGCCCGAGCCGGATCGCCCGGCCAGCACGGTGTGGGAGCCGGCAGGAATGCGCAGACTCACCCCGCGCAGCACCTCGCGTTCGCGCTCCGGGTAGGTGTAGCGAACGTCGTCGAATTCTACGGACAGGCCGCGTTCGGGCATGAGGATACCGGAGCCGTCCGGGCACGGTTGGGGCGCGTGCGCGAGGGTATAAATGCGCCGCGCGGCCGCGAGCGAAGCATCGAGGGACGACGCCGCATCTTCGAGAGCCTGGGGGCCTTCCCATACACGCAGTGCCGCCACCGCGCCAGCCGCAGCGAGCGGCAGGGAGATAGTCGGGTCGCTCAGGCCCGCCGCGATAATCCACGCCGCGCTCATTCCGGCGGCAAGAATATTGGCCCCGCGGCGCAGTCCGGCCACCCAGGCGGGCAAAGACCCGCTGCTGGCAACCTTCGCGCCGAGTGCGGCTGTTTCCTCCATGCGGTCGGCAGTGCGCCCGAAGACGAGCACGTCTTCGAGGCCGTAGAGCGAATCGGTCACATGCGCGGCTAGGTCGGCGCGGGCGGCTAGTTGCGCCGTCGTCGCATCAATCGCGCGCCGGGTACCCGCGTAAGGGATAACCGCAAGTGCGAGCGCCGTGGCCACCACCGGCAGCGCCATCGCGCTCCAGCCGAGCACCGCGCCTCCCACCAGCATCGCGGCGGGGGTGAGCACATAGGCGCAGACCACCGGCGCCACCGTATGAGCGTAGACCACTTCGATACGGTCAATATCGCGGGTGAGCGAGGCAACCATATCCCCCGAACGCGAGCGGGCCATAATTCCGGGGGCCTTGGGCCACAGGCTGGCGAAAACACGGGTGCGCAGCAGCTCGAGGGCCCGGAAAGCCACGTAGTGCCCGGTGAATTGTTCGAGATAGCGCAGGCCCGCTTTGAGGAGCGCGAGAAGGGCCACGAGCCAGAGGAAGCCCGCTCCCCCGCCACTGCTCACGGCCGCCACCATTCCGTAGGTCGCCACCGCGAAAAGCCCGATATCAGCCACCTGGCCGGCAGCCCGGCAGAGGGTGGAGAGCGCGAGCGGGCCGTGAACGGGGCGGGTGAGGGAAAGCAGCCAGCGCAGCACGGTGCGCAGCCCCGGCGCGGCGCCGTTGCTCTCACGCGCACCATTCCCGCGCGGCGTTGCGCTGTTATTCGGCGTGGACATCGCTGACCTCCTCGAGAATTCCGTCGCGGAGCCGCACCACCCGATCAGCGAGCGCCGCTAGCGCGGGACGGTGCGTGACCATAACGAGCGTGTACTCGGGCCCGAGCCCCGCCAGCGCCGCGCAAATCCGGTCCTCGGATTCCACATCGACCTGCGCGGTGGGTTCGTCAAGGAGCAGCAGGGTACGGCCGGCCAAAAATGCCCGCGCTAGCGAGATACGCTGGGCCTGCCCACCGGAAATCAGCGCGGAATCCTCGCCGAGATACGTATCGAGCCCCTCCGGCATGCGCGCCACGTCTGCAGCCACCTGGGCACGCTCGAGAGCATCCCACATCTGCTTCGCGGTGGCATCCGGGCGTGCCAGACGCAGGTTATCTGCAATGGTTCCGGTAAACATCCACGTTGTTTGAGCGACGACGGCGCTGCGCGCGCGCAACTGCGCCAGGTCACCACCGCCGGCATCCACCCGTGCCCCGGCTACCTGCACACTCCCGGCCTGCGGGCGTAAAGCGCCGCGCAGCAGGGCGAGCAGGGTGGATTTCCCGGCTCCGCTCACCCCCACAATCGCGAGGCGCTCCCCGCGCTCCACGCGCAGGTTTACCTCGGTGAGGACCTCTTCACGCCCGTAATTCACCGCCGCGTTCTTCACGGTGATGAGCGGGGCAGCACTGGCGGGCGAGGTGGCGCCGTCGTTCGCAACGGTGCTGGGTGCCGCAGCTGCGCCGTCGTGCAACATACGCGGAGCGATGGAAAGGTAACGAGTGATGGCTTTTTGGGCGGCACGCCCGCCCATGCCAATGTAGAAGAATCCGGCCACCTGCGAAAGCGGTTCGAGAAGAACCACCGCGAGCAAGGCCACGGCGAGTGCCTGCCACGGTGCGAGGTGCGCGGCGCGGGCGGTGGTGAGCCCGGCGGTGAGGCAGATGAGGAGGAGGCCGACCAGGCCGTCCATAACAATAATGACAATTTGGTTACCGGCCAGCATCCGCATAATGGCGCGCCGGTTAGCTTCCCCGCGGCGGGCCAGGTCCGCTTCGACGCGTTCCCCAGCGTTAAAGAGGCGGATAGTGGTCATATTGCGGATAGCGTCGAGGTAGCTATCCACGAGGGTGTCACGCGCGCGGCGTGATTCGCTGGAGGCGCGGCGGAAGAAACGGAAGAAAATTCCGATACCTGCGGGAATAAGCGGGAGTGCCGCCATGACACCGAATCCAATGACCGGGTCGATGGCCACACCAATAAAGGTAAGGGTGAGGAACGGGGCAAGCAGCGCGCCGATGGTAGTACCCACGTAGCCCTGCCGGTAGTTGGTGATCCGCTCGACGCTATCGGTGAGGAGCGGCAGGAGCCGCCCAGCAGTATAGGGCGTAGGGGTGCCGGTGCGGGCAAGCGTAAAAGTACGATCCAGAAGCAGAGCGCGCAGCCGGCGTTCTTCCGCGCGAGCTGCACCGGTACTCCCCACGCGTTCAGCAATGGCGCAGGCACCGGCAACCACGAAGAAGCCGGCAGCGAGCCACAGGGTGCCGGTGCCAGGCGGCACCACCGTGCCACCCGCTACACCGACAACCCCCGCGCTGGCATGGGCCGCCGTCACGTAACCGGCAATAATCGCCGCGATGGTGGCCAGGCGCAGGAAGGCCGCGATAAGTGCGGCGCGGCGCCCGGGTGCGGAAATAGGATCCGCCCCGCGCGAGCTAGGGCGCTGGGCCACGGTCATCCTCTCACTATCCTTTCGTGCTTTTCTACCGCGCGGACATACTGACCGCCCGCGTTGTCCCGCTAGTGGCGATGTGTTCCGACCGCCGGGCTCCGTTATGCCCCATGACCGGTCGGGGTGTTCCCACTACTGGGCAGTGTAGAGCGCTTGGCCCATTGCCCGAATCAAATCGCCACTTTGCGGACCGAAGCCGAGGGCAAGGTTATCGGGAATGGCAAGCACGCGCTGTTTCTTCCCCGCTTCGGTTTGCGAGATCCCGGGCTGCCCTTCGAGCGCCTCGATCCCGCCGAGCGCGCTCAACCCGTTGGTCATAACGATAATAATTTCCGGGTTAGCTACGAGGAGCGCTTCCTGGCTGGCGGGCCTGGCCTGGGTGACTCCCGCTTCCCCGGCCATATCACGCCCACCTATCGCATCGATCACATCGCTGGCGCCCGATTCGCTGCCGAGCAGCATGAAAAGTCCGGCTTGCGGGCGAATATTGAGGAAGACCATGCGCAGCGGATCGGCTGGGGCGAGCTGCGCTACGTCGATCCGCGCCTGCGCGATGGATGTAGAGATCTGGGCGGCCAGTTCTTCGCCGGCCTGCCCGGCTCCCACGGCGCGGGCGACTTCCGCCGCGCGTGCGGGCGCGTCGTCGAACTTTGTTGCGCGTGAGAGGCGCACCACCGGAATACCGGATGCTTCCAGCTGGGCGAGGGCGCCTTCGGCCCCGCGGATGGTGCCGTCGGTAAGAATAAGGGTGGGTGCGAGGCGCAGCACCGCCTCGGCATTGACGGTGTGCCCACTTTCGGTGACGACCGGTACGCTCGCCAGGCTCGGCTCGGTATCGGAGATGGTGCGCCCGGCGATGGTATTGCCCAGCCCGAGGGCGAGAAGCGTTTGCGAAATTGCGGCGGACATATCGAGTGTGACAACCCGCGATGCATCGGTCACGGTAATTTTCGCACCGCTGGCGTCGGTGATGGTGACGGGAAGATTGACCGCGGCAGGTACGCTCGGATGCGGTTCGGGGAGCGGGGCGACGGTCGCCATCCCGGTGAGGCTACGCGGATCGGGCACGGGCGCCGCGGTGGTGGGCGTGGGCGGTGTCGCTGGCGTTGCCGACGCTGATGCACCGGGCTGCTTCGGGGAATTCCCTTCTGTTGTCACGGTTGTCCCGCATGCACTCAGGGCGAGTGTGAGCACCGCGCACAGCGCTCCCCAACGTTTCATTCTTACCTCCATTTCGCGTGTACCTGAGGGTACGACGGCGCAGCCAGCCCCCGCGAGCAACCCGCGTGCATATCGCTATCCGGGAGCGGCGTGCCAATCATGTATCGGACGGTACCACACCCTTAGGGCAAGGTTGAGCCCTGGCGACGCATCCGACTAACTGTCGCTATGTACGTGGATTGGCTGGGCGCATAGAAGCGGGCCCCGCTCACGAAACGGAGCGGGGCCCTTTCCCGGCTAGGACACGACGCAGCCGGAGCGTCACGGAGATTTAGCGGCGTACCGCCGGGGTATCGATACCGTCCCCATCCCAGTCACCGATGTAAAGGGTGTCAGAAACCCGCCCGTAGGCCAGAACCCGATCAGCAGCACCGGGCGTCAGGGAGTTCTTCACGTAGATGGTATTGCCGCGGCGCACCGCAAAGGTATCCACGCCGTCGCCATCAAAATCGCCCAGGAGAGTGGTGTCACCGTCCCGCCCGTAGGAGAAGACGCTATCTGCCACACCCGAGGCAATACTGTTCTTGACGTAGTACATATTGCCGCGGCGCACCGCAAAGGTATCCACGCCGTCGCCATCGAAGTCACCGGTGTAGACGGCATCATTAGCACGCCCGTAGTAGATGACTTGATCGGCAGCCCCGCTGTGCAGCGAGTTGAGGACATGATATGCATTCCCACGGCGTACGGCGAAAGTATCCTTACCGTCTCCGTCGAAATCGCCGACGACGATCTCGTCGCTCGCGCGACCGTAGGAGAAGACGTGATCGGCCTGGCCTCCCTGCACGGAGTTCTTGACGTACAGGATGTTTCCGCGGCGCACCGCAAAGGTATCCACGCCGTCGCCATCCCAGTCCCCGACGAGCACCTGGTCACCGGCGCGGCCGTAGGAGAACATATGCTCAGCAACCGTCGCTGTCCAGTTATTCGAAACGTAGAACATATTGCCAGCATTCGGAACCGGCGGCGTCGGCGTCGGCTGAACAGGCTCAGTCGGATCCGGAACCGGCGGCGTCGGCTTAGGTGGCGTGACTTCTCGAGCCGTTACGGTCAACGTAGAATCCTTAAATATGATTCCGTACCCCGCCGCACATTCGGCTTTGACTTTCACGGTTCCTTGGGTAATCGGATATTCACCGGGTGTAGTTTCCGTGGTGTACGTCAGGGCAGGTTGGCCTTCCAGACATGGCGCGAATCCTTCGGGATCGGTCGTGAGCTCCAGGCTAGGCTCCGGGCTTCCCTCCACGACACTCAATGGGGCAACCGTGACTCCAACCATAAAGTTCGGGCGCACGTAGTACACCGCATCATCGCGAAGCTCGTCAGCAATGCTGAAGAGTTCGTTAGCGTTCTGACCCAGCACCGCTTCTGATCTCAGCGGAAGCGGAACGTCAGCAGATTCGCTCTCTTCCACGATATTGAAAGGATGATCTTTCATAAACTTAAAGTTATTTTCACCTTTCGCAAGTGCTTTGACTTGACTACCAGCGAGTCTAATAGTGGCAGGCGACCCCGTAGTGAAAACAGAATTCATTGAGGCAGGAAGGTTGCCCCAGTTCGTAATATCGAGGAACAGCGCCGAGTTATCCATATTGAACATGCTGTCCATATCGGTAACCTTGCTCGTATTCCACTTTGAGACGTCTGGATTGGCAGAGACCGCAACAGCAAACATGCTATTCATATTTGTAACGTTGCTGGTATCCCAATTAGTGACGTTCGGGCGGGCCGCAAAAGCCCATGTGAACATCCCGCTCATATCGGTAACGTTCCCGGTATCCCAGTTCGAGACGTCGGGATTCGCCTTGGCAGCATGAGCAAATATGGAGCTCATGTTCGTCACCTTGCTGGTATCCCAGGCCGCAACGTTTGGATTGGCTGAACTCGCGTACTCAAACATACTCGCCATCGTGGTGACACTCCCCGTCTTCCACGTCGACGTATCGGGGTTAGCCATAGAAGCATTCTCGAACATCGAACTCATATCAGTGACCTTGCTGGTATCCCAGCTGGCCACATTCGGGTTGGCCGACTTCGCGCCCTTGAACATACTTGCCATCGTGGTGACGTTTCCGGTATCCCAGTTTGAAACATCAGGGTTCGCTTGTTTGGCATGAGCAAACATGGAGTTCATGTCTGTCACCTTGCTGGTATCCCATTTCGTAACGTTCGGGGTAGCCGATTCTGCACTCCAAAACATATTTGCCATTGTGGTGACATTCCCAGTCTTCCACGCAGTCACATCGGGATTTGCATGTGTGGCCTGGTAGAACATGTCACTCATATTGGTGACGTTAGAAGTGTCCCACGTAGTTACGGCTGGATTAGCCGAGGTAGCGCCTTTGAACATCGAGTGCATGTCCGTGACTCTTCCGGTGTTCCACCTAGAGACATCCGGATCGGCGCTCGTTGCATGGAGAAACATGCTGTTCAATATCGGTGACGTTTCGAGTATCCCAGTTAGCTACGTTCGGATTCGCCTTTGCCGCACCGTTGAACATTGCCATCATCGTTGTAGCCTTGCTGGTATCGATGCCGTTTTCTGGCAATTGGATATCGGCAGCGGCGCATAGAGCAAATAAACTGCTTGAGTGCTGCGGGAACGAGATTGTCTTATCGGCGTCCGGACTGAAAATAATCCGCTTCGCCGGCGCGGTGTTATTTTCGCAATAGCGTGACTGTGACAGCCGCTGCGCGTTTTCTAATTTTCAACACGGCGTAGCCTTCCTCCGGTCAAGCTCCTTGCTTGACCGTAATATCGGTCACCACGTTTAGTTCCCATTTACGCGGTGGAACCGACGAAAGTCACAACTACGTGACTTTCTTAAACTACTTTAAGTCAAAGTGCTTGACTCCGTCTAGATTATGCAAGCACTGCACGAGTTATTCACCAACGCGTCGGGTTAAATGTGTGTGGGGTGCCACCCACAAACAGGCAACACCCCACACACTCTAAAAAACATGGCGGCAGCAACCTACTCTCCCACACCCCACCGAGTGCAGTACCATCAGCGCAAACAACCTTAGCTACCGGGTTCGAA